>JBANFS010000001.1:0-303709 GCA_037975885.1 Bacteroidota bacterium
TAAAGGCTGAATTATCCTTTTTTAGCAGGTGCTGCTGTTTTAGCAGGTGCGTTAGGCACTACACCACCAGCTTGCTTCCAAGCATCCATAATTTCTTGTGGTAATGCAAGGTTTAACTTCATTGCTACACGGATAGTTAAGTTATCCAAGATATTAGGTTGCATGTATGGAGACAATGTTTCTGTTTTTAACACCATCGTATACTTTTGTTCAGCAACGATTTGTTGTAAAGCAGTTACCATCTTTTGTCTGTAAGGCAAAAGCGCTTGCTCCATTTTGCCATTTTGCATTTCTTGTGCATACTGTTGCCAGTTTGCTAATTTGTAACCTAAACGGTTTAAATCAGATAAAGCAAGTTCTCTAGCTTTTGCAGGCATGGTAGCTGAATCTTTTTTGAAAAGACTATCTCTACGTTGGTAATCTTGCACTGTGTAAGCATATTCAGGATTCAAAGAATCTTTAACGAAATTGTTGATTACAGTATCAATTTTTTGAATATCTGGAAACAGGCTTAATAAACTTTGCTCATCAAAGTAACCAATTTTAACCTGCGCGTTTGTGCTATTTGAGAATAGTAAGCTGGCTGCTAAAACCACACAAACAAATAATAATTTCTTCATTGTAGAGAGTGTTTGAATTTTTGTTAGAACTGTTTATTTAAACTTTTTATGCTTTTATTTAATCCCTAACTCTTTAAGCACGTCATCGCTTTTATCAAGTTTCGGGTCGGCAAATATAATGGTTATTCCTTCACTTTTATCCAGAACGAAGTCATAAGAACGGCTAGTTGCTATTTTTTGAATGGCATCGTATACTTTATCCTGAACTGGCTTAATGAGGCGCTGACGTTCTTTAAAAAGATCGCCTTCGTAGCCAAAACGCTTTTTTTGAAGATCACGTACCTGCTTTTCCTTTTCGAAAAGCTCATCTTCGCGCTTCTTTTTAAGGGCTTCTGTTAACATAAACTGCTCAGACTCATAGTTTTTATACATTTTGTCGAGCTGTATTTGTAAATCATCAATTTCCTTCTGCCACTGCTCTCCAATAAGTTTAAGCTTGGCATCGGCTTCTTTATACGCTGGAATACGCTCTAGTATATACTTGGTATCGATAACGGCATAACGTTGTTGCGCTTTCACGCCCATGGTAGTACCAAACACCATCAAAGCCACAAATAATAACTTTTTCATGCTTCTAATTTAAATATTATTCTGGTTCAAAACCTAACATAAAGGTAAATCTTGCCGCATCCTTCATCGCACCATTTGGTGTAAACCTATCAAGTCCAACACCGTAATCAAATCCTAGGAGGCCAAACATAGGTAAGAAGAAACGCATACCTAAACCAACAGACCTACGAAGTCTAAATGGATTGTAATCTTTGATGTTATACCATCCGTTTGCTGCTTCATAAAAACCTAGTGCATAAATAGTACTACTTGGATTTAAACTAAGCGGATACCTAAGTTCTGCACTGTATTTATTAAATATCGTAAAGTACTGACTCGCTCTTTGTTGATCTGGATTGATTTTTGGATTTGAATTTTCATACACCGGATAACCTCTGTGTGCGATAATATCAAATCCTAAAAGTGCAAACTGATTGCTTAAACCCGCGTCACCCACTTGGAATCTTTCGAAAGGAGACATCCCTAGATCTTTATTGAATCTACCCAAGAAACCAAATTTAGCAGCAACTCTAATAACAAACTGTTTATTTCGGTCTTCGCCGTGTGGTCTACCAAGTGGCACAAACCATTCGCCGTTCATACGCCATTTATGGTATTCAATCCACTTGTAAGGGTTGGCGCTAGTTTGGATATTTTTATTGAATAATGAATACGGTGGTGTGGCTTGCACACTAAATAAAAATGTAGAACCACTTTTTGGATACAACGGCTGATCGATAGAAGAACGTTGTAGTGCAATTTTTATGTTCGCGTTGTTTACAACACCATTGTCAAATCCAGGTAAATTTCTTGGATCAATGGCATAATCACTAAGCTTGTAACGTGTATAGTTTAACCCAACAGAAAGTGAGAAAAAGTCATCGGGCCATTTCAATTGTTTTGCCAAACTAACGGTAGCACCTGTTGTAGAAATATATTTTGAGTCTGCGGCATTTGGATCAAACATCCCCGTGATAGGATCAAATGTTTGTCCAAATTTGGTATTGAATACGCTCACCGTTAATGCATTTCTTTTTTTACCACCAAACCAAGGCTCGGTGAAAGAGAAGTTATAAGAACGGAACGCCTTACCATTACTTTGAACACGCAAACTTAATTTTTGACCTTCTCCCATTGGAAGTGGATCCCATGCTTGCTTCTTCCAAATGTTTCTTACCGAAAAGTTATTGAATGAAATACCAAGGGTACCAGTAAGCCCAATAAATCCACCCCAACCAGCGCTCAATTCTAATTGATCACTCGATTTTTCTTCGACGGTGTAATTGATATCTACGGTTCCATCATCTGGATTAGGTCTTGGATCGATGCCAATTTTTTCTTGGTTGAAATAATTGAGCTGCGCAATTTCACGTTGTGAACGCATTAAATCGGTTCTACTAAACTTTTCACCCGGAATAGTTCTTAGCTCTCTTCTAATAACGTGTTCTTTGGTACGGTCGTTACCAAAGATTCTAATATTTTTAATAGTCGCTTGTGGACCTTCAATAATTCTGATTTCGTAATCGATGGTGTCATTGTATACTGCTGTTTCAACTGGATCTGTATTGAAAAACAAATAACCATCATCCTGATAAATACCACTGATATCGCCACCTTCTGCAGCAGCAGATTTACCTAGTTTTTTATTCAGGGTTTCTAAATTATAAATGTCACCCTTACGAATACCCAAAATCGCAGTTAATATAGAGTCTGAATATTTTGTATTTCCTCTCCAAGTGATGTTACCAAAATAATAACGGCGACCTTCACTTACTTTGATATCGATATTGATATGTCCATTTCCATTGTAGTAAACGGTATCGTTTACAATGGTTGCATCACGGTAACCAAGTGAGTTGTAATAGTCTAATATATTGTCTTTGTCTTCTTCGTATTTTTTAGTGTCAAACTTGGCACCTGAAAACTTAATACGAGCGTATGGATCAAGTACTTTTTTGGTTTTCGTAAATGTCAAAAAGCCCTTTTCTTTCATGTATTGTTCAAAACTATACCGCTGTATTTTAACGATTTTAGGCTCATCAAATACAGGGAATAAAGTAAGTCTCGATTTTTCGTGGATTTCTTTTAATTTCTTTTTTAAGATGCCTGATTCAACGGTATTACCACCAAAATTGATATTGTTGATACGCACTTTAGGTCCTTTATCAATCACAAAATCAAGCACCAAGGTATTTTCATAGGTTGTATCTGGCTTTTCAACAATTTTTACCTGTGAACTTTGAAATCCTTTTTCGGCATAGAATTTTTTAATGGCTTCTACGGCGGAAATTTTCATGTTTTCGGTAATCACACGATTTCTTACAAGACCTGTTTTACCCGTTAAATCTTCTGCGTCACTTTTACTAACCCCTTTAAATAAAAAGTTAGACAAACGCGCACGTTCAGTTACCGCAATTTCAATTTCAATATTTTTGTCTTCTAGTTTTGTAATAAAAATTTCTACGTCAGAGAAATAGTTTTGGCCCCACAATTTTGTGATGGCTTTAGAAAACAAATCACCACCTGGAATTACAATTTCATCTCCAACATTAACATTGGCAATAGAGATCAAAAGGTTTTCATCAAAAAAGCTATTACCTGTAACTTTAATAGCACTGATTTTATATTTCTTGGGCGTTTTTTGATTGAAAATATTGATAAGATCCGCATCAACATTGGTAATAACCGTATCCTTTTTCTCTTGCGCACTGGAGACAGTACTTGCAAGCGATAAAACGATTGCCAACATCAATAATTTGTACACTTTCTGCATCTTTTTCTATTTGTTATATCGCTGGCTGATCTTTCACCACAGCAGATTTCGTCAATTTTGGTTCTTATAAGCGGAGCAATTTAACGGGAATAATGAAAAGTCTTTGTTAAATCGCTGTACTTATTAAATAATTATATTATATATATTGTTTACACCTTTTCTTCTTGTTGAATTTGTTTGCCTGTTTTACCAAACCTACGTTCTCTTTGCTGAAAATCAACAATTGCTTCGTATAAATGAGGCTTTCTAAAATCTGGCCACAATATAGGGGTAAAATAGAGCTCTGCGTAAGCAAGTTGATACAATAAGAAGTTGCTTATTCTAAACTCACCACTGGTTCTTATCACAAGGGCCGGATCCGGAATGCCTTTGGTACACAAATAATCAGCAATCGTATCTTGGGTAATTTGCTGTGGATCCAAATTACCTGACTGAACGTCGATGGCTATTTGCTTTACAGCACTTGTAATTTCCCATCTACTACTATAGCTAAGTGCCATAATGAGCGTTAATCCAGTATTGGCCGCCGTCAATTCAAGCGCTTCTTCAAGTTCTTTTTGTGCAAAATCAGGAAGCATTTGCTTATCTCCTATTACCTGCAAACGAATATTATTTTTGTTTAATGTAGGGACTTCTTTTCGGATGGTATCCACCAGTAAACTCATCAGGCCAGATACTTCACTCGCAGGACGGTCCCAATTTTCGGTGCTAAAAGCATAGAGTGTTAAATAACCTATACCCAGTTCTGCTGCACCTTCCACAATATTTCTTACACTTTCTACGCCATGAAAATGACCAAACAAACGGTCTTCCCCTTTCTCTTCGGCCCAACGTCCATTGCCATCCATAATAATGGCAACATGTTCCGGTAAACGACTGAGATCGATTTGAGGCTTAAGGTCTTCCTGCATGCTTTAAAAAAGGGTTTATAGGCTGCAAAATTAACGAAAAAACAGAGGTTAGCGCCGAATACTTTGCCTAATTATAGCCAAAACAGCTTATTGGACAGGCTTTGGACACTTATAGGTTTGTAAATTGAAGGAAATCCCAAGTTTGAGACCTGCAAAAACGTCGGTTTGTAGCGTATTGCCCCTTTGTCGACCCTTGATGCCTATGGGATTACCTGTTTCGTAGCTGCGGTCTTGCAGTAAAAAAGCAGGAGATGGTGACCCATCGGGAAGTGTAGGAAAAGCGTCTGGCGCATACACCCCACTCACATCATCTAGATAATCAGTGTTGGTAAACCTGTACATCAATTCAGCAAAAACATTGAACTGCTCACTTAAGGCATACTTAACGCCTAAAGTAAGTGGTACCGAAACTGCAATGGGTGCATAGGTTTTAAAGGCCGGATACGCAGAAGAACCCTGCCCTTCTGTACCAAGTGGTCTCAAAAAATATTTTTGATTGCCTAAAAACGCATAGGGATCATAAGAAAAAGCACCAACACCCACACCGATATAAGGGGTGAACCTAAAATCTTCAAAACCGGGTTGGAATGCAAAAAAGTTAAAATCAAAGGAAACTGCTGCCTCCCATACATGGCTGTTGAAACTTAAGTTACGCCTCAATTGAGCAGCATTATTACTGTACTGATCAGAATAGCCTAGCAGCGCATATTCGCCACTGAGCCTAACGCTCATGTAATTGTTAAACTGCTTTCTAAAAAAAATACCTGCATTGGCCTTTGGCCTATTAACTGCAGCAGTAGGGTTTAAATCTCCAAAATAATGGGCGGCACCTGCTCCAATACCAAACTCGGCTTGGTGCACAAAACTTTGCATGAGTTGTGCATTTGCGGTAAAAATACCGCAGCCAAAAATGAGTATGAAAATAAAATGTTTAACCATGAACACCCGCTTACTTATTGTAAAGTAGCAACAAAAATAAATACCAAAAATGTTAATTTCTTTTATCGAGGCCCCAAGTAAGCTTAGTTCTTAGCGTAGACAAGAAACTATTTTCGTTTAATCGGACAAGATTTACGCAAAACTGCTCTTTTCTAATGGCCAATTGCACGGTTTTGTCAACGATTTCTTTACGTGCGTCAAGTGCACAAATAAATTGATCTGCCCTTCCTTCAATCTCAAATGATACCACGTTGGTGTCTGGTATAACTATGGGACGCACATTTAAATTGTGTGGCGCTACAGGTGTAATCACAAAACTTGCTGCGTCTGGAAATAATATAGGTCCATTACAACTCATGCTATATCCAGTAGATCCTGTTGGCGTAGATACAATCAGTCCATCGGCCCAATAGGTATTTAAAAATTCTCCATTGATGTAGGTATGAATTTTAATCATTGGAGAAATATCCCGTTTGTGAATGGCAAACTCATTGAGTGCAAATGGCGTATCACCAAAAAGTCCTTCGTTGGAATCAAGATGAATAAGTGCGCGTTTATCAACAACAAAAGTTCTGTTCACAATCGCTTCTACCGCACTTTGAAGCGCATCGGGGCTAATGCTTGCCAAAAATCCGAGTCTACCAAAATTGATACCTAATATAGGAATTCCAGAATCTTTAACCAGTGTAACGGCGTCAAGCATCGTTCCATCTCCTCCCAAACTAATAAGACAATCAATTGTAGCATCTAAATCTGAAGACACTTTAAAAGGTATAAGATTTGCTGCTAATTGAGATGGTAAATCGGCGTGTAATAACAATTGATGAAATACATGAATTTCAACATCATGCGGGGCTAGTGCCTCTAGCAATAAAGCCAGCGGATTAGGGGTTGTCAAATCTAAACCTCTACTATAAATTGCAATTTTCATGAGTCTATATTCAATTCAAAAACATCAAAAATTAAATTCGCCCTGCAAATATAAGCCTTCCCGTCCTAGCTGATTGCGGCTATATTCAACACGAAACACAAAATCGTATACACTTACAAGGTCAATACCGGCTCCGTAAGTATACAACAGTGTATTACTTAAGCTATTAGAGGGGCCGGCGTATTTATGATAAGCATATCCAGCATCGGCAAAGATTTTTAAAAAGAGCCTGATAGGTATTTTTTCATGGTTTTTTATTGGTACTGGATTTGTAAGTGTAAAGTTTTTTACATTAAAATGAAAAGCATTTCTAGAAACAATTCCTGCCGTTCCATCTACTACATAGTATTCGAGCCCTCTTAACTGCATGCCTCCATAACCAATAAGTCTACTATTTGAAAACACGGAGTCGATGGGTGACTTGTAGGCCGCAGTAGCATCGAACAATAAAAAACTTTTAGTGCTTAGTTTTTTTGCATACAACTGTTTAGCACTTATTTGAAAAATGGATTGCCCCCGAGATGCGATTCGTTTCAACAAAAATAAGTCCGAGTAATAACCTGATGTTGGGTACGTAATATTTGAAACATTGATGTACTGATAACGGTAACTAATATCAAGGGCTGCTTGACGGTTTGTTTGACCTGGATAATAATTTTTCTGAACCTTTACAATGGTATCAGCAACTGTTTCATTAAAATAACTAAGCCGGATAGTCGTGCGTTTAAACCGGTCTGGTCTATAGGAATAAGAAGCATCTATGCGCCATATTTTTCTAGCATCTGAACTGTGTCTAAAAAACACCTGCTTATTGCCTGCGGTGGCAATATTCAATTCTTTTTGTGTAGCGTGTAAAAATCCTACACTAAAACCTTTGGTGAGTTTTTTATCAATAAAAGGAATGGAGTACCGCGCCGAAAACTGCCTGTTATAGCCAGTTATTAGCCATACATTTAAATTATCGTTTCGGCCAGACACATTGTTTTGTATGAATTTCATTCCATAATTAACGCGGTCTAAACTTCTATTTTGATCTACCCACCACTGATTAAAATTTCGATCAACGAGTCTAAAATAAGGAAGTGGCAATAGGTACCATCTTTCCTTTACTTGAATACGAATTTGCCACAGGCCATCAATTGCTAGGGTATCTATTTGCACATCTACAAATAGTTGCGTGTTCATCAGTAATTGCTTTGCCTGAATAATTGCGGGTGCTAACTGTTTTGCTTCAAGTGAATCCCCTTTTACAAATGGGAGTTCCCTTAAAATTATGTAGTCTTTTGTTTTTGAATTACCCGTAATCTCAATACGGTCAACAGGCATTTTTTGTTGCGCCAAACTAGTAAGAGATAAGCTTACAATAAAGATGAAAAAAAGTAGGCGCATATGATGAAGCGTTTAAACCTACATATTGAGGTATGAAAGTAAATGATTGTAATTTTCTTTCAACTCATTTTGATAATTCTCTTCGCCAAAATAATATTTTACACTGTAATCATAACGCTGAAACGTTGCAACAATCGTAGATACTTCAATGCGGTTTATTTGAATGGTCACCAGTAACATACCTGTTTGCGGATCGGTAGCGGTATTAAGCTGTGTTACATATGCATCATTGGTTTCAATGAGACGTACAATTTCGCCAAAAGAATATTGTCTTCTTTCCATCTCCAAAACAATTACACCTCCTCTCGTATCTGCACCTACAAAACTCGTAAGATGTGCCAACATTTGCTTTGCCGTAATAACACCTAGCAAATCTGCGGTAGTTGAAACAACAGGCAGCATACTTAATTCATGCAGTGATAATAGTTTGGCGCCTGCTAAAAAATGCTCATCGGCGTGTACAGACGCCATAATAAATTCATCTTGTAAAGTAGCAATTACGGCTGTTTCATCGGTATCGAGCAGGGCATTTTTATCAACAATGCCAACAAATTTCTCATCTGTTATAACACACAAATGTTGGATGTCGTAATCATCCATCAATTGGAGCGCAAAAGATGCTTTATCCAATAAATGAACGGATGGAAAACTAGTATTAATGAGTTGTGCTGCTAGCATGGCTGAGCTGGTTCAAAAATGCTTCTAAAATTTGATTAAACTCGGTAGGCACTTCCATCATAGGAGCGTGTCCACATTTGTCTACAAAATGAAGGGTACTATTTGGGATGAGTTTATGAAATTCTTCACCCACATAAGGAGGTGTAACAATATCATTATTACCCCAAATCAAAAGTGTGGGCTGTTGTATTTGACTTAACTCGGGACCTAAATTACTTCTGATAGCACTTTTAGCTAAGGCTAATATTTTAATCACTTTAATTCTATTTCTAGTGATTTCAAAAACTTCGTCTACTAGCTCTTTGGTAGCTACGGCAGGATCGTAAAAAGTTTGTTCCGTTTTATTTTTAATATAATCGTAGTCGCCTCTTTTTGGATAACTATCCCCCATTGCTTTTTCGAATAAGCCACTGCTACCTGTTAGGATAAGTGACTTAATTTTTTCGGGGTGCTTGAGTACGTGAACCAGACCAACATGTCCACCGAGTGAATTACCCAATAAGTGAATCCCGGTATACCCCCTGGCTTCAATAAACTTATGAACGATTTTTTCTAACCCACTAACGGTGGTATGAAAAATATCTAAATCAAAAAGCGGTAAAATGGGAACAATCACTTTATTGCGGTGTCTGAAATGCTCAATTAAATGTTCGAAGTTACTGAGCGCACCAAATAGCCCATGCAGTAAAAGCAAGGGTTCTCCAGTACCTTCTTCGATGTAACTAATTTTATCTTGAACTTTAATTTCGTAATTCATTTGCAGGTATATAGAACAGGGCTAAAATAATGATTTTAGTAGGAATCACGGCATTAAATAACCATGAATTATAATATACTTATTGTACCTGTTTACCAAGACTTTCAAAATGATCACCTAAACTGGTAAACATATCCTTAAATACTGGGATAACTTGACCAATTGTATCCAGTACTTTTGGTCCCCAAGGAGCAATATAGCTATAGGTTTTGGAAGCTGCTTTGGTTGTTTCGGTAATCAAATGAAGTTTGTCGCCATAAAAAAGAACAACACTCCAAATGGTCATATAAATAGCACCAAAAAGTAGGATGCCCGCAAGTTTATTGGCCCATCCAAGTAGCACAAATTCGGCTGCTTTTTGAATCATTCCAGCCACCAAACGAACAATAAGTGTAACTGCTATCATGATGATTAGAAACGAAACAAAGGGGAGCCAACTTGCCGTTATGCCCGTGTCATGTCCAATTTTAGAAGCAACAACTGCTGAAAGTTTAGTAGCAGCAGTTAATCCAATAAGTAGGGCCGCAAAGGAAAATAAAGCAATGATAAAGCCCTTTGTGTAGCCTTTAAAAAGAGCTCCTATCAAAATGATTGCACAAATAATATCTAGTACCACGTTTTTTTGCTTTAAGTGAAGCTACAAAATTTAACCCAGCGCTGCTTTAACTGCAGCAGCAACTGCCTTACCATCTGCTTGTCCAGCGAGTTGCTTTGATGCCACGCCCATCACTTTTCCTAAATCCTGAGGTCCTGTTGCACCAACGGCTGCAATGATTTTTGCTACCGCATCTTTAATCGCTGCTTCATCAAGTTGCGCAGGCAAAAACTTTTCGATAACGGCAATTTCTTCGATTTCTTTTTGCGCTAAGTCTGCTCTATTTTGCTCTTGGTAAATGGTAAGCGAATCTTTTCTTGATTTTACTAATTTTTGTAAAAGCTTGAGTTCTGCTTCTGCAGTAATTGAACCTCCGGCACCTGGATCTGTTTTTGCTTTTATGATTTCTGCCTTAATGGCGCGTAGCCCTCTTAATAACGCTTCGTCTTTTGATTTCATAGCGTCTTTCATTTGCGCCATTACTTGTTCTTCTAAAGTTGCCATAGTAGGGTAATTATTTATTTTTTTGAATTTGACTGTCTCTAAATTTCTTGTAAAAAGATTTAGCAAAATCTTTCATTTCATTAGCAAGCACCTGATCTTGAGTGGCTCTAATAAATGTATCTGCCATACCCATAAAGGTTTGGTAGTAAAAATCAGCCATTTCATCAACCATCATGTCTTTGGTCCACAAATCAATGCGGAGTGCAGATTTGTCTGCTGCATCCCAAAATGCAAGCATCATTGCTCTTGCTGATTGTGCCATGTCGGCGGTGCTATCCGATGCATTCCACTTGATATCCTGTGGCACTTTGTTTTCATCCAAATGAACTTCAATATTAATATTAGATTGACGGGTCATGTACTAAGTTTTTGCAAAAATAAGCCTAAAGCATGTTATTGCTGTAGCTATATCTCTTTAAATAAAGAAAGGGGTTGATTGAAATGGATATTTTGTAAGAATAATAGCCCGTTTTGAGTGCGCTCGCCTTTAATTTTTTCATTTTTATACACTAAAAGCAGGGCTTCTGCAATGCCTGTAGGCGTCGCCTCTGTATAGGTTGTAGCCATCTCCTGCATTTGCATCTTTGAAGCAAACGCGGCTGATGCTATTACGGACACCCCAGCTTTGGCAGCTTCTAATGCCACTAAATAAGACGCCGGACGATGATCCAATAAAACGGTAGCGTATGCACTTGAAAGAAGTTGATACCAGTTATGGACCGTAAGACCTGCAGGAAGCACTACCACATCGGCCCTATACTTATAAGTGCGTAACTTTTCTTCTAAAAATGAACGCCTTAAGCCATTTGCGGGCACTAACAAGAGTTTCATATTGCTATGTTGCCACTTTTTAAAAAGTGAAAAACCCTGTAATAGCTCAATACTACTTTCGTTTTCCTGCGCCACCGATAAAAAGTATTCGGTACCACCAGCATGCGTACCCTTATACATCTGCTGTAAATTGTAATCAATCGGATAAATTTCGGAAGAAGGTGCAATAGAAAGGCTTACAATGCTTTCTTTTTGAATGCCAAATTGTTCCTCTAGTTGATGCGCCATCTCAGTTTCTACAATAAGCCACTGCTTTACCTTTTGAACCGATTTTTTAAAAAAATAACGCTCTAATTTAGAAAGATTTCCTTCAAACAAACATATTTGAGGGATGGTAGTGCGCCCCGAATATCTGCCACTCAATTGTAACCACAGAGCGGGTTGCAGAGGATTAAGTAGTTTGGGTGCTGTTACTTCATACCAGATTTTTTCTGACACAAAACTAGTTCGGTCGTATTTTGTTTTGATCCAACTACAATTGGGTGCACCTACAAAACTAGTAGGTTGTGCAGTGTCAGATAGTAATATAAATTGATGCTCGGGATGCGCATGAATTTCACCCTCCAGCCATTTCCAAATGAAACGACCAATGCTTGAAAAATTGGTATCTCTGATACCCACTATAGTGACTGCTATTTTCATGAATTGCAAAGATACTTACATCTTTTCCACGGAGGCACATTAGCGTGTCAAGAGGCTAAATACTTATCATACTTTTACAACATGCAACCTAAACTGCAACAGTTAGATTTATTTGGCGGCCCGGCACAAGACATTGGTGTGCCTAAAGAAAAAAAGAAGGCCAAAACCAAGCCAGTTCCCGATCCGGTTTCACTTGTGGAAACGCCGGCTCCGGTTGTGCCTGCTGAAACAAGTTTTGCTGAACCAGTGGCCGCGAAATTTGTCAATGATGAACCTGAATATGTAGAAAGACCTAGACAGCCCCGCATTTCAATTGAAAAGGTAGCTGGCAAACGAGGACGAAAATCCTACAGTGAAATAGATACCGAAATAGATTTAATTGAAGTTCCGGACGAAAAAGTATTGTCTCAAAAATTATACTATACCATCAGCGAAGTAGCAAGTTGGTTTAAAGTAAATACTTCATTACTCCGTTATTGGGAAAATGAATTTGATATTTTAAAGCCGCGCAAAACAAGAAAAGGCGACCGCTTATTTAGAGTAGAAGACATCAAAAATTTACAAATCATTTATTTTCTATTACGCCAAAAAAAGTATTCGATAGAAGGCGCAAGAACGTATTTGAAACAAAATAAATCGCAAGCCGATACCCAAGCGCAGCTGGTTCAAACCTTAACAAAGTTTAAAACTTTTTTACTAGAACTAAAAGCAGGGCTAAATTAATTTCAATACTTAAGACTGCTTTACCACCACATCCGTACTAGAAGCCGCAAGTTCAATTTTGTGAGATTCTAATAGTTCAATCAGTGCCATATTAATTTTTTCTCGAAGCATTAAATAGTCTTGATATTCATCTGCGGCGGATGAAAAATATTCTATCATTACAATGTGTGCGTGCTTTCCTGTGTCATGTAAATAAACATGAAAACTATCTATTTGCTGACTGCTTAAATAACTACGCATTGCCGCCAATAGAGCAGAAAGTGTATTTGCGGAAGCACTTAAAGAAAGTTCTAATTGTAATTCTGTTTTGCGCTGTGTACGCAAACTAATATTGTCAACGATGGTATCAACCATTTGCTTATTGGGAACAGAAATATATGTTTTTTCATTGGTACGAATACGTGTGCTGCGTAGTCCAATTTTTTCTATGGTGCCCGTAAATCCATTTACTTTTACCTGCTCACCAACCGTAAAGGGCTTATCAAAAAAGATAATAAAGGAAGCGATTAAATTTTCCATACTCTCTCTCGTAGCAAGGGCTATAGCGGCACCCACTAAACTTAAGCCTGTTAAGATGCTACCTATATTTTTATTGAAAGAGAACTTTAATACAAGCAGCACCCCAATAATAATTAGTATTACTTTAAAGAAGTCTTTAAAGAAAATGATGAGTTGATTGTCTTGTTGGTCTTTTGTGACATTAGCGCGCTCCTCTAAAACCATCGCCATAAAATCTATAACACGAAGACATAACCAAATAAAAACCACTACGAGTGCACCATTCATAAGCGCATCTAAAATTTGTCTCGTATTTGTTTTATAGACAGTGAATTCAAAAGCAGCCGGAAACTTTAGTTTATCAATAGCAATCATTGAGATGGTCAGTAACAAATACGTACCAAGGGGTTGTACCACTAAATCCAAAAAAGATTGCTTGGGTAAATTGTGCTTACCATTGGTAATCAGTTTAAACAGCTTACTGGCTAAAAATTTAGAAATAAGTTTTTTGAACAGGAGCGTAACAAGAATAGTACCTAATACAATAAGATAGGCCTGTACCGTATTATCTAAAATTTTTAGTTCCATATATCTATCTCCATTTTTTCGCCATCAAAACTAGCGTAGGTAAAATTATGAATCCAATCTCCCAAATTAATATAATGACTGTTACCAACCTTTAAATCAAGTGGAAAATGTCGATGGCCAAAAATCAAATAATCGTAATGCTTTTTTTGTAAAATTTCTTTGCTGTAACAAATAAGCCATTCGTTTTCTTCACCTAAAAACTGAGCGTCTGCATTACCCGTTTTTGCCCTGCTTTTACGACTAAAATAATTGGCAAGTGCAATACCCGCGTCTGGATGCATCCACTTAAACAACCATTTACAAAAAGGATTGGTAAATATTTTTTTGATGAATTTATAACCAGCGTCGCCAGGACCTAAACCATCGCCATGGGCGATATAGCATTCTTTATTGTTAAACTTAAATGTTTGTGGCGCATGGTATACTATGCAGCCTAGTTCATTTTCAAAATAACCACGCATCCATAAGTCGTGATTGCCGGTAAACACGTGTACCGGAATCCCTTTATCGGTGAGTTTAGCAATTTGCCCTAGTAAACGAACAAAACCTTTGGGTACGACATGATCGTATTCAAACCAAAAGTCAAATATATCGCCCACAATAAAAACAGCTGCTGCGCTATCCTCTATAGATTGTAAAAAAGCAACTACTTTTTTTTCACGTTCCAAACTAGCACTGTAATTAGGTGCTCCCAAATGAAAATCGGAGAGCAGATAAATTTTTTGAGTAGAAGAAGCATGAATGGTAGCTGTCATGTGCATTTAATTATTTCTGTCCACTAAAAAACAGTACACTTCTTTAGGACCATGCACGCCTACAACGAGTGTTTTTTCAATATCAGCTGTTCTACTAGGACCACTTGCAAGCGTAATTAATGAAGGCAACTGATTGCCATAATGTTTGGTAATTGCTTGTAACCCATCTGAAATATCATACACCACTTGATCGGTGTAAGCGATACAAATATGAATAGGTGCATACACACTCACAGTTCTACCACTCTTTTGTCCCGCAGAAAGAATCATACTTCCGGTTCTGGCAATTAAATGATCACAACTTGTGATTGCTGCATCACAATATTCTAAATCTTCAGATTGCATGCCGCCAAAGCCTGCTTTGGTGAGCATTTCAATTAAGGCATTTTCGCGGCAATAGGTTTGCTTCCAATTGCGCTGAATAAAAAGCATACTTAACTGCGATGCGAGTTCTTTTTCACTGGCACAAAATGCAAACTTGCCTTGTAAACCAGAAAAGTTTTCGGCAAACAATACCGAAAGGTCTTCTTTGGTGGTTGGGTATGTTGTTGAAACCGAATCAACCGCCGAAAATGGCACAGGCACTGGCTTCGCCAGTGCCTGTTTTATCTTTTGTAAAATATTTTCTCTTGCGCTTTTAGCCATCCTTCTACGATTAAATAGATTCTTCTGTTGATGTTTGATCGTCTGAGGCAGCAGGCGCTTCAGGTGCAGCTTGCTCATCTGCAACTTCTGGAACTACTTCTACTTCTACTACCTTTTTTTCTTCGAACGGTCTTTTACCAATTAATACTTCAACATCAGATTTATGCAGCACTTCTTTTGCCAATAATTCTTTTGCTAAAATTTCAACGGCTTCTTTTTTATCACGAAGTAATTGGAGTGTGCGCTGGTATGCTTCTTCAATAATTCCACGTACTTCATGATCAATAATTTTACCCGTTTCTTCGCTGTATGGTTTGGTAAACGTATTTTCTTGTGAAGGATCATAGTAACTTACGTTACCTACTTTACTATTCATACCATACGCAGTAACCATGCTGTATGCAATACGTGTAATTTGTTGTAAGTCGTTGGATGCACCCGTAGAAATTTTTCCAAAGAATATTTCTTCTGCAGCTCTACCGCCAAGTGTCATACAAATTTGATCCATTAACTGATCGGTATTGTATAAGTACTGCTCGGTTGGCGTGTACTGCGCATAACCAAGTGCGGCAGTACCACGAGGCACAATCGTTACTTTTAAAAGCGGATACGCGTGTTCTAAAAACCAACCACAAACGGCGTGACCTGCTTCGTGGTAAGCAATAATTGATTTTTCGTGCGGTGCTATAATTTTATTTTTCTTTTCAAGACCACCAATAACACGGTCAATGGCATCTTGGAAGTCAATCATTTCTACCGACTCTTTTCCTTTTCTTGCAGCAATTAATGCGGCTTCGTTACAAACGTTTGCAATATCAGCACCTGCAAATCCAGGAGTTTGTTCTGCTAGTTTATGTAAATCAAGTGCTTCAGAAATTTTAATAGGCTCAAGGTGCACTTTAAATATTTCTTCTCTTCCTTTTACATCTGGCTTGTCAATTGAAATTTGACGATCAAAACGTCCTGGTCTTAATAGGGCGCTATCTAATACGTCAGGACGGTTGGTAGCAGCTAAAATAATAATGCCCGTGTCACCACCAAAACCATCCATTTCAACAAGAAGTTGGTTTAAAGTATTTTCACGCTCATCGTTACTCATCATGGCATTTTTACCACGTGCGCGTCCAATTGCATCGATCTCATCAATAAAAATGATACAAGGTGCTTTTTCTCTTGCTTGTTTAAATAAATCACGCACGCGGCTTGCACCCACACCCACAAACATTTCAACAAAATCAGATCCACTTAAACTAAAGAAAGGAACCTGCGCTTCACCCGCCATTGCTTTTGCAAGTAGGGTTTTACCCGTACCCGGAGGGCCTACAAGTAATGCACCTTTTGGAATTTTACCACCAAGCGCCGTATATTTTTTTGGATTTTTTAAGAAGTCTACAATCTCCATCACTTCCACTTTTGCTTCGTCAAGTCCAGCAACGTCTCCAAAATTGATATTTACTTTAGCGCCTTTATCAAATAAAGTAGCTTTTGATTTTCCAATATTAAAAATACCGCCAGCGCCACCGCCTGGACCACCAGCACCGCCGCCCATTTTACGCATGAGTAGTAACCAAACCACTACAATAATTACAAGGGTAAAAATGGATTGAAGTACGCCGCCCATCCAATCTGCAGCTTTTACAATATCTCTTTTAACTTCTGGCAACTGATGTTGCTCTGTAAATTTTTGAAGATTTTCATCAAAAGATTTCCAATCCAACACTTCAAAAACAAATAAAGGTGCGCCCTTTACTTTTTCTTTAGGCAACACCACGCCAAATTTTTTAACGTAGAATTCTTTTTTAAGACTATCGCCGTTAATGTATACCTGCACTTCATCTTTGTTTTTTACAAAATCAAGTTTGGTTACATCACCTGCTAATAGCATTTGTTGCTTGAACTCCTGCTCCGTTGTCTTTTTTAACTCTGGCGAAAAGTTCATGATTTGAGAAACTAATAAACCAACAATCACAACTCCATAAATCCAATAGATATTGAACTTAGGACCTTTCTTGCCGCCTTTTCCTTTCTCCTGAAAATTAAATTTTGGTTGCTTCTCTTCTGACATATACTTTCTATTATTCGTGGATTTGTGATACAGCATCACTCCACATTTCTTCTAATTTATAAAATTCTCTTGCTTCCGGATGCATCACGTGCACTACTACATTTACATAATCAATGATCACCCATTGCAATGCTTTACGTCCTTCGTGTTTATATGGAATTTCGCCGCAGGCCTGTTTTACCTCATCTTCGATGTGGTCAGCAATAGCACGCACTTGTGTGGTACTTGATGCTTGGCATACAATAAAAAAGTCGGCAGCAGCTTCTTCAATTTTGCGTAAATCTAAACTTACAACATGCTCACCTTTTTTATCTAAAATGGCATTAATGATGGTTTTAAGAATTTTAGAGCTCTTGGTTAATCGGGTAATCGTACTTTTTGGTCGATTTTTTAATACAGAAAGGGGTTCCAACAATACAGTTATTTAGTGATTAATAATTTGATTTAGACGTAGCTCTTGTAACTTCGTCAAAAATACTAATTCTTTGGCTTCAGCAGGCTTAAATACACCCATCGGTTTACCATTTACAGAATTAACTGAAGTGGATAGTACCAACATCTATGCCATGAACCAAGTTAAGACAAACTTGGCTGGTCACGGCGCTGCTTTTCTAGCCCAAAAACAATGGGCAGGAAAGGGTCAAATGGGTAAGGTTTGGGAGGCCCAAAGCGGTCAAAACATACTATTATCGGTGGTTTTGGACCCTAAAAAGCTTGTTTTTAACGGTTCAGAGCTGGAGCCGTCCATTGTTAGCATGCTTGTAGCGGTTGGATGTTTTAACTTTTTTATTACATATGCCGGTGACGAAACGCGTATCAAGTGGCCCAATGATATTTATTGGCGTGACAGAAAGGCAGCAGGTATTTTAATTGAAAATAGCTTTAGGGGACCTGTCTGGCAGTGGAGTATTGCAGGTATGGGCGTAAATATCAACCAAACAAGCTTTGGACCCGAGTTAAACAAAGCGGTTTCACTCAAACAAATAACTGGCAAAACGCATGCAGTTAAAGACCTTGCAGTTCAGTTATGCGGATGTATTGACGAGGCATTAAATATACTATTAACAGAGGGGCCTGATGTACTAATTGCGCTTTACAACAATGCGCTTTATAAAAAAGGAGAACTTGTAACAGTAGCCGTAAAAGAAGTAATAAAAACTGTTACCATTTGCAGGGTTTTATCAAATGGATATTTAGAAATTGAAAACGAAAATGGTACCAAGGAATCTGTTGCACTTGGTGCCGTAAAGTGGTTATCATAAAATAAAAAAATAAGATGGTTTCAACTATAAAATTGACACAGTTTTCTCATGGCGCAGGTTGCGGATGTAAAATTGCACCAGCGGTATTAGAAACTATTTTAGCTTCTTCACTTCCAAAAATTGAACATAAAAACTTACTGGTGGGCTATGGAAGTAAAGATGACGCTGCTGCTTATGATATGGGAAACGGTCAAGCCATTATTAGCACCACCGATTTTTTTACACCCATTGTAGATGATGCTGTAGCCTTTGGAAAAATTGCGAGTGCCAATGCTATTAGTGATGTGTATGCGATGGGCGGTAAACCGCTCATGGCTATTGCAATACTGGGTTGGCCCGTTAATACACTACCTGCTGCCCTTGCAGCAGAAGTGTTAGAGGGCGCTCGAAGCATTTGTGCAGAAGCTGGAATCCCACTTGCTGGTGGTCATAGTATTGATAGCACCGAACCCATTTTTGGATTGGCTGTAACAGGCATTACACACATTGCAAATCTCAAAAAAAATAATACTGCAAAACAGGGTGATGTACTTTTTGTTACAAAACCAATTGGTGTGGGCATACTAGCAACCGCACAAAAAAGAGACGCACTAGAACCACAAGATCTTGCACCATTTATAGATCAGTTAACAACACTTAATAAAGTAGGTGAAATACTGGGCGGCATTCCTGAAGTGCACGCACTCACTGATATCACTGGGTTTGGACTACTTGGCCACTTAATAGAAATGGCAGAAGGCAGTGAACTTTCTGCGCACATTTTTTATTCGAAAATAAAAATGATAGAAGCTGCTAAAAAATATTTAGCACAGCGCATGGTGCCAGATGCAACGTACCGAAACTGGAATAGTTACAGCACAAAAACAAGTTTTGATCCGGGCGTAAATGTCATGGAAGCATTTAGCATGTTACCAGATCCACAAACCAATGGAGGCTTACTTGTTGCAGTAGATCCTACCGCAGTAGACATCATTAAAGATGTATTTACAAAACATGGACTTGCTGATTTTATAGAACCTATTGGTGTATTAGAGGCAGTAGGTGATAAAGTAGTGGTGGTAAAAAACTAAGCGTTAAAATCAACCGTTAAAAAACCATATTCCCTTTGTTTTTAATTTGCTCGTTGGTAAGCTCTGCAACCATTTGAACACCATTTAAGGCTTTTACGGTTTGCTTGATCCAGTTACATTTTTCATCGTCTACAAAATCTCCTTTTGTGAGCCATAAAAAATCCATGTGTCTAAATTCAGGCAACAAGTATTCGCCATCACAATGGTTATGGTATAAATAGTGTACTAAAAAACTATTGGGTTCTTTGGATTCGTAAATACTAAAATAATAACTCCGATCCTTTTTTTTGAGATGAATTTCGATGGCCGGATTAAGTCTAAACTGATGTCCTAATTGATTGTTCAATTGCAAACAAAATTGATGACTTTTGATGGGCGCAATTATACCAAGCAAACGCGTGTCATCAAAAAAATCTTCGTTGAGTTCGTCAATATTGAGTTTCAGTTTCATAACAGTAATTTATGACATCCTTTAAAATGCAACAGGAATAGTTATTTCTTCGGTTCCACGTTTTATGCGCAGCTCAGTTTGGTCTCCTTTTTTAAACTTACTCAACGTTTGCATGTAACTGTTTACATCAACAAATTTGTAATCACCTAGTTGAAGTAAAATGTCGCCAGCTTTTAATCCTAATTTTTCTGCAAGCTTACCTGGGCTCACACCATCTATACGCATGCCAGTACCGCTATACCCATAGTCTGGAATTACCCCTAAACTTACCGTAAACTTAGTGCTACGGCCCATTTGAGGCTCTGTTGTTTTTATAAAATCAAGCTTGGGTAAACTATCTGTAATACCCATAATTTGATAAGCCAGTGTTACAATTTGCGCAGTGGCTTCGTAATTTATTTTGTCTGCGTCATCGCTTGCCTTATGATAATCGGGATGGCTACCAGTAAAGAAAAATTGAACCGGAATTCCCGCTCTATAAAAACTAGCGTGGTCACTTGGACCACTACCTGTGCTATCAAATTTTACAGCAAGTGGCGTATTGATGGCCTTCCAAATACTACTCCATTTACTAGAAGTTCCATATCCACCCACCGTTAATTTGTGTGAAGTATCGTAACGGCCTACCATATCCATGTTAATCATATAATTAATGGGGCCAGTCATAGTTGGATTTTCTATCCAATATTTACTTCCTAAAAGACCTAATTCTTCACCAGAAAAATGAAGAAATAAATAGTTATTGTGTACAGGTGATTTTTGTTGTAACAATCGGGCAATTTCAAGAAGCGCCGCAGTACCACTAGCATTATCATCTGCACCATTATGAATCACATGACCAGTGTCTAATGCATTTTTATCTTCGTTAAAGCCAAGGTGATCATAATGCGCTCCAATAACGATTGTATTTGCTGCGCCATTATTAATAAATGCAGCGACATTGGTTGCAGGACGTTTTTTTTCTGTCAGACGAACAGTAATGTCAACTTGTAAAGTAGCGGAAGGATCTGTAAAATATTGCAACCCTGTTTGTGTAAGATAAATTACAGGAATAGAATACGGCGCTGTTTTATCATTTTTATTAAATAAAATATTATCGACAATATTTCCTGTATTGTACATAATAAATGCAGTAGCGCCTTTTGATGCAGCTAAGGTTACTTCTTTTTTAATCCATGCTTCTATATCAAAGTGAGGATTGGATTTATTTTCTTCAAGTGTCTCTTTCAGGTCTTTAAACCAAGGCTGGCTTTTTTCTTGTAATGCCATAGCAGGATTTCCGGCAATATGTGAGGATGCGCTTGTAGCTAAAGGGAAAAAATCTTTTTCAATTTTTAATGGAATATTGTTCACCTTAAAATGAGTACTTGGATCCATTTGCAAGCCTTCATTGATTTCAAATTTTTGAAGATACCCACTTGATCCTTTGGCAGCAATTCCCATACGCTCATATTGTTTTACCAAGTAATCCATCGCGGCCTCAGCACCCGCGGTTCCCGTTCTTCTGCCTTCTAATGCATCACTTGCCAGATAGCCAATATGTGATTTTAAATTTGAAATGAGAGCAGCTTTTTGCTTTTCAGCCTCAATTCTAATTTTACGTTTGCTTTGTGATAATCCTAAAAAGGGAACCAATATGAGGACCCAAAACCATTTTTTACCCATTTTGCTTGCTTTATTACGTACAAAAGTAAGCGATTCTGTTCCCAATCTCGTAACAACCCTCCCCTCTTTGGGGGTACTTTTGTAGCCATCCAATTAAACTTGAGTCAAAGAGACCTCCATATTGCTTTAGTGGGTAACCCCAACAGTGGAAAAAGTTCCATTTTTAATGCTTTAACGGGCTTAAATCAGCAAGTTGGCAATTTTCCAGGTGTAACGGTAGATAAAAAAACGGGGACCCTCCGCTTACCAGATGCTACCAATACCACATTAATTGACCTTCCGGGAACCTATAGTTTGTATCCCCGAAGAGCTGACGAGTGGGTGGCATACAAAGTGCTCATGGGCACTGACGAATCATTAACAACAGATGCTGTAATATTAGTTGCTGATGCCAGTAACCTCAAACGAAATTTACTTTTTTGCAGTCAGATTATCGATCTGCAAATTCCGGTAGTGATGGCTCTTACCATGAATGATATTGCTTCAAGTAAGGGCATCAAAATAGATATTGCAGGACTTGAAAAAGAATTAGGCATCACCATTATTGCAGTTAACCCCCGAAAAAACAAGGGCATTACAGAATTAAAAAAAGCCTTACAACAATTAACGGTAAAGCAAACTACTGTTTCTGATAAAAAATTTATTGACACAAAAAAATTAGCACCAAACGCTATTGATGGCATTCATCAAATAGTGCCAGGCTTAAGTGATTACGCTGCGATACATTATTTAATCAATCACGAAAATTTTCCGTTAACAGATGCGGTACAAAAAGAAATTGAAGGTCTTGAAATAACGCATCAGTTTAATCCAACCAAAACACAGGCCGAAGAAATTTTACAGCGCTACAGTCAAATCAGAGACGTGATGCGTAGTCATGTTGTAGAGCCTGGACCATTAGAAAAAAAGATTTTTTCTGATAAGTTAGATAATATCTTACTGCACCGAGTTTGGGGTAATGTGATATTGCTTGCTGTACTATTTATTTTATTTCAAAGCGTTTATTGGCTGGCAAGTTTTCCAATGGATGGTATCGAGTGGGCCTTTGCGAAAGGCGGAAGCTCTTTAGCAGCATGGCTTCCAGAAACATGGTGGAGTAATCTAATAGTGAATGGACTAGTAGCTGGCCTGAGTGGAATTTTAGTATTTGTGCCACAAATTATGATTTTGTTTGGGCTTATTACCATGCTTGAAGACAGTGGATATATGGCACGCATTAGCTTTTTGAGTGATCGACTCATGCGCAAAGTGGGGCTGAATGGAAAAAGTGTGATGCCCATGGTAAGTGGTTTTGCATGTGCCGTTCCAGCCATAATGAGTGCACGCAATATTGAAAATAGAAAAGAAAGATTGTTAACGATACTTGTAACGCCACTCATGAGTTGTAGTGCGCGTTTGCCTGTATTTACGATTTTAATTTCACTCGTTATTGATAACAAATACTACTTTGGATTTTTAAGTTTACAAGGTCTTGTAATGATGGGGCTTTATTTACTAGGGATTGCAATGGCGATGCTAGTGAGCTATGTTTTAAAGTGGTTTATTACCATCAAAGAAAAAAGCTTTTTTATTTTAGAGCTCCCCATGTACAGAGCTCCTCGTTGGAAAAACGTGGGTATTACCATGCTCGAAAAAGCTAAAATATTTGTTACAGATGCAGGTAAAGTAATCATGATTATTAGCCTACTACTATGGTTTTTAAGTAACTACGGACCTGGTGATCAAATAGCAAATACGACTAAAAAGTATGAAGCACTCAGTCAAGTGTTGCCTGCAAAAAAAGATTCATTAGATAAACAATACGCATCAGAAAAATTACAACATTCGTATGCCGGTATTTTAGGTAAAGCTATTGAGCCTGCCATCAAGCCGCTTGGCTACGACTGGAAAATAGGCATTGCGCTCATTACTTCCTTTGCGGCTAGAGAGGTTTTTGTAGGCACCATGGCTACTTTATATAGCGTAGAAGACAGTGAAGACAGCTCTCTCAGACAAAAATTAGCGGCGGCTAGACATCCAGATGGAACCAAAGTGTACACTCTGGCAGCTGGGCTTTCACTCATGATATTTTATTTGCTAGCCATGCAGTGTATGAGTACACTAGCGGTAGTAAAAAGAGAAACAAAGTCTTGGAAATGGCCTGCGTTTCAGCTCGTGTATATGACGGCCCTCGCATACGGCATGAGCTGGTTAACCTATGTTTTGTTTAGTTAAAAGCACTAACTATTTGTAGGTTTCCCATAATAATTTAGACAGTTTTCTCGCAAGCTCCCAAGCTTCATTTTGTAATTCCCAGCTGGTGTCTTTATTATTTTTGGTACAAATACAGAATACGTATCGCGCATTTTTTCCGTGCACATACATCGCTTCACTTCTACTGGCATTAACGGCACCATTTTTACTTGCTACAAAAACATCTGGTGGAATTTGTGAAATCGCTTCTTCATCCCAGTAATTTCTGCCAAGCAATCGAAGCATTTTTTCGGAAGAAGCGGTGTCCAATAAATTCCGATTGGCTATCGCTTCAAACAAAGAAACCATTTCTTTGGGACTGGTTTGACCCCATCCAAATTTTTCTCTATTCGCTTCCCTACCTGGCGTTCTACTGTTCACTCTAGTAGCCGTATAGCCAATGCTGTCAAGGATTTGATTGATTCTAGTTCCAGTACCTGCCAAAGACTGTAGCCATAAACTTGCTGTGTTATCACTAGTTGTAAGCATGAGCATCATCACTTTACTAAGCTCTACTTTTTCATTGTGTTTTAATGAAGCAAGTAAATCGGATCCTGCATAAAACAAAGAATCTTTATAAGTTAACTCCTGATGGTATTTGAGTTCACCTTTGTTAAGTTTATCCATGATGCCAATTAGTATGGGCACTTTAACCATACTCGCTGTTGGAAAAATACTATCCGCATTTATGCTTGCTATTTTTCCTGTATGCAAATCTTTTACATAAATACCCACTTCACCTTTAAATCCAGCAGTTAGGGTTTCTATTCCCTGCTGTAATTTTTTATTTACTTTTTGTGCTTGTGCAGGCATCAGCGCCAATACAAAAATGAATGGGAGTAAATGTCTCATAAATTTTATTTCTTTTTAGGAGTACCTAAAATTTCTTGCCCATGATTTTTTGAATCCGGCTTGGTAATTATTTTTTCAATAATGCCGTTTTCATCTATAATAAAAGTAGTGCGTAAAGTGCCCATATAGGTTTTACCCATAAACTTCTTTTCCGCCCAAACACCATACTTTTCATGAATTACTAGGTCTGTGTCGGCAATTAGCGGGAAGGGTAAGTCGTGCTTGGCAATGAATTTGAGGTGGCTTTTTTGGTCGTCAGAGCTCACACCTAACACTTGGTAGCCTTTTTTAGCCAAAGTTTTATAGTTATCCCTCAAATTACAAGCCTGTACTGTACAAGTAGGGGTCATATCGTGAGGGTAGAAATACAAGACCAGTTTTTGGCCCTTAAAACTAGATAGGGCAATGGTTTTACCATTTTGATCGAGGCCTTTAAAGGCAGGGGCTTTGGATCCTTCTTGTAGCATTTGGAGGGGTTTAAGGTATTAAAAATAAGGAGGTAACAATTATATAATAAAATTGAGGCCAATTAGTTCAAAAAAAATACCCCCTTCTGCTCCCCCTTCATTAAATTTGCACAATTTATTTTTTAGTTCCTATGCCAAAAGACAATTCCATAAAATCGGTACTTATTGTAGGTTCTGGACCCATTATTATTGGTCAGGCTTGCGAATTTGATTATTCTGGCTCTCAAGCTGCCAGAAGTTTGCGTGAAGAAGGCATTAAAGTGATTTTGATTAATTCAAATCCAGCCACTATCATGACAGACCCTATGATGGCCGATAAAGTTTACTTGTTGCCGCTTACCATCGAAAGCATTGAGCAAATTTTACAAGAAAACGATATCGACGCCGTGCTTCCAACCATGGGTGGTCAAACCGCTTTAAACCTTTGTAAGGAAGCCGATGAAATTGGCATATGGAATAAGTACAATGTGCGCATGATTGGGGTTGACGTTGCTGCTATTGATACCGCAGAAGACCGTGAAAAGTTTAGACAGCTCATGGTAAAAATTGGTATGGCTGTAGCGCCAAGTCGTGTTGCCAATAGTTTTTTAGAAGGAAAAGAATTTGCACAAGAAATTGGATTCCCACTTGTTATCAGACCTTCGTTTACATTGGGTGGAACTGGTGGTGGATTTGTACATAGCAAAGATGATTTGGATGCCGCACTCGAAAGAGGTTTAAAAGCATCTCCAATACATGAGGTACTTGTAGAAAAAGCAGTACTTGGATGGAAAGAATATGAACTTGAATTATTACGTGACCAAAACGATAATGTTGTTATCATTTGTACCGTAGAAAATTTAGACCCAATGGGTGTGCACACTGGAGACTCTATCACCGTTGCACCTGCTATGACTTTAAGTGATACTGCATTCCAAGAAATGCGCAACAAAGCCATTTTAATGATGCGCTCACTGGGTAATTTTTCTGGTGGATGTAACGTTCAATTTGCACTTAACCCTGCTACCGAAGAATTGATTGCTGTTGAAATCAATCCGCGCGTAAGTAGATCTTCGGCACTTGCTTCTAAAGCAACCGGTTATCCGATTGCAAAAATTGCAGCGAAGCTTGCGATTGGTTATAGTTTAGATGAATTAAAAAATCAGATTACAAAAACTACTTCGGCATATTTTGAACCAGCACTTGATTACGTGATTGTAAAAGTGCCACGTTGGAATTTTGATAAATTCAAAGGTGCCAACGACACCCTTGGTTTACAAATGAAGAGTGTAGGTGAAGTAATGGCGATAGGAAGAAACTTTAAAGAAGCGATTCAAAAAGCTTGTCAGAGTTTAGAGAATGAAGCCGTTGGTTTAGGCTATTATGGAAAAAGCCTCATGAAAAGTGAAGACCTGGTAGAATATATAAAAACACCAAAATGGGACCGCATATTTAGAATCAAAGATGCGCTCATGGCGGGTTCCACTGTTAAGTCGATTGCACAAGCAACGGGTATTGACAGATGGTTCTTAAACCAGATTTTACAAATTTGTACTATCGAAAAAGAAATTGGAACACACACATTAGAAACCCTTCCTGAAAGCTTATTAAAAGAAGCTAAAAAATGTGGTTTTGGTGACGTGCAAATTTCAAAAATTTTAAATGGCGATTGCACGGACGAACAAGTGTATGAAAAAAGAAAAGCACTTGGCATTACCAGAGTTTACAAAATGGTAGACACTTGCAGCGCCGAATTTGAAGCAAAGACACCTTATTTTTATAGCACTTTTGAAGGATAAAAAATACTTCTTATGAAATTACAAGACATACAAGTACAAAACGAAAAAGAAACACGTGGTGGATTTGGTGAAGGCATTCACGAAATCGGAAAAGAAAATGAAAACGTAGTAGTACTTACTGCAGATCTAGCAGGTTCTTTAAAACTAGGGCCCTTTATCAAAGATTTTCCAAACCGTTTTGTACAAGTAGGTATTGCAGAAGCCAACATGATTGGTATTGCTGCTGGTATGACCATTGGAGGTAAAATTCCTTACACTACAACGTTTGCAAATTTTAGCACGGGTAGAGTGTATGATCAAATCAGACAAAGTGTAGCGTACAGTGGTAAAAATGTAAAAATTTGCGCATCACACGCAGGTCTTACATTGGGTGAAGATGGTGCAACACACCAAATTTTAGAAGATATTGGACTGATGAAAATGCTTCCGGGCATGACCGTTATTGTTCCTTGCGATTTTAATCAAACCAAAGCAGCTACTAAGGCAATAGCTTCTTATGAAGGTCCAGTATATTTAAGATTTGGTCGTCCAAAATGGCCAAACTTTACAGCTGTAGATGGTAGTGATTTTGTAATTGGTAAAGCACAACAATTATCAGAAGGTACTGACGTAAGTATTTTTGCTTGTGGTCATATGGTTTGGAAAGCTATCGAAGCTGGACGCATATTAGAAGAAAAAGGATTGAGTGTAGAAGTGATTAATATTCATACCATTAAGCCACTTGATGAAGCGGCCATTATCCGTTCTATTTCAAAAACAAAATGTGCTGTTACCGTAGAAGAACATAATATCATTGGTGGCTTAGGTGATAGCGTTGCACAAGTTGCTGCAAAACACTTCCCAATTCCTATCGAATACATTGGCACCAACGATACTTTTGGAGAAAGCGGTACACCAACACAACTACTTACAAAGTACGGACTAGACACGCCATTTATTGCAGCGGCTGCAGAAAAAGTAATTGCTAGAAAATAGTAATTGAAATTTTTAAGGCGCTAGGCGTTCAATTTTCCAGTTTGCATCTGTTCTTGTATCAGTAGCAGCATTATACCCACTTGTTTCAAGTTTGTATCTAATGCGGTCGTGCAAGCGACTTGATCTTCCTTGCCAAAATTCGATGCTTGTTGGTTTTACAATATAGCCTCCCCAATGGTCAGGTCTTTCGATAGAATCGTTGGCAAAAATGGAAGTATAACGTTCTACATTTTGTTCAATCACCAATCTATTTTCAATGACTGCGCTTTGTGGTGAAGCCCATGCGCCAATTCTGCTAGAAGCTGGGCGTGAATTAAAATAACGGTCACTTTCTTCGGCACTTACTTTTTGGACTGTGCCTTCAATCCTAATTTGTCTTTCTAATTCTTTCCAGAAAAAAACAAGCGCAGCGTTTGGATTTTGTGCTAAATTTTTGCCTTTATCGCTTTCGTAGTTCGTAAAAAAAATAAAACCTTCTGGATTGTATCCTTTTAAAAGCACGATGCGCGCAACAGGAGCTCCAGCAGTATTTACAGTAGCGAGTGTCATAGCGTTCACTTCATCAATTTGTGAAGCAACCGCATCATTCCACCAGCGTGTAAATTGATCGATTGGATTAGAAGCCACATCCGCTTCTTCTAAAGAAGCCAACTTATAATCTTTTCTAATATCTGCAATAGCGTTACTCATGATTATCATTTATGCAATTTCTTCTACGGCTTTGATATGCTTTCCTGATATAAATATATATACAGCTGGCACTACAAACAATGTTAAAAATAAACTGAAGAAAATACCGCCTACAATCACAATACCCAGTGGCATGCGGCTCGTTGCAGCGGCACCTAAACTTAGTGCAATTGGAAGTGCACCAAGTGCAGTTGCTAAACTGGTCATTAAAATTGGACGCAAACGTTGAGAGGCGGCTTCTAACACGGCTTCTTTTTTAGCTAATCCTTCAATTCTTTTGTTATTGGCGAATTCTACAATTAGGATCCCGTTTTTAGTTACAAGGCCAATAAGCATGATCATACCAATTTGAGAAAATATATTCAGCGTTTGATCAAACATCCATAAACTAATAAGTGCACCTGCAATAGCAAGTGGAACCGTAATCATAATTATAAATGGATCTTTAAAGCTTTCAAATTGACCAGCAAGAACCAAGTAAATTAGTAAGAGTGCCAATAAAAATGCAAATGTGGTATTTGAAGAACTCTCTTTAAAATCGCGAGAAGGACCACCATAAGATGTGTGAAAACTTTCATCTAGTAATCGTTTAGATATTTCATCCATCGCTTTTACACCATCCCCAATGGTTTTACCCTCTGCTAGTGAAGCACTAATGGTAGCAGATCTAAAACGGTTGTAGTGGTATAGTGTTGGCGGATTAGAACTTTCTTTCAAATCTACTACCGCAGAAAGAGGAATCATTTCGCCTCGATTATTACGCACATATAAACTTAAAATATCGCTAGGCGTTTGTCGATCATTTAATGACACTTGAGAAATTACATCGTACTGTTTGCCTTTCATGGTAAAATACGCAAGTCTTCTGCCACTAAAGGAGCTAGACACAACATCTGCAACATCTGTAATAGACAACCCTAGGTCTTTTGCTTTTATCCTGTCTATTGTTAACTGCAACTCCGGCTTACTAAACTTCAAATTAACATCTACGTTTTGAAAGGTTTTGTCTTTTCTTGCTTCCTCCAAAAATTTAGGAATAATCGCTTTTATTTTTTCAAATTCTAGGTTTTGCAAAATGATTTGAACCGGAAGCGCACCTCTAGAACCAAGTCCTACCGAAATAGTTTGTTCTTCTACCGGAAATATTCTTGCGTTGTTAAATTGAGGTAATTTTTTAGTAACCGCTTTTACAATATCACTTTGCGATCGTTTACGGTCTTCAGGATCTACCAGTGCAATTCTTGCAGTACCACCATTTACGCCACCGTTTCCACTAAATCCTGGAATAGACGCAAACACAAATGATTTTTCAGGAATAGAATCTGATAAGTAATCGGTAAGACCTTGTGCTACATCGCTCATATAATTAAAAGATGCGCCTTCTGGGCCCGTCATCTGAAAACGAATGCTACTTCTATCTTCTAGCGGCGCAAGTTCCGATGGCAAATTTTTGCCTACAAAATAAATGGCACCCAAACAGGCAACCACAATAACCCAGGCAATCCATCTTACCCTTACAAAAGCAGCCAATAAACGCTTATAACCGTTTTCCATACCTCTAAAGAAAGGCTCTGTTTGTTCATAAAACTTGCCATGACCTGCACCCTTTTTAGTCAATACTACATTTAATACAGGCGTTATGGTTAATGAAACAAAGGCTGATATTAATACAGCAGCCGCAACCGTAATTCCAAACTCTCTAAATAAACTTCCCACAAAACCTTGCAAGAAAATTACAGGTAAAAACACAACAGCAAGTGTAATAGAGGTAGAAATAACAGCGAAAAATATTTCTTTACTTCCTTCTAGCGCAGCCCTTCTAATTGGCAACCCAAGTTCTAGCTTTCTAAATATATTTTCGGTAACCACAATACCATCATCCACCACGAGACCTGTTGCCAGTACTATACCAAGCAGCGTTAATACATTGATGGAGAATCCAAAAATGTACATGATAAAAAATGTTGCAATGAGTGAAATTGGAATATCGATGATTGGACGAATCGCAATTAACCAGTTTCTGAAGAAAAAGAAAATTACGAGTACCACAAGTGTAAATGAAATAAGCAGGGTCTCTTCTACTTCTTTAATCGCTCTTCTAACATTTTTTGTTTGGTCAATTAATGGCGTAAATTCAAAGTCACCTTTTTCGTTTTTCTTGATCTCTTCTACACGCTTATAAAATTCATCAGCAATTTTAATGTAGTTAGCCCCTGGTTGTGGAGAGATAATAACACCCACGCCATTAATGCCATTTAACTTCCAGCTATACTCTTCTTGCTCTGGACCTATTTCAACTTTTGCAATATCTTTTAAACGAATAATGCCAGCCTCATTTTGTACGATGATTAGATTTTTAAAATCATCTTCTGTTTGCAACTTACCCAGTGCTCTAATCGTTAATTCTGTTTTATTGCCATAGAGTTTACCTGAAGGAATCTCCACATTTTCTCTATTCAGTGCAGTTCTAAAATCTGAATAGGTAAGATTAAAGGCATTGAGTTTATTGGGGTCAATCCAAATGCGCATCGCTGGACGCTTCTGACCAAAAATACTTACAGAGCTTACTTCAGGGATGGTTTGGAATCTTTCTTGTAGTACATTTTCTGCGTATTCGCTAAGTTCCATAAGGCCCTTAGTTTTACTCTGTACTGCCATGAGTAAAATAAAATCACTGCTCGCATCAGACTTACTTACAACAGGAGGTGCATCAATATCTTGCGGTAAATTTCTGGTAGCCTGACTCACCTTATCTCTAACATCATTGGCGGCCGCTTCTAAATCCTGGTCAACTTCAAATTCAATACTAATATTACTTGATCCATTGTTACTTGAAGAGTTAATGGTTTTAATACCTGGGATACCATTAATTGATTTTTCGAGTGGTTCGGTAATTTGACTTTCAATAATATCAGCATTGGCACCCGCGTAGGAAGTACGCACGTTTACAATGGGTGGATCGATTGCCGGATATTCACGTACCGATAAAAAATTATAACCAACAACGCCAAATAAAATGATGAGCAAATTCATCACAGTGGCAAGTATGGGTCTTTTGAGGGCTAGTTCAGAAATATTCATAATTAGTCTAGCGTTGCAATGTCACTTAATAATTTTACACTTCTTACTTTAACCGGCGAATTTGGTTTTACAAACAAAACACCACTCACAGCAATACTATCACCCACCGATAAGCCTTTTATAATTTGAACGAGGCCTTCATTTCTTTCTCCAGTTTCTACTTCTACGAGTTGACCAATTCCATCTTTTACAACCACCACTTTTTTAACGGTAGATTCAGGAATAATACAATTAGACGGAATTAAAATACTATTAGTAGGTGCAGTTGCATCGATAGATATTTTTACAAACGCACCTAAATTAAATGCCTGCCCTTTTAGTACGGCACGCACTTTTAAATTACGGGTAGTAGCATTGATAACCGGCTCTGTAGCTATTACAACAGCATCCGCTTTTGTTTTATTGTCTGCAGACTGCACATGCACCACTGCCCCTTTTTTTATTTTTTGCGCATAAATTTCAGGTACCGAAAAATCAATTTTAAGTTGATTGACTTGTTGAATGGTCGTTATAACAGTAGCTGGCGTAAGATAAGCACCCATGCTAATCATGCGCAGCCCAAGTGTTCCAGTAAAAGGCGCTTTAATCACCGTTTTATCCAGCTGTGCTTGCAACACGGCTAAATCTGCTTTTAATGTATTTACTTGATTGAGCACAACATCATAGTCTGCTTGGTTAATACCACCAATAGATAATAATTTTTTAAGTCGTACTTCATTTTTTTGTGCCAGGTCTAATTGCACATTAATTTTTTGTTGAGCTGCTTTTAAGTCGGCATCGTTAATACGCGCTAGCACAGTACCTGCAGCAACCGTACTACCTTCTGAAATTTGTAAAAAAGTAACACGACCACTTACTTCAGATTGAATGGTTGTCATTTCATTTGGAAGGACAGACCCATTCACTTCAATTTTTTTATTGATTTTATTATTTGAAGCAATAATAACATCTACGATAGCGGCTTTAGGCCCTCCATCTTTTTGTTTTTTTTGATCAGGTTTACCTTTACAGGCTACAAGTGCTAAAAGAAGCACTAAGGGTAGAGAACATCTTTTCAAAGCATTCATTTTAAGAGCCTTAAAGGTAAATTATTTGCCCAATAAATAGAGCAAAACCTAATAAGACCGGTCCCTAGAACCTACCTTATGAAAAAACCAATCCGATTGATTGTACTTATACTGTGTGAGGTTGTATTTATAGACATTTTCCTTGGTAGCAATGCTTAACAGAAATCCAGTTCCCTTAATGGAGCCTTCGCTTTTGGTTCGAATGGTTAACTGATGGTAGTCTTTGGTTGTAATATTGACCCTGAAATCGTGTTTTTTATCGGTGAGCACCAAATTTTCTTCTAATACCCGACCATCTAGTAGTACCGATAGCGTGTCGTGATCTATGACGCCGGTTTCTGTGATAGAAAAGTCGATATAAAAAGATTTAGTAAGTACTGTATCAAAATTACTTGTGGAAGGCGCCCAACTTTCAATGTCAGTTACCGCTGGTAGCACTTTTACTATATCATTCCACTGAACAAGAAGTTCTGGATTGACATTAACAGATTGTATGCTTGGCTGAAAGCTAAATTTTCCCAACCTACTTTTTCCAAAGGGACTTTCCCAAATGCCACTAAATACCACACTCGTATCTGTAAAAATAAAATTACCGTGAAGGTCAAATAAACTAGGTGTATGTTCTGTTTCATTTACTAAACACCGAACTGCTTTAGCGTAGTAATTGAATTTCTCCGTTGGCGTTGCAGATAAATAAAATAAATAAGCGCTTAACTTTTTTTGGTCGGCACTAAAAGTTGTGAGTACGGCCATCATCTGACCAGCAGTATCAATAATTTCTAATTTAGCTTTTGTATAAGTTCTTGATTTTGAAAGCAACATAGAGCCTGCATAAACAGGAGGCACATTAACAATACGACCGGCCTGTGGATCTACTCGAATGCGAGGTTCGGTATCTACTTCTCTAACACCATCTGGCTCAAACACAATGGCACCATACCATACACCCGTTTTGTTTTGCGCAGACAAAGCAGTAAAAAAAGTGCAAAATATGATTGCGAGAAAAAAACGCATGATGATAAAGATAATTAATCATCGCGACGACGCAAACTACCGCGATAAGAATTTTTGGTTCTGCGGTAAATTTCAAATTGCTTTTGAATAAAATATCCGAATTCCAAATCATTCATTTTTGTAACGAGTTCATAAGAAGGCCTAAAACGAACCATAAACGTATCTAACTCTGGCGATTTTAACAGTGTAATTTTTCGAACAAAGGCTTTACTAAATCTGAAGTTTACATACTTTTCTTGTTCTTGATCGATGAGCCTTTTTTGTAAAAATTCCATGTTCTGGTTACGCTTAAACCTAAACATATTGATAATGGCTTCTAAATCAAACCCAACTGTTAAGCCACCCGGATTGTAATTGGGATTGGAGGTAATGCCAAGGCTTGGTTTTTTATAATTAAAGCCTTTTGCATTGTCAATTCTATTTTGAATTGAATCATACCTGTAATAATTATTACGCACTTTCACTTCAGGCAAATCAGTGGCCTTTAGGTGAATCATAATATTAAAATTGTCCAAATTAGAAATGGTATCAACCGGATATTTCATGGTGTTTTTACCAATCATAGAAAACCAAATAGAATCGGTTTTTAAAACGGTAACGATATATCTTCCTGCCGAATCAGTAATGCCTCCTCTACCCGATGTGGAGCGCACTGCTACAGCTTCTAAAGGATTACGGGCAGTTACATCATAGACGGTTCCAGCAATGGTTACATACTGCGCGAACCCCTTGGACATTTGACCTATTAAAAGGCAAAAAACAATAATAAAAGGGAGTAGCCTTCGCTTCAAATGCAGCAGTTTTAAATGTAATATTATAACAGTCGGCGCAGATTACCGCATTTGAAGCTATAATTTAACTTGTTTTTAGTGAAGCAATAATCCCAGTATAAATATAGAAGCTACAATAAGGGGTGCTGGTATTTTGTTGATGCGAAGTAATAAAATAGTACCCACCACAACCAACCACTGTATCCATAAATAACTTGCAGCAGCTGGGTCCGAAAAATGATCTTTCATTAAATATGCAGTGGCGCCAAATAAAATACCAGCAACGGCAGCATTGATGCCTTCTAATGATCTAAAAATGACTACATACCGTTTTACATAATTCCATACCGGAAAAAAGAATAACACTAAAAAAGCACTCGGTAAAAAAATTCCAATTGCTCCAATTATAATACCAATCATTTGCGCCGATATGCCTTCAGAACGCATCGTCATACCACCCGAAAATGCGGCTATCGAAAATACAGGACCGGGTATCGCTCTTACAATACCTGAACCCGTTAAAAAATCGGCTTGATTCATTTTTAATACATCGCGCTTATTATCGATGATACGCTTAGAAGCAGGCCTTGTTACATACTGCTCATAAAGTAATGGCATGAGTACATCTCCACCACCAAATACCAAACTTCCATTTCTATAATTGTGTTCAAATAAGTTAAATACTTTTCTGTTCTCCCAGTTATTACGCGTTGCCGTTTCCGATAAATAACCGGCTAGCGCAAAACATGCAATAAATAAAAACAAACTAACCCACTTAATTTTTTTAACAGGTTTTTCTTTTTCAGGAATTCTTTTATCACTAAAATTAGTTACAATACCAGCGGCTACAATTAAGGCAGGAAATATCCAAGGCGTTTTAAAAAACAAAAATGTAGAGGCAGCGCCAACTACTAGTATCACACGTGTAATCGTATTATGAACAGCAATTGGTAAAATCTTTAGCGCCGAATAAGCAATAAACCCAATAGCCATGGGTCTAATAAATTTAAATGCTCCAATGACCTGATTTTTATCTTCAAAATAATTGAGTAAAAACGAAAGTCCACCCATGAGTGCACAAGCGGGCGTTATCCAAATTAAAAGTGTTAAAACCGCTAATGTATAGCCACCTCTTTTGTAACCAATCAGTGCCAATGTTTGTGTAGAAGAAGCGCCAGGTAAGAGTTGACAAAAAGCATTGTATTCTAATAACTCAGCTTCTGTAACATCTTTGCGGCGATGCACAAATGTTTTCATCATCATACCCAAGTGACCTTGCGGGCCACCAAAAGCAGTTAAGCTATGCCAAATAACGGCGCGTAAAAAGGGTATATGACGAATTAATGCCAAGGTTATTTTTTTAATCCAATTTCGCGAAGCCTTTCATCTAAATATTCGCCTGCAGTTGCATCAGGATATGCTTTTGGATTTGCATCATCTATACAACTTTCTAAACAAGCTAAACTCATTTCACTTTTTGGATGCAAAAAAAATGGCATCGAAAATCGACTAGTGTGCCAGTGTTCTTTTGGTGGATTCACCACTCTATGTGTGGTGCTTTTTAATTTATTATTGGTGAGCCTTTGTAACATGTCACCAACATTCACCACAATTTGTTCTGGTAAAGATGTTACACCCACCCAATCACCCGTTTTTGTTAAGATTTGTAACCCGTCTGCAGAAGCACCAACTAACAACGTAATCAAATTAATGTCTTCGTGTTGCTCTGCACGTATGGCAGATTTAGGTTCCTGTGTAATGGGTGGATAATGAATACAACGTAAAATAGAATTACCCTCATCGATATGTGCATCAAAAAAATGTTCGTCAAGATGTAAATAAATGGCAATAGCTTGTAATAATGCTTTCCCACTTTTTTCAAAATTTCGATATGCCTCAAGTAACGTGTTATTGAATGAAGGAATTTCTGCTACAGCCACATTGTCTGGATATTCCCATTTTAATGGATGACTTGCTGGCACCGTTTGCCCATATTGAAAAAATTCTTTTAGATCCGGCGCTTCACTACCCTTGGCGTGTTCTGTTCCAAAACTTGTATACCCACGCTGACCCGCAAGTCCTTCTATTTGATAGGTTAGTTTCTTTTCTAGCGGCAACGAAAAAAACTGCTGCACTTGATCATATTGTGCGGCAATTAACGCGTCCGGAATTCCGTGATTTTTTACAGCCACAAAACCAACAGTTTCATAGGCTTCGCCAAGCGCTTTAACAAAAGAGGCTTTTTTAGTAGCGTCGCCACTCAAAAAATCTGCTAAATCTACTACAGGTATAGACATAAAAAGGTGTTTATAATAAATATAAAACGCTTTTTTAACAAAGGATATTGCAGCAAAGCAGCCCAGAATTGTTTAATTTTGTCTTATCTATGATGAAACATACCCCCACAAACCTATTAGCACTCATTCTGTTAGCATTATTTGTGTCTAGCTGCAGCAATAGCTATCAAAAATTAGCTGCCAACTACCAAATTTCTAAAGATTCAAAGGTTCCCAACTATAGTGATCTAAGTTATTGGGCTGCGCACCCTGCCATACATGATCCGTCGGATAGTGTGCCGGCACCACTTTTGGAATCCTACCAAAAAGATAGTGCCGTGGACGTATTTTTTATTCATCCTACCACTTATTTAGGGACCGAAAAACCATTTGGACTTAACGCCGATATTTCAGATGCATTATTAGCAGCAAGAACTGATTATAGCCCGGTACTTTACCAAGGAAGTTTATTTAATGTTGCAGGCAGGTTGTTTGCACCACGATATAGACAAACCCATATCAGTGCTTACTACCCGGTAACACCAGCAGATACGACACTTGCTATTGCCTCTTTTGAACTTGCGTATCAAGATGTAAAAGCTGCCTTTGAATATTATTTAGCAAATGAAAATAAAGGAAGACCAATTATTATTGCTTCACATAGCCAAGGCACTACACATGGTATTAGACTAGTTAAAGAATTTTTTGATGGTAAGCCGCTACAAAAACAATTGGTTGCAGCTTATTTAGTAGGTATACCCGTTAATCCAAAAGTATATACATCTATTAAGCCATGTGAAACACCAAAACAAACGGGTTGCATATGTAGTTGGAGAACGTACAAAGAAGGGTACATACCACCTTTTATACAAAAAGAAAAATTTGATGTGATTGTTACCAATCCGCTCACATTTTCAAAATCGATGCCTAACGCCTCTTGGAAAGATAATAAGGGCGGGGTTCTTACCAATTTTAATAAACTCGCAAAAGGTGTTGCGCAGGCAAAGTTAACGGACAAGGTTTTATGGACTGCTAAGCCAAAAATATTTGGAAGCTTTTTAGTTAAAAACCCAAACTATCATATTGGAGATTACAATTTGTACTACGTTAACGTCAGAGAAAATGTAATCGAAAGAATGAAGACCTATAAAAACGAGCTGCACTAATTTCCAAATACGCTTAAAAATTTAATGCGCATTATTTTTAGTTGTTCTAGGCTATAATCATTTTCATTGAGTTCTTGTTGCGCTACTTCTAAGGAAGCGGTTTCACAACTTTTAAAGTAATCAATGATGTCTTCTTGATCATACTCATCCAACCATTCATCAATGGCATAATCTAAATTGAGTTTGGTACCACTAGCTGCAATGGTTTCCATTTGTTCGAGTAATTCATCGAGTTTTAAACCCTTGTTTTTAGCAATGGTTTCAAGTGGTATTTTTTTATCTACATTTTGGATGATGTAAATCTTATTATTGGCTTTATTGGCCACACTCTTCATTACAAACTCGTCGGGCTTCACAATATCATGCTCTTCCACATAGGCTGCAATCATGTCCACGAAAGGCTTTCCGTATTTAAGGGCCTTTCCTTTACTCACACCCTGACACCTTTCTAACTCTTCTAGTGTAGTTGGAAATAAGGTGGCCATATCATGGAGTGAACTTTCAAGGAAAATAATAAATGGAGGCAAGCTCTTCTTTTTTCCTTCGGTTTGTCGAAGCTCTTTAAGCATCTGAAAAAGCTTTTCATCTGCTGCGGCACCAGATTGCGCAGCACCATCTCCATCTTCATCATCAGCGTTGGCGTCTTCAAATAAATTATTGAGTACAATTTTGAAGCTGCTTGATTTTTTCAAAAACTTTTTGCCCTTGTCCGTTAATTTTAAAAGACCATATTCTTCTATGTCTTTTTGAATTAAATTTTCAAGGAGCATTTGTCTGATAAGACTATTAAAAAAGTGTGTGTCTTTATCTTTACCAATTCCAAATTCAGGTAACACGTCATGCCTAAACATGGAGATTTGTGGCGTCAAATGACCACTCACCATATTCACAACATAATCTGCCACAAAGCGCTCATCTATAGCGGCAATTACTTTTAAAATTTTAACAACTTCATCTTTAGCTTCAATGAGTTCTTTTGGATTTTTGCAATTATCACAATTACCACAGTTTTGTGTTGGCCACTCTTCTCCAAAATAGTGCAGTAATACTTTTCTTCTGCAAACACCACTCTCTGCGTAAGCAACTGTTTCATCAATGAGTTGATTACCCACTTCCCGCTCGCTGAGTGGCTTGTCACGCATGAGGTGCTCTATTTTTGAAACGTCCTTATGTGAATAGTATAATACACAAATACCTTCTAGTCCATCACGTCCTGCCCTGCCGGTTTCTTGGTAGTAATTTTCGATAGACTTTGGAATATTAAAGTGTATTACAAAACGAATATCTGGCTTATCAATACCCATGCCAAACGCAATGGTAGCAACAATTACCTGTACATCCTCTTGTAAGAACTGATCTTGTCTTTCGGCTCTTAATTTTTGATCGAGACCTGCGTGATATGCAACCGCTTTAATATTATTAGCCACTAGTAATTCTGCTAATTCTTCGGTGGTTTTGCGGTTTAAGGTGTAAATAATTCCACTCTTGCCTTTATGCTGTGAAATAAATTTTACAATATGCTTAACCGTATCTTCTTTTTTTATTTTAGGTTGAATTTCATAAAATAAATTAGACCTATTAAAAGAAGAAAGAAAAATATTTGCGTCGCGTAAACCTAAATTTTTAACAATATCACTTTGCACTTTTGGAGTAGCCGTGGCTGTTAAAGCAATAACGGGTACCGATGGATTAATGATATCCATCATTTCGCGTAGGCGTCTGTACTCGGGTCTAAAATCGTGTCCCCACTCCGAAATACAATGCGCTTCATCAACCGCAAAAAATGAAATTTGTAGGTCACTAAAAAAATCAAGATTTTCTTGCTTGGTTAATGTTTCTGGGGCAACATATAAAAGCTTGGTTTTGCCAGCCAGCAAATCGTCTTTTACTATTTTAATTTGCCCCTTATTTAAAGATGAATTTAAAAAGTGCGCTACTTCATCATTTTCACTATATCCACGTACCAGGTCTACCTGATTTTTCATGAGCGCAATAAGTGGAGACACTACAATGGCACAACCCTCTTGCAAAAGAGCTGGTAATTGATAGCATAAGCTTTTGCCACCACCCGTTGGCATGATAACAAAAGTGTCTTTTCCGCTCAATAAACTATTTATTGCCTGCTCCTGAGTGCCTTTAAACTCTCTAAATCCAAAATATTTTTCGAGGCCTCCGTAAATGTCAAAATTACTTGGGTCTACAAGGGTACTAGCCTGTCTGGGGCCTTTTATTTTAGCCGGCGCCTTTTTAGGGGCTGCTTTTGAGGTTGTTTTGGTGGTTTTACTACTTGTTTTTGCCATTTCTCATCTGTATTTCCTTCATAATCAACTAAAAACGGGAATTTGTCCTTTGTTTAAGTTAACCCTTTTTTTTGAAAGGACGGCGAAGTTAACAAACAATGCCCTGAATACTCTTGCTTTCATGTTAAAGTTTACCTTTGCACAGCATGAAAAACCAAATATTAGAAACCGCTTTACAAACCATTCAATTAGAGGCAAAGTCTATTGCAGATCTTGCCGCATTTTTGGATGCGTCATTTGTTGAGGCGATTGAACTCCTTAACAACTGTAAGGGCCGTTTGGTTTTTAGTGGAATTGGAAAAAGTGCCTTAATTGCTCAAAAAATTGTAGCTACACTTAATTCTACCGGAACACCCTCCCTATTTATGCATGCCGCCGACGCCATACATGGAGATTTGGGAGCTGTTCAAAAAGACGATATCGTTTTAATTATCAGCAAAAGCGGTGAGAGCCCTGAAATTAAAGCCCTTGTTCCGTACATTAAAAACTTTGGAAATAAACTTATTGGTATTGTAGGCAATAGCGAAAGTTATTTAGCAGCACAATCGGACTTTATTTTAAATGCATCTGTTAGTGCCGAAGCATGTCCTAATAATTTAGCGCCTACCAGTAGCACAACGGCTCAACTTGTAATGGGCGATGTTATTGCTGTTTGCCTGATGCAATTAAAAGGTTTTACCAGTGCCGATTTTGGAAAATACCACCCAGGCGGTAATTTAGGAAAGCGATTATTTTTAAAAGTTGCAGACCTCACCAACACAGATTTAAAACCAACCGTTGCATTTAATACCCCATTAAAAAATGTGATTATTGAAATTACTAAAAATAGACTGGGCGTTGCAGTAGTAATTGATAATTATCAAATTGTTGGTGTAATTACAGATGGCGATTTAAGACGTATGCTAGAAAAAAATGTGCAGATTGAAAATATTACAGCTGCAGATATTATGTCACATACCCCCCACTTAATAGATTATCAAACCCTTGCTATAGAAGCAATTGATAAGATGAAGCAAAATGAAATTAGCCATTTGGTTGTTACAAAAGGAAGTGACTATTATGGCATATTACATATCCACGAACTTATAAAAGAGGGACTTATTTAGTTATGAATAAACACCATTACGTAGCCATTATGGCTGGTGGGATTGGCAGTAGGTTTTGGCCTATGAGTAGAACTGCATACCCAAAACAATTTTTAGATATTTTACATACCGGAAAATCACTGATACAATGGACTTTTGAAAGGTATAAAGCATTTATACCCTTAGAAAATATATACATTGTTACTTCTGATGAATATGTATCTATTGTTAAGGAACAATTACCTGAACTTCCCGTAGAAAATATTTTAGCAGAGCCTTCAAGAAAAAATACAGCTGCTTGCATTGCGTATATCTCTTGTAAGTTATTACAAAAAGATCCAGAAGCTTCTTTAATTGTTGCTCCTTCCGATCATATGATTTTAGATGCAGAGCAGTTTAGAGAAACCACGAACAAAGCACTTGAGTTTGTTAATCATATTAAATCGCTTGTAACACTGGGCATAAAACCTACCCATCCCAACACTGGATATGGTTATATACAACATGGTAGCATGGAAGCGGGTGACGGTATTTATAAAGTAAAAACATTCACCGAAAAACCAGACCTAGAACTTGCTAAAACATTTATTAGCAGTGGTGACTTTTTGTGGAACGCGGGTATTTTTGTTTGGAAAGTAGCACAAATTGTAAAAGCATTTGAAATGTTTCAACCAGAAATGTTTGAATTATTTGATGCTGCAAAAGACAAGTTTAATACACCGCAAGAAAAAGAAGCGATTAATAAAATATATCCGCTCTGTACCAATATCTCTATTGATGTTGCCATCATGGAAAAAGCAGACAATGTATATGTAATACCTTCGTCTTTTGGATGGAGTGATTTAGGAACTTGGAATAGCGCTTACGATAATTTAGAAAAAGATTATTTAGGTAACGCCGTAGCTTCCGATAATGTAATCGTAATTGATGCCACAAAGTGTATGGTATCAGGGCCTGCAAATAAACTTATGGTTTTGCAAGGCTTAGATGATTTTATTGTAGTAGATTCGGAAAATGCTTTGCTTATTTGCAAAAAAGATAAAGAACAATCCATTAAAGAATACGTTGCTGAAGTAAAGCGTAATAAAGGCGACAAATATTTATAAACCACAATAATAATGCATGTCTAATTTAAAAACAGTTATCACAGGATCGGGTTCTTATATACCTCCAAGCATCAAAAAAAATACTGATTTTACAAATCATCGTTTTTTTACAGAAAATGGAGAAGCAATAGAAACCCCTTCATCGGAAATTGTTGAAAAATTTAAAGACATTACAGGTATCGAAGAAAGACGCTACACCAGTTCAGATATAAATGCGTCTGATATGGCTACCATCGCTGCAAAAAAAGCCATTGAAGATGCTGGACTTGATCCAGAAACACTCGATCAAATTATTGTAGCGCATAATTTTGGAAACGTATTAGACAAAACCATTCAAACAGACGTTTTACCCGCACTTGCATCGAGAGTGAAACATGATTTAGGTATTAAAAATCCAAACTGTGTGGCTTACGACATTTTATTTGGTTGCCCAGGATGGATACAAGGTGTGATTCAGGCAGATGCATTTATCAAATCTGGAATGGCAAAAAAGTGTTTAGTGATTGGCGCCGAAACATTAAGTCGTGTGGTAGATGATTATGATAGAGACAGCATGATTTTTAGTGATGGTGCAGGCGCTACCATTTTAGAAGTAAAGGAAAATACAACTGCTGGTATTTTAGCAGCCAGTGTTCAAAGCCATTGCAACGACGAAGCCTATTATTTATACATGGGCAAATCCAATAAGCCAGATAGTGATCCAAGCGTTCGTTATATTAAAATGAAAGGCCGTAAAGTTTATGAGTACGCTATTAAAAACGTTCCTATCGCTATGAAAGAATGCCTCGATAAAGCTGGCATACACGTGAGTGAAGTGAAACAGTTTTTCCTCCACCAAGCCAACGAAAAAATGGACGAAGGATTTATTAAAGTGCTTTTTAAATTATACGGCATCAAAGAAATACCAGCACATATTATGCCCATGAGTATTCATAAACTGGGTAACAGCTCTGTAGCTACCATTCCTACCTTATATGATTTAGTAAACCACGGACAACTAGAAAATCATAGCCTACAAAAAGGAGACATTGTTTTATTTGCTTCTGTGGGTGCAGGTATGAATATCAATGCGATTTGTTATAGGATGTAACAACGTATTATTAATACCCGCGTTCGTTTTTCCCTTCAATATAATTTAAGAATGCCTTGTTCACTACTTTATTTCCACCTGGTGTTGGATAGTTACCTGTAAAATACCAGTCGCCGGTATTGGTAGGGCAACATACATGCAAATCTTCGATAGTCTGATAAATAACTTCTACTGGTGTAGACACTTCTGCTGGCGTTATTAGTGAAGCAATTTTATCTGAAATTTGAAGTGTTGTAAATGGCTTGTAAATATTACGTACAACGTTTTCGGTGTGCAGTTTACCAGCTGCGTCTAGTGCTTTTATTTTTTCATGCACTTCCGTTAAAATATGTTCTTGCCTAGTGTCTTGAAGTAATGCTACAGCTGCTTTAAATGCGATAAAATCACCAAGCTTACTCATATCAATACCATAACAATCGGGGTATCTGATTTGTGGAGCCGACGATACCACAATAATTTTTTTAGGATTGAGTCTTGAAAGCATTCGAACAATACTTTCTTTTAAAGTAGTACCACGAACAATGCTATCATCAATAACTACAAGCGTGTCTTCACCACTGCGCACAGTACCATAAGTAATATCGTACACGTGCTGTACCATTTCATTTCGGTTCGCATCTTCTGTAATAAAAGTGCGAAGCTTAACGTCTTTAATAGCAATTTTTTCTTGGCGAATTTTTCGGTTCACCATTTCTTCTAATTTCTCTGAAGTAAAATCTTTACCCCAACTTAATATACGCTCTACCTTAATTTTATTTAAGTAGGCTTCCATTCCTTTTACAAGTCCGTAAAATGCAACTTCTGCGGTATTAGGAATATAAGAAAAGATGGTGTTTTTTAAATCATGATTGATCCTTTCAAGTACCGTTTCACTTAATGATCTACCAAGAGCGATTCGCTCTCTATAAATTTTTTCGTCACTACCTCTAGAAAAATATATGCGTTCAAAACTACAAGCCCTTCTTTCTTTAGGTGCTAGAATTTGCTCAATCTTATATTCACCATTAGGATCAACAATAATAGCAGTACCTGGCATCAATTCTTTCACTTCATTTTCACCCACATTAAAGGTTGTTCTGATGGCAGCACGTTCGCTTGCTGCTACAATAACATCGTCTGAAACATAATAGTAGGCAGGTCTAATACCATGTGCATCTCGCATTACAAAACTACTACCGTTACCTAGCAGGCCGCCAATGGTGTAACCACCATCAAACATGGGTGTTGCATTTTTTAAAATATTTGCAATATTAGCTGCGTTAGGATTTTTATCATCTTCTTGCACCAAAAAATGATGCACCACTTCCATCATGGCCGCTAAATCACTTTGCTTTTGAAAAGCACCAGGTTCAAAATTTATTTGAGCAAATAAATCGTCGGTATTAACGAGATTAAAATTACCTGCGAGGGCTAAATTTTTTCCAGGAGAAATATTTCTTTTAATAAACGGGTGACAAAACTCAACATTGTTTTTGCCTTGTGTACCATACCTTAAATGGCCGAGTAACAATTCACCTAAAAAAGGTAAATGACCTTTCATTAAACCCGGATGATTTTTGATATCAGGTTGATGTTTTTCCAATTCCTGAATTTCCTGACCAATGGAATAAAATAAATCGGCTATCGGTTGTGGTGCGCTGCTGCGCATTCTGTGCAAATACGGATTACCCGCTTCGATATTTAATTTTACAGACGCAATACCAGCGCCATCTTGGCCACGATTGTGCTGTTTTTCCATTAACAAATACAGCTTGTTGAGGCCGTAGGTTACGCTACCGTACTTTTGCAGGTAGTAAGAAAAAGGCTTTCTTAAACGAATAAAGGCGAGGCCACATTCGTGTTTGATATCGTCGCTCATGGTAGGTATTAATGAGAAGTGGCGAAGTTAATAACTTCGCCACTTCCTTACAATTAAATATGAGCTCTATTTTACCGGTTATTTTGCCTGTAAGGCCTCAGCTAACCAAATAAACTCCTTGGTAAACGTATCCACCGACTTTTGAAAGGCCGGATCTATTAATTCCCCTTCTGGAGAGAATTTTTGGTCTAAAAACGGGATAAGTAGCATATTAGGAGCAGCTATACCAAATAAGGCAGGCACCAATAATAACAATTGTTGACTTGCTCTAGCACCTGCTAACCCACCCGGCGAACCGGTTACAAGGCCAAATGCCTTACGGCTTTGCTTGGGAAAATGGTCTAATAGGTTTTGAAGCGCCGCCGAATAGCTTCCATTATACTCTGGAGTCACTAAAATAAAGGCGTCCGCAGCAAACATACGGCTGGCCAGCGGTTGTAAATGTGTTGGGGCCTGATCAGGGGTGCCAATCACATTTTCTAAAAGTGGCATATTCCATTCACGTACATCGATTAGGCCAATATTATGCGCCGTTTTACTAGCTAGTTCTTTTTGTAAAAAAACGGCTACCCTATTTGTTACACTTTGAGAGCGTGGACTTCCTGAAATAATTTCTATGTTCATACGGTCTGATGCCTATTTTATTATATGAATGTATTTTTCTTTATGCTGATAGATAGCAATACCATTTAAAAGCAAAAGCAATACACCAATACCAGGCGCTTGTGCAATTAACAATTCAAATAATAAAATGTTCACTACAATAGGTGCAAGTAGTAAAAGTCCAAGTGCTCGCAAAGGTTTATATAACAATAAAAGGCCAACAACAACTTCAAGTGTTTTAATAACCAACAAATATTTAGTTGGATAAAACAAATCAAAGAATGCTTTTACATTACCTGTTGGTGCAGGCATTGGCATAAAATTGAAAAAGTAATTTGCACCAAATACAACAAATACAAAAGCCAATAAAAAACTGGGGGCTTGTTTTAAATAATTCATAATGTATAAATTAATGTGATTAACTAATAAAATTAAGCTTGTTTAATCATTTGCACCGCCATGTGTAATTTAACTTCGTCACTAACCACAACACCACCTGCTTCTGTTACAGCACTCCAAGTTAAACCAAATTCAGATCTATTAATAGTGCCGCTAATTTCAAAACCAGCTTTAAACTGACCATAAAAATCGGTCATAGTGCCACCAAATTCAACATCAAGTGTAACTTCTTTAGTAACACCTTTAAGTGTAAGATTACCTGTTAACGTATAATTTGATCCTGCTTTTTTTGTAAATGATCTTGATACAAAACTTAAGGTAGGAAAATTAGTAGCATCAAAGAATTCTTCACTCTTAAGGTGTGTGTCTCTTTGCTCATTACCTGTTGAAATACTAGCTATAGCAGCTTCAAAGCTAATAGCAGCATCCGAAAAATCTTCTGAAGCAGCTGTCATGCTTGCAGAAAAATTTTGAAAACTTCCTGTAACATTGGTAATCATTAAGTGCTTTACTTTAAAAGTAATTTCACTGTGCATTGGGTCTAAAATGTAATTTGACATGTTTTTTATTTTTAAAATGTTAGGTTATAAATAATTACCACTGCATTGGAACTTCAATCACGAGTAAAGAAGTTTTTGCTGTAGCCGTAAATTCAAAAGATGTTGTTTCTGTAATAGCAATGGCGTCTCTTTTGTTAAGTTCCTGCTCGCCAATTTTTACCTTCCCGTCAACTACAATGAGATACACACCACTGTCAGATTTATGTAGGTTGTAAGACTGTGTTTGATTGGCATCAAAATCACCTAATGAAAACCAGGCGTCTTGATTGATCCAAACAGCGTTGTCATCATCAGGTGCTACAACCGTTTGAAATTTATTTACACGATCAAGTGCATTATAAGTTTGCTGCTCGTAACGTGGCTTGATGTTTTTTTCTTTTGGAAAAACCCATATCTGAAACAGTTTAACGGGCTTATCGTTATTGGCGTTGTACTCACTATGGTAAATACCAGAGCCAGCACTCATAATTTGCACGTCGTTGGCTCTAATGATTTCATCACGACCCGTAGAATCATTATGGTGTAAATCTCCTTCTAATGGAATGGTTACAATTTCCATATTGTCATGCGGGTGCATGCCAAAACCCATGCCTGCATCAATATGATCATCATTGATAACGCGGAGTGCACCAAAATGAACACGCGCAGGATTATTGTACTGCCCAAAACTAAAATAGTGGTACGTGTCTAGCCAATCAAATTTTACGTGACCTCTATTTGCTGCTAAATGTAAATCGGTTTTCATGTGTAATTTATTTTATGTGTATATACATCTATTAAAACAAAAAAAATTATTCTATTTCGTTGACCCGTAATTTTTCAAGTAAGTTATTGAGTTGCTCAGCTTCTTTTTCAGTAATCGTTTCCAATGATTTATGGAGGGCATTAAGCTTACTGGTACTGGATTCTAGGATAGATAACCCGCTTTTGGTAATTGTAATAAGGGTCTCTCTCTTGTCCGATTCAGATACTGTTCTTTTAACCAATTTTTTAATTTCTAGCCTGTCAATAATACGTGGCACATTAGAACTTTTCTCAATCATACGACGTGCAATGTCTTTCACACAAAGTTGATCGGGGTATTTTCCCTTTAAAATTCGGAGCACATTGTACTGCTCGTGGGTAAGGTCAAAATCCTTCAATTCCTTACTGGTAATGCTTTTGAGCCACCATGCAGTATATAAAATATTGAGCGTAGCCTTTTGGGCTTCGTTTGAAAATTTAGTACTTAATAAGGCGTTTTCTAGTTTCACAATACAAATGTATGTATATACATTTAATTTTGCAAAATAATTTTTTGTGCGTTATGGCGCGCTCCGCGCGCCATAACGGTCGCCCACGCACAGGCCCAAACAAAAGCGCCCCACCTTGCAGGTGGGGCGCCATAACTACTTAGTTTTAATTATTTCCTATTGGCAGTTGCTTTAGCAGCCGCTTCTTTCCAGTCTTTTAAGCTTTCGCAGCTTACATACTCTGTGTCGATTGATACAAAATAGGTAGGGATATGATCTTTAAACCATTTTTCTAGCACGTTACCCTTTTTCTCTTCAATAGCACGCTGAGCGATACGGTTATAATCATCAAGCATGTTTTCACGGTGAGGCTCTGTTCTACGCTTTAAATAAATTAGACGCACCGCTTTTCTATTACGCTCATCGGTGTAAACCTGAGGCGCACTGTACTGACCAGGCTTTAAATTTTTAAGGGCTACCACCATGTCTTTGTCTAGCATATCGATGGTTAAAAAAACACTTCCGTTAGGACCTGCAATTGAACCAGCACTAAACTTACTGTTTTCGTCGTCACTAAATTTACTCACCGCTTCGTTAAATGTTAGCGTACCAGCCAAAAGTGCTGTCTTAATAGAGTCTACTTTTGTGGTTGCCTCCTTAATTTCATCTTCGGTAACAGGAGGGATACGTAAAATATGTCTAACAACAGCTTCGTCACCGCTGCGGCTTACAAGCTGAATAATATGTAGTCCAAATTTAGATTTTACAACGGGAGAAATCTGACCTTCTTTTAAACGAAAGGAGGCTGACAAGAAAGCAGGATCCCAAGTTTTTTCGTTTCTATTTAGTGTGTACTGCCCACCCGCGTCTTTACTTCCTGGATCTTCGGAATATAATTTTACAAGTTGCTCAAATTTTTGTTTGCCTGATTCTACCTGCTTTTTGTAATCAAGCATTTGCTTGGCAACATATTCTTCCACATCTTTATTGGCTTTAGGAACCACTACAACTTGGCTAATTTCAACTTCACTTTCATAAAAAGGCAAGCTGTCTTTAGGAATTTTTGCATAGTAAGCACGCACTTCGTTCGGCGTTATTTTTACACTACCAACAATTTTCTTTTGCATTTCTTCTGCAAGCTTTTGCGCCCTAAATGCTTCTCTAAAATCTTCCTTTAATTGATAAATAGTTTTACCAGCAATTTCTTCTAATAAATCTTTAGAACCATATTGTTGAATAGCACCTCTAATTCTATTATCAAGCGCTGCATCAATTTCATCTTCACTAATTTTTAGTGAATCTTTTTCGCCTTGTAATACAAGTGCTTTTTGGATTAGCTGGCCTTCCATGATTTGGCAAGCTGTAGGTATTACCACATTTTCTTGACCCTGCGCCTGACGTTTTAAATCTAGGAGTGCGTTTTCAACATCTGAACGCAAGATAATTTTATCGCCTACTTGACCAATAATTTTATCGGCCACCACTTTTTTAGATTGAGCAGCAGCATGCATTGTAAATAAACCCGCTGCACCCATCAACACTATTAACAAGAATACTTTTTTCATAAAATCTAAATAGTTACTCAAATGTACTAAAAGCGCAATCCCGACAACAAGGTCGGGATCGCTTTTAACAAAATTTATAAGGTACGTTTTACTTCCTCTTCTTCAAAGGCTTCAACAATATCCCCTACTTTAAGGTCACTGAAGTTTTTGATGGTTAAGCCGCACTCCATATTGGATGCAACTTCTTTGGCATCATCTTTAAATCTTTTAAGACTTCCAAGTTCGGCAGCTTGTCCTTCTCCTTTAGGATATTCAACAATACCGTCTCTGATAATTCTAATTTTACTGTTACGGCTAATTTTACCATCGAGTACAAAACAACCAGCAACGGTAGCTTTATCAAATTTATATACTTCACGTACTTCAACGTTCGCAATAATTTTTTCTTGGTACTTAGGTTCAAGCATACCTTCCATCGCACTCTTGATTTCATCAATGGCAGTGTAGATGATAGAGTATAATTTAATTTCAACGCCTTCGTTTTCTGCAAGTTTATTAGCCTGCATAGATGGACGAACGTTAAATCCAATGATGATGGCATCAGATGCAGCAGCCAGTAGTACATCAGATTCTGAAATCTGACCTACTCCTTTTAATACTACTCTAATAGCAACTTCGGCAGTAGAAAGTTTTTGTAATGAATCAGAAAGGGCTTCTACAGAACCATCCACGTCACCTTTAATGATGATGTTTAATTCTTTAAAGTTACCTAACGCTAAACGTCTACCAATTTCATCAAGGGTAATATGTTTTCTTGCACGTAAACCTTGCTCACGTAATAATTGAGCACGCTTAGTAGCAATTTCTTTTGCTTCTGCTTCGTCTTCAAATACTTTAAATTTCTCACCCGCTTGTGGTGCACCATTTAAACCTAAGATAACAACAGGTGTAGATGGAGGTGCTGTATCAATACGTTGGTTACGCTCATTAAACATCGCTTTTACACGACCATAATATTGTCCAGAAACAATCAAGTCTCCTTGACGTAGCGTTCCGTTTTGTACTAAAATAGTAGCTACATATCCACGACCTTTATCTAGCGATGCTTCAATAATAGTTCCAGAGCCTTCTTTGTTAGGGTTGGCTTTTAAATCTAATAATTCAGCTTCTAATAATACTTTTTCTAATAGCGCATCTACGTTTAAACCTTGTCTAGCAGATAATTCTTGGTTTTGGTATTTACCACCCCAAGCTTCTACTAAGATGTTCATTTGAGAAAGCTGCTCGTAAATTTTTTGTGGATTAGCGCCATCTTTATCAATCTTATTCACCGCAAAAATCATAGGAACATTTGCAGCTTGTGAGTGAGAAATGGCTTCTTTAGTTTGAGGCATTACCGCGTCATCCGCAGCAACCACAATGATAGAGATGTCCGTTACCTTAGCACCACGCGCACGCATCGCGGTAAACGCTTCGTGACCCGGTGTATCTAAGAACGTAATGGCTTTACCTGTTGGTGTTGTTACCTCGTATGCACCAATGTGCTGTGTGATACCACCGGCTTCACCTGCTACCACATTGGCATTACGGATATAATCTAGTAATGAAGTTTTACCATGGTCAACGTGACCCATGATGGTTACAATTGGAGCACGTTCTACAAGTGACGCTTCATCATCTTCTTCTTCCTCTTCATCAAATTCATCAACGTCATCAATACCTATAAATTCTACTTCAAATCCAAATTCACTTGCCACAAGTTCAATAACTTCTGCATCTAAACGTTGGTTGATAGAAACCATGATACCAAGGTTCATACATTTTCCAATAACGTCTGCAAAGCTTACATCCATTAAGTTTGCTAACTCACTTACCGTAACAAATTCCGTTACTTGTAGTTTGTTATCTTCTGTCATTTCACCCATTGCTTCAGCTGCTTCGTCACGCTTGGCTCTACGGTATTTAGCTTTTAAGCTCTTACCTTTTCCGCCAGAACCTGCAAGCTTCGCTTGGGTTTCTCTAATCTTTTCTTGAATTGCTTTTTGATCAATTTCTTTGTCTTCGATAGGGGCACGTTTACCTCTATCATTTCTATTTCCACCTCTGTTGCCACCTGGTCCACCACCTCTATTAAATTGACCACCGCCACCTTGATTGTTTCTGTTGTTGGCAGCAACAATAGGTCTGTTAGGACCACTTACAGGTTTACCATCTGCGCCAAGTGTAGGAGCAGCAGGAGCTGGTTTACCGTCTACAGGAATACGTTTACGCTTGCGCTTTTCATCTCTAGCTGCTGGCTTAGGACGCGTATCACTATTGATGGGTAATTCAATTTTTCCTAAAATTTTAGGACCTTCTAATTTTTCGGCTCTAATATTTTCAATGGTAGGAGGTGCATCTTCTTCAACCTTTGGAGCAGGAACTGCAACAGGTTCAGGAGCTACAACAGCTTCTTCCACTGCTTTTTTCTTGGCAGTTTTTGCAGCAGGTTTATCTGCCTCTTCAGTTGGTGCATCATCTGTTTTTTTCTTCGCCGCTTTTTTAGGACGTGTAGAAGAATCAATCGCAGATAAATCAATTTTATGAATCACTTTTGGCGCCTCAATTTCTGGGGCCACTGTTTTTTCTACTGCAGGCGCTTTTACTTCTGGAGTAGCAGGTGCTACAACTTCAGCAACGGGTTCTTCTTTGCGCGCTTTCTTGTCTTCCTTTTTAGCAAAAGAAAGATCTTCTTCATCTCTTTTTTTCTTAGGCTCTGCCTGCGCAGCAACCTTAGGTATCTCTACCTGATCGGCTTTATTCTTAGCAACTTTATCTCCTTGGAACTCTGCTTGTAAAGCATAGTACTGGTCTGATGAAAGTTTTGCCGTAGGCTTTAACTCATCACGACTAAAACCTTTTTTCACTAAGAACTCAACCAAGGTATCTTGGCCAATGTTGAACTCTTTAGCGGCGGCTAACAGTCTGGGTGTTTTCAATTCTGACATTCAGTGTTTTTTAGTCCATTCGTTCATTGAAATTTACCACAACGTTATGAACGCTTCTGTTGTGGATCCTCACCCCATATTAAGGGCAAAGATAGTTAACTATACGCTGCTTACGCCTCTTCGTCAAATTCGGCTTGAAGCACTTTAAGTACGTCTTCGATGGTTTCTTTTTCGAGGTCGGTTCTACGCTCTAGTTCTTCTGCAGTTAGGTTTAAAATACTGCGGGCAGTATCACAACCAATACGCTTGAACTCGTCAATTACCCATGCCTCAATTTCATCACTAAATTCGTCTAAATCAATGTCAAATTCATCAACAACCTCTTCATCTTCTCTAAATACATCAATTTCATAGCCGGTTAACTCACAAGCAAGTTTGATATTTACCCCTCTACGGCCAATGGCTAATGAAACCTGGTCTGCTTTAAGGAATACTTCGGCGTGCTTTTTATCATTGTCTAACTCCATGTAGCTAATTTTAGCTGGGGTTAAAGAACGTTGAATTAAGAGTTGAATATTTGTGGTGTGATTGATCACATCAATGTTTTCGTTTTTCAATTCACGCACAATGCCATGAATACGAGAACCTTTCATACCCACACAAGCACCTACTGGATCGATACGATCGTCGTAACTTTCTACAGCCACTTTAGCACGCTCTCCTGGATCACGTACAATCTTTTTGATAGCGATTAAACCATCAAAAATTTCAGGTACTTCAATCTCTAATAATTTAGCTAAGAACATTGGACTTGTTCTAGATAAAATAATAACTGGTGTATTATTTTTAAGATCAACACGCGCTACAACAGCTCTGATGTTTTCACCTTTTTTGAAATAGTCTTGTGGAATTTGTTCAGACTTAGGTAAAATAAGTTCGTTGCCTTCTTCATCCAAAAGCAATACTTCTTTTTTCCAAACTTGGTACACTTCTGCACTGATGATATCACCAATACGATCGCCATATTTTTTAATGAGTACGTTCTTTTTAAGATCGCTAATACGACCTGCTAAAGTTTGCTTAGCAGCCAAAATAGCTCTTCTTCCAAAGTCAATCATGTTAATTTCTTCATACAAATCTTCACCTACTTCAAAGTCTGGCTCAATTTTGATAGCATCGCTGTAACCCACTTCAGATAAGGGATCTATCACTTCACCATCTTCAACAATAAGTCTACGACGGATGATTTCTAAGTCACCTTTTTCGGCGTTTACGATAACATCAAAGTTATCATCACTACCATATTTTTTGCGGAGTAATGTTTTAAATACATCTTCCACCACTTTCATCATCGTGGGACGATCAATGTTCTCTGCATCTTTAAATTCCTGGAATGCTTCGATAAGGTTAATACTAGCCATAACGCTTTATTTAAAGTTTCAAAAGTTTTAAAATTTAATTTGAACCGTTGTTGATTTTATAGTTGAAAACGGAATCACTAATTGTTGTGTCACCGCTTTTTTTCCTTTTCCTTCTGTGTGTTCTAAGATAATATCAGCTTCTGCTACTTCTAACAACAAACCCTCTTTGCTGGTACCATCGTTAAATAATACTTCTACGTTTCTACCTTTATTTTTTACATACTGACGATGTAATTTTAAAGGTTCGTCGATACCCGGAGAAGAAAGTTCTAACGAAAAATCTCCCTCTGGATAATAGCCCTCTTCTTCAATAAGCTTGTAGAGTTGCTTATTAAAACGAACACATTTTTCAATAGCAATACCCTGATCACCGTCCAAATACACTTTAATGTTATTGGTAGGTTTGATGCGGACCGAAACCAAAAAATAGGCAGGCTCCTCTTGTAAGAGTTGTGCTATTAAGGCCTCAATTTTTGCTATTTGTAATTCAGTTGACATATTAAAAAAGAAGAAGGGAACGGTAGCCGTTCCCTTCAATTGTTTCATTTTCTAATGCAAATATAGTGATTTTAGGCCTAAAGTTCCAAATTTTGCTTTTGTAGAGTCCTTACCTTTGTGGTCTATTACTTGTATCTTATGATGAAGTTTCTATTTTATGGCTTTTTAATCTATGCCCTATACCGCTTTTTCTTTAACGTAGTGGTACCCGTTAGCAAAGCCAGCTCACAAATAAAGTCTACGCTCAAGGAAATGCAAGCACAACAGGCCGCAGCTGCCAGAGCGCAACAAGAACAGGCTGCTCAGGCACAAAGGCAGACTAAAACAGAGGTGCACAAGCCTGCTGCCAAAGAGGATTACATTGATTTTGAAGAAGTTAAGCCTTAAAGACCCAGGTCTAGCACCGTTAAGCCTCCACTTAAAAATAGGGTTTGAAGACCCGCTTTTTTAGCCCCCTCTATGTTTAAAAGGGTGTCGTCAATAAATAAAGTTTGAGCAGGGTCTAGATTTGCAGCTTGTATAACAGCCTCAAAAGCAGCTACTTCTGGTTTTCTTTGCCCAAGTGTATGGGAATAATAAGCCGTTTTAAAAAAGTGCTCAAATTGCGTATTTAGGCCTAATTGAGGGGCAACTTGCCTATATATATTTATAAATGCATTGTAATGAATGGCATTAGTATTAGAAAATAAATATATATTATACTTGTTTTTGATTTGACTGAGCCACTCTAGGCGTTCCGCCGGAAAATCTAATAACATGGCATTCCAGGCTATTTCAATTTGGCTATTGGTGAGGTTTAATCCAGTGGCTTCCCGCAACTGATCGTAAAAAGCCTCCGGTTCAATGGCGCCTACTTCTAAATTTTCAAATAAGGGATTGGCTGCATGCTGGGTGTAAAAAGCATCAAAATCCTCAACACCTAATTCTTCAAAAGCCTTTCGGGTTAATTGGTAATTAATATTGAGAATTACGCCGCCTAAATCAAAAATGATATTTTTTACAGGAGTTACCATGCTGCAAATTAAGCGCATTATTTTTTACAATTTGATCAGATTGATGTTTACGTTAAGGCTAAATATTTTACATTTGCCGCTCATGATTATTTGGGCAACCAAATTTTCAGGGCCTATAGCTCAGTTGGTTAGAGCACCTGACTCATAATCAGGGGGTCCCAGGATCATGCCCTGGTGGGCCCACACTAATAAGATCAAGGGTTTCAGCATTTCAATTGCTGGGACCCTTTTTGTTTGGGGTAAATTCCCGACAAGATTGGGCCAGGTTTTGTGTTATTTGAGGTAAGACAGGGGTGAATGGAGTTGAAATGTTGAATTGAGATTTATGTAATAAATTTACTTGTCATTTTATTAATTTTTTAAATCACTATCTAATGTTTGGACAGATTTTAAAAACAGCTAACTTCAGTAAGATAGGTTTATTAATCATTCTGGGTTTCGGATGGATGGAAAAAGTATTTGCTTGGAAAGGTGTTCCCGAAGGAATTTATAAAATGGTAGAGACAAACCCATTAACTTCTTGGCTTACTATTTTAGGACCAATGGGGCCTAATTATTTTTTAGGCTATTTCGAATTAATCGTATTTATATTGTTAATTTTTAAAGAAAAATATGGAGCAATTTTATCTTGTATTGTTTTTTTCACCACTTTAACTTTTTTAAAAAATGGATTTTCATTCTCTATAGTAAAAGACGTTACCATGTTGGGTATATCAATAGACTTAACTTTAAAGCATTTTTCTAAAAATAAATTACAATGAAACTATTAAAATTAATTTTACTTTTTTGTTTTCTAAATATTGAATCTAAAGCACAAAATGTAAAAGATTTTACACTAACATCTATATCTGATAAAAGTACATTTACACTCAGCAAATCAAAAGGTAAGTTTATAGCACTTCATTTTTTACTTAAAACAGAATGTCCATATTGTATTAGACATACAAGTGAATATTTTGAAAATGCAAGCTCTTTGCCTAATGTGATTCAAGTATTCATTAAACCAGATAGTGAAGAAGAAATTAAGTCATGGGCTAATAAATTAAAATCAACCAATTCATTGCCTGTTTATCAAGATGTAAATGCCAACTTAGCTGATCAGTTTAATATCCCTAATGGTTATCAATTTCATGGACAAATAGTACATTATCCAGCTTTGGTATTGTTAGACAAAAAAGGAGAGGAAGTATTTAGATATGTTGGCAAGAATAATTCAGATAGATTTTCATTTGAAAATTTGAAATTGAAAATTGAAGAAATAAAAAATAAATATTAATTATGGAAGAAAGAGACGAACAACTTTGGAAACTTGCTAAAAAACGTGCAAATACAAAACGCAACGGTTTAATTTACCTGACTATTGTGATTTTTCTTTGGATTATATGGTTAAGTAAAAATAATTTTGAGTTTGGTAAAGATATGCTTTACGCTTGGCCTAAGTGGCCTACCCTAGGATTAGCAATTGCGTTTGTTTTTGAATATATTGATGCATATTATAGAGATAATGATTCAGTGATTGAAAAAGAATACTATAAACTCAAGAATAAAAAATAACAAACGCTGATAAGCAGGGGGTCCCTGGATTATGCCCTGGTGGGCCAACAGCCGAAGGGCAAGATTTTCAAGGGTTTATGCTGTAAAATGCATAGACCCTTTTTGTTTATATGCAATAGGGAATTGAATTAAAACGTTAATTCATTACCAGCGATTAGCATTTAGATGTGTTTTTCCTTAATTTAGTAACTCAATGCAGCAAAAGAATATTGTAAAAATCATGCAAGGTAAAAAGTGGATTCATATTCGTTTCATTGTTTTGCTATGTATTGCTTTTCTTTTTCAGCATCTTTCATTTGCTAACCAGCAAAATACAGGAGCTTTCTCCAATCTACATTATAGAGCCAGTCAAAATAAATATTTTGAAAATGGCACCAAACAAAATCATAGTCCGCAAACACATCAAATAGTTGAAGCAGAATCAGAAGATGAAGACGATATTCATAATGAACAGGAAGAAATAAAAAACCTTTTTTCTTCCAACTATAATTACATAAAAGCGATCTATACAGACGCTATCAATACCCTTTACTTAAGGCTTGCATCCGGTCATCAACATAAAGTTGATTTGCCATTTTTTATACTCTACCATTGTTGGAAGAGCTTCCTATCTTAACAATTTATTGGCTTCTACTTTATCACTAGCTTAATTGCTATAGGGAAATGCACACTTGTATTTTTCCATTATTGTATTTATCAATCTCTCAAAACAAATTTAATGCGTCGAATTATTACCAGTATCCTATGGACTACTATCCTATGTTTTTCATCTTGTTCAGAACATGAATTAAAAAAAGAAGAAGAAATTACATTCTCTGTAACAAATCCAATACAAGTTGATACCATAATTTATAAAGAGTATGTTGCACAAATTCATTCTGCGAACCACATCGAACTTAGATCGCAAGAAAAGGGCTACCTACAAAAAATATTTGTAGACGAAGGTCAATTTGTAAAAAAAGGGCAACTCATGTTTAAATTAATGCCCGCCATTTATGAAGCGGAAGTAAGTAAAGCTAAGGCTGAGCTAAATTTCGCAGAAATAGAATACAAAAACACAAAAGGATTAGCAGATAATAACGTTGTTTCTTCAAGTGAGCTTGCAATGGCAAAAGCTAAGCTTGATAAAGCCAAAGCAGAATTACAATTAGCACAAGCGCACCTAGATTTTACTGAAATCCGTGCACCATTTGATGGTATCATGGATAAATTTCACACCCGACTTGGAAGCTTAGTTGACGAGGGTGAGTTACTTACTAGTCTATCTGATAACAGTAAAATGTGGGTCTATTTTAATGTAGCGGAAGCTGAATACCTAGACTACATACAAAAGGTAAAATCTAAAGAAAAACAAAAAGTGTTATTACAAATGGCCAATAAAGAGCTATTTGAAAATAGTGGTTTTGTTGAGACCGTTGAAGCAGATTTTAATAACGAAACGGGAAATATTGCTTTCAGAGCAGCATTTCAAAATCCCAAAGGCATTTTGAGGCACGGAGAAACGGGTAATATTATGATGCCCATTGAGCTAAAAAATGCCATCATCATTCCACAAAAATCAACTTTTGATGTACTAGATAAAAAGTACGTGTATGTTATAGATAACAAAGGTGTAATTACATCTAATCAAATCACAATTGCTCAAGAAGTACCTCATTTATATGTCGTTGCAACTGGACTAAAGCCAACCGATAAAATCTTATTAGAAGGCATAGGTAAAGTAAAGAACAATGAAAAAATCAAATACAATTTCGTTTCTCTAGAAAAAGAATTAGCCGGAATAAAAAATATTCACGCCGAATAATGGCAAGAAAATCAAGCAATCATGTTTAATAATTTTATAAAAAGGCCTGTATTAGCCATTGCTTTATCTCTAGCAATTGTATTTATGGGTATTATCGCAATCACAAAATCTCCGATTGCACAATTTCCAGAAATTGCACCTCCTAGGGTTAACATATTTATTGAATTCCCAGGATCCAATGCAGATGTATTGGTAAAATCGACATTAACAATCTTAGAACGCGCTATTAATGGTGTGCAAGGAATGCAATACATGCTATCTGATGCAACCAGTGCAAGTGAAGCAAGTATCGAAGTTATTTTTGAGCCCGGAACAGACCCAACGCTAGCTGCAGTTAGGGTAAAATCAAGAGTGGATCAAGTAATGACCAATTTGCCCCCACTGGTTCAACGCGAGGGTGTCATCATTGCTCCTATGCAACCAAGTATGCTCATGTACCTTAACTTATACAGTAAGGACAATAAGGTTGATGAAAAGTTTTTATTCAATTACGCCAATACATTCATACTCCCCGAATTACAAAGAATTAAAGGAATGGGGCTTGCACAAGCCATTGGTAGCCGCTCTTTTGCCATTCGCGTTTGGTTAAATCCCGAACGTATGAGGGCCTATAATATTTCAGCAAAAGATGTTTTAAAAGCGATTGATGAACAAAGTGTTTTAGCCAGACCTGGTCGAGTAGGATTGAGTTCGGGTAAAGCAGCTCAATCGCAAGAATATGTATTCACCTATAAGGGTTGGTATAACACACCCGAGCAATACGACAATATTGTGGTCCGAGCTAATGCGGATGGTGAAATGTTGAAACTAAAAGATATTGCTAAAGTAGAAATAGGTTCTGAATTTGTCGACATCTATTCAAACAAAGACGGACATCCATCTGCATCACTTGTATTAAAGCAAAATCTAGGTAGTAACGCAAGAATTGTTATTGATGATGTGAAGGAAAAATTAAAAGAGTTAAAAAAGGATTTTCCGCCTGGTGTAGACTTTGAAATCAATTACGACGTATCTAAGTTTGTAGATGCCTCCATTGAAAAGGTACTTCATACTTTAGTAGAAGCTTTCTTACTTGTTGCCTTTGTTGTATTTATCTTTTTGGGAGACTGGCGCTCTACCATAATACCCATATTAGCAGTTCCTGTTTCATTAATTGGTGCATTTGTGATAATGAACGCATTTGGTATTAGCATCAATCTTATTACTTTATTTGCGCTTGTACTTGCGATTGGCGTTGTTGTGGATGATGCCATTGTAGTGGTAGAAGCCGTGCATGTGAAAATGCATGAAGAAAATATATCTGCATATGCAGCAGTAAAAAAAGTAGTTAAAGAAATAAGTGGAGCTATTATCGCTATTACATTGGTAATGGCATCTGTATTTATTCCAGTTACTTTTATGACAGGGCCAGTAGGCGTATTGTATCGTCAATTTTCACTTACCATGGCTAGTGCCATAGTAATTTCAGGATTTGTAGCATTAACTCTAACGCCAGTTTTATGTGCTATTTTATTAAAAAATACGCATGGTCACCAAAAGAAAAAAACACCTATAAATTTATTCCTTGATTGGTTCAATAAAACTTTTGACAGAGCAACTGGAAAATATGAAAAATTTCTTAAGGTAATTGTGAATAGAAAAACTCTAACTTTTGGGATACTAATTGTGTTTGCATTTGGTATAATAGGCGTGAATAAAATTTTGCCAGCAGGATTTATTCCAAATGAAGATCAAGGTCAAATCTATGCCATTATTCAAACCCCTCCTGGCACGACTTTAGAGCGGACAAATGAAATATCAAAAAAACTTCAATTAATAGCCAAAGAAGTAGAAGGCATTTCTTCAGTAACCTCTTTAGCTGGTTATGAAATCTTAACAGAAGGACGTGGATCAAATGCAGGTACCTGTCTTATTAACTTAAAAGATTGGGCAGATAGAAAACAGAATGTAAAAGAAATAATTAAAGAGCTCGAAGAAAAAGCGAAAGATCTCCCAGCAAACATAGAATACTTTGAACCACCTGCTGTACCTGGTTATGGTACATCAGATGGATTTTCATTGCGTCTGCTAGATAAGGGTAGTGATGTGGATTATCAAGAATTTGATAAAGTAAACAGCGAATTTTTGGAAGCCCTAAAAAAACGAAAAGAGCTTAGCGGATTATTTGCATTCTATTCTGCCAAATATCCGCAATACGAAATTCTAATTGACAATAATTTAGCCATGCAAAAAGGCGTGTCTATTGGTGAAGCAATGGAAAATTTAAACATTATGGTGGGTAGCACTTATGAGCAAGGCTTTATTCGATTCAATAATTACTACAAAGTATATACACAAGCTGGTCCAGAATTTAGAAAACAACCTTCTGACATTTTGAACATGTTTATCAAAAATGAAAGTGGTGAAATGGTTCCATACTCTGCATTTATGAGTATTAAAAAAACACAAGGACCCAATGAAATTTCTAGATACAATCTTTATGTTTCTTCATTAATCAATGGCGTTCCTGCAAAAGGCTATTCATCAGGTGATGCCATTGAAGCAATTAAAGAAGTAGCAAAAACTTCATTACCTAGAGGATATGACATAGCATGGGAAGGCATCTCCTACGATGAATCAAGAAGAGGTAATGAAGCGTTGTACATATTTATCATTGTAATATTCTTTGTATACCTGATTTTGTCAGCACAATATGAAAGTTTTATTTTACCATTTGCTGTTTTGCTTTCTATTCTCCCTGGTATTTTTGGTTCATTTGCTTTACTAAAATCGATGAACCTATCCAATGATGTATATGCACAAATTGGACTTATTATGCTGGTTGGTCTATTAGGTAAAAATGCAGTATTGATTGTTGAATATGCTGTTCAAAAAAAGAATCAGGGTGCAGCGGTTTTTGAAGCAGCCATTGCTGGTGCAAAAGAGAGATTTCGTCCAATCCTCATGACTTCATTTGCATTCATTGCAGGTTTAATACCACTCGTTTTAGCTAAAGGACCAGGGGCAGTTGGTAATCACACCATTGGAGCATCTGCACTTGGAGGGATGCTTTTTGGAACTGTTTTTGGCGTCCTCATTATTCCTGGACTCTATTACATATTTGGAAAACTTCAAGATGGCAGATCACTCATTAAAAATGAAGATTTAAACCCATTGACAGAACATTATATTGAAAGCAAGGAAGAATCTGCTCTGACTAAACTAATTAAAAATATCATCAAAAGCATAAGGAGGCAAAAAAATGAACAATAAAATTATCATCATATTGGCTATTATTTTTTTAACTGCATGTAAAATACCGATACTTGTTACCAAACAAGAAAACAAAAAAGTACCCGCTAATTATAATACTACACAAGATTCTACCAATATTGCATCCATCAAGTGGCGTCAGTATTTTACGGATCCATATTTAACTGCCCTAATTGATTCTGCACTAAAAAACAATCAAGAATTAAATATTGCATTACATGAAATTGAAATAGATAAAAATGAAATTCAAGCTCGTAAGGGAGAATATTTACCTTTTGTAAAACTTGCAGGTGTTGCTGGCCTTGATAAAACAGGTAGATATACTTGGGATGGTCTTTCAGAAGAAGACCTAAAACTCAATCCAGATAAAGGACCCAAGTATATTGGTGATTTTAGAGGCGGAATTTATGCTTCTTGGGAACTAGACGTTTGGAAAAAACTAAGAAATGCAAAAAAATCTGCAGTCTTCAAATACTTTGCTACTATTGAGGGAAGGAATTTTATGTTAACCAATTTGATTGGGGAAATTGCAAGTGCTTATTATGAATTACTTGCACTTGACAATATGATGCTAATTGTACAACAAAATATTGATGTGCAAAAAAACGCATTAAAAATGGTTAAACTTGAAAAAGATGCTGCTAAAGTGTCGCAATTAGCTGTTAATCGTTTTGATGCGCAATTATTGCACACGCAAAATTTACAATATGATGTACAGCAGCAAATTGTGGAAACAGAAAATAAAATAAATTTTCTGACTGGTAAATTTACGCAGCATGTAGCAAGAAGTAATATTGCGCTAAATGAGATTCCGGTTGAAACTGTACAAAGTGGTATTCCTACACAATTACTATTAAACCGACCGGATATTAGGCAAGCCGAATTAACATTGGAGGCGTCAAAATTAGACGTTCAGGTTGCTAGGGCAAATTTTTATCCTTCATTTACTTTAACAGCCAGTACCGGATTTACTTCTTTCAATCCTGGTTTTATATTTAGACCAGAATCATTACTATACAATTTAGCAGGTGATGCCGTAGGGCCTCTTATCAATAAAAACGGAATCATTGCAGTTTTTAAAAATGCAAATGAAAGACAAATTATTTCAGCGTATGAATATGAACGTACTATTTTAAGTGCATTTATTGAAGTAGCAAATCAATTGTCTTTCATAAACAATTATAAAAACAGTTACGAAACAAAAGCTAAAGAAGTAGAAATTCTCAACCAATCGGTAGATATTTCAAATAAATTATTTATTTCTAGTAAGGCCGACTACATTGAAGTTTTACTAACACAACGCGATGCATTGGATGCAAGAATTGAATTGATTGAAACTAAGTTAAAGCAATTACACGCAAAAATTAATATTTACCGGGCATTAGGTGGTGGCTGGAATTAAATACAAAAGGAGGGTTTATGCAGTTAAAAGTATAAACCCTTTTTTATTTAGATAATCTGTCTCGCGCACCTTTAATCAGAATTTATAGCTATAGCCTACTCTAATTACTTGTGTTTCGTAATAATCATTAGTTGTATAACTAAAAACTTGTCCCCTTATCTCTTTTTGGATAATCATAGTATTTAGTAAATCAGTTGCGCTTAAAACAAATTCACCTTTACCTTTTTGAATTGTTTTTTTAAGTCCGAGATCTAAAGAAAACCTTGACTTTATTTTTCCTTGTGGAATAATATCTGGTGCTAAATAGATGGCTGTTAATTGTGCATCTATATTTTTAGAGAAACGCAAAGTGTTATTCAATTTTAAATTCCCAGAAACTATTTCCTGCTTTTTTGCAGAAAATGTATGTAAACTTGGATACTTGTTTTCTATTGTAAATCCATCTAATTGATTTTTATAAACATTGAAATTGATGTTGAATTTATATTTTTTTGATACGGCTTGCTCGATTACCATTTCATAGCCTGTATTAAAACTTTTATTAACATTTTGAAAAGTAGCATAAATTAAATTACTTGGAGGCACAGTAGTTGATATTCTTGTGATTGTGCCATCAGCAAAACGGTGATAAATAGCATTATACAAACTACCACTTTGCCAAACTTTTTTATAAGCAAACTCTATCGAGTTCGTAAATTGGGGCCGCAATGCGGGATTCCCAACTTTAATTATTTCAGCGTCATCATATTTTGGAAAAATACGAATATCCACTTCATTAGGTCTATCAACTCTTCTGTTGTAAAAAATAGAGAGTTTATTGTTCTCGTTTATTTTATATGCCAAGCGTACATTTGGAAAAGGTTGTGTGTAGTTGTATCCATCACTTTTGTATACGACGTGATTTGGATTTACATCATATTGAATTTTTACAAACTCAATACGTAAGCCTAACTCCGCCTCCCATTTTTGATTTTCTATAATATAGTTTTCATACAAAGCAGGAATTAATTCTTTATAAGTAGCCCAGCCACCTGCGTTCACATCTAAAACCGAATTAACCCCAGGTATAAATTGCATATTAGTTGGTATGCTTCTGTTACGAAATTTTATGCCCGTTTCAATACGTCCATATTTTAATGGTTTTACATAATCGATATTTAAATCAAACACTTGTTCATCAGACAGTAATTTAAAGGCGTCGGTACCCTTTGTATTTGGCAAGATATTATCGTAAAAGTATTTTTCATCTTCCCTATGAAAAGTATAATTGAATCCAATATTCAATGTGTGCCCAGGTTCTTTAAATTTATGTTGATAATTTGTAGTTGTCATTATGGTTGTTTTCAATTCATCTTCTAAAAACTGCCATAGCCTTTTTCGAACCGATAAATCTTCATTAAAAAATGGCTGATCTCCTCTATCAATGATTTTCTCGCTTCCAAAGAGCCCCGAAACTGTAAAAATGTTTTGCTTATTGATATAATAATCTATACCTGACTTTATTGTTGTAAAATGTGTGTTTCTATTTCGTTTTAGTTGAGACTGAATGATCTCACCATTATCGTATGCTCTTGTTACAAACTCATTTTTATTTAAGGTTTCGGTATACAAATAATCCCCATTAAAAAATAAATCAACCTTGTTATGTCTATAATTAAGTGAGGTACTTGGATTTATTTTTGGCGTAAAAGTGTATTGAGGTCTTATGGTTGGTAAATTTTCGTTTCTTACCCAAAGTGATCCTAAGCCATTAGTCAAGCCAACCTTGCCATTGAATCCATTGTTATTATTTTTCTTATAAATAATGTTAATAATCCCTGCATTACCATTGGCGTCATACTTGACAGAAGGATTATTAATGATTTCTATTTTATCAATTGCTGATGCAGGAATATTATCAAGGCCGCTCTGACTTCCAAAACCTGTTAATGCTGTTTGCTTACCATCAATAAGTATAATTATTTTATCACTACCACGAAGCTGAACTTTGCCATCTTGAACTGTAACGCTTGGTAAATTTTGGATAGCCTGTAATACCGAGCCACCACTTTGACTGAAGTTATCATTTAAAGAAAATGTTTTTTTATCCATTTTCGAGCCTATTTGAGATGCCTTTCCCATAACTACCACATCCTGTAAATCACTTGATTTTACTTCTAATTCTATCGTTTTGAGGTCTAAAAATTCATTTAAATTACCAACAAACAAAGATTCATAAGTTGTATAATAGCCAATTAGAGACACTTCTAAAAAATAATTACCAGATTTTACTTTTGAAATAGAAAATCTACCATCCTCATTGGTTACAGTTCCACTAATAAAAACACTGTCTTTTTGAGTTTTAAGAACAATGTTTACATAAGGCAAAATACTTTTTGTGTTTTTATCTTTAACAATGCCAGAAACGGATACATTTGTTTGAGCGCTTGATACTGAAAAAAATAGAAATTGAGCAATTAGAATTATTATATACTTAATTCGCATCCGTAAATTTAAAGATTAAACTTTAGGAACCCTTGGAAAAAACGCACTCGTTCTTTTTTTATATTCTTGAAATGCTACATTATCCTTGTACTTTGCTTCAAGCATGGGTATGCCTGATACATACAGTAATAAAAAGCTAATGGTAATTGGACTTATGATGGCCCAGAGTCCATATTCTTGTGGTAATACCATAATAAAAATTCCCCACCATACTAAAACCTCACCAAAATAATTTGGATGACGGGTATATTTCCACAAACCTGTTTGCATGATATCAGATTTGTTTTGCTTATACTTTATAAATTGCATTAACTGATAATCGCCAATCGATTCAAATGCAAATCCAATTAGCCAAATAATTAATCCAACAAATATAAATGGACTGATTGGTTGATTTTTGGCCATCGATACCAGTATTATAGGTACGCAAATAATCCACATAAAAAAACCTTGCAATAAATACACTTGCAAATAAGACCTAAGTACGAAATACTTTCCCCACTCGTCTCTCCATTTTTTATACCTGAAATCTTCGGGTTTACCCTTGGTTCTTACACCAATATGTATGGCTAAACGCATACCCCAAATAATTGTAAGTATATAAACAATGCCTGATTGTTTTGTAGCAGTTTGTGTTAAAAATAAAAATATTACAATAGCTACAAACCCCAGCCCCCAAGCTATATCAGCAATATCATTTCTTTTAATGAGTAAAGAAATAACAAACCAAACACTCACATAGAAAAAAATAAATAACCCTATTTGAAAAATAGTAGCCAACATTTTATTGGAAATATTTTACAATATAAAAGCCAGCTGTACTAACAATTGCAGTTAAAACGGTGCCCCAAATAATATCAATAAATACAATATTTAAAGGCCATCCTTTTAAAGTTGCCAAATTGGTTAAATCATAGGTAGCATAGGTAAAAAATCCAAATAGTGCACCAAGTGTTATAGCCGATGTTAATGAATTTTTTTCTACGGCTGGCATAATGGTAAATATAAAAACACCCACTATAAATAGGAGGTAAAAAATAAACGCAGCAGTCCAGTTTACTTGATCCGACAAAAACCCACCAAGATGTTTTCGGTAAAGATCTTTAGCTATAAATCCGAGCCAAGTCATATCAATTATGAAAAAAACAACAAACGTGAGTATATAGCTAAGGAGTAATTTAGAGAAGGGCATAAAAAAGTATTTTAGTTACCATAAATTTTATCAATTTTTTTGGCAAGTTGCCAATCTTTTTCGGTAACCGTATTACCTGCATCATGTGTTGTTAAAACAATGTCCACTTGATTGTACACATTACTCCAATTGGGGTGATGGTTGAGTTTTTCAGCTGCAAAAGCCACTTTGGTCATAAACGCAAAAGCATCTACAAAATTCTTGAATTTAAAACTACGTTTGAGCTGGTTGTTTGTTTCTTGCCACATAGATGATAATGATTTAGTTGCTTATAAATATAACGATTATGGAATCATCCAACTATACGAATCTAGTGCATAGTTAAAGAGGGCCCGTCGGTGTCCAGCATGATGTAACCATAACCATTCCATAGACTCTACCTGTATAGCAACAATACCAAAATGCTGCTTTCCAACTTCACTTTCTTCTAGCGTAAAATTTTCCTGCTCAATTTTTTCAGTTAACCCACTTGTAGGAATTGACGAAAAACTGGAAGGACTTTCATTTGTTAAATAACATCTTCTGCTAGATAACGCCGTTTTTGTCCAGGCTTCTGCTGTAATATCATTATTGAAATGCAGTAGTGCTTTACCTTTTACCCTCAGCTGTATGCGTGAAGATGCATCGTAAAAAAGAGCACTTATGGTGTTATTTATAGTTAGCTCTTTCCATTTTTTACTTCTTATATCAGTGTGAAAACGGAGCTCTCTAAGTGTTGGTAGGGCTTTACGCAATACAACGGTACGCATGTTCACCTCTCCACTATCAATTGTGGCGACGCATGGTGTATGAAAAGGGTCTCTACTTTTGATAGCACCATTTACCAGACGAAGCCAACAATCCTTTTCTAAGTCTTCTAAACTGTAGCTTATGTTGTTGATGATTACCACATCCATGTTTCCTTTCATTATATACTAAAAACAAGTACTAGAGCCAATTGTTCATTAGTCAATACCCTCATATAGATATCCTTAATTACATGTATCATCATGAATTAGCTCTAAAAACCCTGCATTTTTATAATTATAGAATCGTATATTTAAGAATAAAAACAAATACCATGCGCTTCAATAAAACATTACTAGTTGCCATTGGCCTTTTTGCATGTACAGCAATTACAACAAATACGGCTGCGCAGGACACTGCTAGCATTTATAGAAAACTAGATTCGATTGCAGTGATTGATCAAAAAGTAATGATGCCAATGCGTGATGGTATTAGATTAGCTACTGACATTTACCGCCCAAAAGGTGATGGTAAATACCCAATTGTTTTTTCTAGAACGCCTTATAATTTTAATACATGGGTAGATGGAAAAATGACGACCCGTACTTTAGAAGATGCATACCAAGCAGTGAGCAGAGGATATGCGTACGTGGTTCAAAACGAGCGTGGTAGATTTTTTTCTGAAGGCGAATGGGATATTTTAGGCACACCCATTACTGATGGATATGACGCACTTGAATGGATGAGTAAACAAACATGGAGCAACGGAAAAGTTGGATTGATTGGTTGTTCTTCTACTGCAGAATGGCAGATGGCGGTAGCATCTCAAAATCATCCTGCATTATCAGCGATGGTAGCGCAAGGATTTGGAGCAGGCGTGGGTAAGGTGGGAAAATTTATGGAGCAGGGCAACTGGTATAGAGGTGGTGCACAGCAAATGTTATTTACATCATGGTTATATGGCACCCAGCACGATCTAATGGCACCAAGGCTTCCAGCAGGTATTCAACAAAAAGATTTGCAACGCATTCAAAAATTTTATGACATGGCGCCTGAAATGCCAAAAGTTGATTGGGCACAAGGATTAAAACATTTACCTATTGTAGATATCATCAAAAATGCGCAAGGGGCAAATGGCATTTACGAAAAAATGGCCGTAAGAAAACCCAACGATCCAGCTTGGTTTAATGGTGGGCTCTATCACGAAAATATGCCTTTAGAAGTTCCTGCATACTGGTTTGTGAGTTGGTACGACGTATCATCAGCACCTAATATTGCACTGTTCAATCATGTAAGAAATGCTGCTAAATCAAAATCTGTGGCTGATAATCAATACCTAGTTATTGCACCTGTTTTACATTGTTCTTATAAGCGTGCCACAGAAAATACCATTGTGGGTGAAAGAAGTGTTGGCGATGCACGATTAAACTATGATGAATTAACATGGGGTTGGTTTGATATGCTATTAAAAGGTGCCCAAAATAACTTCAAAACTACGCAGCCGCGCGTTCGTTACTACACAATGGGTGCCAACAAATGGCAACAAGCAGAAAGCTTTCCATTACCTAACACCAACATAAAAAGTTTTTATTTATCAAGCGCCGGTAAAGCTAATTCCCGAAATGGTGATGGTGCTTTAACATTAACAGTGCCTAATAAAGACATGCCTGACGCATTTACCTATGATCCAATGAATCCAGTAAGCTCTTATGGTGGTAATGTTTGCTGTACAGGTAATGCGGTTCAAGGAGGCAGTTTTGATCAATCACAAATGGAACTAAGAAATGATATTTTGGTATATACTTCTGATGAATTAAAAGAGGGCGTTGAAATTACGGGCTTTATAGAGTCTACCCTTTTTGTTTCTTCTACAGGACCAGATACTGATGTAACTATTAAACTAATTGATGTATACCCTGATGGTAAGGCGTATAATTTAGATGAAACCATTCAGCGCCTACGTTACAGAGAGGGTTACGATAAAGAAGTATTTATGGAGAAAGGTAAAGTATATAAAGTAGATTTAACGCCCATGGTTACCAGTAACTATTTTGCAGCCGGCCATAAAATTCGTATCGAAGTTTCTAGTAGTAATTTCCCTAGGTTCGATCGTAACCTAAATACAGGTGGCAATAACTATGATGAATCAAAAGGTATTACTGTAGAAAATAAAATTCACCATTCAAAACAATATCCTTCAGTAATCAAATTACCTTTTATAAAGAATTAGGCTATTGTAATCGAGCAGCGGGTAGCGTAAAACCCATACTCTCTGCACACCAAAGCACATTAACGATATAGTACCTGTTTTGATCAAAAAATAGTTGAATACTATTAACCCCTCTATTGGTAACTGGTCCATTTTTTGTTTCCCGTGTTTCATAAGTACTAAAAACATGGGCAATTGTTCCATAAGATACTAGTTCATGCTTTAATTCTTTTTCAAAAAAGCCAGTTTTGATACGTGTATTAAACATTGTTATGTAATCATCAGGCGTCATAGTTCTGTATCCAAAAACGCCCGTTGCTGATTTAGTAGTAGGAATTAATAAGCCGTCTTTAACAAACAGGTTCTTAAATCTATCCCAGTCACGAACTTCACCAGATTCGCCAGATATTACTTCATATAACGCAGTTATAATGGCACTTTCAGAACTTACATCCTTACTATACTTACCATGTAAAGTAGACGCCTGTGCTACATTAGCTTGACTATACGAACTACTTATTGCACATAAACAAATGAATGCAAGAACTACTGCTTTTTTAATTAGAGGTTTCATCTTTTAAAATTATAAAATTATTTATTTCATGATTATTAAAAATTACAAAAAAAACTCAAAATAATTGCAAACATTGCCATATTTTCAATCCTACAACTAATACTTATGGAAGTACATCATCACTCGCATCATCCCAAAAAATGGAAAGAATACGTAACAGAGTTTATCATGCTATTTGCAGCAGTTACCCTGGGCTTTTTTGCAGAAAATCAGCGCGAACATTTAATTGAAGGGAATCGAGAAAAACAATACATGCAAAGTCTTTATGAAGACTTAAGAAAAGATACCACAATCTTAAATAGTTTAGTAAGATATGATACCATTCAAACGGCAAAATTAGATACCACTAATATGTTGCTGATGGAAAACAATTGGACCGCGGCTAATATCAAGCTTTTGTATAGACTAAACTTAAAAAGCGCAGGCGCCTTAAGATATAATTTAAGTGAACGTACTTCGGCCCAATTAAAAAATGCAGGCGGCATGCGTTTGGTTGAAAACCAAGAACTGAGCAATAAAATTTCTGACTACTGGGTAAAATCAGACAACCTAAAAGAGTATAACAATTTTGTTGACGATTTGAAATTTAAAGCAAGAGAAAAGTCATATGCTATCTTCAATCAAAAATATTATACCGATGTTACAAAAGGAATAGTAGCTGATGATGCACAACTCATGACCAAAGATGATTTTGTTTTAATTGAATACTCAAATAGACTAAACCATATCAACAATTCAATGAAAAATGTGCTACTACCCAGTGTAAACAGGCATTACAAAAGAGCAGTGGAATTACTTGAATTATTAAAAAAAGAATACAAGTTAGAGGAAAAGACAGACGTCAATGTTGCAATATTTTAATTTAAGCATATAATAATGGAAGTACATCACCACAGTCATAAGCCAAAAAATTGGAAAGAATATATCACCGAGTTTTTGATGCTCTTTTGTGCTGTATTTGCAGGCTTTCTAGCAGAATCTTATTTAGAATATAGAACAGAGCGTCATAAAGAACATGACTACTTGGTTAGCTTGGTGTCAGATTTAAAAATCGACTCGGCAGATATAACCATTAAAGTAGCTAATATGCAGATGTTTTTCGACAAATTGATTGACTTTTCAGACCTTGTATACAAAGATAATTGGATGGAAAAATATGCCGACAGCGCTTATATTTTAAGTGAACAAGCGCTTTGTTTAGAGATTACTTTGCAATATGCAGATGGCACAATCGATCAATTAAAAAATGCGGGAGGCTTTAGACTTATAAAAAACCAAGTGATTACTCAAAAAATTAAAGAGTATATCAAAGCTCAATCGAGAATGAAAAATCAAGAATTAGGTGTAAATAATATACATGATACATACTCTAACCTTCGTAACAATTTAATTTATAACAAAGTGTTTACTTACAAGGGAGACGTTTCAAAAGGTTATTTTAAAGTTGGATTACAAAGCGGAAAGCTAGATTCTATTAAAGCTAAAACAGGTAGCAAGTTTTTGAGCAACAATCAAAAAGATTTTGTGATTCTAGCTAATAGTGCAACGCATTATGCAAGTGTCACATACGTTTACAAAGAAATGGCAGAAGCACAAAAGCAAAAAGCAGTAGAGCTCATCCATTTAATTGAAGAAGAGATTAATTAGTCTTTATTTGATAACTCCTAACTCTTTTCCTACTTCTATAAATGCTTGAATTGCATGATCGAGATGTGCCCTCGTATGTGCTGCAGATATTTGTACCCTAATTCTTGCTTGACCTTTAGGAACAACCGGATAGTAAAAGCCAATTACATAAATACCTTTTTCTAATAATTTTTCTGCCATTTTTTGAGACACCACCGCATCGTATAACATAATAGGAACGATTGGGTGTGTGCCTGGTTTTATATCAAAGCCCGCAGCCGTAATTTTTTCTCTAAAGTACCTGGTATTCTCTTCTAATGTATCCCTAAGTGCTGTGGTTTGAGATAATAAATCAAAAACAGCAATAGAAGCACCAGCTATAGATGGCGCTAATGTATTTGAAAATAAATAAGGTCTAGAGCGCTGCCTTAAAAGTTCTATAATTTCTTTGCGACCTGAGGTAAAACCACCCGATGCACCACCCAAGGCTTTACCAAGTGTACCTGTAATAATATCAACCTTACCCATCACACCTTTCAATTCGTGAACACCTCTTCCCGTTTTTCCTAAAAATCCAGATGAATGACATTCGTCTGTCATTACTAGCGCCTCATATTTTTCTGCCAATTCAACAATTTTATCTAACTGAGCAATGGTACCATCCATAGAAAAAGCACCATCTGTTACAATAATTTTTTGCTGTGCGCCGGCAGCAATGGCTTCTTTTAATTTTACTTCTAAATCCTCCATCGAGTTATGTTCATAGCGGTAGCGCATAGATTTTGTAAGTCTTACACCGTCAATGATTGAAGCATGATTTAGTGCATCAGATATAATGGCATCTTTTTCACCAAACAGCGGTTCAAATACACCACCATTCGCATCAAATGCTGCAGCATATAAAATAGTATCTTCTGTACCTAAAAATTCAGATATTTTTTGTTCTAGTATTTTATGAATGTCTTGTGTACCACAAATAAAACGTACGGATGATAATCCAAAACCATGTGAATCAATGGCTGCTTTAGCCGCTTCAATAACTTTTGGATGAGACGATAAGCCTAAGTAATTATTGGCACAAAAATTCAAAACCTCTTTCCCACCTGCAATGGTAATTTCTGCTGCTTGCGGTGATGTTATAATTCTTTCGTTTTTAAATAGTCCAGCCTCTTTAATCCCTTCTAACTCTTTAACCAATACTGTTTTAAATTGATCGTACATAAATTACTTTGTTGTATTGTAATTGAAATATTCTGGCAAATTATTTACAATGGTAGCTGTCATACTTGATAAATCGTAGGCAGGCTTCCAGTTCCAGTCTTTTCTAGCAATACTATCATCGATGCTGTTGGGCCAACTATCGGCAATTTGTTGTCTAAAATCAGGCTGGTATTCAATTTCAAAATTCGGATAAAAAGCCAATATGCTCTCATAAATTTCTTTTGGAGAAAAACTCATCCCCGCAATATTATAGCTCGTTCTAATACTCAAACTTTCTTTATCTGCATCCATCAATTGTAAAGTAGCGTTTATGGCATCATCCATATACATCATGGGCAAATAGGTGTCTTTATCTAAAAAACAAGTGAATTTTTCAGATAATGCAGCTTTATGATAAATATCAACCGCATAATCTGTTGTGCCGCCACCTGGTAAAGATTTATAGCCAATTAAACCTGGGTACCTAATGCTTCTAACATCTACGCCAAAGGTATTGTAATAGTATTCGCACCAGTGTTCACCAGCTAATTTAGAAATACCATACACTGTGTTAGGATCTTTAAATGTTTGTTGAGGCGTTTGTTCCTGAATGGTATTTGGCCCAAAAACAGCAATCGAACTAGGCCAAAATACTTTTTCTATTTTATGTGATTTAGCAATCTCCAAAACATTGAGTAAGCCAACCATATTTAAATCCCATGCCTGTAATGGATTTTTTTCACCAGCCGCAGAAAGTATCGCAGCTAAATGATAGATTTGAGTAACGCTATGTGTTTCAACAATTGAAGTGAGTGACACTTTATCCATCACGTTTAATGTTTCAAAACTGCAATAACTAAATTTTGTTTTTACGGCTTCTTGAAAATCAGTAGCAATGATATTTTCATTGCCAAATTTCTCAGCCAAAGCTTTCGTAAGTTCTGTACCTAATTGCCCGCCTGCGCCAATAACCAATATCTTTCCCATTAACTAATGTTTGTTATTATTTGTGAAATTAAGTCATTCCTTTTTTTAACGCAAGTTTTGTAGCGAAAAAGTTGAATTTTAGCCGTTTACAATCTTACAATAAACGCCATGGTGGCAGCGGTATGATTTTCTTGCTGCTGTGCGTACTTGAATATTGGATCTTTTGAAGCATAACGCTTTAGTTCAGCACGCCAAAGCATTTTGGGTGAGATCTGATAATCGTAATTCAAAGAGATTCCAAAATTTTGATAACCATTAGGGGTTTCAGTAGGAATAATGATATGGTTTTTATCATGATAATACTCGACTCTACCAGCAATGGCTTTGTTAGTGCTAAGCTTAATTTTTGAAATAAACACAGGAGAGTACCAAACATCTGGGGGGGCTAGTTTTGTTTTTTGGGTACCTATATCAAAACCAGCAATAAATGAAAGGTTGGGCGTAGCTTCGTAAATAGCGTATAAATTATGAAAAATTCTTAGTGCCTTTATACTTTCAATATCTACACTTCCAATAAAATTACTATAGTTGATCGTGAGATTTTTGGTAGATTTATAATTAACTTGAATACCAGCACTAGGTGTAAAATTTGAAGTTGGCATTTGAATTTTTTGCCAACCATTAAGCAATAAAAAAGCGACATACAAATTTTCTTGGGGAGCAGTATAACTGACCTTAATACCCGACTCATAATAGGGTGAATTTTCTGCTAAAATACTCCTGGTAACATTATAGCAATCCCCACCAATAGCACTTTCAAAACCAATGTGGGAAGGCATTACACCAGCATCCACCCAAATATTCTTCTGTTTAAAAGGCTTCCATCCAACGTTCGCTTCAAACAAGGGTTTCGCCCAATTAGGTTCAGTACTTAAATTGTATTTAGCATAATCACCAACCATCAATGCCAAATTGGATCTAAACTTTTTAGATGTATAGTTTGCCTTAACAAAAGCTAGATTAACACTTAGTTGATTGTGATTTTTATAATTGTAATTATAATCTGGCTTAGGGGTAGTTGTGGGCTTTAAAAAATCATAACTATAATAGGCTTCCAAATAACCACTTAACTTAAATGCATCCGTGCTATCACTTTGTGAAAAACAATCATCTGATATCAAAACCAAAAAGACGAATGCCCATAGACGCTTTAACATGTCACAAAATTATATTAAAATAAATCAGCAGCCAATCTAAATGTGTTGCAATGTGCTTCCACAATTGTTCTAACATCTGGGGAATAACCACCTCCTAGTGCTACAACAATAGGAATATTATTTTTTTTACAAATCGAAAGTACAAATTCATCGCGACGCTTACACTCATCTATACTTACTTTGAGTTTTCCAAACTTATCCGTTTCTAAAATATCAACGCCTGACAAATAAAAAACTAATTCAGGTTTTACTTCACTTAAGAGTTTTGGAAGCGTATCTTCTAAAATAGATAAATACAATTCACCGGTAGTTCCATCAGCGAGTCCAATATCTAGATCTGATTTTTCTTTTCTAAATGGATAGTTGGTTGCACCATGCATACTAAATGTAAATACATCAGAATTATTTTCCATGATTTTTGCAGTACCATTACCTTGATGCACATCTAAATCCACAATCATAATTTTCTTACAATACTTATGGTCTAATAAATAATTAGCTGCAACACACATATCATTGAGTATACAAAACCCTTCTCCTCTATCAGCAAAAGCATGATGGGTTCCACCTGCAACATTAAGTGCAATTCCATTTTCTAAAGCAGCTATACTGCAATCGACTGTGCCCTGCGTAATAATGAGCTCTCTTTCAATAAGGGATTGAGACTGAGGAAAACCAATCGCTCTTTGTTCAGAAGCGCTTAATTGTAAGGATATTAATTTTTGAAGATAATCCGCATTATGTGTTTTTAATATGACCTCACCGGCACATGTTTTAGGCTTAAAAAACTGATTGGCAGTATAAGTGCCTTCATGTAGTAGTTGAGCAGGTATAAGCTCATACTTTAACATAGGAAACCTATGGTTCTCCGGTAATGGATGTGCGTAAATATCGTCAAACGCTATTGTGACCATCTAATATGCTATAGCCATTGTTACGAACGGCGTAATTGTATGATTCCTAAATAATTAAAAAAAACGCATTATCTGATAAGTAATATCAAGTTCAAACCATTTTTTGGCAAAGTTAGCATCGTCTTTTTTGTGATGGTGATTATTTTGAAATAATTCTCCCATTAATAAAAGACCCAAAGGGCCAGTATTTTTACTCTGGTCTACACTATCAAAATTTCGATATCCATATTTATGACCACACCAATTCACAATAGCACCTTGTAATGGTCCCATTAAAAAGTGAATAGGTAATAATAAAAACCACCAATAATTGGGGGCAAAATACCAATACAAAATAGTATACAATACAACAAACAATAACCTTGTAAAGATATGATGACCAAAACGATCTAATTTGACCCAAACCGGAAGATAGTCTTTGGTGAACTCAGCATCGGGAATATTTTGACCTAATAAAAAAGAACGATAAATTGTAATGGTACTTTTCATCATTTCATAGATATCCTTAAAAAAATGAGGCGAGTGTGGGTCATTGACTGTATCACTATAAGCATGATGCATGCGGTGCATGACCCCATAAGCACGGGGTACCAAATAAGACGATCCTTGAAAAAACCAAGTACATAGATAAAAAAATCTTTCCCAGTTTTTACTGGTCTCGTACATTTTATGAGATGCAAAACGGTGCAAGAAAAATGTATGGAAAAATAATGATAAAAACCAATGACTCGTTAAAAGAATAAGAATGAAAACCATATTAACTAAACTGTATTATTCTGAACTAATTTCCTAATGCTATACAAGTAAAAAACGATGATTGAAAAAAGAAATCCAATGAATACTACAATATAGTTCATAGGTTTATCGATTGTCAAAGAAATTCGGATTAAAATTGTTGTGATAATAAAACTTGCATTTCTAAATATGGTAAAAAAACTAAAATGATATGTAAATGAAACGATTAATAATAAAACATCTACAAATATCATAATTGAGAAGAAATCAACATAAAAAACCGAATTAGGATTAGGATAACCGCTATTCACCTTAAGGGCTTCAATCATTTGAGATCCCCATTGATAAAGGCTAATAACACTTAATATGAGTAGCACTAGTATCATCCCTAGTGACACTAATTTTTTTATGCCAATAAAATTACTAAGCTCAGAATTTTTATCTGTCACGATATTTTTTTGATAAATACGGTAATACAATATGGTAAAGCCAAGCATGAGAAGTGCAGCTGCTAAATCATATAATAAGCTTACAAAAAAAGGATTATTAATATCAATTGCACGAATCAGATCTAAATCTGCAATGTCATGAAAGAAACTTCTAAGCGTGATTAAGGTAATAACCTCAAATTGTTTTCCAATAAATTCGGAAATAGATTTTGGAATAATAATTACGAGTAAAAAAACTTCATAAAATAATATGAAACTAAATGGAGTATAAATTGCTTTTAGATAACTATGTTGGAAATTTTTGAAATAAACGACATTGTTACCTAAAAAAATGATTAGCAAATGCGCCAAAAAAGAAAAAATTGCTAATCGTAAAATGAGCAGTTCTACTTTTCTTATTTTATTTGGATTAAAATAAGCATCAAAGTAATTACTAGATATGACTAATAGTTTACTCATGTATTATTTATTTATATCCTTTGTACTTATTTAAAGTAAGTATGCACGCAACACCAAAAAGCAGGGTAATAAAACCGGCAAAATAGGGTATGATATCAGTCATTTTTGATTTTTAATAAGTTTTAGCAAAATAGCGAATCCAAGAATAGAGGGAACCCATAAACCAATGAATATTGCGGCTTCTTTTTCTCCTTTAAACCATAATAGTTCAGAAAAAATTAAAGAAAGAAATGCAGCAGTAAGCATTAAAAAATCAGATGCTGTAAAGTTTTTGAACATAAAGAACTTGTTTTCATTAAATATAACACTAATTACACCAAGATCAATGTAATTACAATTTAACAATGCATTAATCGAACAAACTGTCTAATTGTTTGTTCTGTAGTCTAAACATAACAATATGAAATTTAAATTACTCGTTACCATTGCTGCAGCTGTATTAACAACTTCATTTGGTGCGCAAGCTCAAAAAACAATCGTTGACATTGCAGTTGGTTCAAAAGAACATACAACACTTGTAGCGGGTTTAACTGCTGCAGACCTAGTTACCACTTTACAAAGTGATGGTCCTTTTACAGTGTTTGCACCTACAAATGCAGCATTTGCCAAGCTTCCTGCTGGAACATTAGAAACATTATTAAAGCCAGAAAACAAAGCAACACTAGCAAAAATTTTAACGTACCACGTTATTGCAGGTACATTTGATGCTGCTGCAGTTGTTAAGGCAATTAAAGCAAATAAAGGTTCTTTATCACTAACTACAGTTAGTGGAAACAAGCTTACAGCCTCTATCAAAGATGGTAAGGTAACTTTAACCGATGAAAAAGGCAATTCAGCAACAGTTGTAGTTGCAGATTTAACTGCAACAAATGGTGTAATACATGTAATCGATGCAGTTGTGCTACCTAAATAAATTATTGTAAACTACGTTTACAGCATCTTTTAATTGAGAGCCTGGCAATTTTGCTGGGCTCTTTTTATTAATCCATACTTCAAATTTTAAAAAAATCTTATTTTTAATCATAATTTAAAATCATGGAAGTACATCACGCTCATCACCCAGCACACAAGAAAAAAATCTCAGAATATTTTTTGGAATTTTTTATGCTATTTTTTGCTGTAACGCTTGGTTTTTTTGCAGAAAATCAAAGAGAACATTATATCGAAAGTCTAAGAGAAAAGCAGTACATGGAAAGCTTTTTAGAAGATATAGCCAAAGACAAAATTGAAATTGCTGCTACTAGAAAATTTACCACAACACAAATCAGTTATTTAGATACAGCAATCAATATCTTATCAAGCAATCAATTAACACCTCAAAATATCATACTATTATACCGTTCTAGTTTAAAAACAGGAGGTAACAGACCTATTACATTTATTGACAGAACATCTGCTCAATTAAGATCAGGTGGCATGCGACTAATTAGAGATAAAAAAGTAGCAACCCTCATTTCAGAGTACTGGCAGTTAATTACCCAAATTAATAGATATGAAGGCGTTACAATAGATGACTACAAATCAAGCATCAAAAATATGACCTACAAAATTTTTGATGGCACCAATTATATTGATCCCAAAACCAAAGCAATCAAAGAAGGTGCAACATTAATGACTAACGATCCAATCCTACTAAAAGAATACAACAATAGACAACTAAATTTACGATACGATTTAGACCGATTTATTGTGGGTTACTTTTATAACGAACTCGATAAAAAAATTGATACGCTACAAAAAGAAATTTCTGCAGCGTATCATATCAAAAATTAATCTTTTATTTATCTAAGTACAAGTGGTTAAATAACATTTTGTACGTGCTGTGCGTTTGGCCTCTAAAGGTTATTTCAGGGCCATATACCACCAGTTTACCTTTGCCCACAGTAGCAGAAAATGCAGCAACTGTTTGATTTAGGTAAGATTGTCCGTATGCCCAACCACTACGAAGCGTTTTTTCTGATGCATACCAAGCAAGTGGTGTTATTTCTCCGCTGGCAGTAGCGTTAGGTAGTAAATTAAATACAGGACTAGCACTAAAATAAACATCTGCCGTTGGCTTCATACCCCAATTGGCAGTAAGTGTATTGTTAACTGCTACCTGCATAACAGATCCAGGAATATAAAATTTTTCGCCAGGGAGTGGACGTTCTTTTCCATTCACCATTTCCACCAGTGCATTGCGTACAGGTAATTTAAAATGGTAGGCTAAATTAGCGCTGCTACCAACAGTAATAATAGTGCCTCCTTCTTCTGCAAACTGTTTTAAAGCAGGAATAGATTTTGCAGCGGTGATTCTTCCAAGTTGCGCATGGTACATTTCAGGGATTTCTTTTTCATTCGGCTCTCTACCTTCAAATTCACCAGTACCGTTATTTGCTGATAAATCCGAACGGTACGAAGGAATAGCGCCACCAACAAATAAGATAACGTCATACTTACTTTTTAAATTACCGGCATTAATTTCTTTTGCATATACAAGTGTAAATGGAAAATGATACTGCTCAAAAATCCATCTTGTCCATCCAGATGGCATTGAACCCCCATACACATCCCACAGTGCTATTCTACTAGGCTTTACAGGAATACTATTTGAAGCAAGCTTTTGCGATACACCCACTATTTTTATACCATTTTTTGCTGCTGCATTTTCTAAAATAACAACTGCTTTTTCAGAAGCAGCCACATAAAAATATTCGCTCGTTTTTTCTACTTCAATACCTGCTTTTAATAAATCATTTACAAGCACAAAACTTGCGTTTTCATTGGTGGCAAATGTATAGCCAACAGCACCTGCTAACTTTGTAAATGAACCAATGTGTTTTTGTTCTTGACCATACGGGATAGTTTCAAATGGACCATCAAAAGGTTCTAGTATGCGGTCAAACTCTAGGCCCATAGTATAAGCGGGTGTCCAACCTGCTGCATCATATGGTCTTACCGGTGGACCACCAGGATATTGAAAATCGTTGGGATGATCTTGGGGTTCAAACATATCAATCACGTGTGGTCTAAACGCCTGATTGGTTTTTACAACATAAGAACCCGCTGCATAACTTTTACCATTTAGTTCAAAGTTTTTGGTTGCCTTTTCTACACGGATACCACTCTTTATTAAAATATTTACAAAATTGGTAGCAGTGGTTGTTTGCGTTATTGGAATAATATAACCACGCGCATCCCGAAGTTTTGGATTTTTATAGACTCTATCATAGTATTGAAGTGAAATGGTATCGGCTCGCTGTTCTTTTTGATCTGCCTTCATCAAATCATTCACCATTTCAACTTTATTAGGAGACAGTGTCCAATAATCTTTACTTCCTGCCTCAATCGAATTTTTACCCATGGTATATATATTCATGAGTAGTTCATCTTTATGACGCGATGCATAATTTAATACCGCATAGTTTAATGATACAGAATAATCTATAGAGTTTCTGAAATACCATTTTTGTGGTGCAATAGGAAAAGGAGTTCCACTATTAGGAATGAGTCTTGAAGGAACAAATGGAATTTTCATGGGCGTAGGATTCCCAATCATTTCTGTTAATAGACCAATAATATTGTGGTAATAGGCAGTTGTTCTTAATCCGCCATTCCACCAAGTAGAATATACCGAACCGCTTTTCATGGTATAGCCAGGTTTATTTTCGGCGTTGAGTCTTGTACTCATCACCGCACCTAATTGATCAATACCTGTAATAAGTAACGGATCATACACATAATTGAATGGATCACGGTAAGGTGGGCCAGCCACAACGGTTCCAGCAGGACCTGTTTGGTGGTGATTGTATAAAATTTGTGGCATCCACTCTACATACTGTTGTAAACTCATGTTGCGCGACTCACTCATATTGGTCATATAAAAATCACGGTTATTATCATGACCAATATATTTTTGATAGAGTCTTGGCAAATTAGCGGTACTTCTTTTTAAAGTATCCGCATTACGCATATACCAATTAGATTGAAGTTCTTGACCATCCGGATTGGCGTGCACAAATAATATGATGGTAGATTTTAAAATTCTTTTTGTTTCATCATCATTACGTGACAGAAGTTGATACAATGTTTCTATCCATTGATGAATACCAAGCACTTCATTGGCATGCAAGCCTCCATCTATCCACACAACTGCTTTACCCTCATTGGCAAGTTGCTTTGCAGCTTCATCCGTTAAACCCTCTGCCCTAGCCATTTGTTGCGAAATCGATTTATACTTAGCCAGTTTTGACAGGTTTGCAGGATCAGAAACGATTACCATGTACTGTGTACGCCCTTCTTCTGTGGTACCAATACTTTGGAGCTTCATTTTTTTAGAAGCGGCTGCTAACTTTTGTAAATAAGATTCGGTTTGCGTGTAATTGGCCAACTGATAATTATCACCAATATTAAATCCAAAATGAGATTTAGGTGATGGCACTTCTTGTGCTTGACCAACAATTGTAACAACAAATAGGGTTACAAAAAGAACCGCTTTTTTAAACATATAAAGTAGTTTAGAGTATCTAAATTAACCGAACTACTTTAAAATCTAAACTTTTGTGGGGCCTTTTGTAAAAGAAATAGGCTAACACTAATGCATAGCTGCTGTTCCGCCCCTATGAACCTGTCCAAAGTGATAAAAGCTTACCACAGCAGGTTTACCCGCTTCTATTTCTACTTTGAATATGTAATCGTAATCATCATCTGTTAATTGCGTCACGGGCCTTTTTCCACCAAGTGCCTCGATGGTTTCTAACACAGTATTAGAATGACCTACAATCAATACAGAATTGCCTTTTGTATTTTGCGAGATCAGATCAAGTAAACCGGTTAAATTTTTAGGATTATATATCTCTAATGGCGCTTTAACGTGCTTTGCGGTTTGCCTTGTTCTTTTGGTATCAGTAGAATAAACTTTTACAAGTGGTTCGTTTTGTAAATAAGCAGCCAAATCAAGGGCCCTTTGCTGTCCCGTAGCTGTTAAATCTGGATCCTGACGATTTACAAATGAAGTGTCTTTTTCGGCGTGTCTAACAATCCAAGCCGTTGTTTTTTGAGCACTAGCGATTATGCATAGGTGCAAGGATAGCAAAAACAAAATGCCCTTATAAATTTTAAGCATATTAATGCGCCATTTTTTCTAATTGTTCAATTGTTTTTTTAGCAGCTTCTAATCTGGCCTGTTTATTTTTTTCAATTAGTTTATTTACAGCCCAATGTTCCAATTTATGATGAATAGGAATTAATAGTGCTGCTAAAGCAACAAGACTTAACAACATTAAAAAAGGAGAATGATGTGTTACTTTTTCTAAAACTGGGTGAATTAATAAATTGATAAATTCAAATACCATTAATAAAGAAACAACACTTAAAAACTGGATTACTTTAGTATTGGTAATATGTTTACGACTAAATAAAATAAATAGCATTAAAAAGCTAACAATACCAAGACCTAAAAAAGTATATTCTAAATTTTGTTTTCGCGCTTCATTTGACTGATCTGTTTCAAATTTTAATTGTGCAAGTCGGGCCTCTTCTTCAACAGCCATTAATTGCGCCTGTTGCAGCGCTCTGACATTAGAAACACTGTCATTTGCAATTCTATATATTTCAGAATACTTAAAAGCACTGTCAATATTAGTGTCATGATAAATGTTTAATAAAAGCTTTGCCGGATCTATATTTAAGGTATAAAAGGCGGTGTTTTTGACGCTTGAAATAGCCCTTGTAGCATAGAGTTTGGCCGAGTCTGTTTGATTAGAAGCGTAGTAGTATTGTGCAATTGCATTATAGGCAGTGCTTGCAAATTTTGGAGAGCCAATTCTATTTGCTTCCTCTAACGCCAAGTTCCAATAATTTAATGCCAATCCAGAATTTTTCATGGCAGCATGTATACTTCCAAATTGTAAATAAGTAGAAGTTAACCAATATTTTATACCTGATTTGATAGCAAGTTCATAAGCTTTTTGTGTGTAAATAAGTGCCGAATCAATTTTACCCATAGCTAAATAAATAGTACCCATATCATTCACCGCACAAATAGAAATAATATCAGGTTCATATTTAGAACCAGCTTCAATAGCTGCTTTATTGTAAGAAATAGCTTTTTCAAAATCACCCATTGTTAAATAAGTGAGCGCTAACATAGCTTTCCCAAAAGTTTTTAATCTATTGTCATTTGCTTTTTCGGCAACTTGATTTGCTTTTATACCAAACTCTAAACTTTTTACTTTGTTACCAAAAGCAATATAATCGTAACACAAACAAGCATACCCTAACAATTGACAAACTAAATCATTGTTTTTTTGACCGTGCAATAAAATAATTTCCGAGTTATGCATATCCTCTACCGGATTGGTTTCGGAAATCGTTAATGCCGACAAGGCTAAATAATATCTAGCGCTATCATTTTTTTCAGCTGCTATTTTGGGAAGTAAAGAGTCAAGATTAGGTGGCTTTTGAGAAAAATCGATTTTTGCTCCTTGCCCAAAACTATTTGTACATGTGAAGAGTATATACAAACAAACGATAATGATTTTTTTCATAGTTATTGATTGGTACTTGCAATATAACCATATTTAATAAATATGTTGGCTTATTAAGCATACATACCCCTAGTGGACTATTCAGGGTAATAAAAAAGGGCCCAGTTAATTAATAACTGGGCCCTTTTTGTATGCAAGATAAAATACTAATTGTCTTTACAAAGTGGATTTAATAATAACTCTGTAGAAGATATAGGCCAGATATACTGTTGTGCATCTGCCTTAATTTCACCTACACCAGGCTTTGCCGGTAAAGGAAGACCTAGACGAGTAATATCAGTTCCTCTGATTCCCTCTCCTAACAACTCAATGCGTCTTTCATTTACAATCGCATCTGCTAGTGCTGTTGCGTTAGCAAAATCGCCAGCTGTAAATACAGTGGAAGCATCTGAACGACCACGTACTGCATTTAATAAAGCAATGGCTTGTGCATCTACAGTATTTGTAGAACGCACTCTCGCTTCTGCTAAACTAAGTAACACTTCGGCATATCTGATTACTGGTGCATAGTCGGTAAAAATAGATGGTACGCTGTATTTTGTTAAATAGCTTTTACCACCAAAAACACCTACCATGGTTCTTCTTCTATCTGTTGATTTCCATCCAGCATCTGCAATAACGCCTGTTGGCAACAAAGAGTATTCACCATTACCGCCATTAAAAGAAGCAGGACCATAATAGTATCCTAGTTGATTTTGACCACCTGGTGTTTCGTTTGAAGCAAAAGGCATAGACAAAATTGATTCGGTAGTAGTATAAGGCGCTTTAAATACATTCGTAATGTCTGCTTGTAATGCATGTGCTACACCAGAAGTAGCAGTATAAGGTGCTGTACTACTTACAATTTTACTTGCTTCAGTAATCACATTTGCAAAACGGCCCATACTTAAATAAACCCTTGTTTTAAGCGCAATAGCTGTATTTCTATGAGCACGAATAGTGTTATTCAAAGCAGTGCTATAGCTAGCAGGTAAATTGGTTTCAGCAAAATCTAAATCTGCTAAAATTTGCGTATACACTTCTGCTACTGTTGCTCTTGCTTTTGCATAATCATCAGAACCAGTGTTACCTTTTAAACGCATTGGAACACCGGGCTTAGATCCATTTCCATCCCAAAAAGGACGTGCATATAATTGTAATAAAGAGTAATAACTTAACGCTCTAAGCAAACGTGCTTCTGCTTGGTAGTTATTGGAAAGTTGTGTACCAACAACTGCTGTTCCTTTAGCGGTCATACCTTCTAAAAAAACGTTTGTTAAATTAATAACATAATAGGCCCTTGACCAATGGTTTTGAACCGAGTTGGTAGAACTGTTAGATGGTGTATAGTTCCAAACATCAAAACCAGTTACAACGTTGGTTCTTTCATTCATAAAGTCTCCGCCACGGATATCATTAAAGATTTGGTAGCGACCACCATACATGCCTGAATTTTTAATAGAGGCATAAATAGCTCTTACCTGACCTTCAACCCTGTCCTTACTATCAAATGCAGTAAGATCAGAAATAACGTTGGTAGGAACCGGATTTACAAAATTTTCTTTGGCGCAAGAGGTGATCTGAACAAGACCTGCAGCCATCAAAATGTATAATAGATTCTTTTTCATTTTTCTTAATTAATAGTTTTAACAATTAGAACCCAACGTTGATACCAACAGTAATTGTACGTTGGTTAGCTACGGTGTTTCTGTCAATACCAAAATTGGTGGTACCGTTTCCGTTTGAAGAAACCTCAGGATCAGGTCCTGGATATGCTGTTAAAATTAGCAAGTTGTTTCCTGAAACATAAAAACGAGCATTTGAAATTTTGATTTTATCCATCATACTTTTTGGAAAATTATATCCAATTGTAAGGGTTCTTAACTTGATAAAATCACCTTTAAATACGTTGATATCTAACGGGAAAGATGAACCGTTAGAAACGTTATCACCAAATACAGGTCTTGGGAATTCAGTAACATCTCCAGCTTTCTGCCATCTGTTTAATACACCAACTTCATTATTCCAGAAACGTTGATCTCTTAAACCAGCTTGTGTACCATAATACAACCAGTTACCCATTTGGTAAGTAAATAAAGCATTCAATTCAAAATTCTTGAATCGTAAGTTGTTTTCAAAACCACCAAAAACTTTAGCGTGTGTATTTCTATATACAATTGCATCTGCACTACTTACCGTTGGGGCAACTGTACCATCTGCATACATGAAACGAGATTGACCCGCTGGCGCTACGTGTTGAAAGAATACTTGTCTACCTTGACTATTAATAAAAATTCGGCGACCAGATGCAGGATCAACACCTGCTGTTCTTGTTACAAATAACATACCAATTGGGTGACCTGGCATTGTAATGCTTGGATTTTCTAAGCCACCAGTTGAACCAATGATATTGGTGATACCAGGTGCTAAAGACAATACTTTGTTATCGTTGGTAGATAAATTAAACGATGTTGTCCAAGAGAAATCTTTGTTTTGAACTACGTTGAATTTAATATCAAATTCAAAACCTCTATTGTACATAGAACCAATGTTGGTTGGAATATTAGATGGTAAACCAGCAGAAGGTGGTTGTGGTACAAATAATAATAAACCATCGTTGTTACTATTGTAATATCCAATTTCTGCAGTTAAACGATCATTAAATAAACCAAAGTTTAAACCAACATCTGTTTTCTTACTAGTTTCCCAAGTAAGATTTGGATTACCTGCTTGGCTATAAGCAACAGTACCGCCACTTCCGTATAAGCCAGAGCTAAATGTTGATAGAGAAGCAAAGTTTCCTAAGCCACCAATATTACCAACTTTACCATAGCTACTTCTTAAACGTAAGCTGCTAAATACTTTGTCTAACTTGATGTTCTGAATGAACTTTTCAGATAGTACATCCCAGCTTGCAGATACACCCCAAAAAATACCATACTTACTATTCACTCCTAATTGAGAAGCACCATCTCTACGCACGTTAGCCGTTAAGAAATATTTTCTTTTAAAATTATATTGTCCACGAGCAAACTCTGAGTACAAATAGTTTTCACCAATTCCTAGTCCAGAAGTGTTAGGTGTAACCCATCCACCCTGAATATTTGTAAATGCAGGATCCGCAACAGTTACACGGTTTAAACCATAACTGTTTTGATCAGATTTTTGATGCTCAATACCTGCAAGCACACTAACAGTATGGTCTTGTGCAAATACTTTATCAAACTGAGCGGTAGTAGTCCAAACCCAACGTTTGTTTTTGTTAAAAATAGCAGAAACAGAACCTGTAGTTGAAAAACCTTCTCCAGATAATGGATGAGAAAATACATCATTGTCAACCATTAAATAATCAAGACCATATTGTGTTCTAACAGCCAACCAATTTACGGGTTTGAACTGTGCATATAAATTACTAATTAGGTGTTCGCCATAACTATTAGATCTATTTAAATCCATAGTAATTTGTGGATTGTAAAAACCTACTTGACCTAATTTATTGCCCATCACGCCAATCAATCCATTTGCTTGGTTATAAGAACCATCTGCTAAAAAAGGACCAACGTTAGGTGCAGTAATTAAAGCCACACGACCTAAACCGGCAGTTGCAAATGCATCACCCAATGATCCAGAACTTGTAGCAGCTGTGTTTTTATCGCTGGTATATTGAATTTTACCACCCATGCTAAAAAACTTGCCTGCTTTATGATCTACGTTCATTAACAATGTTAAACGCTTAAAATCGTTTCTGTTAATGATACCTTCTTGCTCAGTATAACCAGCAGAAAAATAATAGCTTGTAGATTCATTCGCACCAGATAAACTTACAGTATTGCTATGTTGTAAGCCTTGACGGTAAACGATATCTGCCCAATTGGTATTAATGATTTTACCATCTGGACCTACTGTTGTTGCAAAAGCATTTGTTGCAGCATTAAATGTTCCAGCATTTCTTAATGCTTCATTTTTATAATCTGTGTATTGTTGCGCATCTAATACCTGTTGCAAACGCTGTGGATTACTAAACCCAACCCAGCTATCTAAAGTAACTTTTGAACGGCCTGGCTTACCTTTTTTAGTAGTAATGAATAACACACCATTTGCAGCACGGCTACCATAAATTGCAGTAGCAGCAGCGTCTTTAGCAACGTCAACACTTTCAATATCATTTGGATTGATAGAAGATAATACGTTACCAGCAGCATTTGTAGAACTACCATCACCAGTAAATACTGGTACTCCATCTACTACAATAAGTGGATAAGATGATAATGAAATAGAGTTAGCTCCTCTAATTCTTAAAACGGGTGGCGCATTTAATACACCACTAGGAATTACTACTTGTACACCAGCAGCTCTACCACCCAAAGCTTGTTCAAAACTTTGTGTAGGCTTGTTTGCTAATGCCTCGCCTTTTACGCTAGCGATGCTTCCTGTGATATCTCTTTTCTTTTGAGTACCATACCCAACTACTACAACTTCGTTTAAGGCCTTGTCTTCGGGAGACAATGAAACGGTAACAGTTGAAACACCATTAATACTTACCTCTTTAGAATCAAATCCCACATAAGTAAGTTTTAATGTTTTTACTTTTTCAGCAACTTGAATCGAAAATGATCCATTGTTATCTGATAGTGCATTTTTGTTTACTCCAACAGCACTGATGGTAACACCACTTAATGGTGTTCCTTTGTCGTCGGTTACCTTTCCGGTAACTGTTCGAGGGGACTGAGCGTATGCCTGTGCTATGAATAGCAAAGCACACGTCAAAAAAACAGTTAGTTTTCTCATCGTGTTAAATTTTGGTTAATTAGACGTTAAATTTAGTTAAATTATTGGGACTATAGTTGTAAAAAAAATGGAAAAAAGAGACATTTTATTAAACAATTTATACAAAAGTTTGTTTTTCAGTGAATTAAATGGAAAATCAGGTTAAAAAATAGTCTGGTATGCCATAAAATCAATATTAAGCCATATTTAATTAAATCTGAATTTATGAAAGTTAAAGAGATCGTCGGCAGAAATATACGCAGACACAGAGAATCTCAGGGTATTAGACAGGGTGTATTGGCAGAGCAACTAAAAATTACCCCAAGTGCGCTCAGTCAAATTGAAACCGGGAAAACAGACATTTCCTTAGATAGAATTGAGCAAATAGCAGAAGCCCTAAAACTAAGTTTTTATGAGCTCATGACCACCCCCAACCATGTAGGTGGTATTAAAGCTGGAATAGAAGTTGATCAAGTAAACAATAATACCATTCACTTGCTCATCAATAAAATTGATGCCCTTTTGAAAGCAACTGATATAAAAGAAGCATAATAACTATATTTATTCAATGATTAAAAGCAGTTTAGATAAAAACTTAGCCCAACTAACCCAATTAGAAAGCTTTATCGAATTGCGCCAAAATTTGAATGAATCTATTTCTGGGGAAACGATTGGCTGGCATATAGCGCATAGCTGTCAGGTAATAAACATAATAACAAATGCTATTGTAAATTCTGATCCCTCAAAAGCTAACCCAAAATTTAGTGGTGCTTATTATTTGCTATTGCTTACCAATCACATTCCAAGGGGTAAAGTAAAAGCGCCAAAAATTGTAATTCCGGAAAAATCTATTTCAAAAGCTGAAATTATGGAAGCGATTACGCTTGCTAAAGCCAATTTGCAAACACTAGCTTCTACACAAAAAAATAAATATTTCACCCACCCAATTTTTGGTGATTTGAATGTATCAAAAACACTTCGTTTTTTTATAGTACACACCAACCATCACCTAAAAATTATAAGGGATATTAACTAGAAAATAAGTAAACTAGAATTAAATACTACGAATAATAAACTCTACACATCTTGCGCCTAATCTAGCAGTGGCATTGTCCTGATCGTATGCTGGATTTAATTCTACAATATCAACACTTAATAATTTATTAGATTGTATAATTTCTTCTAGTGCCTTCAATACTATTTCAGGCGTAAAACCAATTGGAGAAGGCGCGGAAACACCGGGTGCATAAGCTGAAGAAAATCCATCTAAATCAATACTAACATATACTTTATCAACAGAACCAATAAAATTAGTAATGCTATTTTTTACTAGATCCCAGTGTGCTATAGTAAACTGCTCTATTTCTAAAAAATTACAGTTAAGAGAAGACGCGGTTTCAAATAAAGTTTTAGGATTAGAGGCTTTTTGAATGCCGAGAACCAAATAATTAAATGAGTTGGAAAATTGATTTGCTATTTGCAAAAAGGGTGATCCTGAATGACCTTTTCCGTCTATTAATGGACGAAGGTCAAAATGAGCATCAAAATTAATAATACCAACTGTTTGACCGGTAGTTGCCAGGTGTTTTTGAATGCCTAAAAAATGCGGATAGGCTGCGTCGTGACCACCTCCTAAAATAACAGGCAAATGATTTTCTTGTAAACAAGTATAAATGGTATCGCGCATCAATAATTGAGCAGCATCTATATCATCATCTTCAACAACTATATTTCCATAATCATACACCAGTGTCGTTTCATTTACATGATTGGCAAGTGGTCCTAACATTTTACGAATGCTATCAGGTCCGTCTTTGGCTCCACTTCTACCCCCATTACTAATTACACCTGCATCAACAGCATAGCCTAACAATGCAATTTTAGAATCCTGTCCTTCTTTGATTTGTAAGTCATTTACGAATTGCACAAGCTCGTGCCAGTACAATTGACTATCTGAATGTCGGCCCACCCAGTTCGCAGAAGACGGATTTACATGATGCCTCATAAAAATTATTGAATATGGTGTAACAATTTTTCGTCTACTAAATTAGGCATCGTTACAATTAAATTAGGACTTCTTTTCATTTCACGTTCAATCGCTTCGATTGAACCGGTATTCCTAGCCCAAGCCCTGCGTGCGATTCCATTGTTTACATCATAAAACAACATGCTTTCTAATTTCGCTTTTGATGCTGCCGATCCATCCAATACAAGTCCAAATCCACCATTGCTTACTTCACCCCAACCTACACCGCCACCATTATGTATAGACACCCAAGTCGCGCCTCTAAAACTATCACCAATCACATTGTGAATAGACATGTCTGCTGTATACTTACTGCCATCGTAAATATTACTAGTTTCTCGGTATGGCGAATCGGTTCCACTTACATCATGATGGTCTCTGCCTATAACAACAGGCGCCGTAATGATTCCATCACCAATTGCTTCATTAAATGCGGCAGCAATTTTTGATCTGCCTTCTGCATCGGCGTATAAAATTCTTGCTTTAGAACCTACTACCAATTTATTTTTTTCAGCTTCCTTAATCCATGTAATATTATCTTGTAACTGCTGTGCAATAGACGCTGGAGCACTAGCTAGCATTGATTCTAACACAGTTGCAGCTATTTGATCGGTACGTTTTAAATCTTCATGGGAGCCAGAAGTACAAACCCATCTAAATGGTCCAAAACCATAATCAAAACACATGGGTCCTAAAATATCTTGCACATAACTTGGATATTTAAAATCGATATGATTGTTGTGCATTACATCTGCATTAGCTCTTGACGCTTCTAATAAAAATGCATTTCCATAATCAAAAAAGTAAGTCCCTTTTGCAGTATGTTTATTTATTGCATTTGCATGACGACGCAGTGAGGCTTGAACAACCTCTTTAAATTGTTCTGGATGATTGGCCATCATCTCATTAGACTCCTCAAATGAAAGTCCCACAGGGTAATAACCACCAGCCCATGGATTATGAAGTGAGGTTTGATCAGATCCTAAATCAACACTAATATTTTCAGTATCAAAACGCTCCCATACATCAATAACATTTCCAACATAAGCAATAGATACTACTTCTTTATTAGATACTGCTTCTTTTACAATCTCAATTAATTCATCGAGATTATGTGTAAGCTTATCAACCCATCCTTGTTGATACCTTTTGGAAGCAGCTGCTGCATTAACCTCTGCACATATTGTAATGCAACCTGCAATATTTCCAGCTTTGGGTTGTGCACCACTCATACCGCCTAAACCAGCTGTTAAAAATATTTTTCCATTAGGACTCTCGCCAGGACCTAATTTTTTTCTAAAAGCATTCATCACAGTAATGGTAGTACCGTGCACAATTCCTTGAGGTCCAATATACATATAAGAACCTGCTGTCATTTGGCCATATTGTGTAACACCCATTGCATTATAACGTTCCCAATCTTCAGGTTTAGAATAATTAGGAATCATCATTCCATTTGTGACAACTACACGTGGGGCTTCTATAGAGGACGGAAAAATTCCCATAGGATGTCCAGAGTACATGTGTAAAGTTTGCGTCTCTGTTATTTGGGCCAGGTATTTCATGGTAAGAAGATATTGAGCCCAGTTTTGAAACACTGCTCCATTACCTCCATAGGTAATTAATTCCTGAGGATGCTGCGCTACTGCTGGGTCCAAATTGTTTTGAATCATAAGCATGATTGCCGCAGCTTGCTGTGACTGAGCAGGATATTCATGAATTGGCCTTGCGTACATTTCATAATCTGGCATAAAACGGTACATGTAAATCCTACCATACAGTTTTAATTCTTCCACAAAATCCTCAATCAAAACTGCATGCCATGATGCTGGAAAATAACGCAGCGCATTTGCTATCGCTAGTTTTTTTTCGGTAGATGTAAGTATATCTTTTCGCTTAGGTGCATGAGAATATTTATCATCTCTTGATTTTTTATTGGGCAGTTGTTCTGGTATGCCCTGCAAAATCATTTCCTTAAAAGTCATAGGTTGTATCATTATATCATAAAATAAATTATACGCCAACTAGTTTTCCTGATTTCCAAACTTGAGAAGGAAGCAAAGAACCTTGATAATAAAGTATGTCTCTATAATCAGCGGTTGGATACAAAATAAAATCTGCTTTATTGCCTGCAATGAGTCTTCCACGATCAAATAAATTAAGTGCTGCTGCCGCTCTAAACGTAATACCAGCAAAGACTTCGGCGGTTGTTAGTTTTTCAAATGTAGCAAGTATGGAAGCCTGACATACCAAATCTCCCATTGGTGCCGATCCTGGATTCCAATCGGACGCAATAGCTAAAGCACCTCCTTTATCCAATATTTTTCTTGCCGGCGCAAAAGCACACCCAAGTCCTACACTTGCACCAGGTAATGCAACTGCTATGGTATTTGATTGTGCAACTAATTCAATTTCTTTATCACCTGATGCTTCCAAATGATCTGCAGAAATTGCTCCTATTTGTACAGCAACTTCCGAACCACTTGTGGTAAATTGATCGGCGTGCAGGGTGATATCAAAACCAAATTTTTTTGCAGTTTGTAAATAAGGTAAGATCTCTGGTCCAGAAAATGCAGAGAATTCTATAAATGCATCAATACGGTTTGTAAGATGATCAGACTTTAAAACAGGAAATAAATTTGTAACTAAATGATCTAAGTAAGCCTGATTTGTACCGATAAAATCTTTGGGTTTAAGATGTGCAGCTAAACAAGTAGCCACAAGGTCTGCAGCGGTTTCCTTGCTACCGTTACGTATAGCCCGTAGCATTTTTATTTCTTCTTCTACCGAAAGTCCGTAGCCGCTCTTAACCTCAATAGTTGTTATTCCTAATTGTAATTGTTTGTTCGCATTTTTAATGACAATTTGCGTTAACTCCTGCTCAGAACATTTTCTTGTTTGGGTTACTGTATCCCAAATACCGCCACCCGATTGTGCAATTTCTAAATAAGAAACGCCAGCATTGCGAAGTGCAAAATCACGGGCTCTATTTCCACCAAAGCAGAGGTGGGTATGACAATCAATATAACCAGGAACCGCAACATAATTTTGGTCAAGTGCACGTTTGGTTGCATTTGGATACGCCGCTAATAATACATCCCAAGAATCAACTGCCACAATAGTATCATTATCAAATGCAATTCCAGCATTTGAAATTGTATGAAGTGCACTATCACCGATGCGCCCTTTATGTGGCAAATCTCGTAAACTCACTAATTGACTAATGGGTCCAATTATTTCCATATAATATGATTATTACGCAATGTAAGAATCTTTTTTCTTCGAGATACACTTTCAAAAAATCATAAAAAACATTACATTTATAACCATAAAATGAAAGTATGAAAACAACAAAAATTATCTATTGGGTAAGCACCAGTATCATTTGCCTGTTTGCCTTAAGTGCAGTTCAAATGAATTCAGAAATGGCCAAAGAAGGTGCTAAGCATGTGCTTATCCCACGCTATCTTTCACTAGAAATAAGCATTGGACAGCTCATTGGACTGGTATTACTTATTGTACCTGCAGTTCCTAAACGCTTTAAAGAATGGGCATATGTAGGCTTTGGAATAATGTATATTTCTGCGTTAGTAGCACATATTGCAGTAGGTGATCCATTTATTCCTTATGGCTTAATGGCAGTATTATTTTTTGGACTATTATTAGCCTCATACATCAGTTTCCATAAATTACAAGCAGCCAAATAAACGTTTTATGAAAAAGATTTTAAACAGTCTACTCGTTACAGTTACCCTTTTTATTTTTGTTTCACCATTATATGCACAGGTTAAAAACGACAAACGCTTTGCAGGAATTGAAGCTGAAATCAATAAGATCCTAAAAGATCATCATGCTGCTGGTGTTGCTGTAGCTGTTGTAGAAAAAAATAAAATCATTTTTTCAAAAGGATTTGGATATAGAGATTTTGCAAATAAATTACCTGCCACAGATTCTACACAATTTCCAATAGGCTCTTGTACAAAGGCTTTTACAGCCTCTCTCATTGGGATGCTTCAAAAAGAAAAAGGAATTGATTTGGATAAACCTTTTTCTAATTATTTAAAAGACTTTAAATTTTACAGTAACGAACTAACGCAACAAATTACGTTAAGGGATATGATGAGTCATAGAACTGGACTTCCAAGACATGATATGTCGTGGATCATCGATCCCGGTACACGTGAAAGTTTAGCAAAGCGTGTTGAGTTTATGCCACCCTCTGCGCCATTAAGACAAACATGGCAGTATAATAATTTTATGTATTTACTTCAAGGTGTACTTGCCGAAAAATTAACAGGTACAAGCTGGGAGTCAAATATCCAAAATAAAATATTTTCAAAATTAGGAATGCGAAATTCCAATTTTTCAATAAAAACAATGGCCAATTACAAAGAGCCAGCAAATGGATATAATGTCATAAATGATAGTACAATTCACAAAACGTCATATTATAATATAGATGGAATGGGCCCTGCAGGTAGTATCAATAGTACAGTAATTGATATGGCACAATGGTTAAAAGTTTGGATTAATGGTGGCAAATTTGATACGCTACAAATAATTCCATCATCATTTGTTGCAGATGCTATTAGTTCTCAAATGATCATGACAGCTGCATTACCAAGTGCCGAAAAACCTGATGTTCATTTTATGAATTATGGTTTTGGATGGATGCTATCTAGTTACAAAGGGCATTACAGGGCAGAACATGGAGGAAGTATAACAGGGTTTACAGCTAGCACTTGTTTCTTTCCTACAGATAGTATAGGCATTGTAGTACTCGTAAATCAAGATGGTTCTAAAGTTCATTCTATTGTAAGAAATACCATTGCGGACAGGGTCTTAGGATTGAAATATTTTGATTGGAATACAGATGCATTAAATAGTGCCAAAAAAGCAAAAGAATTTGCCGAAAAAGCAGAGAAATCTACTGTTAGCAATCAAGTTCTACAAACAAAAACCTCTCATGCGCTAAACAATTATACGGGTGCTTATACAAATAGCGCTTATGGAAAATTTGAAGTGATTCAAAAAGGTGACTCACTATTTGTAAAATTAAAAGATGATAAATGGTGGCTAGGTCAATTTCATTACGACATATTTAGGCCTTATGAAACGTCTGAAGGCATTGATAGTGCCGAAAATAATCCAATCAGATTTCAATTTAACACAGGTCTTAATGGTGAAATTGAATCTGCTACAGTATTTGGTTTAGAGGCTGCAATACCCGCTCCTGTTGTATTTAGTAGATCTAATAGTGCAAAAGAAATGACGCTAAATGACTTAAATAAATATTCAGGCACGTTTTTATTAGCTGGCACTGAAATCAAAACCTACTTAAAAGAAAAAGTATTATACGTATTTGTTCCTGGACAGCCTGAATATGAGCTAGTACCAGTTGGTGACAATAAATTTGATTTTGTAAAACTACCAGGCTATTCGGTAGTATTTGAATTGAACGAAAAAGGAATTACTCTTTCACTAACATTCAAACAACCTAATGGAAATTTTAAAGCAACAAAAAAATAAAGTCAAATTTTAAGATTCCCGTAAAATTTTATCGATTTTTTTGCCCTTTGCAAGCTCGTCTACAAGCTTATCGAGATACCTTACTTTTTTAGTAAGCTGGTCTTCTATTTCTTCTATGCGGTAACCGCAAATAACACCAGTAATGAGTGTAGAATTGCTATGAAGTGTAGCCTCATCAAAAAAAGATTCAAAAGTGGACCGGTTTTTTATATGGTTTTCTATTTGTTTTTGACTAAAACCGGTAAGCCAAGTGATTACCTGATCTAGCTCTTCTTTTGTACGACCTTTTTTCTCAACTTTTGCCAAATACAAAGGATAGACCGAACCAAAAATCATTTTTTTTATACGTTCAATTGATGCACTAGTATTCATAGCTTGTAAATTAAGATAATTCAAAAATATAGTTTATTTTCACTAACACTTGTAAAGTTTAAACAATAAAAAATCATTCATAACATGAAAGAAAAACAACAAAATTGGGCATCTGTCATTTTACTATTAATTGGTGCAACATTGCTGGCACTTAACTTACCTTCTTCTAAGTGGGCTTTCCCAATTTTAGCTACTGCTAGAATTTGGCTTTCCGTACTCATGTACAAAAGAAAGGACTGGCCGTTGTTTATAATGAATTTTTTTTATGTTATCGTAGACATTGTAGGCATCATTAGATGGTTCTAAAAAACTATTAAGTATAGATTATGGAAGTACATCATCACTCGCACAAGCCAAAAAACTGGAAAGAGTACATTACAGAATTTATTATGCTCTTTGCAGCAGTTACCCTTGGTTTTTTTGCTGAAAATTTAAGAGAGCACAGCATTATTTCGCACCGTATCGAGCAAAATAAGGTTGCTATTTTAAAGGATCTTGAACAAGACGCAATTACAATTGATAGTATTTTAATAGATGAACAAAATGCTATAAAGACATTTGATAGGTTGCTTAATGTTTTATACTTGGCAAAGAACAAAAGAATCAATGAAGAACAATTGATCGATTCAATAAAGGTATTTCCAGATATCATAGCAACTACATTTACCCTTTATGTAAACAATAGTTCATTTAAAAACATGCAATCAAGTGGCTTACTTAGCTATGTAGAAGAAGAGGAATTAAAAAACAGACTTTCTTATTATTACGAAGTTGTATTTAAAAGAATTGAAAGCAATAATGTATTTTTTGATCAAGCTGGAAAAGAATTTGGGGTTACCTTACCCATAGGCATTGGATCCTTAATAAGGAAAATAAATAGCGATTCTACGAATTATGATTTAAATAAGCCTAGCAATTATTTGAATTTTATGCTAAGCTTACAGGAAACAAAAAATCTTTTACAATCAGAAAAATTCATTTTCGATATTCAAAAATATTATAATCAGATTTTTGTTTACCAACTTGCGCTACAAATGGCTAAAGAAGAAAATGCTAAATTATTAAAGTTATTAAAAGCAGAACATTCATAAAATGGAAGTACACCGCCCTAAATTCCTAAAAGGACTTGTAGAAGAAGTTTTTGTTATTCTTCTAAGTATATCATTAGCTGTTGCCGCCGAAAGAATGGTAGAGCATTATGTTCATACCAAACAAGGAGAAGCTGCACTTGTTAGACTTGCAGCAGAAATGAAAAGAGACGTTGCAGATTTTAAATTTAACGTAACTGTTCATAAAAATGCTGTTTTTGCAATAGATCAAATTACTGCTTGGTCTGCTGGAGAGATTGAAATTAGTGACGATTCGCTTTCTATTTACCTCTCGAATGCACTTGATTTTACATTTTTCGCGAGCAATACTTCAGAATATGAGTCTTTAAAAGCAACTAGCAAATTAGCGTATATCCAAAATCACAAATTGTTATCAAAAATTATTGTTAGCTATAACCGTTATGAAGATTTTAAACTTTCAACCAATGTAGGTAATGACCTTGTTCAAAAGATTTTTGCTATTCTCAGAAATAAAGTTAAATATAAATTTAGATCTATAGAGCAGCAACCACATTACACTTTTGATGTCACAACTATCAAGCAAGGTTTAAAGGGCAATCAAGAATTACTGAATTTATTACAAGAAAAAAAACTAATGGATTCGGTAGTTTTTCTTTGGAATCAAAATGGATTAGAAAGAACAAACGAATTAATTAAACAAATAGAAGAAGAAACAAAATAAATGGAAGTACATCACCACCCTCATATTCCTACACATGCAAAGCCATGGAAAGAATATTTATTAGAAGGCTTAATGATTTTTGTTGCGGTAACACTTGGTTACGGTGCCGAAAATGTTAGAGAGCATTATGTAGAAACAAAAAAAGCACTTATCAGTGCCAAAAATTTATACGTAGACGTTATCAACGACTCTATTGGTTTTGCAAATACCAGAAGAAATAGAAACAAGCAAGACAGTTGTTTTGAAATCATCAATGCCTATTATAACAACAATACCCTAGATAAAGAAATACCTGCTGTTTATGCTGCGCATGCACACATGACTCGTAGAATGTTATACCAAATGAATAGTCTTGCATTAGATGAAGTTAAAAGTTCAGGGACTTTAAAATTTTTAGAATCAGACGAACTAAAAGCTGGTATCCAGCGATACGCAAGTTTAGCTGCTGGCCTTAAATTAAGAGAACAGCGCGAATTTGGTTATATAGATAGAATGTTAGACCCTATTTCAACTAAAAATTTTGAATTTAATTTTAATAGAGCTGCAGGAGACAACTTCAAAATTGATAGTAATAAAATAGTTGTTACAGTGCCAATTCCTGCCAATCTAAAAATCATAAAAAAAGATCAATTAGATTGGGATAACTATATCGCCATTTTAGGGATGTTACAAACTATAAGACAATCTACCGATAAAGACTACATAGATGAAACACAAGCACAGTGTCACGAACTATTAACCTTACTTAGAAACTACCTTATAAAACATGGTGCTTTAGAAAACAACAATCATTAATAATGGAAGTACATCACGCACATCACCCAAATCACAAGAAAAAGATTTCAGAATATTTACTGGAGTTTTTTATGCTATTTTTTGCAGTGACACTTGGTTTCTTTGCTGAAAACTATAGAGAACATAGTATTATAGAACACCGCATGCAAGAAAACTATGCTGCCATTATTGTTGATTTAGAACAGGATAACTTAAAAATAGATAGCATTTTTACAGAGGCAAAAAACGGTATTAACTTAATTACTTTATCGCATGTATTGTATAAGTACAAAACAGGATGCTTTACTGAAAAAGATCTCTTAGATAGTATCTACAATATAAAAACGATTCCAAGCTACACGACTTTATTTGTTAATAATACGACGTTTAAAAATATGCAGTCTAGTGGTTTACTTAGCTATGTTACTGATAAAGATATAAAAACCGGTTTATCTTATTATTACGAAGTGCTATTTAAAAAGTTAAATGACAACAATAAACTTTTTGATGATGTTGGAATTAATTATTTAGATAAATACTTGATTTTTAATCAAGGGGCAGGTACAAGAAGGTTTTTTCCTGAAATGTATAAAGATATTAGTCCTGAAAATGGATTTGCAGATCCAAAAGAATATCGAAAGTTTTTAATGAGTCTTAAATCTACAAAATCTATTCTCACGTCAGACGATTTTGTGTCTGCCACGAATGTATACATATCTAGGTATTTTGGTTATCAGCGCATACTTAACACAGTAAAAGCAAACAACAATAAATTAATCCAGCAATTAAAAACGCAACTAGAACACTAATCATCAATTAAATGGAAGTACATCACGCACATCACCCGGCACACAAAAAAAAGTGGTCAGAATATTTACTAGAATTTTTTATGTTGTTTTTTGCAGTGACCTTAGGTTTTTTTGCTGAAAATGTAAGAGAGCACCAGATTGTTATTGAAAGAAAAAATCAGAATTTACTTGCCATGGTACAGGATTTAAAAAGAGATTCTGCAAAATTGCAAGATCGGATTATAGAATACACTAAGGCTATTAAAACATTTGAAGAATTAAAGTACGCATCATACCAGTACCAAAATCACCTAATGAGCGAAGATGATTATATTAATTATGTTTCAAACAAATATGATTCTCTGAATGTTGGTGACAGTTTTTTTTCAAATAATTCGGCTTATAAAAACACTATTGCTACTGGCAGTTTAAGTGTTATTGAATCTTTGCCTATCAAACAATTGATTGCCGAGTATTATGAAGAGCTCAGTGTTAAACTTTCAGATAACAATAGAAATTTAGATGATGATCTTAGTGAATATGTGCGCTCTGATATGCAAATTGGAAATTCAATCAATTCAGAAGTACGTAAAAAATTTGCAAAATTATCGCATCAACAAGTGTTAAATTACAACAAAAGAAATCCAACATTCAAAGCTGCTATTCTTAGCCCCAATTTTAGCATCCACACCAATAAATTTGAGTTGAGATGCGATTACTATTTATACCTAATGAACCGGTTCTTACAAGTAAACAAAGCCCTTTTGCATGAGTTAGCATTTGAAAAGGAATAGCAGTGATTGTTTAAAGGATTATCTTATATTTAAGTATTCATTAATATTTAAATATAAGCCATGAAAAATTTACTTTTTTTATTGGTATCATTTACTGCTGCTGCAAATTTTAAATCCGAAGCACAGGCGCCTTCAAGAATTAAAGTATTTCAACAGTCTTTTGTCACGTATCCTTTTTCGGATCCAGATCCAATTGCGTCACAGACTGCCATTTATCCATATTATAGGTTTGATGGGTTTACCAATAAGCCAGTTAACAAAAAATGGACGGTTGTAGAACTCGAAAACGATTATATCAAAGTTCTAATCCTTCCAGAAATAGGCGGAAAAATTTGGACCGCCATTGATAAAACTACAGGTAAAGAATTTTTATACAACAACAAAGTAATCAAGTTTAGGGACATTGCCATGCGCGGCCCTTGGACAAGTGGCGGACTCGAAGCCAATTATGGAATCATAGGTCATACGCCCAATTGTGCTACACCCGTAGATTACAGCACTAAAAATAATATCGATGGTAGTGTTAGTTGCTTTATTGGAGTGCTAGATTTATTAACCAGAACCAATTGGCAAATTGAAATTAACCTACCCAAAGACAAGGCATACTTTACCACAAATTCAATATGGAACAATAATACAAGTATTGGTCAACCCTACTATCACTGGATGAACGCTGGTATAAAAACCAAAGGGAATCTAGAATTTATTTATCCGGGTACAAATTATATTGGGCATGGCGGCGAGTATGCGTCATGGCCTATCAATGAAGACAATGGCAAGCGTATTAATTTTTATGAAGAAAATAATTTTGGCACCTACAAATCATACCATGTAATTGGTAAGCAAACCGAATTTTTTGGCGCTTACTGGCATGATGATAATTACGGTATGGTACGCTATGCTCCATATGACAATAAAGCAGGAAAAAAGATTTGGATATGGGGACTATCACGTCAGGGCATGATTTGGGAAAAAATATTAACCGACAACGATGGTCAGTACGCCGAAATACAATCTGGCAGGCTCTTCAACCAAAATGCTTCTAACAGTAGCTTCACGCCATTTAAGCATATAGAATTTGGACCACATGCTACCGATACATGGAAAGAATACTGGTATCCTGTTAATAAAACAAAAGGCATTGTAGTTGCTGGCGAATCTGCGGCACTCAATATTAAAATAGAAGATGGGTTTTTAAAATGGTACTGCTCCCCTGTTGCATTTTTTAATGACACATTAGAAATTATTGCAGATGGTAAGCAGTTAGTAAAAAAAGCAATTTGCGCAAAGCCACTTCAAACAATAAGCGATTCGATTAAAATAGGACTCGGAAAAACAGATTTTTCAATTTCACTAAAAAAACAACAACTCATTTGGAAAAGTGATCCCAATTTTAACGCACTTTCAAGGCCATTGGAAACACCTGCAAAATTTGAATGGAACACTGCTGAAGGCCTCGCTATTCAGGGCAAGGAACTCATGGACCAGAAAATGTTTGCAGAAGCTGAAGTCAAATTGAAAGAAGCATTAACAAAAGACCCTTATCATTTACAAGGGCTTGTTAAACTAGCTGAATTATATATCAGAAACGGCGAAGATCAGAAAGCATTTGATGCTTCTAAAACTGCTATATCAATTGATGCACATCATGGTTCGGCAAATTATTATTATGGATTAAGTGCAGCGCATTTGCATAAAGAGGCAGATGCTATTGACGGCTTTAGCTTAGCAACCATGAGCATTGAATATAAATCAGCGTCATTAACAGAACTTGCAAAAATACATGCCCAACACAAAAGATGGGACAAGGCCTTGTCATATGCATCACAAGCAAAGGATTATAATAAATACAATAGTGATGCCATCGCAATTCAAATAATTGCCAATCAGCAATTAGGCAATTTTTCCGGGGCAAAACAATTGATTACAAATCTAGAAAAAGTGCAGCCTTTACATTTGTATGTAAAATGGTTTACAAACAAGCTTACATTTAAAAATGAACTACCTGAAGAATCTATTTTAGAACTAGCCTCATTTTATGCCGATATAAATCTCGAACCAGAACTATCAAAAATATTAGAGGCGCTTCCTAATCATCCATTGGCTATATATTGGAAAGCATATTTACATAAATCCAATACTACTAAAGCAAATGAATTATTAGCTAAAGCCAATAGCGCATCAACATTACTCATATTTCCTTTTAGAACATCCTTTATGCCTATTTTACAATGGGCTATAAAAAATACTACAAGTTGGAAACCCAGTTATTATTTGGCGCTTTTACTACATGATAAAAATAAAAAAGAAGAAGCATTACAAATGGTTACTGCACTAGGCACAACACCTACCGATGCTCACTTTTATGGACTTCGAGCTGTTTGGAATAAGGACCAGACAAATGCCAAAGAATTAGACTTACAAAAAGCAATACAAATAGACCCAACTGCTTGGAGATATCAAAAACTACTCGTTCAACATTATCTCCAAACAAAAAACTATGATAAAGCACTTGTGGTTGCAGAAAGTTTTAAAAAACAAAGCACTAATGAAAATTTTATCATGGATATGCTTTTAGCTAAAACACTACTCCTCAATAAAAAATACAAAGAATGTGATAAGTTACTTTCAAGCATGGATGTTATTCCATTTGAAGGCTCTACCGATGGAAGGGCTTTATATTGGGAAGCAAAAATGATGCAAGCTGTTGCTTCATTAAAAAATAAAAATTATGCAACTGCTATTCAATTTATACATGAGGCTCAAGAATGGCCGGAAAATTTAGGCGCAGGTAAACCTTATGAATCTGATATAGACAATAGGTTAGAACAGTACATGCAATATGTTTGTTTGAAGCAACTAAACAAACTAGATAGTGCACAAGCATTGCTTAAAAAAATAAGTGCATTTAAACCAGGTATTTATAACACCATTAGAAACTTTCAGGCAGCCAATAATTTAATTACCAAGTGGGCCTACAATGAGCTACATGAAAGCTTTGATTGGAATACATGGATGGAAACTCAAATCAATAATTACCCTCAATTTAAAGAAACCTTTATATGGGTATTAAATAAAGCAAATAATAACAATGATAGCAGCCTAGCAACAGAAGACCCTTGGATGCGCGTTATTGATGAGAGTATAAAAGCACTTCAACTCAATAATAACGATGCGTATATATTTATCCAAAAACCAGAAAGAAGAAATAATGAAACAAAATGGGAATTGGTATGGGAAGAGAATTTTAATAAGGGATATTTAGACACTACTTACTGGAGTAAAATTGGTTTATTTTCTACCCCTAAATGGAAAATGCCTAAAGAAAAATGGAGAGACAATACAGGCTGCTTTAGATACATCACCGATACAGATGATAGAGTTGTGCAATTTGATAATGAAAATATTATTTTAAAAGGCATTGTGAATAGTGATACAATAAACGGAGATCCACGGCCTCTATTAACGGGAGGTATTTATAGTTACAATAAATTTGCTTTTCAATACGGGCGCATAGAAATCCGTGCAAAATTAGACGCTGCAAATGGTGCTTGGCCTGCCATTTGGATGCTTTCTGAAAAAGATATTTATCCAAATCAAAACAATGGTGAAATGGATATTATGGAAAGGCTCAATCACGATGGTTTTGCTTATCAAACAACACACAATCATGCTACCATAACATTAAAACAGGAAACGCCTAAAAAATTCAATACCGGAAATATTGACCCAAACGGTTACAACACCTATAGTGTTAGTTGGTACCCCAATAAATTAGTATATGCCATTAATGGTATTGAAACCATTACCTACCCAAAAGTTGCGGGCGGTGGTACCTATCAATGGCCCTTTGATCAGCCTTTTTACTTAATCATTGATCAACAACTTGAAGGCAGCTGGCCTGGCAAAGTGACCAATTTAAAGGAGTTACCCATAAACATGACCGTTGATTGGGTTAAACTATATCAGTAACTAATTGATTATCATAATTTTAATAAAAATGATAGACTTTGAGTTAACAATTTGATAATATAGCTGAATCCCAATTTGGATTGGATTTCAAGACCTTTACAATCAATTAATTAAACAAAAAATTGTCATGGACTTTAATTCAATTTTCAAAGTATTCTTACCAAAAGACCGCGTATTCTATCAATTATTTGAAGACGTGGCAGAACACGTACACCAAATGGGTATCAAACTCAAAGAAATGGTGAATGAAGCAGATGCTGATAAAAGAGCTAGTATTTTAGCTCAAATTGAATCATTAGAACACACCAACGACGATTTAACCCATAATATCTTTACCGAGCTTGGAAGAAACTTCATCACTCCATTTGATAGAGAAGATATTCATTACCTCGCTACATCTCTAGATGATATCGCAGATTATATCTATGCTTCTGCTAAAAAGATTAATTTTTACAAAATCAATCCTAACGATTTAGGTATACACAAATTAACAGAACTTATTTTACAAGGTACAATCGAAACTAAAAAAGCGGTTCTTGGTCTTCGCGATATGAAAAATATCAAGGGCATGACAGATGCAATGATTAAGGTAAATAGCATCGAAAATCAAGCAGATGATGTTTTTGACATGAGTATCGAAAAATTATTTGAGCAAGAGAATGATTTTAAAGTAATCATCAAAAAAAGAGAAATCTATCAAGTACTTGAAATTGCTACAGACAAAATCGAAGATGTTTCAAATGTAATTGAATCTATTATTATCAAGTACGCTTAATTAAAGTTTAATGAGTTTATTAATTGTAATCATTGCGCTTGCGCTAATATTTGACTACATCAATGGTTTTCATGATGCAGCAAACTCAATCGCCACCGTTGTTTCAACAAAAGTATTAACACCCTTTCAGGCGGTATTATGGGCTGCACTTTTTAACTGTGTTGCCTACTTTATTTTTAAAGATCATGCAGTTGCAAACTCCATAAGCAAAACAGTATATAAAGATTTTATTACACTGCCTGTTATTTTTTCAGGATTATTAGCTGCGATTTTTTGGAATTTACTTACCTGGTGGTATGGAATACCTTCTTCGTCTTCACATACCTTAATTGGTGGATTTGCTGGAGCCGCGATTGCCCACGCACTTACTGTTAAAGGGATTAATTACCCTTGGGCAAAAATTGTAGACAGCCATACCATTTTAATGACTGTACTTTTTATTTTTTTAGCGCCTATTATTGGTATAGTAATATCCGTGTTTATTACAGTCGTAACAATTATGCGAAATATTTGGCTTCGTATTGCAATCATTATTGCAGTAACCTTAGGCACCGCTGTATTATTTGACAATTTCGAAACCAATAAAATGAACGAAAACGTTCAGAAGTTTTATGGAATTGATAAATACAAGAAAGAGGTGGCAAGTATTAATGAAGAGCTAAAAACAAAACAAGGTGATAGCGCTCTGCTTGCAAAACTTACTCTCAATCAAGAAAAATTAGACAAGGCAACTGTTTACTATAATCATGTTAAGCCATATGTTAACGACTTTGATAATTCAAGCGCAACTGCTATTGCTAAAATAGCAAATGATAGTGGTTGGCTTAAAACTGCAGCAGCAAGCAAAATTAAAGACGCTGTAAGAAATGCCAACGACTATTTAGTATTAGAATCTAAAGCACCATCAGACAAAGCAGCAAAAGCAGAATACGATATTGCAAAAGAAAAAACAGAAGGCTACAAAGAACCTTTAAAATTATATTTAGCAGGTGAGATTTCTGTAGACTCTGCTATTAAAGCAGTAAGTGCAATTTATCCGATAAAGTCTCAAAACTTAGATAAAGTCAAGAAAAAAATTGACAAATTCAATATCGAAAAGTCTTTTGCTGCAGAAATAGACAAGGCAGATAATTCCATGATTGTTTATGGTATTCTAATTTCTTCTTTGATTTTTATTCTCATTTATTTATACGTTGAAAAAGTAAAAACACCTACAGCCTATACAGTTGCCAATATGTTCAAGAAATTACAGCTGTTTAGCTCTGCTGCATTTAGTGTTGGTCATGGTGGTAACGATGCACAAAAAGTAATGGGCATTATTGGAGCTGCATTAATTGCTAGTGGAAATATTCAAGATTTTGGTCAACTACCAAGCTGGGTTCCCATTGCATGTTACTTAGCTATTGGCCTAGGTACTATGAGTGGCGGTTGGAAAATTGTAAAAACAATGGGTTCAAAAATCACTAAGGTAACACCTCTAGAAGGGGTTGCTGCAGAAACTGCTGGTGCATTTACCTTGTTTTTTACAGGACAAATGGGAATACCGGTATCAACTACACATACCATAACAGGGTCAATTATTGGAGTGGGTGCAACCAAGCGCTTAAGTGCTGTAAGATGGGGTGTAACAACCAATTTATTATGGGCTTGGGTACTTACTATCCCTGTGAGTGCAACACTTGCAGCGATCACTTACTTCATTGTAACCTTATTTGTAAAATAGAGATAATTAGTTCTTTTTTTAAACCCCAGTTGCCATGCGTAACTGGGGTTTTTTATTACATTTAATGTACAAAAGAATACCCATGAAAAAAATTATACTATTTGGCTTGGTCTTTAATTTCATAAGTGCCTCAACTAACGCACAAATTATTCAACCTAGTTTACTGAAGGGTTTGCAATACAGGATGATTGGACCTCACAGAGGAGGCAGAACAGTTGGTATGTGTGGCGTTCCTTCTCAACCAAATGTTTTTTACATGGGTGTGAACAATGGTGGTGTATGGAAAACAACAGATTTTGGTCATACTTGGAATCCCATTTTTGATACTCAAAATACTGGATCTGTGGGTGATGTTGCTGTGGCTGTTTCAAATCCAAATGTAGTGTATGTTGGAAGTGGCGAAGGAATTCAAAGACCCGATTTATCTATTGGTAATGGATTGTATAAATCTATGGATGCTGGAAAGACATGGAAAAATATGGGCCTACATGATGCACAACAAATTGGTGGCATCAGTGTAGATCCGACCAATGAAAATAGATTATTTGTTGCAGCGCTAGGGCATCCATATGGGCCCAACAAAGAAAGAGGCGTTTACAAAAGTATGGATGGCGGTAAAACACTCGAGCAGGTTTTATATATCGATGAAAACACAGGTGCTGTGCAGGTTACCATCGATCCAAATAACACAGAAATTGTTTTTGCAACACTTTGGGCTGCTAGACTAGGCCCTTGGGAAAATGGCGCATTTAATGGTCCTGCAAGTGGTTTGTATAAATCGGTAGATGGCGGAAAAAATTGGAGAAAAATTACAAATGGTTTTCCTAGCACTACACAAGATGGCTTGGGTAGAATTGGTTTTACCATCGCACCTAGTAATTCAAATAGAATGTATGCAACTGTTGATGCAGAAAAAAATGGTGGTATTTACAGAAGTGATGACGGCGGAGAAAACTGGTACCTCCTTACCTCCGATGCAAGATTTTGGGGTAGAGGTTCAGATTTTGCAGAAGTAAAATGTGATCCGAAAAATGAAGACATTGTTTATTCTGCAAACGTTGTGATGTGGAAGTCTACCAATGGAGGAAAAAATTGGACAGGGATTAAAGGTGCGCCAGGTGGTGACGACTACCACCGCATTTGGATCAATCCAAACAATCCAAATATTATGGCAATAGGCTTAGATCAAGGAGGTATTGTTACCGTAAATGGTGGTGAAACTTACTCTAGTTGGTACAACCAACCCACTGCCCAGTTCTACCATGTGAGTACAGACAATGCATTTCCATACAATGTATATGGTGGACAACAAGAGAGCGGCTCTGTGGGAATTGTGTCTAGAAGTAACGATGGTAATATAACATTTAGAGAATGGCATCCTGTTGGCGTAGAAGAATACGGATACATTGCCCCTGATCCACTCGACCCCAATATTATTTATGGTGGGAAAATCACAAAATTTGACAAGCGCACAGGTCAAGTTCAAAACATTGCTCCTGAACCCGTAAGATCTGGTAAAGTTCGTTTTTTGAGGACCGCACCCGTAGTTTTTTCTCCTGTAGACAATAAAACATTATTTTTTGCGGGTAACGTTATTTTTAAAACCTTAGATGGCGGCAATAGTTGGCAAACCATTAGTCCTGATTTATCTAGAGAGGCATGGGATATACCTAATAGCGTTGGCGTATATACTACAGAACAATTAAAAACAATGCCTCGTAGAGGCGTTGTATATACACTTGCGCCTTCTTACCAAAATATAAATATTTTATGGGCTGGTACGGATGATGGCCTCATTCACATTACAAAAGATGGCGGAAAAACATGGAAAAATATTACACCACCAGCTATAACTGCATGGAGTAAAATTTCTATGATTGAAGCAAGCAAATTTGATGAACAAACCGCCTATGTAGCAGTCAATAGAATTAGATGCGACGATATGCATTCCTATATCTATAAAACAACGGATGGTGGCGCGAGCTGGAAACTAATTACAACAGGTTTACCAAATGAACCTATTAATACAGTGAGAGAAGATGGAATAAAAAAAGGATTGCTATTTGCAGGATCTGAAAATGCAATATACACTTCATTAGATGGCGGAAATAACTGGCAGACACTTCAATTAAATATGCCAGCAACATCCATTAGAGATTTGGTAATTAAAAATGATGATATTGTTGTAGGAACGCACGGAAGAAGTTTTTGGATTTTAGATAACATTACACCACTTCGTCAAATAAATAATAGTACTTCAAAAGAAACGGTTTTATTTAAACCACAACCAGCCATTCGTGTAAGATGGAATATGAATACAGATACACCTCTTCCGCCAGAAGAACCCGCTGGTCAAAATCCGCCAGATGGAGCAGTGATAGATTATCATTTACCCGCTAACACAACCGGACCGGTTGTATTAAGCATTAGAGATGCAAAAGGAAAAATAATTAGAACATTTTCGAGTAATGATACTATGTACACTATTCCAGCAGTAAATATTCCTTTATACTGGATTAGGCCTCAAAGTGTTTTATCAGCTTCAGCAGGCGCGCACCGCTTTTTATGGGATTTAAAATACACGCCCATCAATATACCAGTGAGCTATCCAATGACGGCTGTAAAAAACAATACAGCTCCGGAAGCTACAGCACCTTGGGTAATGCCGGGGACATACACAATTACTTTACAGGTTAATGGGAAAACTTATACGCAGCCGATAGAAATTAAAATAGATCCACGTGTCAAAACGAGTGTGCAAGACTTACAAAAACAACATGATCTTTCTATGATTTGTTATGAGGGTCGTAAAAAAACAATCAATAAAAATCCAGCACTGTATAGAAAATTTAGTGCGCTATTTGAAATATTAGAACAAACAGAAATGGCGCCAACAACTCAGGTTATGAATGCAGTATTAGCGGCACAAAAAGAATTGAACTAGAATTTTGGACATCTTAATTTAAAAGCTTTGCTTTTATTGTCAAATATGTAAATGAGTGAGAATTCGGAAGATTGATAAAATCTTGAAGAAGCTAATGTAGTGCCGGCGGCTATGTCATACGTAAAGCCTGCTCTAATATGATTCCATTCGAGTCCAACGTATGGAATCATGCTTTCTTTTACTCTACTCCAAAGCCCTGCATATAGTTCAAGTCCATTCTCTGTTCCCAAATAATAACTGAAAGCGCCGCCTACTAAAAGCTCGTTGGTTTGACCTTGCTTTTGATATTGAAAGCTTGTATGAAGTGATGCTGCATCTGACAATGAAAAATAGGCGCCGCCATGAATGTTTATCCTGCTATTTGTAAAATAGGTAGGCGTAATAAAGCCTACCGTAGGTTTTGCAAAATGATAATAAGATGCTCCTACATAAAAAATATTGTTATCTGAAGTAGAACCTGTATATAAAATTCCTGCATTGGCATCAGTGGTGTTTTTTGTAAAATTATTTCCTAAAATCATCTCTGCCGAAGTCCCCGTAAATCCTCCAGCAGTCAATTGATCTTCAAAATTTGCTTTTAAAGGATCAAATCGGTACATACTATAATTTACTTGAAAACCAAGTGCAATAGAATGATTGGCGTTTTCATCAAGTGCTTTACTATAACTTACAGAAGCTGCAATATTATTAACATTGAGTAATTTATTGCCGCTCTGATCTGATAGTATTAATAATCCAAAACTTAACTTATCGTCTTCCTTAATATACTTTTTTAAAATCGGTGCATCTATTGATAGTGTTTTAGTCGCGTAGGGATTATTAAATTCAGGCAACTGTGTTCTACTATTTAAAGCAGCGCGAATTGTTCCACTAAAATTTCCTGTGTTGGCAGGATTGATTGTTAATGGAGAGGCAAAAAATTGCGAAAAGTGTGGGTCCTGTGCATAAGAATATCCATTAACAAGTAACACGGCAATAAATAATATTAATTTTTTCATACTACTTATCTTACAACGCTAATATTCCCTTTATGAATTTCTAATTCTCCGGTTAAAAGTTCAATAACTATTTGATACACATAAGTGCCTTGTGCCACTAGCTGTCCATTATAATAACCATTCCATCCAAAACTAATATCGTTGGTTTTTCCATTTGTTTTTTCAAACATTTTTTGACCCCACCTATTAAATACCTGAAACTGTTTTACCTGCTTTACATCCTTACCGGCTATCACATAAAACACATCATTTAAACCATCACCATTGGGTGAAAAAGCATTGGGAAGTGCAATATGTGATCTATGATATGCATTTACCTGAAGCGTGGCAGAGTCTTTACAAAATAAAGCGGTGGTTCCTACAATCTTTAATAAAGTATTGGTGTTAGTTGTTAATACTGGGGTTAAACAATTAGTGCAACTAAGCCCTGCAGATGGTGTCCAAACAATAGTGGTTGCTTTATCGCCACTATTGATAGGAAGTAAAGTAGTTGCATCGCCACGGTATACATCTATTTGTGACGGATTAAAACGGATTGAAAATGGAACATACGCGACAGTTATTTTGTTGTTTGCTGTATTACTTTCGAAAGGTGTGAGTCCACTATTCAAATATGCTACCACACTAGTTACATTTTGATTGCGTACAATATGTGTAATTGTTGCACAGTTACCTACAAAAGATTGACTCGCAGAAATCCATGCCGACCCTAAAAATTTACTACCAGGGAGCGTGCTGTCTCTATCAAAATAGCGAATGTGAGTAGGCGTATATAAACTGGTGTACTGGTTATCTAAACACACCGTACTGGTTATTTGTAAACTATCGGTTTTATAACAACGTACTATTAAATTGTTGATAGACAAATCAATTGGAAATACTTTAATGTTTGCAAATGTAGAATCCTCGCAACCAAAAACACTGATAGCACTTGCTTTAACTAGAGTTGTGTCAATAACAGATAATACCGGGTTTGAACAAGTCGTACAACTCAAGAGGCCTTTACTAGACGACCATTTAATAGACGATAGTTTATCAGGCGCTGTGCTGTCTTTAATGACAAGCGTTGTATTTACTAACACTGTTGTATCTTTTGGAATAACAAATAACCTGAATTTAAATCCTCTTCTACTTGTTCTGTTATTACTTTCATTTAATTCAATTACACTATTTTCTTCATCGAATACAAGTGAAATAGAGTCTAAATTTAAACGAGGCGCTTTTACAATATGGGTATAAACTTTTTCGCACTTACCTAATATGGATTGATCCGTAGTAAAACTATTCAGCATTTTTATTGGACCTGGAACAGTTGGATAACGGTCATAAAAATTAACGGAAACGCCAGCTGGTATTGTATCATAGCCATTGTTACGAACACCAAATACAACCCGAACACTATCGTTTTTATAACAACTTACACTGTAAATATTAATTTGTCCATCAGCTGCAGGATTATTTACTTGTAAAGTATAGGTTGGAGAATTGCTGACACATGCTCCCGCACTTGCTACTAGTCTAATGGTATAATTTCCTGGCTTTAAAAAATCATACAAGAGGTCAGTAGACGAAGAAACCATTTGTTCATTAGCACCTAATTCATCAGATACATACCAGTTATAAGTAGTAGCTCCATAAGATTTATTTAAAAAAGTTACAGGGTCTTTATATACACCCGCCGCAGATGCTATAATTCTTTTGTTTGGAGAAAACCTTGCATCAACGCCACAGTTAACAATCACATTAGCCGTATACGTACTATAGCAACTTGCTACCGATGTGAACGCTTTTAAAACAACTTTGTAAGTACCGGTTGCTGTAAATGTATTTGAATAATTATTAGCAGTACTAACAAGTGTACCATCTAAATACCATTCGTATGTGAGTGCTCCAATACTCGTATTTACAAAATTGACGGTGCTTCCAACTATAGGATGAGGATTTGCATCAAAATTAAAACTGGCTACTATATTGTCTGGACAAGGTGCAGCACAACCATCACTGGTTAATAAACTTCCTCCATTAAATACGTTTAAAAATGCCATCATACGGTCGGCCTGACCTTGTGTAAACACAGATGGGCAAGGACTTCCATAGTCCATAAAATTTGAAATGTTATCTGGCTCATCTATGGTAAATGGACCAGAAATAGTATCGGTATTACATGAATTTTCTGGCGAAGTACATGACGATCCTTTGGTACTTCTATCAGGAGGTGTGTCACAAACCAAATCACCATCAGTAGTACAATCATTGTTTACACAATTGGTACCCTGAAAAGTATGTAGAAGCGATAAGTAATGTCCCATTTCATGTGCAACCAGTGGAGTGCTCAAACTGCTTACCACTAGACCACTTCCTGGACCAGCGTAACCACCATAGCCCATGCGTTCCCATTTACCACACTCAAAAACACTCGGTTGAATTTCACCTTGTATCGAATTCACCAACCAAATATTTGCATACTTGGACGGATCCCAATTTGATAGTGCGCCAAGCTTTCCACTTTCCAGGTCTACATCTATATTTTGATAATAACTATTAATACGGTCAATACCATTTGTTTTTCCTCCATCTGGCGTGCGCGTAGCCAAACAAAATTGAATACGGGTATCAACACCTTTAGGATCTGTACCATATATTCCAATATGTGCAAATGCTTTATTTAATTCTGCTACTGCATCTATAATCATTTGATCGGTAATGGCAGAAGCGTTTTGATTGACAATATGAAAGACAACAGGAATTGTTACAACAGGTACTGATGTTGGTGCAACCACTACATTATGATTACCATCATTATTGACTGCGATACGAATGCTTCTTTGTCCAGATGCTTGAAGCACCCAAGCTCTAATTTTTTCATTCATCACATTTTCTTTGGAAACATAGAGTGGGTCTTTACGAAGGAGTTGTTGAAACACGTCAGCTCCACACCGAGGCGCTTCAAAAACTTGCTGACCAAAAGAGGCTAGCGTGAAAAAAACAAAACCACATACCAACAAAAGTCGTTGCAACATATTTTCAATACAGTTTAATGTGTTGGACTGCAAATGCTTATATAGTCCTCAACTACTTGCAAATTGAGAAAAATAACTGATACAAACCGTTAAATTAATTTAAGATAGAAGTTAATATTAAGGAATTTATAGTTAATATTAAATAATTTTTATTGTTAAAATTGAGGTAGATTTAACTACGATTTGCTTGGAAGGATAATTTTCATTGATTCACACTGAAAACCTTTATTTATGAAACTACTTCAAACACAAATAACACAGAGCCCCAATAGCTATATTTCTGTGTTAGAAAGAGATGAACCACAATTTATGGCCCCATTTCATGCCCACCCTGAGTTAGAACTTGTATGGGTAAAAGAAAGTCATGGAAAGCGCATAATTGGAGATAAAATAGAGGCATTTAAGGAAGATGATATGGTTTTTATTGGCGAAAATCTTCCACACGTGTGGCTCAATGACGAAACCTATTACAATGGGCAACAAAACCACAAGGCCAAAGCCATCGTGGTATACTTTAATAAAAATTTATTCGGATCTGACTTTTACGAATTAGACGAAGCCAGTAATATCAAAGCCTTATTTGAAAAAGCAAAAAGAGGCATAAAAATAGGTGATGACACCAGAAAAAAAATTGGTGCTAAATTAGAAAAGATGGTAGCGCAAAAAGATTTTGAACGCGTTATTGGACTTTTTGAAGTACTGCATTTAATTTCTACTGCAAAAGATAACGAACTTATCACTACCGAAGGTTATACTAAACCGGTAAGTAAAGATGGCACTGATAGGCTTGCCAGTGTATATAAATATGTGCATGAAAATTTCAAACAACCTATTTCCTTAAACCAAGTAGCAGAGCTTGCTAATTTGACACCACAATCTTTTTGCAGATTATTTAAAAAACGTAACAAGAAAAAATTTGTTGAATATTTAAATGATATGCGCATTGCGCAAGCTTGTAAATATTTAATTGAAACAGACTGGAGTATCTCTGAAGTAGCCTACGCATGCGGTTATAAGTCGGTTTCAAATTTTAATAAACTATTTAAAGAAACAAAAAACTGTTGCCCTAAAGCTTTTAGGGTTCAGTTTGATAAATAGTTTTCCTTCGAAATACTTTTTCGAAAACATTTCTCAATCAGTTTGTACAATAAAAATAGCCGCTCTTACGAGCGGCTATTTTTATGCGAAAAATTTTCGTAGATCAATTATCTATCCCAGAAAATTTTATTAGTTGCTTTATCATTAGCGCTAACAGCAGCGTAGTTCGCTTTGTTATACACGTTTTCAGAAGAAGGATACATCCATCTTGTAGGCGGAGCTACGTTCGTTGGAGTTGCATCATCAGACCAGAATCTTAAAGCTGGTAAATCTGTTCTTCTAACTTCAGCCCAGTTTTCAAATGGTTGAATTACATTGTAATGTAACCAACGTTGATTTGAAATAAGTGTTTGTCTTGCAGCAGTTGTTGTTGCAAGATCCCAGTTGATACCAGCAGCAGTTTGATACGCTGTTACTTGTGCAGCAGTGTAAGGCACTACAGCTGGGCTGGTTGTGTTAGTAGACAATCTGCGAATATTGTAATAATACTCAGTTGATTGCTCGATACCTTTATTGTATGCATCTTTAGCAGCTGATAAATTACCAGCTTTTAAATGCGCTTCTGCCAAATGAAATGATACTTCTGCAGCATTAATTAAAATACCAGGGAAGAATAAATTTCTACTTGTAGTAGAACGGTTATACATCGAAACGGTATTTGTTAGAATTAATGCATCTGTTACTGAAGCAGTAGCCATTTGGTCGATACCTCTATAAACACCACCCGCAGCAGTACCTGGTTCAAATAAAACCGGTAAACGTGGGTCGCCATTGGTAACCATATGGTCAATCATTGTTTTACCAGCAAGGTTACCATTCCAGTCTTCTAAACCACCTTGGAAGTTACTACCAGCAACTGGAGTATTTAAGCTAAATACATTGATTTGGATATTCTCTGTATTTGAACTTACCAATGGGAATGTTGCAGGAGCAGCCACCATTGCAGCAATTTCTGTAGCAGCTCTTGCACCTAATTCTGTAGAACCAGATACACGAGTTAGCATTCTTAAACGAAGTGAATTACAGTATCTAGTCCATGCAACTCTGCTACCCTTTAAGATAAAATCTTGAGTATTAAATGCTGTTTGGATAGCAGCAGGTATTGTTAAGCTGTTTAACTCGGTAGAGAAACCTCTTAAATCATCTAACATTTTAGTATAGATATCCTGCGCTTTGTCGTACTTAGGTAAAGAAGCTAAATAATCTCCACCGTTGGCACTTAACATACCAGCAGCAGACCAAGGAATATCTCCATGAACGTCTACCATTTTCTGTGTGTAATCATAGAAATAGATAGTAGCAGCGATCATAAAAATTCTTCTCTCTGCCTGATCAGCAGGAGATAAAGCTTTGTTGATTTTCACTAACTCTTTGTACTGAGACAAAAAGTTGTAATAAGCATTCCAATGATCAGAAACAGCACCACCACCTGGTATGTACTGACCTGTTGCATTAGCCCAACCCACAGACTGTGTGTAGCGGTTGTTGGTAATTCTTTGAACCACAAAGTAGTTCCAGTAACCTGGCATGATATAGCCAAGGTTTGAGTTTACGAATCCAGCAAATTGCTTCTCTACAGAAGATACCGCAATTTTAGAAGGATCGGTATAGCTTTCAGCGAAGTCTGCTTTCTTACAAGAAGAAACAACTAGCGTTACTGCTAAACTTGAAATGAATAATATTTTTTTCATATAATTATTTTAAAATTTTCTGAGAAATGTAAACCTTAGAATGAAGCTCTTAACATAACACCAAAGCTTCTAGTAGAAGGGTTACCACCGGCATTGGTTAGGTTTTGTGCCCAACGTGAACCTGCAGTAGTTTGCTCCGCATCTAAGTGTTTAAGTGTACGATAGATATAAAATAAGTTACGTCCAAATACAGAGAACTGTAATTTTTTCGCACCAATCATGCTAGCAACTTTTGTTGGCATGTTATATCCAATTGTAATTTCTCTCATCTTAACATATGAATTCTCTTGGATGTACAACTCGTAACGAGAAGCACTGTACTGAGGGCCACCCCAGTTGTAAGTATTCCAGAAATAATAAGATTGAGGAACAATATTATCATTTTTAGTACCGTCAGCTTTCACACCAGGTAATAACATACCATCGTGGAATACTCTTTCTCCTTGAGGACCAGCAGCTGCATTGGTTTGTACATATCTACCAGAAGTTCTGTCTTTGTAGTAAGATAAACCACCGCTTTCTTTATCCATAAACTGTAAGCTCTCTTCTAATAAACCACGGCTAATCATCCAGTTAATACCAGTTGGCATTACATAACCACCATAACGGAAGTCAACCATCGCGTCTAAAGTAAAGTTCTTGTATTTAACAGTGTTAAACCAACCACCAATTAATTTAGGCATTGCGTTACCCACTTTGTACATTTTGTCAGGATCAACAGCATAGATACCGTCAGGTCTAACAATCATTTCACCTTTAGCATTGGTTAATACTGGGTGTGCATAAAAATCTCCCATTGGTTGACCAACAACAGATTTTAATTGAGCAGCGTTACCATCATAATCAGCGTGCAATAACTCGGTTAAACCTGGAGCTAATTGTTCTACTTTATTTTGGTTTTGGGCTAAGTTAACACCAGTTTCCCAGCTAAAGTTTGCTTTTTTGATAGGGAAACCACTAATAGTAACTTCAATACCTGTATTTCTAAGGGTACCTACGTTAGCTAAAATTGAAGTAGCACCAGAAGTTGCTGGTAATGAAAGTGGTAAAATTTGATCTACAACTTGTGCATTATAATAACTTGCTTCGAAAGTTACACGATTGTTGAACAATCTTGTTTCTAAACCAAATTCAAACTCTTTCTTTTGCTCTGGTCTGATTGCATCGTTACCAAAGTTCATTGGAATGTTTGTAAATAATACAGGGTTACCACCTTGGCTACCTAATGTATTTTGGTTGTAAGCAACGTTTGCTAAGTATGGATCAGGGAAGTTACCCACGATACCCCATGAACCACGTATTTTACCATATGATAACCATGATGGCATTTTAAGCGCGTCAGAGAAGATATAGCTCGTGTTAACAGAAGGGTATGCAAAACTATTGTTATTAGGATTCATAGTAGAAGTACGGTCTCTACGAACAGTCGCTTCTAAGAACCAATAATCTTTGTAGTTAGCATTGAAAGTACCAATGAATGCATCTTTAGTGATTGACATACGAGAAGATCCTTGACCAGGTACGTTCATTGACGCAGCGATATCAAATAAATTTTCTGTACTTAAACCACCAGAAGTACCACGGGTAATACGTAACATACTTTCGTCTGTTGCAGTATAACCACCAAGTGCACTCACTTCTAAATCATTGTTTACTTTTTTAGTGTAGGTTAATAACGCATCACCATAAACAATGGTGTTTTGTGTTTGACCTAAACCAAAGTATCCAGAGTTACCAAACGCTAAAGGAACTTCAGTCGCTTGTCTAGTTTCATCTTTTGCAGAAGTAAAGTCTGTAGCGATACGCGTACGTAACTTTAAATCAGGTAAGATAGAATAGTTGTTAGTCATGCTCGCAATTACACGATTGCTCACTTCAAGCAATTGATGCTTTTGTACGCGCCATGCATAATCAGCGATATCACCTTTAAAGCCAATACCAGATCTGATATTTTCTGCAGGTGTAGCACTTTGCTCAGTACCTACACGGTATCTGTAACCTTTAGAAGTTACCGCTTTGTTCATATACCATGCACCATTATCAAAACGACCAATCATACCCGTAAAGTTGTTGATCATACGGTCAATAGAGTAAGGACGGTTATTGATAGTTTGGTTGATATAGTTAACCATTACATCGGTAGTAAACTTAGGAGAAAGTCTGAAACTTGTATTCAAGTTCATAGTATTTTTCTCACTTCTAGAACCCATACTGATACCTTCGTTTGCTTGTCTAGTTAAAGAGAAACGAACGCTTGCACTTTCAGAAGCTTTAGAAACTGCTACGTTGATGCTTGAGTTCTGTGCTGTTTGGAATAAACCAGCATAGTTATCAGGTTGAGCAGAGTAAGGGATGATACGGTTATCCCAGTTAAGGATTGGTTGACCATCAAATTTAGGACCATAGTTGATACTATAGTTTGCTAAACTTCTAGTTTCTCTGATACCATCACCATTTAAGTCGTGATATAAGAAACCAGCATCATCTTGACCGCCATTGTTAATGACATTTGAAATACCATAACCACGAACGTTTTGATATCTTGGTAAGAAAGCAATTTTATCAATGCTATAGTTAGTAGACACGTCTACACCTAAGCCTTTTCTATTTTTGCTTGCTTGTTTTGTAGTTACAAGTACAACACCGTTTACGGCTTCAGAACCATAAAGCGCTGCAGCAGATGCACCTTTTAAGATAGAGATGTTTTCGATATCTTCTGTTTGAAGATCCAATAAACCATTACCTCTTAAACGTTGGTCACCCCAGTAGTTGTCATTTCTAACTTCACCGTTACGGATTGGAATACCATCCAATACAATTAGTGGATCATTTTTACCAGTGATAGAGTTGATACCACGGATATTAATGTTTACTGCAGAAGTTGCACCACCTGGTGTAGCAGCGATACGAACACCTGGCGCCTTACCGTAAAGGGCAGTCGCAAAGTTTGGTGTACCAGCGTCAGTGATTTGCTCAGCACTGATAGTGCTTGTAGCATAACCTAATGCTTTTTGCTTTTTAGAAATACCAAGAGAAGTTACAACTACATCATTTAACGCACTAGTTCCTGGAGCTAGAGAGAAATTAACGGTTGTTTGACCGCCAACTAAAGCTTCTTTGCTTTCGAAACCCACAAAAGAAACAACAAGTGTTGCCTTTGCATTTGCCTTGATTGTGAACTTACCTTTTGCATCTGTCATGACACTGTTTGATGTGCCCTTAACAGACACTGTAGCGCCAGATAGCTCTGCGCCAGTGTTGTCTTTTACAACACCCGATATTGCTTTGTCTTGGGCAAATAATGTAGTGCCCGCAAACATCAATACAAGGAGTGTCAGTAAACGAATTTTTGTCCTCATTGTTTAGAATTTTGGTTAAATAAAAATCTTTGACTAGTCAATCGTTATAATAGACCAGAGCTAAATTTTAGCGTATTAAAGTTGAGTGATATTTGGTTTAAAATTTTCTGTTAAATTATCAATTTATAGCATTCAATTAACATATTCTTTACATTTCAGTGTTAAAATCGACTTAGTGTAAAATGTACATAGTTAAAAGGTGTGTTTTAGCTTGTAACTAACTTAAAAACAAGGGCTTCGGTTTGTTTAACAATCGATTTATCAGCTGTAAACAAAACAACTTGACCCCCTGTTTGAGTAAATTTCACCTTTTGAGGACCCCCAATCACCGAAACTGCTTTCACTTGGATTCCTGCTGGAAGGGTAACAGAAAGTGAATTTTCAACCATTTCATTTTCTGCTACTTGGTAAATCGCATAAATGCTAGTCCCTTTTTTTGTAAATGCCCACTTACCCTGACGCGGTAAATTAGGGTCTGCTTCTGTATCGTATACCGCTTCACCATTGATTTTCATCCATTTTCCAATAGCTTCTAAACGGTTATACGCTAAAGAATCCCACTCACCATCTGGCCCTGGACCCACGTTTAATAAGAGATTACCATTTTTAGAAATGATATCGGTAAGCATATGAATTACTTTTCGAGACGACTTGTATTGGTCACCGGGTACATATGACCATGAATTACCAAGGGTTATACAGCTTTCCCAAGGATACGGTAAATAAGTAGCGGGCACTTGCTGCTCAGGTGTTACATAATTTTCATACTCCCCATGCACGGTTCTGTCTACCACAAGTAAACCCGGCTGATGCGTTCTGGCCATCGCAGCAATTTTAGGCATATCAATGTCCTGGTTATGCGTGATGGTTCTTTGCCATTCTACAGTGGTATCAATACTACTTTTAGGTCTTACCCATCCACCATCAAGCCATAATATATCCATAGAACCATAACCTGTCATGAGCTCCTGAATTTGATTGTAGGTAAAGGTTTTAAAATCTTCCCAACGCTGCGGATATTTTTTTGGATCGTAAGAAACGTTTCTATCTTTTGGAGGAAAATAACGCCACCAATAATCTTTGGTATTCCAATCGGGTTTAGAAAAATAAGCACCCGTCATAAAGCCTTGATTTCTGAAGGCGCTAAACACTTCTTTCGCAACATTTGCTTTTGGATTATTTGCAAATGGCGATTTTGATCCGGTTATTTTGTAATCGGTTTCTTTAGAATCAAACATGCAAAAACCATCATGATGTTTGGTGGTAAATACAACATATTTCATGCCCGCATCTTTTGCTGCAGCAGCCCAGCGCTCTGGATTAAATTTTACAGGATTAAAAGTGGTTTGCAAATTTTCGTAGGCTTTTAAATAGGTATACCAATCCGCCGAATATGGCCCCCTACGCTGCGTCCAGCCTTCGTCTTCTGGACAAATACTCCAACTTTCTACCACGCCCCACTGGCTGTATGTACCCCAGTGCATGAGTAGTCCAAACTTTATTTTTTTCCAGTCCGCTAATTTTTCACGCACTTTAGCATCGGTAGGAACTGTGTACTTCAAACTCGCTGTGTGTTCTTGCGCATTACTACTAATCGCTGTTGCAAAAAATAAAGTAGCCGCAATAAATATTATTTTTTTCATGTTTTATTTTTTTGTCCAAATGAGTTTACTGTTTAATGTATTTTTTGGTGTGTTTTCTAATTGCATAGTAGCTGTTAATTCGTTACCACCACTGCCATCATAATACGCGACTCTAATTTTGTGGTATCCTTTTTTTAATGCTGCTTTTCCAGCTGCTTCCACAGATCCATGATCTCCATCATTGTTCACTACTTCAATGTCATCGATGTATAAAATACTACCATCATCGGAGCGCGTTGTAAAATGATAAATACCGTCTTTTTCTATTTTTAAATAGCCATCAAAAAGCAAACTAAATTCTGATTCACGCTTTTTTACAGCTACACTAATATCTTGTGTAATCCCTGTTAATGCTGGCGTTAAGCCGGGTAGCGTAGTTAAATTTTGTTTGCCTTTTGTTTCAAAATATTTATAAGCAATACCTGGTTGCAAAACACCGCTTACTTTAACAGCTGGCATCCAGGTGTAAGCTTTTGCAGTTAGTTCCGCTACTTTACCTGGTAATTTTTTATCGTCAAATATTTGCGCTTTTACAACAGTTGTTTTGGGTAATGTAAATGCAGCTGTGTACTTTGGTGACGATAGCATTGGATTGGTTCCATCCGTTGTGTAATGTACCACTGCTCCTGCTGGTGCAGTAATCGAAACAGTTGGTGTTTGTGCTGCGTTTGGATAGGTAATTTCTATTTTTGGTTTTGCAGCAAATGCACCAAAGTTTTCTATTTTAAGTGCATAGGCATAAGGCGCTTTAATCATAGTAGGTTTGTACGCTGGCATGGTAACTACAATATCATTTCCTTGTTTTTTCCATGTACATTTTTCTTTTGTAGCAACAAAAGAAATGTTGGTACCCGCAGGCAAATCAACGTCTTTAATTACGTATTGGCCACTATTATTAAAAGTAGGTGCAACCGCGTATAATGCATTGCTAGTAGGGTTATACGTAAAATAAAATTCTTTTTCTTTACTATCATTTGCAAACGCTTGCGATGTGCGTATCCAACGTCTGGTGTTGTAAATCGCTTCGCCATTTTCTTGTAACCATGCACCAATTTGTAATAAACGCTCCTGCATAATCGGCGGAATTTTTCCATGATCATCAGGTCCAATATCTAATAAAAAATTACCACCTCTACTTACTTTATCTACAAGTGCTAACACCAGTGATTGCGCTGAATTATAATCCCAAATATCTTCTTCTTTATTGTATCCGTAAGAGTAGCCCATGCCTCTACTTTCTTCCCATGGATGGTCTTCAAAATCTAAATCAGGTTGATACTCTGGCGTATACACACCACCATGATGAAAACGAATACCACTGCCCCATCTATCATAAGTAACTACTTTATCTTTTACTGGGCTTTCGTTATAGAGCCAAGCTAAAAACTCCGGTGATTTCCATTTTGCATCCGACACATCCCAATCGCCATCTGTCCAAAAAACATCGGGCTGATAGGTATTAATTAGGTCTTTCATTTGTGGCCACATATGGTCACTTACATATTTATTGATATCCGATTTATAGAGTGGATTGTACCATTCGTAAAGTGAATAATACATCCCCGCGCGCACGCTGGTTTTTCTTACCGCTTTAAATAAATCACCCAACAAATCTCTTTTAGGACCACTCGTTACGCTGTTCCAAGGAAAGCCCCAGGTTTTATCTGCTTCTTTACTAGGCCACATGGCAAAGCCATCATGGTGTTTACTTGTGAGTACAATATATTTTGCACCAGACTGTTCAAACACTTTAGCCCAGGCATCCGGATCAAAACGATCTGCCTTAAACATAGGACCAAACCCGTAATAAGACATATCGCCATAATGTAGTTTGTGAAATTTTTTGCGCACATTGTCTTTGTCTGATTGCAAACCATTTTGGTACCACTCAGAGTAACTGTGTTGCGGTCCCCATGATGGTACACTGTATGCACCCCAATGAATAAAAATGCCAAACTTTTCATTCATAAACCATGATGGAACAGGCCTAGCATCAAGCGATTCCCAATTGGGCAGGTAAGTTTGTGCAGTAAGTTGCAACTGCAGCATGCTTATACATAAGCAGCAAGCGATCCATTTTTTCATACGCAATTTTGATTCAATATAACCAATAAAAAGAGTAGAAAAAAATGGATCCGATCTAGGTTTATGTTATTGATAAAATAATACACTAACTGGTGAAGATGCTATTATTATTTTTTAGATGACGCGTCTGTTACGCATCTAAATCCTGTGTGTTCAAGTCCAGTATCGGTAGCTGTTTTCATGCGCGCAGATACACGGTAACTAGCACAATAAGAATCGTGACATAAAAAAGATCCGCCACGCACTACTTTTTTAGGAATGGTAGGTTCGTCGGGATCAAAACTTTTGTTGCTACCAGTTGGGTTTACTAATTTTTTTTGCGCTACAGATGCATAGTAATTGGCGTCATACCAATCGGAACACCATTCCCATACATTACCACTCATATCATATAAGCCGTATGCATTAGGCGCATATTTAGCAACGGGTGCAATGCGCATATATCCGTCTGCGCCTGTATTTGTATTTGGAAATTTTCCTTGCCATGTATTTGCTTTTTTAGCACCCTGTTCAAGCGGTTCATTTCCCCAAGGAAATGTTTGATTTTTAAGTCCTCCTCTAGCTGCGTATTCCCACTCAGCCTCTGTAGGTAATCGCTTGCCAGCCCAACGGGCATAAGCATTTGCATCATCATAAGACACTTGTGTTACGGGTTCGTTATCCTTTCCTTTGATACTAGAACCAGGCCCACGCGGATGTTTCCAATTGGCTCCTTTTGTCCAAGCCCACCAGGAGGCAGGATTGTTCATGTCTACAGGTGTAGATGACATTACAAATACAAGAGATGAAGCCACCAGTAATTCAGGGGCTGGTTTTGGCGTACCCGGTGGTAATTGTTTTTTTATTTCATTCCAGTCTGGGGCTTTTTCGGCGGTAGTAACATAACCAGTTACTGCTACAAATTTTGCAAACTGTGCATTGGTTACTTCGGTGGTATCCATCCAAAAACTAGAAACCGTTACTGCGTGCTGGGGATACTCATCGGCACGGCCGGTTTTATCAGAACAGCCCATGATAAATTCGCCACCGCTAATAAGCACCATGCCAGCTTTATCTGCAACGCCTTTTACAATAGCAAGCGTATCAGTTGTAGCGCCAACACCAAAACGATTGGGAATATTACTAGTGCAGTGTAATGCCGAATCTTTTTTTGCCTGAATAGAATCTTGCAGTGCTTTTGCAGTTGTATCGCCAGATGTGCAAGTCCAAAAAAGACTGCAGCAAAAAATGAAATATAATGGAGCTTGTTTTTTCAAGACTAAAAATTGAATGAATTGGTTTCTGATAGCGGCTTGTTTTCTTCTACTGCTTTTTGTGCTTGTAAAGCTAATGCATATAAAGCATCTACTATTTTTGTATTCGTGCCTGCAAGATTGTTGTTTTCTTTAGCGTCTGTGGCCAAATCAAAAAGCAATAGATTTGTTTTTCCGTTACGTTTATCGAGTACTAATTTCCAATTGTTATAACGCAGGCCTTGCAGTTCTTTTTGCGGCGCAAAGGCATAAAAAGTGTTGCGCACCGGCTTATTGGTTACAATACTTTCAATCATGGGTTTGCCGTCAATCACTCTGCCAGTAGGCATTTCAGCACCTGCTACTTGCAAAAAGCTGGTAAATAAATCAACGCCGCTGTATATGTTCTGATTAACAGCACCTACCTTAATCATGCCAGGCCATTTTACAAAACACGCCGATCTTACACCACCTTCAAAACGTTGTTGATATTTTCCATCGCGTAATTTGTGTTGTAAGCTAGTGTCTACGAGTCCAAATTTTCCATAGCTATCTTCTAACTCTGGATATTTTTCTACTAGCGGTCCGTTATCAGAATGAATAACAATCAGTGTATTTTTTTCGAGACCCAATTGTTTGAGATAACCCATTAAAACACCCACGGTATAATCGATATAGGCAACTGCGTCACCAAATGCGCCATAGTTAGAACGTCCTTCAAAACCTTTAGGAATAAAATAAGGCGTATGCGTTTCAATATTTGAATACTGTAAATAAAAGGGTTGTTTACTCGCTGCTTTTTCTTTGATAAACGCACATGCTTCTCTAATAAACTGCGCAGGAACTTCTGCGAGTTCATTGTTGTTTAAATCCTTTTCTTTTACACTACCACGCATCAGTGGAATGGGTGGATAGCCTCTAGAGCCAGTATTACCAAGCCTTTCGGGTCCATGGTCGTTGGGGTACGGAATGCCTACATAACTATCAAAACCGTGTGCGGGAGGCAAAAATTTGGGGAGGTGACCAAGATGCCATTTGCCTACAAGCGCCGTTGCATATCCAACTTTTTGAAGTTGTCTAGTAAACGTAATTTCTTTACTACTATCAAGTCCATTGGTATTGGATGGAAACAAAACACCTAGGCCCGTCCTATCATTTACGCGTGGACTATACCTACCGGTCATAATTGCCGCGCGCGTGGGTGTGCAAGTGCCATGTGGTGCGTAAAAATTAGTTAAGATGGTACCTTCTTTTGCAACTGCATCTATATGCGGTGTTTTATAATACAACGATCCGTAACTCGAAAAATCGTCGTAACCAATATCGTCAATAATGATATGAATAATATTGGGCCTGGCACCAATGCTTGATGCGGCTTGCGTTTGCGGGCTTATTGGTGCAGCAGTTTGCGCGTCTACCCGCAACTGCGCAACACAAATTGCGCACCACAAAAAACAACAAATAATTTTATGTATAAATTTTAGTTTCAAGATTTAATTATTTTTTGGCTGGTAATTTTCCATCTATAAACTCCCAATCAGAAATATGTGGGTGTCTGTGATTTTCTTTTACAATTTTTTCCATTTGAGCGGCAAGTGCTGGATACTGTGCAGCAAGATTGGTCGTTTCGTATGGATCCGTTTTTAAATTATAAATTTCCCAAGGGGCTTGTTTATTTTTTTTGATATCAGATTTTACACCTTTCCAATCGCCTATCATAACAGCCACTTGCCCTGTTTTTTCCGGATATTCAAAATACATAAAGCCACGTTTGGCCTGTTTTTGAGGGCTTCCTAATAAAGTAGGTAGTAGTGATATACCATCTGTTGCTGGCGTTTTTTGATTGGTTAATTGTGCAAGCGTAGCCATCATATCATACTGCACCGATGGAATATCAGAAACCGTTCCTGCTTTAATTTTTGAAGGCCAGTGTGCTATAAATGGAACACGAATGCCGCCTTCATACAAATCCATTTTTCTTCCTCTAAAACCCGAAACACTATTAAAAAAGCCTGTTTGTACGCCACCCACATCAAATGTAGCACCATTGTCACTGGAAAATAATACGATTGTATTTTGATCTAATTTTAATTCTTTCAGTAATGTAAATATTTCACCAACCTGCGTATCAATGTAAGTAATCATGGCTGCGTATGTAGCAAGCGGATATTTATTAGGAGCGTAACCGCCTTTATAGCCTAAGTAAGGAACTTCCGGAAACTGCCCTAAGTACTTTGCCACTTCTTCTTTTGGTGCTTGTAACGAAACGTGCGGGCCCGTATATGGCAGGTATAAGAAAAATGGTTTGTCTTTATTTTTACTAATAAATGCTTTTGTTTTTTGCGCCATTTTAGTAATGGCATAATCCGTTCCTATAAATTTATCAAACGCAGAATCGGCGGTAGTGCCTTCAGGTAATTTTTGATGCACATATATAAATGGATTGCGCAAACTATCCCATTTGCCATTTTCCCATAAATGCGTTGGATAAAAATTATGTGCTTGCTTTTGACAGTAGTATCCATAAAAATAATCGAAGCCCTGCTCGTTAGGATTACCCGTATTATCGTGCATGCCTAGTCCCCATTTACCAATGACCCCTGTTGTATAACCCGCTACCTGCATTAGTTTGGCAATGGTAAGCGTATTTTCTGGTAATGGCATTTGTCCACCCTCGGTACTATCTTCAAAACCACCTAATTCATAATTGCCCCTGATATAGGAATGACCCGTATGCTTGCCTGTCATTAAACAGGCACGTGCAGGCGCACAAACAGGTGCCGATGAATAATGCCTTGTAAAACGCATGCCCTCTGCAGCCATTTTATCGAGATTGGGCGTTTTAATTTTTTGTTGTCCATAAGATCCTAACTCACCATAACCCATATCATCTAAATAGATATAAATAACATTAGGTCTGGTATTTATTGCGCCACTTTTTTGTGCCAAATTAGGAGCGGCATAACAAATAATTAGTGTAAAAATTATAATCAAACGGCGTTTCATAAAAGCATTGTCTTATCCTTAAAAGTAATTGAATTCAATGAAATAATTTTCAAATAAAACAGAATACCTATCAAATAAATTATTACCTTAAAAAAAATATTTGCCATGCTAGAAAATAAAAAACCAAACAGAAGAGATTTCATGAAAACTTCTGTGAAAGGCGCCATCGGTGCAACCCTTGCTACTGTTGGCTTTCCAACTATTGTGCCGGCTGCTGTTTTTGGACCAAATGCCCCAAGTAATAGAATTAATATTGGTGCTATTGGTCTTGGTCGAATTTCTAGAGAACACGATATGTTTGAAACCCTCAAATACAATCATGCAAATATCATGGCAGTATGTGATGTAGATAGTAAAAGATTGCAGGAAGGAAAACAATATGTAAACGATTATTACACTAAAAAATATGGTAAACCGTATGATGGTGTAAAAATGTATGGAGATGCGCAGGAGTTATTAAACAACAAAGATATTGACGCAGTACTCATTAGTACACCCGATCATTCGCATGCATACTTAGGTATTTTAGCAGCCGAAGCGCGCAAAGACATATACCTTCAAAAGCCTACTGCGCTTACCATTCATGAAGGTCGTGCATTAAGTAACGCCGTTCACAAACAAGGTTGCATTTTACAAATTGGCAGTCAACAAAGATCTAGTACGCAATTTAGATATGCTGCAGAATTAGTAAGAAACGGACGCATTGGAAAATTAAAGGAAGTGCTTATTGGACTTCCAAAAGATCCAAGTGGTGATGTGGAGCCTGAAATGCCTATTCCTAGTAATTTAAATTACAACGCTTGGATAGGACCAACGCCATATGTGTATTACACCGAAAAAAGAGTACACCCACAAAACGATTATAGTAGACCCGGATGGATGCGTGGTGAAAATTATTGCGCAGGCATGATTACCAATTGGGGTGCACATCATATCGATTGTGCGCACTGGGCCATGAACACAGAATATACGGGACCTAAAGAAATTTGGGGTAATGCCGTGTATCCAACATCCGGCTTATGGGATGTAATGGGCGATTTCACAACCTATGGCTTATATGAAAATGGGGTAAAAATGACCATTAGTACGGGGCTTCCTAACGGGATCAAATATATCGGTACCGAAGGTTGGATTTTTGTAACCAGAGGCGCATATAAAGCAAGTGCTAGTGACCCAGTACCTACCTCTGGACAAAAGGCATTAACGGCTAGCAATGATAGTATTATCACTTCTGTCATTGGCGAAAACGAGGTTAATCTATACAGAAGTGACGAGCACCATGGCAACTGGCTAGACTGTATAAAATCAAGAAAGCAACCTATTGCACCCGTAGAAGTTGGCCATAGATCCTGCTCTACCTGTATTGTGCACTCGATTGCCATGAAAACGAAGCGCAAACTGTACTGGAATGCCACTGATGAAAGGTTTATCAATGACGACGAGGCTAACGGCTTATTAAATCGTCCACACCGGGCACCGTACACGATAAAAGGACTTTCTTAAAGCATAACTGATTCACTATAAATCAGGTATAAAAACAATGTGTAAAAAATACAAAGTCGTTAAATTTTAATGATATTTGGATAATATTTAAGGACAACCATTAAAATTATAGGCTCGTGTTAAAGCAACTTTCTTTTCGACTTATTGTGTTTTCTCTCTTTGTTATTTTAGTGAGTGCAGCTTGCGGTAAAGGCAGTGGCGGTTCTGGCGGCGGCGGTGTTACACCAACTCCTCCTACACCTACACCAACCGAAGAAAATATTGTTTTCACCTATGATATTGATCCGGGTTCAAATATTTATGCTGCGCTAGGTGCATCGCAAGAAGTAAAAATTACAGTTACTTCTAAAATGCCTACAGCTGGTGTAATTACAGATATTGTTGTCAAAAAAGATTCTGATGGTTCAACCGTATCAAGCTCTACCCTAGCTGCAAGTACAATGGTTCCTATTAATGGTATGATTACTAATTTAGCAACCAATGTTGTTTGTACTGCTACTATCACTTTAAAGTCAGCATCTACAGCTACCAATACCGCTTCCAAAACATTTAAGATAGCAAGAAAATAATTTTCTTAATCTTTAATGCATCGTACAGTAAATCCTGCAAGTCTGTTGTTATTGGATACTGTAAATGTATTAGGCGGAAAAACGACGTATGCTCTGGCAAATGTTGCATCGGAGTAATCACTTGACCAGAAATGATGTCCAGATCCTCTATCTGTTAGCGTACCGTTACCATATGCTAAATATCCTGCAGGATGTAATTTTAATACCGAAGAAAAATTATTAAAATAACCATTTGCATTTCTTACGGCTGTCCACTCTGTTAAATTTGGTATGCGCCAACCGGCTCCTAACTCAATAGTACATGGGTCATTAGCTGGCTGCCAATCTTGTGTAGGCTGATTTCCCGAAGATGTCCATGCTGTTGGTGTTCTGGTAGTACCAGCATATCTATAGCCTCTTTTATAATTAAACTGCCAGTACCAACCACTTGCATTATCGGTAGCATCTGTTGCACTGCTTGCTTCGTTTGTAGCACCTAAATTAGAAGTAATCCAACATTTACTTGCGCCACTAATTGTTGTTAATACTGTTTTGTATGTAACTGTTTTTGCAACGGGTGCAACGCCGTCTGTTGTTACGTGATTGATTGTTATATCATCTCCACAAACAAATGTTTTTGTTTTTTTTCCGCTATTTTCAAGACCTTCACCTGTACCAACTTTACCGTTGGTATTTACATAGGTAGTTGGAATGGTACTTATTTTTCCATTAATGGTTAACTGTGCATTAACAGTGCTGTACCAAAAAAATATAACAAGAATACAAATAAGCGCACGCATAAAATATCTATTAATAATAATAATCAAACTGAATTCTATCACTTACTGTTAAACTATAACTAGCATTATTTGCAGGTACATAAGTAAGGGTAGTACCAACCAAGATATAGGCGCTATTGCTAATTCTTACGCCATTAATAAACATTTTAACTTTACTATTTACAGATTTCGTTTGTGTAAGTGTAAAAGATGTCTGCGAAGCAGTAGCAGCAAACTCATCAGACACTTCTCTTACCAAAGAATAATCGGTGCCATTAACAGCAGCAGTTACAGCACTTGTCCCATTTCCTTTTACAATACCTGTAATAGTTCCAACGCCTGTACCGCCATTTGCAACAGCAACAATGCCCGTTAATTTACTAGCTGCTAAGCTTACAATTTTTGCATTTGTAATGGAGCCATCTGCTATTGCTGTTGTTGCAATCGCTGCGTCTACATAGGTTTTAACCGCGTTTTGAGTAGGAAATAAAATATCGCTGGTACCAAGCGTTGTAGTTGCAGATTTGTTAGCCGAATTTTCTTTGTTATTAAGGGCGGCCTGGGTTAGTGTGCTAATAGGTTTATTTAAATCGGTGGTGTTGTCGACATTGTTGAGTGCTAAACTTGTTTTAGCAGCAGCTACGGTACTTCCACCTGTACCGCCATTTGCTACTGGAATAATGCCTGTTATTTTACCCGCACTTACACTAACAATTTTTGCATCGGTGATAGAAGCGTCTGCAATTGCTGTTGTTGCAATCGCTGCATCTACATAGATTTTAACCGCGTTTTGGGTTGGAAATAAAATATCGCTGGTACCAAGCGTTGTAGTTGCAGATTTATTAGCCGTATTTTCTTTGTTATTAAGGGCGGCCTGGGTTAGTGTGCTAATAGGTTTATTTAAATCGGTGGTATTGTCTACATTGTTGAGCGCTAAATTAGTTTTAGCAGCGGCGATTGTACTTGCGCCAGTTCCACCATTAGCTACTGGAATAACACCCGTTAATTTGCTAGCACTTACACTTACAATTTTTGCGTCGGTAATAGAGCCGTCTGCTACCGCTGTTGTTGCAATAGCTGCATCTACATAGGTTTTATTGGCAGCGTCTGTTCCTGTTGCTGGCTGATCGGTGAGCGTGATTTTTTTTGTAGCAGCAATGGTTACATTACCCACTACTGTACCACCATCTAATCGTAAATAACGCGCATCGGTGGATGCTTGATTGGCCGTAATTTCTCTCCATACAGAACCGTCATAAATAAAGGTTCTACCATTATTTGCAGGTGTTGGATCGGAAGAAACAATATAAATATTACTATTTGCAGGTGTTGGTACCGTTGCAGAAAAATTTCCTCCATTATAAACACCTGTATAGGTTAAACTTAAGGTTAGTGCTATTTCTCCATTTGCATCTGGAGCAACTCCGTTCACTTTTTTAATTGCACCTGCAACATCATTAATAGGAATGGTTGCAGTTGTTGTAAACTGAGATGCGCCAGCTTTTACATATCCACTAGAGAGCGTTCCCGATCCCGTACCACCATTAGCAACGGCAATTACACCCGTTAATTTACTAGCACTTACACTTACAATTTTTGCATCCGTAATAGAGCCGTCTGCTACCGCTGTTGTAGCAATAGCTGCATCTACATAGGTTTTAACGGCATTTTGGGTGGGGAATAATACATCACTAGCACCTAGTGTGGTAGTAGCAGATTTGTTAACCGAATTTTCTTTTAGATCCAAAGCGGCTTGTGTTAATGTGCTTACGGGTTTATTCAAATCTGTGGTATTGTCGACGTTGTTGAGTGCTAAACTTATTTTAGCAGATGCGACTGTACTTGCGCCAGTTCCCCCATTTGCTATAGGAACTACACCCGTTAATTTACTAGCACTTACACTTACAATTTTTACATCCGTAATAGAGCCGTCTGCTACCGCTGTTGTTGCAATAGCAGCATCTACATAGGTTTTAACCGCATTTTGTGTAGGAAATAAAATATCGCTGGTACCGAGTGTGGTGATAGCAGATTTGTTAGCCGAATTTTCTTTTAGATCCAAAGCGGCTTGTGTTAATGTGCTTATGGGTTTATTTACATCGGTGGTATTGTCTACATTGTTGAGCGTTAAATTAGTTTTAGCAGCGGCGATTGTACTTGCGCCAGTTCCCCCATTTGCTACAGGAACTACACCTGTTATTTTTGAAGCACTTACAGTTACAATTTTTGAATCGGTAATGGATCCGTCTGCTACCGCTATTGTTGCAATCGCTGCATCTACATATGTTTTAACGGCGTTTTGGGTTGGAAATAAAATATCGCTGGTACCAAGCGTTGTTGTTGCAGATTTGTTGGCCGAATTTTCTTTTAGATCCAAAGCAGCTTGTGTTAATGTGCTTATGGGTTTATTTATATCCGTGGTATTATCTACATTGTTGAGTGCTAAACTTATTTTAGCAGCGGCGATAGTGCTTGCGCCAGTTCCCCCATTTGCTACAGGAACTACACCTGTTATTTTTGAAGCACTTACAGTTACAATTTTTGAATCGGTAATGGATCCGTCTGCTACAGCAGTTGAAGCTACCGCAGCATCTACATATGTTTTAACGGCGTTTTGCGTAGGAAACAAAACATCACTTGTACCCAGTGTTGTAGTAACCGATTTATTGGTTGTATTTTCTTTTAGATTAAGATCAGATTGACTAACGGTATTTGACAACAAATTTGTTATTGATGACTCCTTAACATAAGGCTGAAGCATTGAGGCAGTATCACTTATACTTAGCTTCCCATTAATTGTTGTAACAACCAAAGGATTCATTTTTGCGAGTGTGATTGCACCATTTGCAATAGAAGGTGCAGGATAGTTTCCAGTTAAATCACCAGAGGCAAGTCCAACAGGTGCTGCAGATAAGGCAAAAGGAACACTTTGTAATTGATTCATGCCTACAAGTGTAAAATTGCTTGCGCCATTTGGATCAATTTCTAATTTGATATACTTTTTTCCGGTGTTCCAATTTACAGAAGCAATTGTGCCAATAACGTTAATACCTCCAGGAGCCCCAATTACAATGGTAAATAAACCAACATAGTTTGTTGAAACTGTTTTTGTTTCTTGATAAGTTACAATTCCGTTTGCAGCGCTATCAATAATGGATAAGCGTACGGTAATAACATGTGTAGAAATGGGCTCGCCACTTGCATTTCGGGCAATACCTTGATAGTTTAATTGCTGTGGAATTTGTGCATACGCTGTTGCTACAAAAACCAACATACTTAGCATTAAAATATACTTTTTTATCATTTTCTTGCTTTTATGATTTTAAATGCGCCTGATTTTATTTTTTCACCAGATGCGTTTTCTAATAACAACTTTATATAGTAAACACCAGCACTTAACCGTGTTAAATCTGTTTTTTCAATAAGTTGATATCCATTTTTATCAATGCTTGTGGTACCCAAAATTTTTCCTTCCTGCGTAACGAGCTGAAACATTAATTTGCCAACGGCGAAAGATTGAATGTTTATGGTAACAATACCAACTGCCGGTATAGGATATATAATAACCTCTTTAGGAAGCCAGGTAGGCTTATTTGGCTTATAAAATTTATCGTAAGGTTGCAAAACACCACTTGTGACGTTCCAAAAAGCCCCCACCTGATTACTTGGAGAGCCATTTCTGGCAAAATAGGTGTCTATTAGCGTTGCTTCACCAACACTCCAATCAATAATATAGGAACCAGACACGAGTCCAGTACCGCCACTCGTGTTTAGTATCAATGGGCTTGCTGGAGGAATAACAATTTGAGCAAAAGCATTAATGTAGAAAAAGGTAATAAAAGAAAAAAGTAAAAGTTTTAGCATACACGAAACTTTTAGATGATGCTATGTAGCAAAACAAAAGAAGTGAGGCTAAAATATTTTTTTAATGATAGAATAAATTATTTTCTATGTCGCAAAGCTATAATTACATGTAACTCTCGCGTATTGTCCGCAATAATTAATTTTTAAGAGAATCGATAAAATCTGTGGGAGATTGTTTTTTGAATTTAGCAAATGCTTTGTACATCGTTTGTCTAGACCCAAAGCCAGACATTTTTGCTAACGCTTCTATGGTATATTCTTCGTGCTTACCATCTCTTAAAAGTTCCACTAAATAATCAACCCTACTTTTGTTTATTAAATCGGCAAAACCAAAGCCTGTATTCTTTTTAATAAAAGCAGTTACAATGATTTTATTTGAGTCTAAATCAACCGATAAATTTTCGATAGTGGCTTTTTCTTTTAAATAAAAGTGGGACGTATAAAAAGCAACCTCGAAACTATCTTTTGAAATTTCAACCTTGTTGACATCGCTTAAATCATAATGATACCAGGGTGCATTGATACTATGAGGTCTATAAAGTACGCCTAAAACTAAAAATACAGGAAGAATATGCGTCGAATACACCCCATTGGTATACTCATGAATTGGGAGTGTAATTTCAAAAATATACAGCAGGAAACCCATTATCATAACTGTGGTCCAAAACCTAAGAGGCGTATAAAATTGATTTTTTTGATGTTCAAAAAAACTAGTTTTAACAATAAAGCCACAAAAAAATATAAAATAAGCGGCAAGTAGTAGTATTCGAAATATTTTTAAATAGAAATTACTGGTGGATGCAACCGCGTAAAACTGAAAAGCATCTGTATGTAATAAATAATTAGTGTTGGGTGTAGCGTATATAGATACTAGTACTGATCCTACTAGTGCGGTTAATCCTTCTCCAATGAAAACCCAGGTTGGTATTTTATAGGCATATAATATGAGTGCTATATTTAGCACAAACATGGGCATGATATCAATAATTAATCTAACAATTGATAATTCTAGTTCTGATAACCGCCCTTTAAACAAAAAAAGATTTACAATGCTAGCGAACGTTAGTAACCCAATAAATTGAATTTTAAGTAATACTGAATGCTTAAAATTTTTTGTAATCTCAAGTATTGAAAAAATGGAAATAAATACAAATGAGAAGTACAAATAAGGGGAAAAACTCATAGAAGAAAAAACGCTTAGTAGGTGATAGCTATAAACGTAAATATCCTTATGAAAATATTATTTTGTTTAGTTTTTTTGACAAAACAATTGGTTTATTTGTAACAAAAATTATGTTACAAATGACAATCAATAAGTTATGGAATGTTACTTTCCTGTTCTTAATTGCACACCCATCTCAAAACCTCCAGCGTTTAAGCCAACTAGTGCTCTGGTTGGGGTTGTGTAAAAGCCATAAAACTGCCAGCGATTGTTTCTATTATACTGAAAACCCATGCTAGTAGATTTAGTAGTATGATACATAGCCATTAGTTTTAATGGCTCTTTAAAGCTAATTTCTGCGCCAATATCTGCTATGTTATCATAGTTCTTAACGCCTCTAAAGGCAAACTTAGGCGTTACATTGATTTCATTGTTTAGCTTGATATTGTAACTCATAGCCGTATAAAACAAATTAAAATCCGCTTCTGTAGTGTATGACTTTTCCATACCTCTACGTAGGTTTTGAGCTGATCCTTCTAATGTAAAATTACGATCGGTGTATACAAAACCCATATCAGCATCCAATAACGCCTCGCGGTTGTTAAAAAATACTACAGATGCATCACCCGGTAACGCATTGATCTGACCCATATCAATCATTTGACGTGTAAAGCCAAACGATAAACCTAGTCTTAAATTAGTGGTGCCTTCTGCGTTAAAATCAACTTTATACGCATAGCTACCCATTACCCTTGTGTTGTTAAATAAGCCAGCCGATTCCTTACTAATTAATAAGCCTAATCCAACATTACCCGTAGACTTATAATCTAGCGTTAGTAGTCTTGTAGAAGGTGATCCTGGAATCGCTTCCATCTGACCCACATAGCTTACCGTAGACTTTAAGCCAGTTAGTAATCCAGCACCTGCTTGTGCTGGATTACTAATGTACTTATTACTAAAAAATTGTGACGCCGGGGGATTAATAGAGTTAATGTTTTGAGCTACTGCAACAGCGCTAACAATTGTTAAACTGATGGTTGCAAATATTTTATTCAATGTTTTCATATTTTACTGATTTGACGTGTTTAATATTTAAGATTATCTAACAATTGATAAATAACCTCTAATTGGTAACGCGCCGTCTTTATTAAATTTAATGACATAGAAATAAGCATCTTCTTTTAACTTCTTACCATTAACGGTACCATCCCACTCGTTGTTATAGCCACGCTTTGCAAATACTGCTCTACCGGCTTTATCATACACCATCACTTCATTGTCTGGATACATATCAATGTTTGGTATTACCCACTTATCATTTACACCATCACCGTTTGGAGTTACTAAATTATTAGGTACTAATTTGTAATCAACAATAACCGTTAATAGTACCGGTATGGTTGCTTGGTAACCAAAGCTATTAGTTACAACCACCGCATATGTTGTAGTACCTGCTGGTCTTACATTAATGGTAGCGCCTGATCCAACAATACCAGATCCACCTACTGCTACCCATGTGTAGTTAACCGCATTAGCACCTGCCGCACTCAGTTGTGAAGTTGCACCAAGGGTAATTAAATTTGGTGTAGCTGATGCTACTGGCATTGGATCAATACCCAATCTAAAGGTTCTTACTACACTATCAACACCACCATTTGCAACACCTCCATTATCTCTTACTCTCACTGTTACTACCACGTCTTGTGGTGTTACAATACCTGGAGCAAGCGTAAATTGTATTTGTGTTCCAACAACACTGATACTGCTAAATGTTGCAGGTCTATCAGTGCTTACGGTTGTAGTAGTTGATTGCGCAGTTTCTGGACCAGCAGTGATACCTGCTAAGTTTACAACTTGAGAAGTAGATACGTTGTATACTCTTCTATCTGTTATAGCAGTTAAGGTTGGTGCTTCGTTTACATCTGTTACATTAATCGTAAACGCTCTTTCAAAACTTAAACCACCAGCGTCCGTTACTCTAACTCTTACACTATAGCTTGATTTAGCTTCAAAGTTAAATACAGCAGCAGTGCTAAGCGTTGTACCTGTAATGGTAAAGCTTGCATTATCTGTAGAACCTGTGCCACTTACTAATGTATATGTATGTGTATCACCTGCGTCAGCATCTGTTCCTGCTAAGGTTCCAACAGTTGTTCCTGATGCAGCGTTTTCAAGTACGCTTGCATTTGATAAAGCAAGTGCTGTTGGTGCTTCGTTTACATCCGTTACACTGATTGTAAATACTTTTTCAAATGTTAAACCGCCAGCGTCCGTTACACGAACTCTTACACTATAGCTTGATTTAGTTTCAAAATCAAATACAGCTGCAGTGCTTAAAGTAGTACCTGTAATTGCAAAGCTTGCATTATCTGTATCGCCTGTGCCACTTACTAATGTATATGTAAATGTTTCTCCAGCATCTATATCTGTTGCACTTAAAGTAGCAACGCTTGTTCCTGATGCTGCGTTTTCTGCAACTGAACTTGCACTTGCACTAATATTTGTAGGTGCTTCATTTACATTTGTTACACCAATTGTAAATGCTTTTTCAAAACTTAAACCACCAGCGTCCGTTACACGAACTCTTACACTATAGCTTGACTTCGTTTCAAAATCAAATACAGCTGCAGTGCTTAAAGTAGTACCTGTAATGGTAAAGCTTGCATTGTCTGTATCGCCTGAACCACTTACTAATGTATATGTGTGCGTATCACCAGCATCAGCATCTGTTGCACTTAATGTACCAACAGCTGTTCCTGATGCAGCGTTCTCTGCAACCGATGTACTACTTAATGCTACATCAGTTGGTGCAGTATTGTAAACTAAAGTTACTGTTGCCGTTGTACTACCGCCACTATTTGTTGCAGTAATCGTATATGTTACGGTTCCTGTTTGTTGTGCAGTTAATGTACCGCTAATAATACCAGTTGTTGTATTAAAGCTTAATCCAGCTGGTAATGCAGGACTAATGCTATAGGATGCAACAGATCCTCCTGATGCAGTTGGTACCATATTTGTTATCGCAGCTCCTTGACGCACTGTTTGTGACGCCGGAGCATATGATAATGCACTTGGCGCAACAGCACTAAACACATCAAGTGTAAATGTTGTCGTACCAACACAACCACTAGCTGCTGTCGCAGTTACCGTATAAGTTCTAGATGTACTATTAACAGATGGCGTACCACTGATACTACCATTGGTTGTATTAAATGTTAAACCTGTTGGTAAAGCAGGCGTGATAGCATATGAAGTTGCAGCTACACCAGTTACAGTAGGCTGAACCTCAGTGATAGCTCTAGTTCTTTCGAAACTATAGCTAGAATTTGGATAAGTAACAATTGGAGATGGATTTACAGTAATTGTAAATGTTTGTGGAGTACCGCTACAACCTGAAGTATTAGTAGGGGTTACTGTAATATTTGCAGTTACAGGAGTAGTTCCATTATTTACAGCAGTAAAGGCTGGTAGATTACCAGTACCACTAGCCGCAAGTCCAATTGACGGGTTGTCATTAGTCCAATTGTAAGTTGTATTCTGATCAACGAAACCAAAAGCAATTGTGCTATAGGTTTCAGCAACAGTATAATTAAAACTTACTGAAGAAATTAAACCATCAATGCGTATGATATTAAACCCTTCATTACCAGTAAATGAATTATTTGATGTATTGTAAGTTGTATTCCAACCAGCATTCGCTGTATTACTCCAAATTGGAGTGAAAGGAGCAGATACTATTACAGGAACAAATGTACTTGGATTACCAACACTAGCGAATGCTACTAATGGGTCTCTTACAGGCTGGCTGAATGTTGCTGTAAATATACCAGCGTTGTCATTTCTGATTTGAGTTCCTGTTGATGGTACACTGTATTCCGCAGGGAAAGTAGATGGACTATACATTCCTGAATGAGATTGCATTCCACCTGCAGAATGTGTAATAGAAACGGTAATGCCATTTTGCCCAACACCAGATGCAGAATTTGCACTTACAGAGTTAAGCGTCATCCATTGGTACCCAGCAGTTGTTGGAGGTCTGAAAGTAATAGAAGAAGAAGTTGATCCATTACATACTGTTCTGTTTGAAACAGTAGCAGTTCCAGCGATAGCAGCAGCAACAGTTACTGTACTTACCGTGCTTGTTTCAGTTACAGCATTACAAGAACTAGAAACAACTACATAATAATAAGTAGTAGCCGCTGTTGAACTAGGTGCGGTATATGTTGACGCCGTTGCTCCAGAAATAAGAGTCCCGCCTGAATTACTATTTGTTGAATTTCTATACCACTGATAAGTCAATTGTTGTCCAACTGCCGTAACGCTCAGTACATTTCCTGAAGTGGCATTGTTACATAATGATAGGCTAGCAACTGGTTGAGTTAAGATAACTGGACCAACACCAGTAACAAAATTTGATGCTGTTCCTGTTCGCGCCATGTTAGTTAAAGTACCATTCAAGTTAGCACCACTTGTTAAATTATTTAAGGTTGTAATACTCGTATTAGTACCGCCAGCAGTTCCTTGGTTGAAATTGTAATAAGCTGCTAAACCTGTTTCATTACCATTAAGGTCTAATCCCAAGTTTGCAGTAATTTCTTGTGCTGTTTTTGCGGTATTCCAAATGCGTACTTCATCCAAAGTTCCAACGAAGAAGTTGTCTACCTTACCAATCCAGAAATTACCAACAGGTAATTCTACGTTGGCTGGAGCTGTTCTCGTTGCAACTTGAACACCATTTTTATATACTGTATATGTTGTTCCACTCTTCACCCAAGCAACATGTGTCCATTTGTTTAGTGTAAAGAAATTATCAATAAGCATATCAAAACGAGTTGTTCCGCCATAGCTATCTGTATGCAAAGACCCATTAGGTCCAACCCACATTGATGGTGCTCTAGGATTAGCTTGTAATCCAAAAAATCCATGATATAGATTATCAATAACAGTTGGCTTTACCCATGCTTCAATTGTAAAATCACCATTGGCTGTTAAAGGAAGCTGCGCACCAATTTGAACAAAGTCATCAACTCCATCAAATTGTAGCCCATTACTTTCACAGCTGTATGCAAATCCTGTAACTGTTATTGTTCCAGAAGGTGTTGTGATTAAAATTGTATTATCCAAAGTTGCGTTTGCAGGCACAATTGCAGTAATTTCAGATGCAGAAACAACGGTAAATGATCTTGCATCTAACCCGCCAATTTTTACATTTGTTGCACCTGTGAAATTGTTACCTGAAATAGTGATCGTTTCACCACTTTTTGCAGAAGTAGGTGAGAAAGAAATAACACTTGCTCTTAGTAAAGTTCTCGTTGCACTCACACAACCACTAGTTGTGTTTCTTGTTTGAGCATAATAATTTGTTGTATTTGATATTACTGGAGTTGTAAATGTTGTTACTCCTGTACCACCACTAATTACATTACCTCCAGTAGAAACCGCATACCAATCTGCAGTAGTTCCATCTGGCACAGAAACTACCAATTGAACAGTTCCTGTTCCAGATCTTGTAGCTTCAGAAACAACAGTAGGTGCAGCAGGGCTCTGATTAACAGGACAAGCCGCAGTGTATGTTGTATTTGCATTATAAAAATCAGTAAAAGCTTGGTCTTCTGGATTCGTCCAGGTTCCAAACTCAATTAAATATGGGTTTGACCATGAAGATGTTCCTGGTAAATCATTCCAACAACCCCCGCCTCCCCATTTTGTAACAGCGTAGTGTTCACCTCCAGCGTTATTTGGCTCTCCTGAACACCAATTATTGTATTGTCCACTGATGTTACCAGCAGTTTGACCATTTTGAGTTTTGATTAAAGTTCCATTTTCTGGTCCAGCATCTATTCTCCAAAAACCTTCTTGAGCTCTATCACTTAATGCAAACCAAATATTATTTTGAGGAACATTTGCAACAATAAAATCTTGTTCAGACTGAGAAGTAATCGTAACTAAATATCCTGTTTGGCCTTTAAATGTTTGTTGAGCAGACAAAGACTTTGCATCATCATAGGTTGCAGTAGTTGAAATAGGTCTATAGTAATGGCCATTTGTTGGATTAAAATAATAATCTGCAGTATTTACAGTTCCTGAAACTGATAAATTTATATTTCCAGCAACTGCACCTGTCGAAACCCTCAATGAAGCAAGAGCCGCATTGATATTTGCTTGTGTACCTGTAAAGCTAACATTAGTTAATCCAGTCCAACTTGTATAACCTGATGACAATGTTAAACCGGTATTTACTGTAAAGTTAAATGTGGTTCCAGTTGGGGGATTTACTAGACCAACCGCGCATAATAGTGTTGCGCTACTGTTGAACCCTGTTAAAGAGAAATCACCTGGATCCTGGTTAGCGGTGCTTAGGGCAAAGTTTACAGGTGAGGGTGCGATAACTCTTGGCATTGCATCTAAGTATGCATTTAAGTCTGCTACCGCAGTTTGTCCAGAGGCAGCATTTCCTGATTCAGAACCATTTGTTGCTTGTAGGGTGTATGATGAATTATTTAATTTGAAACCAAAATTTGATTTTCCTGTAGCGGTACCTCCATTAATTGTATAATTAGGACCACCATAGCTATTTAAATTTAAAGAAACACTTGAGTTAGCAACAAATCCAAATACATTGTTTGTACTTCCAGAGTTAATTCTCCATACCAAAGCACCAGGAATGTTAATCTTATTTCCGTTATTCAGCTGAAGCCTTAATGTACCAAGCACGTCATTTCCTTGGTTTTCAAAACGTCCTGAAGCTGTACTTTGCACAAAAAATGCTCTTGCAACAGTTAAAGTTGAAAAACGTTGGATACTATTAGCTTGCTGAGTATTTGTACCAACAAGACCAATAAATCCATCATCAAATGGCACACTAACTTCAATTTGAGATTTCGCAACCAATTGAATCAGTAGCATTGAAACAGTTAAAACAACTAAACGTAGCTGTGAAAACATCTTTCCGATCATAATTTTCTATTTAAAATGGCTAGAATATACTTTTTGGATTATTGAACCACTAGTTATTACTATTATATCTAGTGATTTCGCGCGAAAATAATAAATCATATAATATCTGATAGAATTTTTTCGATAATTTAGTCCTGTTATAGAAAAAAAGGACTATTTTGATGTTAAATAAAAAAAGGACAGCTAATAGATAATAATCTATTTTTGTAATTAGAATTTATAAAATACGCTTTTAGATGCTGTTGTATATATCGCTGTTAACCATTATTTTATCGGTATTGCTGGTCACTTATAATTGGCGTATTAATAAAAATACTATCTATCTAGGTGCCTTTTTTTCCATACTAGCCACATATGGTCTAACTCATTATTTTACCATTTATTCTAACTCGCCATTTTGGTTGGCTATCTTTTACAATAACTTTTCCCCATTGTGGTTTTTAACTGGGCCATTATTACTATTTTATTACAGGGGGACTTTAACGGATAATAGTAAGTTGAGGGGTTCTGACATCATTCATTTTATACCCTTTTTAGTGCAATTAATAGGTATATTTCCTTATTTGCTCACTCCTTTTAGCTATAAAGTAGGTATTGCTGCACAAATTTTAAATAACCTCAATTTAATTACCCAGTTTAAAGTCAATTGGATTACTAATCCAATTGTAAATTTTTTGGGGAGACCCATATTGGTATTTATGTATTTAGGTTACATAACCTATTTATTATGGTTGCATCACCCTAAATCCAATAGAAGAAAAGTTCCTATTCAACAATTTAACTTAACCTATAGGTGGCTTATATTATTAGAAGTAACAACGGCTATTCTTATAATCAATTTCTTTCTATTAAGCCTCAGTTTATCCAATCAAACTGTAACAGCCACTATGGTTAATGCGCAGTTCACGCATTTTTTTAGTGGCATTGCCTATTTTAGTATGTCATTTATGCTGTTATTGTTTCCACGTATATTATACGGGATGCCAATTTATGCAGTAGAACCCACTACAATAAACCAGCCAATTAAGGAAATAACCGAAATAGCTGTATCAGAGGATGATCCGTTTTTTGAGCTGGTAGATAAAATTAACGCCTACTTACACAAAGAAGAACCATACCTACATCCAGACTTTACCATTAATGAGTTAGCTGCCTCATTAAAAGTACCAGTTCACCACGTGTCTTATTGCTTAAATACCTTAATGAACGTTAAGTTTACAACGCTCCGTACACAACTACGCATTCAATATGCTGCCAAATTATTGGATTCAGGACAGGCCGACGACCTTTCGATGGATGGAATAGGAAAAAAGTCTGGATTCTCCACTCGTTCCAACTTTTACAATGCCTTCAAAACAGAAACTGGCATGACTCCATCAGAGTATCTAGAGCGTAAAAATTAAGTCCTTAAATAGGAAATAACCTATCCTGTTATTAACTTTTGAACCTCGTTTATTTGATCCTTAGCGATATAATATTCGAAATATCGTTTGTCGGTTTCACTTCTAACGCTCAAAATTAACTGAATGTCTTGGCTGGTGGCGTATTTGAATTTATCATTAATGCCATTAATAACATCGCTTCTCACCTTTTTTTGCATCCCCACGTTTTTGTCTTTAATACCCAAAACATAGTTGATTTCGGAAATAGTGGCAGTGGCACCCACAAATGACTTTTCAATAAATAGGTCAATGAGTGATTGTTCGGTTTGATTAAATGAAACGTCCAGTTTTTTGGCGCCAACTGCTAATGTGTCGGTTGTTCTTTTCAGATCTTTTTTAGAAGGAGCCTTAAAAAAGTAAACAATGGCTACTAAAAACAGGAATAAACTTAGTAAAAGAGGCCAAATGTCAGCTAGTCCAAGCGGTAGGCCCCACATTGCTTCGGGCTCTTTTACAAATTTGGATTCATCAATAACAAGGGTGTCTAATGCGCCAGTTGCCGGGAAATAACTGTACAAAATGCCGTCTTTATAATATTGTATGCTAGAATTATCGAGCCTATTAATGCTTTGTGCCAACGTCCGATTGGTATTTTTTGATACAGAATTATTTAAATAATTAAACCAGTATACGTCTTCCCCATCCGAAATGAAATAGCCCGACTGGTTGTAAACCTTTGTTTTGGCATTTTTGATGATGCTTAAATAATTGGCATTCAGTTTTCCTATTTGTAACCAATCCCAGGTTTTACAATCCAGATACATAACCCCGTCAATTATTTTACCGGCTGCAGTCTGAAATCCTTTAAGACCAGAATTAATCAATTGCTGATAGGGTATATAAAGCGCATTTTTGGATACATCAAACCAACTGCTGCTTGGAAAAATAGGGTTGAATACTTCAATATTGGTTGGAAAGACGTCCCATTCACCATCTTTAAAATTAAATCCCCTAATGGTACCATTGGTTTTCCAAAAGCCATATCCTCCATGGTTATATACCGTTTCCCCCACCGAAAAATAAAAGGCGCCTAAATTATAATTGATATTCTCGTTATCGTCAATGCGTTTAAAGTAAAGTAAAGAATCTGTCTCTGCTATTTGTTGATAGATACGTCCGGCCCCAGAAATTGCAATGAAAAAGTTATTGGGGGTTTTTATAGCTACTTGTTCCCTAATTCCCAGTACAGGATGATCAAATTGAATAAATGATTGAGAAGAACCCCTCAATACAAGTGGTGATGTAGAAGATTTTACAATTTTACTTATAAAATGACTGTTTTTGACAATTATAAGGCCACTAGTATCTAATGGAACACCCAAGGAGTCTGTCGCAACGTAGGTTACACCCTGACCAAAAGCGAATAAAATTGAAAAAGTACAAAAAATTGTAAAGAACAGTAATTTTTTCATATTTGTTTGATTTTCAATATTTTAATAGGACATGTAACCTATTTTTTATATTTGAATACCCTACAAATATAGGAAATTACCTATTAGCTAACCCGTTATTTCACCTAGTTTATTCATAGTGAAATTAGAGAACTGCATCTTCGTGCCAAGAATACCGTTGATATGTTTATACACACCGGGGGGATGTTGTATAGATATAGAGACGGTATTTTTGTTTAGTCTCTGTTTTGACGGTTACGTCTAATAATAATAATGATGATGGCGATGATGCCAAAAATGATTGGAAATGTCATATATCAAAGTTAAGGGTTATTAAACCATTATTCGCCATATAGTCCTTTTTCGCAGGCATAGGTAACTAGGCCCGCCATACTCTTTACACCCATTTTTTGCATCACCCTGGTACGGTGCCCCTCCACCGTCCGCTGGCTCAAATAAAGGGTAGAAGCAATTTCTTTACTTATGTATCCTTTACAAATGAGGGTTATAATATCTTTTTCGCGCTCAGAAAATACTACGAGATGCGCTTTACTACCTGACTGAAACTTGTCAATTAGGTCTTTAACCTGCTTATTGCTTTCGGTACAAAAATAAGAGCGGTTGTTAAACACGGATACCACAGCCTGTTCAATATCGTCTTTATCGGCGTTTTTCATGAGGTATCCAAGGGCTCCCGCATCTAACATTTCCATGATATGGCTTTCTTGGCCAAACACTGATAGGGCAATTACTTTTGCACCCGGATGCCTTTTACAAAGTTCTTTGGTAGCCATCACCCCATCCATAACCGGCATCGAAATGTCAACTAAAAAAACATCGGGGGTATATCGAGCGGCTACAGCCAGTAAATCGAGTCCATTTTCGGCCTCTCCCACTAATTCTATTCCGTCTATACTTGCCAAAAGCATTTTTAAGCCGCGTCTAAAAATGATGTGATCATCCGCAATAAGCACTTTAATTTTTTGAGTAAGCATAGGAGTAAGTTTTGGTTATATAAAATTTAACATATGCAATATGACTGCAATAAATATTGAAATCATAGAGAAAAACACTGAATTATTACTGCATGAAACACGTACTATAACTTATCAACGATTGAAGGGAAGATGCGATCTAGGGTTTATCTTGCGCCTATGCAACAGTATTTAGCGGGATTAAATGAGCCACAAAAAGAAGCGGTATTACACGTGAACGGACCCATCATGATAGTGGCAGGAGCGGGTAGTGGTAAAACAAAAGTTTTAACAACGCGCATTGCGCACCTCATGTCGATTGGTGTAGATGCCTTTAATATTTTAGCGCTCACATTTACCAACAAAGCGGCCGCAGAAATGAAGGAAAGAATTGAGCGCACGCTGGGTAATACCGATGCAAGAAATTTATACATCGGTACGTTTCATAGTGTGTTTGCGCGCATCCTGCGCGCCGAAGCGCACCGCTTAGGTTACCCTAATCATTTTACTATTTATGATACCGATGATAGTAGATCTGTTATTAAAACAGTCGTCAACGAATTAAACCTAGACGACAAACATTACAAAGCAAACATTGTAGGTAGTAGAATTTCAAGTGCAAAAAATGCACTCTTATCACCTGCCGAATATGCAACGGATTATTATATTCAACAAGAAGACATGCGCGCCAACAGGCCCGCCATTGCTCAAATTTATGCCGCTTATGCGAATAGGTGTTTTAAAAATGGAGCGATGGATTTTGATGATTTATTACTCAAAATGCATGAGCTTTTAAAAAACTTTCCAGAAGTATTACATAAGTACCAACATAAGTTTAAATACATTCTTATTGATGAGTACCAAGATACCAATCCGGTTCAGTATCAAATTACAAAACTACTTGCAGCTGTCAATGAAAATATTTGTGTGGTAGGAGATGATGCACAAAGCATTTATAGTTTTAGAGGTGCCACCATCGAAAATATTTTACAATTTAAAAAAGACTATGATGATGTTAAAGTGGTAAAGCTGGAACAAAATTATAGAAGTAGTCAAAACATAATTCATGTTGCCAACGAGGTCATCAAAAACAACGAAGGGCAAATTCAAAAAAATCTTTGGACCGAAAATAAAGAGGGCGAAAAAATTTGTTTGGTGCGCACTATGACAGACAATGATGAAGGCCGTTTTGTGGCAGACACTATTCAAGAACAAAGATTACGCAATCATTTTAACAACAAAGATTTTGCCATTCTTTACCGCACCAATGCACAGAGCCGGTCGTTTGAGGAAAGCCTTAGAAGAATGGGTATTCCTTACCGGATATATGGAGGTGTAAGTTTCTATCAACGCAAAGAGGTTAAAGATTTTATTGCCTACTTACGCGTGGTGGTAAATATTAAAGATGAAGAAGCGCTTAAAAGAATTATCAATTATCCCGTAAGAGGCATTGGCAAAACGACAATGGAAAAATGTGCCATTGCAGCCAACGAACATAACATTACACTCTTTGAAGTGATTAGCAGAGCGGGGGAATTTGGTTTTAAAGCTGGTACGCTAGAAGCGCTGCAAAACTTTGTTACCATGATACGGTATTTTCAAAGTATGCTGCAGCAAAACAACGCGTACGATGTGGCCGTTCAGGTTGGTAAACACACCAATTTAGTAAAAGAACTTTTTAACGATAAAACCACTGAGGGACTAGCTCGTTACGAAAATATTCAGGAATTACTCAACTCCATTAAAGAGTGGATTGAATCGCCTAGTAATGATGATGGTGAACTGGGCGATAAAACACTGGGTAGTTACCTTCAACAAATTACACTGCTCACAGACGCTGATGATGATAAAGAAAATGCAGACGTTGTAAAACTCATGACCATTCACGCTTCTAAAGGTCTCGAATTTGAATGCGTATTTGTAGGTGGTGTAGAAGAAACATTGTTTCCAAGTAGCATGTCTATTAATACCAGAGAAGAGCTTGAAGAAGAACGCCGGTTATTTTATGTAGCCGTAACTAGAGCAAAACAAAGACTTTGGTTAACGCATGCGAATGCACGTTACCGATTTGGACAACTCGTTCAAAATGAACCAAGCCGTTTTATTGCCGAAATGCCTGAGCAGTATATAGATAAGAGTTATGCAGGCGGAGGTGCAAGAAACAATGCAGGAGCCGATTATGGATCTGGTTTTGACCGCATGCAAAACAGTTTTGGCGCAGCACCTAAACGCAAACCTACCGACAGACCAGCTTATATGCCACCGCCGCCCCCATCAAAAGTGGCTATGCATGTACCTAGTGCAAACTTTGTACCAAGCGACACCAGCAATTTACAAGTAGGCGCTAAAGTAGAGCATCAGAAATTTGGATTTGGAACCGTGGGTGCTGTAGAAGGCTCTGCGCACAATCCCATTGCGACCATCAATTTTGAAAAAAATGGTGAGAAAAAAATTATGCTCAACTATGCTAAACTGCGCATTGTAGAATAATTGTTTTTAACTTACGAAAACATGAATAGCAACAAATACTTAAAATATTTAAACCCGCTGAGTGTTTTTGACACCAAACGTACCAGAACTATTTTTCAGGTAAACCCAACTGTTATTCCAGAAAGAATTGAAGCAACAGAAACTAAAGTAACCATATTTGATTATTCACCTGATGTTTTCAAAGAAGTTCAGGTGAATTTAGTGAGTGATGCATTTCCTTACAAAGAAAGTAAAAATGTTTCTTGGGTTAATGTAGATGGCATCCGAAAAGCAGATGTGGAAGCCATTGCAGCACATTTTGGTTTTCACTATCTGATTGTAGAAGATATCATGAGCGTGAGTCAGCGTCCCAAAATGGATGAGATTGAAAACGTATTATTTTGCTTATTAAATATGCTGTATTTTAATGAGCAAACAGGTGCTGTTGAAACGGAACAAATAAGTATTGTACTTGGTGAAAATTTCATAGTTTCTTTTCAAGAAGATGCTCACCGAGATGTTTTTAATAGTATCCGTGAAAAATTAAGAATCAATCATACCAAATTAAGACTTAGTGGCGCAGATTATCTTTGCTATGCCCTACTAGACATGATTGTTGACCACTACTACAATGTCATGGAAAAGCTTGGCGACCGCATAGAAATGCTTGAAGAAAGAATTATTAGAAATAGCAATACCAGATCTTTAGCTGAAATCAATAGTTTACGCAAAGAGCTTATTGTATTAAAACGAAATGTAAGCCCGGTTCGTGATTTAATCAATGGATTTATTAGAAGTGACTCAGATTTATTGCAGGAAAGAACGACAAAATATTTTAAAGACATTTTAGATCATATTACTCAGGCCAATGAACTTGCAGAAAGTTACCGTGACATGATGATGAACCTACAGGACTTGTATTTAAGTCATGTGAATTTAAAGTCCAACGAAGTCATGAAAGTTATGGCTGTGGTAACCTGCCTACTAGCACCTGCTACTGTTATTGGCGGAATGTTTGGAATGAACTTTGATAAAATTCCATACCTGCATCACCCATACGGATTTTTTATTGCCGTAGGATTAATGCTTATCGTACCCATTTGGATGGTCGTAATCTTTAAAAAAAGAGGGTGGTTCTAATTACTTACTAGTATCCCCAAGATTTTAATATAGCTAAGTCTTGCTTAACAGATGCTAATGGCGTTTGTCCTTGGTATGATTCCTGCTCTACAATAAAATGCTTGGTGCCACCTACACTGGCGCAAACCGCAGTAATGGCTTTAGTTCCAGCAAATCCTTTGCCAAGCACACAGCTTTCATATAGCGACTCACCAGGTTCCGTTGCTTTAATTTCATCTTTTACGTGTACCGATAAAAAACGGCCCGGATTGTTTTTTACTATCGCAATTGGATCTGCGCCAGTTCCATAAATATTACCCATGTCTAGTTGTAAAAACACAGCAGCAGGGTCTGTGTGTTCTAATAATATTTCATAAATAGAATGGCCATTCAAATTTTTAGAAAATTCAAAATTGTGGTTGTGGTATCCAAATTTCATACCGTACTTACTACATAGCGCGCCGCTCTTATTAAATACATCTGCAAATCCACGCATAGCATCATAACTAGTACGTAGTTCATCATCTAGCCATGGGCTAATTACATACTGCATACCAGCAGTAGCGGCGTCCTCCACTGTATATTTCCATTCGTCAGTAAAATCTTTTTTGGCAGCGTCCCAGTGTTTTAATTCAAGCATTGAATGTCCACTAGGCATTTGTAATCCAAAGCCATCAAGTATTTTTTTAAACTCGGTTGCTGCGTAACCATAAAATTTTCGGTTGGCATAATTGGCATGTTCTACATGCTTATATCCTATTTTAGAAAGCTGTTCTAATGTGGCAATTGGGTTTGCTTTCATGTCTGCTCGTACAGAGTATAACTGAACACCAATAAGGTTTTTAGCCTTTTCACTAGCAAATATACCAGATGGAGCAACCATTACACCGGCTGCAGCCAACGCTGAAGTTTTAATAAAGTTTCTGCGGCTATTTGTCATAACGTACCAATTAGTTGTTGCTTGAAGTTACTATTATTTAAGATTCTTCATCAAAATAAAGCTTATAAAATTGTTTGCCTGATTTTTCGTCATAACCTTTTTCTACTAAATCCTTTCGACCATGAATATAAATGTGGAAGTTTTTATCGAGTTTAACTACCGCTTTAAAAAAACGTTGTTGCTTTTTTACGGCAGCCACATGAATAGAAAACTCGTCTTCAATAACTACTTGCTTGGCTACTTCATACTGACTTTTATATTGCGTGAAACTTTCAATGAGTTCGGGGTGATGAAGCACTTCCTTCCCAAAGTCTTGCATGGTAAATGACTCATGTGTAGTAAAGTATTCCATGCTGCGGTGCAAGAGGTCAACCTGATCTGTTTTTGTTACTTCAAACTTATCTTGGTATTCGTTGCTGATAAATAATTTACACATGCCCAGTGCCGCGTCTGTGTAATGATAACTATTGGCGCGTCTTGTAATTTGCAAAAAATCATTTACCCAATACTGTGTGTCTTGCTGTTTGTTGGTATTGTCTACCATACAAACCACATAACCATCTGCCCCGTCTTTATTGTAAATAAGGCATCCTTTATCTAATTTATTAATAGCAATCCCGTCTTCGGCGCTGATACCCCAGCCCTCCTGCTTTGTTTTAAGTTGCAAGAAAGTCTCTTTTGTTTCACTTTTAAATAGTCCAATACCAGAAATAAATTCGGTACCAAAAGGGAGGTTGGTAAATTTTGCGACGTATAATTCTCCGTCTTTCACTTTTACATGCGTAGACTTTGCATGTAAAAAGTTGGCCAACAATTTGCTTTGTTCTATAAATGTATCTGGATCGTTAAAAATGGCTTGCACATAGGTATACACTTCATTTAACGACAAGTCACTGAGATGCGTAAACTGATATTGTTCGGCTTCATTAAAAGGCGTTAAAAAATATTTTGTTAATAAGCCTGTAACCAATGAATCATCGATACTTAGCACTTCGTTCGATAAAACCAACTGCTCTGAACGTGTTGGATTACCAACCTTATGTACAATTACAGATTCTAAAACAACACTATCAATCCCAGTCATAATTTATGATTTACATTTTCTAGCGCTAAACTACTAAAACATATAAATTATAAAGGATTAATTATACAGCCTGTATGGAAACTATAATTTAGAGATAATTTGCACCAATTGCGCTGCAGGCTTTACGCCTGGCTCTCGCCATAATAATTTTCCATCTTTAAATACTGCTAACGTGGGAACACTATTTACAGAAAAGTGTGCGGCAATATTTTGATGCACATCAACATCGACTTTATATATAGATATAGATTCACCCATTTTATCTTTTACCTCTTTTAAAATAGGTGGCATCATCTTACATGGACCACACCAAGTTGCGTAAAAGTCAATAAGGACCGGCTTATCAGAAGCAATTATTTTTTCGAAAGATTCACTTAACATGAGATGTCGTTTTTTTAAACATACTAAATACAAGACCACCCAATAATCCAAAATAAATCACACTATTAAAGGGCTTAGAGGTAATCATACAAGTACCAGAGGCGCAACCAATATTTTTCCAGTATAAATATCCGCCTATTGCACCTACAAGCACACCAAAAATAACTAGATACTGTTCTCTAATAAACGCTTTCATACTAATTTATTTTTTGTAATAAGCTATTCCATGGTCCACCGTTGTATACTTCAATACCTGCCTTTGCTAATATGCCTTTAGCCATACCACTTCTAGCACCACTTCTACAAACTGTAATGACAGGCTTACCTGCTTTTTTTAATTCAGCCACCCGGCTATTAATTCCATCCAAAGGTATATTTTTTGATCCCTTTATATGTCCATTCGCATATTCACCCGCAGTACGAACGTCAATAATAACTGCACCTTTTTCAATTAATGCATTATAGTTAGTGGGTGGGCCAAATAATTTTTTAATGAACGCAAACATGGTATACAATTTTAGTTTTAAATAATTTTGATACTGCAAAAATCAGCACAATTGATGAGAGCAAACGTGACGGATGTCACATAGGATTATTTTTTAACTAACATCTTTACAAATTTGGTAAGTTCGGCCTGTTCTTGCGGCGTTAATGGCTGATTGCTAGTTAGTTTAGACTTAAGCAGCAACACTTGTTTATGGGCTGGATAGAATGCTAATACTTGATCTGTTTGAGCCAGTGCAGCGCTTATTTGAGCCTGGTCCTCGTTTATAGCTGGGGTTGTTTTTTGAACCGGGGTTTTATCCCTAGTGGGCATTTTTAAAACAATGGCTTCTACGGCTGCAATTTGATGAGCAGGTATTTCCTTGATTTTTTTAGCCTTTAATAATAATCCCTCCAACTGCTTTTTACTTAAACTGCCACGTTCTTCGTATTGATGCATCAAACTCATAATAAATAGCGCGTCTTTGTTATGTGCGTAGCAAAGCGACAGCAACTTATCAATAACGTCTATTTTTTTATTCTTTGAAAGCATGGTATGTAAAACAGCAAGATAATTAAGATTTGATGAAAAATAATTTTATCTAAGGGTGTATATTAGCAATCTTAATTGAGCATTTATGAAAAACATCATCTCGTTTGTAGTTTTGTTTGCGGCGCTTAATGGACTAGCGGCGCAGGAAAACAAAATAGATTATCCAGTTTATACAGGTAAAGATTTAGGATTAACCTATACACCTATTGCTGCGACATTTAAAATATGGTCCCCAACTGCAACTGCTGCTAAATTAAATATCTATAAATCTGATGTAGGTGGAACTGCCGTTCGGTCCATTACTATGCATAAGGGAGATAATGGTGTTTGGCAAATTACCGTACCAGAAAATCTTAAAAATAGTTATTACACATTTCAGGTAAATATTGGAAATACATGGAGTGAAGAAGTGATAGATCCATACGCCAAAGCTTGTGGTACCAATGGTTTAAGAGCACAAGTGATAGATTTAAAAGAAACCAATCCAGTAGGATGGGATAAAGATAAATCTCCTAATTTTTCTGTTGCTAACAAACAAACCGACGCTGTTATTTATGAACTACACTTAAGAGACGCTAGTATTCATGCAAGTAGTGGGATAAAAAATAAAGGTAAATTTTTGGGACTAGCTGAACTAGGCACAAAAAATAGTGCTGGACAATATACTGGTCTTTCACACATCAAAGAACTTGGTGTAACGCATATTCATCTCTTACCTTTTTACGATTATAACTCAGTGGATGAAACAAAGTCTGCGGTGCAGTACAACTGGGGATATGATCCTGTCAATTATAATATTCCAGAGGGTTCGTACAGTACAAACCCTGCTGATGGTAAAGTACGTATTAGAGAGTTAAAGGAGCTCATTAAAACCATGCATAGTAATGGATTACGCATTATTATGGACGTCGTTTACAACCATACAGCCCTAACTAAAAACTCAAATTTTAATATACTGGTTCCTGATTATTATTACAGAAAAAGAGCTGACGGTAGTTTTTCTGATGCCAGTAGTTGTGGTAATGAAACTGCCAGTGAAAAGGCGATGTTTCAAAAGTTTATGATTGAAAGCGTGGTTTACTGGGTAAACGAATACCATATTGATGGATTTCGTTTTGATTTAATGGGTATTCATGATATCCAAACCATGAATATGATTTCCGATACACTGCACAAGATTAAACCTTCTATTGTTTTATATGGTGAAGGTTGGACCTCTAGCAGTTCCCCACTCCCTGAAGATAAAAGAGCACTTAAAAAAAATGCGGCTCAATTAAATGGTATAGCTGTATTTAGTGATGACATGCGTGATGGCATTAAAGGAAGTGTTTTTAATATTGATGATAGAGGTTTCGCAACCGGTAATATTGGAAATATTGAGTCCGTTAAATTTGGTATTGTTGCTGCTGGTAAGCATCCGCAAATCAATTATAGCAAAGTCAATTACTCCAAAGAGCCATATACAGCGGGCCCCGCAGGCCTTATCAATTATGCAGATTGTCATGACAACAATATCCTGTGGGATAAAATAGAACTCTCATTTAAAGATGCTTCTGTCACTGAACGTACTAAAATGCATGAACTAGCTTATGCCATAGTGCTAACGGCACAAGGTGCAAGTTTTTTACATGCCGGCACCGAATTTTTAAGAACAAAAAATGGAGTAGAAAATTCATTTGATAAAGGTGATGTTGTTAATGGTATTGATTGGAATTTAAAAACTAAAAACATGGCCAGCTATCAATTCATAAAAAGCCTGGTTCAAATAAGACGAGCGCATCTAGCCTTTAGAATGCAAACTGCACAGCAAATTGCTACGCACTTAAATTTTGAAAACAACCAACCAGCAGGAATCATCGCTTATACCATTAACGGAGCGGCAGTAGGTGATACTTGGAAAAAAATATGGGTAGCTTATAACGGTTCACAAACCCCACAAACCCTTACCCTACCAAAAGGAACATGGAAAGTTGGGCTTAGTAGCAATGGATCTTCTAAAATGGGTAATAATTTTACATTAGCCGGAAGTTCGGCGGTAATACTATATGGCCAATAAGAAGGAGTAATATATATTTGCACAAAATCAATCTAGATGATGACGATCGAAAGCTTCAAAGAATTAACACACGAAGAGAAGTTAAATCAATTAAGACACAATGGTGAATTACTAGGTACCTACGAGCGCAGAAGTGCTGATGGTGATAGCAAAACCAGTGGCGACATTTTTGAATTAAACAACTTCTGGGTATTCTTAAGTGATGATGAACAAATGGTGATCCCATCTCGCAGAAATCCACTCTTCAAAGAAGAAGAGGAAGAAGCAGAAGGTTAATTCCTTTTTCTAAACTACCTATTTAAGTAAGAGATACCTATTTAATTTTATTTAGGTAGCGCTCATTAAGTTTGTATTGGTATACCCTTTTATCCAATTCTGTTTTTTCACGTTCTACGAGTGTATCATTTGTAGACGCAAATACCATAAATTTTTTATTGATCATTTGAAGTGTATCTGATCTTAATTTATTTTGGATGGCAACTTCTTTATTTTTTACGCCAAGCGCTCTATTAATTTGATCTATTGAAGTGGGTGCTCCTTGTTTGGAATATTCATACAAAATATCAAGTACTGATTTTTCTATTTCCGTTAAATTATCTGAAAATTCTAGCTGCTTGTTTACTTCAAATGATTTTTTGTGCAATCCAGACGCAGCAACGTTTTGCTGCATTTTATGTAATTGTTTGTTTTTGAAAAACAGGACTATAATGATTACAAATAATAATACGATAGCACTACTAAATAGCAGTTTAGTAATGTCAATTTTTTCACTAATGCTCGGTCTTATATTTTTATAAAGCGGCTTTGCAACTTCCGAAAATTTTGTCATTGAAAGTGGAAGGCTCACGAGCGAGTCAAGCTGCGGATTATAAATATGTAGCTTTTCGTCTTTGTAAAAATACAACCCGTTTTTACTAGCAACATAGTTCATAATGGTACCGCCAACTTCATTTTCAATTTCATATAGTTTTTGTGTAGCAGGGTTTATTAAGTACAAATGGTTGTATGATTCTGTTAATATGCCCAGGCCTGGAAAAATCATTGCACTCGTATTTAAAACAGATTCCTGAAATATTTTGTCATTCAAAATTTTAGGAGCGCTCCACCAATCGTTGGTTTTTAAATTTAAACACTGCATGTAAATGGTGTCATTTTTTACATCAGTTTTTTGTTTAACATAAGAGTTAGGATAAGATTCATACACCACATAGATAAGATCATTTGCTTTGTCGGGATAGACAAGCGCATTCATATGCTTAGCAAGTTGTACTTCTTTATTTATTGGTTCTCTAAACCACTCTTTGGATGTGGTATCAAAATATCTAAGACCACTATTAAACTGCCAAAAGCCCCAACCCCCTAGGTTGTAAATTTTATTGTTTCTTACGTAGGAATAAGACCCATAATTATAACCTTCGTAACAGGTATTGTCTAGTCTAGTTAAAGCCAGCGAGCTATCGATTGTAAATAATTTTCCCGTACCATTTATTTGGAGGTACAACTTGCCATCATTTACGAAATAGTCGTGCCTAGAGTCGGAACATGTTAGGCCTATTGGGGTAGGAACCAACTTGGTTTCTTTATTGAGTAATTGTAACTCAAACGACCCTTTTTGTTTGGCTAAAAATTGAACTAGATTTTTTTGTGCTGCAACACTACTTGCAATAACTAAGATGAAGAATAGAAATAATTGTCTCAAACGCATGAAACAAAGCTAATCAATAGATTTAGATTAATAAAAATAAGATATGTTTTATTCATATTAAATATATATTATTCTTATTATAAATTGGTATACAAATATTTATAAAATTTATCCGTTACTTAATAATTGATTATTGAAATTAAAACACAAGCCTTGCAAATTCACGCACAACTAACGTTTATTTGATTGAGTTTTAAACTCGGGGGGTATGGGGGCTTTGGGTAACCGGGCCCTCATTTTTTATTTATTAGCCTTGCTGTAATCATTGATTTTTTGGGTAGGGTTCATCATATACGAAACAAGCGTACCGTCTTTTAGTATCTCTACCACCCTAAAACCTTTGTACGGGGTTCCCCAATTTCCACCCATATGTGCGTCAAATAAACAAGGTGTTTGCCTGGTGCCTAATAATTTTACCCCATCCTGATCATGTTCATGACCATGAAAAATGGCTGTTACATTTGGGTACTTCTCCACCAGGCTTTCAAAACCAGGGGTATTGATGCCATTTGCAGTCCACGCCTTTTGCGGAATATGCAAAAACAGCAATACATGCTTACGCTTTTTGTTGGCTTCTAACTGTTCTTGTAGCCAATCCAAATTTGGGGAAAGATATTTTCCAGCTTCATTTGAAGTGTCCCCTAAAATAATTGCTTGGTCTTTTGCAATGACGGTATGATTGAGTGGCATACCCCAAACCTCATTCCAATAGTCGGCAGTTACCATATCATGATTGCCTCTTGTAACATAATAAACAGGATCTAAGGCATCTATCTTTTTCTTGGCTAGCGGCAGGAAATCTTTTTTATCGTGAATAATGTCGCCATTGATCACGCAAAAATCAAGTGGCGTTTCCTTATTAAAAGCATTGATTTGGTTAATCACTTGTTCCATCATTGCATCAAATGGTGTGCCAGGCTGTCCGTAGTGTGCATCTGATGCAACAACAAATCGTAAAGCAACTTTATTTCTATTCTCAAAAACAGTGAAAGCGCTAATTTTTTTGTGCCCACCAACCGCAAAAAATGCAGTAGCAAAAGAAACATTTTTTAAAAATGAACGGCGCGACGAATTATTTTGATCCATGATAATTGGTATTTTTGATAGATAAATATAACTATTAATTTATGATTCAAAAGATTACGCTTTTACTATGCATTGTGGCACTAACACAGTTTGTCTATGCACAAGAAACTCCGCCTGCTCAAGAAAAAATGAAACTTGTTGGCAAAAAAATATACCTTGGTAACCGCCCATTGAGCATTGCTGATGCAAGAGATTTATCGGTAACGTTACCGGAAGCATATCTATATTTTAATCGTGCTAAAAGAATCAGAGATTGGAACTACTTTTGGGGTGGCTATTTAGGATTATCAGCACTAAGTTCTAATACACTTAGTCCAAATGGAAATTCTACGTATGGCGTATTTGGTTTACTAATAGGTGCCATTGTCGTACCTAGAGAAATTAGAAGACAAAAATTAATTATAAAAGGAATCGAAGCGTATAACGCAAAACAATTAAATAAATAGTACCATGGAAAAAGTTTGGCTAATTACAGGATGTTCAACAGGATTTGGGAGAGAACTTGCAAAACAAGTTTTAGCAAAAGGATATAAAGTAGCGGTTGCATCACGTAAAACAAGTGACGTTGATGATATTGTTGCAGCATACCCAAATACATCTATTGCTATTCAATTAGACGTAACCATCGATTCGGAAATAAAATCTAGCGTTGCACAAACAATGGCACACTTTGGTCAAATTGATGTGCTTGTAAACAATGCCGGTATTGGATATTTTGGCGCCATTGAAGAAAGCGAAGAAGTTGAAGTAAGAAAAATGTTTGAAATCAATGTGTTTGGTTTAGCAAAAATGACACAAGAAGTATTACCACATATGCGCAAGCAAAGAAGTGGCCACATTTTAAATATTGCATCTATTGCAGGTCTTAGATCATTTCCTGGTGTTGGGTTTTACAATGCTACAAAATATGCAGTAGATGGATTTAGTGAATCTTTAGCCAAAGAAGTTGGACCACTTGGTATTAAAGTAACCATTGTTGCCCCGAGTGGTTTTAGAACCGATTGGGCCGGGCGTTCTGCAAACGAAAGTCCAATTATAATTGCAGATTATGCAGAGACAGCAGAGAAAAATAAAAAAACTATCCGAGCTATTAGTGGTAATCAAGCGGGTGATCCAGTAAGAGCCGTTAAAGCAATGATTCAAGTAGTTGAATCTGAAACACCACCTATGCGTTTGTTATTAGGAGCTGCTGCACTAAGAGGTGCAAGAGAAAAACTTGAAGAATTAAGAAATGATTTTGATACTTGGGCGTCTGTTACTGAAGGTGCAGATTTTCCAAAAAGCTAATTCACTTTTATAAAGAGGGTTCTGGTTTCACCAACAGCACCACCCACCCATGGTTGTGCATATCTAAACTTAATGGAATCAGAACCCGCTTTAACTGCTTTAAAGCGCCATATTTCTTGGCTTGGGCTTCCTGGAACATTATTACTACTAACTGAAATAGCAGCCACAGAATCTACAGTTGTTACAGCTGCTTTATTTATCCAAGACCAACGATAACCTGTTGATGTATTTGCATTAAGTGTAACATCGACGTGCTGTCCAATTTTCAAATTATAAGTATCGACCGCTGAGCTTGATGTTTGTTTACTGCAAGCTGTTTGTAATTGCGCCATTAAAACCACCCATGCCAATACTTGTAAGATCTTTACAAAATAATCAGAAACTTTTTTCATATAATTATTGTTCAAAAATGGCATCCCAAAGTCCTATACGTAACGCAAGTGCTTTAACAGATGCTACGGTAGCTTCTTCCCATTTAGAAGCATCGGAACCACAAAGCCTACTTACCATATCAAGGGCCAAATGACTGTGATGATCGCCATCTATTTCAATGTGCCTTTCAATATAGTATTTAAAAATACTCACTTTATCCGGTGCATCGACATAAATTTTATCCAAAATTTTCATAAACATGCTAGGAATCAAATCTTCACGACCAAAAGTAAATACGGCTGCCTTCACATGTAGAGGCGCGTTAAATGAAATATCAAAAGTGAATTTTAAAAAATCTTTTACTTGCTTTGGTAACTGCGCGCCTTCAATTGCGTCCTGAACCTTTATTCCAGTATTTATTTGGTCAATGATAGTTTCAATAACATTTGTAGATGCACCCATTTGCTGCATCGCTTTAAGGTACAATTCGAAATGACTGATTCTATTGCCCGCTTCATCAACATCTGACTCTTCACCCAAAACAATTTCATTGATCAAATATCTGGTATCTGCATTTCCAACAGGCACCCAAGGAAGCGTTACAGATGTTAACCCAATTTGTAAAGATTTTAATAAACTCATAAAATCCCAAACCGCAAAGACATGGGTTTCAGAAAAACGTTTCAATCCTTGTAAATCTTGGATCTGACTATATACCGGGTGCGCGAGTAATGTATTTCTTACTGGCTCGATGTTAGATTTAAGTTGTACTACGTAATTGTTCATTATGTTCACGGCTTTTAAACTGCGCGCAAAAGTAAAACAACTATACTTCTAAATAGTTTAATTGAAGAACTTTACATGTAAAATGACAATCTCATGATGATTGCTACACTATTTTACTAAACTGCCGTATATGATATTTTCGATTTTCCCCTGAAATCCAAAATGTGAATTGGGAGTATGTTGCGTCATGATTAAACAAATCAATTTTTCTTTAGGGTCAGCCCAATAATTAGTACCATAATAACCGCCCCAAGAAAAAGAACCCTTGTTTCTTGCTTCTAAATTTGAAGCCTTATCGGAAGTAATTGCAAAACCTAAACCAAAATCATTAAGGCCGTCATATTTAAAATCCAATTGTGGACTGAGCATTAACTCGGCTGTACGTGGAGAAATAATTTGTTTTCCATTATATTTTCCTCCATTCAAAATCATTTGTAAAAAAACTGCATAATCATATGCAGTAGAAGACAAACCAGCGCCACCAGAAAAAAATGTGGTACCAAGTAATGGATAATTAGGATCAATGTTTCTAAAGGTAGGGGCCCACTCTATAATTTTATTATTACTGTCTTCGGTGTATACTTTAGGAAGTCTGTTTGCTTTTGAATCGGGTACGTTAAAATAAGTATCGCGCATGCCCAGCGGCTCAAAAATATTTTTATTAAAATAAGCTTCAAGTGTCATGCCCGAAACAATTTCAACAATGCATCCTAATAAATCAGAATTTAATCCATAGGTAAATTTCTCGCCAGGCTGATGTGCGAGTGGTAGCGTTCCTAACTTTTTCATAACATCAAGTAATGATGCATTTGATTTTCCCAATCCAGAGGGCATGTCCGCTTTTGCATAGATAGCTTGCATATTTTTAGAGCCAATAGCTGCGTAATCAATACCAGAAGTATGGGTGAGCAAATCCCGAATGGTAATATTTCTTTTTGCTGGAATAGTTGTATAGGTTGTATCTGCTGCGTTAAAATCTTTTAAAACTGTTTGCTTATAAAAGGATGGAATGAAATCACCTACTGCTTGGTCTAAACCAATTTTTCCATTTTCAAATAATTGAAGAATTGCCAAACTTGTAATCGCTTTTGTTTGACTCATGATTCGAAAAATAGCGTTTGCCTCCATAGGCTTTTTAGAAGCCTGATTAGCAAAGCCATGACCTTTATAATACACAACCTGGTTGTCTTTAACAATTATAGTAGAAGCGCCTACCAGCCAATTGTTTGCTACGTACTTATTTAACAACGAATCTATTTGTGCAAGTTTAACCGGGTCTAAGTTTTTAGACTTCGTAACAACAGGTGATAGTACTTGGGCAACGCTGGTTGCAACCAACAAAACAAGAGCGGTAAGAACGGTAGCAAATTTTTTCATGACATGCAATATTTGAAGTAGTAAGTTACTACAAATCAAATATTGAATCCAAAGAATACACTTGAAAATGTGTGGCCGCTGGTTTAAATATTACACTTATCATTTTTTGTGCAAGCACCTCAACCGGAAGTGGCTTTTGGCTTTTAAATAAACCAAACGTATTTAAACCTTGGATGATTGCAATACCCAGTTTTTCCATGGGCCGGATTTTATCGGGCTGTCTGAGCAAAAAACCGGGTCTAAAAATATGAATATGCTTAAATGGCAATGCACCTGCGGCTTTATCAAGCTGCCCTTTAATGCGGGGGTAAAATAGCATAGAATTTTCATTGGCACCCGCCGCTGACACCAACACATATGATTTAACACCATTAGCTGCAGCCGTTTCAGCTGTTTGATATTGATAGGTATAATCAATTTTGTATTGTTCTTTTTGACTTCCGGCCTGTTTTAAGGTAGTAGCCAAAGCGGAAAATAATACGTCACCTTTTACTAAATGAGCCCACAATTGTGGTTTATCAAAATCAACAATATGGCAGGTTAGTTTAGGATCCGAAATACTAAGTGGCCTTCTAGAAAATACAACCACGCTATTAAAACGATTATCCTCTAGTAATTGTGTTACAAGTGCTGAACCTGTAGCACCAGTTGCTCCAATAATAAGTGCGGTTAGCTCACTCATAAATTTTCTTTTACAAATTGTAAACAATATTTTTTTATCATTTCACGCACTTCGGTAAAGGACCTAGTAATTTCTTCTTCGGTACCAACAGCTTTTGCTGGATCCGGGAAATTATAATGAAACTTTTCAGCGTTACTAGGGAAGTATGGACAAACTTCTTTTGCATGATCACAAACTGTAATCACAAAATCAAAAGGGATATCCGTGTATTCTAACACATTATTAGACGTGTTTGATGAAATATCTATGCCATCTTCTTTCATGATTTGAATAGCCCTTGGATTTACACCATGCGTTTCCACGCCGGCACTGTATACTTTTGCTTTATCTGCAGCAAAAGCCTGTAAATACCCATGTGCTATTTGACTTCGGCAACTATTACCGGTACATAGTACTAAAATATTTTTCATAAATTATGTATTAACAACAGCCGCCACCTGGCACACATGCTGATTTATTTTCTAAAGGTTTTTGTGCAAAAACGGTAATACTCATAATTCCGGTGCTTCCAGATTTAAATGATGCAATTTCTTCAGGAGATAGGTAGTTTACTAAAATATCATCAGGAATTACAATTGCTTTTTCTTTTTGAATAGTTACATTTTCAAAACCTGTTGCATCAATTAATTCCATGTATACATTTTTTTGAATCGCACCAGATACGCATCCAGCATACATTTCTGCGTCTTTTCGTAAGCCTTCTGGTAACGCACCCACAAGCACTACATCACTGATACTGAAATGTCCACCAGGTTTTAATACCCTAAACATTTCTGTAAATACGCCATGTTTATTTGGCACTAAATTTAAAACGCAATTACTCACAATCACATCCGCTACATTAGAAGTGATGGGCATATTTTCAATATCCCCTTGTCTAAATTCTACATTGTTAAAACCAAGCGCTTCTGCATTAGCACGCGCTTTATTAATCATGGCAGGTGTAAAGTCTATTCCAATAACTTTACCTGTTTCACCCGTTTCATGTCTGGCAATAAAACAATCGTTTCCTGCACCACTTCCTAAATCAATAACCAAATCACCTTTTTTAATGCGCGCAAATTGTGTAGGTAATCCACAACCAAGGCCTAAATCTGCGTCTGCTGTGTAACCACTAAGTGTGGTATAATCTTCAGACATGATGTTGTATACCTCGGTTGAACAGCCACCCGCACCACAACAAGATGACATGTTTGTTTCTTTGTCTTGTAAAGCTATTTCGCTGTATTTATTTTTTACGATCTCTTTAAGTTGTTCGTCTGTTTTCATTTTTTATAATTTTAAATTAACAACAAGTTGTTTGAGTTTGAATAGAGGCGCCTAATACTTTACTCAAAATATCATTTGCTTTTTGTAATACGTCTGTATCAACACAATAACAAATAGATGCTCCATCAATATTTCCTTTGATGAGTCCAGACTCTTTTAATTCTTTTAAATGTTGCGATACAGTAGATTGTGCGATTGGTAAATCTTCTACAATGTCACCACATATACATGATTGCTTTTGTAATAAAAGCTTAATAATGGCAACACGTGCCGGATGAGAAAGCGCTTTTGCAAATTTTGCAATGAGCAGTTCTTCCTCTGAATAATTGATGATTTTACTAGCTCCCATATTAATCGCAATATTACGATTAATAGTTGAATTGGAAAACTGGATGCTCTATTTAATTGATTTATAAGACATTATGTATAATATACTTAACACTAAAAGCGGTCCTACAATAAAAACATGTGCTGTCCAGTGCATGTTGGACCATCCTGTAATGATATAAATAATTGCGCTTACTAAACAAATAACCGCACCAATGAGCGGATTTTTATACCCTACAAAAACAAATAAAAACACAACCATAGTTGGCACAAGATGTAAGAATACATCAGAAAAAGTTTGTGAAATACTTTGCTCTTTATTAAATACATCTAGAGCAAAAACAAGTAGCGCAAGTGCATACAATACACCAATACTCGTTGCTGCAATGTGCCATTTATTTGATTTCGAAAACATCAAACTATTTTAATAATTCTTTATAAAAATATATCATACGCTGTAAGTCTTTAATACCAATGCGTTCATCAATGCCATGAAAGCCTTTTACGTCTTGTACCGCAGAAAAATTTAATACCGCTTCACTATTGTTTCTAAAATACCTAGAGTCTGTGGCGCCTATCATTAAAAAGGGCGATACAATTACATTAGGTACTGAAGCGTAAATAATGTTTTCTATTTTTTTAAACTGTTCACTTTCAAAAGAACTAACAGCAGAAGGTTCCATGATTGAAATCGTTTGTTTTTTAATTACAACGCGCTCATCATTAACCACTTTGGTTACATATGCTAACACCTCATCGGTTGTTTGACCAGGTAAAATTCGGCTGTTTATGGTAGCTTTTGCAATAGAAGGAATAACATTATCCTTGATACCCGCTTTAACAATGGTAGGTACAAGTGTTGTGTGTACCATTGCATTAGACTCTTTTACTTTTTCAAATTGGCCCATTACCACAGGTTTAAATAACCATAAATTACTTAAAACAACTTTAGTCATAAAACTTTCGGCAGGTCTAGTTCGCTTGATTAGTTCTTGCACTGTTGGCGTAATAGCACCGGGCATTTGCTGTGCTCTAACTTTTACAAGAGCATTATTTAAAACATCAATAGCTGTTTCCGGGCTAGGCATTGATGAATGACCACCAGATATTTCTACCACTAAATCTAAATTTACATATCCCTTTTCGTTGGTACCTATAACAGCAACTGGCTTATTTAACCTTTTAAAATGTTGTTGATCGATATGTCCGCCTTCATCTAATACAAGTGCAGGCTTTATATTATTGTCTTTAAACCAGGCCGAGAATATTTTTGCTCCACGCTTTCCAGACACTTCTTCGTCATGACCAAAACACAAATAAATAGTACGGTTGGGTATAAAGTTTTGTGCAAGCAATTGTTCTACAGATTCCATAATAGCAATAACGGCTACTTTATCATCTACTGCCCCACGACCCCAAATCGTATCGTTTTTTATAGTGCCACTAAATGATGGTACCGACCACTTACTTTCTGCAATAGCTTCTACTGGTACCACATCGGTATGACCCATTAGCACATAGGGAGCTATAGACGTGTCTTTACCTTCCCACTTATATACGTAACTAAATTCATTAAAGATTTGTCTGGTAAGTTTTGAGTGAACAAGTGGATAGCTTGTCTCTAAGAACTTTCGGAATTTTAAAAACTCGGTAGTATCTATAGGTAAGGTATCGCCGTAAGAAACTGTTTTTATTTGAATAGCCTGACTTAAATGAAAAGCAGAAGAGTCAATGTTTGCAGGTATCTCAACTGTCTTATGCGGTTCGAGCGCAGTATTTAATACAATCGTGTTGTACATTAACACGCCAACAAGTACTACAATAATAATTGCCAAATATTTAAATGATTTTTTAATCATAACGTATGCTTTAAATTGTATACTAAGTTAAATTTAATATTTAGTAATTCTTAACAATTGGATATATTTATTAAAATTTACAGCCATGAGAAATTTAATTCAGTGGATATCAAAAAGCATCATCGCAACTGCGCTACTATTTCCAATTACATCTACTGCCCAAGAAAATAAAGCTGAAGAAGCCATTCAGCAAATAATGAAAGAAAATCCAGTGATGGGTTTGTCAGTGGTAGTTATAAAAAATAACAAGCTTATTTATTCGCATTCATTTGGCCTAAAAGACGCTGAAACAAACACACCGCTTACCAACGAAAATATTTTTAGAATTGCTTCTATTTCAAAATCTTTTTCTGCAACAGCTATTATGCAATTGGTAGAAGCCAAAAAAGTTAATCTAGATCAAGATGTAAGTGACTTGATTGGATTTAAAGTTCGAAATCCTAAATTTCCTGAAACCGTTATCACACTTCGGTTAATGCTATCTCATTTATCTTCTATTAATGACAATCAGGGTTACTTTTCATTAGATTCAATTAATCCTGCAAAATCAGTTAACTGGTATAAATGCTACAATAATTATGAGCCTGGAAAAAAATATGAATATTGCAACTTCAACTTTAATATGATTGGGACAATCATTGAAAAAGTGAGTGGCGAAAGATTTGATGCCTACATACAAAATCATATTTTAAATCCCTTACAACTCTATGGCGGATACTATGTGAACGGATTAGACAAGTCAAAATTTGCAACCATCTATGAATACCAACCAGATGCAGCAAAATTTGTAGCATCTCCTAATGCTTATGCGCCAAGAACTGCAGAGGTAGCTGCTTATCAAATGGGATATAGCGCTCCTATCTTTTCACCAACGGGTGGCATGAAAATATCTGCTAAAGATTTAGCTACCTACATGATGATGCATGCCAATTATGGAAAATATAATGGCGTAAGAATCATTTCAAAAAAGAGTTCGAAAATAATGCAAACGGCTGTTTCTGATATAGAGCCTTATGGATTTGCGTTAGAAACACCAGCATCAATAATTGATGGAAAGCGAATGATAGGGCATACAGGATCTGCATATGGACTATATAGTGCGATGTTTTTTGATCCACAAGAAAAATTTGGCATTGTTGTAATTAGTAATGGATGTCATCCGGGTGAAACAAGTGGATACAACAATGTGATTAAAAAAGCGGTAAACGCGTTATACGAAAATTTAATTGCTAAATAAAGTGTATCCATTAGAATTGGTTTCAATAAAAAATGGACCATCGTTATTTGTGCCAATCCCTGCGCATATAAAAACGACCTATGAAAATTTAGTTGCGTCTAATCCAACAACTATATTTCCATATTGGGCAAAAATTTGGGCTTCAGCTTTTGCAATGCTACAATTCCTAAAAGAGCAGCCTTTTTGGATACAAGATAAAATAGTATTAGAAATTGGCGCAGGCATTGGTGTTCCATCACTCAGTATTGCAGCACAAACACATAAAATTATCATTAGTGATTATGCACCGGATGCCGTTGCAGTAATTCAAAAAAATATTGAGCATTTGAAACTTTCCAAAGCACTGGCTGTATGCATAGATTGGAATCATATACCTGACGAAATTATCGCAGACACCATTTTACTGAGTGATACCAATTACGAACCTGCTGCACACAATCATTTATTTTTATTGATTGGAAAATTTATAAACAAAGGCAGTACTGTTATTCTAGCAACGCCCAATAGACTTGCTTCAAACCCTTTTATAGAGCGTATTTCTAAATATATTACTAGTACAAAAAAGTATAGTATAACAGAAAATGATACGAACAAAGAAATTGTAGTGATGGTACTTAAAAAATAAATTATTTAAGTCTAGACTTTACAATTTCGGCATAAGATTTTGGTAGCACCATTTTAAAACGGCTATAGGACGCCTCCGAAATATTTTTTGTATCAAATGGAACATACTTTACATAGTCTGTATTAGCCCCGGCCAATCTTCCGTATTTATAGTCGTAAGTGAACCAACCATCCGGCTGTAGAGCGGCTTTAGGAACGATCGTATTAGGGACAGTAATAAAAAATTGGTTGGTTTGTTTAGTAGCAGTGTTTGTAAGTGATTGGCTTCTGAGCGCTAAATACGCCTCTTTAGCTGTTTCAACAGAAGGATCTATCAATTCTACTTTTTGGGCAAGATAATTTCGGTATCTATATTGATTGTCTTTTTTGTATTGATACAATTCGTTTAAGACAGATGCAATCGTATCTTTTAAGTAAGGGTAATGCGTACATCCTAAAATGAGCGTATTTAAAGGCTTCGTAACTTTTTCTTGCACCATTTTTTCTAATAAACTAACCAAGTGGTAACGCACATAATTTGATGGGTCGTTTAATTGCATATCTAGACAACTTCCTTTGTCGTCGTATTCACACAAGAGCTTATTACTAGAAGTATCAAAACGATACGCACTTAATAATGTGGTATCAATTGTATACTTATTGTTTTTAAGAGAAGGCCCTTTATACTCTTTTCTCGCCTTGGTTAATGTATCTACAAAATAACTCCAGTCACGGTCAATACTTTCAGCGAGTCCAGAACCACCCTGACTAATGACTGATAATGCTGGCATACCCATTGCCTTTGCCATGTCTTGTAAGGTTCTAGGATACCCGTTAGAAGCCACCGTACCAGCTGTTGCAAAAACACCAATGGTTCCGGTACCATTTTTCTGCTGGTAGGCAAGTGCTGCTTTTGAACCAGCATCAATAACGCCAATTACCGGCACATCAATATGATCTTGTTTCAACTTTAGTTTAATATCCAATAAGGCATAAGCTGTAGCAGTATTACAAGCCAATACGATCATTTTTACAGGAGGCTTTTGAGCAACATTTTTTAAAAAGAACTGCATATTTTTTTGAATTTGCTCTTTTAATAAATCGGTTTTATTTTCTGCAGCATAATTACCATAGGGCATATTAGCTTGGTCCGCTAAATATTGAAAGTATTCTTTAGAAAAATCAGGCTTTCCATCTGCTCCTGGCTTACCGGTTTCATTATTAAAAGCATCAAGGGTCAATATAGCTTCTAGCACCGTTAAGCCCCCTGTACCGGAATCAAAAACTCCAATAGGAAGAGCGGTTTTGTTATTTTTTATTATTTGTGCATTAACATGTAGTTGAACTATTAAAATCAATACAAAAACAATAAAATAAATTCGTTTCATAAACATCATTTATACAACTAATGTAATTAATTTTATTTTAATCAATTCAAATGAATCAACACGTTACTCAATATATTTCAAGGGCTAAGCTTTGGAAAGAAGAGCTACAAGCTATTCGTGAAATTTTATTGGAAACAGAGCTCGTTGAAGAATTTAAATGGGCATCCCCTTGTTACACGCACAACAAAAAAAATATTGTTATCCTTGCTCCATTTAAAGAATATTTTGCTTTGGGTTTTTTTAATGGTGCTCATTTAGCGGACCCAAAGGGATTGCTAGTTAAGCCAGGTGAGCACACAAGGGTTGGAAGACAGTTAAGACTTGAAAATGTCCAAGATATTATCAAGAAAAAGAGTATTATTAAAAAGTTCATTAAAGAATCTATTTTGGCAGAGGCACTTACTGCCACAAAACTAGATGCTGCTCCAGCCATAGAGGTGGAAGAATTAAATGTAATATTTAAAAACAATGCTGCTCTAAAAAAAGCATTTGAATCATTAACACCTGGTAGACAAAGAGGTTATTTAATATTTTTTTCGGGGGCCAAACAATCTGAAACCAGGATTGCGAGAATTGAAAAGTATACACATCAAATTTTATGCGGCAAGGGATTAACGGATTGTACCTGTGGCCTTTCCAAACGAATGCCGGTTTGTGATGGATCGCATAAATATTTGAAAAAATAAACCTCTTCTATTATTTATGCCAACGCAATACCGACTCAGCAACTCGCTTTCCTAAATTTTGACCTTTTAGTAAAAAAGCATCGTTCATTTGAGTATCAAAAGGGGCCTCATTTGTAATTGCAGAAGCCCCAAATGGAGCAGTCCAGTCTTCACCGCCAACTACAACCATACCAAAAACAAGCATAGCGTGTAAAATTGAAACCTGCACCAACTCTTCACCTGAAGAGATACCCCCACCAGTAACAAATGCAGCACCTATTTTATTTTTTAAAGGCGAACCTTCAAATGGCCAGGATTCTATAAATTTTAAAACATCGGAAGACAGATTCGCATTATGAACTGGACTTCCTAAAATGATTGCATCTGCATTTAAAAGATCGTTTGTGGATGTTTGCTCTATGGGTTTGAGGATTATAGCAATATCTTTATGAATAGCCGCGCCTTTTGCAATGGCATTTGCCATAAGTGCGGTTTTTCCTGATTTTGAATGATACGTTATTAATATAGTACTTACTTTTTGCGCAAATGAACTTGTACAGCAAAAAAATAAAATGAGGAAAAAATAAGGCTTTGTTTTCATACTTAATTATTTAGTTAGAAGTATCCGATTGATACGCTAATATATCTGCTGGTTGACAATCGAGTGCTTTACATATCGCTTCTAATGTACTAAAACGAATGGCTTTTGCTTTACCTGTTTTTAGTATTGACAAATTGGCCAAAGTCAATCCCACTCTATCTGATAGCTCATTTAAAGAAACTTTTCTTTTAGCCATCATAACATCTAAATTTACTGCAATTGGCATAATTATACTGTTAAATCGTTTTCGGATTGAAGTTCAATTCCTCTTTTAAATATTGTATCAATAATAAAAATAATCGCTGCCATAAAAATAAAAGCTGAGGCGTCTGTCCAATATTCGTTCAATTGATTTACATCAAAACCTTTTTCAGAAATATTTTGAACAATTCTAGTAGCAACAATACTTAACACGCCAATAATAAAAGTTGCGGTTCTTATGCGACTAATTTGGTTAGACACAAATACACTAAACGGTTTTTGTAAATCAAGTTTGCCAACAAGTTTAATCACCTCATAAAACAAAAAAGCCTTTAAAAAAGAGATTGATAAAATAAAGCCATAGATCAAAAAGAAAACAAATTGGCTCCTTTCATACATGGCACTTAGGTCAAGTTTGTTGTACAAGTTTTTTAATACGAGTGGGTTGAATAAACTATACACAAAATTGACTGCAAATGCACCCGTTTCGATACATAGGCCAACAAAAATGATCCATGCCACTACTTGCAAGAATTTGAATACTAGCGCTGAATTTTTGGTCATATCCTTATATTTTATGACCCAAAACTACAAATATTTATTGAATATCAATAAATATTTATTAATCATCGTTCTTTTTACACTTTTGTCTGACATCAATAAGAATCAAGGATAAATACATTTCTTTGCACTAACAAAGTTTAAGAAAATGAAATTATTGACTGTCAGAGCTACCATAAAAGCACCCTTAACTGAAGTTTGGAATTATTGGACTAATCCAAATCATATTATGCACTGGAATTTTGCGAGTACTGACTGGCATTGTCCAAGCGCAACAAACAAATTAGAAGTGGGTGGTGAATTTCATTATGTAATGGCAGCAAAAGATGGGTCTGAAAGCTTTGATTTTTGGGGCACCTACCAATCTATAGAATTCAATAAACATATTGATATTCTAATTGGAGATGGAAGAAAAATGATGGTTTCATTTGAAGAAACAAGTGAAGGCACGCTTTTAACTGAGCAGTTTGAGCCTGAAACAATGAACGCCATTGAATTACAAGAAGCTGGCTGGCAATGTATATTAGACAATTTTAAAAAATATGTAGAAACCATTTAATTTCAAGTTGTACATAAAACAAAAGCCCCTTGCAAGCATTTAACTCGCAAGGGGCTTATTTATAAACAACCAAAACTATTTGACTAAACCATAAAAGGTTTGCTCGATTTTTTTGAATTCATCTTCGAGCACATCGATAGCGCCAATTCGTGAAGGAGAAAATGGTTCGATACCATAAACAAGTGAGAAGTAAACATCACTGAGTCTTCTTCTAAATTTGAACTCATCAAAAAATACAGTTTTACGTTTTGTTTCAATGATTTCTTTTCTCAAACTATCTAAGGCATTGTATTTGTCAGTTTCGATAGAAGACTTGTTGTCTTTTTTTGAAAGCACCGCAATAGAGCGGTCTAGTGAGTCTACCAGCACTGCTAATTTTTCATGTAATCTAAATAAGCGCATAGACTGTTCATGTAGTTGATTGATTTTTACCGCGGTAAAGCCTTTTTCGTTATTTGGTTCAATCAAAAATGTTTGTTCAAATTTTTGATTACCCACTTCTAATACCGCTTTATATTTTCCGGTTTTTACTTTCGGGCCAATTACAGAAGAAAATAAAACACTAGACTGTGCTGTAAAGCCACCTAGTGCTACTTTACACGGGTTTTGGTCTAGTCCCCAATAAACTCTGTTAAGTCCTTTATTAGAGCTTCCATTGATGTCTTTTATTTTATTATTGTTGGCATCATACAAAACAATTTTTACAGATTGTTCCGAACGCTGTTTCAAATAATATTCAAATGTTGGTAGGTTAGCTTTATTACCAGCAACCCATCCCGCTAAATTACCGTCATCAGATGGTACTTGTGGGGCTACATCGAATTTAAAATTAGCGACAGGATAAAACTGCACATCTTTATTTAAGTCTGATTGGATGAGTCTTCTAAGAGATGCTAAATTATCAAGTACATAAATACCCCGGCCATGTGTAGCAATTGCTAAATCACCCGTTTGAGGTACTACTTTTAAATCTCTAACAAGTGCATACCAAGGAATATTTTGATACTTACTTCTCATCCAGGTAGCGCCTGCATCAATAGAAATAAATAAACCCATTTCTGTTCCCAAGAATAAAAGGTTTTCTTGCACTAAGTCTTCTCTAATCACATGAGCAAATCCTGTAAATTCTTTAGACGTAAATTTCTTCCAAGTTTTACCTGCATCGTTGCTTACAACTACATACGTAGCATGGTCACCATAAGCATGATTATCTAGTGTCACATACACTCTATTTGGATTTTTTGAAGAAAGCTCTATACTGGAAATCCATGCAAATTTTGGAACACCTGCAGCCCAAATATTAGGAGATAAATTGGTCCAACTTTTACCGCCATTGTTTGTATACTGTAAAAGACCATCATCCGTACCAACCCAAATTATATCTTCATTTTTAGGGTCTTGCGTCATTGTAAAAATGGTGCAATGGTTTTCGGCGCTGGTGTTATCGCCAGTAATACCACCACTTTTTTCTGTGTTCTGTTTGTTTTTATCGTTGGTGGTAAGGTCTGGAGATATTTTTGTCCAGTTGTTTCCCTCATCGGTAGATTTATACAAGTACTGATTTGCAGTATATAAATTATAACCACCTACTCGCTTGGTGCTTTTGGCAACAACAATAGGTGTATTCCAATTCCATCTGTGTAAATCTTCTCCTAAATTTCTTTGTGGCTTAATACCATGACTTAATCCATTTGTTAAGTTAATTCTATTGATTTCTCCACCTTGAGATTCGGCATAAACGATGTTTGAATTTATAGGTGATGGTTGCACCCAAAATCCATCTCCACCATTTAAAAATTTCCAATCGGTACTTGCTACACCACCTGGCGATGAGCTTGGCGCCATCCAAGAACCATTGTCTTGCAAGCCTCCGTATACGTTAAAATCTTTTTCGTTACTTACCGAAACATGATAAAATTGTCCAACTGGCAAGTTGTTTAAAAAAGACCATGAGATGCCTTTATTATGGCTTACATAAACACCACCGTCAGTTCCTAAATACAAAGTGTTGGTATTGTTTGGATTGATCCATAAAGCATGATGATCTGCGTGCGGAACCACATCTCCAATAATCGTATTGGACCATGCAAAACCACCATCAATTGAATATTGAAAATCAAATGCAGGACGGTATACACGCTTTGGATCTTTAGGATCAAACTCTAGAGTACTAAAATAAAATGGACGCGCTGTAATATTATCTGTACTAGCAAGTTTAGTCCAGGTATCACCTTCATCTTGCGATTGATATAATCCTGGAACTTTTGCTTCTACAATAGCTAATACTTCTTTAGGTTTTGAAGGATTTATAGTTACTACAATTCTACCTAAATCGCCTTCTGGTAAACCAGCCTCAATTTTTTTCCATGTTTTACCGCCATCGATAGATTTGTATAGTGCACTTGTATTTCCACCAGAGTTAAACGAAAAAGGTTGACGTCTAAACTTCCAAAAGCTTGCTAATAAAACATTTGAATTGGTAGGACTCATTGCAATGTCTGCACAACCTGTTTCTTCATCGACATATAAAATTTTATTCCATGATTTACCACCGTCTTTAGAATGGTAAAGCCCTCTATGATTACTAGAACTCCATAATGGACCTGGAACAGATACATAAATGCTTTTAGAATTAGTAGGATCAATTATAATTTTACTGATATGTTCAGTACTATCTAATCCAATTTTTTGCCAATTTGATCCAGCATCTGTGCTCTTATAAATTCCGTCACCAATAGATACGGAATTACGCATATTACTTTCACCAGTTGCCGCGTAAATTGTTTTTGAAGCATTTGGATCAATGGCTAACGCACCAATGGATTGACAATACTTATCAAAAATGGGGCTGAAAGAAATGCCACCATTCATGCTTTTCCAAATACCACCACCTGCAGTACCAACAAATAAATTAATCTGATTGTCAATGGTTACCCCTGCAATGCTAGTAATCCTGCCACTCATTGTTGAGGGTCCAAGATTTCTTGCAGTCATGGATTGAAAAAAGGAAGAATTCGTTAATACACTCGACGCTGTGTTTTGTGCGCGCAGTATTGTTATACTTAACAATAAGTAAGCACTTATTAGAAGTCTATGCTTTATCATATTTGATTATTATCCTTTGAAAATATTCTCGTCAATTACGGGATTTACATCAATAACATCCATTACTAAAACTTGTCCCATTTGTTCTGTCTTATGTGGTATTTTTATACCAAATGGAATTATTTTATAATCAAGCAATTTGGTAACCATTTTCATTTCTTGGCCTTGTTGCTTCACTGTTTTTTCTTCTTTATAAATTAAAGAGGTGTTTACATCAAAAAAGTAAACGCTTTCGTTTTTGTTTTTTGTAACCATTTTAATTTTATAAAACTCATTGCCGTCTTCTTCATCTTTTCCAATGAACTCTACAGTTGAACCTTTGGCTGCATAATCCACAAACTCATCTTGAATGTCTAATTCATCTAATTTTTGCTGAAGTTCTTCACCAGAAATTGGTTGTAATGTTGATCGGCCGCCAAATGGATTTTGAGACCATCCCATTGACGGTGTGGTGATATCAATGATTTTTTGTCCTTGAAACTCTGCATCAACTCTTACACCCTTGCCATGAATGGCCTGTTGCGTAAAATTAATTTTAATGCCCTGAACTTCAATGTATCCATTCACTTTCATGGATTTAACTTGTGTCCATTTATCTTTACCACCAATAGCAGTAATGTACTTGCCAATAATTTCATCGGCAGTTTGAGCATTTAGTTGTGCTGATAAAAACACTAAAGAAAAAAGGAGCGATACGCTTAATAAGATTTTTTTCATGATGTTTGATTTTAATTACAAATATAAATACTGGCGAACAGGCCTTTGTACCAAAAGGATAAATGGTGATGGGGTAATTTAATTGGTAAGTGATTTGAACAGGTCTCGGAATATCAATGCCAGTAAAACAATGATACCTACAATAATTTCACCACGGTATTTTTTAGCAAATGCAGTGAGTTTGCTCATGCTTAATTTATTTAGTTAAATTTAATTAGTCAGATACCTCATCAAATTTAATGTTTATACATTTTATGGAAAAACTAAATCAAGCAAATTTCTCACAATTAAATAAGTGAGTAAAGCAATTACAATTACTACGCGATACTTGTGTTTTTTGACAAACGCTGTAAGTTTATTCATTTTAATATTTTGACATGAATAAACCCAATTATTACAGATTTTTGATATCTAAACGAAAATTAGAGTCTAAATACTATGTATTTATACCGGTTTCTATTGTCACTATATACCATACCGCTCTTTCAGTATATGCAAATGGTGTAAAGCATGGCCAAAAATGATGAATCCCAAAGCATTTACTGATATAGGATTGTCACTTGCGGTACCCAAGCGCTTCTGCTGTTCTTCTGTAAACGAAGCAAATAGTAGGTTGGTTGATTGTCTTACAACCCTCCATTCCACTAACATGTCTTTCCAATTTCTATTGGCAGCCGTTGCGTTGTTTGCATATTCATTTTCATTAAAACCCGGAATTGGCGTGGCTTCGCCCCTTGCAATAGCGAGTGCCCTATACGCAAATATGCGCTCAGTGTCAATGACATGTTGAAACATTTGCTTAATTGTCCACTTACCAGGTCCATATGAATAATTTATTTTTTCTATTGGTATCGCATCCCAAAACGCAATAATTCTTTCATTGTATTGCTGTACTAAAATGGAATAATCTTTTCCACTCGTATAATTGATGTAGGTCTGGTAGAAGCTACCATATTCTTTTGCGCTAGGACGTGACATAGTAAGGTATAGTTGTTGGACTACAAAGATAGCATGCGCATCCTATTAATAATTACAGTTTTACCCCAACCGTAATAAAGAAATTACGAGGCTCGGCAGGCATGATTCCAGGACCCGGATAACCACCAGCGCGTCTTGTAAAATATTTTTCACTTAACACATTATTAATACCTGATTTTACAAAAAACATTTCACTAAACTTGTACGTGCCACTTATATCAACTAGCTTATAGGATGGAATCAATCCATTCACTCCGTTTACAGTTGGTGTTACTGTATTATTTGCATCACTATACGCTTCTGAAACATAACTGTATTGAGTTGTTAATATGAATGATTTTTTAGTGTAAGTGATTCCTGTTCTGATAATATTTTCAGGCGCGTTTTCAACTTTTTTATTATTCAAACTAGTTGCTACAAGTTGATTGCCTTGCCTTGTTATTACATTAAAATTTGCATAGCGTGCTTGGATAATGGCAATGGATGAAAAAAATGTTAGGTGGCCAATAGTGCTATTTTTCATCCAAGCCTTAGTAGGACTAAACTCCAAGAGTGCTTCTACACCTTTACTCTGGCTATTCCCAACATTGGTTCTAAAATTATAAAAACTTCCATCCACTTTTTGCTGAGCAATGACACCAATACGGTTGTTGTATTGTAAAATAAAACCACTCACATCAAAAAATAAATAGTCTTTTACTTTACCACGGTAACCTAAATCAATGTTATATCCTTTTGCATCTTGCAAATCTGGATCAATGATATCGGTGATAGGATTAGCCGTTAAATCACTAAATAATACTGGACGATATGACTGCGAATAGTTTGCATATATTTCTGTAGAACCAATATGGTATTCGGCACCAATGCCTGGCAAAATAAACTGACGTGTTCTTCGCTCATTACCAATTTTAATTTCTGAATTACCAATTAAATTAAGCCTTCCATTGGCATGGTTATTAATATGCTCAATTCTAAATCCAGGAATAAGTATCAAATGCTTACCAAGCTTGAAAATGTTTTCTGCAAAAAAAGCAGTGTTCTCTGTTATGAAATTAAGATCGGTTGGATATGGCGCTAGCGTATTTAAATTATAATCAAAACCGGTATCACCCTTACCGTTTTGAAAACGTTTTGTTCTACCTCTAAAATAACGGATGCCTGCAGATATAGTTTGCTCAATATTACCTAACTTATAGGTATTTATGTAACGCATTTCTGCACCAAAGTTTCGGTATTGATCTTTATCAACGCGTCTATTATTGTATTGTAATGTTGATGCATTAATCGTATCAGCCACATTAGGTGCAAGCATAAATCCAATACTGTTTCGATCACCCAACATTCCAAAAGTTTTTACATTTAATCTACTATGGTCATTAATGGTGTAATCCAAATTGAGTGCTGCCATATTCCATTGTACTTCAAACCAGTTTCTATTTCTGAAACTACTAAATGCATCTTTAGAAAATTGAGCATCTGTTAATCCTCCTGGTTGCTTACTTACATAATCAAAGTGGGTAATTTCCATACCAAGCTTTAATTTACTACTGAGCTTCCATGTATAATTTGCAAAACCAGTATTCACTGTAAAGCCGCTATTTGCTCTAAATCCATTTCCTTTTCGATGATCCCAAAAAGCATAATAGTGGGCTTTATCATTTTGTCCACCTATTGCATTGTAAGAATTAAATAAACCAAAGCTACCCGCTGTTTGCTGTGCTTCGTATTGAAAAGGTTTTTTACGCTCGCTACCATTTTTTAAAATAAAATTTACGAGTCCACCAAACTGTGGTCCATATTGTAAACTTCCAGCACCTCTTACCACTTCTACGCGTTGCACCGAATTTAATTGAGGGGTATAATATGCTTCTGGGTATCCAAATGGATCAGCACTAATATCATACCCATTTTGACGAATATTAAATTCCCAGCTCCTGTTAGGACTAAGTCCACGAGCAGCAATACCTATTTGAATGCCACTTGGATCACTTTCCCAAATATGAATCCCTGGCACTTTAGCCATCACCTGTCGCATGGTATTGGTAACTACATTTCCCTGCACATTATCCATTACAATAAGTGCATTTTTTTTACCGGCATTAATAGTAGTACCTACCACTTCTGGTAAAAAATGAATATCAGCGGCTGAATTGCGGCCCACCAGGGTGATGTCTGGCAAAAATTTAGGTACAATAAATCCAGTATCCTTTATTTTGATGGGCTGCTGGGCCGAAATAATATTAAAAAATTGAACAAAAGCTAGTATTAGTATCGTTTTCCTCATTATCATAAAAAATATGGCCGCAAGTTGGCTCCAATTTTTTACAAAGACTTACGGATATGGAAAACTGAATAGCGATATACGGAAAATAAAGGAAAATGTTAAAATACCAAATCAAGTGATCTGAAAGTATGAGCTTTATAATGTTAATCGTTAGAGTCATTATTAATCAATCAACAAGCTAATTAATATGAAAAAGATATTGGTATTTGGGATGGGAAAAGTAGGTAGTTTAGTAGGCATACTTCTAAACAAACGATTTGAGGTAAATGGTTTCGATAAATTTTCCCCTGCGGAAGCGCTTCCTTTCAAAGTAATTGAGGGAGATATACAAAACACATCTTTATTAAATGATTTGATTCCAAATTATGATGCTGTTGTATCCTGCCTTCCTTATAACCTTAATTTGCCCATTGCGAAAATTGCACATCAATACGGCATACATTATTTTGATCTAACCGAAGATGTGCACACCACACAAGAGATTCGTAAAATGGCTGAACAATCAAACGCTGTAATGGCACCACAATGCGGTCTTGCCCCAGGACTCATTGGTATCATTGGTGCGGAACTAGCAAGCCGTTTCGAAAAATTACGCGATATCGAACTTCGGGTAGGTGCGCTTCCAAGATTTCCTAACGGACTACTTGGATATTCATTTACTTGGTCGCCGGCAGGAGTAATCAACGAATACATTAATGATGCAGAAGTGATACATAATGGTGTTCGAAAAATGGTTCCTTCGTTAGATGGTTGGGAATCAATTAATATTGAAGGCAGGGATTTTGAAGCGTTTAGCACATCGGGTGGACTAGGAACCATGTGTGAGACCTATGAAGGTAAATTAGACACCCTCAATTACAAAACAATTCGTTACACGGGTCACATGAAGCTCATGAGGTTTTTACTGTATGAATTGGTTATGAAAGAAAAGCGTGAACTAGCAGAGCAAATACTCACCGAAGCAAAGCCACCTGTTGCCGAGGATGTTGTTCATGTATACGCGGTAGTAGAGGGATGGAAAGCTAATGGAAAACTCGCCCGTGAAGAATATTTCAAATCGTTCAATCCTATTGAAATTGATGGTCAACAATGGCGCGCCATCTCCTGGACCACAGCCGCCTCACTGGTTTCTGTAATTGAAATGGTGGCCGACAAAAAATTACCTCAAAAAGGATTTATCAAACAAGAAGAGATTAATTTCGAGGACCTACTTTCTACAACAAATGGTCGTTTATTTAAATAAAAAATCATGAGCAATCATAAAAATCTATCTATTGTCATGAATGCACTCATGACTAAGTACTCAGAGAGAGTTCCGGATGTAAAAAAAATCATTCATGACTTAATCAGAGAAAATATAATTTCTGATGTAAATGAAATACGCAACGATCACATCGCATTTCGAACAATGGGCGTTCCGCATCTTGGTATTGCATCGTTAGAAAAAATATTCCTTCATTTCGGATACGTTCGAAAAGAACATTATGCTTTTGCTTCAAAAAAACTAGATGCCTATTGGTATGCGCCACCATCAGAAGAATTTCCAAGAATCTTTATTAGCGAACTGCGTGTGCATGACTTATCCAAAGAGGCACAGGATATTATTTTTTCATACACCAAAGAAATTACAAGCGACCCCGTTGAACATTTAGACCTTGATGATGCCGTAAGCGTTGGAAATTTTCTTCATCAACCACTTTGGAGAATTCCATCGAAACAAGATTATCTCAAACTATTAGAGGAATCTGAATACGCAGCATGGGTTATCTATAACAGATATTATTTGAACCATTATACAATAAGTGTACATTATTTGAAAGAAGGATACAATCAACTTCATGAGTTTAATGCGTTTCTTGAGCGCAATGGCATTGTGTTAAATAATTCAGGTGGCAAAATAAAAGAGAGTCCTGACGGGCTTCTGCTACAAAGCTCTACGGTTGCGCAAATAGTGAAAGCAACATTTGCTGGAAATGAAGAGCATGATATTGCCGGCAGTTATGTAGAATTTGCGGAAAGAAAAGTACTCCCGGAATTCGCACATATTCCTGAGGGAGAAAGAAAAAGAGAACACCTACGAGAAGGATTTGAAGCCAATAATGCAGACAAAATTTTCGAGAGTACATTCACTAGTCAAATTAATAGACCACAATAATGGAAAACTTAATAAACCAATTAGGCTTATCAGATCAGATAAATGGTATATCAACAGGTAACATTGCATGGGAAGGTAAAAGCAATCAAATTGAATCCATATCTCCTGTTGACGGAAATATAATTGGTACTGTCCGCCTCGCTACCAGAGAAGATTATAACAAAGTAATACATCAGGCAGAACTCGCATTTAAATCTTGGTCTACCATGCCTGCACCAAAGAGAGGTGAGATGATTAGGCAAATTGGGGATGCACTCAGAATTCACAAAGATGCACTAGGTAAACTTGTGAGTTATGAAATGGGAAAAAGTTTACAAGAAGGATGGGGAGAGGTACAAGAAATGATTGACATATGTGACTTTGCTGTTGGGCTATCGCGCCAGCTTTACGGATTAACCATGCATTCTGAACGTCCGCAACATAGAATGTACGAGCAATATCACCCATTGGGACTTGTAGGCATCATTTCTGCGTTTAATTTCCCTGTTGCCGTTTGGGCATGGAACACAATGCTGGCATGGGTTTGTGGAGATGTATGTATTTGGAAACCTTCAGAAAAAACACCATTATCTGCGGTGGCTTGTCAAAAAATTATTGCAGAAGTTTTTGCAAAAAATAATGTTCCAGAAGGTGTGTCCTGTTTAGTTATTGGGGATGCAGAAACAGGAAAGTGGATGGCCGAAGATAAACGCATCGCATTAGTTTCGGCAACAGGATCTACACGCATGGGCAAATCAGTAGCTGTTGCTGTTGCTGGTAGGCTCGGTAAATCATTACTTGAATTAGGGGGCAATAATGCTATGATTATTTCACCCGATGCTTCGTTAGATTTAGCAGTTCCGTCTATTGTATTTGGAGCTGTTGGTACTGCTGGCCAACGGTGTACAACAACACGACGCCTCATTGTACATGAAAATATTTATGATACAGTGAGAGAGAAATTGAAAAAAGCCTATGCACAAATCAAAGTGGGTAATCCACTTGATACGGCCAATCATGTTGGCCCTTTAATTGATAAGCTTGCTGTTAATGCATTTGTAAATGCAATTGAAGATGCAAAAAAGCAAGGTGGTAAACTATTATGTGGCGGTGAGGTATTAGAAGGAAAAGATTTTGCTTCTGGCTGTTATGTAAATCCGTGTATTATTGAAATGCACGATCAAACTGATATTGTTTTGCAAGAAACGTTTGCCCCTATTTTATACATCATGAAATATAAAAATCTAGAAGACGCTATATCGATGCAAAACCAAGTACCACAAGGACTTTCTTCATCAATATTTACCAACCAGTTGACTGAAGCAGAACGCTTCCTAAGTGTTTCTGGTTCTGATTGTGGCATTGCGAATGTTAATATTGGTACATCGGGGGCAGAAATTGGTGGCGCATTTGGGGGAGAAAAAGAAACAGGAGGAGGAAGAGAAAGCGGATCCGATGCATGGAAGGCTTATATGCGCAGACAAACCAATACCATCAATTATGGCAGTTCCATGCCGCTTGCACAAGGAATTAAATTTGATATTTAAGTGATTGAGTAATTTCAGGAAACGAGGATAGAATAAACAATTAGCTTTTCTAAGTTAGAACTACAAAAAAGCGGAATATATATTGTTGTTATTTTCCAATTTTTAAACTGCTATAAATTCTCAAGATTTCTTCATTAAATCTTTTGGGTTCCTCAAAAACAGGACTATGTCCTGACTTATCAAACTTTATAAATTCTTTTTTCGGAGCTTTAACTTCATTGACGTATTTCTGTACTAATTCCCAAGGAGTATTATAATCAGACGTTCCTGAAATAAAAAAGACCGGAATTTTTACCTCTGGTATTTGCTTAAAGAAATTGAAATTATTAAATGCTGGATCATAAATTATATTTCCAGCACAAAAAGCAGATGATTTAGCATACTTAATTAGGTCGAAAAAAGAATATTCTCTTGAAGTCCAAATGGAAAAAATCCAATCTGCATACCCTGTTTTCGCATACCGTTCACCGCCTAGTTTTAATAGCCAATCTTTTTGATTCACCAATCCCCAAAATCCATTTTTGTACATAGTAGTATAATCACCTGATTGAGGGGATCCACTTGTTTCTAGCGCTTGTATAGCCTTCAAATTGTTGAGTTCTTTTGCTTTAGACAAGGTATATTCATAAGAAATTTTTTCTCCTTCAAAAGAGGCTATTTCTTGACCAACACCCACAAATGCACTATAATTTTCTGGATGTTGTTGAATAGCATACATACCCAATCTGGATCCCCAAGAATGACCAACAAGGAAAATTTTATCGACCTTAAACTTAGTTTTTAAATAAGTGGTTAAGTATTCAACATCCTTTAAATAGTTAGATACTTTGATATCCTCTTTTGGCGTTTTTGAATTAAATGATTTCCCTGAATTTCTTTGGTCCCAATAAACTACCGTAAAATTTTCTTCTAAGTCACTATTAAATTTTCTCAACAGAGCAGTAGCTGAGGCTCCAGGACCTCCGTGTAAAAATAATAATACTGGATTATTAATATCCTTGGCTCGAATAAGGACATACTGCTTTGAGTTGTTGATATCAATATAATTGATCTCTGAAATTCCATTTTGGGTTGTTATTTTCTTAGTTGACGAACAAGAAACTAACATCAGTAATGGCAGAATATATATAAAAACACGAATCATACAGCAAAAATATTTCAAAAACAGATATATCCTAGGCTCAGTGATTATCTACTTTCCAATCCCATAAAACAATGTTCCATTTTAAATCCCCATAAATTAATTGATTGATAACTTGAAATCCTCTTTTCTCATGTGCCCTAAGAGATCTAGTATTTGCGAGTGCTACATCTGTAACCAGATATGAAAATTCATTTGAAAGACAATCTCTAAAATGTCCGTATAGCTTTTGTGTTAGGTCTTGTCCACGAAACTCTTTGGCTACACACAATTGTCCGACAACTACATAGTTTACATCGCTAAGTGATTTTCCATTGTACTCGCTTTTATCAATAGCATCAAAAAGATCTTCTACAAGGTCGTGTCCATATCTTACTTTCTTGGTTGTTACCAAGGCATAACCAATTACTTTATTACCTTCTTTTGCTATGATTGAGGGACAGGCCAAGTTCATTTCCTGCAAATATTCTATTGTATAAGAAGCTGTGAGAAAACCCTGATCAATGGACTCTTGTGCACTTATATGCTGCCTTAAATTCAATTCTTGTAAATGCTTGATACCAATTATATCATTAAGGCTTGATACCCTTGTAATATCAATCATTCGTTTGTTTTTCTACTTTTTCAAAAAGATATTCATTTCTTTTTATCCATTTATCCGAACCGTCAAATTTTACGTCTTTAACAGCAGAAAAAGTGTTGGTCTTTAATGTATAAGTATGCCTCAATATTGCCTTCTTATGATCATTTCCATCCTCCCCCTCTTTTTCAGTTACGAGCGTAAATCCTCCTGCGGCATCTTTTGTGAATTCAACAATTTTATCTTCACCAAACAATTTATCTTTTATGTAAGTTGTATCCTTTGAATTTGCATGTGGTTCATTAGGATATTCATATCCCATAATATAACCGAGCTTGTTTTCAGTTAAACTTATTTTGATGTTGGCAGGCATTGTGTATGGTTTACCAGAGGAATAATCCAAATAGGTTAATTTTCCTTGCCAACTTCCTGTTGAAGCTGCTAAATCTTTAATTTGAAAGGATTGTGCATTTGTGGTTATGCAAAGAAGCATTAGGACAGATAGCGCTATTATGTTTTTCATTGAGTAAATATAATAAATGATGTCGCTTTAATGCGATGATAGGGTTTGTTATAATTATGGAATTGTTGTGTTTGTTTTATTTTTCATTAACTCTTCTGTATAGTGTTGATTTGCCTTTGGCTCAGAGAATTTATTTTGATTGTACTCTTTTGATCTTCCTTTAGGAATTGACAATGAGTTCCAATTATTATCGCACATCATCTTTCCAATAAAAACAATCTGACCAATATGATACGGATAATGCGAAAGTTGTCTGTGTATTGCTTCTAAAATTGTGTGGCCTTGATTTCTAATATAAACTACTTTAGACAAATCTGAATCTGAAATCGAATTAAGAGCATTAAATAAACAGCTCCAGCCCTCTTCCCATTTTTGTAATAACTCTTGTCTAGTGCTGATCTCATTTTCAAATTCTTCATCTCTTTTTCTCCATTCTTTTTCCCCATCTGTTGTTAGAAATTCAGTCCAACGAGAAAGCATATTGCCCCTTAAGTGTTTTACAATCGTCGCTATACTATTACTCTCGCTATTAAACTGAATAAAAAGTTGATCATCTGTGAGTTGGCCGAATGTTTTTTCACCCAATAATTTATAATATTCAAACTCCTTTTTGGCATTCACTAAAAATTGAATATAACTCATTTGAACATTTGTATTAGTTATTCAATTTAAATAAACTTTTTGAAAAAGAAACGACTCTAGCTCTATTGTGATAATTGAATATGTAACTATAAAGAACTTGAAGGGATGAACTTTGTGTAAGTTCACAGAAAGTTTATTTGTCATTCAACCCTATACCAAATCCAAACATAGCAGCTACTAAAGCTAGATGCACAATCAATACTGCCTTTTGCCAAGTTGGACGATCATTCCATTTTTGTTCTGGATTGAATGGATCGAAAGCCATCCCAATTCCTAATGAAGCGGCTGATTGCATATAATCTTTAGAGACAATTGCTTGGAATAGTCCTAACAGTAAAAATCCGAGATATAGAAATTTATTAAATGGAGTTTTCATTTCGAGTCTATTTGATTGAAATCAAAGTTAAAAATCCTGTTAGAAATAACAAAAAAATGCAACTTTAAGGCAATGATTGAATATTTGATTTTGTTACCCTTGTTGTTAGTGATAACTAACAACAAGTTCAGAACACTACTTAAGCATAATTTATTTACGCCCTTTCCACCAAACAGTTGTAACACCCTGGCCTTGCATTATGTATATGTATATACTGTATATCATTATTTTCGAAAATCTTAAAAATCTGTTCCTTAAGATTATTCCCTTCTATAACAGATGCATCTTTCATAATTGCATTTTTATCATACCCACGCAATGACAATAATCTATGATTAAACATTTTAGGAATTTCATTTATTTCATAAATAGATGATTTTGCGATTTTTCTTACAAATATTGGTCCGCTTGATTGATAAGGTGAGTTTGTTTTGTGGTGTTGGTAAGGCAATAAAATAACCTCTTCGCCTATTTCTGCATCTTCCAAACTTACTCTACAAGGGAATCCAGGAAATTCGTCAACGATCATTTTAACTGCGCCGATTTTTTCTAATTCCGAATTACCCAAATTAAAAAGTGCGACAAATTCACGATCGTCTAATGCTTTTATTCTAAAGTTCATTTACTCGTTTTTTGTAAAAATAATCCAAAAGATGCAACTATGATTACTTAATTGAGTTTGTAGCTATTAGGAAATTAAAGGGTTAAATTTCTTCTATTATTGAAGTCCCTGATGAAAAATCTCCAGAAGTCCATTGCCAGGTTTCATGTAAACGAATTTTTCCGTTAACCAATATTTCAGGTTTTGAAAAGCACCTGCCAGTCATAATTTCGTTGTTGATATTGACTTGATGATAACACATTTCAATACATCCATCCTCATTAACAAGCCCAATTAAATGGCCGTAAATTATTTTACCTCCTTTATATTCAGAAGAAATGATATTGCCTTCTTGTTTGTAATAGAATAGGGTTTCTGATGACGTTTCTCCATTATCAGTATTTTGAATAGGTCGAAATAACTTGTGATTATAGTTAATCATTCTGTTTTAAGATTTTTCATTAAAGTTAATTAAACAAAAATGGAAAAGATGCAGCTATAATTCGATAATAAAGTACGTGACTATCAAGAAACTATTTAACATGTCCAGTCTCATCAATTCTAAACAACCACTCTTGGTCATAACAGTCATTGGATACATTTACTGTTTTACAGATTTGTTTCGTTCCCTCAATTTGGTATAAATTATCTTCAACTTCGGCAATTCTTAAACCATAATCATTTAAGAATTCTCCATAAGTTTTTTGCCAAAGAATTTCCCCATTGGAACTAACTTTAGCAACCAATACATCATAATTCCCCTTACCAAAAGAGCTGGTAGAACCCACTACAATATAACTCCCATCTTTAGTTCTAACCACCTGCCCTGCCTTATCATAACTTGTTCCGCCTATAATACGCTTCCATAAAACCTTACCCTTACTGTCTTTTTTCACAAGTTCAATATCACACTCATTTTTACTTCCACAGTTTATCGTTGAAACAGAAATCGTTGAATTGTCTGAAAGATTTACAAACAATGATTTCAAGTCCTCGAAATAAAAGATGCCAATCAAAGCCGAGCTAATCACCAATAGCACTTTCCAGTTCCTTTTGATTAACATTCTACTATCTACAAAAAGATTATTCAAGTTGGAAATGACTATCTTGAACTCAAATTTCCCGTTATTTTCAACAACTGGAACTTCATTCAATTTAACATCCAAAGCAGTTCCAATAGCATTTAGAGAATAAATACTTGGAGTTACTTCGCCATTCTCGATTCTTTGAATGGTTCTAACTGCAATCCCACTCTTTTCAGATAATTCGACTTGAGTAAACCCTTTTGAAATTCTAATTTCTTTTATGTGTTCGCCTATTTTCATTTTACAAATGTAGTAGGAATAAAAGGAAGCAAAAACGACTTCTACGCGTCATTTGGGTGACAGGATTGAAAAAATGGCTTATTGTTAGATTAAAAGATGCAACTAGCCTAACTCACTGATAGACAAAGAAAAAGCCATCATTTCTGATGGCTTGTCCAGTGTGGCTCACCTTACAAACGAAATATGCAGCCATAATGCGATGATTGAGTTTGTGACTATTAGGAAATTGAAGTGTTGAACTTCCTGCAATTTTACACTAGATTAGTGTTTAATAAAACTGCAGAAAACAAAGTTCTGTATTGCTCCAGAAGGTGTAATGTGGTCTTCTCTTTTACACTCCACATTTTTAAAATCAGATTTTTCAAATTTTTCCTTCATCCCACCTTCATCGTATTGTTTTATCTCTAATCCGCTACATTTTTGTGGACCGTCAACGGAGAATGTTCCAATAATTACCATCCCGTCAACTGCGCTTTTTACAATATTCAAGTATTTTTCAATTTTATCTTTGTCGGTTTGAAAATGAAATGCAGCTCTGTCATGCCATAAATCATATTTTTCACTAGGTATGAAATCCAATATATTACTTACTATCCAATTTACTTTATCTGCGTCATTACCTAACCTTTCTTTAGCCCTTTGTATAGCTGCAGCAGAAATATCCAAAACAGAAACATTGGTGTAACCTTCAGCCAATAAAAAATCAACCAATTTGCTATCACCACCTCCAATATCAATTAATCGGGCTGTTTTTGGAATATTGAACTTATGAATAAAATCTAATGAAACTGCTGGCACTTCTTGAGTCCAACTCACCTCATTTGGCAGCTTAGTATTATATATTGTTTCCCAATGTTCTTTAAGATTATCTTTCATTTTACAAATTTCGGAAATAACCCTAGATTAATTGTGATTAAAGTCACAGCTTATATTTGAAAATTAAAAGGGTCATACTATCAAAGTATAACCCTTTTATCTTTTTTTTGCTCCCCTTACAGACGAAAGATGCAGCTATAATGCGATGATGGAGTATGTTTCTATCAGGAAAATAAAGTGTTACCCAACTGGAGTGCATATCTCAATTAAAAATCCATCTAAATCTCTTACGTAAGCAACAACTTGACCCCAAGGTTTTTCTTTAGGTTCAGCATATAATTTTGCACCTGCTTCAATTGCTTTATTGATGGTAGCTTGAACATCATCCGTTGTAAATCCAATTTCTATGCCAAATGGCTTTTCGTTTAAATCACTCTCGGTAAAACCATCTTTTAAATTAGAAAGTGCTAAGGCTTTAGATGCAAAAGAAAGAGTTGTTTCCCCTGAAATAACCTCTCCATAGGAATTATCTGGTGTTATAAATTTTTTAGTGAACCCAAATGCTTGTTCATAAAAACTGATTGTTTTTACAACATCCTCTACATATAGGATAGTATAGGCAAATTTTATCATTGTTATAATTTTGAAGTAAAGTAAACAAAAAAGATGCATCTAACCTAAATCACTGCCGAACAACAAAAAAGGCGACATTACTGTCGCCTTGTGCACTCTTGCTCCCCTTACAGACGAAAAATGCAGCTATAATGCGATGATTGAGCATATGACTATCTGGAAATTGAAGGGTTGAACTTTGTGTCAAATTTCAAGAAGTAAGATTTTGAACGATGCATTCAAATGAAATAATTAAATTATTTTTAACGTCTACTTTAAGCAAACTAATGAATATTGTAATCTACCTATATAACGGTTTGACAGTTTTAGATGCTGTTGGACCATATGAAGTTTTGAGCAGACTTCCTGAGGCTAATGTAAAATTTGTTGCTAAAGAAAAAGGTGTAATCATTTCAGATACGCATTTTTTAAAACTTGTTGCTGAATACGATATTAAAGAAATTCAATCTGCAGATATTTTGGTCGTTCCTGGTTCTGTTGTAAGTTTTATTAGAGAATCTAAAGACAAAGCAGTCTTAAATTGGATTCAAAAAGTACATCAAACAACCATTTGGACAACGTCTGTTTGTTCTGGTTCAGTTATTTTAGCGGCTTCGGGAATTCTTCAGGGGAAAAAAGCAACCAGTCATTGGGGAGCCATACATTTGTTGAATGAATATGGTGTAACCCCCTCAAGTGAACGATATATTCAAGAAGGAAAAATAATTACAGCACAAGGCGTATCGGCAGGTATTGATATGGCTCTATTTTTAGTAGGCAAAATTATTGGAGAGGAAAAAGCAAAAGCGTATCAACTCTTTATTGAATATGACCCTAATCCTCCATACAATAGTGGAACAATAACGAAAGCAGACGCAGAAACAATTAGTTTGTCTAAAAAAATACTCACTAAAGAAGCAAAAAAGGATTTAAGCCTTTTAGATGCTCTTAAAAATATACCGTCACTTATTAAACTTAAAAGGGGTAGTTGAAAAACGGAAAAGGCGACATTTCTGTCGCCTTGTGCAGTTTGGCTACCCTTACCGACGAAAGATACAACTATAATACTATGATTGAGTATGTGACTATCTGGAAATTGAAGGGATGAACTTCATGTCAATTTGCAAAAGGTTTAACTGGCTACTTTGCTTGCTGTTCCATAAAGGAAAGTTTATCTCAGTAAACCCTTTGGTAAACTATCTTATCATTTTCAGTTTAAAAAAATTATAAATTTGATAGTATTTAACAAATCAATTTTATGAATGAAAAAATAGAATTTAAAATTTTATCAATTAAAGAATTGAATGAAATTTCGGTGCTTGGTCAGCAGTTAAATTCAAAACTTACTCTCGAACAAATCCAGTTATACTTAAGTCAAATGTTCGAACAAGCAAATTACATTTGCTTTGGAGTTTATTTAAATGAAAAACTCATTGGAATTTCAAGTGGATGGACAACTGTTAGATTTTATTCGGGAAAACAATTAGAAGTTGACAATGTAATTATTGATTCACATGTTCAATCTAAAGGTATTGGTAAACAATTCTTTCAATTCATTGAGAATTGGGCAAAAGAAAATGATTATAAAACCATTGAGTTAAATACTTATGTACAAAATTCAAAATCACATAAGTTTTATTTCAATTTAGGATATTCAATTTTAGGATTTCATTTTTGGAAAAATATTTAATTCGACAATTTATGAAAACGAACTTTAACAAATTTCTATACATTGGATTTTTACTTCTTGGCGGTATATATCTTCTTCAAAAAGATATAAGCCAAACCTTAATTTTATTTGGAATTGCCTTAGCATTTGACCCCTTTAACCCTGAACAAAAGTGGAATGATAGACCTAACTTACAAAAAATGGTTTTAATCACTCACCTATCCATTGTATTTGGATTAGTATTTATTGAACTATATAATTTGATTAAGCGATAACAAATTATCCAGAAGATGCAGCTACCCTAACTCACTAATAGACAACAAAAAAGGCGACATTTCTGTCGCCTTGTGCAGTTTTGCTCCCCTTACAGACGAAAGATGCAGCTATAATACGATGATTGAGTATATCACTATCAGAAAAATCAATGTATGATATTAAAAATATAAATTTAGGGTTCAATAAAAATCGTAATCAAATGATTCAAATACCATTCAGTCATATTGACTGGACGTCAATAGAAAAAGTAGAATATAAGGGTGATAAAGGATTTAGTTTTTGGCAAACTATTCAATATCCTGGGCTTCGAATTCGCTTGGTTGAATATTCAACTGATTATTTAGCAGACCATTGGTGTCAAAAAGGACATATAGTACATTGCTTAAGTGGAGAATTTATATCTGAACTTAGTACTGGTGAAAAAGTTACTCTGGTAAAAGATGACTCCTATGTGGTTACTGACGACGCAAGTTCACACCGTTCAGTTTCAATAAATGGCGCCAAGTTGCTTATTATTGATGGGGATTTCTTGAAATAAATACTATAGAAGTAGAGTTTTAACTTTCTAAAAAGTACACATCTCAAAAACAAAAAGATGCAACTACCCTAACTCACTGAAAGACAAAGAAAAAGCCATCATTTCTGATGGCTTGTCCAGTGTGGCTCCCCCTTCTGGACTTGAACCAGAGACCCTCTGATTAACAGTCAGATGCTCTAACCAACTGAGCTAAGGAGGAATATGTTTCCCACGGTTGAATACCATGGGGTTGCAAAAATAGGAAAATTTGCAATCTGGCAAAATCTAGTTGCAAAAATCATTAAAAAACAGTGCTAAAAAGCAACATATAGGCCATCTTCCCGCATTTGGGTAGGGTAGGTTTTTAAATAATAGCCTTCACCGCTGGTATTCCGCCCATTTTGAAGGCTAAACCGGTACCGGTGCAGCGGACATACCACCATTCCGGCGGCGTCTATAAAGCCATCTGCCATGATGCCGCTTGCATGAGGGCATTTTTGTGCAAAAGCAAAAATTTGATCCTGAAATTTTCCGAGGGTTATTTTTTTATCCGCCACTTCTACAATACACATATTGTTGGACTGCCAACCTAGTGATAATGGCGCATCTGTAATTTTATGCCAAGTGGGTGTTTTGGAAAAAAGAGAAAGCATGCAGTTAAAAATGAACGTCTCTGTATGGGTAACGAATTAAATAGAGTTCACGCACTTTGGTTAAAATAATTTCACGCAGTGCGTCAATATTTTTTCTTTCCAGTGCCGAAATAAATACACAATTATTACCAGTAGCGCGGTCCCACTTTTCTTTAAGTTCTAATAACAACTCTTGCTTTACTTCGTCTTCAAGCCATTCATCAAAAGTAACAGACTCATATAAATCAAGTTTGTTAAATATGGTAAGAATAGGCTTGTCAAAGGCTTTTAGCTCTTGCAGTGTATGATTTACTACACCAATTTGATCTTCGTATAAAGGATGTGAAACGTCTACAACGTGTAATAAAATATCTGCTTCACGCACTTCATCCAAAGTGCTTTTAAAACTTTCTACTAAATGGTGTGGTAGTTTTCTAATAAAACCAACCGTATCACTTAATAAAAAAGGTGTGTTTTCGTAAACAATTTTTCGAGTGGTGGTATCCAGTGTTGCAAACAATTTATTTTCTGCAAACACTTCCGATTTACTCAGCACATTCATGAGTGTGCTTTTACCAACGTTGGTGTAACCAACTAATGCAACACGTATAAACTCTCCGCGCTCTTTACGCTGGGTAGTAGACTGTTTATCTATTTCTTTTAAACGGCCGCGTAGTAAAGCAATTTTATCTTTAACAATACGTCTATCTGTTTCAATTTCTGTTTCACCCGGGCCACGTGAACCAATACCGGCTCCCTGACGCTCAAGGTGCGTCCACATTCCTTTTAAGCGTGGTAAAATGTATTGGTATTGCGCTAATTCTACTTGCACTTTTGCTTGTGCCGTTCTTGCGCGAGAGGCAAATATGTCGAGGATTAAATCACTACGATCAATCACACGACACTTCACTTCTTTTTCAATATTTGAAATTTGTGAGCCCGTTAATTCATCATCAAAAATCACTACGTTAATATCTCTTGATGCAACGTACTGTTTGATTTCTTCGAGCTTTCCTTTGCCAACAAATGTTCTGCTATCGGGGTGTGGAAGTCGTTGTGTAAACCGCTCTACAGTGGTGGCACCAGCTGTTTCAGCTAAGAATGCAAGTTCATCCAAATACTCTCTTACTTGATCTGGAGTTACTTCTTTTTGAATAAGACCAACAAGTACCGCTTTCTCCTCTTTTCTAATTTTATGTTGCTTCTCAATCAAAATATCAAAATTTATAAACCGCTGAGTGTAATACCTACAGATAAACGGTGCATGGTAGGACCAAATCCTTCTTTGAGTACGCCGTTAAATTGATAGCCCGCATGAAGAGATAAACTACCATAACCAATTCTACCAGTAACAGCAAGCATGGTTCCATTAATGTAACGCTTGGTTACATTTTTTTCGATGTAAGCCGTTCCATACACAGACTCACCTTGCTTATTCACTAAATTTTTTCCTTTTGTATATGCTTTTAATAAAGAACCTACTTTAACACCCAAAGCTGCCTTCCAAGATTTGTTAGGATTTTCTGGGTTAGAATAGTATCTGATTTCTGCAGGAATTTCGGCGTAAATGCTTGTGGCTTTATTTTTCTTAAAATGATCCACGCTATCTACTGCTGTATATTGAAGTGTAGGAGCGCCAGATTTAAAATCAACTCTTGTATTGTCAAAAAATATGTGGCTTGTTCCTAAACCAATACCGTAGGCTACGCTATATTTTGGATTTGATTTTACAGGCTTATCAAACATGAAATAAACATTAAAATGTCTGCTAAAACCATTGCCCGTGCGAAGTCCGGTAGGCTTACCAGTCCATGAGTCGGATCCGTACTGAAATACTAAATGATCGGCAGCACGATTGGTAAAATCAAATTTACTCCAGTCTTTGGTTGGTTTTTTTGCTGTTTGAGCAGAAGCAAAAAGGGTAGCAGTTAGCGCAAGGCTTAAGAATACTAGTTTTTTCATTTTTTGTTTGGTTCGCTGTATAAATACAATTGGCCACAAAAATAACTGAATTGACATCAAGGCGGTGGTTAAAAATTAGTCAAATCTGCTTTATTTTGGTTTTTGAGGCCAATTTTACGCAATTTGTTGATTTTTAGGCAAATATCCCGCTGCATAGGTGATAATTCCGGCCAGACTTTTAGCTCCAATTTTGTCCATAATTCTAATGCGGTAGCTCTCTACAGTACGTTTTCCAATTTTTAATTGACCGGCAATTTCTTTGCTGGTGAGTTCTTTACAAATAAGTCCAATGATTTGTTTTTCAACTTCGGTAAAGCTGATGCTGGCATTATGATGTCGGACCGTTGTTTTTTGGGCAATAATTTTTGAAAGTCTTTCGGTAATGCTCTGTGAAAAATATGCATTGTGTTGATACACCGAATTAATCGCACTCACAAGTTCTTCATGAACAATGTTCTTAGATAAAAAGCCCATCGCACCGGCTTCAATCATTTCAATAATTTGTTGATCTTCACCAAATGAGGTAAGCGCAATAATTCTGATACCTGGATATTTTGCGCATAAAATTTTTACTGCTTCGGCGCCTGTAAGGTTGGGCATTTTTACGTCGGTAATAATTACGTCAGGTGCAGTAGATGCTACAAGCGCAATTAATTGTGCGCCATCTGCGGCTTCACCAATTACGTCGACGCTTGTAACGCCTGCTAGCATTAGCTTTAAGCCTTCTCTAAAAATACGGTGATCATCGGCAATAACGATTTTGATTTTTTTACTTAGCATAATTAAGGGGGGTTTTAATTTGATAACGAACACCTTGTTGCGGCAAAGTGTCTATAATAATTTGACCACGTAATAATGCAACACGGTTAAATATATTTCTAAGTCCTGAACCAGTAGCCGAAAGTGCTACCGCTTCTTTATCAAAACCAATGCCATCATCTGTTATGGATAGGAAAAAATATTTATCGTCTAGTGATGCATGTATCCAAACATTTTTTGCATTCGAATGCTTTAATGCGTTATTAAGTATTTCCTGAATGATACGGTAATGATGTAACCAGTGATCTGGTTCCGATTCGGGTAGCACGCCACTTAATTCCCAGTATATTTTGATGTTACCTAATTTATTGACCGTGGCAATTAGTTCTTCTACACCCCAGCAAAAACCTGCTGCTAGCAACTGGTTGGGCACAATGGCCTCACTCATCACACGCATACGCTTTAATACATCATCGATATGCGTGGCAGCTTCTTTAATGAGTTGCCTGTCGGCAGTTGATACGGGGTTGATGCTACTTACCTGAAGTCTAATAACAGATAGTAACTGACCAAAATCATCGTGCAGATCGGCGGCAATTCTTTTGCGTTCTTTTTCGGCTGCGGTAATTTCAGTAGTGATGAGTTGATGTAGTAAATTTTTATTTTTTTTGTGGTAGAAATAAATCAAGCAAATAAATAAAAATATAAAAACACCAAGCAGTGGTATAGAAAACAAAATAAGCGTGTATAAACTAGGCTGTTCCAACATGCAATAATTTTATTATTCAATTTGGAAATAATAAATATTACTTCCTAATTATTGCTGACAACTAGACGCTATTACATTGCCTCAAAAAAATATTACATTAGTGAAACCCCTGCTAACAAAGGGCATTAGGTGCTTATACGTAATTTTTAAAAATGCTAATCTAATGGGCGAATCCAAATATTTCTAAAACTTACAGGACTTCCGCCATCAAAGCCATGATCTTGTAAATAAAATGGAAGCTTGGCTGGATGCGCTTCATATACAGATGGTCCAATCCACTGAATCGTTCCTTTTATATCTACATTGTTTTGAATGAGTACGCCATTGTGTAATACGGTAAATCTTCCGGGCACTTGCAATTTACCATCGGCATAAAATTGTGGCGCCGTAAAAATGATATCATAAGTTTGCCACTCGCCTGGTTTTTTTGTTGCATTAACAAGTGGAATATGTTGTTTGTATAATGCACCAGCTTGTCCGTTCACATAGGTTTGATTGGTGTAAGAATCTAAAATTTGGATTTCATACTTACCCATAAAAAATACGCCACTATTGGCGCGGTATTGACCCGATTGCTTAATTACAGCCGGAGATCGCCACTCGATATGGAGTTGACAACTTCCAAAAGACTGATTGGTTTCTATAGAACCAGATCCTTTTACCACTGTTAGGGTTCCGTCTTTTTCTATTTTCCATCCTGCCTTGCCACCGCCTAATCGGTGCCAGGCATCTAAATTTTTTCCATTGTATAATACAATAGCATCTGATGGTGCATCTAATGGAGTTTTACCCGGTTCTACTTTTGTAGGCTTTGGTTCCCAGATTTCAGTTTTAGCCGCTTCTCTATTTAAACTGTCTTCTCTACTTTGTTGCGCCTTAGCATTTGCACCAACCAGTGTTAAACCAAGTAACACCACTATACTTTTTTTCATCAAATTAAATTTTAGGAATGCTGTATCCATTGTGGTACACAGCCGATAAATATTTTGCGTTAACCGCAGCGTCTGTAAATTGTTTTTTTGCATGATCCCACTGTAACTGTTTGCCACTGCGGTGTGCAATGTTTCCCATCTGACAAATGGTAGCCACTTTTGCACCTTCCTGAATCGAGCAGTGTAGTTTAGAAAAATCACGAGACTTTACAACTTCTAAAAAGTTGATCCAATGTTTTTCTACACCATTATCTACCGATTTATTAAGAGGAACGATAATTTTATTGGCACTTCTAGATTCTTCAATTACTTCCCAACCATTTCTATTTAATATGAGTGTGCCGTTGTCACCCTGAAACGCAACACCATGGTCTCTTCCATAGTTGCCATTGGTAATGCCCATTGTTTGCTCCCAAGAAACACTAAACTTATCAAAACCATAGAGCACGTTTAACATATCTGGCGTTTCACTTGCAGCATTAGGGTCAGCGTATTTACCACCCACCGCAGAGATCGTATTAGGCGCTGTTTCTTTCATACCTAGTAAAGCATAATCCAATAAATGCACACCCCAATCAGTCATTAAACCACCTGCATAATCCCAAAACCATCTAAATGAATAATGGAAACGGTTGCGGTTATAAGGTCTTAACTGAGCTGGACCAAGCCATGTTTTATAATCCACCCCTGCAGGGATAGGCGCGTCAGCCTTGGGCTGCATGGGCGTAGATTGAGAATAGCACCACACTTTTATATTTCTGATAGCGCCTAGTTTACCGGTATGTACAAAATTAACGGCGTCACCAAAATGTTGTTGACTGCGCTGCCACTGACCCGCTTGCACGGCTCTACCATATTTTTCTTGCGCGGCCACCATTGCATTACACTCCACAATAGAATTACCTACTGGCTTTTCTACATAAATATCTTTTCCGGCCTGACAAGCATGAATCATTTGAAGTGCATGCCAATGATCTGGCGTACCTATAATTACAACGTCGATGTCTTTATTTTCTAATAACTTTCTATAATCAGAATAGATCGCAATTTTAGAAGTATCAACATTTTTAGATTTTAATTCGGCAATTCTTCCATCAATAACGGTGGTGTCAATGTCACAAAGTGCAGCAATGACAACGCCTGGAAGACGCATGGCAGTAGCCGCGTTGGCCCATCCCATTCCATTTAAACCAATCACACCAATGTTTACACGGTCCGATGGCATGATACTATTTTTAAAATAAGCAAAGCTCTCATTACCGAGCGCAGATGCAAGTACAGAACCTCCCGTTAGGAGACCTGCGTTTTGTAAAAAGTTTCGTCTTGTAGACATGGCAAGCGTTTTAATTGAAGTATAAATTAAAACGTTTTTTGCATATCTGATCAATTATTTAACGCTTTTTGGTACCCGGTCTTTGTTTAAAATTACCCCTACCGCGTTGCTTGGGTGCATAGGCTGGTGTATCACCAAATTCTGGAGGGACCGTGCCCTTTGTTACGGGGGCACCTAGTAGCTCTTCGATGGCTAAAAACTTATATTGTTCCTGCTCACTTACAAGCGTGAAAGCCGTTCCAGTAGTGGCTGCGCGCGCAGTACGGCCAATGCGGTGAATATAATCTTCGCCATCGTTAGGAACATCATAATTAATAACAAGGTCAATTTCTTCAATATCAATACCCCTGCTCAAAATATCGGTGGCTACCAGTATAGAAAGTTTGTGGTTTCTAAAATCTTGAAGCACCTGCTCTCTTTGTTTTTGATCCAGATCCGAATGAATTTCTTCGGCAGCAAGTTTAGCACGTTTTAATTCCTGTGTGAGTTGTTTTACGTTTTGTTTTTTAGAACAAAACACAATTACATTTTTATACACATTGCTGCTAAGCATGTCGGTTATAATGGGCACTTTTTGTGGTTCGTACACAATAAATGCTTTTTGTATAATTTGTTCTGGCGGTTTTGAAATCGCAATATTTATTTCTACCGGATTCGTTAATATTTTTCTAGCAAGGTCACGCATTTTTACAGGCATGGTTGCAGAAAATAAAAGGTTCTGTCTTTTTGCTGGTAAAAAGGAAATTATTTTTTGAATGTCATCGTTGAAACCCATGTCTAGCATACGGTCTGCCTCATCAAGCACCAAGTATTTTAGGCCCTTGAGTTTTACATACCCCATGTTTAAATGCGCAATCATACGGCCTGGTGTACACACCACAATATCAACACCCGTTGTCAATGCTTTTTTTTCTGCGGCAAAAGAACTTCCATCACCACCACCATATACGGCAATAGAACTTACATCGGTAAAATAAGAAAGGCCTTCTAAGCTTTCTGCAATTTGAATGGCTAGCTCACGCGTTGGAACAATCACAAGTGCATTGATATCGTGTGAGTCGTGTTGTGTGGTGAGTAATCTATGTAAGAGTGGTAGTAAAAACGCAGCTGTTTTACCCGTGCCCGTTTGCGCAGCAGCAATAATATCTTTTCCTTCTAATATGGGAACCATTACTTGTTGTTGCACCGGTGTTGCCGTCTCGTAACCCATCGCATCAATACCGTCCAGTATCCGTTGATCCAACCCTAAATCTATAAACTTCAAAATAAAATATTTAATGTATCTATAAACAAAGATAGGGCTTATTACGGCCCTATCTGTTAATCTATTACAACAACGCTTGCATTATAGCTTTTCGTACAAAGCGCGGAGTTTTTGACGCGTCATAATTGTTTCCCAGTCTTTACCAAGTGCGTTTTCCCAAAGTGGTTTTAGACTTAATGAAATATCTATCATGGTATTAAAATCTTGATCCGATAATCCCGCACAAATACCTACTGGAATGTCGATGTTATTTTTTTCTACCATGAATTTAAATTCTTTAACACCAGCTGGGTAATATTCATCTAAATGATTCATCACAATACAGTTTCCAATACCGTGTTTGGTGCCAAGTAAATAACTGAGTCCATAACTCACTGCATGCGCAACACCTACCTGACTATACGCAATACTCATACCGCCAGCAAAAGAAGCCATCATTAATTGTTCATCACTTTCATCATCCCAGTTGCTTTTTTCTACAAATACTTTTCTGCAAAGATCTAATGCCTTTTCGCCATAGCTCTTACTAAATTCATTTAAGTAGGTGCCCTCTAATGATTCGATGCAGTGTATATAACAATCCATGCCCGTGTAAAAACGCTGGTTTACTGGCGCGTCTTTTGCTAAATCTGGATCGAGTACAATTTGATTAAACGGTGTAAAATCTGAATTCATGCCCAGCTTACGCACAGGACCTGTTAACACGGTTGTTCTACTCACTTCGGCGCCAGTTCCAGATAATGTTGGAATACCCACTTTATAAACGCCCGCTTGTTTTACAAGATCCCAGCCCTGATAATCCGCAGAAGATCCGGGGTTCGTCATCATAAGCGCAACCGCTTTTGCAAGGTCCATGGTAGAGCCACCACCAATACCAATAATACCGCTAACGGTACCAAACTCTTCACGCAGTGATGCCGCCAAAGCGTCTACCTGTCCGGTTTTGGGCTCATGCGTAACATCTGCAAAAACAATTTTATCTTTTCCTGTGAGTGGAATTCTTTGCACCAGTGGCTTGCCTTCAAAAAAATGATCCACCAAAAATATCATTGGAGCACCGCCTTTTCTATTGGGTGCTAATATTTCGTCTAATTGATTAAAACTACCGCGTCCATACACTACATAGTCAACCATTTTAAAATTTCTAAAACTCATATCGCTTTGTTTTATTTCAGGTAATTATTGTTGTAAAAGCTTTGCTGCTTTTTCTAAATCTTGTGGGGTATCAATTTCCACACCCATATAGTTTGTTACCACCATTTTTATAGGCACACCGTTTTCTAAATAACGAAGGCACTCAATTTTTTCTGCGGCTTCCAGTGGCGTCATTTCCCAATTGGTAAACGCAAGTAGCGCTTCTTTTTTAAAAGCATACACGCCAATATGTTCGTAGTAAACAATAGCTGTTTCTGTACTTCTAGGATAAGGTATCACGCTGCGCGAAAAAAATAAGGCATTGCTTTTTTTATCTATCGCAACTTTTACATAGTTAGGGTCATCAATATTTTGTTGTGAAGTAAGCACTTGCATCAGCGATGCTACGCGCACATTTTCATTACCATCTTTAAATACTTCGAGTAATTTTTGGAGTGGCTCTTTTTTTACAAAAGGTTCATCACCCTGTACGTTTACCACCACGTCAATATCTAAATTAGCGACCGCTTCTGCAATACGGTCGCTACCACTTTCATGTTCTTTCACACTCATGATAGCCTTACCACCATGGCTTGTGATTTCATCAAAAATGATAGCACTATCCGTTACCACAAATACATCGGTAAATAAACCAGTTGCAAGCGTGTTGTCGTAGGTATGGCGAATAACGGTTTTATCTCCTAGCGGCTGCATGAGTTTAGCAGGAAAGCGCGTAGCAGCATATCTAGCAGGAATAAAAGCACAAATTTTCATGAACATCAAATTGTGATGCAAAGAAACGGCATATTTAATAATCTGTCTTCACCGATTTGTCAAAAGGCACTTTTAATTGATAGGCCAAACTTTCATCGGTACTGTCATCGAGTACATCGAGGCCATAACGCAAGTTTTCCATAGGCGTAGCGTCAAAAGTTCCAAACAGGCGGTCCCAAATAGAAAAGATATTACCGTAGTTAGTATCGGTTTGAGGACGCATATAATGATGGTGCACTTTGTGCATATTGGGAGACACAATCACATAGCCAATAGCCGTATCTAGCCATAAAGGAAGTCTAATATTGGCGTGATTAAATTGAGAGAACACAGCGCTTAAACTTTGATAGAGCATTACAAGCCACATGGGCGCGCCGCAAACAAGTACGCCAATAATTGTAAATACAACCCTAAAAACGCTTTCGCCCGGGTGGTGTCTATTTGCAGTAGTGGTATCTACATGGGTATCGGCGTGGTGCACCATGTGAAATTTCCACAATATTTTTATTTTATGTTCTATAAAATGAATGAACCAAGCACCTACTAAATCTAAAAGCATTAACCCGCCAATCATAAACACCCAGGTAGGCATTTCAACCATTTGTAGTACACCAAATTTCCGTGCAACCGCCCAATCCGATGCTTTTACAATAACAAGTGCAAAAGCAAAATTGATAACAATAGTAGTTGCTGTAAAAAAGAAATTTACAACCGCGTGTTTCCACTTGTGGTATGAAAATGAAAATAGAGGAATGGCTCCCTCTATAATCCAAAATAAAGTAATACCACCAGCTAAAATAAGTGCGCGGTGCGTACTTGGTATCTGGTTAAAATATTCAATTAAATTTTCTAGCATTTGCTATTAATTATTTAACATGAGCGGCATCACAAGCATCAGTAAATCTTCACCAGCACCTTGTTCGGTTGGTTTGATAAGTCCTGCTTTTGTAGAAGTAGATAGTTCCATTTTTACATCATCGGTGTCTGCGGCATTTAACATTTCAATTAAAAACTTTGCATTGAAAGCGATTTGTAAATCTTCACCATCGTACATACAATTCATGCGCTCATTACCTTCAAAACTAAAATCCACATCTTGCGCAGCCATCTGTAACTCGCTGCCAGTAATGTTTAGCGCCACTTGATTGGTGCTCTTGTTACTAAATACATTTACACGACGTAATGCATTTTGGAAATCATGTTTATTAACAATTAGCTTGTACGGATTGTCTGCAGGGATCACCACTTTATAGTCTGGGAATCTTGCATCAATTAATCGGCAAATCATTTGTGTAGAACCATGGTTCACAAATAAATGATTGCTGTTATAGCTAATGGTAATTGGATCTTCGTTATCTGGTAACGCGTTTTTTAATAAGTTAAGTGGCTTGCGCGGCACAATAAACGAATCTGTTTTTGGTGCTTTTGCATCTGTTCTTTTATAACGAACTAGTCTGTGCGCATCGGTAGCTACAAATTGAACACCGCTAGTAGATAGTTCAAAAAACACACCCGTCATAGCAGGACGTAAATCATCGTTACTAACAGCAAACAATGTTTTATTGATAGCCGTTAATAAAGCGCCACTTGTCATATCAAAACTACTGGTGTCATCTGCAGATGGTTCTTTAGGAAAGTTATCTGGATTTTCACCCATCACTTTATATTTACCATTATCGCTGGTAATTTCTACAGCAAAGTTTTTGTCGATATTAAAAGTAAGTGGTTGATCGGCAATATTTTTTAATGAATCCAACAAGATTTTCGCAGGAATACAAACACGACCATTGGCCTTGCTTTCAACATCCATTTCTACACGCATCACTGTTTCTAAATCAGTTGCTACTATGCTTAATTTTTTGTCGGTAATTTCAAATAAAAAGTCTTCTAAAATAGGCAACACGGTGTTTGCATTAATAACGCCACCAATTTGTTGAAGGTGTTTTAGAAGCGAAGAAGAAGAAACAATAAATTTCATGCTACATGAGTTATAGGTACCCTGCAAACCTAATCCAAAATTCCAATACTTTGGCGCTCTAAATAGGGCTATTAGACAACAAAGTGTTTTATGTGAATCAGTTGTGGATTTGCGGTCTAAAACATGGCATAATTACAGCAAGTCTGTATATTTATCGCTCATGATAAAAAAATACCTCACCCCGGATCAGGCTTGGCAAAAAATTAAGCACTACTGTGCCTATCAAGAGCGAAGCCACCAAGAAACCAAAGACCGGTTGTATGGGTATGGCTTATCTACCAAAGATGTAGAAGTACTTCTTTCAAAACTCATCGAAGAAGACTATTTAAACGAAACGCGCTTTGCCACTTTATTTGCTGGCGGTCATTTTAGAACCAAAAAATGGGGGCGCGTAAAAATTGCTTACGAACTCAAGCAAAAAAGGGTAAGTGCTTACAATATTAAAGCTGGACTAGCTACCATCGATGAGGAAGCTTACGAACAAACCATCCATAAACTAGCCCTCGATAAATGGGAGAAGTGTAAGGGCGAAATAGGTTATGCCAGACAGGCCAAAGTGATGCAGTACCTTGTGAGCCGTGGGTTTGAGAGTGGGCCGGTGCAGGCCGCTATTGCCAAAATAAAAGCAGGGCCTCAATAAAATTATTAAATTGCAGCATGGGTAATTTACACATCAGCCTTATACAAACCGATCTTTTTTGGGAAGACAAGTTTCGCAACCTTGAGATGCTCGAAAAAAAAATAGCGAGCGTTGAAGCGGCTACACAAATTGTGGTATTACCTGAAATGTTTACCACCGGTTTTAGCATGCAACCAAAACTTTTTGCCGAAACCATGGAAGGTCCTACTGTAGAGTGGATGATTGAGCAGGCGGCCCTTCATAAAATAATTTTAACGGGTAGCGTTATTATAGAAGAAGACAATAAATTTTACAACCGCTTGTTATGGGTACTACCTACTGGACAAGTGGCGTATTATAATAAAAGACACTTGTTTGCATTAGCTGGCGAAGACAAAGAATATACAGCGGGCAATAAAAGATTAATAGCGCAAGTAAATGGATGGAAAATTTGCTTGCAAATTTGTTATGACCTACGTTTTCCAGTATGGGCACGCAAACAATCACCAAACGAATATGACCTTTTACTCTATGTAGCCAACTGGCCTGAAAGGCGCAACAGGGCTTGGAAAACCCTACTGTGCGCGCGTGCCATAGAAAACCAGAGCTATGTAGTAGGCGTTAACAGAGTTGGTAAAGATGGACATGAAATAAATCATAGTGGCGATAGTATGATTGTGGATCCACTTGGTCAAGTACTCTATTACAAAGCGGACGATGAAGATATCGTGTACATGGAATTAGAAAAAAATGTAGTGCTAGAGGCAAGAGAAAAATTCCCGTTTGGAAAAGATGCCGATTCTTTTTCTATTGAGCTTTAGTGCTCGTTAAATTACATCAATCGTTTTTATGTCAACATGTATTGCTGCAAAGTCTTTATTTACGGGAAACGAATGGATGCATGAAGTAAGTGTAGAAATAAAAGATGGAACAATCATTTCGATTTCAAAAGATCAGTATGATGCTAACGCAGCCAACCATTATATAGTACCTGCATTTATTGATTTACAAATTTATGGTGCGGACCAAAAATTATTGTCTGAGTTTCCAGACGCTGATTGTATCCAAAAAATATACGAATACTGTTTAGCAGGTGGCGCTGCCTATTTTCAGCCCACTGTTGCTTCACAATCTATAACTGTTATTGTTAAGGCCATAGACGCCGTTAAGGCTTACAAAACCAGCGGTGGCAAGGGTTGTATAGGATTACACCTCGAGGGACCCTGGATTAATACTGCTAAAAAAGGAGCGCATAACGAAGACGTTATTCACGCGCCAACCATAGCCGAAGTCGAAGAAATATTGGCATATGGTAAAGGTTTTATTAGCATGATTACGTTAGCACCGGAAATTTGTAATCCACACATAATTGATGTGATACAATCACACGGCATTATTGTATCGGCGGGGCATAGCAATGCAAATTATGAAACAGCTACAAAGTTTTTTGATAACGGCATTACTGTGGCCACGCATTTATTTAATGCGATGAGTGGTTTTTTGCATAGAGAGCCGGGTATGGTGGGTGCGCTATTTAATCATCCGCGCGCTATGAGCAGCATTATTGTAGATGGCCATCATGTAAATTATCATGCAGTTAAATCGGCTAAAAAAATAATGGGAGATAGACTGTTTTGTATCACAGACGCGGTAACAACTACAAGCACCGGTTTTTATAAACATGTCCTTGTTGGCGATAAGTATGAATCGGGCGGAACCCTTAGTGGGTCTGCACTTACGCAGTTAAAATCAGTTCAAAATTTAGTGGAACATGTAGGTGTCAATTTTGAAGAAGCCGTTAAAATGTGCAGTGTCTATCCAGCACGCGTAATGCAAAAAAAAGAAATGAGTGGGTGTATACAAATGGGTGAAACTGCTGCACTGGTTTGTTTAAACGAAAAAATGGAGCTACTAAAAATAGTAGCCTCTTAATTTTTTTGCTGAATCATTTTTTTTACAGTTTCTAATTTAATATCAAAGCCTTGTTTAATAGCATACGAACTTGGATCTACAATAACATTTGGGATTACACCATTACCTTTTGGCCTTGTTTTGTCCATCACGAGTCTGTACAAAGGAAGTCTAAATAATAGGCCTGAGTTAGGAAGTTTAATATTTGGTATCATCATGGCAGAATTTCCATAATAGCCACCACCCGATTCTTCCCCAACAATCGTTACATTTTTTTGCTTCATAATTGGTGAAGTAAAAAGGGTTGACGCCGAAAATGTATAGCCCCCCTGTAAAACATAAACGCTTCCATCAAAATGATTTTTTGTGACAGGTGCATAATAATGTCTTTCATATCTTTTCAAATGAAATTTTCCATCCGCTTCTTTTTTTGAAATCAGTGGTTTAGCGAGTGCATAATACATAACATTGAATATGCTAGAGAATGGCACTTTACTGATGCCTCTATTATTTGCTACTACACTATCTGCTATTTTAAATGAATGATCTGAAATGTACCTTGATAAAAGGGTGGAATTTGTAATATTACCACCGCCATTACTTCGTAAATCAATCACCAAATTTTTTACGCTTCTTGTTTTTATGGTTCTAAAACTACGGCGTATAAATTTTCGGAGTCCCTTACCAGAAAAAGTAGTAAGGTTCATAAATGCAGTATTAGCAGTACTATCAACAAGTAGCGTCCACTTTTTGGGTGTAACAGGTTTTATTGATTTTGATTTACTAACTGTTTCGGTAGTTGTTTTGAGGCTATCTTTTTTTGGCTTGGGTGGGGCATAGGCTGCAATTTGTGTGGTTTGCTTATTACCTAGGCTATCTATATATGAAATCTGATACACGCTGTCAGCATCTCCAAATTTAGCTTTATACCAGCCAGAAAAATTATTAGTGAGTACCTGGCTTTTAAAGTTAATGCTATTGCCATCGGTACTAATAATACTGTACAGGCTATCTACTAAAGATTTTACAGGCATTTGATTGATGGCCGTAACAATGGTTCCTCTTTTTAATATACTGTCTTTGGTAAATAAATTTCCAATAACAACAGCCGAGTCTTTCCATACTTTTAGTTGAAGTGGAAACTGCGGAAATCTATAATTAGCATACTGCTTTGTAAGTTTTGGAGAAAAATGTACCGAAGTATGACCACATTTAATATTTGCTAAATAAGTGGCTACTACATTTTTAAAGTTCCAAGCGGTCATAGAATCTTTAACAGAAGCAAGTGCCGCCGAAAAAAAATAGTCCATGCTATCCTTAGGCGTATACCAATAAATACTTGGATGGTTGTGTTCCAGAACTTTATGAAGGGTTTGTAAATCCTTTATAAGTAGTGCTGGAGCGATTTTAGGAGCGTCTGCTAATTTTTTTTGCGCCATTACGGATAGCCCAAAAAACAGACAACAAAAAAGCAAAACGAGTTTATAACCTTTACCGCCACACATACTTTTCAATTGAAATTAGGCTTGTTTAAATGCGGTCCAACCCTGTGCTGTGATATCAAATGTATTACCACCCTTAGTTAATAACTTGGATCCTTCATTGATATCTACCACATAACCAATCACACTAATGTCTTCGTTGAGTGTAATTTTATCGTGGTCTTCTTGTTTAAGCGTAAAGAGCAGTTCATAATCTTCACCACCATTCAGCGCACAAACAGTAGGATCTAGTCCAAACTTAAATGCTGCCTTTCTTGATTCATCAGATATCGGAAGTTTTTCTTCATAAATTCTACAGCCTACAACGCTTTGCTTACACAGGTGTAAAACATCGCTACTAATGCCATCGCTCACGTCCATCATGGAAGTTGGCGTAATATTATTTTCTGCAAAAAATGAAATGATTTCTTTGCGTGCTTCCGGTTTTAAAAGCCTTCCTACAATATAACTTTCGTTTTCTAAATCAGGTTGTACGCCCGGGTTTTCGAGATAAATCTTTTTTTCTCTTTCCATGAGTGTTAAACCCAAAAAGGCACCACCCAAATCGCCGGTTACACAAATTAAATCGCCAACAGCAGCTGTGCTTCTTTTAACAAATTTATCTGGGGCTACTTCACCAATGGCTGTTACAGAAATAACAAACCCTTTTTGAGAAGAAGAAGTATCACCACCAACTAAATCTACGCCGTGCTTTTCGCAAGCAATATGCACACCTTCGTAAAATTCGGTGATGGCTTCTACACTAAAACGGTTACTAATGCCAATGCTAATTGTGATTTGCGTTGGTTGCGCATTCATGGCATAAACGTCCGAAAGGTTTACCATCACTGCTTTGTAGCCCAGGTGCTTTAATGGCGTATACATTAAATCAAAGTGAATACCTTCTAACAATAAATCGGTTGTAACTACGGTTTGCTTACCAAAATGATCAATTACCGCAGCGTCATCACCCACTGATAAAACGGTAGAAGCGTTATGCGTTTCAAAATTTTTGGTAAGATGTTCTATCAATCCAAATTCACCTAGTGTCGTTATTTCTGTTCTTTGTTCGCTCATGTTTAATTTTTTATTGTACGGGTGCGCCGTTAATAATGGCTAGTAACTCATCATGAATTTGTCCATTGGTAGCCAATAAATGTGGTTGATATACAGAATAATTTTCGCCTTTAAAATCCGTTACTTTTCCGCCAGCCTCTAATACCATTAAAAAACCTGCAGCGCTATCCCAGGCCTGTAATTTATGTTCATAAAAACCATCAAATTTACCTGCGGCCACCCAGCAGAGGTCAATGGCGGCGCTACCTAGCCTACGCACGGGTATGCCTTTTCTAATTAATTTTTCAAAAACCTGTAATGGACCGTTTGGCGTATCTAAATACGTATACGGAAAGCCTGTTACAAGACAAGACTCTATCACTTTTGTTTTTTTACTAACGCATATTTTTTTGTCGTTTACAAAAGCACCCTTTCCTTTTTCGGCAAAATAAAATTCGTTCATGATGGGATTGTATACCGCGCCCATAATGATTTCGCCACCTTTTTCAAGTCCTACACTCACGCAACAAATAGGAATGCCATTAGCAAAATTTACCGTACCATCAATAGGGTCAATGATCCATTTGTATTCCGAAGTAGTAATAATTTCACCAGTTTCTTCACTTAAAATAAAATGATTTGGATGCGCCGCTTGTATAACAGCAATAATGGCGCGCTCTGCTGCATGATCTGCTTCTGTTACCAAATTATTAACGCCTTCTTTGTGGCTAATTTCAAACGCCCCATTAAAAAACCGCTGTAACTCGGCTGCACCCGCTTTTGTAGCCGCTATCAATGTTTCTTTTAACATAACGCAAAAGTAACGAAGATGTAGCCACTATTCAAGTTTTGTGTCATTTTGCTTTAGCTTTGTAGTATGTCCCTATTTGACCTCTCCCTATCCCCAAAAAACACAAAAAAGGAACAGGACCGTGTTTTAAAAAAATTACTCCGTCGTGCAAAAAACACAGCGTTTGGAAATACCTTTCATTTTGATACGATTTTAAAAAGTAAAACGCCTGCAAAAGATTTTCAGAAAGCAGTGCCTATTTACAATTACAACAAAATATACAAAGAGTGGTGGCACAAATGTATGGAGGGTGCATCTGATGTTTGTTGGCCTGGGAAAATAAAATATTACGCACTAAGTAGTGGAACCTCAGAAGCATCAAGCAAGTATATTCCGGTTACGCGCGAGTTATTATCTGGCAACAAAGCCATTATGGTGAAGCAGCTGTTAAGCCTTAGGCACTATAAAAATATTCCATACACGTCTATTGCAAAGGGTTGGCTAGCCATTGGTGGTAGCACAGAACTTCAAAAAGGAACGGGTTTTTACACTGGTGATTTAAGTGGCATCACGGCTAAAAAATTACCTTCTTGGTTTCAACCCTTTTACAAACCTGGAAAAAAAATAGCCAAAGAAAAAGATTGGAATAAAAAATTAGAAGAGATCGTTGCTGAAGCACCTAATTGGGATATTGGTTTTTTAGTGGGTGTGCCTGCATGGATTCAGCTATGTATCGAAATGATTGTAAAAAAATACAATCTCAATAATATTCACGAGCTCTGGCCTAACTTATCTTTTTTTGGTCATGGTGGCGTGAGCTTTGAACCTTACAAAAAAGGATTTGAAAAATTATTGGGAAAACCCATTACCTACATCGAAACCTATTTGGCAAGCGAAGGTTTTATTGCTTACCAAGACCATCAAAACGCAGTAGGGATGCGGCTTGTAACGGGGCAACACTTATTTTTAGAATTCGTTCCATTCAATGAAAATAATTTTGACGAAGACGGTGAAATAAAAGAAAATGCAACTGCACTTCTTATTGATGAAGTAGAAGAAGGCACCGATTACGCCGTTTTAATTAGTACGGCTGCTGGTGCATGGCGTTATTTAATTGGTGATACCGTAAAATTTATTGACAAACAAAATGCGCAAATTATTATTACCGGAAGAACCAAACATTTTTTGAGTTTAGTAGGCGAACATTTGAGTGTTGACAATATGAATAAAGCTGTTGAAACAGTAAGCCGCGCTTTTAATATTAGCATTCCAGAATATACCGTTACCGGCGTGCCTCATGGAAATTTATTTGCACACAAATGGTATGTTGCATGCAACGACGCAGTCAACGAAACCGAACTGGCAGCTGCCATAGATCAATACCTATGTACCATCAATGATGATTATGCCACCGAACGAAAAAGCGCCTTGCAAGACGTTTCTGTAAAAGTCATTAAAGAGTCTGTATTCATGGGTTTTATGGAGTCGCAAGGAAAAATGGGTGGACAACATAAGTTTCCGAGGGTGTTAAAAGGCAAACAGTTGGAGGCATTTGAAAATTTCATCCGTAATAATTAAAATATGGTAGCACCGCTATTAAAAGGTATAGTGCTGGGGTTGATATTGAGCATTTCGGTGGGGCCCATCATTTTTGCGATCATAAAACATAGCATTAATAGTGGACGCAGGGCCGGATTAAGCTTTGTGGCAGGAGTTTCTACCTCTGATATTTCATTGGTGCTCTTTTGTAATTTTTTTACGGGGCTTTTTGCAACGGCACTAGAGCATAAAAATAAAATTGCACTCGCTGGTAGCGTTTTTTTAATTGCGCTTGGTATTTATACGATTCTGTTTAAAAAAGTAAGTATCACTGAAAATACAAATGGCGCTCATGAAAAATTAACCTGGCAAAAATATGTGGGCCTTTATTTATCCGGGTTTGTTATGAATACATTAAACCCGGGTGTGTTTTTATTTTGGTTTGCCTGGACAGCAGCGATTGTTGCAGATGCAGCAGCAGCAACCAATCCGGCCAATTACAAAGCCATTGTTTTTATAACTTGTTTGGTTTTTGTACTAGCTTCTGATATTGTTAAAGTTGTTTTATCAGAAAAATTAAGGCCAAAACTCAATACAAAAAACTTACATTTAATCAATCAAATTGCTGGCATAATCCTTATTGGATTTGGTGTGTTTCTTTTTTATGGCGCATTAAAATGAATAGATGTTTGTAGCAAAATACTTGGTAGGCTTATTTGCAGCAGTTTTATTTACTGTTACATCGTCTAGTGCGCAAATAGGCAACACGCTGGTGCTAAAAGAAAAAGGTCGAACCATTCAAAGCTGGATTGAAAAAGATTGCATCACATTTAGATTTAGCAATACACAGTGGATTGAAGGAAAAATAAAAACCATTTTAAAAGACTCTTTGCTCATTAATATGTACCGTGCGCAGCAGTCGCCTACAGCCTTTGGTGGTTTTAGGGTTGATACTACCTGGCTTGGTTTTTTAAAAATAAGTATCAACGAAATTTCTGGGCTGCCACAGTCACGTTACAAATCGGGTATGTTTACAAACGGTATACTTTTTAGGTTGGCAAGTGGTGCGTACCTGTTTTTAAATATAGCTAACAGTTTAATTAAAGGATATCCATTACTTGATGCTGCTAATACCACTAGACTACTTGTTGCTGCTGGCTTTTATGGAATTGGGACCCTTCAAAAACAAAAACACAAAGATTATTTACCAATTGGTAAAAAGTATACGGTAGCCATTTATTAGCGCGCTAAAACTTCGTCTATGGCGGCTACTGCTTTTTGATTACGCGCTTCAAAATCACCACTTATTTCGACCCAAGGCGTTTGCTGATTGATTAAAATATCTTTATAAATCTGAAACAATTCTTGACGTGGTTTTTCGTCGGGGTATTCTCTTAATTCATCTTTTACCCAGGGTATATCTGGCTTGCAAAGCAAATACAGATCGAAATCTTGCTTGTTAATTTCATCTAAAATAAAAGTAGGGCAAGTGCCAAATACATATTCAGACCACACTTTCATAACATACATATCTGTGTCAATAATGAGTGGTTTTATAATTCCCGTTTGATCAATTTGCGATTGCAATGCCTCGGCGTGTTTTTGTTCTGCGTCTAATTGACCTTTTGCAATTTTAATTAAATCATTGGCCGTATAAGAAGTGCCGTTTTCTAATAAATAGGCTCTTGCAAATTCTGGACACCAAAGCGTGTTATAATAATTTGCTAAATACCCGCAAAGTGTAGATTTACCAGTGCTTTCGGGGCCTATCACTACAATTTTTTTAAGGGCTGTTTTTGTACTCATCTTGCTTGTGCTTTTTTACGCCACTCGATTAGTCCTGCAATCGCAAGTGCTAATAAAACAGCAAATTGAACACTGGTGAAAACATATCCTTTCACAAAATAAAGTGGAATTGAAAAAATATTTGTGGCAATCCAATAATACCAGCTCTCTACTTTTTTCTTGGCCATCAGCCACATGCCTGTATACGCTGCAGCGCTTGATAATGCGTCGGCCCAAGGAATGGCTCCCTCTGCAAAAGAAGCTTTAGCATAGTATAATGCAGCGTATAACACCGCATAAAATGCGGCAAAAAATAATAGCTGTTGTAAAAGTTCTTTTTGTGTAGAAAACTGAATTTTCAAAACCGTTTGCTGCTGCTCATTTTTACGCGTCCACAACCACCATCCATACAAGCTCATAACCGTGTAATAAATATTAACACTTGCTTCGCCAAGTAAATGACCTTTAAAACTTAAGTAAACAAAAATGGTGGTATTGATAAGACCCACAGGATACACGAGTACCTGCTCTTTTTTGCTAAACCATACACTTGCGATACCCGCAAGCACGGCAATAAATTCTAATGCGGATGTTTGTAATAAACCATCTAAAAAAGACTGGTATAAACTAGCAGGGCTCATTTTATTCGGCCTCTGCAACCACTTCTTTCACTTCCGGAATCATGCGTTTCATCATACCTTCGATACCGGCTTTTAGTGTTACCATAGAAGAAGGGCAACCACTACAACTACCTTGTAACATTAGATTTACAACGCCATCGTTGTAGCTTTTAAATTGTATCGCTCCGCCATCCATTTCAACAGCTGGCTTCACGTAGTTTTCTAATAATTCTTTAACGCGCTTAACAATATCATCATCGTCTGCACTTACGGTGTTGGTTGCTTCTTGTTTCATTTTTGCAACCTCTTCTTCATTCACTACTACACCACCATTTTCTAAATACTCTTGTAAAAAAGTTTTGATTGTTGGGATTACATCCTGCCAATCGTCGGTATCAGGTGTTTTTGTAAGAGTAACAAAATTAGAAGCAATAAATACCGCTTTGATAAATGGAAAACTAAACAACTCTTTTGCAAGCGGAGACGCAGCCGCAAGTGTTTCATCGGCAACGTCTAAACTTTTTCCAGGATACAATAATTTGTTTGCCACAAATTTCATGGTTTCCGGATTGGGTGTCATCTCGGTATAAATGCTAATGATAGAGTTCCCTGTAGTAATCATAGTATCAAATTGAAAAACAAAAATAAACAATTTTATCGGGGGAGTAGCAGCCCCGCGCGATTTTTCGGATATCGAAAAAGCGGTTTACTTTTTTTCAACAGGTTTTGGTACAAAATCCAATACCACCCCATTGATACAATACCTTAAACCTGTTGGTGGTGGACCATCTTCAAACACATGACCCAGGTGAGACTTACACCTGCCGCACTGTACTTCTGTTCTTTTCATCCCAAGTGTATTATCCTCTAAATAAATAATGGATGTTTTGGTTAGGGGCTCAAAAAAACTTGGCCAACCACAGCCACTATCAAATTTTGTGTTGCTCTTAAATAGTGAATTTCCACAAACAGCACAGTAGTATGTACCTGCTTCCTTAAAGTCTTCAAACTTGCTAGTCCAAGGTCTTTCGGTTCCTTTTTGTCTGGCCACATAAAAAACCTCTGGTGATAATATTTTTTTCCAAGTATCTTCTGGCACATCAACACTTGTTGTGTCCGTTCTAGAAAAATGTGGATTGTTGTTTTTTGTAGTGTCTTCCATATTCGTCGCTTTTTGTTGTAACGTAGATCCACTGCAGCTTTGCACGGTTATCAAGAATAATAAATAGAGGATAATCTTTTTCATATGCTGCCAAGATCTGGTGTTTATAGGTATAACAAAGGTGCCGCTAGTTTAGTTCTATATAATGCAAATTCGTATATTTGTTGGAAGCAAGAATCCCAATCAACATGTTTAATATTATTTTATTTGGACCTCCCGGTAGTGGCAAAGGAACGCAAAGCGAAAACCTAATTGCATCTTACGGATTAAAACACCTGTCTACCGGCGATTTATTAAGAAGTGAAATAGCCAACCAAACCCCCCTTGGACTTGAAGCCAAGCGTTTTATGGATCAGGGTCAATTGGTTCCGGATGAAGTAGTAATTGGCATGATTAGCTCGGCGCTAGATAACAATCCTGCAGCAAAAGGCTTTTTATTTGATGGATTCCCGCGCACTGAGGCCCAAAGTATTGCACTTGACAAGCTTTTAGCCCTTAAAGAAACCGAAATTAGCCTAGTACTGGCACTTGAGGTAAGTGAAGAAGAGCTGGTTAAGCGCTTATTAAACAGGGGTTTAACCTCTGGCAGGTCAGATGATACCAACGAAACGGTGATTAGAGCCCGCATTAATGAGTACGAACAAAAAACCACCGTAGTAGCCAACTACTATGCTGGATTTGATAAAGTGGTGAAAATCAAGGGAGAAGGAACAGTAGAAGAAATATTTTCATCTCTACGCAGCGAAATTGATAAAAGGTTGTCTTAGTTATATAGCTAGTCTAACCAACAGCTAACTGCTTTCCCGCCATAGTTAAAACCTAAGGCGGGATTTTTTTTGTTTTAACATTAGCTATAGTGTCCCCCCGTATTTAATGCGGTACCTTTGCAGCTTGACCAAGCAACAATACATACTAGATTTTATTACAAAAGGAGCCAAATTGGGGTTGTTTTGCCTTTTTATGGCATTTTCCACGGCTACCCTAGCTGAGCCAACCCCAAAAGAGCAACTTTACCAAAAATTAGCACTCGAACAGCGCGGTCTTTCCAAAAAAGCTTTTGACCTGGCCCTAAGGGGTTTTGAAAAATTATTGGCACAGGGCAAATTAATGAACAGTGCTGTTTTATCGATTGTAGACTTTAGCCTGCCTTCCACACAAAAAAGGCTCTTTGTAATTAATGTAATTACGCAGGAATTAATTTTTTACGATTATGTAGCGCATGGAAAAAATTCAGGCGCTATTATTGCAAAAAACTTTTCTAATAAAATAAATAGTTTGAAAAGTAGTTTAGGATTTTTTGTTACACAAAACACCTACACCGGAAAAAACGGTTTGTCGTTGGCACTAGATGGAAAAGAAAAAGGCATGAATGATCATGCATTAGCAAGATCAATTGTGATTCATGGCGCACCCTATGTCAATGAAAATTTTGCAACACTAAAAAAGGGGATTGGAAGAGGTTGGGGTTGCCCCGCTGTTCCAGAAAATATTACCAAGTCTTTAATTGAAACAATTAAAGAAGGCTCTTGTTTTTTTATTTACGCACCTATCTATAAAAAAGAAAGCGCCTCCTTGTAGGAAGCGCTCTCAAATATAGGATTGGGTTAGTAAAGACTATTTTCTTTCTAATAATTTAAAGAACTGATCTAACTGAGGTAATACCACAATTCTTGTTCTTCTGTTGGTTGCTCTACCTGCTGCAGTGCTATTGTCTGCGATTGGTAAGTATTGGCTACGACCCGCTGCCGTCATGCGTTTTGGATCAAGGCCATAAGATTTTTGCAAGATGCGAACAATAGATGTTGCACGCTTAACGCTCAAATCCCAGTTGTCATTTAATTCGTCAGTACTGATCGCAACATTGTCTGTGTGACCTTCTACCATGAATTCAATTTCTGGTTGTGCAGCTAAAACTTTTGCTACTTTACCTAACACAACTTTTGCGCGCTCAGTAACATCGTAGCTTCCTGTTTTAAATAATAATTTATCAGAGATGTCTACATATACAACACCTTTATCAACTTTAACATTGATGTCTTGATCTTCTAAATTTCCTAAAGCACCTTTTAAGTTCATAACAAGTGCCATGTTTAAAGAATCTTTACGTGCAATAGAACCTTGTAGGTCTTTGATGTAAATATCTTTTGCACCAATATTTTCTAAAGATTTTTTAATGCTCTCTGCTTGAGCGCCAGTGATTACTGATAAATCTTTTAACTGCTCCATTGCAGTGTTGTTATTTTTACGCAAATAATCTACTTGCTTATTTAAGTCTGCAACTTGCTCTTCTAAAGCAGCTTTTCTTGCGCTTAATTCTGAATTAGCGGATTTTGATTTGTCTAACTGTGCTTGGATAGCCTTAATTTCATCCTGAAGTGCACGGTATTTTTCTTGCATGTCTAAGTAAGAACCACTTAGTTGAACATACTTAGCTTCACTTTCTTTAAACTTCTTTGTGCTCACACAAGATACCAGCAATGCTGAAGCGCCGATTACTGTAAATAGTTGTTTTAGTTTCATAACAGTATAAATTATTGATAGTTAGTCGATGTATAAACGCTTGTTTTGATAAAAAATTGTGCGTTTTAATGGGTTTTACGATACAAAAATAACCTTTTTCTCTTCCTGAAGCCATAGATCGTAGTTATTTCCATAATACGATTCTATCGATTTTCGCTTAATTTTTAACGTTGGCGTTAAAAGACCATTAGGAATACTCCACTCTTCTTTACAAATAACCATTTTAGAAAGACGTTCGTGGTGGTCTAGTGTGTTATTGACTTGATCTAAAAATTTACTCAAATCCTCTTCTACACCAGAAGCTATTTCCGTCGTTTGCGCCAAGGTGCACAGCACAAATGCCGATGTCATTCCAGACCCTACCACACAAGCTTGACTAATAAGCGGGTGTTCGAGTAGTTTGGTTTCGATTGGGGCAGGCATAATATATTTACCCTTACTGGTTTTAAACTGGTCTTTGATACGGCCGGTAATGGTTAAATACCCTTTTTCGTCTATGGAGCCTTCGTCGCCAGTTTTTAAGAAACCGTCTTCAAAAGATTCGGCGGTTAGTTGAGGCTCTTTATAATACCCGAGCATAGAGGCTTCGCTTTTTACTTGCACTTCATTTTCGGCACTAAGTCTTACCTCAACATTTTGATAGGTTTGGCCTACCGTACCAAATTTATGATGCCCAGGGCGGTTGGCGTGTGATAATGCAGAGTTTTCAGTCATGCCATAGGCTTCTAAAATAATGATATCTAGTTTTGCAAACCACTCTTGTAACGCTACACTGATGGGAGAAGCGCCCGTAAAAATAAATCTAGCTTTAGATAGTCCTAGTTTCTTTTTAATCGCTTTTTTAATAAGTGAAGAAACGATTGGAATACTTAATAAAGTACTTAATTTTTTTTGTGGCATTTTTGATAAAATACCTTCTTGCATTTTTTCCCAAATACGAGGAACAGCTAAAAACACAGTGGGTTGTGTATGCACTAAATTGGCATTGAAAGAATCTAAACTTTCAACAAAATAAATTGTGCTTCCAGTAAAAATAGCGCCACACTTTACAAGCATTTTTTCTGCTACATGACATAGTGGTAAATAAGAAAAAAACACTTCTTTTTTTATTTGAGGAATATGATTCAAAAATCTATCTACGGCAAATCCAATGGCGTGAAAACTATGCATTACACCCTTGGGCTGACCTGTTGTTCCTGAAGTATATATGATGGTAGCAAGTACCATGGAATCCTTTACTGGATTGCCTTGTACTGGTTCATATTTTTTTACAAGATCATCCCAGTTAAGCGTATTTTTTTCGAGATAAAAAGGGAAGCCAATGGTAATTAAATGTTCGGGTACTCCTTTTCGCATTTGATCTGCGCCATCTAGTTTTCCAAAAAAAACAGCTTTGGCCTCACTGTGTTCTAAAATTTGTTGAATTGAATCCGCCGTCATATTTGGATACATAGGCACAGAAACACAACCCGCAAATGAAATGGCTAAATCCGCCATAATCCAGTGCGCACAATTTTTACTAAGTATCGCCACCTTATCATCTTTTCCAAGACCCATTGCATTTAATGCGGCAGCCATTTTTCTTACTTGCTGACCAACCTCGGCCCAAGTAAAATTTTTATAACTGCCCGCTACTGGTTCTGATAAAAACAATTGATCCGGTTGTGATGCTTCAAAATCACAAAACTTATCAATTAAAGTTGGGTATTTACGCGTTGTTGTTTGCATAAGTGTCTATTAGATGTGACATCCCATATTCAGGAATCTTCCCTTGTAGGGGTGCAAAAAAGTTTATTATTTTTTTGAAGTCTTCCGCTTCATTATTGCTTGTGTAAAACGGATCGGCAAACGTTACTTCTTTTTTACCAAAATCGAGCCCAACCATCACAATGGGTACGCCCGCGTTTTTTGCGATATGATAAAAGCCGGTTCTGAGCCTATCTGTTTTTTTTCTAGTGCCTTCTGGCGAAAGAGCCAATACAAATTTTTCGTGGCTGTTAAAAAGCTGGACCACCTGATCCACCATATTGTGCTTATTAAACCTATCTACCGGAAAACCACCCGTGCTTTTAAATATAAATGCAAACGGACCTTTAAATAAAGAGTCTTTACCCAGGTACTTAACGTGTTCTAAGCGCCTAACACTTCTGATAGCAAGGCCAACTACAAAATCCCAGGCGCTTGTATGCGGCGCTACAATAATTACACACTTATCTAAATGATAGGGAAAGTTGTTATGGATTTTCCATCCGGTAATCCATAGATATAGAGACCAAAAAAAGCGCATAGGCAGCATCGTTGGATAACAAGATAAGAAATCTGTACTTTCTACAAAACCTTGAGTAGGTTATTTCATCTCATCTCTTATTTTTTGTAAACGAAACATTTCGTCTCTGAGACGAGCGGCCTCTATAAAGTCCATGTCTTTGGCAGCGGCTTCCATTTCTTTTTTAGCTTGCTTGATGGCTTTTTCTATTTGAGGAATGGTTGTATAAACTACTTGTTCTGCAAAAGTTTGACTCTCTGTCTTGTCGGTGTTGTGTTGCACCGCATTTGATGGATCGTATCCCTTAATGTCAAGCACCGATGTTTGTGCAAACACTTGCTCCTTGCTTTTTGAAACCGTTGTGGGCGTGATGTTGTGGGCCTCGTTATATGCAATTTGCTTAGCCCTACGACGTGCAGTTTCATCGATGGTGCGCTGCATACTCATGGTTATTTTATCGGCATAAAAAATAACGAGCCCGTTTACATTTCGCGCGGCACGACCAGCTGTTTGTGTAAGTGATTTTTCATTTCTTAAAAACCCTTCTTTATCGGCATCCAAAATTGCCACGAGAGAAACTTCAGGTAAATCAAGTCCCTCTCTTAAAAGGTTAACACCCACAAGAACATCAATCACACCAAGTCGTAAGTCTCTTAATATTTCTACGCGCTCCAGTGTGTCCACATCACTATGGATGTATTTGGCTTTGATGTTTCGCTTGGCTAAATACTGATTCATTTCTTCGGCCATACGCTTGGTTAGTGTAGTAACAAGCACACGGTCGCCGCTTGTAACACGAAGGTCTATTTCATGTAATAAGTCATCAATTTGATGATGGCTTGGACGCACTTCAATGGGGGGGTCCAATAAGCCGGTGGGCCTTACAACCTGCTCTACCACTACGCCTCCGGTTTTTTCAAGTTCATATTCGGCCGGGGTCGCACTCACAAAAATGGTTTGGCCAATCATGTTATCAAACTCATGAAAATTAAGTGGGCGGTTATCGATGGCACTCGGTAAACGAAATCCATAATCTACGAGTGTCATTTTTCTAGAACGGTCACCACCATACATGCCTGCAATTTGCGGAATGGTTTGATGGCTTTCATCTATAATGCACAAAAAATCTTTAGGAAAATAATCGAGTAAACAAAAGGGTCTAGTACCCGGTTTTCTTCTATCAAAAAAACGAGAATAGTTTTCGATACCGGAGCAATAACCAAGTTCACGAATCATTTCTAAATCATATTCTACCCTTTCTTTGATCCGGTTGGCTTCTTGCTTTTTTCCAACGCGCATAAAATATTCGTATTGCGCGCGCATTTCATCTTGTATTTCGTGAATCACTTCTACAATCATGTCTTTGGGCGCTAGATATAAATTTGCTGGAAAAATGGCTGCATTCTCCATCGTACCAATACGTTTGCTGGTTTCGGTTTCAATGCTTTCTATCGATTCTATTTCGTCACCAAAAAAAGTAACACGGTATCCAAAATCGACATAAGGTAAATTAATATCAACTGTGTCGCCTTTTACTCTAAAGGATCCACGTTTAAAATCATCTTGCGTACGCGAATACAACGAATTAATTAGTGCATGCAAAAATGCTTGCCTCGATACCACCTGCCCCTTATGAATGCGCACAATACCATTTTCATATTCGGTAGGATTACCCATACCATATATACAACTCACGCTCGCAACTATAATAATATCTCTACGGCCACTTAATAATTGCGCCGTTGCTTGAAGTCTTAATTTATCAAGCTCTTCGTTAATGCTTAAATCTTTTTCGATGTACACACCTGTAACAGGCATATAGGCTTCCGGTTGATAATAATCGTAATAGCTTACAAAATAGCCTACCGCGTTGTCAGGAAAAAACTGCTTGAACTCGCCATAGAGCTGTGCCACAAGGGTTTTGTTGTGCGTAAGAACGAGTGTGGGCCTTTGTGTGTTTTGAATTACGTTTGCAATGGTAAAGGTTTTACCGCTACCCGTAACCCCTAAAAGTGTTTGGTACTGTTCGTTTTCAAGCACGCCTTTAGTGAGCTGATCAATGGCAAAGGGCTGATCACCTGCGGGACTATAGGGTGCGTGAAGCGTAAAGGGCATACCGTTTATTTTCTAGTAATATTATAAATAGCAACAGGTGGCGTAAGCATTTGTTCGTGATCGTTTAACATATATATTTTTCGGACCACAGACATGCCCTTTACTACTTTACCAAAAGCGGCATAGCCAAGTTTATCTTCTACATTTTCGCCGCCTTCGTCGAGACCGGGTTGGTTACCAATGCAAATAAAAAATTCGGCGTTGGCGGTGCCCGGCAAATTGCGCGCCAACGATAAAACACCGTTGGTATGCTTGATTCCAGTTTTAGAAGTAGGTTCGTGCGGAATCCCCTTCATTTCATAGAGCTTCATATAATTGGTTTTCCAGAGACCTCCTTGTAAAATTTCAGTTTTTGGAGCATTAGATGGTTGGTTGGTTACATTTAATACGCGGTAAAAAGAAGCGTCTTCATAAAAACCAGAGTCTATGTAAGATAAAATAGCAGCGCAGGTTTGAGGCGCTTTGCTTGGGTATAATTCAGCCTCTATAATGCCATATTTGGTTTCAATTTGTATGCGTGGATTGGCATACTTTTTTTGTGAGCATGAAAAAAATAATAGTGCTGCGCAAATAGCAGTAGCCCCCATTTTTTTTATGATACCAAATACACCCATACTTCTTCGTCAGCGATTACGCCATTTTTAAAAATTGCATTTTTTCTAGTTCCTTCTAATACAAAATTATTTTTTTCTAGCACTCGCGCCGATCCTTTGTTGTTACCAAAAATTTTTGCTTCGATGCGCACAATCTCTTTATTTTTTTTAATTGCTTCTAGCATTTGTGATACCGCGGCTGTTGCAATGCCTTTTCCCCAATAGTTTTCCCCAATAAAATAACCAATCTCCACCGTTTTAGCATATACGTCTTTATGCCAGGTGCAGCTTATGTTTCCGGCCACCAATGTTCCAATTTCGATGGCAAAATTTGACACGGGCTTTTCTTCATTGGCGTGCTTAATCCAAGCAAGCGCATCCATAACCGTGTAGGGGCTAGGAAATTCATTTCTAATACTATTCCAAACGTTTCGGTTATTGGCTACTGCGGCAAGGGCCTGGGCATCACTTATTTGCCAGTTCCTAATATTTATTTTTTGCATCCTATTTTACAATCTTCCTGTTTAGATAATCACTGTAATCAGGAATGGTTGCATCATAGTCGCCATGCATAAATGGAGACGTGATTACAAAATCGGCGGTTGCTCTATCACAAGCCATTGGAATATTCCAAAGCACACAAAGCCTTAATAACGCTTTTACATCGCTATCATGTGGTTGCGCTTCCATAGGGTCCCAGAAAAAAAACATCATATCTATTTCGCCATTAGCAATCATAGCGCCTATTTGCTGGTCACCTCCCATGGGTCCGCTCATTAATTTTTTAACCGGCCTATCAATTTTTTCTTCAATAATTTTTCCGGTGGTGCCTGTTGCAATCAGCTCGTGTTTGGAGAGTACTGTTCGGTTGTGTTCTACCCAGGCCATCAAGTCCGCCTTTTTATTATCATGTGCCACAAGTGCTATTCTTTTACGTGCACCTAGTTTTTTTATATTTTTCATTGAGGTAGATATTAAAGCAGAAAGGTAGTTAATTTATTTTTTTGAACGGGTGTAAATGATGGCTAGTATTGGGTGTGCAGCTATTATTAAGCCGTTTATATAAACCGGTATACCGGTGTAGTGTAGTATTGTGCATAACAATATTAAATAAAGGGGATACGCAAAAAGTAGCACGGCAAATAAAACGGAATCATAAAATACAGTTCCTTTTGTTTTATGTGCTACAAATATTTTTATCGTTAAATATAGTGGCGCATGCCAAAACCATGCGATGCCAACAACCGGAAATAAATAGATTGGGCGTTTGTATTTTTTGGATGGTGGTTCTTTAAAGAGCGACGCCATTTCCTGCATTACGTCGTTGTTAAAGTTGTTTCGCTCAAGCGCTCGTGTAGCTGGCGAAGCATCTTTATTAAAATACAACCCTGCGGAAAATGTTTTCCCAAGCATTAAGTATATTTTTTTACCAAAATGCTTGAAGCCATTGTAGGTTATAACCGCTGGAAGTACCGCTGGGGTTACGCCAGCGGCTACTGCTTGTTGCAAAATTCTGGATGCTCCTTTTTTAAAAGGTTGTATTTCATTTTTATTTAAACAAATGCCTTCAATAAAAATTAATAGAATTCCGTTGTTTTTTAATACTTCAACGCTCGCATCAAAACTATTTTGATTTTTGTGTAAGTGTTCTTTGCCCTCTCTTTGTCTGTAAACTGGCATCATGTTAAGTGAGCGTAGTAAAAAATTATGCCAGGGCTTTGTAAACACATCTCCTCTTGCTAAAAAAGAAACGGGGTGAGAACAATTTGCCGCAATAACCAGCGCGTCAAAAAATGAATCTGGGTGGTTGGCAACAATAAGTAAGGGACCCTTTTGATGAAGCGCCGTTTTATTGTGCACCTTAATGGACACACAAAATATTTGAAGCGCCGTTCGAATCAAAAAAAGTAAAATGCGGTAGAGCAAACCTGATTTTTTTGTAAAATAAACAAAATAGCCGCCCCTTTTTATAGGACGGCTATTTTTATTATTACTAACCCATCAAATGTGATACTTATTAAGCAAAATTTATGCTTCTGCAGCAGCGGTTCTTGCTTCTATAACTTTTGCTCTAATTTTTTCTTCAATTTCGTTGGCTAACTCTGGATTATCGTGTAAAAGTGTTTTTACAGACTCTCTACCTTGGCCAAGTTTATTGGTGTCGTAACTAAACCAGCTTCCGCTTTTTTGAACTATACCAAGCTCTACACCCATGTCAATGATTTCGCCTAGTTTGCTGATACCTTCACCAAAAATGATATCAAATTCTGCGGCTCTAAATGGAGGCGCTACTTTATTTTTTACCACCTTAACTTTTACGTGGTTACCAATAGCAGCGTCGCCATCTTTAATTTGCGTCATTCTTCTAATATCTAATCTAACAGACGCATAGAATTTTAACGCATTACCACCAGTTGTTGTTTCTGGGTTACCAAACATCACACCAATTTTTTCACGTAATTGGTTGATGAAAATACACACTGTTCCTGTTTTATTAATAGTTGCTGTAAGCTTACGAAGCGCTTGGCTCATAAGTCTTGCGTGTAATCCCATTTTAGAATCACCCATTTCACCTTCTAATTCACTTTTTGGTACAAGTGCTGCTACAGAGTCAATCACAACGACATCTAAAGCACCTGATAAAATTAAACGATCAGCTATTTCTAATGCTTGCTCACCATAATCTGGTTGAGAAACAAGCAAACTATCAACGTCTACGCCTAATTTTTTTGCATAAGCACTATCAAAAGCGTGCTCCGCATCGATGATCGCACACATGCCGCCCTTTTTTTGCGCTTCTGCGATTACATGAATAGCAACCGTTGTTTTACCAGAAGATTCTGGACCATAAATTTCAATAATTCTACCTTTTGGTAAACCACCTATTCCTAAAGCACTATCAAGTCCTATCGAACCCGTTGAAATCACTTCCATTGGTTCTTGGCTACGCTCGTTCATCATCATAACAGAGCCCTTGCCATAGTCTTTATCTATTTTATCGATTGTTAATTTTAGCGCCTTTAATTTTTCAGTGTTACTCATATGGTTGTTTTTTACTTGTTACGTGCTAATAGATAACAAAGATAGGTAGCCTTTGTTAATTAAACTAATTTTTTTAGTATTTTTTAGCTAATTGGTTTAGCGGGGCCCATTTTGTTATCGTTGGTTAAATGTAGAACAAGGTTTTTAAAAAGCCTCGCTGTATTTATGCGCAATTTGTTTTGAAATCTTTAAGTTATTGATTATCAGTACGTATTGGTCATATCGGAATCTACGCAAATTATATAATGGGCCTTATTTAGGTGTTCGGATTCTAAATGATGGATATTTTTTTGGCTTACTGTGGTTATGGTTTTGATTTTTAGCAAAGGATTGTTTTTTGCTAAATACCAGCCAATACCCTCATAGTTTTCGGAGTGATATGAACCGTTGTAATGGATAAATAAGCTACCAGGCACCTGGGTGGTAAGTATAAAATGCGCCATTGTTGCGTCTTTACTAGCCTGTGCTTTTGGTAAGTTTTCACTTCCATGACCACCCATCATCACAATCATGTTTTTATAGCCGGGAAGTTCTGGATCATAAGCCATTGGAAGTGGCGCCATCCAAGATTTTTCCTGCGTCGTTAAACTATCTAGTGCTGTAAATCCTTTTTTAGAAACCAGTGATGCATATTTACGCGGAATATTTGTAGCCGTAAATGGAATATTATTTTCTTTGGCAAAATTTACAAGAGGCGCATAATCGGTCGGATAATTTTTCCATAAACGCGCAGACGAATCAAGCCCCTTTGCATTTATTTTTCCTTGTAAATAATTATCCAATGCTTGTTGATTATCACGTTCAAACATTTCGGCACCCAGCGTTAATTTTCTTTTTTCAAACAAATCTTTGGTAACACTTAATTGAAGCCAGTGTGCAATAGCGTTGTTATGGTATTCACCAAAAAGCACAATATCATTTTGTGCCAACACACGAATCATTTTTTTATAGCTTACTTTTTTTCCTTTGCTATTATATAATACAAAAGGTGTTTTTGTTTGTGCAAAAATGCTAACCGTAAAAATTAAAGCAACAAGGGAAATAATTAGTTTTTTCATTTTATTTTTTTATTTACCAACCAATTCCATAATCTTCACCATTGTTAGAACTGCCACCCCAAAGGCTTCCATGCTTCCAGTCAAAAAATATAGCATTGATAGGACCGCTACTTCTAGGATCAAAACTTAATTTGTAACCCATATTTTTTAATTCGTTTCTAACTTTTTCTGGGGTATTGGTATTAAGTATTAAGTTGCCTGGTTTTGGTTTTCTGTCGGCCATTTTATTTCCACCTAATGATAACCAAAGTTGATTGGAATTAATATTTGCTGCTTCAGCTGCTTGCTGAACCGTCATTCCAAATTCAACCATGTTTAAAAAAAACTGTAGTAAATTTTGATCCTGTGTATCACCACCTTGTACTGCAAAAGATAAAAATGGTTTTCCATCTTTTAATGCAAGACTTGGTGTTAATGTTACGCGTGGTCTTTTTCCAGGTGCTACCACATTGAATGGATTTTGTATAGAATCTAACACAAAGGATTGCATGCGCTGACTCATTCCAACACCTGTATTACCGGCAATACAAGCAGGAATCCAACCACCACTTGGTGTAATAGACACCACCCATCCGCTTGTATCGGCAGCTTCTACAGAAGTTGTTCCCCTCCACAAGCGGTCATTGTATAATTCATTTTCTATAGCCTCGTTTTTAGCTATTTCCGTGCCGTCATGACTTGGTAATACGCCTGTTTTTCGGGTAGCTGTATCGGTATTATATAAATTAGCTCTTTGTTGTAAAAGAAGCTTAAAAGGGTTTTCCTTTCCTTCAAAAGGGTATGGATCACCGGGCGCTGTATTTGGATTATTAAAACCAACGGGGATTTCAGCAGCCCTTTTTTTTGCGTAATCCTTACTTAGTAAGCCTTTGATAGGGATTTGATTAGAAAATAAAGGATCTCCATAATAAAAATCACGGTCTGCAAAACTTAAATTCATAGCCTGATACACCGTATGGATATACGCTGGTGAATTGTAACCCATCGATTTTAGGTCATAATTTTCTAGAATATTTAAAGCCTGTAGCATACTTGGCCCCTGTGTCCAAGATTGAAGTTTATATACGTCAATGCCTTTATAATTGATTTGTAAAGGTGTTTCGACAATAGGTTTCCAATTGGCTAAGTCTTGAAGCGTGATAAGACCACCTTGCTCCTGAGCACCTCTAACAAATTCCTGAGCAATATCGCCTTTGTAAAAACGGTCATAAGCAGCATAAATAGCTTCCTTTCTAGATTTTCCTTTTTTAAGTGCTTGCTTTTCAGCGTCTACTAATTTTTGTAAAGTAGCTAGTAAATCTTTTTGAATAAATATTTCTCCTGCTTCTGGTGCTTCTCTTTTTTCTCCTAGATGTGGTAATAAAATATTTTTACTGTAGGGCCATTCTTTAATTCTTTGTTTACCACGTTCAATACTATTTGCAGTTTGTGCATCTATTGGATAACCTGCAGCAAGTTGCATGGCGGGTTTTAAAACTTCTTCTAAACGCATTGTTCCATACTCTGCAAGCATCATACAAAGTCCACCAGGTGTGCCAGGTGTTGTTGCTGCTAATGGACCATATTCGGGAGGATAATTCATCCCTTTGTTTTTAAAAAATTCAGGTGTTGCACCCGTAGGAGCCACGCCCATGGCGGATATGGCAATAACCTGTTTTGTTTTTGGGTTATAAATTAAAGCCTGTGTTTCTCCACCCCAACTAAGCACATCCCACATCGTACATGTGGCTGCTAACATAGCACAGGCAGCATCTACAGCATTTCCACCTTTATTAAAAATAATAGAACCAGCCGTTGCGGCAAGTGGTTTACCAGTAATGGCCATCCAATTTTTTCCATGCAATGGAGGTTTTTGAGTAGGTTGCGTTTTTGCTGTGTAAGACAGGATTAAAAAAGCAAATACAAACTGTAATATTTTCATAGGATTGAAATTACAAGAAGCAATTGATTTTTTTGAATCTAATTTTTTTTAAAAAAATGTGTGTTAATAAAGCTTGTAATAATAGATTTAATACCTTTTTATTTAAATAAACTATTACTATTACGGGTGTTAATACCTTAATAACCTTCTTATTAACATACGTAAATTTTTAGTGTTCACTTGTTATACACTTTAATACACAACTTTATAAACATCTTATATGGATACATTTTATGTTTTTACACTATAAACGCTAATTTTTCTTGAGTTTATTAAATGATAAATATTTTAGTATCCACTAGTTATATACTGTTAATTAACTGGGTGTAAAATGGGTTTATTTTGGACCTTAACCCTTAATTACCTCTTTACCCCAAAACTTGTTCTAGTTCTGTCCACATAATTTTTGTCAAAAAGGGTGGTTTTCCACCTAAAATACTAGTTATTAACCCTTAGTTTGTGGATAGAAATAAGGCCGCAATACCTTATTTTTGCTCTCCGGTAAATTGCCGGTTATTTTATTTATTATAATTCGTTTTTATGTCTGTTATTCAAAGTATTCGTGACAGAGGCACGTGGATCATTTTTACTATTATCGCTGTAGCCTTAATTGCTTTCATATTACAAGATGGTGTTGGTAGAGGCGGAAGCGCTTTTTCTAATACAACTACTATTGCTGAAGTAAATGGGCAAAAGTTAGAAAGAGCTGCTTTTGAAGAAAAATTAGCGATGCAAGAAAAAATGTATGCTAGCCAAGGTGCTCAAAGAGACCAGCTTATTGGTTCTTTATTTAATCAAGAAGTAGACCGTATACTCATTGAAGCAGAATGTGCTAAGTTGGGTTTACAAGTAACGGCTAAAGAATTATCAGATATCTTATTTTCTGAAAACTCTCCACTTAAACAAGAGTTTACAGATCCTGCTACCGGCTTATTTAAAGTAGAAGATGCTAAAAAAGCATTTGCTCAAATTAAAAAAAGCAAAAATGCAGATCAAATAAAAATGATCAACCAGGTTTATATTCAACCTATATTAGAACAATCACTACGTAACAAATACAGCGTATTACTTCAAAAATCTGCGTACGTTCCAAAGTGGATGGTTGAAAAACAAGCTGCTGATAACAATCAAATCGCTAGTGCTTCTGTAGTATTTGTTCCGTATGCAAGTATTGCTGATAGTACTATTAAAGTAACAGATAATGATATTGCTGCTTATGTAAAAGCACATGCATCTGCTTATAAGAAAGAAGAAGAAACTAGATCAATTGCTTATGTTTCTTTTAGTGCTGTTCCAAGTAGTGCAGATAGCGCAACTGTATTCAATGAAATTTCAGCTAAAAAACAAGATTTTGCTGCAGCTACAGATAACGCTGCTTTCTTAAATAGAGTAGGAAGTGATGTACCATTTTACGATGGTTACTTTAGTAAAAGTAGAATGCAACAAGCCAACAAAGACACGCTTGTTAAAATTCCTACAGGAACCGTTTATGGCCCTTATGTAGATGGTAACTCGTATGTATTAGCGAAAATGGTTGGTGTTAAAAACTGGCCTGATAGTTCAAAAGTTCGTCATATTTTAATTGCAACTGTAGACCCTAGATCTGGTCAGCAAATTAGACCTGACAGCGTAGCCAAGAAATTAGCAGATTCAATTAAACTAGCAGTAGCTGGTGGTGCTGATTTTAATGCTCTTGTTCAAAAATACTCTGATGATCAAGGAAGTAAAGCAAAAGGTGGTGTGTATGACTATTTTGCTCAAGGTCAAATGGTTGGTGCTTTCAACGATTTTTCTTTTGATAAACCAAAGGGCACTAAAGATGTGGTTAAATCTGAATTTGGATATCACTACACAGAAGTACTAGATCAAAAGAATTTCGCACCTGCTTATAAAATTGCTTATTTATCTAAGGCAATTTTAGCTAGTGGTGAAACTGAAACAGCCGCTTCAACAGCAGCAGCTTCATTTGTTGCAAGTAGCAAGTCTCAAAAAGATTTTGAGCAAAACGCACTAAAAAACAAATTGCAAATTTTGAATGGCGTTGATATCAAGAAAAATGATTTCACAATTACCGGTTTAGGAAAGAGCAGAGAAACGGTGCGTTGGGTATATGAAAATAAAGTAGGTGCCATATCTGAACCTACTCAAATTGGTGATGCCTATGTTGTTGCTATGATAACCTCAATTGGTGAAAAAGGAACCATGGGTGTTGCTGAAGCTAAACCACTTGTAGAAGGACTTGTTAGAAATGAATTAAAGGCAAAACAAATTATAGCTTCTAAGTTTAAGGGTTCTACTCTTGAAGATTTTGTGAAGAGTTCTAGCTATCCCGCTCAACGTGTAGATAGTTTAAGCTTTGCTTCTCCATTTGTACCTGGTATTGGTGCTGAACCAAAAGTTGTTGGTGCTGCATTTAATAAAGCGTTGATTGGTAAAACAACTGCGGCTATCGAAGGTGCTGCTGGTGTGTTTGCTGTTAAGCCTGAAAGTATTGGTGCTGCTTCAGCAATGAAAGACGCTACTGCATTACAAGCCTCATTATTACAAGCCGCTCAGTCAAATGTATTCAGAGGGTTTGAAGCGATAAAAAAATCTGCTAAAATTAAAGACAACCGTTCTACATTCTATTAGTAGAAACTAAAAGGATATTAAAAAGCCTCGCTAAAATCTAGCGAGGCTTTTTTTATTTGTAATAGTTGTGGTCTTCAATTTCTTTTCTGACATTTTCTGGAACCAAATATCGTATTGTCTTTTGGTCCTTAATATTTTCTCTGATATCTGTTGCAGAAATATTTAACAGTGGCGCTTTTAATATAGTAACATTGGCACCAAGGGTTTCTACGGTTTCATAGCCAGGGCGTATATATACATAGAAGGCATATTTCTTCAAAAGAATATCAGCGTTTTTCCAGCGCGGAATATTTATAAATCCATCGCTTCCCATAATGATAGAAAATTCGTGCTGCGGATATTTTTCTTCTAAATATATAAGTGTGTCGATTGTGTATGAGGGGCGTGGTAATTTAAATTCAACATCAGAAGCCCTTAGTCTTGTTTCGTCGTTTTCTATGGCGAGATTAACAAGGTGAAGCCTGTCGTATTCGTTTAAAAGAGATCCAGCTGTTTTAAATGGATTTTGTGGAGATACCACAAACCACACCTGCTGTATTTCGGTTCTGTTCACAACATGACTCGCGATCATTAAATGACCGTGGTGAACTGGATTAAAAGAACCAAAATATAAACCTATTTTCATATAACATGTTGATAATCAACAGATTGTGATTTTGTTAATTTGCAGGTGTCACAATTATACTGTCTGCTTCGCTAATGCGTAGGCTTAAATGATAGCCAGAAACTTCTATAGAAATTGGATCACCGAGCGGTGCTACTTGAACCACTTTTACGGGCTCGCCTGGCACACAACCCATTTCTAATAATTTTATATAAAGCTCATCTTTTTCAAATGAGTGAATGATACCCACTTCTCCCGCTTCTAATTCTGATAATTTTTTCATGCACTCTTTTTATTTATTAAGCTGCTGCAAAGGTACCGCCCACATTAAAGAAAATGTTACGAAATTTGGAGTTAAACTTAACTTGCACCCATGCAAAAAGTAAATTTCCAAAAAGCCGACGCTGCGCTCACCCTTCCAGCTAAAACTGAACTTAAGGCGTTTATTGAAAGCCTATTTAAAAAGGAGAAGACTCAGCTTGCCACTATTAACTATATATTTTGCTCTGATAAGCACCTCTTATCTATTAATCAGCAGTTTTTAAACCACGACTACTATACCGACATCATAACTTTTGGCTTACACGACAAAGGGACACCCGTTGTTGCAGAGGTTTATATTAGTGTAGACAGGGTAAAAGATAACGCTAAAGCCCATGGGGTAAGTTTTACCAATGAAATGCTTCGGGTCCTTTTTCATGGAGCCCTGCATTTATGTGGTTACAAGGATAAGAGCAAAGCAGATATTTTAATGATGCGCGCCAAAGAGGACGCATACATTAAGCGTTATACTAATTAATGGTTTCCACGTGGAACATCAATTTATTGGTTTCTGACACTGTTCCACGTGAAACGTCTTACCAATAATTTAGATTTCACAACCCCGATTGCTATATTGTTCCACGTGAAACGCTCAATAATAACCCCCTAGCACCTTGTTTTCTTTTTGATTGGATTATCTTTGCGTCCATGTTTCCAGATTATGATGTTATTGTTGTAGGTGCCGGGCACGCGGGTTGCGAAGCCGCCGCCGCTGCTGCCAACCTAGGTAGTAAAGTCCTCTTAGTTACTATGAATATGCAAACCATTGCTCAAATGAGTTGCAACCCGGCTATTGGTGGTATTGCCAAGGGTCAGATTGTGCGCGAGATAGATGCAATGGGTGGATATACTGGACTTGTTACAGATGCAAGCACCATTCAATTTCGAATGCTCAATAGGAGCAAGGGTCCAGCAATGTGGAGCCCGCGCGCGCAAAACGACCGTATGTTGTTTGCTGCCAAGTGGAGAGAGATGCTAGAAGAAACCCCCAATGTAGATTTTTACCAAGATACCGTGCAGGGGTTAATCATAAAAGACAATAGAGCGGGTGGCGTTATTACGGGACTTGGCCACGAGATTAGATCTAAAACAGTAGTGGTTACTTCGGGAACCTTTTTAAATGGCATTATTCATATTGGAGAAAAGCAGTTTGGGGGCGGACGTGTAGCCGAAAAAGCCGCTACGGGCATCACAGAGCAATTAGTTGCGCTGGGAATGGAAAGCGACCGCCTAAAAACAGGTACACCACCTAGGGTAGATGGACGTAGTTTAGACTATTCAAAAATGGAAGAACAGGCTGGGGATGAGGAGGTTGTGGGCTTTTCATACAAAGACACGCCACGCATTAAGGCCGCAGATCAGCGCAGTTGTCATATTACTTATACCAGCCAAAAGGTACACGACCTTTTAAGAAAGGGTTTTGATAGAAGCCCGATGTTTCAGGGAAGAATTGAAGGGGTTGGTCCTAGATATTGTCCAAGTATTGAAGATAAAATAAACCGCTTCGCAGATAGAGATAGACATCAGTTATTTGTAGAGCCAGAAGGCTGGAACACCGTAGAAATATACGTAAACGGATTTTCTACCTCCTTACCAGAAGAGGTTCAGTACGAAGCTCTTCGTAGTGTTCCTGGGTTTGAGAATTGTCGTTTTTTTAGACCGGGCTACGCTATCGAATATGATTATTTTCAGCCTACACAATTAAAATATTCATTAGAAACCAAGCTCATCGAAAACCTGTTTTTTGCCGGACAAATAAATGGCACAACGGGTTACGAAGAAGCTGCCTGCCAAGGTTTAATGGCCGGTATTAATGCACACCAAAAGTGGCGCGAATTAGACCCGGTTATTTTAAAAAGAAGCGAAGCTTATATAGGCGTACTCATTGATGATTTAGTGGGCAAAGGAACGGAAGAGCCTTACCGTATGTTTACGTCTCGCGCCGAGTTTAGAACACTCCTAAGACAAGACAACGCCGATATTCGATTAACGCCACTAAGCTATCAATTAGGCCTTGCCAAACAAGATAGAATGGACGCCGTGGAAGCGAAAAAAAATACCGTTGCCGACATAAAAAATATACTCGCTTCTTATAGCATTGAACCTTCAGAAATTGAAGGCTATTTTAATGAAATTAATTCTGCTGTAATTACAGAAAAACAAAAAGCCTCAAAAATATTACTACGTCCAAACGTAGATCTGGTGGGCCTTTCAGCAGCTATGCCCCGTTTAAAAGAAGCACTTGCGGGTTTTCATCCACAGGTATTAGAGCAAGCAGAAATTCAGATCAAATACGAGCGCTACATCGAAAAAGAACAAGAAATTGCAACGCGTATGTTGCAAATGGAAAACCACATTATTCCAGAAAGTTTTAATTACGATGGTATTGCCGCACTCTCCAATGAGGCCTTGCAAAAATTCAAAAAAATTAAACCATCTACACTCGGCCAGGCCAGCAGAATTAGCGGTGTAAATCCAAGCGATATTCAAATACTCATGGTTTATATGGGCAGATAGGCCCGTTCACATAAATCCACAAAAAGGGTATGGGATTTTTATGTACATTCATAAGCTAAACCATACCCTTGAAAAAATTATTACAAACCACCATTGCAGCGGCAGGAATTTTCTTGTTTACTGCTTGCGCAAACAATAACAGTGCGCCAACACTCGCTCAGTTTTTAGGTCCAAAAGATTCAGGTGTCCAAGAGGCAGGAATCAAAATGATTCCTATTAAAACCCCTATTGGAACTTTTAAGGTTTGGACTAAAAGCATTGGTAACAGCGACCGCGTAAAAGTATTGTTACTTCATGGCGGACCGGCCATGACGCACGAATACATGGAGTGTTTTGAAAGTTTTTTACCAGCACAGGGCTATGAAATTATAGAGTACGATCAGTTGGGTTCTTATTATAGTGATCAACCAAAAGATAGTAGCCTTTGGACCATCGACCGTTTTGTAGACGAAGTAGAACAGGTCCGCGTAGCACTCAATTTGACCAAAGACAATTTTTACATTATTGGAAATTCATGGGGCAGCATGCTAGCCATCGAATACGCATTAAAATATCAACAGCATATTAAAGGCATGGTGATTGGAAATATGATGGCCAGTATTCCTGATTACGCTAATTATAATAAAGTGCTCCGCAAAGAAATGCGCCCATCACTTGTAGATTCTTTGCAAAACTATGAAGCAAAAGGAATGTATAAAGACCCTACTTATACATCGCTTGTATTTAGTGAATTTTATACCAAACACTTGTGCCGTTTACCAGAGTGGCCAAATTCTGTAATGCGCTCACTACAACACGTAAACGAAGAAATTTATGTAATGATGCAAGGTCATTCTGAATTTACAGTGGGTGGACGTATTGTAAATTGGGATCGCAAAAAAGACCTGGCTTCTATTAAAGTGCCTACGCTTACAGTGGGTGCAAAATATGATACCATGGACCCGGAACATATGAAATGGATGAGCACACAATTTCCAAATGGTCAATATTTATATTGTCCAAACGGAAGCCACCTTGCCATGTGGGATGATCAAAAAGTATTTATGGACGGCGTTATTAATTTTATAAAATCTGTAGACCAAGGAAAAACAAAATAAAACAACAAGTATGAAAAAAATCTGTGTGATGTTTGTTGGGTTACTGCTCTTAAATTTTGTGCAGGCTCAAGAAACCTTTCAAGTAAACGGCGTTGGCGATAAGCGCGACGGCTGTTACGCATTTACAAATGCAACCATTGTAAAAGATGCGCAAACCACTATCAAAAATGCAACGCTCGTAATTAGAGACGGAAAAATTATTGCAGTGGGTGAAGGTGTTGCTGTTCCAGCAGACGCCGTGGTGGTAGATTGTAAAGACAAGTTTATTTATCCATCATTTATTGATGCTTTCACTGATTATGGTATGCCACAACAACAGCGCGCGCAAGCGCCATTTAGTTTTGGCGGCCCTGGTCAATTAACCAACAACCAAAAAGGTGCGTATGGTTGGAACCAAGCATTAAAATCTGATGTAGAAGGCCACAAACTTTTTTCGGTAGATGAGGCGAGAGCTAAAACATTTAGAGAAACGGGTTTTGGAACTGTGCTTACACACCAAAAAGATGGTATTGTGAGAGGAACCGGAGCGGTAGTAGCGCTTGCAAACAACAAAGACAATTTTGTAGTTATAAAAGAAAAAGCAGCTTCACTGCTATCATTTAATAAAGGCAGTTCAACACAAACCTATCCAAGTTCATTAATGGGTTCTATTGCATTACTCCGTCAAACTTATTTAGACGCTGCGTGGTACAAGAACAATCCTAGTGCTACTGGCTTACAAGGTGATGGTGTAAACATTACACTTCAGTCATTTAATGCAAATGCTGGTCTTCCTCAAATTTTTGATCCCGCCGACAGAGGCGCTGGTGATGTTTGGGGCGTAATGCGCGCAGACCGTATTGGTGATGAGTTTGGTGTACAATATATTATTAAAGCAACCGGTAAAGAATACCAAAGAATTAAAGAAGTGGCTGCAACAAAAGCACCACTAATTGTAAACTTAAATTTCCCAGTAGCTATGGATGTAGAAGATCCTGCTGATGCAAGACTTGTTTCATTACAAGATATGAAGCACTGGGAACTAGCACCAACCAACCCTGGTGCAATTGAAAAAGCAGGCATTCCGTTTTGCTTAACAAGTTCAGATTTAAGAGATGCTAAATCATTTTTATCGAGCGTAAGAAAAGCAATTGAAAATGGTTTATCAGAAAAAGCAGCGATGGACGCACTTACAAAAACACCAGCCACCTGGTTTGGTGTATATGATAAAGTGGGTAGCATTGAAGCAGGTAAATTGGCCAACTTTATAATTACAACGGGTCCTGTTTTTGCAGAAAAAACAACCTTATTACAAAACTGGGTATTAGGTGAAAAACACGCTGTAAACGAATCTGCGTGGACAAGCGTAAACGGTAACTATACCCTAACATTAAATACAGCAACACCACAAACATTTGCTTTCGAAATTAAAAGCAATAACAGCGCAACCGTTATTGCAAAAGATACGGTAGCGGCAACATTTAGTTACGATGGTAAAGTGGTGAAGTTTTCTTTCGCTCCAGAAAAACGTTCTCGTAACAATATTAGATTTACCGGTTTTAACTCAGGTAATACCTTTAATGGTACAGCACAGGATGCAGAAGGAAATAATTTTACTTGGACTGCTGTATACGCTTCTGCATCTAAGCCCGACACTGCTTCAAATGCAGGAGGCCGTGGACGTATGGGTGCAGGTGGAAATGGGGGCGCCGGCAAATTGGGAAAAGTAACTTTTCCTATGATGGGCTTTGGCGTAGATTCTTTACCAACCAACGCACAGGCGTATTTAATTAAAAACGCTACCGTTTGGACTTCAGAAAAAGAAGGTATTTTACAACAAACAGACGTACTCGTTAAAAACGGTAAGATTGCAAAAGTGGGCAAAAACTTATCGGATGCAAGCGCAAAAATTATTGATGCGACCGGCAAACACGTAACAGCGGGTATTATTGATGAGCACTCACATATTGCTTCTGCCTCTACCAACGAAGGCGGACAAAGCGTAACGTCAGAAGTGCGTATTCAGGATAATATCAACCCAGACGATATTGATATTTACCGTCAATTAAGTGGTGGTGTTACAACATCTCACATTTTACACGGTTCTGCAAATACCATTGGTGGTCAAACGCAGTTAATTAAATTAAGATGGGGTGCAGATGACGAGGGCTTATTATTTAAAGGAGCAGATCCGTTTATCAAATTTGCACTTGGTGAAAACGTAAAACGTACGTCTTCTACCCAAGGTAACAACCGTTATCCAGACACTAGAATGGGCGTAGAACAAGTGTTAAACGATGCATTTGCAAGAGCAAAAGCCTACGAAGCAGCACTTGCAAAAAACCCTAACACAAGACGTGATTTAGAATTAGACGCACTTGTAGAAATCATGAATAAAAAACGTTTTATCACTTGTCACTCTTATGTGCAAAGTGAAATTACAGCAACCATGCGCGTTGCAGAAAAGTATGGTTTTAAAATAAATACTTTCACGCATATTTTAGAAGGCTATAAAGTAGCCGATAAAATGAAAGCACACGGCGTAGCTGCATCAACGTTTTCTGATTGGTGGGCTTACAAAGTGGAGGTTACAGATGCCATCCCTTACAACGCTGCTATCATGACAAAAGTTGGTTTAAATGTTGCGATCAATTCTGATGATGCTGAAATGGCGCGCCGCTTAAATCAAGAAGCTGCTAAGAGCGTAAAATATGGTGGTTTATCTGAAGAAGAGGCGCTTAAAATGGTTACGATCAACCCAGCAAAAATGTTACACGTTGATAGCAAAGTAGGAAGTATCAAAGCTGGTAAAGACGCTGACCTTGTAGTATGGAGCGATAACCCACTTAGTATTTATGCGAAAGCAGAAAAAACAATGGTTGATGGTATCGTTTATTTTGACCGCGAAAAAGATGCTCAAATGCGTAAGCAAGTGCAAGCAGAGCGCAGCCGTTTAATTGCTAAAATGGCCGGCGAAAAAAGAGCGGGCAGACCAACAGTACCAGCTACTCCAAGCTTTAAAGAAGTGCATATTTGCAACGACCACTCACATAAATTAGGTATACTTGAAATAGAGGGTGATGAATTAGGGGCAAACCAAAACGATAACAAATAAACTGTAGCGACATGAAAAAAATAATAGTTACACTTAGCGCGCTCGTATCATTCACTGCTGCAGCATTTGCACAAGATGATGTTTACCCAGCCGCAAAACAAAATAAAAAAACAGCCATTGTAGGTGCTACTGTGCACGTAGGTAATGGACAGGTTATAGAAAACGGAACCGTTGTTTTTGACAATGGAAAAATTGTGTATGCGGGTGACGCAGCTGCTGCGCCAAAAGCAGAAAACACCATTGATGCAAAAGGCAAACAGGTATATCCGGGTTTAATTTTGCCCGCTTCTAATTTGGGCTTACAAGAAATTTCAGGCGTTAGAGGTAGTACCGATATTAATGAAATAGGTGAGTTTAACCCAAGCGTACGTAGCATTGCAGCGTATAAAGCAGAGTCTGTTATTATTAATACCCTAAGACTTAACGGTATCTTACTTGCGCACACCGTGCCAGGTGGCCAGCTCGTTGCGGGTCAATCATCGGTGGTACAATTAGATGCATGGAACTATGAAGACGCGGCCTACAAAACAGATATGGGTATGAATTTTTATATGCCCAGTTTATTATCTAGAGGTGGTGGCGGACGCGGATTTGGACGTGGCTTTGGTGCTGCTCCAGCTGGAGATCCAATCAAAGAAGCCCTTGATAAAATTGATGAAGTAAAATCTTTTTTTAGAGAAGCAAAAGCATACCACCAAAAAGGTGCCGATAAACAAATCAATTTAAAATTAGAAGCAACCAAAGGTTTGTTTAACCACACACAAAAATTATTTGTGCATTGTAATCAGGTTAAGCAAATGATCGCTGCTATTGATTTTGTAAAAGAATTTGGTTTCGATGTTGTGCTTGTTGGTGCGAGCGAAAGCTGGCAAATTGCTGATTTATTAAAAGCCAATAATATTGCTGTAATCTTAACACAAGAACATAGTTTACCTACCAGTGATGATGACGATATCGATCAACCGTATAAAGCTGCAAGCGCTTTACAAAAAGCAGGCGTTTTGTTTTGCTTAAACGATGACGATCCTCAAAACCGCGGCAGAAACCTTATGTTTAACGCTGGAACCGCTGCTGCATATGGTTTAGGTAAAGAAGGCGCACTTCAAGCCATTACTTTAAATGCTGCTAAAATTTTAGGTGTTGCTGATAAAACAGGCACCCTCGAAGTAGGTAAAGACGCTAACATAGTGATCAGCGAAGGCGACATTTTAGACATGAAGTCTAGCATTGTTACCGATGCTTTTATACAAGGCCGCGCGGTTGCTATAACAAGCAAACACAAGCAGTTGTATGAGCGTTACAAACACAAATACGAGATTAAATAAAGAGTTCAAACCCTTATCAAAACCCCGGCAAAACGCCGGGGTTTTTTGTAACTTTACGCCATGGCTAAAAAACTTTTTTTGTTGGATGCGCTTGCCCTTATTTATAGAGCGTATTACGGACTGATCAGAAATCCACGCATTACTTCTAAAGGAAAAAACACCAATGCACAATTTGGATTTACCAATACCCTCATTGATTTAATCAACAAAGAAAAGCCAACGCATATTGCCGTTTGTTTTGATACACACGCGCCCACCGAAAGGCATACAGACTTTACGGAATACAAAGCCAACAGGCAAGAAGCCCCCGAAGATTTAATTGATTCTATTCCTGAAATTCAGCGCATTATTAGGGCTTTTAATATTCCAGTAATGGAACTAGACGGCTATGAGGCCGATGACGTTATTGGCACCCTTGCTTGGCAGGCCGCAGACAAGGGCTACGAAGTATACATGGTAACACCCGATAAAGATTATGGGCAGTTGCTTACCCATCCGGGCGTATACATGTACAAGCCTCCATTTATGGGCAACGCTGCAGAAATTTTAGATGCCAAAAAAATTTGTGAGAAGTGGGATATCGCCCGCGTAGAGCAGGTGGTAGACATGCTGGGTTTAATGGGCGACGCTGTAGATAATATTCCGGGCATTATGGGCGTAGGTGAAAAAACCGCAGCTAAACTTTTAAAAGAATACGATACCCTCGAAAACGTATTAGCCAATGCACACAATATTAAAGGTGCCATGGGTGAAAAAATTAGAAAAGGAGTAGACGACGCAGTCATGAGCAAGAAACTTGCTACCATCATTACGGATGTACCTGTTGTGTTTCATGAAGAAGATTTTGCACTCTCTCCTATTAATAAAGAAGCCCTCGCAGAAATTTTTGTTGAGCTTGAATTTAAAACACTCGGCAAAAGAATTTTAGGTGACGATTTTAACGCTTATATGCCAGCGCCAGAAGGCGTTCAAACAGATTTGTTTGGCAACGAAGTAGTGGCTGCCCCTTCTAAAAAATCAAGCGCCGCATCTGCAGCGGGATCTATGGAAGCCGCAGAAGCCGTGGGTAACGCCGGTGAAGAAGCAGAACAGCGTGGGCTTATAGCCGATAAAAATATTACCAATACGCCGCACCAATATATTTGTGTAGAAACAGAAGCTGCATTAAAATCACTTGCGGAGCAGTTACTAACTGCTACCGAAATTTGTTTTGATACAGAAACCACTGGAACAGATGCCAACAATGTTGAACTGGTGGGTTTTAGTTTTTCTGAAAAACCAGGACAGGGTTATTATATTCCTTGCCCACCAGATGAAGCAGGTGCAAAAAAAATGCTATCATATTTTGAAAAAGTATTTGCTAAACAAGACCTCGTATTAATTGGACAAAATATAAAATACGATTTGCTTGTGTTAAAATGGTATGGCGTAGTTCCTGCAAATAAACTTTTTGATACCATGCTTGCGCACTATGTAATTGAGCCAGAAGGCAGGCGCAGTATGGATTTGCTCAGTGCTCAATATCTAGGATACGAGCCTGTTCATATAGAAGCCCTCATAGGAAAAAAAGGAAAAAACCAGGGCAGTATGCGCGATGTGGCGGTAGAACAAATTACCGAATACGCGGGTGAAGACGCTGATATTACACTTCAATTAAAACATGTTTTTGTTCCTTTATTAAAAGAAAAAGAAGTTGAGCGTGTTTTTGAAAAAGTAGAAAACCCGCTCGTGCGCGTTCTTGCCGATATGGAATTTGAAGGCGTTAAAATTGACAATAACTTTTTAAACGAATACAGCAAATTATTAGAAGTAGACGCTAAGCAGTTTGAAGAAAATGTATACGCAGCAGCTGGTGTGCGATTTAATTTAGCATCGCCCAAACAATTGGGTGAAGTTTTATTTGATAAATTAAAACTAGATCCGAAAGCAAAAAAAACTAAAACAGGTCAGTATGCTACCGGCGAAGACGTGCTGCTAAAATTATCCAACCAACATAAAATTGTAGATGATATTTTAGGATTTAGAGAGCTTACCAAATTAAAATCTACCTATGTAGATGCGCTTCCGCTCATGATCAATCCAAAAACCGGACGCGTGCATACCAGTTATGCGCAGGCGGTGGCGGTTACGGGTCGATTAAGTAGCACGAATCCCAATTTGCAAAACATTCCTATTAGAACAGCGCGCGGTAGAGAAATCAGAAAAGCTTTTATTCCTCGTGAGCCAGGTCGTATTCTGATGAGTGCTGACTATTCTCAAATAGAACTGCGCATTGTGGCAGCCATTAGTGGTGACCCAAATATGTGCGCTGCTTTTAAAGCCGGTATTGACATCCATACCGCTACTGCCGCCAAAGTATATGGTGTAGAAGTAGCCGATGTAACCAAAGAAATGCGTTACAAAGCCAAGAGCGTCAACTTTGGAATCATTTATGGACAAGGTGCTTTTGGGCTTGCCGATAATTTGGGTATCTCCAGAACCGAGGCCAAAGAAATCATTGACAACTATAAAAAAGAGTTTCCAAATATCCAGGCCTACATGGACGAGCAAGTAGCGCTTGCCAAAGAAAAGGGCTATGTAGAAACACTAATGGGGCGTAAGCGTTGGTTAAAAGACATCAATAGTAGCAATTTTACGGTTCGAGGTTTTGCAGAGCGTAACGCAATCAACTCTCCTATACAGGGTACTGCTGCCGATATGATTAAGTTGGCCATGATTAAAGTGCACGCACAAATGGGTGCTGGTAATTGGAGGTCCAAAATGATTTTACAGGTACACGATGAACTTGTGTTTGACGCGGTCCCAGAAGAGGCGGATGCATTAGAAAAATTGATTATCGAATGTATGACCACGGCTTTACCTTTGCCAAACGGCGTTCCTGTGGAAGCCGAAGTAGGAAAAGGCAACAACTGGCTGGAAGCACATTAATTGAAAATGTTCATGATTGCACAACTTTTATCATTACGCTGGGATATTATGCCAGAAGCCTTTTTAAAAATTGGCTCACGCTATTTTTTATTTGCAGCACTTGCTTTTATTATTTTCTATGTTGTTTTTAAGCAACAATTTTTCTATAAAAAAATTCAAAAGCGTTTTCCAAAAGTTCCAGATTATTTGAGAGAGGCTGGCTTTTCATTAACCACCATGCTCATCTTTAGTTTTTTAATCATGCTATTAAATTCGTCCCCCATAGCAGAGTATACAACGCGCTATAAAAATATTAGTGATTACGGTTGGGGTTATTATTTTTTAGCATTTCCTATCATGTTTGTACTACATGATTTTTACTTTTATTGGGTACACCGTCTCATGCACCACAAAACACTCTTCAAATATGTACACCTCGTGCACCACCGCTCTACCAACCCCTCTCCTTGGGCTGCTTATGCATTTCATCCAATTGAGTCGGTGTTAGAGCACGGTATTGTGGTGATCTTTTATTTTATCATGCCCATTCATATTACACAACTCGCAATTTTCTTTTTGTTCTCGATTGTGTACAATGTGTACGGTCACCTGGGGTACGAATTATATCCAGCAGGTTTTCACAAAACTAAAATTGGAAAATGGATAAACACCTCTACCAATCATAATCAGCACCATCAATATTTTACAGGCAACTACGGACTCTACACACTTGTGTGGGACCGCCTCTTTAATACGATTCGCGCAGATTATGACGAGCGTTTTGTAGACGCTACTACGCGCAGTAAATAATTTATTTTTTCTTGTAAATAGGAACCGTACTACAAGGTTCGCCAAACATAATAGACTTTGTAACAGGTCTTAACTTGTTGGTAATGCTTACATACGCCGCTGCTGGAATTTGAATATCCCCACATCCCTTTACCACCACTCTTTTATCGGTATAGTCTTCTGCGTTAATTGCTTCTATGTTTTGCAGTAGTATTTTCTCTTGTAAAGCAGCTTCTGTACCAAAAAACACCGTGTTGGCATAAGGTGCTAGCGCAGACGCTATAAGCATATACGCCCACATCGGAATAATGGCATCCGCTGAACAGGTGATGGCAACATCTGCGTTTTGATATACAGTCCAATCAGTGGCGGTGAGCGCTGCTCTAAAATCTTTCTCTTTTAAAATGAGGCCCATAAACAAATGGTCCTTCACGTCAAAAACCAAAATTGGATTTGAAGGAAAATATTTTTCTAGGTCTAAAGAAATTAAACCGCTCTCTTCTACTTTATTGATAATCGGTTCTGCCATAACAAAAAATTATCTGTTCATGCTCGCTAAAAACTCTTCGTTGTCTTTGGTACCACGCATGCGTTTTAATAATTCGTTCATTGCTTCATCGGTATTCATATCGTTGATGAACAAACGTAAAATATTCATGCGACCTAGTACTTCTTTATCTAGTAATAAATCATCTCTACGTGTAGAAGAACCTACTAGATCGATAGCAGGGAAAATACGCTTATTGGCTAGTTTGCGATCAAGCTGTAATTCCATATTACCTGTACCTTTAAATTCTTCAAAGATTACTTCATCCATTTTAGAACCGGTTTCAATTAACGCCGTTGCTAAAATAGTTAATGAACCACCATGCTCAATTTTACGCGCGGCACCAAAAAATTGTTTTGGTTTTAAAAGTGCATTTGCTTCCACACCACCACTTAATACTTTTCCACTACTTGGTGCAACTGTATTGTGTGCGCGTGCTAGACGTGTAATAGAATCTAATAAGATAACAACGTCATGTCCGCACTCCACAAGGCGTTTTGCTTTTTGAAGTGCAATACCTGAAACCTTTACGTGTTTTTCTGCAGGCTCATCAAAAGTAGAAGCAATCACTTCTGCTCTTACGCTACGCTCCATATCAGTAACTTCCTCTGGTCTTTCATCAATTAAAACCACCATCAAATAAACTTCTGGATGGTTTGCTGCGATTGCGTTTGCCACTTCTTTCAAAAGCATGGTTTTACCCACTTTTGGTTGTGCCACAATCAGTCCACGCTGACCTTTACCTATTGGGGTAAAGAGATCAATAATACGTGTACTATAGTTTGTTGGAGAAGTAAACAGGTTTAATTTTTCGTTCGGGAATAATGGCGTTAAATAATCGAATGGCACACGGTCACGCACTTCGTCGGGTCTTTTGCCATTGATAAAATCAACTTTAATAAGTGCAAAATATTTTTCACCTTCTTTAGGAGGGCGAACAGCACCTTGCACAGTATCTCCTGTTTTTAAACCAAATAATTTTATTTGTGAAGGAGAAACATAAACGTCATCTGGTGATGATAAATAATTATAATCAGAAGAACGCAAAAAACCATAACCATCCGGCATCATTTCTAACACGCCTTCACCTTCAATCACGCCCTCAAACTCAATATTAAATACCGGCTCTTTTTTATGCGGTCTTGGTGGGTGTTGACTTGGTGTAGTATTTTCTGGAGCCTGCGCTGCTTCTGTGTTTTCGGGCGCTTGTGCTGCGTCTGTATTTGCTGGAGCTACTGCTGTAGGCGCTTCTGTTTTTTCTGGACGCTCAGGTCTTGGATTTGCTTTTTTAATTGGTCTCCCCTTTTGCATTGGCGCTGCCGCAGCTGGCGCTTCTTCACTCATCACTTCTGCTTCTTCTGTACCATTACTTGTTTTTACAGTAACAGGCTTACGACCTTTTACGAGTGGCTTTTTTTTGCCATCATCTTTTGCAGACGCTTCGCTTACCGCTTGGCTATCTAATATTTTATAGATCAGCGCTTGCTTATCTAATTTTTTAAAACCTGTAATTTTTAAACCTTGTGCGATGTCTTGTAACGCTGGTAACAAAAGATCGTTTAATTGTAAAATGTCGTACATAAATAATTTGAAAATGAAATACTCTAGAATTGAGTTTAGGAATAACTAAAGAAAGGGTGATTTAAAATTTGATGGAAAGAAGATAACCTGAACTAGAGCAACTGAAGGCTCATCTGGCTTTGTTTCCGTTGCAATGTTAGCACAAAAATCACAAACACCAATAAATATTGAGTGAAAATACCCTTTTTAGTAATTAGAATTTATTCGTAAATCCTTAATAATGAACCAGATAAAGACGTTTTATAGGATTTAAGGGGTGCAGAAGCCGGTCCATTTAAAACGGTGCCTGACGTATTAAAATTGGATCCGTGACCTGGGCAATAGAAGCGGTTATTGTTAGCCTGGAATTCCAGTGTTACAGATTGGTGCGTACACAAAGAACTTACAGCAATGAGCATGCCTGAAGTGGTTTTTGCAATGATCACATTATTTGGAGTGTCTACATAAAAACCACCATTATTTTGGAGAACATTGAATGGAGAATTAGCAATGTTGATGGTAAAGTCCACGGGTTTATTAGGGTTTGGGTTGGGTGTACTTCCCCCGCTGGTATTGGTTGATTTTGTGCAAGACCCAAAACATCCCATCACAAGTAGCGCTGCGCCACTCATGCCCACTTGTTCGATAAATTCTTTTCTTTCCATGGTGTGATCATTTCGTGTAGTGAATCTAACAAACTTTAGGATAGAATGTTTGCTTGTTCTTTAAACAAATTATCTTTGCTGCCACTATGTTTAACAAAAGAACAAAAATTAAGGTCCTTTTAACAGGCGGCCTTACCGGACAAACTGTAACTGCTATGGGTTGGGTACGTAGCTTTCGTAACAACCAATTTATTGCCTTAAATGATGGCAGTACCAATCATAATATTCAGGTAGTAGCCGAATTAGGCTTACTCGACGACGCAACTTTAAAGCGCATAACAACGGGTGCTTCTTTAAAAGTGGAAGGCACACTCATTGAATCTTTGGGTAAAGGTCAGTCTGTAGAAATAAAAGCAACAAGCGTAGAAATACTAGGGGATAGTGACGCGGAACAATATCCGCTGCAGCCAAAAAAACATAGCCTTGAGTTCTTAAGAGAAATCGCGCACTTACGTTTTAGAACCAACACGTTTAGTGCTGTTTTTAGAATTAGACACGCACTCGCATTTGCAGTGCATCAATTCTTTAACGAAAAAGGTTTTGTGTATTTGCACACACCCATCATTACCGCAAGTGACGCAGAAGGCGCTGGTGAAATGTTTAGAGTAACTACATTACCGGTAGATGGCTCTGCACCAAAAACTGAAAATGGTGATATCGATTTTTCGCAGGACTTTTTTGGAAAAAGCACCAACCTAACCGTAAGTGGTCAACTCGAAGGAGAGCTAGGCGCCATGGCGTTTTCAGAGATTTATACCTTTGGTCCAACCTTTAGAGCAGAGAATTCAAACACTACAAGACACCTTGCCGAATTTTGGATGATTGAACCCGAAATGGCTTTTTGTGATATTGAAGACAACCAAAATTTAGCTGAAGAGTTTATTCAGTACCTGATTAAATATGCGATGGAAAATTGCGCCGATGATTTGGCGTTTTTGGATCAACGTTTAGCAGAAGAAGAAAAACAAAAACCAACAAACGAAAGACAAGAGTTTGGTTTAATTGAAAAATTAAAATTTGTTACGGATAATAAATTTGAACGCATCACCTACACAGAAGCGATAGCAATTTTATTAGACTCTCCGGCGTACAAGAAAAAGAAATTTAAATACGACGTAAGTTGGGGCATAGATATGCAAAGTGAGCACGAGCGTTACCTCGTAGAAAAACATTTTAAAAAGCCCGTAATTGTAACTGGATATCCAGCTGCCATAAAAGCGTTTTATATGCGCTTAAATGATGGTTGTGAGCCAGGCAAACAAACTGTGGCAGCCATGGATATTTTAGCGCCAGGTATTGGAGAAATTGTGGGTGGTTCACAAAGAGAAGAGCGCCTTGATAAATTAGTAGCACGCATGGAAGAGATGCATATTCCTACCCACGAAATGAGCTGGTATTTAGACACCCGCCGTTTTGGTACCGTTCCTCACGCTGGTTTTGGATTAGGATTTGAGCGAATGGTGCAATTTGTTACCGGCATGGGTAATATCAGAGACGTGATTGCTTTTGCAAGAACACCGAAGAATTGCGAATTTTAAAAAATATGGATTGAACTGTGGATTATATGTGAAATCCCCCTATTTTTGCTGCCCCGAATGGGAATGGTGCGGTAGCTCAGTCGGTAGAGCAAAGGACTGAAAATCCTTGTGTCGCCGGTTCGATCCCGGCCCACACCACAAAGCCTCAGTTTAAATTACTGGGGCTTTTTAATGCACCTACAATAATGAGCTCGTATGTTTTTTTAAGATTCTTTTCCCTTCTGTTTTTACGCGGTCCGTTTTTTTAAAACCCCATACAATATCACTGGCTTTTTTTCTAGACAGTTCTAAATCAACAATGGGTGAAGGATAGTCTTTATCAATGATACAACCATACATGGCCTGTTCAATGGTACTCATTTTCCAAGGTTCATGAATTAGTGAGGCCGGTACGTTTTTAAGTTCTTTGATCCACTGTTTTATAAAAAGCCCTTCACTGTCATGTTCTTGCGAGTTTTTAACAGGGTTATAAATGCGAATGGTATTAATGCCGGTAACTCCTGATTGCATTTGTAATTGCGGGTAATGAATACCGGGTTCATAGTCTAAAAATTGACGCGCTAAAAAATGAAGCTCGCGCCAATCCTGCCAAAGATTGTACACGAAAAAAGAAACAACCATGGCCCGCATTCTAAAATTGATATAACCTGTTTCATGTAAACAGCGCATGCAAGCATCTACAATAGGCACCCCCGTTTTTCCTTCCTGCCATGCAGTAATATAAGCTTCGTTTTTAGGTTTTATAATGGCATCATAGGCTTTATTGACGTGTTCAAATTCCATTCGACATTCGTCTTCAAATTTTTGAATAAAATGACAATGCCAATGTAAGCGAGAAATAAAATTAGAAAGCGCGCGCTTGTTTTTGGCATTAGCGTAGGCGGCGCATGTGTATTGATACACGGAGCGCATACTTATGTTACCATAGGCTAAGTAAGGAGATATCCTGCTACAACCCTTTCTGCTCAATAACGGTTTTGATATATGATAGCTATAATTTTTGTGCCGGCCCTGAATAAAGCTTTCTAAATAACGCCATGCCATTGTAGCCCCCCCTTTTTGAAAATTTGGATGCGGTGTTGTGATGGTTTTTGATAAATCAGGACCCTTTAGTTCTTGATATAGTTCCTGATTTAATGTTAGCATATTCCAATCCTGTTCAGGCGTAACAGTAATAGGCGATGTCATTGTTTGTTCCCAGCGCTGCTTCCAATTTTTTCTTGACTTTAGTTTTCGAATAACGCCATGTATTTGAAATTCTTTCCAAATAATATGATGCTCTTTACATAAGGATTGGATGTCTACATCTCTGTCGTAGGTTTTTTTATTACCTACTTCTATATGTGAATAGATGTTTTGGATGTCATAGACTTTTAGTAAGCCTAATAGTACAGGTTTTACTTCATTATGAAAATAATAGAGCTTTGCATTTTTTTTATTGAGTTCCAATTGCATGTCAATAATGGATTCGTAAACAAATCGCCAATGCCTTTCGTCACTATCCTCTCCGGCCATTATGGAGGGCTCAAAACAATACAATAAAAGTGTTGGGATACACCCATCAATCGCCGCTACTAAAGGCGCGTGGTCGGTTAACCGAAGGTCTCTTTTAAACCAAACAATATTAATTTTTTGCTTTTCCAAAAGAGTTGGTTTGCGGGTCAATGTGTTTACCGAATTGTGATTGTTTTTCGCTGCACCGTATGCGCCGAAAAAATACCAAGTGCACCACCCACAATATTTGAGGGTGGATTAGAAGGTGCGGTACCACCACCGGGCCCAGCACCACTTTGCTGGTCTAAACTATTGAAATAGAGATAGCTTGCCCCCGAAATGCATTGCATTTCTACAAAAATATTGTCACGTGGTTTAATTTTTAAATTTAAGTCACCACCTCTCAATGGCCGTTGATTCACTTTTCCGTTATTAAGGTTATCGTTGAACACATGAAAAGTAGGATCGAGCGTGTCGTTAATTTTTTGAATAAAGCGGTAGCTGTTACCAAGCGTTACGGGGTCTAAATAAACAGGAATCACGCTGTATCTTATTTCTCCATTAAATGGGAATGTATTAATGCGCAGGCTATCTAAATTTACTTTTTTGGGCATGCTAGTTGACGCCATATATTTTTTTTGATCTACCACCACTTCTAAGTCATAGGTTCCGCCTTCAACACCTTTTATTTTTTGTGTTCTATAAAGACCATTGCTTACAAATTGTAAACTGTCTCTTATTCCAGTTTGATCTGTAATGATTACGCGTGCATTATTCACACCTACAATGCGTGTTGGATTATTAATGGAAGTAGATAAAGAGAGTTGTACAAAATAAGGGCCGGCCAAATCTGTAATGCTACCATCAATTACAAGCGTGGGTTTACTATCTCCCAGTTCCAAAGTTATTTCTTTGTCACACCCAACAAGTATTATGGCAAAAAGCGCAATTATACATCCTATTTTTTTCATGCTTAAAATTTAAATTGATAGGTAACACTAGGCACCCATTTAAAAAGAGCCGTTCTTATAATTTGTGTTCTAGTAGGATCATTGGGATCGTCTTTAAAACTTATACGGAAAGCATTTTCTCTACCATACACATTGTACAAACTAAAATTCCAAGAACCGTGCATTCTTTTAGTTTTGTTTTTTTCATAGGTAGCACTAAAATCGAGTCGGTGATAAGCCGGCATACGATTGGCGTTTCTAGCAGCGTATTGATAAAGGGTTTGTCCTTGTATGGTATACTTTCCAGTTGGATACGTTACCGCATCTCCGGTATTATATACAAACACACCAGATATAGACCAGCGATCGTTTAAATCATAAATACCAACTACCGATATATCATGCGTTCGATCCTGACGGGCATTGTACCAATTGTTTCCATTGATTCCTTCAATTTTTCTTTCTGTTTTAGAAAGTGTATACCCAATCCAGCCTGTTAAGCGACCTTCTTTTTTCTTTAATAAGAACTCAAGCCCATAAGCTCTTCCAATACCATACAATAAAACGCTTTCAACGTCTGAAACCGTATTGATTTCGGCACCATCTTTATAGTCTATCTGATTTTGTAAGTATTTATAGTAAGCCTCGGTTGTCAATTCAAAATTGCTTTTAAATACTTTTGTTACGTAACCCACACTAATTTGATCCGCAATTTCTGGTTTGATATTGTACGAGTTTCCAATCCATTGATCGGAAGGGCTAGAGGCTACCGAGTTACTTAACAAATGCAAGTGTTGCACGTTTCTAGCATAACCCGCTTTAATACTTGTTTCGTCATTGATACGGTAGTTGGTGGTAATGCGGGGCTCTGGATTGATATAAGTTTTTCCAAAACTTGATTTGTTTAGTTTAATTGATGAAACAACAGTGCCGTTTTCATATATATTATACACATCGCCACCCATTAAAGTATACATAGAAACACGCATGCCATAATCAATGGTTAGTTGGTTAGTGGCTCTATAATTGTTAGTGAGGTAGAACGCGTTTTCTAATCCATTTCTACCCTCTTTTGAAACGCTATTGATAACAGTGCCGCTAAATGTGCTTGGTGTGATGGTATGTAAAATGGTATTAAATCCAAAACGTAGCGTATTGGTACCATTTGCATAAAACGTATAATCTTGCTTGAGGTTTACGTCTTTAATATTTGAATTGATATTAAAATTCGTTTCACCGTTTTTTAATTTCACATTGTAATTGTAATCGCTATAAATTAAAGAAGTATTTAAAAAGAGTTTATTGCTAATAATTTTATTCCATCTGATGGTACCAGTTTTATTACCCCAGTCGATACCAAATTCTTGACCGAGCCCTAATTCATCTCTTCCAAAATACCCAGAAATGTAAACTTTGTTTTTGGCGTTGATTTGATAATTTGCTTTTGCATTTAAGTCATAGAAATATAAAATATTGTCTTTAAATTTTTCGGTCGCTTTTAAAAACATATCAGCATAGGTTCTTCTCCCAGAAAGGATAAAAGAAGATTTATTTTTTTGAAGCGGCCCTTCAATGCTCACCTTGCTACTAATTAAACCAATACCACCATTAACGGTGTAGTCTTGGTTATTGCCTTCTTTCATTTTTACGTCCAGTACCGATGAAAGCCTGCCGCCGTATTGACTGGCGCTATTGCCTTTTATAATGGTAGCGTCTTTAATGGCATCACTATTAAACGTACTAAAAAATCCAAGCAAGTGCGTGGCATTGTAAACGGGCGCTTCGTCAAGTAAAATTAAATTTTGATCGGCACCTCCACCGCGCACAAAAAAACCGCTGTTTCCTTCGCCCGCTGATTTTACACCCGGTAACAATTGAATTGTTTTTAAAAGGTCTTTTTCTCCAAAAATAACGGGCACTTTACTGATGGCCGCCATATTAATGGTTTCGGTTCCCATTTGTGCTTTGGTTAAATTGTCGTTTTTTCGCGACGACTCTACCACCACTTCTTTTAATACATTTTTGGTTTGCAAGAAAAAATGAATGGTTTGACTGCTGTCTAGTTTTATTTTTTGAACAAGTGTTTCATATCCCACTTGTGATACAACAACAGAGTAATTGCCTTTTGGAAGTGACAGTGAGTAAAAACCGTACTCATTAGAAATAATACCAGCATTCGGTAATTCCTGAATGCGCACCACCGCCTTAATTAAAGATTCGCCGGTTTGTTTGTCTTTTACACTACCACTTACTACAAAGCTTTGTTGTGCTGCTGCTGGTGTAAAATGTGCCCCCAGGCAAAGGAAGAAAGAAAAAAAATATATTTTATAACACATAGATAATTGTTAAACAATAGAATCGCAAATTGGTTGAATACTATAACGTTTTGAGAAGCTATCTATTGTTCTTTCCATTCTATGGGAATAGCAATTTCATTGGTTCTTGCAATCATTTGGTAAGGCGCGTTGTACCCTAAAAAAGTGTAATCACCTGTTACTTTAATATTACGCTGAGAGAGTATTTGTAACAATTTGTTTTTATACAACGTTATTTTTTCGTCATTTGCGTACCCACCAAATGAAATTATTGCGGCGTATTGCGGAGCTGACGCATGAATATGAATGCTCTCATCATTGGGTTTAGGAAGGTTGCTTTCATTGTATTTTGTGGGCATTACAAAGCTCATTTCAGCTCCCTTTTCTGACATATTCATTCTTACTGGAGCCGTCATTGCAATGCGCTCGTTTTCTTTGTTGCCACCAAAAATAAAACGGGCTAGTTTTCCAAAACCACTACTTGCAACTGAATTGTAGTTTGTGGCACTCGAATAAACGGTTGCCATTGTTGCTGAAGGATAATATCTTATTTCAAGATCTTGGTCCTTTAATATGGTCCTATATTTTTGTTTTTCGGTTTTAACAGCACTATTTGCAATAAAAGATTGGAAAATAATATATATGGCACCTAGGCCGAAAAATATGTATAAAGCTTTCATGTTGTTGTTTAGAATGATAACAATACAGCTTTAAATAGGTTCAAAACAAGGAAAGCGACATGTATCAATGGGTTATTAATCCATTTAATTTAATGCTATATTTAGGTCATCTCTTGTGTAAGAACCGCTTGAACATGATAAAAAAAATTGCAACCAATTTAACCTTTTGGGTATTATTTGCTATCACATCTGGGATACTCCTAGGACATTTTTTTCCTGCAACAGGCGTAGCAATGCAGCCACTAGGTAAATATTTTATTGATGTTATTAAACTTTTTATCAATCCTATTATTTTACTCACCATAGTCACAGGTATTTGTGGGATGGGGGATTTAAAAAAAGTAGGAAAAGTGGGTGGCAAGGCTCTCTTATATTTCGAAATCATTACCACTATTGCTTTGTTAATTGGAATTGGAGTCGGCTATTTATTAGAACCAGGTGCGTCTGTTAATACCAGTATTGTAGCCAAAGGAGATATTTCAAAATACAGTAGTGGTAATGTTTCTATTTCTTGGGTTCAGTTTTTTAAAGATAATTTGACGATTCAGGTTTTACTATTTGCAATTATTGCAGGTATTGTTATAAGCAAATTAAAATACAAAGAAGCTATTTTACCTAAGGTGTACTGGATGTCAAAATATGTTTTTAGGGGTCTGCACTTTGTTATGAAACTCGCGCCCATTGGGGCTTTTGGCGGAATGGCATATACCATTGGAAAATATGGAGTAGCAACATTATTACCCTTAGGAAAACTCATGGCATGTGTTTATATCACGATGGCGCTTTTTATTTTTTTGATGCTTGGCGCTGTGCTGCGTTATTATAAAATTAGTATTTGGAAATATTTAGGGTTCATCAAAAATGAATTACTCATTGTGTTAGGCACTTCTTCTTCGGAAGCTGCCATGCCATCACTCATGGAAAAACTAGAGCATATGGGATGCCACAAATCTGTGGTAGGTCTTGTGGTACCTGCGGGCTATTCATTTAATTTAGACGGCACTTCTATTTATTTATCCATGGCCATCATTTTTTTGGCCCAGGTTTTTCATATTCAACTCAGTTTGGAGCAAATCATTACCATCATTGGTATTTTAATGGTCACTTCTAAAGGTGCTGCGGGTGTAACAGGCAGCGGGTTTATTATTTTAGCCTCTACCTTAACTGCCACCAAAGTAATCCCAATAGAAGGGCTGGCCTTACTACTAGGTGTAGACCGCTTTATGTCGGAAGCAAGAGCTATTACCAACTTTATTGGCAACGGGGTTGCTGCTATTTTCATTTCCAATAACGCAAAAATGTTTGACCGGTCTAGGATGTATAAAGCCTTTGGTATGCACAAAAACGAACTTTAGTGCGCACTATTTGTTACTTTAGATACCTATGATTGGACATCGTTTTATCAATTTTGTACCTGGCGAAAACTCAAAATCCAAATTTGAGCAGATGCTTGACATCTTTACCCAGCTATTAAATTATACCAGCGGCGATGCTACAGAAGCGTTAGACTGGCTCAATCAACTAGACCGCACCCATAAATTTACTGATGACGAATACGGCGTGGGCGATTTTATTGAAGACCTCAAGCAAAACGGTTACTTAAAAGAAAATCCACAAGACGGCAAGTTTGCCATCACTGCAAAAACGGAACAAACCATTCGTCAAAAAAGTTTAGAGGAAATTTTTGGTAAATTAAAAAAAGGAAAACAAGGAAACCATAGCACCACAAAGGCTGGACCCACCGGTGATATCAATTCAGACACCCGCTCATTTCAGTTTGGTGATTTGATGGAACAAATAGATTTTACAGAGAGTATAAAAAACGCACAAATTAATAGAGGTGTCGATTCTTTTTCGATGCACGAAGATGATTTGGTGATCAGAGAAGCGGATTTTAAAACGCAAACGTCTACGGTGCTCATGATTGATATTTCGCACTCTATGATTTTATATGGTGAGGATAGAATTACGCCCGCAAAAAAAGTAGCGATGGCGCTTTGCGAACTCATCACCAAAAAATATCCAAAAGATACCATCGATATTGTGGTATTTGGAAACGATGCATGGCAGGTAGAAGTTAAAGACCTTCCTTATTTGCAAGTAGGACCTTATCATACCAATACTGTTGCTGGGCTTGAGTTAGCGATGGATATACTACGCAAACGTAAAACGTCGAATAAGCAAATTTTTATGATTACGGATGGCAAACCAACTTGTTTAAAAATTGGTGGTCGTTATTATAAAAATAGTTTTGGATTAGACCGTAAAGTGGTGAACCGTTGTATTAACCTTGCCGCACAGTGCAAAAAATTAAAAATTCCGATCACCACATTTATGATTGCATCGGATCCGTATTTACAAAAGTTTGTAGAAGAGTTTACAGAAATGAATAATGGTAAAGCCTATTTTGCGTCACTTGACAATTTGGGCAGTTTTATTTTTAATGATTTTGAAAGTGGCAAAAGAAAAACATTGTATTAATTATGAGCAAGCAAATCGATATTAAAAAAATTGTAACACTTGGTGATTTAAAAAAATCGGGATATAAGCCTAAATCTATTAAAGATGAAGTGCGCGATAATTTAATTGCCAGTATTCAAAATAAAGAAAACGCTTTTGAAGGCATTTTGGGTTATGAAGACACCGTTATACCAGATGTGGAGCGCGCCCTTTTAAGCCGTCACAATATTTTGTTTTTAGGGCTTCGTGGCCAGGCAAAAACCAGGATGGCACGTCAAATGGTGGACTTATTGGATGAGTATATACCAACCATTGCCGGATCCGAGGTTAATGACGATCCTTTGCAGCCGCTAAGCCGCTTTGCCGTTGATTTAATTGCTGAGCATGGCGACGAAACACCTGTTCATTGGGTACATAAAACCGCCCGTTATGGCGAAAAACTAGCCACACCCGATGTGAGTGTATCCGATTTAATTGGTGATATTGATCCTATCAAAGCAGCTAATTTAAAACTCAGTTTTGCCGATGAAAAAGTAATTCATTACGGTATTATCCCTAGAAGTAACCGTTGCATATTTGTGATTAACGAGCTACCCGATTTGCAAGCAAGAATTCAGGTTTCATTATTTAATATTTTACAAGAAGGCGACATACAAATTAGAGGATTTAAACTCCGTATGCCACTTGATATTTTATTTGTGTTTACAGCAAACCCCGAAGACTATACCAACAGAGGAAGTATTGTTACGCCATTGAAAGATAGAATAGAAAGTCAGATACTTACACACTATCCAAAAACAATTGAAACGTCACTTGCTATTACGGAGCAAGAAGCCAATATTTTACCTGCACAAAAAGATAAAGTAGAAGTGAGTGATTTAATAAAAAGACTCATTGAACAAGTTTCTTTCGAAGCAAGAACCAACGAATTTGTAGATAAAAAAAGTGGCGTGAGTGCGCGTTTAACAATCGCTGCATATGAAGCAGCAGTAAGTAGTGCAGAGCGAAGGGCTATTATTCATAACCAAGCTAACACGCAGGTTTGGATTAGTGATTTGTCAGGTATAATACCTGCTATCACTGGCAAAATTGAACTGGTATACGAAGGTGAGCAGGAAGGTCCTTACGAAGTAGCGCTTAACTTATTAAATAAATCAATTCGTACTTTATTTGTTACTTACTTTCCAAATCCGGACGATGCAAAAAAACGCAAGGCACCCAAAAAATCAGCAGCCAATGCGCCAGAACAAAAGCAACCCGAAAACCCGTATGCATCAATTGCAAAATGGTTTGATTCGGGCAATCATCTCGATTTATTTTTAGACATGAAAGATGAAGATAAAATAATCGAACTCTATAAAGTGGATGGTTTATTTGGCATCGTAAAAAAACATTTTCCGCAAGCTGGTGAAAAGCAATCTGCATTACTCATGGAGTTTGTACTTCACGGTCTTTCATCTTATTCTATCATCAGCAAAAAAATGATTGATGGAAAAATCGAATTTAATGATATGATGGGAAGCATGATTAACCTAGGTGATATGGGAATGGATGATGATGCTTTCAATGATTATGCGTAAATTGAAGCAAGAAGCAGTTTTCACATAATAATTTTTAAGTATGTATAAGCGTACACCATTTTATAAAACATATCTATTAGGTTTTTTGGTGGCTTGTTTGTTTTGCGCACAACCTACCACAGCTCAAACCGATTCGTTGTTACAACAATTAATCAGTGACAATAAAGTAGACTCAAGTTTAATACAACCACCGGCTAAAATGCTTTTTACGCAACGTGCTTTGTGGGGAACCAACGGTCTCTTAAAAAACAGGTATAGCGGTAATGACCTGGTGGCCAACAAACAAAAAGACCTCAAAATCCGCCGTACCATGTTGCAACTTCACCAGATTGGTGGCTTTGTTACACTTGGTGGTATGGTTGCGCAGGGTATTGTTGGAAGTCAGTTGTATAAGGGTGATTATAAAGTAAAAGAACTGCACGAAAATTTGGGTATGGCCGTAAACTTAACGTATGGTTTTACAGCATTAAACGGGCTTTTTGCACCTCCCTCATCGTTTAGCCGCGATAAAAAAATCACTTCTATTCGTTTGCATAAATGGCTTGCCGTGCTGCACCTTTCGGGCATGATTGCAACCAATATACTTGCTACACAAATAGAAGAAAACGCTTCTTTAAAGCCAATACACCGCGCAGCAGCGTATGTAAGTTTTGCAAGCCTGGCAACAGCACTCATTGTCATAAAATTTTAAGTTATGCTACACTATATTCTTTTAAATCTTTTGATGGCTGTATTTTTTCAGGCACCTACTTATGACGTTGCAAGCTCTAGTATTACCTACACGATGAAGCATAAATTGCATACTTGGGATGGAACAAGTAAGCAGGTAAATGTAGCAAGCAAATGGAACGGTGATAAGCTCGAACAAATTTCTGTGCTCGCAAAAGTGAGCAGCTTTAATAGTGGACTATCAAGTAGAGATAGTCATATGATTGAAGTGCTTGATGCACTTACCCTTCCTAATATTACGTTTAGTAGCACGAGTATTAAATACAACGGCTCTGAAATACTCGCAACAGGAAAACTACAATTTCACGGAGTTACCAAAGAGGTTCAATTTGCGGTTAAGACAAGAAAAGAAAACAACCAGTGGGTTTATGAAGGAGAATTTCCTGTACTTCTTGAGTCTTACAATGTAAAAAGACCCAGCTTGCTCTTTGTAAAAACAGATGACCTCATGAAAATTAGGTTTGTATTGGTTTTTAAAGACAAATAGTTAGCCCACCCTTCAACATTATCTCTACTGGCTTGTTTAACAGGTATGTCAAAGCAAGCCGTCCTTATTTTTCCGCATCAGCTTTTTAAAAAATCAGCAGTGCTGGATAAAAACAAGTGCCACTATTTAGTGGAAGAGCATCTATTTTTTACACAATATCCTTTTCATAAAGAAAAACTGGTACTCCATAGGGCGTCTATGAAAGCCTATGAGCAGTATCTTTTACAAAATGGTTTTGAGGTAGCGTATATAGACAGCACAAATGAACTTCATGATTGCCGCATACTCATTCGTTCTTTAGCCAGGCAAAAAAGTACGGATATCTCCATCATAGATCCCATCGACTATTTATTAATGAGGCGAATAAATAGGGCTTGTGCATCTAATAAAATTCAGTTGCAGGTATTAGAAAGCCCAAGCTTTTTAAATACGCTTTCTGGCACGCAAAATTATTTTGATTCCAAAAAAAAATATTTTCAAACCGATTTTTATACCGCGCAAAGAAAGCAGCGTAATCTGCTACTAACACCGGATGGTAAACCCGAAGGAGGCAAATGGACTTTCGATGCAGAAAACCGTGCCAAATTTCCTAAAAAAGAAATCGTACCTGAACTTCCAGTGAGTGCCCCCAATGATTTTATAAGTGAAGCGGAGCAGTATATTCAAAAAAATTTTCCATACAATTATGGCTCTATTCATACAAGTCATTTGTTTGCTACCAACTTTGAGGATGCCCAAAAATGGCTTGAAACCTTTTTAGCAGAACGTTTTGAAAAATTTGGAATATATGAAGACGCCATTGTAGAAAAAGAATCGGTATTATACCATTCTGTGTTGTCTCCCATGCTAAACATTGGCCTTCTCACACCCCAGCAAATAATTGATGAAACATTACGTGTAAGTGCTACAAAAAACATTCCACTTAATTCATTAGAAGGATTTATTAGACAAATAGTAGGCTGGCGTGAATTTATTAGACTTGTGTATGAGCGGGAAGGAACAAAACAGCGCACAACCAATTACTGGAAATTTACAAGGAAAATTCCTAAGTCGTTTTGGACAGGCGATACCGGTATAGCACCCATCGATAGCACCATTAAAAAAATTTTAAAAACAGGCTATGCACATCATATAGAAAGACTTATGGTGCTCGGAAATTTTATGCTTCTCTGCGAATTTGATCCGGACGAAGTGCACAAGTGGTTTATGGAAATGTTTATTGACGCTTACGACTGGGTAATGGTGCCCAATGTATATGGTATGACTCAGTTTGCCGATGGTGGACTGATGACCACCAAACCCTATATCAGTGGCAGTAATTATCTCATGAAAATGAGTGATTATGAAAAGGGAAACTGGCAACCTATTTGGGATGGATTGTTTTGGCGCTTTATGCACGTACACCGAAGTTTCTTTCTACAAAACCCACGCATAGGCATGCTCGTAAAAACATTTGATAAAATGACAGATCAAAAAAGAGACGCGCACTTACAAATAGCCGAAAATTATTTACAATCATTAGACAAGTAAAACATGAACACCACTTTAGACTTGGTTCAGTTAATGGAAATGGAGCAGCGAAAAAGAGCGCAGTTCATCAATAGCATTAGTGGATTTAGAAGCGTTGCACTTATTGGTACTACAGATACAAACGGACAAACCAATTTGGCCATATTTAGTTCTATTGTTCATATTGGTTCCAACCCACCACTATTAAGTTTTATCATGCGTCCAGATTCTGTGGAGCGGCACACACTAACAAACATTATGGATACTGGTTTTTATACTATCAATCATATAAATACCCATATCTATGAAAAAGCGCACCAAACATCGGCCCGCTATCCAAAATCAGTGTCTGAATTTGAAGCAACAGGGCTAACACCATCGTTTAAAAATGGTTTTGTGGCACCCTTTGTTGCAGAAAGTAATATTCAAATAGGTATGGAATTTAAGGAGCGAATTAATATTAGCCTCAATCAAACGAGTATGATTATTGGTCAAATAAAATTTGTGCACTATCCTGATAACTGTTTATTGGATGATGGATTTTTAGATATTGAAAAAGCAGGTACCATTACAAGTTCAGGTGTAGATAGTTATCATACTACCCAATTACTTCAAAAACTCGATTATGCTAAGCCTTAATAATGATTCGCTAACCCTATTTCCTACTAGTTATGATTTGATTATTGAACGCATCAATGCCGTCAATCCTATAAAGTATGCTAAAACAAGAAATTTTTTAAATGGAGATGTGACCTATTTGTCGGCCTACATATCAAGGGGTGTCATTAGTGTTGCGCAAATCAAGGAAGCCGTTTTGCAAAAAGGGTATAAGCCCAATGAGATTGAAAAATTTTTACAAGAACTTGCTTGGCGCGAATATTATCAGCGTGTTTGGCAGGTAAAAAAAGAGGAACTGTTTACTGATTTAAAACAAACACAATCAGATTTTTTGCACCATCAAATTCCTACCGCTATTGTTAATGCGTCAACAGGCATAAAAGTAATTGATGATCAAATCAATGCTTTTTATAGCACTGGATATTTACACAATCATATCAGAATGTATGTAGCTGCTATAGTTTGTAACAATGCAAAATCACACTGGCTCACACCTGCGCGTTGGATGTACTATCATTTACTAGATGGCGACCTTGCAAGCAATAGTTGTAGTTGGCAGTGGGTGGCCGGCAGTTTTTCATCAAAAAAATATTACTGCAACCAGGAAAATATAAATAAGTATACGGGTACAAATCAAGCGCAAACATTTTTAGATAATAGTTATGAGCATATTGCTACAATGCCCGTTCCTAATGCATTAGAAGCTATAACCACAATCGATATAAAAACCAATTTGCCTCAAACTGAGGTTCCTTTACTAGACATATCAAAGCCAACGCTACTTTACAATAGCTATAATTTAGATCCAGCTTGGCGTACTACTGATAATGTAAATAGGGTACTATTATTAGAACCTTCTCACTTTAATAAATATCCTGTAAGTGAAAAAGTGTTGGATTTTATTGTAGCACTTTCAAAAAATATAGACGGTATTATTGTTTATGTTGGAGAAGTTGATGCACTCATCAAGCAATATGAGGGTCTAACAATTTCAAATGCCTTTATATCAAAAGAACATCCAGCATTTGAATACTACCCGGGCATAAAAGATAAAAGAGACTGGATGTTTCCAAACACGGAAGGTTATTACCCATCTTTTTTTGGTTTTTGGAAAAAAGGAACGAGCGCAAAAAATAAAAAATAATTTATTTTTTTACGGGGACCCATGCGCCTAGTATTTTTTCATTAGTATATCCTAGGGCATCTTGAGGGGTTAATTGTTTAGCCCATAAAACCCTTTTTTGAGGATTGGCACCAGGTCCAGTGCTATTGTACTCGCTATACCTTGCAGTTAACTCGTTGGCCGGATTTTTCCAATTATTCCAACCCTCTTCTATAATGTGCTGACCCATCCAGCAGTCTAAATAGGTGACACTAGCGGTTGGCGACCAGGGTCTTCCAAGAGAAACTTTATTGATGGCACTATCTGCAGTTAGTTTGCAGCGTTTAAATACAAATCCAAAAGGAATAATAGAATTGGTAGAGGCCGCCGTAACGTGTGAGTTTTTCTTGCTATGAATATGACAATCTTCAAACACCGCGGTAGCGGCTCCAAATATAAAATCGGTAGTACCTTCTATGTAACAGTCTTTAAAATACTGCTTGACGCCATTGCCACTTAAAAACAACACGTCTTGAAAACCCGTCATTTTGCAATTGAAAAAACTGGCCCTATTGCCCTCTACCCTCACTGCTACGGCCTGTCCGGCAGTAAAACCTGCTTGATTACTAAAACTGATGTTTTGAGCTTGAAAATCGTTTCCATAAATAAATACCGTAGCACATGTCCAAGTATTTAGGGTGTCACCATCGGGCGTTTTAACACCGGCATGATTATTAAAATTGATAATTGTAGTATTTACATCTTCGCCAATCAGTGTAATATTTGATTTGCTAGCATCTACCACCACCACTTCATGATACACTCCAGCCTTCACAAAAATTTTTACGGGATTTGTGTTACCGGATGGAATAGCATTTAGTACTTCCTGTATGCTATGGTATTTTGATGAATTGTCTTTTGATACTATGTATTGAAAAGATTGAGCTGATAGGTATGTAACACTTAAGAGAAAACAAAAAAATAAGTATAGCTTAAGTCGCATAGAAGTAACCTTTAATTAAACAATAGCGTGATATATATTATCACTAATTTTGTTGGATACACGGGTATCAATATTTAAAGATATGGCAATTAAATTATTAAAAAACAGGTCTGATATTGGTGCTGGAACCAGGGGTTCTGATTTAGGAATTGATGCACTTGAAATAGCTGCCATTAATCAAGACAATGATTTTTTTCATAGACATTTGTTTCAAGATATTGTTACGCACAACGAAACCATCTATCAAAAAAACACCAATAGTTTTGCAAAACGAATTGAACACGTAGCAGAGCAGTGCAACCGTGTTTGTGATGCAGTATCAACAGCGATTTTACAAAATTATTTTCCCGTTGTTTTATCGGGAGATCACTCATCGGCACTTGGTACCATTAGTGGCATCAAAAAAGCGCATCCCAACAAAAAGCTAGGCGTGGTTTGGATAGACGCCCACGCTGATATTCATTCTCCATATACCTCTCCTTCCGGAAATATTCACGGCATGCCACTCGCTGCCGCACTGAGTTTTGACCATAAGCACCTACAAGTCAACGAAATTTCTGTAGATACTATTCATTATTGGAATGTTTTAAAAAACATCGGTACAACAGATCCTAAATTAAAACCAGAGAACTTAGTGTATTTTGGATTAAGAGATTTTGAACCAGCAGAAAAACAAGTTATTGAAGAAGCGTCTATTTCAAATTATACTGTGGAACAGCTTCGTGAAAACGGATTGCAAAATATTTTAGCTGCTATCATTAAAAAATTTGAAGATGTTGATGAAATCTACATTTCATTTGATGTGGATTCTATGGATTGCGATCAAATATCTTATGGTACTGGCACTCCCGTAAAATCTGGTTTTTTACCAGACGAAATAAATCAAATTCTTGAACAATTATTTTTCACTAAAAAAGTTGTTTGTTTAGAAATTGCTGAAATAAATCCTTTATTAGATAACAAAGGAAATAAAATGGCGGAAACCGCTTTTCAAATCCTTTCTAATTTTGAACAACAATTAACGCTTTTATAATGCACACACAGGATATCAAAAACACGTCATATTATACCAGATTAGAAGAAAAGTATGGTGCACATAACTATCATCCTTTACCCGTTGTGATTGAAAGAGGACAAGGCGTTTACTTGTACGATGTAGAAGGAAGGCAATATTTCGATTTTTTAAGTGGGTACTCGGCTGTAAACCAGGGACATTGTCATCCGGATATTATAAACGCAATGACAGCGCAGGCATCAAAGCTTACGCTTACGTCAAGGGCTTTCTATAATAATCAATTAGGCGAATACGAACAGTTTATAACCCAGTATTTTGGTTATCAAAAAGTATTGCCCATGAATACCGGTGTGGAAGCAGGTGAAACAGCTGTGAAGCTGGCAAGGCGCTGGGCTTATGAGAAAAAAGGAGTTGCGCAAAACCAAGCAGTTATTGTATTTCCAGAAGGGAATTTTTGGGGTAGAACCATTGCAGCAATTTCTAGTTCATCAGATCCAAGCAGTTATAAAAACTTTGGTCCCTTTGTTCCAGGGTTTCAACAAGTACCCTACAACAATTTAAATGCACTAGCCGTAGCGCTTCAAGATAAAAATGTTGCTGCATTTATGGTAGAGCCTATTCAGGGCGAAGCGGGTGTTATTGTTCCGGATGAAGGTTATTTAAAAGCTGCTTATGATTTGTGTAAAAAGCACAACGTACTTTTTATAGCAGATGAAATTCAAACTGGCCTTTGTAGAACAGGAAAATTATTAGCTTCCGATCATGACAATGTTCGACCAGATATTTTAATGTTAGGAAAAGCACTGAGTGGAGGTGTAATGCCCATCAGCGCTGTTTTATGTGATGACTATATCATGGAAACCATAAAGCCTGGTGAACATGGTAGTACTTTTGGTGGCAATCCACTTGCTTGTGTGGTAGCAGTAGCTGCTCTCAAAGTTTTACGCGATCAAAATTTAGCAGCGAATGCTTATGAAATGGGCAATTTATTCAGATCAGCGTTAGAAAAAATAAAATCACCATTTATAAGCATTGTGAGAGGCAAAGGTCTTTTAAATGCCATAGAAGTTTCGCATTTAAATCCAAATGCAGCCTGGGAATTTTGTATGGTCTTAAAGGAAAATGGATTACTTGCTAAACCTACGCACGGTAACAAAATAAGATTTGCGCCACCACTCATCATTACGCGCGATCAAATTTTAGAAAGCATTGCCATCATCCAAAAATCTTTGAATCAATTTTTAGCTGAGTAGGTTTACCGCATCATTTCATACACAAAATTAAGCCGGTCAGGTTCGTTGTAATAAGCAACCATTTCTTCACCTACTTTTTTTGCACCTAATTTTTCTATCGCTATTTGCGATCTAATATTTTGTGCACCAATATGAAAAATAACTTTTTCGATATAAATGAAAGCGTAGTTTAATAGGAGTGTTTTTACTTGCTTATTAATGCCTTTACCCCAGCAGTCTCTACTAAAAAAAGTGTAGCCAATTTTTATTTCATTATCAAGTGGTTTATGGTCGTAAAACCTAGTGGAGCCAAGGGCTTTACCGCTGTCTACATCTCTAACAATAAATGCACCGCCGGATGCTAAAGCGCCTTCAAAAAACGATTCAAAAACTTCTTTTTGATATCTGTTAGGATTTGGATGTTGCTCCCAAATAAGCGGATCTGATGCAACTTCATAGAGTTCATTGAAGTGAGAGGGCTGCAATGATTCTATCCGAATTAAATGATTGCTTAAATGATTGGGTTGCAAATTCATATTCCTAAAATTACCAATTAATTGAGTACAAATTGTGCACCAACTGTAGCAAAACGAAATCCTTTTTTTTCTATGGCAATTCTTTGTGGGCTTGTTTTGTTATGCGCTGGATTGGTATGGTTTAAATGAATAAAGTAAATTTTTTCTTTAACAGATCGCGGCTCGTCTTTAAAGAGGGATATGGTTTCACTTATAAATGGGTGTGGGACCTCACCAATGGGTCTATTTATTTCTCCATCTTCATAAAAGGTACCGTCGATAAATGCAAAGTCAACGCCTTTAACTTCCGAAACAATGCTTTTTTCCCAAAGATTCCATTTGTCAATGTCTGGTATATATAGCGCCGACTTTTTGTCGCCAATTATTTTAAAACCTACTGTTTCTGAATACTCATCTCTGTGTGGAACAACAATCGGTATCACCATAAGCCCGCTATCTAATTGAATGGGGACCTCGGATTGAAGGGGTTTCAAGTCAATATTACCAAGGGTTACAAGTTGGCTCCAAGGCCCGTTACCCCGTAGATAGCTTATAAGCCTTGGCATGGCGTATACCGGTATTTTACTTGCATTCATGCCTTCTTTACCAAGGTACATCAGACCTGTATAATGCCCACTATGCGCATGGGTTAGAAAAACTCCATCGATACTTCTAACACCTTTTGTTTTTGTTAAGCGTTCATATTGTGCTGTTATATCTGGTGTGGCATCAAACAAATAGTTCTTCTTGTTTTTTGTGTCTGTGACACCAAGGCTCGAAACAAAAAACCTATCTTTTAAATGCTTGCAACAACTTTTTTGACAGCCTATTTGTGGCTTACCTGCATCTTGTGTAGTGCCAAGCACGACAAGGGTTTGAGCCTTTGTGCCCAACAAACAAAATATCAAAAAAATAATAAAAATGATACGCTTCATAAGTTCATTGAATATAGATAATTTTCGATTTTTTCTAACTCATTTCGCTCATATTAATAAAAACTTGCTTAACATTACCATGTTTGTAAAAAGAGGCAATATTTAAGTATATTGTTAATCAAAATTAAGGGTCTACATAGGACAATTTTAAAGGTATGGCAATAAACGCACCAACGAATAGTAATAATGGTTTAGGAAATCAGGACGCTAACTGGCTTTTTCCATTTATACTTGTTACAAGCTTATTTTTCTTTTGGGGTTTTGTACATAACCTAGACCCAATTTTAATACCGCACCTCCGTAAATCCTTCCGTTTAAATGATTTGCAATCGTCACTGATTGACTCATCGGTATTTATCGCCTATTTTGCAATGGCGCTTCCTGCCGGATATGTGATGCGTAAGTATGGATACAAATCCGGCATTGTGGGCGGTCTTTTGTTGTTTGCGTTAGGTTGTTTTTTATTTTTACCAGCAGCCGATACCCATCAATACATTTACTTTTTAGGTGCACTTTTTATTATTGCGAGCGGTTTAACTTTTTTAGAAACGGCTGCTAATCCATACGCAACCATTATTGGTCCTCCCGAAACTGCAACGCGACGATTAAATTTTGCGCAATCATTTAATGGGCTTGCTGCGATGGTTGCTCCTATTATTGGGGGTCAATTTATTTTGTCTGGTACAGAAATGTCGGATGAAGCATATGCACAATTATCTCCCGAAGCGCTTAATAATTATTTAACAACCGAAGCGCAAAGTGTAAAAATGCCCTACCTTATTTTAGGTATTCTTGTTTTTTTAGTAGCTGTATTATTTATGGTATCCAAACTTCCTGATGTTAAAGAAGGGGAAGATAGTAAAGTAGGTAACAATCCGCTAAAAGCCTTTAGACATAGGCATTTGACATGGGCTGTTGTTGCACAGTTTTTTTATGTAGGCGCACAGGTTTGTGTAGGAAGCTTTTTTATTAAAATGGCCAGAACAGGCGCAGGCATGGATGAGAAAACGGCTGCACAATATTTAGGATGGGGTTATGGCGCCGCATTTATGCTTGGAAGATTTGTAGGCACTTTTTTAATGGGAAAGTTTGCTTCTGAAAAATTATTAAGCGCTTATGCGCTCATCAATATTGTTTTATCTGCAGTAGCTATTTTTGGATCAGGCATAGTTGTTGTCTATGCGCTTATAGCCATTGCATTTTTTATGTCTATCATGTTTCCTACCATTTTTTCATTGGGCATTAAAGAAGTTGGTGCCGATACAAAAATGGCATCTAGTTTAATAGTGATGTCAATTGTGGGTGGCGCATTCTTGCCACCAGTGCTTGGCGTTATTTCTGATGCAACAGGTAGTATTCAAAATGGGTATATAGTACCACTGCTTTGTTTTGTTGTGGTCTTTTTATTTGCAACCAAAGGACACAAAGTAAAATCTGTATAGTACCCATGACTACTGTGCCACCAAAAAGATTAGTGATAGAGATGCACCCTAAAGACAATGTATTGGTGGCGCTCACACAATTAGCCGAAGGGCAGGTTGTGGAATATCGTGATGAGCAGTATACTATTTTGGAACCCATCCAAAGCAAGCATAAATTTTATACCACAGATTTAGCAAAAGGCGCTTCTGTATTTATGTACGGCGTGTTAGTGGGCACAACACAACAAGACGTTGCTAGGGGGAGTTTAGTTACTACGGCTAATTTGAAACATGCAGCAGAGCCTTATGCATACCGTGAAACAAAATTTTCATGGGAAAAACCGAATGTGTCAGGGTTTGTCAACAAAACATTCAATGGTTTTGTAAGATCTAATGGTCAAGTTGGTACAGCAAATTATTGGTTATTTATTCCTACTGTTTTTTGTGAGAACAGAAATCTAGACGTTATTAAAGAAGCCCTGCATCATAAACTAGGTTATGCTGTTAGTGATAAATATAGCAAGTATACGGAGTCTCTTTTACAAGCATATAAAAAAGGAGAATCGGTTTCAAATATTAATTTTTCTCCTAGTAATACACCTCAACAAAGCAGGGTATTTAAAAATGTAGATGGCATAAAATTTTTAAATCATAATGGAGGTTGTGGTGGAACAAGAGCAGATGCTGCTACATTGAGTGCATTACTTGCTTCTTATGCCAATCATCCAAACGTTGGTGGGATAACGGTTTTAAGCCTTGGCTGTCAACATTTGCAGGTAGAAGATTTTAAAAACGACATTCATAAACTAGCGCCCAATTTTGATAAGCCGCTTTATATTTTTGAACAACAACAATCAGAAAGTGAGGAAGAACTCATCGCTTCTGCAATCAGAAAAACTTTTGAAGGCCTCATTACCATCAATAAATTTGAAAGACAACCTGCTCCATTAAGTGCACTTACACTCGGTGTTAAATGTGGCGGTAGTGATGGTTTTAGTGGTGTATCTGCAAATCCAGCCGTAGGCCATGCTGCTGATTTATTAGTAGCACTTGGTGGGAAAGTATTATTGGCAGAGTTTCCAGAACTATGCGGCGCAGAACAGGATTTAATTGACAGGTGCGAGAGCGAATCATCTGCAAGTAAATTTATAGACCTCATGCGTAGTTATGATGCACTAGCACATAAAGTGGGTTCCGGATTTCATATGAATCCTTCTCCAGGAAATATTAAAGATGGACTTATAACGGATGCTATCAAAAGTGCAGGAGCTGCAAAAAAAGGAGGCACTTCTCCAATTGTAGATGTATTAGATTACACAGAGCCTGCAACAAAACCTGGACTAAGCCTTGTATGTACCCCAGGTAATGACGTAGAAGCTACTACAGGTAAGGCTGCTGCAGGTGCTACCCTTATATTATTTACCACTGGACTTGGCACACCAACGGGTAATCCGGTATGTCCGGTGATTAAAGTGGCCACCAATTCTTCACTTGCAAAAAGAATGAAGGACATCATTGATATTGATTGTGGGCCTATCATTAGTGGTGAAAAAACCATTGAACAAATGGGGGTAGAAATTTTAGAATATTGCATTAAGGCTGCTAGTGGAGAAGTTACTCCAAAAGCGGTGCTGTTAAATCAAGACGATTTTATACCGTGGAAGCGCGGCGTTTCTTTATAATTATTTTTTATGTTTTCATTAGCGAATAAAAAAGCAGTTATCACCGGTGGTGGTAGTGGCATTGGAAAAGCAATAGCCGTAACTTTTGCTGCACAAGGTGCATCGGTGCATGTGTTAGAACTAACTACGGAGTCGGGTGCAGATACAGCTGCTACCATTAAAGCAGCGGGTGGACATGTAACTGTACACGCTTGTAATGTGGCTAGTAAAGAAGAAGTGGCCGCTGTTTTTGCAAGCATTGGTCAACTAGATATTTTGGTAAACAATGCTGGTGTTGCACATATTGGTAAAGCAGATACAACACCTGAAGCTGATTTTGACAGGGTTATGTCTATCAATGTTAAAGGGGTGTATCATTGCATAGCTGCTGCAATACCAGGCTTTCGTGCCAACGGGCGCGGTGTTATTATAAACATGGCTTCTATTGCAGCATGGGTAGGACTAGCAGACCGTTTTGTGTATTCTACTGCAAAAGGTGCTGTTATGGCCATGACACTTTCTGTTGCCAAAGATTACATGCACGAAAATATTAGGTGTAATTCTATTTCTCCAGCGCGTGTACACACACCGTTTGTGGATGGATTTATTGCAAAAAATTATCCGGGCAAAGAAAAAGAAATGTTTGAAAAATTATCTGCTTCACAACCCATCGGCAGAATGGCAGCGCCTAACGAAGTGGCAGCGCTCGCACTTTATTTAGCCAGCGATGAAGCTTCATTTATTACTGGGTGTGATTATCCAATAGATGGCGGATTTATAAAACTTAATAATTAATATTTAGAAAAAAATAGCAAGCCATGAAATTAATTAGATTTGGAGATGAAGGACATGAAAAACCGGGTATCATTGTAAATGACACATGGTATGATGTATCGGGTGTGGTAACAGATTACAACGAAGCGTTTTTTGCAAACAACGATATCAAAAAATTACAAGATGCGCTTGCTGCTGGCACATCTTTTTCTGTTGTAGAACCTACAACCAGACTGGGTTCTGTAGTAGCGAGGCCTTCAAAAATTATTTGTATTGGCCTTAACTATGTAGACCACTGTTTAGAAACCAATGCACCTATTCCAACCGAACCCGTTTTATTTTTTAAATCTACAACTGCATTATGTGGTCCAAACGATCATGTTATTATTCCAAAAAATAGTGTAAAAACAGATTGGGAAGTAGAACTTGCTTTTGTGATTGGTAAAAAAGCTTCTTATGTAGAAGAAGCAGATGCACTCGATTATGTTGCAGGTTATTGCTTACACAATGATTATAGCGAAAGAGAATTTCAATTAGAAAGAGGTGGCCAGTGGGCTAAAGGAAAAGGTTGTGACACATTTGCGCCACTCGGACCCTTTTTAGCAACACCTGATGAAATCGAAGACGTTAACAATTTAAAAATGTGGTTAACAGTAAATGGTAAAACATATCAAAATAGTAATACATTAAACCTAGTGTTCAAAATTCCTTTTTTGGTACACTACTTAAGCCAGTTTATGACGCTATTACCGGGTGATGTAATTAGCACAGGAACCCCTCCTGGTGTAGGTTTGGGCATTAAGCCAGAACCGGTGTATGTAAAGCCGGGCGATGTTATTGAATTAGGTATCGAAGGACTAGGTACTAGTAAACAAATAGCGGTTGCATACACAAAAAAATAAAAACATGGCAGCACAACAATTCTTTTTAGCACTTGATTTAAAAGAGGATCCGGCACTCATAGCGGAGTATAAAGCGTACCACCAAAACGTGTGGCCAGAAATTATTGAAAGCATAAAAAGTTCGGGCATTACTTGTTTAGATATTTACTGCGTCTCTAACCGTTTATTTATGGTGTTAGAAGCAAACGAAAATTTTTCTTTTGAAGCCAAGTCGGCGGCTGATGCTGCAAACGAAGTTGTTCAAAAATGGGAAACACTCATGTGGACTTATCAACAAGCCATGCCAGGATCAAAGCCTGGAGAAAAATGGGTCTTATTAGAAAAAATATTTACACTTCCTCAATAAAATAATATGGAACTAGGACTTTCAAATAAAGTAATTGTTGTGTCGGGGGGCGCCAAAGGCATCGGTTATGGCATTGCTAAAGTATTAGCAAAAGAAGGTGCAACGGTTTGTATTGTTGGTCGAAGCGCTATGGATAATCAAGCAGCAGTAGATGCCCTCATAGCTGCTGGTGGCAAAGCATTTGGAATAGAAGCTGAATTAACAGATCCAAATGCTTGTAAACAAGCCATAGATACCGTGCTTGCAACTTATACTACCATTGATGGACTTGTAAACAATGCAGGTGTTAATGATGGTGTGGGATTAGAACACGGAAGCTATGAAGGGTTTATAGCATCACTTCATAAAAATTTAGTGCACTATTATTTATTAGCACATCATGCACTTCCCGCATTAAAAAAATCAAAAGGAGCGATCGTAAATATTGGTTCTAAAACCGCGGAAACGGGTCAGGGAAATACATCTGCGTATGCAGCCTCTAATGGCGGTAGAAACGCACTAACAAGAGAATGGGCAGTAGAGCTATTAAAATATGGTATTCGTGTAAACGCTGTTATTGTAGCTGAATGTTTTACGCCACTGTATGAAAGTTGGATTCAAACATTTGATAATCCTTCCGAAAAATTAGCAAGCATCACCGCTAAAATTCCATTAGAAAACCGAATGACCACCGATATAGAAATTGCAAATATGGTTGCGGTATTACTTTCAGAAGTTTCAAGTCATACCACTGGACAACTGATACATGTAGATGGTGGATACACGCACTTAGACAGAGCACTTGTATAGATATTGTATTTTGGATACCTAAATTTCTCCGAATGAATTTTAAAAAAATCGTTTTTGTTAGTTGCCTTGTTACACTGCAACTAACTGTAGTTGTGCGCGCACAAGATTGGTTAATTGACGCTTCACCCTACAAAGCGGCCATCACGCAAAAGGGCACTGTTATTGAACTTAACAATGGTCTAGTACGTAGACGGTTTACCATTGGCGCCAATTTTACCTGTACCGATTATACCAATCTAGCCAACCAACAACAACTGTTACGTGCTATTAAACCGGAAGCGCGTATTGTATTGGATGGTCAGCTATATAATGTGGGTGGACTAGTAGGTCAAAAAGAAAACGGATATATTTTACCGGGCCTTGCCGATACTTTAAAAGCCGGCGTAAACGATTTTAAATACGTTTCTCATAAAATAGCACCACTTCAACCATTTTTAAAATGGAAAAATAAAAGCTGGGCGCACCATACAGCAGCGCCAACAGGCAAAGAATTAATTGTTACATACGCACATTCATCTCAAAAACTAAATGGCATTAATGTAGAAGTGCATTATGAACTCTATGATCATTTGCCCCTCATTGTAAAATGGGTTTCTATATTAAATACATCTCCAACACCACACGCACTTGACAGGGTGGTTAATGAAGTTTTAGGGCTTGTAGAAGAAGAAAGTGCGGTAGTAGGATCTCCTGAAGAAATGAAAAAGCAGCATGGTATTTATGTCGAAACAAATTATGCATTTAACAATGCCATGCGTTATGACATCAGTGATCAAACTACACATTGGAAAACAGATTCGGTATATACCTCTCAAGTAAATTATAATTACCAAACCCCTTGCCTTTTAGAAATATATCCCGAAAAGGCTCCTGGCATTGACTTGCAGCCTAATGAACTATTTAAATCGGTGCGAACACACGAGCTGCTTATGGATAGTTACGATAGACAGCGCAGGGGACTCATGATTCGAAAAATGTACACAGCTGTTGCGCCATGGACCGCACAGAATCCGATATTCATGCACCTCGTTAGTAAAAATGATACAGAAGTAAAAACAGCCATTGATCAGTGCGTGGCTACCGGTTACGAAGCCGTTATTTTAAGTTTTGGTAGTCATTTAAATATGGAAGACACCACACAAAAAAATATACAACGCTGGAAAGAGCTAACTGATTATGCGCATGCACTCGGTATCATGTTGGGGGGCTATTCACTTTTTAGTAGTAGACGTATTTCAGATGCTGATGATGTAGTAGATATTAAAACAGGCAAGCCGGGCGGAGCATTTTTTGGAAATGCACCATGCTTTGGAAGCAACTGGGGCCTTGCGTACAGAGAAAAAATAAAAAACTTTTTTACTAAAACAGGATTTGACATTTGGGAAAATGATGGTCCTTATCCGGGCGACGTTTGTGCATCTACCACACATCCTGGACATAAAGGATATAAAGATTCGCAGTGGCGACAAATGGAAATTCAAAAAGAATTGTACCACTGGTTAAATGAAAGAGGTGTGTATATCAATGCACCTGATTGGTATTTTTTAGATGGTACGCATAAAATTGCCATTGGTTACCGCGAAGTAAATTTTTCATTACCACGCGAGCAACAAAGAATTTTAAATAGACAAAATATCCATGATGGTACCATCGAAAAAACAGGATCTATGAGTTGGGGCTTTGTGCCATTAACCAATTACCAAGGCACTGATCCAAGAGCAGTGCTAGAGCCACTTTCGGAGCATTTAGCCGATTATGAACAACTCATGACTCAATATTATGGAGCCGGTGTACAGGCTTGTTATAGAGGCCCAAGATTATATGACACAGAAACAACCAGACAAATGGTTGCTCGTACCATTAACTGGTATAAGAAATACCGCTCTATACTCAATGCCGATATGATTCAGCTAAGAAGAGCGGATGGTAGAGATTGGGATGGTTTACTACACGTTGATCCTAGTTCAAAACAAAAAGCACTTGGCATGCTTTACAATCCCACCAAAGAAAAAATTACCAGAACCATACCAGTACCGCTTTATTACACAGGCTTGACAACTAATGCAACCCTGGCAATCAAAGATGATATGACAACTGCAAAAAAATACACATTGAATAGAAATCACGAGCTTATGCTTACTATTACGATCGAGCCAGAAAGTTACACTTGGTTTACCATTCAATAATTCATCTATTTTATGCAACCATTCAGCTAACTTTTTTGGAAATTGACCAATTATTTAGGAAATTACCCGTTACAAAATCACCATTTATGAAAAAATTCTTTTCCGCATTTACATTTCTTGTAATTGCTCTGTGTACAAGCGCGCAAAACATTGACATTGCAAAGCATTTTAAAGGTTTAAAACCAAGAAGCATTGGTCCTGCAGGTATGAGTGGACGTGTTACTGCGATTGATGCAGTGTGGTCTAATCCAAATATTATTTATTTGGGAACGGCTAGTGGCGGCGTTTGGAAATCTGAAAATGGTGGTGCTAGTTGGGCTTCTATTTTTGATGAACAACCTATTTTGAACATTGGTTCTGTCGCTATTACACAAAGCAATCCAAGTATTGTTTGGGCAGGAACTGGAGAAGGTAATCCAAGAAACTCTGTGAGTTTAGGAGAAGGTATTTATAAAAGTTTAGATGGTGGTAAAACATGGAAGTGTATGGGTCTAGAAAAAACGAGAAACATACACCGTATTATTATTGATCCAACAAATCCGGATATTGTATACGCGGGAGTTATTGGTAATCCATTTGTTCCACATCCAGAAAGAGGCTTGTACAAAACAACAGATGGCGGTCAATCATGGAAACTTATTTTACATACCAATGATACAAGTGGTGTAGGTGATATGGTGATGGATCCAGTAAATCCAAACAAGTTATTTGTAAACATGTATCAACACCAAAGAACACCATGGAGCTTACAAGGTGGTGGAAAAGGAAGTGGATTTTTTGTTACCTATGATGGTGGTAAAACATTTAAAAAATTAGGAAAGGAAGATGGCTTACCTGACGGAAACCTAGGCCGAATAGGCATTACAGTGGGTCGTAATGATCCAAACAGAGTATATGCGCTTGTAGAAGCAACAAAAAATGGTTTATATAAATCAGAAGATGGTGGATTAAAATGGGAGCTTGTAAACAGCGATCCAACGGTGGTAACAAACCGTGCATTTTATTTTCAAGACATCGCTATTGATCCAACCAACGAAAACAGATTGTACAATATCAATCAAATGATTACCGTAAGTGAAGACGCTGGTAAAACATTTAAATCAGTGATTCCTTACAGCGGTATTCACCCGGATCACCACGCATGGTGGATTCATCCACAAAATGGGAATTTTATTATTGATGGTAATGATGGTGGTATTGGCATTTCAAGAGACCGTGGTAAAACATGGCAGTTTGATGAGAAATTACCACTTGGACAATTTTATCATATCAATGTAGATAATAAAATTCCATACAACGTAATGGGTGGTTTACAAGATAACGGAAGCTGGCATGGTCCTGCATACGTTTGGGTAAATAGCGGCATTAGAAATGCATACTGGCAAGGTGTTGGTGGTGGTGATGGCTTTGATGTGGTTCCAGATGCAGAAGATGCAAACTGGGTATACAGCATGAGTCAAGGCGGTGCAGTGGGCCGTTATAATATAGCAACGGGTGAAGAGTGGAGCATTCGTCCTCCAAGTCCAGCACCAGGTGTTCGTCAGCGTTTTAATTGGAATGCAGCGATTGCGCAAGATCCTTTTGATAAAAAAACAATTTATTACGGTTCTCAATTTGTAAACAAGAGTACCGATAAGGGCGCTTCTTGGACACAAATTTCTGATGATCTAACAACGCGCGATAGTGCAAAAATGGATCAGTCTAATAATGGAGGACTAAACGTAGACATTACCGGAGCCGAAAACTATTGCACCATTATTTGTATCGAACCTTCTGCAAAACAGCAAGGCGTTATATGGGCAGGTACCGATGATGGTAACGTTCAATTAACGCAAGATGGTGGAAAAACATGGACTAACTTTAGAGGTAAAATCCCTGGAATGCCGCTTGGCGCATGGGTTCCACAAATTCGTGCTTCTCGTTTTAATGCTGGAGAAGCTTTTGTGGTGGCCAACGATTACAGAAGAGGTAACATGAAACCAACTGTGTTTAGAACTACCGATTTTGGAAAAACATGGACCAATATTTTAGAAGATAAAAAGGTAATTGGCTATGCACTTTGTGTATTACAAGATCCAACTCAACCTAATTTAATTTTTGTTGGTACTGAGCAGGGCTTATGGATTAGCCTCGATAACGCGGCAACATTCCAACAATTTAAAAATGGTTATCCTTCTGTTTCTACCTACGATTTAGCGATTCAAGAAAGAGAAAACGATTTAGTCATTGCAACTTTTGGTAGAGCTATTTATATTTTAGATGATATAGGTGGCTTAAGAAAAGCTGCAGCTAATATGGGTAAAGTATTTTCAAATAAAGTAACTGTATTTAATGCGCCAGCTGGTTACCAAGCACACCGTAAAAACGCAATGGGTATTGAGTATAGCGTTTGGGGCACTTACGAGGGTGAAAATAAAAGAGCTGGATTACCAATTAGCTTTTTTGTAAGTAAAGCAGCATCTGATACCGGTAAAAATGCTATTGGCGACACCGCAACTTTACGTTTTTATGATGCCACCAATACACTTGTAAGAACCATTCGTACAAAAACAGACTCTGGCTACAATAGATATTTCTGGGGTATGGAAGGACGTGGCCTTCGCGCAAGTGGCGGCGGAAGAGGCGGTAGAATGGGCGGCGGCGCTGGTTTTGGTGGCGGTGCACCACAAGAAGCACCAGGCTTACCAGTGGATCCTGGAACTTATAAAGTAGTTGTAAGTGTTGGTCGTAATTTTTCTGATAGCACCATGCTTATTGTAAATGATGATCCTTATGCACCTACTTCTAAAGAAGTGCGTGACGCTATCAGAAAAGCAAATGCAAGACTAGATAAAACCACCGAAAAACTAAATACGTTAAATGAGCGAATGACAGAAGCAGATGGCATCATTGCAAAAATTGAAGCCAACCTAAGAGATATGGATAAAAAAGCAGCAGACACCATTCGCAAAACAGTAACAGCTGCTAAAGATGAATTAAAAGCAATTAGAGAAATGCTTAATGGCAAACCACAAACAAAACAAGGTTACGGTAACATTCCGCAAGTAACAGTAAGTAGTGTTTTTGGTGAAGCTAGAATGACAGTAATGGGTAAGCCGGTAGCACCTGGTGCACAAGAAGATAGGCTTATGACAGATGCTGAGCAAAAAGTTGGTGAAGTAATAACGCGCGCTAATAAGTTTTTTGAGGGTACTTGGAAAACATTGAGATCACTTGCAGAAGCGGCGCCTGTTAAAATCTTTAAAGACTACACTATAATCGAATAAATAAATTTTAATACCCCAATATTTTTTACAATCATAACTAGCAACCAATTATGAGTTCATTAGCACTATCAGATAAAATTGTTTTTGTACTTTATTTTTTAATGGTTGCTAGTTATGGTTATTGGGTGTACCGTAAAAAGAAAGACAGCGTATCGGCGTCTCAAGACTTCTTTTTAGCCGAAGGATCCCTTACCTGGTGGGCTATTGGAGCCTCGTTAATTGCCTCTAATATTTCTGCAGAGCAGTTTATTGGGATGAGTGGCGAAGGTTTTTTTGTAGGTGTTGCTATTGCAGCCTACGAATGGATAGCGGCACTTGGTTTAATCATTATTGCGGTTTGGTTCATCCCAATTTATTTGAAGAACAAGATTTACACGATGCCTCAATTTTTAAAAACGAGGTATAACGAATCTGTGGCGCTTGTAATGGCCATATTTTGGTTGTTGTTGTATGTGTTTGTAAACTTTACTTCTATTTTGTATTTAGGAGCCGTTGCAATCAATGGATTATTAGGTGGCGATTATTTACACCTCGTAATGATAGGACTTATGCTCATGGCACTGATCATTACGCTTGGGGGCATGAAAGTAATTGGATACACCGATGTTATTCAGGTTGCTGTATTAATTATTGGCGGTTTTGCAACCGTATACATGGCATTAGAAATTGTGGATCAACGAATCAATCATGTTGTGGATGGTAGCGCACTTGCAGGATTTAATACCTTGCTATCGCAAGCCCCCGAACACTTCCATTTAATTTTACCAAAACCCAACAATACTGACATGAGCGCTGCTGGGCAGTTGGCAAGAGATAAGTATATTATTTTACCAGGTATTGCTATGTATTTTGCAGGTCAATGGATTTTGAATTTAAATTATTGGGGCTGTAATCAGTACATCACACAACGCGCACTTGGCGCTCAATTAGAGACGGCAAGAAAAGGTATCTTATTTGCAGGCTTCATGAAATTATTTATGCCTGTTATTGTAATGCTTCCGGGTATTGCAGCATTTGTACTCTATAAAAATGGTCAGTTAGCAGGATTTGAAGGTGGAAAGGACGGTGCCTACTCTGCTATACTTGCATTTTTACCTGCTGGCTTAAAAGGACTAGCGATTGCCGCACTCACTGCTGCGATTGTTGCATCGCTTGCTGGTAAGGCAAATAGTATTTCTACCATTTTTACTTTAGATGTTTACAAGAAATATATCAATAAAGATGCCGATGAAAAAAAGTTGGTATGGACAGGCCGATTAACCGTATTTATTTCAATGCTTATTGCCGTTATATTTACTTGGAAAGATTTGTTGGGTATTAGTGGCGAAGGTGGATTTACGTTTATTCAAAAATATACCGGCTTTATTAGCCCAGGTGTATTTGCCATGTTTATGTTAGGATTTTTCTGGAAGCGCACTACTGGTGCGGCTGCTATGACTGGTTTGATTACCGGATTTTTATTGGCTATATTTTTTAACAGCTATGCTATTCCACTTTTTGGAACAGACAATATCATGTACACCGCGTACCTAAATAAAAGCGGTGCTTATGAAATTCCGTTTTTAATAAATATGGGTTGGTCATTTGTACTTACGATACTTATAATGGTTATTGTAAGTATGGCAGGTCCTAAAGTAAACCCTAAAGCATTTGAAATAGATGCAAGTATGTTTAAGGTTAGCAAATCAACACTCGTGTTGATTGTAATCATACTCATGCTCTTAAGTGCCTTGTACGTTAAATTCTGGTAGACTTATCTAACATCTTTTGCGCAGCCGCAACCGCCTTTTCGCTGATAGCCAGGCTTAAATACGCTGCAAGAAGAGGCTATAACAGCCATCACAAGGGTGATGATAATAATTTTTAGTATACCGTGTTTCATAATTGAATACTAAATTACGTAAAAATTTATCCATTTACCATCAAAACAAAGCCTTCTATACAACGAATTTTAATTGCTCCACTCGATTGGGGACTTGGACATGCATCTAGATGTGTGCCCATTATTCATGATTGTATTGAAAAAGGGCAGTTGGTAACGGTTGCTGCTGAAGGCGCTCAAAAAAAATTATTACAATATTATTTTCCCAATATAACCTATGTAACAATACCTAAATATAATATTAGGTATAGTAGAAAAGCATGGTGGCTGCCTGTTGTTTTATTTTTTCAATTACCTAAAATTGCTGCTGCAATTTATAAAGAACACCGCTGGTTACAAGATCATGTAACAGCGTTTGATCAGGTGATTTCTGATAATAGGTATGGTCTGTACAATAGCCAATTAAAAACCATATTTATCAGCCATCAATTACTAGTTAAAGCTCCATTTAAATGGGTTGAAACAATTATTCAAAAAACACAATACTATTTTATCAATAAATTTTCGGAGTGCTGGGTTCCTGACACGCAAGATTATCCTGGCTTTGCAGCGGATTTGTCTCACCCTGCTGTCTTGCCAAAAGTACCGGTAACATATATTGGTGCTCTAAGCCAGTTTAGTGTTTTACAAAATACATCCAGTACTACTGCACCAAAAAAATATAAATACTGTTTTTTATTATCGGGTCCAGAGCCACAACGAACGATACTACAAAATTTAATTGAAGTAGGGGCAGCGTCTTTACAAGAACCTTCTATACTAATTGAAGGAAGGCCTTCCGATTTACCTAATCATTACCAAATAAAGGAAACACTTACTAAACTGCGTTATGCGCGTGGTCAAGATTTGCTAGACATCATTATGCAGTCTGAATATATTGTGTGTCGAAGCGGATATTCTACGCTCATGGAACTATTACCACTGCACAAAAAAATGATATTGATACCTACACCGGGTCAAACAGAGCAGGCGTATTTAGCCTCATCTCTTGCAAGTCGTCAAATGGCTGTAATAATGGATCAGGCTACATTTGATCTGAACACACTTAATGATAAAGCAGACAAGCATTGCTTTATATTTGCCAAATGAATTCAAAAACAAATGCACACTTTGCAGTATTAATTGCCAATTTAATTTTTGGAGCTGGCTACGCGGTTATAAAAACAATTACGCCGGCTTATTTAGCGCCCTATTCGTTAAATGTGGTGCGTGTGGTGGTGAGTCTTGTATTATTTTGGTCTTTGTTATTTTTCAAGCCATCAAAAGTATCTATCGATAAAAAAGATATTCCCTTATTTATACTATGTGGTATCACGGGTGTAGCCATCAATCAAATTATGTTTGTAAAAGGATTGGCATTAACATCGGCAATTCATAGTTCTTTACTTTCTCTAGCGACACCCATATTTATTACCATCATTGCCATTTGGCTTATTGGTGAAAAGTTTAGTATCAATAAATTGATTGGCTTATTACTTGGCATTGGTGGTGCCACATTACTCGTACTGGTTAAAGATGGTCAATCTAATAATGGTAGTAGTTTGCTGGGCGATTTGTTTATTCTTATCAATGCTATTTCTTATGCATTTTACATGGTGCTGGTAAAACCACTCATGGAAAAATACAATGCACTTCATGTACTTCGCTGGGTCTTTACTTTTGGCAGCATTTTTATTTTGCCTATTGCACTTCCTGACTTTATCGCCACCGATTGGTCTTTGTTTGGAACCCCACAGTGGTTAGCACTTGCTTTTGTCGTACTCCTTGTTACTTTTTTATCGTATTTATTTACGGTGTATGGTTTGCAGGAGCTGGGTCCATCAGTAACGGGTGCATATATATACACACAACCCGTTTTTGCAACCATTATCGCAATGGTTTTTGCTGGTGAACATTTTACATTCATTAAAGCAGCAGCGGCTATTCTTATTTTTTCGGGTGTTTATTTAGTGAATAGAAAAAAATCAATCTAACAGCGTTTCTTTATATTTGTAAGGATGGCTGTTAAACGATTATCTATTTCAGAATTTGTTTCCATGATGGAACAATATCCAATTTTGGATGTACGAAGCCCATCTGAATATGCGCATGCGCATATGAAAAACGCCTATTCTTTACCCTTATTTACAGATGAAGAACGAAAAGTAGTAGGTACGGCTTACAAACAACAAGGAAAGCAACCTGCCATTAAATTAGGTCTCAATTATTTTGGGGTCAAAATGGCTTCAATGGTTAATGAAGTGGAGGCGTTACTAGCAGCAAGCCCCGATCCTAGCAATAAAGTGTTACTGGTACACTGTTGGCGCGGGGGCATGCGCAGTGCTGGTGTAGCATGGCTTTTAGACTTGTACGGTTATACGGTGTATACACTTGCGGGTGGCTATAAGGCTTATCGTAACTGGGTATTAGCTCAATTTAATATGGAGTACCCCTTTAAAGTGATAGGTGGTTATACGGGATCTGGTAAAACAGAAACTTTGCATGCACTTCAAGCATTAAACGAGCCCATTATTGATTTAGAAGGTCTTGCGCATCATAAGGGTTCTACATTTGGAAATTTGGGACAGCCCGTGCAACCTTCGCAAGAACATTTTGAAAATTTATTGGCACAGTCACTATATAAAATCAGTCAAAGACAATCTTATGTTTGGATAGAAGATGAAAGTAGGCGTATTGGACTTGTAAATATACCGCCTCAACTATTTGAAAAAATCCGAAAAAGTAAATTGTATTTTTTAGATATTTCTTTTTCAGAAAGGCTTCAATTTATTTTGAAGGGATATGGCAAATTTGAAAAAGATAAATTGATGAGCGCTATTCTTCGAATCAAAAAAAGATTGGGTGGATTAGAAACAAAAACTGCTATTAATTTTTTAATAGAAGACGATGTTGAAAGTAGTTTTAAAATACTACTTACCTACTACGATAAATTATATTTGAAAGGTGCATATAATAGAGAAAATGCGGAAACGTTGATTCATACAATTGAAGTACCTACTGTTGATGCAGCTGCAAATGCAGCTGCTTTATTAGCCAGAGCTGGGTTACAATAAACCAGCAATCCAATCTTTAATGGTAAGTATACTTAAGGTAGTCATAACCGCTACAACCAGCCACCCTGCTATATCTAGCCACAAAGGCTGCTTGTAATTTCCTACTATTTTTTTATGGCGTGCAGCTATTAAAATAACGGCTAATGCTATGGGTAAAATAAGACCATTGAGTGCGCCAACCGTAACAAGTATTTTTACAGGGTTACCTAAAACTGCAAATATTAGCGTGCTAATAATTATAAAAATACCAATCGCTATTTGCTCATGCATATCTACCCAGCTACTAAAATTTCGTAAAAAAGAAATAGAAGTATAGGCCGCTCCAACAACGGATGTGATAGCAGCACACCAAAGCACGACACCAAAAAATATATAACCAATATTTCCAGCCGCTATTTTAAAAACACTTGCCGCCGGATTTGCAGGATCTAAAATCGCACCACCGGATACAACGCCTAATGCTGCTAAAAATAAAACGATGCGCATGATAGCGGTAATTAAAATACCTGAAACAGCACTTCTATTGGTATCCTTTAAAGATGCTGTTCCCGCATAGCCAGCATCCAACAGGCGGTGACCACCCGCAAAACAAATATATCCACCTACTGTTCCGCCAACGAGTGTTACCACCGATTTAGCGCTAAACACAGTTGGCATAAAACTATGGGTTATGGCTTCATACACAGGCGGATTGGAGCTTAGTGCGATAAATAAGGTAAGCGCCATCATAACAAGCCCTAGTATTTTGGTAAAACGGTCCAGTAAATCACCGGCTTCCTTCATCCAAAATATAAATAGGGCTAAAAGGCAACTGATCACTGCCCCCAGTTTTGGGTTTAGTCCGGTTAATACTTCGAGCCCTAGCCCACAACCCCCAATATTGCCAATATTAAAAGCGAGGCCGCCGATTACAATGAGCCCAGTTATCAAATACCCAAGGCCTGGCAGTAGTTCATTGGCGATGATGGGTGCACGTTTACTACATACAACCAAAATTCTCCAAATATTTAATTGTGCGCCAATGTCTAGTAGTATTGATAATAGAATTACAAAACCAAAACTAGCAAGTAGCTGCTGGGTAAAGACAGTGGTTTGCGTTAAAAATCCAGGACCTATCGCAGAAGTGGCCATTAAAAAAGCGGCACCCAATATTGCATTTTGTTTTTTTCCTGAATTCAATGCTATTTATTCTTTATGAGTCTAAAAATTACTTTTGCAAATGCAAGAGCGTTGGGTGTATCGGCATGAATACAAATGGTGTCTGCAGCCACATCAATAATGGTTCCATCTGTAGCTTTTATTTTTTTCTCTTGCATTAAAAGTGATACTTGTTCCGCTACCCTTTTTTCATTTGTAAATACAGACCCACTAATATTTCTCGGACACAAACTACCATCGTTTAAATAAGCTCTATCTGCAAAAACTTCATGTGCAATGGCAAGTTTTTGATTCCTTGCTGCCTCTAACATAATGCTGCCACTTAAACCATAATATATAGCAGTAGGAAATTGGTCAAATACAGCTGTGGCAATGGTTGTAGCTAGTTCTATATTTTTAGCAGCTTGGTTGTATAAAGCGCCATGTGGTTTTACATGTGTTATATTTTCTCCCATTTCTTTTGCGATATTTGAAAATTGCAGTAGCTGTTCAGATACTATGTCATACACTACTTCATTTGACAAAAACATTTCTTTTCTTCCAAAATTTTCTTTGTCTGCGTAAGAGAAGTGGGCTCCTATTTGTACATTATTTTTTTGTGCTAATGCAATTGTTTTTTTGATAGTATCCGTATCACCTGCATGATAACCACAGGCAATGTTTGCGGCGTCTATATAGGGCATGATTGATTCATCATTATCTAGCCCTTCGCCCATATCACAATTAATCAGTAGCATCTTATTTTTCAGAAAAATATTCTTGTAACCTGAATTTACAGGCATTTTCTAATTGCTGCAAATTTGTTTCCTGCTGTAATAAAAGTGCTTCCGCTTCTTCAATGCTTATCCATGCTATCCCAAAAGAACTGCCAATAGGCATTTGTGCGAGCGTAGGCATGTCTGCGCGAATCACGGTCCCAATGCGTGGATAGCCGCCAGTGGTTTGATGATCGGCCATTAGCACAATGAGTTGTCCGTTTGGGGTTAATTGTAAAGTGCCTCTTGTTACTGCTGTGGATAATAGATTGGTGGGTAATGTATGAGCAATGGGTGCACTATTTAAGCGAAAGCCCATGCGGTTGCTTTGCGTATCTATTTCAAAGCTTTTACTTTGAAAATTGTCTATTTCCTGTTTTGATAATACAGTAAAGTCGGGTCCTTGTATGCAACGAATAATATTGGAGCGGTAAAATTCCTGCGTATTTGCAGTCCAACCAAGTGTTAATGCATGTAATTGTCCCACTCCTTCAAAGTGATAGCCAAATGATGCTGCGGTATTTAATGAGTCGTTTTTTAAAAGCCTTCCCTTTTTATTTTCAAACCCACCTTGCACAGCAAGATAAATTCTTGCTCCATTAGCGCTCGTGTTAAATGATAGTTTTGATCCTTCATTTACAATAATGGGTTGATTGCCATATACGGTTTCGTTATCCAGTGTAGCTGAATTTGCAGCACCTGTAAATGCAAAAATGGTTTCTTTTTGAAATACAATTTCAGCAGCCGGAATATGCATTTCTAAAGTAGTAGCTTCTCTTTTATTGCCAACAAGTGCATTGGCAACCGCGTGCGCTACGATATCCATGGCGCCGCCCGGACTATATCCTTCCTGTTGTTTTCCATTTTTTGGCAAACCCTGTAAGCTATCTAAAATTCCAGATTTTGTAATTTGAATACTCATTGTTTATTTAGTTTTTCAAATTCAAAAAGAGAAATTGCATTAAATTTTACAAAGCTTCCAGGCTTTAGTAAAATGTTTTCGTTTTCATCTATTAATGGAACTGGCGTTTTACCAATAATTTGCCATCCACCTGGTGAATCAATTGGATATATACCTGTTTGAACGCCAGCAATACCAACACTTCCAGCCTTTACAACCTTCCTCGGACTTTCATGTCTTGGTGTTTGAATGGCAGGATCTACAATACCCATATACGCAAAGCCAGGTAAAAATCCATTCATAAATACTCGGTATGTTGTAGCCGTATGTAATTCAATAACTTCTTGGATAGTTAGATTGTGTTTTTGTGCAACTGATTCGATATCAAGATCCAAAGTTTTATCGTAACAAACCGGAATGATTATTTCTTTTTTGTTTACTTCAATGTCATTGACATTTACTGATAGATTATCTTCCATCCATTTTTAAATCACCGGTAACGGATTGGGTATTTTCTTTTTTTAATTGCTGCTGGTATACCGTCATATAATCATATACAACGGTTATAGAACTATAGGCAGGAATAATATCAGTAACACCATCTAATTTATTTTTTAAAAGCGAGGTCATTAGCATGTGTACCCTATCATTTGTTGCTTCACTGATAGGCCCACCAAAATCAAGTGTAACCGCTTGATCTGATACCGAATAAATTTTATGAGAATCCGTGGCAGACATAACCTCAAATTACACCAACTATTTCATAATAAACCGGTACATTTTTTTGTTAAATAATGATAGTGCTCCAATAGGTGGAGGACCCTGACTGTATCTTTGATTTCTAAAATTTCACGAATGAACGAATTTGTTTTATATGCTTCGCTTGCCGTTAGTAGCTTATCGCTTTTACTCGTCATCCTGCTTCTTATAAAATCCAATAGTGGCGCAGGTTTGCAAAATCAAATGGCCGTACTACAATCTAAAATTGACCAACTAGAGCATTCTATAAAAACAGATTTTAGTATAAATAGAACGGAAATCAACAACAGGCTACAATCTGGTCTTGACGGACTTATTCAAAAAACGGACGCCAATCATAAACTTAATAGAGATGATTTGAGAACAGGTTTAATTGATTTGACGCAAGAACTTAAAAATAAATTTACCGACCTAACAGAAGGCCAATCTAAACTGGTGCAAGAGACCGAAAAAAAGCTAGAGCAAATGCGCGAAACAGTGGATGAAAAACTTCAAAAAACGTTAAATGAACGACTGGGACAATCCTTTGAAGCGGTGGGTAAGCAACTAGAAGCCGTACAAGTTGGTCTTGGGGAAATGAAAACACTAGCAGGTGATGTAGGCGGATTAAAAAAAGTGCTGAGTAACGTTAAAATGCGTGGTGGGATTGGTGAAGTGCAGCTAGCCATGTTATTAGAACAAATTCTTGCCCCAGAGCAGTATTCGGCCAATGTTAAAACCAAACAAAACAGCGCCGATATTGTAGAGTTTGCCATTAAACTACCTGGGCGGGATGATAACAACAAACAGGTTTGGCTTCCTATCGATGCTAAATTTCCTAAAGAAGTTTATGAGCAGTTGCAAACCGCTTACGACACTTCTGATTTACCTCAAATAGAAATAGCGCAAAAAAATTTAGAGCAAACCATTAAAAAAATGGCCAAAGATATTTCTGATAAATATATAGATCCACCTAACACCACCGATTTTGGCATTCTATTTTTACCTTTTGAGGGAATCTATGCTGAAGTGGTAAGAAAAGCTAGCCTACTCGAAGACTTACAGCGCAATTATAAAATAGTAGTGACGGGGCCAAGTACGCTAGCCGCCATTTTAAATAGTTTACAAATGGGCTTTAAAACACTCGCTATTCAAAAGCGCAGTGGTGAGGTTTGGAAAGTGTTGGGTAATGTAAAAACGGAATTTGAAAAATTCGGCGGCCTCATCGAAAAGGCACAAGGCAATATTCAAAATGGTCTCAAGCAACTTGATGAAGTAGTGGGTGTGCGTACCCGTGCTATTCAGCGACAATTAAGGGATGTAGAGATTTTAAATGATGCACCAGATAGTGCAAATGCCCTCGAAAATCCGGGCATAGCGCTTGACTAGGGTAAATTTAAAAATGTACAAATGGCTGCAGCTACTTTGGTAGGCGTTTCTTCCATAGGCGCATGTCCAACATTCTTTAACACAACAAGTTTACTTCCTTGGATGTCTTTATTAAAAAGATATGCATTGGAAACGTTGATGAGCTGATCCTGATCACCCCAAATAATAAGTGTTGGAATAGTAATTGTTTTTATAGGGGCAGGGTTAGGTTTAAAGCCGGCCTTAAAAATAGAGAGTGCGGCTTTTCTGTTGCCCTCTCTTAATAGTAAATCGTGGTAACGGTTAATAGATTCGTCATTGATTTTAGTTTTATCTACAAAAACACTTTCTAAACTTTTTTTGACTAAAAATTTAGGCGTTACCCATAATAATAAATTATTGATAACAGGCATACTTGCAATTTTAAAACCAAGCGACCCTTTTTCATTTTTTTTAGGATATCCACTTGCATCAAGTAAAATTAGCTGCTGTACCCTTGTTTTGTTATATAGCGCGTAATGCCATGCAATGCTTCCCCCTAATGAGTTTCCTGCTACAATACATGATGTAACTTTTAATTTTTCTAATACCGAATCTACAAAAATGTTATAGACATCTGCATTGTATGTATTTTCTTTATTGGGACCAGTAAGTCCAAAAGCAGGTAGGTCAAAACGAATAATTTTCTTTTTGTCTTTTAGAAGCAGTGTTAAACTGTCCCAGGTATGAAGGGATGCTGATGTCCCGTGTATTAGCACAAGTGGAACCGTATCTGAATCGGGCCCTTCTATTGTATAATGTACCTGCATACCTAATACAGGTAAAAACTTTGATTCTTTGCTCGTATAAATAGGCAGTAATGTTTCTAATTTTTTATCTGATTCTGCTAGCGCCAAAATCCCAACAACAACGACGATTATAATTGCTACAATTGTAATCCCAGTATATTGTATAATCTTTTTCATGAAAGTTATTGTTTATGGGCTTCAATAGATTCTTTAATTGATCTAACAAAATCGGCAGCAACCATTGGTTGTTCATGAATCCAGCGTTTCAACACATTTCCTTCGGCATCTGTAATGATGGTATATGGAGCTAGCATTTTATTGTTATAGCGTTCAAGAAGTATTGAATTGTGGTAAAACTGTTTTTCGCTATCACCAGTCCGCTCTATCCCTAAATCTACTTTTAATAATACAACCGCTTTGTTTGCATATTCAATAAATTCGCTTGTTTCTAACAATGCTTTTTCTAGTTTAACATTTTTAGCGTCTCTATTTTTATGTACAAAATGAATGAGAATAATTTTATTTTCTTTTAATGATCTCTGTTTCGCAATATCAAAATTTGACTCCCAATTTGGAGATAGTTGAAAGAGTGGAAAAAGAAATATCAATAGTAGGCGGAGCATGTTAATTTGTTTTATTGTTGCGCAACACCAATAACTGCGGGAAATGTTCAATGCCTTTCATAAGGAGTTGTGTCATTTCACTAAAGGTATAAATAAAAGAACCAAGTACGATATCTGTATCGCCATCCTTATCTATATCAGCAACCTCCATGGTAAGCCACTTTCCATTGGCAGCTTCTGGTGTAGAAGAAGCGCTGAACTGCATATTTCCTGTGTTTTCAAAATAAATAAATCCTTGTTCTGGTTTTGCAAGGTCATCATAAAAAGAAATTGCCGCAATATCTAAATCTCCATCTCCATCAAAGTCTCTCGCAACAGCTTTACTAGCGCCATACATGGGAAAGAAAAAACTTTCTTTAAAATGATTGAGTTTGTCATTGATTAAAATTCGAACCCCGTGAAACCTTTTTTTAACCCTCGATAAATCCCAATTGTCTCCATTGGTCATAACGATATCTAAATATCCATCTTTGTTAACATCTACCATTTCAAAATAACTTACTCCATACACGGGCGGAAATTTAACGAGTGGCGTTTCTTTAAAAATGCCACCACCTTTATTTTCTAAATAATAAATGCCTTCGTAGGCCTGTGCCATCATTACTACAATATCTAATTTTCCATCTTTATTTAAATCCACTATTTCTGCTTTTCTAGCACCGGGACGGTATACTAAAATATTTTCTTTTCGGATATCACCACCATCCAACCAACTTATTTTGCCGGTATGATTTCCAAATTGACAAATAATGATATCTTCTTTTCCATCTTGATTTACATCTGCTTTTTCAATATTTACAGGTCTAGCCAAACCACCAAATGAGTTTTTTTGGTCGGTAGAGTCAAGTGATATTAACAAGCCTTCTTTTTTTTCTGAAGGCGCAATGCTACCAATGCATAAGGCCCTTGGTTCTTTATTTTTCTCAAACAATAAATCTACCACTGCAGATGGTGTATTCCATGTTTCAGTTAGACGAAAATTTTTATCTAAAGCATACAACTCATTAATGGCATCACTCACATACAATGTGCCAGTGGCCTCATTAAATTTGATCATGCTTGTTTTTGGCGCTTGTTTGTTGTCAATAAAAACAGGCTGATTAAAAAACTGTCGAATAGATGTTTTTACAACAGTGGTAGTTTTTGCTGGAATTACAGTTGCTGGCGCTTTTGCAATGTAAAAGTCTACAATTTTTTGCCAGTCTGATTTTGAAATAATGGGTGAATTTGGATAGACCCTTAATTTTTCTACAATAGCCGCCTCAGATGGTTCCATTTCTGCATAGGGGCTGTCATTAACACCTCTGATACCTAGTCGCCATCCCATATTTGGTAGCACACTTTCTTTCCAAGTTTTTTTATCTAATAAATCAGGAGCCGTATACAAATGACAACTACCGCAATATTGTTTTGCAAGGGCTTCTCCGGTTGTACTCGTTGTCGCTGTTTTTGTAGTAAACGAAAGTAGTCCGCAAACTATGACACCCAATAAACTAATTATTACTATTTTTATTTTCATTTTTATTATTTTTATAAACCATTTGTAATGGACCATTACAAATATATTAATACCCCAACTATGAATAAGAATTATTCTCATTATCTGATTGTACTACTACTAATTATAGCTCCTTTTATTTATTTGTTTACTTTTTATAATAGCCTGCCGGATACCATACCTACACACTTTAATATTAAAGGAGAAGCCGATGGCTTTGGCTCTAAAAGCATGGCTTTTTTTGGACCCATATTCATGGGGGTTATTAGTTTGTTTGTTTATGCAATCATGATTAATATCAAAAAAATTGACCCCAAACGGTATGAAAACAACAATGATGAATATTTTAAAATATTTGGACTCATCGTTGTTGCCTTTATGTCTGCTCTCAATATGGTGATCTTAACAAAAACGAAGTATCCAGCGCTAGCTATCGATAAATTAATACTACCACTACTTGGTTTATTATTTGCAGTAATGGGCTCTTATTTTCCAAAGCTTTCTCAAAACTATTTTGCAGGATTTAAACTTCCTTGGACATTAGCTAATGAAGAAAACTGGAAAGCAACGCATAATTATGCTGGAAAATTTTGGTTGTATGGCGGTATACTTCAAATGATACTTGGATTTGTGCTACCTGATATGTGGTCATTTATCAGTTTTTTTGTAATTATGATACCCATGGTAATTGCACCTATTGTCTACTCTTATCGTTTCTTTAAGGCCAGCAATTAATTGTATTATTTTCGAAGTAATGTATAGATATCTTCATCGGTATCTATATTACTCATTTGTCTCAAAATTTGTGGGTAGCGCCAACTTACGCGTCTACTCATGGGATTTGCTGTAAATTTTTTAGGATTTGGAAAGCCGGCTACAATCATGGCGGCCTGCGAAGGTGTTAACGATTTTGCTGATTTATTAAAATAATGTCTGGCTGCAGCTTCCATGCCAAAACAGCCTGGGCCGGTTTCAATGACATTCAAGTATACTTCTAAAATTCTTTTTTTGCCCCAAATAAGCTCTATTAAAAAAGTAAAATAAACTTCTGGAATTTTTCGAATGTATTTATCATAAGAACCTCCCTGCCATAAAAAAACATTTTTTGCAACCTGTTGTGTTATCGTGCTAGCGCCTCCTCCTAACGGAATTTTACTTTTCTTCTTTTTCTTTTTTGGACGTAGGCTTTTTTCGATGGCGTCGAAATCAAATCCAATATGCTCTGCAAATAGTTGATCTTCGCTAGCAATAGCAGCGAGTTTACTCTGGTACCCCAGTTCATCCCAACTCACATAATCTCTTTTTAAACCAAGACCAAATGCATTTGTGAGCTGTGTGATGGTGATGGGGGGATCTACAAACTTTGTTATTACTACATATAAAAAAGAGCTAACAAATAAATACAATAAAACCCGCTTAATTTTCCCGATCACGATTAAAGTTTTTCTAAATTACAAATCTTTTGAACGCAAACTTCTTTTATTTGAAAAAGCTCATTTTCTTATTATTGTTCTTTGTCCAGGTATGTATATCGGAAGCACAAGAAAATAGGTATGCGTATAGTATGCAAAAGATGGGCTCACCATTTAATTTGGTACTCTATGCAAAAACAAAACAGATAGCAGACAGCGCTGCGTATCAAAGTTTTAAACTTGTTGATTCTATCAATTTAATTTGTAGTGATTATGATAGCAGTGCCGAATTGTTTAAACTTAGGTACGCGGCAGTTGGTAAACCCACTAAAGTTTCGTCTATTTTAATGGAACTGCTTTGTACTGCACGCCAGGCCTACAAAGATTCTTATGGTAGTTTTGATATTACCGTAGGTCCACTATCCCTTATATGGCGAAACGCACGTAAGTCCAAGCAATTTCCAAATGCATCTGCAATTAACGAAGCCCGTAAATCTGTTGGATTTAATAAGATTCAATTAGATAGTGTGGCGCAAACAATTACTTTTTTACAACCAAATATGCAACTCGATTTGGGTGGTATTGCAAAAGGATATGCTGCTGATAAAGTACTCGCTTTGTTACAATCATTTGGAATTACAAATGCACTAGTAGATGCAGGAGGTGATATGGTTGTGGCTGGTATGCCATTACATAAAAAGGGATGGCGCGTTGGTGTAAACATACCCGGACAGCAGGAAGCATTATGGAAGCGTAAGCTCATCTTGTCCAATAGGGCAGTTGCAACATCTGGCGATGCATATCAATATATATTACATGAGGGGAAAAAGTATGCGCATATCATTGATGCTAGAACCGGCTATGGCGTTACTTTTCAGCGGAATGTAACTGTGGTAGCTCCCAATGCGACAACTGCAGATTGGTTGGCAACGGCTTGTAGCATCCTAACGCTCGATCAGGTTAAAATATTGGCAAAAAAGTACAAATCTGAAGTACTCATTACCACTTTACAAAATGGAAGGATTGATAAAGTTAGTTTTGGAAAATTTGATAGCTACCTAGAACAATAATTGTTGTAGCTATTATAAAAAATTCATAACTTCCTTATTCTAAAATTTAATTGTGTTCAAGAATTTTTTTGCAGTCATATTTTGTTTCATTGCTATTGGTGCATCTGCCCAACAAACGAGTGTCAATTTCGAAAAGTATGAGCAAAAATTACCTGTCAGTAATTTGCGTTTTGCAATGGTACCTATTCCTGCCGGACAATTTAAGATGGGTTCCACAATAGCATCTCCAAAAATCAATACCGACGAAACGCCTCAAAAAGAAATTACACTGGATGCATTTTGGATGAGTGCGACAGAAGTAACCCGTGATGTATTTGATGTTTTTTTAAAAGACGAATCAACTTCTCAAAATTCAGATGTAGATGCAATCACTAGGCCTAGTCCTCAATATGTAGATTTAACCTGGGGTATGGGTAAAGAGGGCGGCTATCCTGCCAATAGTATGTCGCAGTATGCAGCTCTTATGTTTTGCAAGTGGCTGTACAAACAAACAGGAATTTTTTATAGACTCCCAACAGAAGCCGAATGGGAATATGCAAGCAGGGCTGGAGCAACTACCCCATATTATTTTGGATCAGACCCCAACTTACTTACTAAATATGCTTGGTTTCAAAAAAACAGTGCAAACAAATACCAAAAAGTAGCTCAAAAATTACCCAATGCTTGGGGACTTTACGATATGCTAGGTAATTTAATGGAGTGGACCACCGATCATTATTTACCTGGTAGATATGCTACTATTGAATTGAACAACCCCATCGTTGCCCCAACGCAAGGTGTTTACCCTAAAGTATTACGTGGCGGTTCGTTTTTGTCGGATGCCAATACTTGTAGAAATGGTAAACGTATAAAATCAGATCCTATTTGGAATAGGCGTGACCCACAAATTCCAAAAAGTAAATGGTGGCTCACCGAAGCAAAAGATGTTGGCATTAGACTAGTGCGTCCATTGCAACAACCAACACCTGAACAAGCGCAACAATTTTATACTACCTATTTAATTAAATAAAAACAACAGCCATATGTCAAATTCATCTTTTCATGACAAACGCAGAGACTTTGTAAAACAAGGTTCGATGCTAGCAGGTGCTATTGCAGCTGCACCCATTATTTCTAGAGCTAACTTTTTTTCTGGTTCTGATGACGTAATCAAAGTAGCCGTTATTGGTTGCGGCGGACGTGGAACAGGCGCTGCGGTTCAAGCATTGATGAGCAAACAAAATGTAAAAATTGTTGCTATGGCGGATGCTTTTAGAGACCGATTAGATGAATGTTATAAAAATGTAAGTGGTGAACTTGCAAGTGCTGGTGCTGGTACAAAAGGCATACTCGATGTTCCAGAAGAAAGAAAATTTGTAGGCTTTGATGGTTATTTAAAAGCCATACCACTTGCAGATGTTGTAATACTTGCAACGCCTCCAGGTTTTAGACCCATTCATTTTGAAGAAGCCGTAAGGCAAGGCAAACATATATTTATGGAAAAGCCGGTTGCTACAGATCCTGCAGGTGTGCAAAGGGTTTTAGCGGCTGCTAAAATTGCAAAACAAAAGAAATTAAATGTGGTGGTAGGTCTACAAAGACATTACCAAGATTCATACCGTGCGCTTTTTGCCAAAAAAGACATGATTGGAGATATTACATCCATGCAAGCTTGGTGGAATAACGATGGTGTATGGACAAGACCACGCAAAGCAGGTCAAACAGAAATGGAATACCAAATGCGTAACTGGTATTATTTTGTTTGGCTTTGTGGTGATCATATTACAGAGCAGCACATTCACAATTTAGACGTGATCAACTGGTTTAAAGGCGGGTATCCTGTTAAAGCGCAAGGCTTTGGCGGACGACAAGTAAGAAAATCAAAAGAACACGGTGAGATATTTGACCATCATTATGTAGAGTTTCATTACGCAGATGGATCTATTTTAAATTCTCAATGTAGACATATGCCAGGCACTTCAAGTAAAGTAGATGAACTACTTGTAGGCACTAAGGGAAAAATATATTGCGATGCAGCACGTATTACAGATTTACGCGGAAAAACTATTTTTCAATTTGATAAATCTAAAGAGCGTAATCCTTATCAAACAGAGCATGATGAACTTTTTGCAGCGATTGCAAAAGGTGAATATAAATATGCCGATGCCGAAAACGGCGCATACTCAACCATGACTTCTATTTTAGGCCGAATGGCTACGTATAGCGGACAAATTATAGATTGGGATAAAGCGATTAACTCTGGTCTTAATTTACACCCTTCGGTGTATGCATTTGATGCGGCAGCACCTGTTAATCCTGGACCTGACGGATTCTATCCAGTGCCGGTGCCTGGTGTTACAAAATACTAATGAGCAAAAAAGTAAAGCGGCTCCCAATTACTAGAAAAGGGAGCTGCTTTTTTATTCTACAATAATTTCATCGATAAATTGAAAGCCGCTTTGAAGTTTTGAAATAAACTTAACATAGCGCGCGGCTGTTGGTTTCATTTGTACTTTAAAATCTTTAAAGAGTAAACTACTTTCTGTAGGAGATATCGTATTGTTATCTCTACCCTGAAGGGTATAATTGATACCATCCACGGATGTTTGTACTTCTATGTATTTAGGCATATAAACACCAGGTCCAATAATTTGCATAAAATTTGCTTGCACCAAACTTACTGTATCAATTTTTTGTAAATCAATTACAACGTCCATATTGGTGGTAAAGCCCTGCCACTGTCCATCTTGGTAGGTTAAAGTTCCGCGGTAACCATTCACAAGTGTGCGCGCACCATTGGCAGGATAACTTTTGCTATAAGGTATATTGTAGGTTACTGGTTTATTAAATGCTTTGTGGAAATTGATAAGTACAGAATCTGGTGCTGATTTTTTTGCATTAATAATGGCAGCTTTAATTGTTGCTTTGGAATCAATTAAAAATGGCGCTGTATATATATTGGAAGCAGTGGTGGGTGCTGTACCATTGGTGGTATAATAGATGGTTGGTTTAAACTGCTCACTATTAAAACGAATAAGCGCAGCACGAGACGCAGTATCAATGGTTGTAGTAATATCTACTCTATTAGATGGTCTACAATAATTGATATTAAAAGCTTGTAGTAATTTATAATGAGCCGTTAATTTTTCTTGAAACTGCGCCCAATTTTTAGTAGACGGATTACTCCATACCACTTCGCTTAACGCAATGATGCGTGGGAAAATCATATATGCCGCATGCTCCTGCGTAGGTACATATTCGGTCCATAAATTGGCCTGCGCACCTTTTATATATTGCTGTTTTTCTTTTTCAAGTATTGTGGGCATCGGTTCATATTCATACACTTTTTGAAGTGGTAAAAATCCACCAATGGCTTCTGGTTCACCAGCTGGATTTTGTTGGTATTTATCAAAATAACAAGTGCCACCAGGGGTCATAATAACATCATGGTTTTGTCTTGCTGCATCAATACCACCTTGTTCCCCTCTCCAGCTCATCACGCGGGCACCTGGGGCAAGGCCACCCTCTAATATTTCATCCCAGCCTAGTAGGTAACGCCCTTTGCTAGAGATAAATTTTTCCATTCTTTTGATGGCATAGCTTTGTAGTTCATCCTCATCTTTTAGGTTATTGTCACGAATGCGCTTTTGACATTTTGTACATTTTTTCCAGTGCCCTTTTGCGGCTTCATCACCTCCAATATGAATATATTTTGAAGGAAATAACCCCATCACTTCTGTAATTACGTCCTGCATAAAAGTGAATGTCGAATCGTTACCAATACAAAATTCGCCGCTTCTACCTTTAACGCTATCACAAGCTAGATTTGGATAGGCTGCTAATACTTCATCGGAGTGCCCTGGCATTTCAATTTCTGGAATAACGTTGATGGCGTTTGCTGCAGCGTAAGCCACAATATCTTTTGCATCATTTTGTGTGTAATAACCTCCGTATGCTAATGGATCACCTTCTTGTAAATAACCCATTCCATTTTTCCACCACTCCTTCCATGTTTTGTGTGTTCTAAAAGCGGCCTGTTTTGTTAAAAGCGGATATTTTTTTATTTCAAGTCTCCAACCTGCACCATCCGTTAAGTGTAAGTGTAGGTTATTGATTTTATAAATACTTAAAACGTTAATTAAACTTTTGATAAAAGATACTGGATAAAAATTTCGAGACACATCTAACATAAGACCCCGGTATTCGAATCTGGGCTTGTCTTTTACCGTTAAACAGGCAATACGACTTGGGGTAGAACTGATATACCAAAGTTGAACAATGGTTTGTGCACCATAGAGCGCGCCTGCATAATCTTTTGCAGAAATCGTAATGGTACTTGCAGAAACTGTTAAAGTGTATTCGCTACTCGCTAAATTTTTATTCTCTTTAAAAATTATGCGTGTATTTCCTTTTGGAAGCGTGCTAATTGATGTACTTGTAATTTGTTGTACATATTTTGCAATCGGTTTCCAACTAACTGGCGCTATAAATTGCGTGTTTTTGTAAAAAGTAAAATTTCCATTATTTACTTTCAAAAATTGTGGCTCTGGAATGATACTAACTTGCTTTTGTGCTACAGCAATATATCCTACGAGTATTAACGAAATAGCAAATACTATTTTTTTCATCCTTCTTTACTTTTTTATATAAAAATCCTTGCCTAAACTCCAGTCATTGTTAAAATAGCCCACTGCTTTAATACCATCCTCTCCTTTAATGAGCATATCAAGTGAAAAAACCATAAAGTCAGGGAAGCCACTTCCGCCACTAAAATATTGGTTGGCATCTGCGGCTTGCATGCCTTGTAAACCTGTACCACCAATAAGTGCAACGCTTGTAATGCCATTGTTTTGTGCAGGATACATAAAGTAAGCGCCTAAGTCTTGACCTTCAAAAACGTTGTTTCCCATTACAATTTTTCCGGTAGTTACTTTAATTGGACAGTTGGTAAGGAGTGCCGCTGCTGCGGTATTGGTTGTTTCGTTACCATATAAAATAACACCTTGATTTTGAAAAGCCGCAGTCGTAAAATCTTTATCTGCAATTAAACTTACAGAACCATTGCCTCTATAGTACCATGTTTCAGCGTCATATTTTGCTTTTTGTAGTGCCCAGTTATTTTCTGCTTCTGTTCCATGTGTGGCGTATACAAAAACCATATTATGGTTGAAAGCTTCTTTTAATCCCCCATTTCTTTGTATGCCTTTATTGGTTACAGATGGTGCGCTTCCTTTATTCCAAGTTATATTTTTTTCCAAAACTAGCGCGGTACCATTAACAATATGTGTTAACTGACTACCGTCTAATACAATAGTAACCGTGTCACCAACAGCAAAATCTTTGGTATCAATAGAAAGCGCATTAATATTGGTAGTGGTACCTGTAATGTTTTTTGTTTTCATATTGCGCGTAAGTTGCACGCGGCTATAGTCAAAACTTTTTGTTTGTTGTAACACTTGTAACCAATGATAGGTATTGGTAATAGCAGTAGAAGGAAGTGTATAGTCTATTACATTTACTTTACTACTAACAGGAATGGTATGTCTTTTGAAATAATCAAAAATAGGAGCCCAGTCTACACTCTCATCACTAAACCAATGTGAACCTCCTGGGTATTCGTAGTAACTAAAATCAGGATGAAATTCGGCCAATACTTTTTTCATTTGTCTAGCATAGTTTACCGAAACGGTTTCGTCTGCATCACCATGAAAAATATAAACACCATTCGCTTTGTAGTTATTGACCATGCCTAGTACATTACTTGGTGTACTTGCTCTGGTTAATATTTTTTTAACCTGCGTACTTGTATCGTTGGGAACCAGACCATCGTGTGAACCATACGCAGCAAGGGTTGGATAGCCCGCCGAAGGCGCAATAGCAGCCCACTTTCCAGGGTAGGTAGCACCTAAATACCAAGTACCATGACCGCCCATCGAGTGCCCTGTTAAGTATATGTTTTGTGGATTTGGTTGATATGTTTTTTTAGCAATTTCAAAAACTTCTAGTGCATCGAGTCTACCCCAATCTTCCCAATTAAAACCTCTAGGTCTTCTATTGGTAGGTGCTACAATCGGTCCTTCTGTTTTTGGTTTATAAGCTCTTGCTTGTGAAATAGCTTCTACTTCTGCGCCATGCACCGATAAAAATAAACTTGGATTATTTTTATTGTCGTTGGCCTGAGGCGCTACTGCATAGTACTGAACAGATCCGTCTATTGTACTAATAAATGTATGCGAAGCGTGTTCATTACTTTTTACTGCAGTTACTACAACAGATGCAGTATCAATGATTTGGTTGTTGGCCATTAAAGTAAGTGAAACCCGGTAGCTTCCTTTTGTTGTATTTTTTGGAACTGGAATTTCTACGGCTACTTTTCTCGCCATTTGAGGAGCAATATTAGCAATATTGGTTTCTATTTTTTGATCTTCAACGGCAGCTGTAATACGCATACCTACCGTATTATTTTTAGAACTATTCACTACAACAAGGCCAGCCCATTTTTTGGAAACATTTTCTCCTTCAATAAAAAATGGAAGTGTTGCATCTTTGGTACTTAATTGTACGGGCTTAAATGAAAAATCTAACATGGCTTTTACAGAAGCAAACCTGCCTGCGCCTGCGGCACGGATATAAAATTCATTGATCCCTTTTTTTAACTGAATAGGAATGTACATCCAACCATAACGGTACATATCGCCCGCATGCGGCGCGCCATTGATAAACACCATGGAATGCCCTGTGCCAATAAACACTGCTGTTCCAGCCTTTGCTGCATTGTATTGTAGGTATAAATAACCATTCGCAAGTGCTTGGCTTCTAAAGTTGTGCGCACTGTCTGCTTTAATACTTGTCCAGTTGGTATTTGCTCCACTCGAAACAGGCAATCCTTCTTGTGGTTTACTTTCTCCCTTGTACAAGCTATAAGCGAGGGCGTCGGAATACATAGCTTCTCTACCATATTGGTGAGTTTTTCCGGAAGCTAATCCGCTAGTAAAGTAAAATACATCTTGCGCAAGTAAAACACTTGAACATAGCACTGCAAATACGAACAATATTTTTTTCATGAATTTTTATTTGCAGTTAATTTACGCCACTATTACATGAGCCCATTATTTATTTTTTAACCGGTTCAAATAGGCTTAAAAAAGGTTAGAATTGAGTTATTGAAATAAATTAAATTTAGGGTACCTAAAATCATACACATGCATCCATTCGTTCGTACTTCATCTTCATTTTTATTCGTTCTTTTTCTTTCTTTTTATAGCATTCAATTAAATGCTCAAAAAGCTTCTAGTGCTAGTTTTAAGATGGTACAACAAGGAAGTTCAAAAGCGGTGATTCAGATAGCTGAAAATGCAGATAGCGACGAGCGTTTAGCAGCTAACGAGTTAAGTGATTATGTTTTTAAAATAACAGGTGCGCGAATTCCGGTTGTGTCAAAAAAAAGCACTGCAAATCGGGTGATTTATATTGGCCTTGCTTGTCCAAATTATCAGGCACTTATCAAAAAAGAATATTCTATTACGAGCACCAATAATACGCTGCAAATAACAGGTGCTACACCCTATCAAACCCTCGAAACAGTATACGTTTTATTAGAAGAATTTTTAGGCTGTCAATTTTTATCACCAACAGTCGAAAAAATTCCAACAACAAAAAATATAGTTGTTGCAGCAGATTATCATTATACGCCAGCAGTATTAACCAGAACGGTGCATTCAAAATTATTTTATGATAACCCATCTTTTGCTGCAAAAAGAAGAGTAACCCTCGAAGGGTTCCCAAAATTTGTACCAGAAGCGCGTGTGCATACCTTTAATAAATTTTTGCCTGAAAAAAACTTTTTTGAAAGCCACCCTACTTTTTATGCGCTCGTAAAAAATAGAAGACAGCCTACACAACTTTGTTTATCCAACGACACGGTGTATCAAATTATCAAAGATTCTGTAGCTGCATTTTTTAATCGAAGACCTTCAGCTTCTGTTTTATCAGTAAGTCAAGATGACAACACGCAATATTGTACATGTCATAAATGTGCGGCAATTGATGCTTACGAAGGTTCTCCCTCTGGAACCATGATAACCCTTGTAAACCGCATTGCCAAAGACTTTCCAAATAAAACAATTGCAACACTGGCGTATCAGTACACTAGAAAAGCGCCACTACATATCAAGCCAGAAAAAAATGTTTTAGTTACACTTTGTTCTATTGAGTGTGATAGAAGTGGCCCTATTGCGGATAAGTGCAAAGATTTTGAGTCAGACTTAAAAGCATGGGGTGCTATTGGTGCAACTATTCAAATTTGGGATTACACTACGCAGTTCACAAATTTTTTAGCACCTTTTCCAAATTTAGAAACACTTCAACCTAATATTAATTTATTTGTAGACAACAATGCCAATTGGATTTTTGAACAGCACAGTCATAATCCTTCCGAATTTTTTGAGCTACGCAGTTGGTTGCTTTCAAAATTTTTATGGGATCCTAAATTGAATTATGCAAACTTGCTTCAGGAGTTTTCAAATAATTATTATGGAGTAGCATCTCCTTTTATTGTTAAGTATTTAAATGATTTACATGCCGCGATAAAAGAAACACCAAAATTTTATTTGTTCTTATATGGTGATCCTGCACAGGGCTTTGAAACCTGGTTAAGCGAGCAAAAATTAAAGCAGTATAATGCACTTTTTGATAGTGCTACAAATATTACTTTAGGTAATGCGGTATTACAGGCTCGTGTGCATGAAGCGCGCATTGGACTTGATTTTGCAACCCTCGAATTTTACCGATTAAATAAAGCATCTTTCCCATTATCCGACGTTTCAGCAATTCAAAAAAGAGTGAATCGTTTTACAACCGCTACAGGCGCACAGGGTATAAAAATTATCAATGAAATGGGCTTACCCTTAACCGATTATTTACAAGGGTATCAAAAATTAATAACTAGTGCCAAAGAGGTAAATAAGGCTAAAAATAGCAAGGTAACCCTTGCTATAAAGCCAGTTAAATATGCCAAAGAAGATCCACAAGCCCTTACAGATGGTGCTTTTGGTGGCTGGAGCTTTTATGCCAATTGGCTTGGCTTTTTAGACGATATGAAGGCTACCATTGACCTGGGTGCAGTTACCAATTTCTCCGAAGTTTCCGTGTCTTTTTTACAGGTGACCAATCATGTGGTGTTTTTTCCTACAGCGGTTACATTTGAAGCTTCCGATGATGGCATTAACTATACCCCAATACAAACAGTCGAGAATGTATTCCCTTTAGTAAAAACCAGCAAAGTGAATGACATACAAGTCTTTGCTACCGGTTCAAAAAGCCAAAAGGCAAGGTTTATTAGAGTTACCGGAAAAAATATGAAGTCGC
>JBANFS010000002.1:0-275753 GCA_037975885.1 Bacteroidota bacterium
GAACCCGTGTTAGTGGCTTTCCCACCATACTCAGCAAAAATGCTTGCTGTTTTTTCTTTTGTTAAATGCGACATTTCAAAATGTTTAAATAAGACTCCGTAATTGTTTTCTTCTATTTTTTATCGGCTGCAAAGGTAGGTATTATAATGTAAAAAGGATAAATTTGGGCATCTTTTTACGCCATTTTCCCATAAAAATATGTTTGGAGTCACTATTTTAGGCAATAATTCGGCCCTTCCGGCCTACGATAGGCATCCAACGGCCCAGGTAGTAAGTATTCAGGATCAATCAATTCTGATTGATTGCGGGGAAGCCACCCAAATACAAATGAGCCGTTACAAGGTAAAGAGAAGCAAAATCAATCATATTTTCATTTCCCATCTCCATGGCGACCATTATTTTGGCCTCATTGGACTTATTACAAGCATGGGGTTACTGGGCAGAACCACCGAATTAACCATTTTTAGCCCTCCAGGCCTCAAAGAAATTGTTGACATGCAATTAGCGGTAGCTGGGTCTAGCATACCCTACCCCTTGCATTTTCATACCATTACTGGTGCAGGCACCCTTATTGAAGCCCCAAAATTTAAAGTAAGCTGCTTTCCTACACAGCACAGAATACCTTGTTATGGATTTACCATTTCAGAAAACAAAGCGCCCCGAAAAATAAATAAAGAAAAAGTGATCTCCGCAGAGGTACCCTTTAGCTTTTATGACGAATTAAAAAAAGGTTTTGACTATGTAACCAAAACCGGTGAAGTGATTAAAAATGAAACTGTAACAGACCCTGCAAGCCCCAACAAAAAATATACCTACACCGCCGATACTATTTTTGACATGAATTTGGTTGCACATGCTATAGATGCCAATTTACTTTATCACGAAGCCACTTATTTACAAGACCAAACACAAAAAGCAACAGAAAGGTTTCATGCCACCACCATACAGGCAGCAACCATTGCAAAAGAGGCGGGCGTAAAACGCCTTCTCATTGGACATTTTAGTAGTAAATATGAAAGTATTGAAACCCATGTACAGGAGGCACGCACCGTGTTTTCTAACACAGACTTAGCCCTTGAGGGTGTTACTTTTTTAGTACAATAAAGTGTAGGATTAATCTAAAATCTCAACGTCTTTTGGATACTTCGCTTTGTTAAAAACAAAGAGTGCGTTGTCTAGTGCTTTATTGGAAACCAAATTGCTAAAACTAACTTGCAAAGTGTTATTACTTTTATCTAAGATAACCGCTTTGGTGATCATTGATTTTGCATTGTCAACAAAAACATTCACTTTAGAAAAGTTTTTACGCGGATCGATTGGTTTCATTTCAATTTCACTTTGCCCTGCCTTTGTTGCAACTAATTTGCAAACAAAATCTTTAGCATAATCACCAGATAAAATCTTTTGTGGGCTTAATGATTGACCGCTCTCCTCTAAACTAGTAACCGTAATGGTTTTTGCGCCATCATAATTGTACGTTTTTGCGCCATCGCAAATCACTTGCATTTTACCTTGCGCTAAAACATATTTAGCACCTTTAATAGAAATTACGCCCGATTTAACACCGTTGTTTTTTCCTTTGCTTGATACCGAATTAATAGAAAAATTTGCAGTGATGGTGCTAAAACTTTTTACTTTAGCACTTACCATATCCAATATCTTTTTGGCATTGGGATCGTTTTGTGCATGCGCACTAACAACCAAAAGGATAACTATAACAAATGAAAATAACTTTTTCATGGACCTTGATTTTGGGCTTATTGCCGGCAAAGATAGGTTTTAGAGTGTTTCTAAAAACATCTCTAGTTCTGAATCGGTTTTAAAGCGTACTTCCCTAGCCTTACTTCCTTGGTTAGGTCCTACTATACCAGCAGCTTCCAATTGATCCATTAAACGACCCGCTCTATTATATCCAAGCTTCATACGGCGCTGAATAAGTGAGGTTGACCCCATTTGGCTTTGTACAATTAAACGTGCTGCATCTTCAAATAAGGGGTCTCTATCGCCAGAGTCAAAATCACGACCTTCCATATCCTTTTCATCCACGTATTCTGGCAGTAAAAACGCTTGTGGATAGCCTTTTTGATCCCCAATAAATTCACAAATTGCTTCTACTTCTGGAGTATCAACAAACGCACATTGTAAACGGGTAATTTCTCCATTGTAAGAAACAAGCATATCTCCTTTTCCAATAAGTTGCTCTGCACCACCTGCATCCAAAATGGTACGGCTATCTATTTTGCTAGAGACTTTAAATGCAATACGTGCAGGGAAATTGGCTTTAATGGTACCGGTAATGATATTTACAGAAGGGCGTTGTGTCGCAATTATTAGGTGAATACCTACCGCTCTAGCAAGCTGCGCAAGCCTCGCTATTGGCATTTCCACCTCTTTACCCGCCGTCATAATTAAATCGGCAAACTCATCTACCACAAGAACTATAAATGGAAGATACTGATGCCCTTTTTCTGGATTTAGTTTTCTCGCCGTAAACTTCTCATTGTACTCTTTAATATTTCTACAACCTGCTTCTTTTAATAAGTCATAACGGTTGTCCATTTCAATACAAAGTGCATTGAGGGTATTAATAACTTTTTTAGTATCCGTAATGATGGCATCATCTTCACCAGGAAGTTTTGCTAAAAAGTGTTTTTCAATAACACGGTATAAACTCAACTCCACTTTTTTAGGATCTACTAAAACAAACTTAAGTTGAGATGGATGTTTTTTATAAAGTAACGATACAAGTATCGCATTTAAGCCCACCGACTTACCCTGACCGGTTGCACCCGCCATTAATAAGTGTGGCATGCTGGCAAGGTCTACTATGAAATTTTCGTTGTCAATTTTTTTACCAATTGCTATAGGTAAAGAGTAATCAGAAGTTCTAAATTTATCACTCGCCAATAGTGTTTTCATACTCACCACCGACTTTCTAATATTAGGCACTTCAATACCAATGGTACCTTTACCTGGTATCGGCGCAATGATACGAATACCAAGTGCCGCAAGGCTTAGCGCGATATCATCTTCGAGGTTTTTAATTCTGCTAATTCTAACACCCGGCGCAGGAACAATTTCATAGAGTGTTACCGTAGGTCCTACCGTTGCCTGAATTTTTTGAATGGCAATGTCGTAGTTTTTTAAGGTAGCTATAATTTGATTTTTGTGCGTCTCCAATTCCTGTGGATCATGCACAATTTTTTCACTACCATGCGTTTCCAGTAAATTAATACTTGGATACTTATAGCTTTTTAAATCGAGTGTGGTATCGTATTTGGTATTAAGCTTGCCAATGCTAGCTGCAGGTGCTGCTTCCTCTACTGGTGTTTCGTTGATTTCTAAAGACAAATCTTCGCTGTCTTCTTCTTCAACATCTTCCTCATCTTCTTCTATTGTCTCATCTAAATCTAGTGGAGCTTCACCACTCATATGCGGGGTTAATGCATCCGGCATGGTATCTTCTGGCGCATCAGGCATAATAACAGAAACGGCCTTGCCTTCAGATTTTAATTTATTGCCACTAGGCATCACCGGCACTACTGCCGTTTTTTTTTCCTCAGCATCGTCGGTGCCTAGCTCTTCTTCTACAGGTGCATTAGGATCTGGAACGAGTGCGCCCGCTTCATCCCATGCTTGCACAACAGGCTTTTCATCATCGAGGGTAAATGGAGCCCCTAAATCGGAAGTATCGTTATTAGTAGATTTGAAATTAAACTTTGGAGCCGTAAAGACTGGATTAAAGCGCCAGATAAAATAGCTAAATGCGGCTAACAATAAAATGGCGCCCGTACCAAAGGTACCTGTCCATTTTTGTAGGAATGAAGTGAACAATTCGCCCACGGCACCACCCCATGAAAATGAACTTGCAGATGCCACAAACGCAAAAGCAGTGCTTAAAACAATAAGACCTACTAGAACATAACGCGCGTTGCGCCAAAGACTAAATATTTTTTTACCAAAAATTAAATTAACCCCAAGTACAAAAAAGAAAGTGCAAAATAAATAAGAAGCTAGTCCAAATCCTTTATAGAATAAAGAGTGCGCTACATAAGCGCCAAGCACACCTAACAAATTGCTTACACGCAAATCATTTTCAGCAAAAATTTTAATACCAAACTGGTGTACTTTATCTTGATCTTCTTGCCAAGTAAATAAATAAGAAGTAAAGGCAACAAATAAAAAAGCTGCAAACAATAATGTTACAGATCCAATTATTTTAGTGGTACGCTCGTCTTTAACAACTTCTGTAACGGTTACTTCGGTTTCCTTATCTGGCGTTAACTGCTCAGGGTCTGGAGGAGTGGTTGCTTTCTTTCTTAAACTATTTGCCATGGAAACAAATATAAGTTAAGGGGAGCGGTCTATCACTGCTTACGGGCCGATGTGCAAAAATGCTAAACGGACTTGGAGTTTTCCACGCTTGGCAGTTGTGAGAGCGCTAATAGCACCCATGCTACCATCCAAAGCAGGCCACCCATTGGCGTAATTACACCTACCCATGGCAATCCTTCGATGCCCAAAAAAGGCTTAGACACTATAAAATAAAGGGAACCAGAAAAGAGGACAATACCATCGATAAAAAACATCCCTGCCCTACTCAGCAGCTTTTGCTCCTTTGGAGATGCCGCTTTATTAAATAAGACACCTGTTATGAGTAACGCCACCACATGATACATTTGATAGCGGACCGCTGTTTCATAGGTAATGAGTGCCGCTGGTGATAATACTGCTTTTAAAGCGTGCGCGCCAAATGCTCCAAGGGCCACTGTTAATGCACCTAAAAAAGCAGCAATAGAGATATAATATTTAGATAGCATGATTTATAATTTAGCAAGGGCTTTTTTAAAACTGTCGGCAGTAATCGTATCTTCTTGTAAATGAATTTGAGCAGCACTATAAAATTGCAACCTAGATTCTCGTTGCTTTTCTAAAAAAGACAACAGCTCCGCGTCCGATAACTTTGCAATTAAGGGACGGTGCGCTTTTTCGGGTGCTAGCCTAGCAGCAATAACAGGTAATGGTTCATCGAGCCAAATAGTTACGCCCTGCTTATTCATCCAGGCCATATTGTCAAAAAAACATGGTGCGCCACCGCCGGTTGCAAGCACATAGGTCTTTTTTTGATCAAACCATTTTAATACCGCCGACTCTACTTTTCTAAAATACTCTTCCCCATCTTCCGTAAATAATTCGGCAATGGTTTTTTCTTCTTTTACTTCAATCAAGTAGTCTAAATCGTATCCGCCAGTCTTATATTTTTTAGCCAACTGTTTTGTCCAATAGCTTTTTCCTGACCCCATCAAACCAATTAAAAAAATCTTCATACCAGCCAATTTAAAAGCCAGAAAAGGCAATATTAATTTCTTCTTCCTCCTGTAGCAGCTTTGTTTGACTGCTCCATTTCTTTTGTCATTTCCTCTATTTCAGTCTCTGATCTACCAGTTTTGTCCCCTAGCAAATATTCTGCAAAATAATCTGCTTGACGCCAAAAGAAATATTCTGTCATGTCACCATAACCATGTCTTTGACCAGGCAGTAATACTAAATCAAAACGTTTGTTTGCTTTAATTAAAGCATTGGCCATACGAATGGTATTACTTGGGTGTACGTTGTTATCAATATCACCATGAGAAAGCATCAAATGACCTTTTAAATTTTTAGCCAGGTCTGGATTTTTTTCGATGCTGTATAAAAAGCTAGTATCGCCTTTATCGCCAATTACTTCTTTAACACCATGATGCTGTTCACTCCACCAACGGTTGTAAACGCTATTGTCATGGTTACCCGCCGACGAAACAGCTACTTTAAAAAAGTTAGGATACACTAGCATCGCAGCGGTGCTCATAAAACCACCACCCGAATGACCATGAATACCTACTCGATCAATATCAATAAATTTAAATCGATCGGCAAGTTGCTCTACCGCTGCCTTTTTATCTGCTAAGCCGTAATCACGCAAATTACCATATCCATAATTATGATACCACTTGCTTCTTGCAGGATGTCCCCCTCTATTACCAATTGTTACAACCACAAATCCCATTTGTGCAAGTCGGTCTATACGGTCCATGCCTTTGGTAAACGCTTTGTTAACAGCCTCCGTTTGAGGACCCGGATATACATACTCGATAATGGGATATTTTTTTGTTGAATCAAAATCAAAAGGCTTGTACATCACACCATATAAATCGGTAATACCATCATCCGCTTTTACTTTAAAGGTTTCAGGGAACTTATAACCAGTTGCCATGAGTGATGACAAATCTGCGGTTTCAAGGTCCATTACTTTTTTGCCTTCTGCATTGTAAAGTACCGAAGCTGGGACTGTGTTTACACGTGAAAAATTATCAACAAAAAAACTATTGTTGTCATTCATGCGCATGGCATGGTCAAAATTACCCGGGTTTAAAAGTTTTAAACCGGTGCCGTCAAAGTTTACACGGTATGCATGTAAAAGGTATGGATCCTCACCAGCTTCTTTGCCATTAGCAGAAAAATACAAAACACGCTTTGCCTCATCAATGCCTAAAATTTCTTCGCAATGATACGTGCCTGATGTAATTTGATTTTTTAGCTTACCGCTTTCGTCATGTAAATAAAAATGAGCCCAACCATCTTGCTCGCTCCATTTAATAAGCTCTTTACCTCCATTTACCAGTCCTACCCTTTTATTTTCAATATAGGTGTTAAAAGTTTCTGTGATTAATGGATTTACGGTTGCAGTTGCAACGTCTACCGTGCAAACATCGATTCGCTTTTGATCGCGACTGGTTCTAGTAAAATAAAATTTACTGTTATCGCCTAACCATACAGATGCTCTAAAATCGTCATCTCTAGTATTTACTTTTCCTGGATCAGACCATACGGCAACACCCTGGTCTTTAAATTTAGAAACATTCAATTCTTTACCGGTAGCAGTTGCCATATCAAACAAATACAAATGATCAACGGGCGCTTCTTTTTCGCCTGGCATCCAATATTTATAGGTTTCAAGTGTAGGACGAGGGCCACTTACATTATTAATTACCCACAAATCCTTCACCTTGGTATTGTCTACTTTTTTAACTACAAAATATTTTGAATTAGGCGACCACATAACATAGGCACCCTTACGTTTCTTTTTATCCTTCTCTTTTTCCTCGTCGGTTTGACCCGTACCCGATAAATTATTATCATTGAAATAGCCAAAGTTTTCGATACCATCTTTGGTTAATTGCTTTTCAACAATGGTAGAATCGTTTTCATTGATTAAAGCCTTTTCATAAGAAGCCTTATCCATCCAGTACAAGTTATTATTACGTCCAAAAACTATAGAATTACCATCTGGCGACACATTGGCCCAACTTGGCTTGCGTTTTGGCTTTTTTAATTCAGGAAGTTCTACAAGCTCTGCAGTTTGCAAATTGTATTCGAAATAAAAAACTTTCTTTTCTTTTACAGCAGATGTTCCTTTTTTAGCGGTCGAATCTTTCTTTTCAATTTCCTGGGTACTTTTTACCTCAAACTGAATCCAATTTTCATCTCTAATAAATCGCATACTATCAATGGCTAAATGCTGCGCATCAAATGGATCTTTTACAATGCGGGTGATTTTTGCAGCCAAATCGGCGTTATCAAAAAGTAATTTCTTTTCTGCTTTAACCGGATCTACGATGTACCACTTTTTACCTTCTGTAGTTTCATACATATACCAAAAGCGTTCCGACTTTTTTAGAAAATGTGGATCCACCGATGTAGAAAAAATAAGCTTATCTATTTTTTTAGGCGAGAACCTTGCCGCAAGTGCGTAGTTAGCTTTAGTAACTGGAACCTGCTGTGCGGTAGCTGGACTGCTCATAAAAAGGGCAGCAACAAACAGGCAAAAAAGGGATGTACAATACTTCATAGAATTGATTTTATAGAGGAGATGAAAATAAGCATTCTGCCAAATTATTGGCTATTCTGTTACATATTTATATATAAAATTGACAGCCGGATGAACCTTTGTGCAAAAGGGGCGTTAACTTTATTATATGTATAAGTATTCTACCGCTTTTGAAGCTTCTCAATCATTTGCCTCCAATATGGACGCAAATGATCCGCTAGCATCATTTAAATCGAAATTCCATTTCCCTAAACATGGCGAAAATGATGTCATTTATTTTTGTGGAAACTCACTAGGACTTCAGCCTAAAAATGTAGCTGCCGCCATTGAAACCGAACTAACCAGTTGGAGAGAATTAGCTATAGGTGGTTATTTTGGAGGCACCAATCCTTGGCTACATTACCAAGAATATACAAGAACAACCCTGGCTAAAATGATGGGCGCCCAAGAAAATGAAATAACCGTCATGAACGCCCTTACGGTAAACCTGCATCTTTTAATGCTTAGTTTTTATAAGCCTACGCCTACCAGGTTCAAGATTATTTTGGAGGCAGGCGCCTTCCCTTCGGACCAGTACGCAGTAGAAACACTTGTAAAACATTTTAACCTAAATCCAGAATCGGCCATTATAGAAATAAAGCCAGAAGCTGGTAAAAAAACAATAGACAGCAGCGCAATTACCAAAGCCATAACTGAGGCTGGTGATTCACTTGCCATGGTATTATTTGGAGGCATTAATTATTACACGGGTCAACTTTTTGATATCAAATCTATAACGGGAGCTGCGCACCAAGTGGGCGCTATAGCGGCATTTGATTTGGCGCACGTTGCTGGCAATGTACCCATGGAGTTGCATGCATGGGATGTAGATTTTGCCGTATGGTGTTCTTATAAGTATTTGAACGCAGGACCTGGCGCAGTGGGTGGTGTATTTGTACATGAAAAACATGCAACCAATATACAAACACCAAGGCTTGGTGGATGGTGGGGCAATGATGAAGCTACTCGCTTTAAAATGGAAAAAGGTTTTATAGCAAAACCTACTGCCTCTGGTTGGAATATGAGTACCGCGCAGGTATTTAATACGGTGAATTTAAAAGCATCTTTATCTATATTCGAAGAAGCCGGTATGCAAAATTTAAGGAATAAAAGCATCGCACTTACCGGATACTTGGCTTATTTATTAGAACAATTAACGTCTCTTTCTTTTACCCTAATTACGCCTTCAGACCCAAACCAAAGAGGCGCACAATTATGCCTCTATTTTGAAGAAAAAGGAAAAGAAATTTATCAGAAAATGAAGGAGCATGGCATTGTAGTTGACTACCGTGAACCAGGTGTTATTCGAGTTGCACCAGCACCACTTTATTGCAGTTTTGAAGACGTGTTTAGGTTCTACGAAATTTTGAAAACATTTTAATTTAAGCACCATGCACCCCACATATTTAGCACTCGGCGACTCTTATACAATTGGCGAATCAGTACCCTTACACGAGGGATTTCCATACCAATTGGTGCAGCAATTAAGGGCCAAATATCCAGGTTTTATGGCGCCAGAAATAGTGGCAAAAACAGGTTGGACCACAAACGAATTGGCCACGCATTTGATCCATACTGTGCTTCAAAAACAGTACGATTTTGTCACACTTTTAATTGGTGTAAACAACCAATACCGGAATTTATCCATCACCGAATTTGACCAGGAATTTACCTTTTTACTACTCAAAGCCTTGCAGTATAATGGGCATCAAAATAGTCGTGTTTTTGTGCTTTCAATACCCGACTGGGCGCATACTCCTTTTGCGCAAAAAAAGAGTGCAGAATCAGGGCTAAATTTAACTGAAATCAGTGCACAAATTGACGCCTTTAATGAAGTCATAAAAAAGCGTTGTGAAGACATGGAAATTGACTTCATTTACATCACAGATTTTACTAGAAATTGTGCGCCTGAAATGATTGCGCAAGATGGCCTACATTATAGTGCAAAAATGCACCAAATTTGGGCAGGCTTATTACTCGAAAAGTTTATCTTATAATTTCAAATACCCGGCCATTTCAGTAGCATAATTTTTAGCAGCCTTGCCAGCAGCTTCTGCAAAATCTTCACCATTACTGGCAAAAATAATAGCCCTACTAGCGGCTACCAATAAACCACAATCTGAAGTAGCACCATGGCTAGAAACTTCTTCTAAACTTCCACCTTGTGCTCCAATACCAGGCACCAACAAAAAGTGATTTGGGATAATATTTCTAATGCTAGAAAAATCACTTGCTTTGGTAGCACCCACCACAAACATTAAGTTATTGATTGTACCCCAACTTGCTACTTTTTCAAGTACCACTTCGTATAATTGTTTGCCAGAAATTGCGAGTGTTTGTTGTTCAAAATCTTGACTACCTGCATTGGATGTTAATCCCAAAACAATGGTCCATTTATTTTGATATTCCAAAAAAGGACGCACACTATCTTCACCCATATATGGGGCAACCGTTACCGCATCAAACTGCATGGTTTCAAAAAAAGTACGGGCATATTGGGCCGATGTATTGCCAATATCTCCCCGCTTTGCGTCGGCTATTGTGAACAAATTTTTGGGGATATATTCTAGTGTTTCCTGCATGGTTTCCCAACCTTTTACCCCTTCCGACTCGTAAAAAGCGGTGTTAATTTTATACCCAACACAGTAATCTTTGGTCGCATCAATCACTGCTTTATTAAACGCCAAAACCGCGTCTGGCTTGCCTTGCAAGTGCTTGGGCAGTTTAGAAACTTCGGAGTCTAAACCTACCAATAAATATGATTTTTTAGCCCTGATTTGAGCCACTAGTTGTTCGCGCGTCATACCGCAAATATAGGATAAGTTTTGGGGGTAAACTGTGGGTAGCGCAGGCTAAAAATTGCTTTTCTTTGTACCCTGTTTAACCCTATGGAAAAGAAGGCTTTATACTACGCAGACTACTTACATCTAGACAAAGTTTTAGATGCACAATACCCTGTTAGTTTTACAGACGGACACGAAAAAGCACATGATGAAATGTTGTTTATTGTGATCCATCAAGCCTACGAACTTTGGTTCAAGCAAATCATTTTTGAACTCGATTATGTGTTGGATGTTTTTGGTAAACCAGCCATCAACGACAACGCCGAAGACATGAACCTAGTACGTCATAGACTAGGCCGAATCATAAAAATTTTACAGCTCTTGAATGATCAAGTGAACGTACTTGACACCATGACGCCACTCGACTTTTTAGCGTTCAGAAATTTGCTTACCCCATCATCTGGATTTCAGTCTAAACAGTTCAGACTTATCGAAGCAAAACTTGGTTTAGAAATTGACAATAGACATCAAAAAGATTACTACAAAAAAACAGGCGAAGGTGGATTTGACAAACCTGATTACGATCAAATTTCAACCGCCGAAGCAGATAAAAATTTATTGACCCGCATTAACGAGTGGCTCGAAAGAATGCCATTTTTTAACGACGAATTTGGCGCCAAATTTTGGGACGAATACCGAACTATTTATGAGGCCGGATTAACCCCCCGTGAGGCTTCAAAAATTCACGATTTTGATTACGTTTTTTTTGAGAAAATTCCGGCCGATGCTTCGCCCGAAATTTTAGCCAATTTAAGAAGCTCTTTTTCGCCCAAAGCGATGGGGGCTGCCCTCTTTATAATGCTCTATCGCGACTACCCTATTTTTCAAAATTCTTACCAGGTGTTAGACGCCTTAATTGAGATCGATCACCTGATGAGTAATTGGCGCCATAAACATTTAATTATGGTTCGCCGTATGATTGGTATGCGCGTTGGAACGGGCAACACTTCTGGAGCTGGATATTTAGAAGGTGCCCTTAACAAACATTTTATTTACAAAGACCTTTCCGGACTCTCCACTTATTTAATTGAAAGAAGTAAAATTCCTGCACTTCCAAAAAGCTTGATTGAGAAATTGGGATTTTCGTTGGGGCTTCATCACGCAGGATAATAAATGAAAACTATGAAACAACGAATCAAACATTTAATGCTCATCGTACTGGTTGGTGCTTTTTTTGTGAGTACCGCTCAAAAACCAACGGATGCAAAATTACCCATCGATTCAAAAGTTAAAATTGGCAAACTAGCCAACGGACTCACCTACTACATTAGAAAAAACGTTGAGCCTAAAAATAGAGCCGAGTTAAGACTTGTAGTAAATGCTGGTTCAACATTGGAAACAGAAAAACAAAGAGGCCTTGCGCACTTTGTAGAACACATGTGTTTTAATGGAACCAAAAATTTTAAAAAACAAGAATTAGTAGACTTCCTAGAAAAGAGCGGCGTTAATTTTGGTGCTGACTTAAATGCTTACACAAGCTTTGATGAAACAGTGTACGAACTTCAAGTTCCTACCGATAGTCCAATGGTGTATAAAAAAGCCATGCAGGTTTTAGAAGACTGGGCACATCAAGTAAGTTTTGACCCCATCGAAATTGATAAAGAGCGTGGTGTTGTTACAGAAGAGTGGAGACTTGGTAGAGGTGCCGACGCGCGCCTTCGTGATAAATATTTCCCTGTTATTTTAAATGGTTCTCAATACGCTAAAAGACTTCCTATTGGTACCAAAGAAAGTATCAATGGAGCATCTTACAGTGAACTTACTGGATTTTATAAAGATTGGTACCGCCCTAATTTACAAGCGGTGATTGTGGTAGGTGATATTGATGTTGCCGAAACAGAAAAAATGATTCAATCTCATTTTGGCAAACTCACTAACCCAGCTAATCCTAAACCACGCACTAAATTTGGCATCCCAGCTTTTACAGATACCCGTATTTCAATTTTAACAGATCCGGAGCAAGCATACAATGTGCTTCAAATGTTTTACATGATCCCTGCTGTTAAAGAAGCAACCACCGAGGGTGAATACAGACAAGGCATAGTGCGCGAACTCTTTAACCAAATGATGAGTAGCCGCCTAGACGAACTTTCTCAAAAACCAGAAGCTCCATTTTTATTTGCGAGCAGCAGCTACGGTGAATTTTTGGGAGACAAAGACGCATTTACCCTTTTAGCAGTTCCTAAAACAGCTAAAGAAATGGATGCGGCGTTTAATGCCATCTTAACCGAAAACGAAAGAGTAAAGCAGTATGGCTTTGTTCAATCTGAACTAGACAGAGCGGTTAAAAACGTAATGTCTCGTATGGAAAATTCTTTCAAAGAAAAAGACAAAACAAAATCGGTTCAAATTTTACAAGAATACGTACGCAACTTTTTAAAGGGTGAAGCAATACCTGGTATCGAAAAAGAATTTGAAATGTACCAGCGCTATCTTCCTACCATTGCCTTACAGGAAGTAAACGCTCTTATCAATCAGTGGCTAAATGTTCCGGGCAAAACAGTTTTAGTACTAGCGCCTGAAAAAGAAAAAGCTAACTTAATAACGGAAGCTGGTATCAAAGCCATACTTGCGAAACCCATTGCTAAACTTAGCCCTTACCAAGATAAAGTAGCTTCAGGACCGCTGTTACCAAAAGCGCCTGTTGCTGGTAAAATTGTTTCAGAAAATAAATACGACAGCATTGGTACCCGCGTTTGGACCTTATCCAATGGCGCCAAAGTGATTGTTAAGCCTACTACTTTTAAAAATGATGAGATTCAATTTTCGGCTATCAGCTGGGGCGGATCCTCTTTATATGCAGATGCAGATTTTGTAAATGCATCTAACGCTGCCATTGTAGCTGCGTATGGTGGCATGGGCAGTATTGATTTTCAAAGCATGCAAAAAATGTTTGCTGGCAAAAACTTTGCTATCAATCCATCCATTGCCGAATACATGCAAGGATTTACAGGTAGCAGCAGCCCTAAAGATTTAGCCACTGCACTAGAAGTATTACACGGATATTTTGTAGCACCTCGCAAAGACGCTCAAATATTTCAGTTCATATTACAACAATACAAAGTACAGTTAACCAACAAAAACAACGACCCAGCATCTGTATTTTCAGATACCGTTGGTTATGTGATGGGCAATTACAACCCAAGACGCAAGCCACTTAGTGTAGAAATGCTTGACCAACTTAATTTAGACAGAAGCTTTGAAATATTCAAAGAGCGTTTTAGCAATGCTGGTCAATTTGTATTTACGTTTGTTGGTAACGTTAACCTTGATAGCTTAAAAGCATTAACTGAAACTTATTTAGCATCACTTCCTTCAACAGGCACATCAGAAATGTATAAAGATTATGGAGCAGCCTACCCTACTGGCAATATTTCAAAAACAGTAAAAAAGGGGAAAGAAGCAAAAGCAAGCGTACAATTATTTTATACCGGCAACCTAAGCAGCGTTGGTGAACTAGACGAATTACAACTTGATCAACTAACCAAAGCTATGGGTATCAAATTAAGAGAAACCCTTCGTGAAGATGCAGGCGGCGTATATGGTGTAGGCATTAGCGGCGGCATCAATAAAGAGCCTAAAAAATCATACAGCATCAATGTGAGATTTGGTTGCGCTCCAGAAAATGTAGAAAAATTAATTGCACTCGTAGAAGAAGAAATCAAGCAAACCAAATTAAATGGCGTAGCTCAAATTAATATTGATAAAGTAAAAGCAGAGCAAACTAGAAGTTTAGAAAACGATGTAAAAGAAAATAGCTACTGGCGTTATAAATTAGAACAAGCTATTTTTAGAGGATCAGACCCAACAAAAATTTTACAGGCACCTGCTAGAATTAATTTGATAGACGTAGCTACTACAAAAGCTTTAGCCAACAAATATTTTAACGAAGCCAATAAAGCAAAATTTGTTTTATTACCAGAATAAAAAATAATAGACCACTATAAATAATAGTATCATGTCAATTGGAACTTTTCATTACCCGCAACCCGCAAACGAGCCTGTATTAAGTTATGCGCCAGGAAGCGCAGAGCGTGCTGCCCTCAAAAAAACCTTGGCCGCTTTAAAAAAACAGGTCATTGATGTACCTATGTATATTGGCGGTAAAGCTGTTAGAACCGGAAAAAAGGAAGCTATGCACCCGCCACACGAACGCGCGCATACCCTTGGTTATTTTCATGTAGGTAATAAAAAACACGCCATCGACGCAGTAAATGCAGCGCTCAAAGCAAAAGATGCTTGGGCTGCTATGTCATGGGAAAACAGAGCGCACATATTTTTAAAAGCTGCAGATTTACTAGCGACCAAATACCGTTACCATATTAATGGTACCACCATGCTTGGTCAAAGTAAAAATGTATACCAAGCAGAAATTGACGCTGCATGTGAACTCATCGATTTTTTACGTTTCAATGTTCACTTTTTAAGTGAGATATATAAGCAACAGCCAGCATCTGCACCTGGCATGCACAACCGTCTTGAATGGCGTCCACTAGAAGGATTTGTGCTAGCTGTTACACCATTTAATTTTACAGCAATTGGAGGCAACCTTCCAACTTCTGCTGCGATGTGTGGCAATACTGTTGTTTGGAAACCTGCCAACACACAAATTTATTCGGCGCAAATGTTTATGCGCATTTTAAAGGAAGCAGGCTTACCGGATGGTGTTATCAATCTAATTTATGTAGATGGCCCTACCATTGGTGAAGTATGTTTTTCGCACCCTGATTTTGCGGGCGTGCACTTTACAGGGTCTACGGGTGTCTTTAATAATATGTGGAAAGTGATTGGTGAAAACATACCTAAATACAAATCCTACCCGCGCATTGTTGGTGAAACAGGCGGTAAAGATTTTGTAATGGTGCATAAATCTGCAGATGTTGATACCGTTGTTACTGCGTTAGCAAGAGGTGCTTTTGAATTTCAGGGTCAAAAATGTTCTGCTGCATCAAGGGCATACATTCCTAGTAACCTAGCTCCTGCTATCAAAACTAAATTAGTAGCTGCGGTACAATCCATGAAAATGGGAACCGTAGAAGACTTCTCAAATTTTATAAATGCCGTTATCGACGAAAAGTCATTTAACAACATTGCAAAATATATTGACAGGGCTAAAAAAGATGCAAAAGCTAAAATACTTGTGGGTGGTAATTACAGTAAAAAGGATGGCTATTTTGTAGAGCCTACCGTTATTGAAGTGTCAGATCCTAAATATGTGACCATGTGTGAAGAGATTTTTGGACCGGTTTTAACCATTTACACGTTCAAAGCCGAAGCCTTTGAGAAAACGCTTGATTTGGTAAATACCACATCAAAATACGCTTTAACAGGGGCGATTATATCACAGGATAGAGCTGCTGTAGAGCTGGCTACCAATAAATTACGTCATGCGGCGGGTAACTTTTATATCAACGACAAGCCCACAGGGGCTGTAGTTGGTCAGCAGCCGTTTGGAGGCGCCCGTGCCTCTGGGACCAATGATAAAGCCGGTAGCCTTATTAATTTATACCGTTGGTTAAGTGCCAGAACAATAAAAGAGACCTTCAATCCCCCGGTGGATTACAAGTATCCGTTCCTAAACGAAGCCTAAATTTTTAATGTTTAACCCGTATATTTGCACCTCAAAATTTTGACTAGTGCCTACTAAATTTTCAAAGGAAACCTACCTCTACTGGTACGAGCTGATGCAGCTGATTCGCCAGTTTGAGCTCAAATCAGAAGAAATGTACAAAATGGCAGGTAAGATCCGTGGATTTTTCCACGCTTACATTGGCCAAGAAGCAATAGCAGCGGGCTGTATGACAGCTACGCAGCATGACGATCCGTTTATCACTGCCTACCGTGACCACGGTTTAGCTCTTGCAAAAGGCGTTTCTGCCGATGCTTGTATGGCTGAATTGTATGGTAAAGCAACTGGTTGTGCTAAGGGCAAAGGTGGTAGCATGCACTTTTTTAGCCTTGAACACCGCTTTTTTGGTGGACATGGTATTGTGGGTGCTCAAATTGGAACTGCCGGTGGTTTAGCTTTCGCTGAAAAATACAAAGGTACCAATAATGTAGTTCTATGTTTTTTTGGTGATGGTGCTGCACGTCAGGGTATCTTACACGAAACGTTTAACCTTGCCATGCTTTGGAAATTACCAGTGGTATTTATTTGTGAAAACAATAATTACGCCATGGGTACTTCTATTGAGCGTACAAGTAATGTAACCGATATATATAAATTAGCAGACGCATATGATATGCCTGCCGATGTAATTGACGGTATGATACCAGAACTTGTACACGAAGGTGTGGCAAGAGCTGTAAAAAGAGGTAGAGATGGTGAAGGACCAACTTTACTTGAAATGAAAACATACAGATACAAAGGACACTCTGTATCAGATCCGCAAAAGTATAGAACCAAAGAAGAGGTTGAAGAATACAAAAATCAAGACCCAATTACTAAAGTGCGTGAAACCATTTTAGAAAACGGATATAGCACAGAAGCGGAATTACAAGCCATCGACCAAAAAATTAATGCCATCGTGGAGCAGAGTGTGAAATTTGCTGAAGAAAGCCCTTGGCCGGATGATAGCGAAGTACTAAAAGATATTTACCTAGACGAAAACTATCCGTTTATTGTAGACTAATCAACATTACAAAATCACAAGAAAATAAATACCATGTCAGAAAACGAAGTAAAAAATATAAACAATGAAAACCTTGCAGGTGTAGCTGCTTTTTGGAATAATAGCGGCAAGAAACTTGCGACTGCTGCAGCTATCATCTTGGTTGCTGTAGGTGGCTGGTTTGGTTATCAAGAATTTATTGTTAAACCTAAAGAAGAAAAAGCATCTGAAGCAATGTTTAAAGCGCAAGAATATTTTGCACTTGATTCTTCAAATCTCGTTTTAAATGGCGATGGTGTTAATAAAGGAGTGTTATACATTATCAACAACTACAGTGGTACAAAAGCTGCTAACATTGCTGGGTATTATGCAGGTATTAGCTATTTAAAACTTGGCGATTTTAACAACGCCATTAAATACCTAAAAGATTTTTCTACAGACGCTAAGCAAATTCAAATGCTAGCCATTGGAGCTTTAGGTGATGCTAGTGCTGAGCTTAACAAAAAAGACGAAGCCATTGAATATTACAAAAAAGCAGCAGCTAGTTTTTCTGAAGATGAGAGCAACGCTTCTGAATATTTATTTAGAGCTGCCCTATTATCTGAAACGACTGGAAAAAATGCAGAGGCTTTAGCATTATATAAAGAAATCAAAGAAAAATATCCTACAACGGACAAAGGCTTCTTGGCAGACAAATACATCTACCGTTTAGGTAGTGAAAAATAAATAAATGAACGTACAGTTATTTATTCCTTGCTTTATTGATCAGCTCTACCCACAGGTAGCGTTTAACATGGTAAAAGTGTTGGAGAAAGTTGGCTGTACGGTCAAATACAACCCCAATCAAACCTGTTGTGGCCAACCCGCATTTAATGCTGGTTTTTGGTCAGAATCAAAAAGTGTTTGTGATAAGTTTTTAGATGATTTTAACGGCACCGATTATATTGTAGCACCCAGTGCTAGCTGTACCGGTTTTGTTAGAAACTACTACGGTAAACTATACGAAAATTCTGCGCAAATAAATATTGCTAAAAAAACATCGGCACGCATTTACGAACTCTCCGATTTTTTAATCAATATTTTAAAGATCGATGACGTGGGCGCTACTTTTAATGGTAAGGTAACCTACCATGATAGTTGCGCAGCGCTTAGAGAGTGTAATGTAAAAACAGAACCGCGCAAATTACTCAGCAAGGTTAAAGGACTTGAGCTTGTGGAGATGAACGACGTAGAAACATGTTGCGGGTTTGGAGGCAGCTTTGCCGTTAAATTTGAACCTATTAGTATTGCCATGGGTGATCAAAAAACCACCAACGCAGCTGCTACTGGTGCCGAATATATCATTAGTACAGACATGAGCTGCCTAATGCATATAGATGGTTGTTTAACGCATAAACACTCCGGATTAAAAGTGCTGCACTTAGCAGACGTTCTTGCAAGCGAAGCATAATTTGTAGCTAAATTTTTTACGACTTAAATAGTTTTCAAAATGAATTACTGGCTTATCAAATCGGAACCATTCAAATACAGTTGGGATCAGTTTGAAAAAGACAAACAAACATTTTGGGATGGCGTTAGAAATTATGGCGCCCGCAATAATTTAAGATCCATGAAAAAAGGCGATCTGGCTTTTTGGTATCACTCTAACGAGGGCATGGAAATTGTAGGTATTGCTAAAGTAGTTAAAGAATCTTATCAAGATCCTACCACCCCAGATCCAGCATGGCTTGTAGTTGATTTTAAGCCCTTTAAAAAGCTAAAAAAACCAGTAAAGCTTGCAGACATTAAAGCGCATGCTAAACTCCAAGATATGGACCTTGTAAGGCTTGGTAGACTATCGGTACAAACCGTTAAGCCCGCCGAATGGAAAATAGTAATGGAAATGGCTGGCGAAAAAGTTAGCTAAAAAACACATAGCCAATTAAGATGGCTGCCACTACGCCTAGCAGGTCTGCTAACACACCAGCCCAAATAGCATACCGTACTTTTTTGATGCCTACGCTACCAAAATAAAGGGCAATGATATAAAAAGTAGTGTCTGCCGATCCCTGAAAGGTTGACGCTAATTTTCCTACAAAAGAATCCGGACCATTAGATTTCATTACATCTAACATGAGTCCTCTCGCACCACTTCCACTAAATGGTTTCATAATCGCTACTGGTAGTGCAGGCGTAAATGAGGTGTCAACGCCGGTTAAGCCAATCACCCAACTTAATCCGTCTACCATATAGCCAAGTGCGCCACTGTCTCTAAATACGCGAATAGCTACTAGCATACCTACGAGGTATGGAATGATTTTTAATATCACATCAAAGCCACCTTTGGCACCGTCAATAAAAGCGTCAAATACATTTATTTTTTTAAGCATCCCTCCAATAATAATAAGCACTACCAGTAATAATAAAATCATGTTACCTGTAACCCTACTAAATATTTCTTTCTGCTCCGCTCCCATTTGCTGCACAAAAAAGAGCATCCCCGCAACCAGCGCTACTAGGCCTAATAACCAGGTTAATAGCACGCTGTCCCATTTTAATTTTTGCTTAAAACCCACAATAAATATAGAAGCAAGTGTAGTACAAATAGTTGCAAGTACACAGGGAATAAACACACTGGCCGCTTCGGTGGAACCAGCCGCTAAACGGTATGAAATAATGGTGAGCGGAATCAATGTAAGTCCACTTGTATGCAGCACCAAAAACATGATTTGTGCATTGGTCGCTTTTTCTTTGTCGGGGTTAATAGATTGAAGGCTTTCCATAGCTTTTAAACCAAAAGGGGTTGCTGCATTATCAAGCCCTAGCATATTGGCACTGAAATTCATCACCATTTGACCCATCGCAGGATGCTTTTCAGGCACTTCAGGAAATAACCTTTTCATAAACGGATTGAGTAAACGAGCTATCCAATTAATAGCACCAGCACGCTCAGCAATATTCATGAGTCCTAAAAAGAAAACCATGGTGCCAGCAAGCGGGAACGCCACATCAATAACAGACCCTTTGGCACTATCAAACATCCCATCTACAAGGGTTTTAAACACTTCGGTATCATGTAAAAACAAGAACTTATAAAGGGCAATTACAAAAGCCACAATAAAAAAGGCGATCCATACAATATTTAGTGCCATCTGGGTTAATTTATGGGGTGAATATAAAAAATATTGGAGCTATATTTGCACCTTAATTAAAAAGGTTTCAATTATGGCTTTAAAGGCAGGAATTGTAGGACTACCCAACGTAGGAAAATCAACATTATTTAATGCAGTAAGCATTAACGCTAAAGCACAGGCTAGCAACTACCGTTTCTGTACTATTGAGCCCAATGTAGGACTTGTAGACGTTCCGGACGAGCGTTTAAATAAATTAGCGGAACTGGTAATTCCTGACCGCATTGTTCCAACCCAAATGGAAATTGTAGATATCGCCGGCCTTGTTAAAGGTGCAAGTAAAGGGGAAGGATTAGGTAATAAATTTTTAGGGAATATTAGAGAAGTAGACGCCATCATACATGTGATCCGTTGCTTCGAAGACGAAAACGTTTTAAGAGAAGAAGGCGCTATCAACCCAGTTAGCGATAAAGAAATTATTGATACCGAACTACAATTAAAAGATTTAGAAAGTGTAGAAAAGAAAATGCAACGCGTAGAAAAAATGGCGCGTGTAGGTTCTGACACCAAAGCAAAAGCGGAGTTTGAAATTCTAACCCGTTGTAAAAATCATTTGGAAACCGGTAAAAGCATTTATTCGTTAGGGCTTTCTAAAGAAGAAAATGTAGCAGTTGCTGATTTATTTTTACTTACAGACAAGCCCGTTTTATACGTTGCCAACGTAGATGAAGCGAGCATGCATACCGGCAATAAATATTCTGAAATGCTTACCGCAGCTGTAGCACAAGAAGGTGCGCAGGTAATTGTAATGTGCAATAACATTGAAGCTCAAATTGCAGAATTAGAATCTGGCGATGACAAGCAAATGTTTATGGAGGAATATAAAATGACAGAGCCTGCATTAAACCGTCTAATTAGATCTGCCTATAAACTTTTGAATTTAGACACCTATTTTACAGCAGGTGTGCAAGAAGTAAGAGCCTGGACTATTTTAAAAGGCTGGAAAGCACCGCAAGCAGCTAGCGTTATTCATACCGATTTTGAAAAAGGATTTATTAAAGCCGAAGTAATTGCCTTCGATGATTTTGTACACTTTGGTAGTGAAGCAGCTTGTAGAGACAATGGTAAATTAAGAATTGAAGGAAAGGAATACCTGGTTAAAGATGGTGATATTATGCATTTCAGATTTAACGTATAATTCAACGCCTGCTGCATGAAAAAAAATCTTATATATTTTTTATTTGTCGCTACTGTCCTCTTTGGATGCCAATCTAACCCAGGCACAGAAGGCAGTAATGAACCCGTTGCAGCAGCCATTGAAGCGCCTATTAATGGCACTTATACTATTGTAGAAATTTACCCGCACAATACCAGTTCATTTACTCAGGGCCTTGTTTGGCATAACAATACCTTATACGAAGGAACGGGTCTTACCAACCAAAGTAAATTGTTTAAAACGGATTTAGCAACCGGTAAATCACTCCAAACCCTATCTATTGCAGATAGTTTATTTGGAGAAGGTATTGCTGTTTACAACAATAAAATCTACCAACTTACCTGGCAAAACCACAAAGTATTTGTATACGACGCCAATACTTTTAAAAAAGAAAAAGAATTTAACTGGAACTATGAAGGCTGGGGTATTACCCATTTTAACAACCAGCTCATTATTAGTACCGGTAGTAGCAATTTATATTTTGTAAACCCTACTACCCTAGCCATCGAAAAAACCTTGGGGGTTTATGACAACAATGGTTACATCGCTTCCCTTAATGAGCTAGAATTAATTGATGGCAAAATATACGCCAATGTGTGGGGTGAAAATAAAATAATCGCCATCAATCCTGTATCAGGACAAGTAGAAAAACAATTTGACTTTACAAATATTTTGCAAAAAACAAATCAACCCATTACCACAGAAACAAATGTATTAAATGGGATTGCGTATGATAGTGTTAGCAAAGCCACTTATATCACTGGTAAAAATTGGCCGGCTATTTTTAAAGTAAATTTACAATAGAACTTTTTTAGCCCCTTACAACTGGTTCAAAACACCTACTATTTTTTCTTAAACGCATAAATCACCGAACTGCATTTATTAACATTCAGAAGTGCGGTGATATTGGACCAAAGACCCACTAATAAAGCTTTTATAAGGGACCCGCCCTTGTGCTGCTCCGTTAACATGGCTACATAAAAGGCATCAAACCACATAGCTTTTTTGGCTATCAGTCTAAAGCCGTGTGCATCTGCAAGCGACTCCATACTTGCTGGAGAAAAATGATACAAATGCCTCGGTGTATCTAATGCCGCCCATTGATGCCCATAGATTTTTGCATCGGTACTGGTATAATTTGGCACTGCAATGACAAGTACGCCGCTTGTTTGTAAGAGTTCGCTAAATCTTTTAAAATAACCATGTAAATCGTGCACATGCTCTAACACATGCCACATGGTAATAGCGTCAAATTGATCAACCTCTAATGTATATATGTTGTTTGCAGGCTGTAAATGAATCTTATATTTTTGACGGGCTTGTTTAGCAGCCGTTGCATCCGGTTCCAATCCTGTTACCTGCCACCCTCCAGTTTGCATGGTATGCACAAACGCTCCTGTTCCCGCTCCAATATCAAGTAATGTGCCAGTCGGTTTTTGTACAAGATTTGTTACCAATTTCTTTTTAGTAAGTAATGAAAACCGTCTTACCTTATGATACACGTTATTAATAAAGCCTTTATCACTATCCGTGTGTGAAACATAGGACTCTGCAGCGTAATAAGGCCCAATAGTAGCAGCATCCGGTACGTTTTGGGTAAATCCTCCACTACATTTTACACAACGCCAAACTTCAAATAATTCGCCAGAAACAGTATGGTCTTTTGCCACATACAACTTACTAATCGATTCAGATGCACAAATAGGACAAGCTTGGTAATGAATGGTAGATGCCATTAAAAGGCGAATTAAAATTGATCGTTAAGGTTAAAATAGTAGTTGACTATAGCAGCCGCTCCAGCAGTAGCAAGCAAGAGTGCCGCCACCCACCAATAGGTGTCCATAATAGATTTTGCTTCTCTTGTATAGAGTACTCCTTTTTTAAAAGACCATTGAAGCCCACCCGGAATGGGAAGCGCTTCCTGAACCGCATAGATGGGTTCATGAGGAATAAATGAAATACCCGCGCCTTCTTTTTGAAAATGACCAACGCTAGCTATATGTACAGGCTGATGTAACTGAGTGCTAGAAGCTAGTTCTTCAACGGCTTGATTGATGGTTGATATGGCTGTATCCATATCAATATGATCGAGCGCAGCCACCCAAGCGGCAAATGAAGTATCTGTAGATACTTGACCCGGTATAAAATTTACTTTTTCGTAAGGCGCAGCAATACTTGACCCACCCGCTTCAATAGCTGCGGAAACAGGTACCAACTGAAGGGTACCAATGCCAGCCAACTGCAGCTTTTTATGAACAAGTAAATAAGGGTATATATGATCTAACATGCGCCTACTATTTTCCAGAGAACGAATATACAAATCCCGCCACAACATTTCGGCCAAAAACTTCATATTGGTTCCAACGCTGGTACCTGTTATCGAGGATATTATTGAGTTGCAACCAAAATTTAGCCGATTTTACAACTGAATAAGTAGCCCCCACCGAAAAGTCAGCAGCTGCAGGTAGTTTTTTAATTGTCATTTGCGCATCCATTGCTTGTGCCCCATCCCATGCATACAGGGAAGATGTAAATGAAAGTTTATCCGAAAATTTCCAGTGCAAAGATCCACTCAGTTCAAGCGGCAGTAATCCAAAAGCTTCATTTTGAACCGTTAAGCCAGAAAACTTTTTATAAGTAATGGCTCCTAGTATATTCAATTTGTCTTGCAATGTATAACTAACATTTGCCTGTAACTGAACCGCACGGAGCGTAGGTTCAAAAAGGACCTTAAATAATCTGCCATCGGTAAATGCATTTACAAAAAGGGCTTGATTTTCATATTCCAGTAGAGACAACTTTGCCCCATAGGTAAAATTATCTCCTACTGGAAGTTTAACCCCTAAAAACTGTTCTGTGATTTTAGTATTTGAGAAATTATTAGGAATACGAACCCATGGATTGATGGCTGCTATAGAACGTAAATTATTTTTTTCGAAATGACCAGACCAGCCTAATTCTATGCGTAACCCATTATCTGGAAGAATAGCTACCCCACTCACTTGAGGTAAAACAGCATAAGTGCCATTATTAACAGTAGGCGCAGCTCCTAAATGCACTTGAAATTTATTCGTAATCCAACTAAAGGTACTTGGCATCGAAAACAAATTGTTGACAATGGTTAAATTACTTGGAATAGTTGGCAAAATGGTATTTGAAAAGCTAGCAGTGGGCTGCACTGAAATTTTAAAATCGGTTCCTAAATTTTTTGATACAGGCGCTGCTATACTAGTTTCAAATTCTCTTTCATCTACACCCGACTGCAAATAATCAAATGAAATAGTTGGTGTATAATGAATACCAAAAAATGCATCTGTTTTATTTGCAAGGTGCACCGCAATGCCAGCGCTGTTGTATTTGTTTAGAATATTGTCTTTGGTGTAAGGAATGCTAGCCGGCTTAAAGCCATACGCATAGCGTGTTGTAGACCCTGTTGTAAATTTGACACTCAAATCATGCGACTCCCCTATTTGATGCGCGCTATTGATAGAAAAATTAACATCGGTAAATTCTTGCGCAAATAAAGGACCTTTCATTTTTTTAAGGCCGCCTCCAATGTAAGTATTGTTTTTTACCCCATCGCCAATATTAAAACCTGCTTCTGCAACAATCGTATTTAAATTTCCAAGCCCCACCTTTATAAAATGATTGCGCTTAGACAACACCACTGAATCTGGAACATAGGCAAGCGGCGTAACGGCTACTGCCTGATAAGCAAAACTGATATTTTGTGACGGAATTACATATTGCATAGTAACCTTACTATTGTCTAGAAAAGGTGTAGCCGCTAAAAAATTAATTTTAGATTGCGGCCTTAAACTTGGCTTAAAGGCGGAAGTAATCGTTACCACTTTAGCCGTATCTGCTGCTTTCGTTGATACAGATTGTGCGCTTAACTCCGGTATCCAAAAAGCCGTCATACATATAAGAAACCCAACTTTATTCATCTGAATCGGTTTTTATTTTTTTGCTTTATCAGCGGTTACTTTCGTTAACTTTTCTTGTGCTTCTTTTTTCAAATCTTCAAAAGTAGCGTTGGCTATTATACTCTGATAAGTTGCTTCAGCATTAAAGTAATCAAGCTGCTTATGGTAAATGTCACCTAACAATAAATAAGATTTGGTAACCCAATATTCATAAGAACCAAAGTCTTTAATTTGCTCGAAAGCTATTTTCTCTGAAGCCTCTAACTTGTTTTGCTCAAACAATATTTTGGCGTACTGATACTTTGCTTCGGCACTAAATTCAGATTTCCCAGAAGCAATTACGGCTGTATAATAGATAATTGCTGTATCTAAAGAAGCTGCTAATTGCTTTGATTTTGCCATCACAAAATTGGCCATCATTTTATCGTCAGAAGCTACACCAGTCATGTCCAAAATTTGAGTAGCTGCAGGAAGTGCATCTGTCCAATTAGATTGTTTGACCGCACTTCTTATTAAGCCGCGTACCGCTTCTTTTTTTATAGCCTCATCCGTGGCCATCGCATCTAACTCCTTGTAGTAGGTAGTGGCTTTTGCATAATCACGGAGTTCAAAATAATAAGCCCTTGCAAGTTGCAAAACCGCGTCTGTAGCATATTTATTGGGCGCTTTGGAAGCTAAATAAGTAAGGTATTTGATAGCACTAGCTGTATTTTTTTCTGATTTATAAATAGAAGCCATGATAAAATGTGCTTCTAGTATATGCGACCCATTTGGAAATTTATCGATGTAAGCACTCATGCCATTTTTGGTTCCCGCAAAATCTTTTTGCTCGTATCGTAAAAGGGCCGCTGTATATGTTAGTGAATCAGATTCTGTTTCAGACAAAGCCCTGCCATTTGCTTCCATAAAGGCAACAAATTCTTGTGGCTTTTGGTTTTCAACAAAAATGTTTCGGATATACTCTATAGAAGATTCGGCCTCTTCTGTATTAGGGAACTTGGCGAGTAAGCTGGTAAAACTAGCAAGCGCTTCGTCATTTTTTTCGGTGTTAAAATAAGCGACGCCGAGTTTTAAATACGCAGCCGGATGCCATGCAGCAAGGGCAGCACTTGAGGTTATTTGCTTAAGGGGTGCCACAGCGAGTGCAAAAGACTCGGCCGCTAAATGGGTATTGGCCATTTCCATGTACACGTCACCAATGAGTGCAGAGCCAGGATACTGCTTCACAAATTTTTGAAGTAACGCGAGTTTTTCTGGTGTTTTATTAGATGCACCAAATATGATAGACTTTTGGAAATAAGCATAATCTGAGGCGTCATATTGACGGTCTATCACCTGGTCATAGAGCGCCAGCGCCTTTGTAAAATCTTTTAACATAAAGTAGCAATCCGCTTTTTTTATCACAAGGTCCTGAAAAATAGGAGCCCCTGTTTTTACGGCGCTAGTAGCTTTTTCAAAACTACTAATTGCCTCCGCATACTGCTCTAATTGCATTTGCGCAAAACCTAAATTATAATAAGCATTGCTCAAGTTCACTTCTGCATTTACTATAGGTGCAGACAAATACTTTTGTAAATAAACCATGCCCTGATCGTAAATGCCTTTTCTAAACTGCATTTCAGACTTCCAGAAATAAGCTAATACGGCTTGATCCTGATTATTAGGTGCGGTAAGTAATAAATCCAGTAAACTATCTGCTGCGTTGATGTACTGATCATTGATAAGTTCTACAGCTCTACCGTACAATAACGATGGATAGGCTTTTTGCGCAAGCGTTGAAGGGTTTTTGATGCCAGCGTATAATTGAAGCCCCTCTTTAAAATTACTAGTTCGAGCAAGCGTGTTTACGAGAAGGTCGGTGGCTTCAGCTGTATATGTAGAACGTGGAAATAATTTCAAAAATTCTTGAAACCCTTTTAATGCTTCATTGATAAGCCCCTGCTCAAAAGAGAGTTTAGCTACAGAAAAAGTAGCCACTTCTTTTTGCAGTTTGTTACTATTGTTTTCGGCACAAAAAATAAATGCGTTGCGCGCACCAGACTTATCTCCTATTTCTAGGTATGCTTTAGCAAGTAAGTACATGCTATTTTGTGATAAAGAATCTTTTCCAGTAGTGAGCCTCTTAAAACCTTCAATGGCTTTGCTCCATTTTTTTTGCTCGAAATAACAAAATGACAATTCATACAAATCTTCATTTGTAGGCGTTTTGCTACTAGCCACATATTTTTCTAGATAAGGAAGCGCACCTGTAAAATCATTTTTAGCAAAAAGCAATCGTCCCACCAATTGCTGTAATGGAAGCTCGTAATACTGCTCGCCCGCTTTTAGTGCAGCTAGTGCAGTAGATAAAGCCTTTTCAGAACTTCCCGTAAAATAATAAATTTGGGCGTTGTAAAAAGGAATGAGTTTGCCGTATACCGAGGCTGCTTTAGCGATTTCAAAACACTGAAGCGCGGTGGTGTAATTTTTTTCTTTAAATGCAATAAAGCCATAGTAATAATTGGCATCAATATAATAGGTATCACCCACTGTTTGACGAACGGCATCGAGAGGTTGTTTTGCTTTTTCAAATTGACCGAGACTAAAATAAAGATAGCCTAGTATATATTTTACTTCTCCTATTTGAGCGTTGGTTAAATTGGCAAGTTTGGCAGTTTCTAAATATGTTAAACTTTGCTGTGGCTGATTGTTTCTAAAATAATACACCCCTACATAATAGGTCATCATTTGACGAAAAGCAGGATCCACAGCAGCTTTTATAAAATCGCTAGCCTGTTCTACAATTCCTTTTTCATTGAGTTGAAGCCCACTCACTAATAAATAAAAATCAACCCTTTCTTTTACGGACCTATCGTTATTATACATAGAAGTCCGCTTCAATTCTTTGGCCAATTGATAACTACTCACATACGCTTTGTTCGAAACAAAAGTTTGCAAATCCGTTAAACTTGCATCGATTGTATTTGGTAAAACGGGCGTTTGTGCAAGGCCTGAAAGCGCTATTACAAAAAAGCAAGCTGATAAAATATACGTTCGTAGTTTCATAAGTATCATACCCTTTATTACAAAGGTTTGTGTTTCTTTCTTAATAAAAAGCGAAAACCGTTTTAAAGGTAGCATTACCACCCCGTAAGGCCCTTTATTGAGGGCATTTGTGGAAAAACAGATAGATGACGTAAGTTTGTCAACAAAAGCAGGAAAACCTATGTACGAGCATCAAACAAACATACGTGTTAGATACGCAGAAACCGATCAAATGGACGTGGTCTATTATGGCAATTATGCCCAGTATTTTGAAGTGGGTCGTGTAGAAGCCATGCGTGCCATTGGACTCTCCTACAAAGAAATTGAAAAAATGGGAATTCACATGCCCGTGGTTACCATGGAAACCAAATATATAAGACCAGCGCATTACGACGATTTATTAACCGTAAAAACGACGGTTCCAGAACTTCCACTCGAGCATCAAATAAAATTTATCACAGAAGTTTACAACGAATCGGGCAAACTGCTTACGCAAGGAAAAGTAGTGCTATATTTTATTGATGCTGCCACTGGCAAAAGAACAACTATACCAGATAGCCTAAAACAAAAATTAGCGCCATTTTTTAGCGCATAATTTTTTACTACTTACTGATACATGTTATATATCAGGTACTGAATTTTCCAGCCATCTTTTAATTTAACAAATTGAAAGCTATCAATTCCTTTGTGTGAAAATACCCCGTTGCGGTGAAAGGTATAGGGTGCCCATGCTGTAGCTATTTCACGGTCGATATAAATAATTTCATCAAAAGAACGCTCGTCTAGCGATCCGGGCTGCTGCTTTCCAATATTTGCAATGAAATCAGCGGCCCTGTTGGTTCTTACAATCACAGAATCTTTTTGATTTTGCACAACTTGCATGATAGCACCTGGAGCAAAGCAAGATTTAAGTAACACGGTATCCGAAGTAAGCATCGCTTTAAAGGTTTGCTTGATTACTTGTAATACCGCTTCTTTTTCAGCGTCATTATTAGTTGTTACAGAAGAGGTTTGCACGTTTGTTTGCACACTTTTTTGCGCCGATACTTGCACCACAAGCATGCACAAAAAACAAATCACCCAAGTAAGTTGTTTCATACAATTAATGATTAAATTTATACGCGGTACGTATCCGCTTTCCAATTATGAATAGACTGCTTGATTTGTTTGCCCGTTAAATTTTCTGCGGCCGCTTTAGCTACTAGTGCTGCAAACTCCTCATCTGCTGCAAAACGAAGGGCAACAATTTGACCGATGCCTAAACTAGCAGGAAGTAGTTTTCCAGTTAATGCAAAATGTCTCAAATTTTCTTCTGCTCTGATGGCTCTATCTTGTGCCTTGAGCGCAAACATGCGAACAAAAACAAAAAAACATACAAAAATAAAGCCAGCAACACTTAATAAGGATGCACTATACAGTGCAGGCCCCCCGGCATTCGCCAAATTAACAAAGCTGCCAATCCAAAAAGATAAAATGGCAAAAAAGGTAAGCCCGTGCCAACCTGCTACTAACCTACTGTGGTTGCTATAATTTTGTGTTTTCATAGGATGCAATATATTTATATTTGCCTGTTTGTGCTTACTATATTTACTTCGCACTAAATTTAAGGCCTAGCCATGGAAAAAGTGTTTGCATCCATCATTACTATTGGAGATGAATTATTGATTGGTCAAGTGATTGACACCAATAGCGCTTGGATTGCCCAAGAACTCAATAAAGCAGGCGTTACCGTTAAAAACAGAGTGGCGGTTGGCGATGTTTGGGAAGACATTTGGGCCGCACTAGATGCAGAAAGTAAAAAAGCCTCTATTGTGCTTTTAACCGGTGGATTAGGGCCTACTTCTGATGATATTACGAAACCTTTATTGTGTGAATATTTTGGCGGGAAAATGGTAGTAGATGCCGCAACACTTGCGCATGTTACAGACATATTTGAACGCATTTTAAAGCGCCCCATGATTGAGCGAAACGCCAAGCAAGCAGAGGTTCCTGATTGTTGCACCGTTTTATTAAATGAGCGCGGAACCGCACCGGGCATGCTTTTTGAAAAAGATGGCGTATTATTTATTTCGATGCCTGGGGTTCCCCACGAAATGAAATGGATCATGGAACATCATGTAATTCCGATGATTCCAAAGCGTTTTCAAACGGGCATTATCAAACACAAAACATTATTAACGGCTGGTATTGGTGAATCTTTTTTAGCAGAAATGATTAAAGAAAATGAAGCAGCCCTGCCAAGTCATATTAAACTGGCCTACCTCCCTAATTATGGTATGGTTCGTTTGCGTTTAACAGCCGCCGGCGACCCTCAACATGAAGCGGTTTTGGATAACGAATTAGATACCCACTTTAATAATTTAGCTACCGCCGTTAAGGATTATTTAGTGGTTAAAGAAGACATCCCAATGGCCGAAGTGGTGGGTCAACTCCTCTTAAACCAACATAAAACCCTTGCCACCGCAGAAAGCTGCACGGGTGGATATATCGCCCATTTATTAACGGCCAAAGCCGGCGCCTCTGCTTATTTTAAGGGATCTGTGGTTAGTTATGCCAATGAAATCAAAGGAGATTTACTAGACGTTTCAAAAGAAACCATGGAAACCGTGGGTGTGGTTAGCGAGGAATGTGTAAGAAAAATGGCTATTTCGGCCCGAAAACTGCTTAAAACAGACTATTCTGTGGCAGTTAGTGGCATTATGGGACCAGGAGGCGAAACCCCCGAAAAGCCCGTAGGCATGGTTTGGATGGCCGTAGCGTCGGAAAATGAAGTGCGTGCCCAGGTATTCCACTTCAGATTTGACCGTAAGCGTAATATAGAATTAACTGCCAATAGCGCCCTCAATATGCTCCGCCTTTTGATTGTGGATAATAGTTAATCCAATTTTAACCGCATAGCGTACTTTTGTACCTGACTATAAACCTCTAAGCAGTCTATGGCAATTGTTGATTTAGTGATGCCCAAATTGGGCGAAAGTATAATGGAAGCCACCATTTTAAAATGGAACAAGCAAATTGGAGACAATATTGCTGTGGACGAAACGGTACTTGAAATTGCGACCGACAAAGTAGACACGGAGGTACCTGCACCTTTTGCTGGCAAGCTAGTAGAAATTTGTTTTCAGGTAAATGATGTAGCACCAATTGGAAGCGTGCTTGCAAAAATTGAAGTTGCCGGCGAAAACAATATGGTTGCGAGTGCACCTATTGAAACACAGGCAGCAGCTCCGGCTCCTATTGTTGAAGAAATTGAATCAATACCATACGTTCCAGCTGCACCTGTTAATACAGCGCCGCAAGAAACAAATAATACAGAAGCTCGTTTTTATTCACCGCTTGTTTTAAACATAGCACAAAGTGAAGGCATAAGCTTACATGACTTAGAAAAAATACCTGGCACCGGCTCTGGTGGAAGGGTTTCAAAAAAAGATATTTTAAACTGGGTTGCTGCTAAAAAATCTGGGACAACACCAACTGTTGCCCCGGCTGCTGCTGCACCAGTCTCAACTCCGGTTGTTGCACCTGCGCCAACAGCGGCTTCTCCTGCTCCATCAAACATAGCTAGCAGTCCTGCAGGTGTTGTTTTAAGTGGTGCAACAGAAATTATTGAAATGGACCGCATGCGCAAACTGATTGCCAAACATATGGTAGACAGTGTGCAAACAAGTCCGCACGTAACAAGTTTTTCTGAAGCAGATGTAACAAACCTCGTTCAGTGGAGAAATAACAATAAAGCCGCTTTTGAAAAAAGAGAAGGCACCAAATTAACTTTCACTCCACTCATTGTAGAATGTTTGGTGGCAGCCATGAAAAAGTTTCCGCTGATTAATTCAAGTTTAGACGGAGATAAAATAATTATCAAAAAGGATTTTAATATTGGAATGGCTACGGCTCTTCCTAATGGAAATTTAATTGTACCCGTTATTAAAGGTGCTGATCAACTTAATTTAGTTGGCTTAAGCAAGTCTATTAATAATTTGGCGGACGCTGCAAGAAACAACAAGTTAAAACCAGACGATACCCAAAACGGCACATTTACATTTACCAATGTGGGTACATTTGGTAGTCTCATGGGCACGCCTATTATCAATCAACCACAGGTTGCCATCATTGCTGTTGGCGCTATTAAAAAGCGTGTGGCTGTAATTGAAACACCAAGTGGAGATAGCATGGCCATTAGACACATGATGTACTTATCACTTAGTTACGACCACCGTATTATTGACGGCAGTGTTGGTGCTAGCTTCTTAACAGAAGTAGCTAACCAACTAGAAGCCTGGGATCCAAATAGAACAGCATAATTACCGCAATAAACTACCAGAGTAATTTATAAGGGGTTATTTAAGCCCCCAATCTCTGCCTTTCATCGTTGCGGGAACACCGTTTGCAATCCATGGTGCTGGTTTCTCCCCTTTTAATAAATAATCAAAGAATTGTTGTTCTCTAATTTGAATGTCTTTTCTATTTTTTCGCTCCACCAAATTGTGTGCTTCATTGTTATAGTTTAACATCCAAACTTTTTTACCGAGGCGTCTTAAAGCAGTGTAAAATTCAATACCCTGATACCAAGGCACAGCATCATCAGCATCATTGGCCATGATAACAAGCGGTGTTGTTACTTTAGGTAAATGAAACAATGGAGAATTTTCGATGTATAAATTTGGCTTCTCCCATAAGGTAGCACCAATTCTACTTTGTGTTTTTTCATATTGGAACTGACGGTTCATACCAGGTCCCCAACGGATACCACCATAAGCACTTGTCATATTTACAACCGGTGCACCAGCCCATGCAGCTGCATACAAATTGGTTCTAGTAATTAAGTGTGCAATTTGATAGCCTCCCCAACTTTGTCCTTGAAGTCCAATTTTAGTGCTGTCGATATAGCCTTGTTTTACAACAGCGCGCGTTCCACTTAAAATATAATCGTACGCACCTTGTCCTGGATATCCTTTCTTATACCAGATATCTGGTACAAGCACCACATACCCTCTGCTTACAAAAAATGAAATGTTTAAACGTGAAGCCGTAGGTGTTGGCGGAATATAATTGTATAAAGTTTGATTGTTACGTTCGTAGAAATAAACAATCATCGGATACTTTTTAGTCGCATCAAAATTTTCAGGCTTGTACAAAATACCCTCAGTTAGTTTACCTGTATATGCTTTCCAAGTAAATAATTCTGCAGTACCCCAATTGTATTCATTTTGTTGTGCATTGGTAGCAGCCATTTGATTGGCAGTACCCCCATTTACACTAGAGCTATATAAAGCTGGTGATTGTATATACGTTTCTTTGGTATAGAGTAATACATCTGCATCTTTTGCTTTTTGAACCAGTGGACTAAGTGCAACCTTTTCTTTAAATAAAACATTGATTGTATTAGTACCATATACCATTGTTGCCAAACCCGCCGACTTGTCTTTTTCATCAAACACACGAAGGAGTAATTGATCCCCAGTTTTTATAAATTTTTGATCCGGATCAGTAGCAATAAAACGGTAAGAAATTTTATTTGCACGACCAGCTGTAAGGCAAATAGATTTTTGGATGCCAAGCGGATCTACCTGCCATATATCATACTTATCATAGAGTAAAACGTACTTGTCATTTTCTGTCCAGCGCATAAGTCCATACGCATTTGGATCATCGGGCACGTCATTTTCTTCGTCGTAGAGCGCAGTAGTAATATCTTTTGCAATTTGATTGGTGACACCTGTGGTATGATTGTATACAAAATATTTTTTAGCAGGCTCATCGTAGTATAGTAATAAATTACCTGACACACTTGGCTGCACATTTCCCGATTTTAAATTGGCTTTAATAAGTTTTGAAGATCCATCTAAAGGATTAATCGTATATACATCATTAATGGTGTAACCCTGCCACTGTGATGCAATTCTTTTTCCTTCATCTGTGGCTGCATAAAAAACAGTGCCATCTCCATCATTTGTTTGTAACACATTTCTAAACTTGGAAGACCCAAGGGGCACAACAGTATTGGAAGCAAAATCATATCTAGCAGTGTATGCTCTTTTCAATTCTGTTTCTAAAGATCTTAATTGCATTGGCATAATTTGATCATCGTTGTAATGCCAAACATCTACGCTTACACGGTCAAACTCAGGCAAGCTGGTATCTTTTAGTGGCAACAAAGGAGCTGTTCCAAAAAATAATTGCGCACCCGATTTGCTAAAACTTACTGCTTGGTTGTCACTAATAATATGATTAGCAGGTACACCTTTAGAAGTTTGGCTAGCAATGGCTACTGCAGAGTCTTTACCATCGACGTAATAATACAATTGATAAAATTTACGCACCGCTTTTGCAGCACTATCTCTTTCGGCAACAAATGCAAGTTGTTTACCTGCTTCGTCTAATCTAAATAGCTTAGCATCATTAAATTTGGTAAGAATGGTTGAAGCTTTCATGCTAGATAAATCCACTTTAACAATGGTTGCAGCAGAACCAGCCACTCCATTTTTTTTGGTTTTTTTAAGTACCAGTGTGGTTCCTTTTTTATTAAAATAAAAATCACTCACCAATGGATATTTTGTTTCAGCCCCTGAATTTAAATTCATTAATACTAGCGTTGTTCCTTCCTCTATATTTTCTTCTGCTGCTTTAGCAGGCGTTGTAGGCGTTTGCAAAACAGACATTCCATTTTGAGCGGCACTCGTTGCCTTTAAACGAATACTATCTGCTGCGCGCACCAAACTATCTGCCATCGCAAACAAAGATTTGATTTTAGTAGCAGAATCAAGCGCCGCTTTTGTTTTTGGCGCATCAGGCAGCTCTTTATCCAATAAATAAGCCATCCACCCACCAGCATCATCTGGTAGTTTAAATGATTTAAGACGGGCTATTTTGTTAACGGATTTATCGCCAAGTTTCACAACACCTAAACTATCTTTTGGCATTTCATCGGGTCTCTTCTTTTTGATTTTTGCATCACGCGTTTGCGCAAAGGTTGGCTTGATACGAAAAATAGCATACTTACTATCTTCAGACAATACAACACCAGCCCCTCTTGGAATTACTACTTTATAGTCCCCTTGTAAAGACTGTAGTATAAGTACACCATCTCCCTCTTGAGGGTTAATAGCATATGCAACATATTTGCCGTCATTACTAATGGCACGATCAGCAATAGATTGCCAATTGTCATAAACCGTGTGGTCTAAGGGTTTCTTTTGAGCCTGAACAGCAATAGTAGTTAGGAGCAACAATAAGATAGAGAGGTAACGCATAAAAAAAGCATTAAATAGTTTCAAATAGAATAGCAATTTAATACGTGATTGAGCACAAATCCATAATAGTCAATAGCCGTATTCTACATTTTATACCCATAAATGAACAAAAAGGAGGTTCATCGGTAAAAAGCAAATGGCAGACCCTTAATTTTCTTTAACTTTCTTGCACAAACCTCTTTTATGAAAAAAACAATACTCTCTTTAGCCCTTATAATCGTTGTTTTAATGAGCGTAAGTGCACAAAAAGCAACCGTTCAAAAACTATGGGCTACAGATACCATTTTAAAAGTACCAGAATCTGTGCTGGTGGATGACAAAGAAAACTGCATTTGGGTTTCCAATATTGATGGCGCATCTAATGGTAAAGATGGCAAAGGAAGTATTAGCAAGTTATCAAAAACAGGCACGCCTATAAATTTGGAATGGATTACCGGATTAAATGCCCCAAAAGGCATGGCAAAATACAAGCAAGAACTCTATGTTGCAGATTTAACGGAGCTCGTAGTTATAGATATAAAAAAAGCAACGATTGTTAAAAGAGTACCAATAGAAGGATCTGTTTTTTTAAACGACGTTACGGTTAATAAGAATGGCGCTGTATTTGTATCCGATAGCAGAACCGGAAAAGTGCACCGCTATGAAAACAACACTACTACCATAGAAGTTGAAAACCTGCAAGGGCCCAATGGTCTATTAAGCATCGAAGATCAACTCCTTATTTTAGACAGAGGTTCATTATTATCTGTAACACCCGGTGGAGCCATTTCTAAAATCATGGATGGCATGGACCCAAGCACCGATGGTATCGAAAGAGTTGCACCCAATCAGTACATAGTTAGTTGCTGGAATGGTATTGTGTATTATGTAGTAGCAGGCGCGCAAAAAGTAACTTTATTTGATACGAGATCAGAAAAAATAAATAGCGCAGACATTGGCTACGACGCAAAAAAGAAAATTATTTACGTGCCTACCTTTTTAAAAAACAATGTGGTAGCGTATCAGTTACAAATTCAATAAGTTAAAAGCTGCATGCGATTTAAATATATTTTTAGTGTAATGGTGTTTGGCTTTTTTTGCGCGGCCGCGGCCGCGCAAAAATCTCCAGTGCATCGGGCAAAAAATGTACTCATCATCTATTCTGACGATCAAAGTTTTGCCACCATACATGCACTGGGCAACAAGCAAATCAAAACACCCAATCTAGATAAACTTGTAGCGAGGGGCCTCAGTTTTACGCAGGCTCACGTAATGGGTGGACACCAAGGTGCTGTATGCATACCAAGCCGCGTAATGCTATTAACCGGCAGGTACGTTAACAGACTTCCCGGCGATGGTGGTAAAATACCGGATAGTTTAATAGGGCTACCAGAAGTACTACAACAAAAAGGCTACACTACTTTTCATACCGGTAAGTGGCATTCTGATAAAGCTTCACATCACCGTTTTTTTAATGATGGCGGTCATATATTTTTTGGAGGCATGCACTTCGAAAATAATGGCGGTCAGTTTCATCCAACGGTAAATAATTTTGACCCTAGTGGTGTATACGATCCAAAAAATAGTTGGAAGAGCGATACTTTTAGTACCGAACTTTATGCGACTACTGCCATTCAGTTTTTGAATAGCAAAAAAGCAAAAGAGCAGCCGTTTTTTTGTTATGTAGCACTCACCTCGCCGCATGATCCACGCACCCCTCCCACTAAATACGACGCTTGGTACAATCCTGACACTATTAACCTGCCACCTAATTTTTTACCAAACCATCCTTTTGATAATGGCGATTTAGCGGTCAGAGATGAAATGTTATTACCACATCCCCGAACTCCGGAGGCTGTCAAAAAAGAAATTGCACATTACTATGGCATGGTGTCGGAACTAGATGCGCAGTTAGGCCAGATTCTTGCGGCCCTTGACGCGTCGGGTCTAGCAAAAGAAACACTGATTGTTTTTGCCGGCGACAATGGACTTGCCGTTGGACAGCATGGGTTATTAGGCAAACAAAATTTATACGAACATAGTATTCGCGTACCGCTAATTATGGCAGGGCCTGGCATACCAGTCAACAAAAAAAATAATGGATTTACCTATTTGAGTGATATCAACCCCACTATTTACGAATACCTAAATATCCAAAAACCAAGTAGTGTAGAAGCAGTTAGTTTAATGCCTGCTATAAAAAACCCGGGCGCAAATATCAGAACACAAATTTATAATGTGTACGGACATTGGAGCAGGAGCATAAAAACAAGCGATGGATTTAAACTCATTGTTTACAATGTTAAAGGGGTACTTACCACTCAGCTATTTGATTTACGTAAAGACCCCAACGAAACCAATAATTTAGCAGCAAACCCTGGCATGCAAGAAAGGATTGCTCGTATGCGCGCAGCACTAAAAAAAGAAATGCTAGAAAAGCATGATAATTTAAATATTGATTTACCTGACTGGGGTCGACAACCCAACCAAAAAAGTTTTGGTAGCTAAAAATATATTTTATGAAAAAACAATTTGCATTTTTATTGGCTATCATACTCTTTTGCAACAGTGTAGTAAAGGCTCAGAAAAGTAGTAGTAAGCCACCCAATATTATTGTCATTTTTTCGGACGACCATACCCAGCAAACCATTAGTGCCTATGGCAAAAGCCTGATGCAAACACCCAATATAGACCGTATTGCTAAAGAAGGTATGATTGCAAAAAATGCATTTGTAACCAACTCTATTTGCGCGCCTAGCAGGGCTGTTTTATTAACTGGAAAATACAACCACATCAACGGTTTAAAAGACAATGGACCGCGCAGGTTTTTTGATGGTAACCAGCAGCAGGTTCAAAAATTACTCAAACAAAAAGAATATCAAACTGCCTGGATTGGTAAATGGCATTTACAAACACTTCCTTCGGGTTTTGACTTTTTTAGAATACTTCCCGACCAGGGCCAGTACTTTCAACCGAACTTTATTAATATGCCTAACGATACTGCTTCGTACAAGGGTTATACCACTAATTTAATTACCGAATTTTCTACCAATTGGTTGGATAAAAGAGATACGACTAAGCCCTTCTTTTTAGTAGTGGGTGAAAAAGCTACACACCGCAACTGGATGCCTGACGTAGAAGACCTCGGCGCTTTTGACCATATCGATTTTCCATATCCAGCCAACTTTAATGACAATTACAATGGTCGTGAAGCAGCGCGCCTACAAGACATGACTGTCGACAAAACCATGGTGCTGCAAGACGATTTAAAAATTAATGTTAACTGGGATAAAGTAGGACCTGGCATGTTTGCTAGACTCGATCCTACACAAAAAGCAGCGTACAAAAAATATTACACAGAAATTTCCAAACAGTACGAAGCCGTAAAAAATGATAGTGCTGCCCTACTCAAATTTAAATTTGAAAGATACCTCAAAGATTATCTGGCCACAGCAAAATCGTTAGATAGAGGCATTGGAAAAATATTAGACTATTTAGCGGCTCATCAATTGGACGAAAACACAGTTGTTATTTACGCTTCTGATCAGGGCTTTTATATGGGTGAACACGGTTGGTTTGACAAAAGATTTATGTATGAAGAAAGCTTAAGAACTCCTTTTGTTATGCGTTACCCAGGTCAAATAAAACCAGGTACAACGCTACAAGAAATGATTGTCAATATTGATTTTGCACCCACCATTTTAAATATTGCTGGCATTCAAACGCCTTCTGATATGCAAGGCAAAAGCTTTTTACCACTAGTAGCAAAAGGAAGCACGGCTGCTAAAAAATCTTTTGCTGCAACATGGCGTAGTTCTATGTACTATCACTATTACGAGTATCCGCAACCGCACCATGTAGCCCCACATTTTGGTATTCGTACCACAAGGTATAAGCTCATACGCTTTTATGGACCACACAACGATTGGGAATTATTTGATTTGCAAAAGGATCCTACCGAAATGAAAAACCTGATCAATGATCCTGCGTATGCAAAAACAATTGTGTCGCTTAAAAAGGAGTTAAAAGATTTGATGGAACACTATCAAGACTTTGAGGCCCTCACTACTTGGAAAACCACCGAAACTACAATACAAGAAATGCCTAAATAAAAACTAGGCCCTAATTGTTTGTTTTCTTGGTATACCAAAAAGGCAAGTAAGATCCCATAAACGGGCTCTAAATTCAGCGTTAGGTTTTGCGTAAATGCAGATACTTTTTTAAGTGCCTGGAGTATTAAATCCATGGCTAATACGGTACACAGCCAACTTAAAATTAATAGCCACCCTATATCTGATAAGCTAGGAAATACTTTAGCTACGTTAAAATAATTCAGGTAAAATGGCATCAGTAGCGTTAACAAAAAAAGACCCCCTGTTAATTCATATACCATCATCATTTGTGCAGGCTGCTTATCTACTTCTTTTTTATTCAGTACAGAAAATATAGAAGCAAGAATAGCAGACACAATACCCAGTCCAATACCAAGTCTGTAACGCGCATCAAATTTGAAAATTAAAATAATGCCAAGTAAACTGAGTGCTCCAAGTGCTACTTCGGGCCACTTTATTTTTACTTTTAAAATAATAGGTTCTAGCAAGGCGGTAAATATCCCAGCTCCAGCTACACAAACAAGTCCTATCGAAACATTGGCCATTTTTATACTACCATAAAAAAACACCCAGTGCATTGCAATGAGCATACCAATTCCAAATAATTTTTTTACTTGGTCAAAAGGTAAGTTTTGCCATTTTTTACTAAGTATTAAAATTGCCAACAATGTCACTACGGTAATGGCCATGCGGTACCAAACCAATAAGCCCTCATTTAATTCAATGAGTACACCCAGTATGCCGGTAAAGCCGGCCAAAAAAACAGATGCATGAAGTTGAAGTAAGGCTTTTCTCACAGTTATTTTTTTCGAAGCCTATCTGCATAATGGTGAAATAAACTCTCCCACTGCATTTTTAAAACGCCTAAAACGCCTTCTTTAATAATACCCTTACTCATTTTGCTTTGACCAATTTTTCGGTCAATAAAAGTGATGGGGACTTCAATAATTTTAAATCCTAATTTCCATGCACTAAATTTCATTTCAATTTGAAAAGCATAGCCCACAAATTTTATTTCGTCTAAATTAATTGTCTCTAACACTTTTCTTTTATAACAAACAAAACCTGCAGTTGGGTCGTTCACTGGAAGCCAGGTAATGAGCTTTGTGTAAAAAGCACCACCCTTGCTGTAAATATGTCTATCCAAAGGCCAGTTTTCAGTTCGACCACCTTTTACATATCTACTACCCACCGCAACATCAGCACCAATAATATTACAAGCAGCATACAACCTTTCTAAATCGGAAGGACTATGTGAAAAATCGGCATCCATTTCAAAAATATATTGATAGTCTTTTGCGAGTGCCCATTTAAATCCATGGATATATGCGGTGCCAAGTCCTAATTTACCAGAACGCTTTTCAATAAATAAATGCCCCTCATGCACTTTCATTAAATCCTCTACAATGGCAGCTGTTCCATCCGGAGATCCGTCATCTATAATTAAAATATGATAACCAGCTTGCAAATCAAATACAGCAGCAATAATAGCCGCAATATTTTCGCGTTCGTTGTAAGTTGGTATAATAACTAGTTTTTCCAAAATGCTGGGGGTATGTAGAAGGGCTAAAATACAAATACTAACGGATTTATGTAGCGGAAAGCTCCATTAGTTATACAAAACAGGGTTAATTCTAGGAAAATAATGATTCTAGCTTGCTAAATTGCCTGTTTAACCCTTGGTAACAAGGGTTCTATTGAGTATTTCGGTGAGCTTTTGCTTGGTATTCATGGCAAAATCGCCTTTCATCATCCAGTCGTAATATTGCGGTTCTTCTTTTAAAACTTGGGTAACGGGCTTGCCCTTGTGTTTTCCAAAATTAAATACCTCGATGCCGTTTATTTTTATAAACCGGCGTGCAAAATCCACAATATCTTCTTCACCAGTAATTTTTACAATGCTTTCAACGGTATCACCTAGTTGCGGATACCTTTCGAGTTGTGCCTCTAACACTTCCCATGTTGCGGTAGCGTCTGCTTCTGCACCATGAGCCCCTTCTAATACTTTTGAACAATAAAATTTATATGCAGCACTTAAGGTGCGCTGTTCCATCATGTGAAATACTTTTTGAACATCCACCAGTTTTATTCCGTCGATAGAAAATTCGATCCCTGCTCTTAAAAATTCTTCGATGAGCATTGGTATATCAAAACGGTTACTATTATATCCACCCAAATCACAATTTTCTAAAAACTGCTTTACTTCATTGGCAATTTGCTTAAATGTAGGCGCGTCTTTAACCATCTCATCAGAAATACCATGCACCGCAGATGCTCCTGCTGGAATAGGCATAAGTGGATTTACCAATTTACGCTTAACAACTTTTGATCCATCCGGACTAATTTTTACAATCGCAATTTCTACAATTCTGTCTGTACTAACGGTAACGCCCGTTGTTTCTAAATCAATAAATGCGATGGGTCTTGATAATTGCAATTTCATAATCGTTGTTATATTAAAGTTGGGGCAAAGGAAGGTAAATCAATTCCATCATAATTACCACTACTCATCAGTACTAAATTGGTGTTGGAATAATTTTGTACACGTAGCCACTTTTCTAATTCGTTTTTATCCGTCATTACAAGTAGTCCCTTTTTATCAAACCCTTCTACCACATAGCTTTCAGGCAGTTCGGGCAGACCTTTAATTGCTAGTGCATGTTTCGAATAAAAAACAACAGCGGTGTCTGTTTTTTCAAGCGCCCCTTTGTACTGATACATAAATTCTTTATTGAGGCTACTATAGGTATGTAGTTCTAATACACCTATTAATTTTCTGGAAGGAAACTGTTGTTTTACTGCTTCAATAGTAGCAATAACCTTGCTAGGCGCATGCGCAAAATCTCTGTATATATTACAGTGCGCATTACTTGCCAACAGCTCAAGCCTTTTAGAAGCGCCTGTAAAATTAGCCATGGCCTGCACAAAATCTTTAGCAGTAATACCTAGTTCGGCACAAGCATAATAAGCCGCTTGCATGTTCAATAAATTGTGATCACCAAAAACACTGAGTGGCCCTTCTGCCCCATCTAAAGTAATATAGGTTTGGCCATTTGCTATTTGATGCACAGGTAGTTTATACGGAATGTATCTAATATCAGTACGTTTATTAGATAGCACCAACTTGTTTAGAACTTCATCCGTTTCGTTGTAAATGAGTACGCCTCCCGATTCAATTTTATTCATGAAAATCACAAACTGCTCTAAATAAAATTCGAATGTTGGAAACACATTGATATGATCCCAAGCAATCCCTGTTAAAATAGCTACGTGCGGAAACAAAAAGTGAAACTTAGGTTGTCTCAGAAGTGCACTTGCTAAATATTCATCCCCCTCACAAACAATGGTTGGCGCATTGGTAACTTTAACTGACTGATCAAAACCTGCAAGTTTTGCGCCTACTAAGTAATCAAAGTCTTGATGGCATGTTTTGAGCACATGCATAATCATACTAGTAGTGGTGGTTTTACCATGGCTTCCACCCACAACGACCCGCTTTTTTTGCTGGCTTTCGTGGAAAATATACTCAGGAAATGAATATATAGATAAACCTATCTGCTGCGCTTTAATAAGTTCTGGATTGTCAGCTTTGGCGTGCATACCTAGTATTACTGCGTCCAAATCTGGGGTGATTAGGTCCGGCTGCCAGCCAAAAGCACTGGGTAACAAGCCTTTATGTCTTAAATGCGTGAGTGCTGGCTCAAAAATTTCGTCATCGGTACCGGTAACCTGGTACCCTTTACCCTTAAGTGCAATGGCCAATTGATGCATTACACTCCCTCCAATGGATATAAAATGAACCTTCATACTAAAAAATTAAACTTTTCGTTTATATATTTAACAGATCTATATACCCCAAAAGACCTCATTTGAAACCAAATAAGTATCTTTGAAGTATAGAGCTCAGAAACAAAACGCTTAACCTATCCTTTTAGTATGAAAAAGACCACCGCACTTCTTTTTTTATTGTTAGTTGGTGCCACTTTTATGGTTTCCTGCAATGCTTCAAAAAGCAGAGGTTGCCCTACTACCAATCCACGTTATTTTAGACCATAATCTTTAGACCTTTTCGATTTACGTTTTTACGCCCCTTATGGATTGGAAAAATTTAACGAGTATCGATCAACTCGACGCCATTGCCGCCGATTCTTTTAATACACCCCAAGTACTTTTTAAACACAGTACCCGTTGCAGCATTAGCTCCATGGCGCTGAATAGATTAGAAACGAACACGCCGCCCCAAGGTGTCGATTTCTATTTACTTGATTTACTTCAACACAGAGATATATCTGCAGCGATTGCCGAAAAATTTAAAGTACACCACGAATCTCCACAGGTACTTGTTATCATTAATGGCGAATGTACATACGACGAAAGCCATATGGGCATTTCAATGGATGAAATTGCAGCACAAACAGCCTAAAAATAAACTTAGCAATTCTCGATTACAACAGCCGTAGCTCCACCACCTCCATTACAAATTCCAGCAGCACCATATTTTCCGGACTTATCTTTTAATGCATGAATCAGTGTTACCACAATTCTTGCACCACTACATCCTAGCGGATGCCCTAGCGATACAGCGCCTCCTTTGATATTTACTTTTGTAGGATCTAATTGCATGATTTGCGTATTGGCAAGACCCACCACTGAAAAAGCTTCGTTGAGTTCTATGCAATCTAAATCTGCAGTGGTGATACCCGCTTTTTCAACCGCTTTTGGAACAGCTAGTGCTGGAGCTGTTGTAAACCACTCTGGTGCCTGCTCGGCATCGGCATAACTTTTTAAAATAGCAATAGGTTTAATGCCCAATGCTTCTGCTTTTTCTTGACTCATAAGTACTACAGCCGCAGCGCCATCATTCATGGTGGATGCGTTTGCCGCCGTAATGGTACCGTCTTTTGTAAATGCAGGTTTTAGTCCTGGTATTTTTTCAAACTTTACGTTAAACGGTTCTTCATCTTTAGCAAATAATACGGGTTCACCATTTCTTTGCGGTATAGGAACTGGAACAATTTCGGCATCAAATGCACCCGCTTCCCAAGCGGCCCTACTTTTTGTATAACTCGCTACTGCAAATGCATCTTGATCTTCTCTTGTAAAATTATATTTGCTGGCACAGAGTTCAGCTGCATTACCCATGGCATATTTATGGTACACATCTGTTAGGCCGTCTTTAGCAAGCCCATCGGCTAGTGTTGTGTCACCATATTTATTACCCCACCTCATTGCGCCTGCATAAAAAGGAACGCTACTCATATTTTCCATGCCACCTGCTACCACCACAGAGGCGTCTCCTAACATAATAGCCTGTGCGCCTTGTGCAATGGCTTTCAAACCACTCGCACAAACTTTATTGACGGTCGTACAAATAACACTATCAGGAAGACCAGCAAATTTTGCAGCCTGACGTGCAGGGGCCTGACCCAAATTCGCTTGTAACACACAACCCATTAACACTTCATCCACGTCGATTCCTTTAATACCTGCACGCTCTACAGCCGCCTGTATAGCAGTAGCACCAAGCTTTGTAGCAGATATATCTTTAAGTGAACCACCAAAACTTCCAATGGGTGTTCTTACGGCAGAAACAATATAAACAAGTTTGTTTTTCATATTAGAAAGAAATTAAAATATAAAAATATTAGAATAAAATTATGCGTCAAGAAGTTTAATACCCGTTTGCGTAAATTCAATTTTACGCTGCTTGTAGAGTGTACCTGTTGTCATTTTAAATGACTTTTTACTCATGCCAAAAAAGTTATAAATTTCTTCGGGGTCAGATTTATCGTGATATGGGAGATAGCCATCGTTTTCTTGTAACAAGCGAAGTATTTTTTCCTGCTCATCTTCTACCCTCCCAAATCCAGGCTTGCCCAGTACAACGTCTAATTTATTTTCGGGCTTAATGGCTTTTATAAAGCCCGTTAATTTATCGCCAATATTTAATTCTTTAAAAATTTCATTGCTGTGTAAAATAGCCGTATGCTTGTTGTTTACAATCATTACATAGCCAAGTTCCGACTTACGGTATACAATCAATTCTACAACGTCTAATTCTTTAACCGTTAATACTTCGTTGCTTAAAAGTTGTTCAATTTTTTCTGTGGCTGCAACCCTGCCCGTCATTTCATCGAGGTACAACTTAACAAGGTACATCCCACCTTCACGCATACCACCTAATTGTTTTGAAGTAGGTACGAATAAATCTTTCATTAAACCCCAATCCAAAAAAGCACCTTGCCTGGTAATGGCTACTGCTTTTAAAAGCGCGATTTCGCCCACCGATGCATTGGCTACCTGCGTGGTTGCAATAAGCCTGTTATCAGAATCGTGATAAACAAACACTTTTATGGTATCGCCAATTTTGAGCGTTGAGGGTGCAAAACGTTTGGGCAATAAAATACCTTCATCGCCATTGTCAAGGTAAAATCCAAAATCTACCTTACGACTAACAACCAAATCATTATAACAACCAACTAAAACGGGCTCCATAGTGCTACTTTGTGCAAAAGTAGGTTAGTTTATCCAAACAACTCAGGTTGTGCATTTGGGTCACTAGGTCGCGATTCCCACTGCATTTCAATGGTTTTACTAAAATCGGTGAGTTTAGAGCCCACAGCCTTCCAACCGGTAACATCCACCATTTTGGCAATTTTAAACTTAGCAGCTCGCACCTGTGTGCCCCTACCCGTTTGAACTTGTAATATAGGTTCTTGAATGGTTGTAACGGCTTCTAGCTTATTTCCTTTACCTTCTTTTATAAATAGAAACTCTGTTTTTAGCGTGGTGGTTTCAATTCTAAAACGCTTCACATTGTACTGCATTTTATCATTGTCTAAATACACAGCCGTTATAATTTTTTCGGGATCAAACTTTTCAATAAGCATCACTTTTTCAGGATCAAAACGCTGTGCAAGTTCGGTGTCAGTTAATTCGTAAGTGCCGTCTTTAGTAATGACAATTAGTTTTTCGTCTTCAAAACTACCTAAGTATGTACCTTTTTCTTCGGTGTTTAACCTGCCAAATTTATCGTCAAACCAAAGTTTGCGACCAGCCAAGGTACTCTTACCTGCTTCCTTAAACTTAACCGTTTTAATGGGATACTTGGTTACCTGATTACCCATGCTTGAACGTCCTTTGATTTCAATTTCTTCGAAATAAAAATCAAGCTCTTTTATACGAGCGGTACAGTTTGGACTTAATATTAGTTTAAGCGTTTCTGCTTCTCCATTTAAATTGGCTGTAAAATAATGAACGCGCGTTTTATCAGTCCCCTTTGTTAAATCATATTCTTTATCACGCGTTACGCCAGTTACATTAAAACGCTTTGCATAGGTAACACCTGAAGCACCGTCTACATAAAGCATATTGTAAGTGGTACGCTCATCATTTTTTTGGAACACAGCGGCGTATAAAATGTCTTTCCCTATAAATATCTTATCAGAAACCTTTACCACTTTCATGGTCCCCGCTTTGGTAAATGCTATAATGTCATCATAGTCTGAACAGTCACATAAGTGCTCATCTTTTTTAAGGCTGGTTCCAATAAAACCTTCTGCCCTATTGATGTACAGCTTGGTATTGGCGATAGCCACTTGCTTTACCTGAATGGTATCGAAGGCTTTAATTTCTGTTTTGCGTTCTTTATTTTTACCAAACTTTTTGAGGAGATTTTCAAAATACGCAACGGCATATTCTGTCAAATGCTCTAAATCAAATTTAACTTGTTTGATTTCTTCTTCGATTGATCTAATTTGTTCAATTAAATCATTGATGTCTAAACGGTAAATACGGCGCACCGGCTTTTCCGTTAATTTTAAAATGTCTTCTCTTTCGATATCACGTTTTAGTTTTTTCTTAAACGGCGTAAACGCTTTATCTATCGCTTCAATTACAGTGTCCCATGACGCGTGTTTTTGTTCTAACTCTTTGTATATTTTTTCTTCAAAGAATATTTTTTCTAATGAGGTGTAATGCCACTTGTCTTCTAGCTCAGCTAACCGAATAGCCAATTCTTTGCGAAGCAATTCTTTGGTATTGTCTGCGGCGTCTTTTAAAAGTTCCTGCACACCAATAAAGTGCGGCTTATGGTTAATGACCACGCAGGCATTAGGAGAAATACTTACTTCACAATCTGTAAAAGCGTACAGCGCATCGATGGTAATGTCTGGAGAAATACCAGGTGCTAAATCAATATGAATTTCAACAGCAGCAGCTGTTACATCCGTTACTTTTTTGATTTTTATTTTACCCTGATCGTTGGCTTTGGTAATACTTTCCATGAGCTGGGTAGTGGTAACACCATATGGTACGTCTTTGATAACGAGCGTTTTTTTGTCTAGCTCTTCAATGTGTGCACGTACTCTTACTTTACCACCCCGCTTGCCTTCGTTGTAGCCAGATACATCAATCATGCCGCCTGTTTGAAAATCAGGGAAGATCTCAAACTTTTTACCTTTTAAATATTTGATGGTGGCATCAATTAATTCGCAAAAGTTGTGGGGTAAAATTTTAGTAGACAAACCTACCGCAATACCATCTGCCCCTTGTGCAAGTAGTAAAGGAAATTTCATCGGGAGCGTTACGGGCTCATTTTTACGTCCATCGTAACTTAACTGCCAAGTGGTGGTTTTAGGGTTAAAGGCAACTTCAAGCGCAAACTTAGATAAACGCGCCTCAATATATCGGGAAGCAGCAGCCTGATCACCAGTTCTTACATCACCCCAGTTACCCTGTGTATCAATCAATAAATCTTTTTGTCCAAGATTTACAAGCGCATCCCCAATACTCGCATCACCGTGCGGATGGTACTGCATACTTTGTCCAATAATGTTGGCCACTTTATTAAAACGACCATCATCCATTTCTTTCATAGAATGCAAAATCCTACGTTGTACCGGTTTTAATCCATCTTCAATAGCTGGAACGGCACGCTCCAATATTACATAAGAAGCATAGTCCAAAAACCAATTTTTATATTGGCCCTGAACACCTGATTCATTTTCACCTACAATATATTGATGTTTCTCTTTCGCCATTTTTTGCTACCCAATTTTAGTTTGCCAATTTAACACTCCAATCTTTCCAACCCTTTTCGATATTGCCAATAATTTCTACTTTACCAAGCACAGCAAGCGACTTAAGCCTATGCACAATAAAAGCATCGCCTGTTTTAACTTTTAACTTGGCTAATATATTTTGAATTGCTTTGTTTAACTTAATCGCTTCGCCTGTAAGGCCAGACAAAATTTCTTTATCAAAAAAATCTTCTCCTTTACCAACTAATTTTTTACCGCCTTCTAAAAAACGTACCATCGAACCTTCGGTGGCAATTTTTTTCCACTCGTCAGGATCTACTTCAAATTCACTAAGTGTAATAGGACGCGCTAATTTTTTAGCTTTTAAAAATTCTTTAGGCTGAATTTCGTGCAGGTATACCGGATAAAAAATCTGCCCCTTTTCATTTATAAAAGGGAGGTTATTTAAATAAAGTACATGAATACGACCTGCATATTCTTTTAACTGCGTCATGAGCCAGTAATAACCACAAACATCATGTGCATTTTGTGCCATCCACAGCCACACTTCTTCTTCAGGGTTTTCTTCTAAAGTGGTAAGGAGCTGATGCACTGTTAATTTATCATCTACTATGGCAAGTTGGTCTTGATAGGGCGAATTTTGAAGTACGCCTTCCCACCACTGCTTGCGCTCCTGGTAGCCTTCTGTTTCATAAATAGCCCCTAATGGCCCAACCATATAGTCGTCCTTAATTTCAATGATATTTCCTTGCAATGTTTCGTCTATTTCTATTGCTCCATTTAACACGGCCACATTTGCATGATCAAAAACAACGTGAATCATAAAGTATATCTTCTAAAATGATAAATAATATTATTCGTTAACGAGGTCTAATTCAACTTTTAAATTGTTGATAATAAACTCTTGGCGCTCCATGGTATTTTTACCCATGTAATATTCTAGTAAATGCTGGATATGATCTCCTACTTCTAAAATAACGGGCTGCACACGCATATCAAGTCCAATAAAGCGGCCAAACTCTTCTGGCGAAATTTCACCTAGTCCTTTAAACCTTGTTATCTCAGGCTTGTTGCCTAATTTGCTTACAGCCGCTTGTTTTTCAGTTTCGTCATAACAGTATATGGTTTCCTGTTTATTTCGCACCCTAAATAATGGCGTTTCTAAAATATAGACGTGACCTTTTTTTACGAGGTCAGGAAAAAACTGCAAAAAGAAGGTCATGAGTAGTAACCGGATGTGCATACCATCCACGTCGGCATCGGTGGCAATTACAATATTGTTGTAACGAAGCCCTTCGAGTCCATCTTCAATATTAAGCGCGTGTTGCAAAAGGTTAAACTCTTCATTTTCATACACCACTTTTTTAGTGAGGCCGTAGGCATTAAGTGGTTTACCGCGCAAACTAAATACTGCCTGGGTATCTACATTTCTTGACTTGGTAATACTTCCACTCGCACTATCTCCTTCGGTAATAAAAATGGTTGAATTATTTTGTAGTACAATAAACTCCTCTTTGTTTTTTGCAGGCGGTTCATCATTTAAATGCACCCTACAATCCCTTAATTTTTTATTGTGGAGATTTGCTTTTTTAGCGCGCTCGTTGGCAAGCTTTTTAATACCAGCGAGTTCCTTGCGCTCTCTTTCACTTTGCTCGATACGCTTACGAAGTGCATCTGCCACTGCAGGATTACGGTGCAAATAGTTATCAAGCTCTTTGGCTAAAAACTCTTCTATAAATTTTTTCATAGAAGGTCCGCCCTCAAAAACATATTGAGAACCTAATTTTGTTTTTGTTTGGCTTTCAAATACAGGTTCTTGTACGCGCACAGAAACGGCAGCTACAATACTGGTTCTAATATCAGAAACGTCGTAATCTTTTTTGAAGAAATCACGAATCACTTTAATGTACCCTTCTCTAAATGCCTGTTGGTGTGTGCCCCCTTGTGTTGTGTACTGTCCGTTAACAAAAGAAAAAATATCTTCTCCGTAGTCATTGTTATGCGACACGGCTATTTCAATATCCTCCCCTTTTAAATGGATGATTGGGTAACGCAGTTCGTCAGGATTGGTTTTGCGCAGTAGTAAATCTAGTAGACCGTTTTTACTTACATACTTTTTGCCATTAAACTGCATGGTTAAACCTGCATTTAAATAACAATAATTCCAAAGTTGTGCGTCAAGGTATTCGTGGATGAAATGAAAATTTCTAAACACGGTTTCGTCCGGAATAAAAGATACGAGTGTTCCATTGGGTTCCGAGCTCTTTGTTTCTTTTTGATCGTCTACTAAAACACCTCTTTCAAAAATGGCCGTTTTTTCTCTACCATCTCTGTAAGCGGTTACTTTAAAATATTGACTTAAGGCATTTACCGCTTTGGTACCTACTCCATTTAAACCCACACTTTTTTGGAAAGCCTTACTATCGTATTTAGCACCCGTATTAATTTTACTTACCACATCCACCACTTTACCAAGTGGAATACCTCTACCATAATCTCTAACGGTTACCATTTTGTCTTCGATGGTAATTTCAACTTGTTTACCATGCCCCATGGTATGTTCATCAATACAGTTATCTACCACTTCTTTGATGAGTACATAAATACCATCATCTGTGGCAGAACCGTCTCCTAATTTACCAATATACATACCCGGACGAAGCCTAATATGTTCACGCCAATCTAATGACCTAATCGACGATTCGTCGTATGCACTATTGTTTACTTTTTCAGCCATTTTTTCTCCTACTTTTTCCTGTAAATGAGTTCACACATTTTACTCAACCCGCAAATCTAACTACCTCGTAACCAGCCCCAATTTTACTTTTCTACAAATGGCCAGTTTATGTGGATAAATCGGCTTTTTTAGGGTTTTTCTCAAAATAAACGCTAGAAATGTACCTTTAGGCCATCAAAGAAGCAGACAAATACCTAGAAACCAACCTTGACCGGCTCTTAGTGGCGGGTCAAGAAAACGAGGTGGCCAACCAGCAATTTGCTCAATATTTATTGCAAATGAACCCTGCGGTTGTAGACCAAAAAGTGCATGCTTTACATGACAAAATTGCCACAAAAATTGACTGTACGGTTTGTGGTAATTGCTGCAAAACTTTACTGATAAATATCAACGAAAAAGAGGCAGATGCACTGAGTGAACATTTAGATCAAACTAGAGAAATATTTGACAAAAATTACCTCGAAAAAGGAATGAATGAAACCATGCTTATGAGTGCAGTGCCCTGCCATTTTTTAAAAGAAAATAAGTGTACCGTTTACGATTACAGATTTGAAGGGTGCAAAGAATTTCCAGCCATGCACCTACCCCATTTTAACAAAAGACTTTTTACAACATTTATGCATTACAATAGATGTCCCATCATTTTTAATATTGTGGAACATCTAAAAATAGAAACTCAATTTGCGCCAGCACCTAAAACTGAAACCCTATGATTTGTTTTGGCGTAGATGAAATTATCCTACAAAATCCTGCATGGAAAAGTAAGTCTATTGGACTTGTTACAAATGATGCAGCCACTACCAATACGGGTATACTTTCAAGAACGGCACTGGTACATGCAGGTTTTAATATTAGATGTTTATTTTCTCCTGAACATGGCATTACTGCTATGGCGCCAGATGGCGAAGCGCAACAAAATGGTATCGACCCCATTACAGGCCTCCCAGTTATAAGTTTGTATGGGAATAACTACATGCCTACGCAACATGATTTAGAAAATATTGACCTCTTGCTATTTGATATTCCTGACATTGGTTCACGTTTTTACACCTACCTGTGGACCTTGACATATGTATTAGAAGCCTGCGCGCTTAACAATAAAGAATTGATTGTACTAGACAGGCCCAACCCTGTTTCCGGAAATTTTTACGCCGCAGAAGGACCTTTTTTAGAAGAAAGTTCAAGTTCATTTATTGGCAGATGGAATATGCCTATCAAACACAGTGCTACACTTGGAGAGCTCGCACTCTATTTTAATAGCACAAAAAATATTGGGGCAAACGTAACGGTTGTTCCTGTAAAAAACTGGGACCGCAACAATTTGGTTACAGATTGGGGAACTAATTTTGTACCTACGTCACCAGCTATACAAAGTCCAAATAGTATGTTACTATATCCTGGCCTTTGTTTACTAGAAGCTACAAATATTAGTGAAGGAAGAGGCAGCTCCTACAGCTTTGAAACCGCTGCTGCACCCTGGATGCAAACAAATGAAATTACTAGTTTTATCAACCAAAGTTTTGGCGATGAAATAAAAGCAAGCAACATTTCATTGACGCCAACATCTGGTAAATACCTGAGTACACTTTGTAAGGGTATTCATTTTGAAGTAATAGACCCTGCCTATTTTAAACCCGTATTTTTTGGCTTGCTTCTTGTATATATGATTCGTGTAAAACACCCGCAGGCGTTTGCTTGGGCGCCTTATAAAACAGCTGTTAACCCTACTGGTGAAGATCACCTCAGTAAATTATTAGGGATTAGTAATGCGCAAAAATTATTTGACTTACCGCTTCCTCAATTTATTGCGGGCTGCACTAAGCTAACACAATGTGCAGGCTGGATGGAACAGATGGAGCCTTATTTACGCTATTAATTCCAAGTTCCCTAAATCTCTAATTACAACGCTAGCAGTTGTACAACCAAATATGGCAGGCATGTATGAGAGTGTACCAATTATTGATTTCTTAGGAAACGCTTTTTCTGTTTCAATAATTTTTGACTGGTCTACTATTTCCGGACTAAACACAACGGTTAAGCCTTTGTAAATGCCCAGTGCATGCAGTTTTTTTCTTACATACTTTGCCAAATTACACTGATGCGTTTTTGAAATATCGGTCACTCTAATTTGTGAGGGGTCCATTTTTCCGCCCGCACCCAACGAACTTACTATCGGAATTTTTCTATCGATACAAGCTTTTATAAAATATACTTTAGGTGACAAAGTATCAATGCAATCAACAGCATAATCAAAAGCACCGTTGTCTAATATCTCGCGGGTACGCTCTTCTTTTATATACTCAGTTAAAACCGTTAAATCTAAATCCGGGTTGATGTCTTTCAACCTTTCGGCCATTACTTCTGCTTTAGGTTTACCGGCTGTAGAATGAAGTGCTGGAATTTGCCTATTTACATTACTCAAATCTACCGTGTCTGCATCTACAATGGTCATTTTACCAACACCAGCGCGTGCAATCATTTCGGCACAAATACCACCAACGCCGCCTAATCCAACCACGAGTACATTTTTAGACATCAGGGCTTCGATGGGTGCATCCCCAAGCATTAACTGCGTTCTACTCATCCAATACGGTATCATCAATATTATTTTTTTTGGTATAAAACTTGTTCTAGATTTAGCCTAGTTAACCATGCAAAAATGTACAACCTATGCGGTTTATAAAAATATTTTATTGTAGCACTGTTTTATGGCTCCTTTCAACTGTTGTTTCAATAGCGCAAAATCAGATTCCGCTTTCAATCAAACCTACACCAGAAATCAGTATTAGCCTACTTGCGTCAAGTAACAAAGTGAGCATTAGAGGACTGAGCGTTGTAAATGATAATGTTTTTTGGGCCAGCGGTTCTGGCGGTATGGTTGCAAAATCCACCGATGGCGGCAAAAATATCGAGTGGATGCAGGTGCCTGGTTTTGAAACGAGAGATTTTAGAGACATCGAAGCTTTCGATCAAAACACCGCTATTATTATGGCGGTTTCGGATCCTGCCATTATTTTAAAAACAACAGATGGCGGGAAAAATTGGAAAAAGGTTTTTGAAGATACTACTGCAGGTATGTTTTTAGACGCTATGCATTTTGAAAAAGTAAATGGAAAATTAGTGGGTATGGTTGTGGGCGACCCTATCAACCAAAAAATATTTTATGCCAAAACTTTTGATGGTGGCGACAGTTGGGTTAAACCTTCTAAAAAAGAATTAAAAAATGTACCAACTGTGCCAGCAGGTGAAGCCATGTTTGCATCGAGTGGCACCAATATTGCGATTACAAATTTTAGCAATGAGTCGCCATGGTTGGTGGTTACCGGTGGCACCAAATCACGTTTAAAAGATTTTTTAAACCACTCTTTTAATGATTCTCTGCCACTACTTCAAGGATTTAGCTCAGCTGGTGCTAACTCCATTGCATTTAACAATAAAATTCAAAAAGGTGTAATTGTTGGTGGCGACTTTGCCCATGATACCATTAGCAGTTTCAATTGCATTTTACTTGCTTTTGAAAATGGCAACCGAACCTACACTACCCCCATTATAAACCCACATGGTTATAGATCATGTGTTATTTACACCGATAATGAAACTTTAATTAGCTGTGGCACGACAGGGATAGACATTAGCACCGATGGAGGCATACACTGGGAACTAGTATCTAAAGAAAGTTTTCATGTGGTTCAGAAGGCAAAAGAAGGGCGTGCCGTATACCTTGCCGGCGGCCGTGGCCGAATCGCAAAATTAATTTGGTAAGATTGTAACAATTAGGCACGAAAATTGTAGATTAGTAGAGCAGCATTAAATAAGTAGGTATGAAAAAGTTTCAGGCAATTATCAAATTTACCATGGACGAACAGTTTATGACGCTGGTTCCACCCCACCGTAGTTATATCAATTTCTTATTTAATAAGAGCATTATTGACAGCTATGCGGTGAGTATGGAGAGTCAAACCTGCTGGATTACCCTCAATACCGATTCTAAAGTGGCGGCGGCCAAATACCTCAAAAAATCACCCCTCTATAAATATTGGGACTATGAAATAGAGGAACTTTTCGTATATGACAGCCAATTATATAGGTTTCCATCCCTTCAATTCAATTAATTCGCAAAAAATAGAAAGTTTTTTTTGGCAGTTTCAGTTCAGACCCTATTTTTGCACTCCAATAAAAAGGGAGCATAGCTCAGTTGGTTTAGAGCATCTCGTTTACACCGAGAGGGTCCGCGGTTCGAACCCGTGTGCTCCCACACAGAAAAGCCTTCGATTGTATCGAGGGCTTTTTTTATGTACCCCCAGTTTAGTCATTTAAACTAAGTTTGTACCCATGCAACCGTTCACTACACCGAATAAAATTGTAATAACCTGCCATAAATGGTTATCCCCTGCCCTTGCTTCTGAAGTAACCGCATTAGGATTTACCGTTACCCGAAGCTTTCAAACCGGGGTAGAAATATTGGGCACCATCAACGACTGCATTAAACTTAACCTTCAGCTTCGAACAGCGAGCCAGGTTTTATATTCTATCAAAACTTTTAACTGTAACAATCCCGACGAGTTGTATGAAAACCTCGCTACGATTGAGTGGGAAAAAATAATTGATCCGGGCGGATATTTTTCAGTTACCAGTAATGTGTTTCATACCACCATCACCACTAATTTATTTGCCAACCTAAGGGTTAAAGACGCAGTTGTAGATCGTATGCGCAAGGTTGCAAATAAAAGACCCTCTACCGGATCTAGTTTAACGGGTGCTGTGGTTTATTTATATTGGAAATATGATGAGGCCGAAGTATTTATTGATACAACAGGAGATTCTTTGGCAAGACATGGTTACCGCAAAATTCCTGGAAAAGCACCGATGCTTGAAGCACTTGCCGCTGCCACTATTTTGTCTGGCAAATGGAACAGGACAACGCCATTTATAAATCCTATGTGCGGATCTGGCACAGTCGCCATTGAGGCGGCGCTAATTGCTAGCAAGCGCGTGCCTGGCTTACATCGTCACAATTATGCTTTCATGCACGTGATAGGATATGATAGAGCCGTGTATGAAAAAGAAAGAGCCATCATTGAAAATCAAATTGTAGCGCCAACTGGTTTAACCATTATTGCATCAGATATAAGCAAACAGGCCATTGATATTGCAAAACTTAATGCAGCGGCTGCTGGTGTAGAAGACCTCATAACTTTTCAGGTATGTGATTTTGAAAATACAAAAATGCCTGAAAACATGGACGGCGCTGTTATTTTGTTTAATCCTGAATATGGTGAAAGACTGGGTGAAGAAATAGAATTAGAAGCTACCTATGCAAGAATGGGTGACTTTTTAAAAAGTAAATGCAAAGGCGCTACAGGCTATATTTTTACAGGCAATTTAGAACTTGCAAAAAAAATTAGATTAAAGCCTAGCAGACGCATCGAATTTTTAAACGCAAAAATAGATTGCCGTTTGTTAGAATATGAAATGTACGCTGGCACAAGAAGAGTTGAAAAGGAAAGCATTAATTTATAAATGCATCCATCGCAACAGTTGGTTTACCAGTGTCATCAAACGCACCAAGCTTATACCCTTTCCAACTATTATAACTCTGGGGCTCCCAATAAAATACGCCCAGGCCTTTTTTTTGATTCACAGACTTTGTTTTTGAAATCAAATCTTGAATAAATGATTTACATGCAGTAGCTGCCGACGCTTCCATACCAACTTCACTAATCATAATTTCTTTGTTGTACCTCGCCACCATATCATTCATGTTGTTCAAGCACTGCATGTTTAAACTAGACCAATTTGAAACACTCGGATACAATGACATAGCAATAATATCATAGTCCACTTTATTTGCCGTTAATCCATCAAACATCCATCTGAACATAGCGTTATCGTAACCATTTGAAATATGTACAATCACTTTAGACGACGCACTTGTTTCTCTAACAGCTTTTGAACCTGCCTGTACCATGGCAGCAAACTGTGCCATATTTTTAGAGGCTCTACCCTCTTCCCACAACATGCCATCATTGGTTTCATTGCCAATTTGTACCCATGCTGGAACAACACCCGCATTTAATAGTGCCGTTAGCACAGTTTTAGTATGCGTGTAAACCGCTTGATTTAATCCAGCAGCATTATACGTCAACCAAGCTTTTGGTTTATTTTGTTTCCCTGGATCGGCCCAAAAATCACTGTAATGAAAATTAATCATGACGCGCATTCCGGCATTTTTTGCACGTACCGCCATTTTTACGACATCCGCCTGACCACACCATCCATTTTCTGGATCCACCCATACCCTGAACCTAATTGAATTTATCCCTTTGCTTTTTAAAACAGAGATACAATCGGCCTGAGTTCCATTAGACATATAAAATTTAATGCCAGCCGCTTCCATCTCTGATAACCATCCAATATCAGCGCCTTTTGCAAAGAAGCTTGTATCTACAGTAACGGGCGGTTCTATAATTTTAAATGGCTTTTTACAAGCAGCCATCTGAACACTCACGATTAAAAACAAAAAGAACATTACCTTTTTCATAACGATGTTTTAACACGATTAAAATTAAGTGGTTTTTTGGTATAAGATACATTCTTTATTTTTACGCCATGAGGGAAACCTACAACCAAACAAAACCATGGGAATCAGAAGAAACGGACCTGCTAACCGCTACCGAAACCCCCTATCAACTCATTGTTTGGAATGATGAAGTCAATACTTTTGAGTGGGTCATAGAAACCTTAATGGATGTGTGTAAACATACACAGGAACAGGCCGAGCAATCTGCCATGATTATTCATTACAATGGTAAATATGCCGTTAAAAATGGAGATTACGATACCTTAAAGCCCATGTGTGACGCTATAACTGAAAGAGGCATCAGTGCCACTATTGAATCTACAAAAAGCTAATGTCTCTTACCGTATTAGATGAAAATATTTGGTTCCCGCCTATAGAAACAGCCCTCGAAGATGGCTTGCTAGCCATGGGTGGAGACCTTAGTACCGAAAGGCTCATTAGGGCTTATCAAGAAGGCATTTTTCCGTGGTATGAAGGTGAAACGCCCCTTTGGTGGAGCCCCAACCCAAGATTTGTTTTGTATCCTGCTCAGTTAAAAGTTAGCGCGTCTATGAAGCAGGTGATTAACCGAAAAGACTTTGTTTTTAAAACCAATACTGCATTTGAGCAGGTAATTGCAAATTGTAAAAAAATAAAACGAGAAGGACAAGCTGGAACTTGGATTACGGATGAAGTAGAAAAAGCCTATACTATTTTACACACTATGGGTACCGCTCATAGTGCTGAGGCTTGGAAAGGCGATAAACTTGTGGGTGGACTCTATGGCATAAAAATGGGTAAACTTTTTTTTGGAGAAAGCATGTTTAGCACCGAAAGCAATGCTAGCAAGTTTGCTTTTATTAGTTATGTAAAACAGCTAGAAAAAGAGGGAATTGTTTTAATTGATTGTCAAATTTACACCGAACATTTAGAGAGCCTAGGCGCTCAAATGATACCTAGAGACCAATTTAAATCACTACTCTACAAATACCGCTAACTTTTGTAGCCATACATTTTTTCAACATCCTTGACAATTTTTTCCATGTCGGCATCATCTCCAGATGGATTGTAAGGTTGCTTTAAATTGCTACCAAAAACAAAGGCAATGGTTTGCCAAAAAGCGGCGTTAAAAAAGCCTTTGTATTCTGCAATAATTTCATAGCAGTTATTGCCCGTTTGACGGTTAATGAGTTTCATTAATACCTTACCTTGATACACAGATAATTTTACGAGCTGATCTGCAAATTCTTTTTTGAGTTCCTTTTCGCGAGACTTGATAATGGCTTTACGCTTTTTCTTATCAGTTACACCAACAAGTTTGGCATTTACTTCATTCATGACACGACTCGCTGCAATAGCATACGGATACGTTACGTATACGGCGTTTCGGAGTCTAGTCCAATCGGCCCAATAGTTTTTCCAATGACCCGTAAGCTTTGCATATACTTCTACTGGCGGTAGTATAGATTCAGGAATGGTGTCTCCGTCTGGCGTGATATAAGCATGCACACGCATGGTATCGAGGGGGCCACGCTGTTGAGCATTTATAGTTGTACATGCAGCAAAAACAAAAAGCACCAAACAAATAATATGTTTTCGTGTTGCCTGCATGTATTCAATTATGAAATAGTGAGTTTGTTTTTTAAGGTTTTATAGCGCTGAATAATGGACATCACAAAACCCACTACCATTACAATAACGCCTAACCATAAAATATTAATCATTGGAAATTCGTACACTTTTAAAGTAATCAAATCGGTGATCGAACCAGACTCTTTAACACCCATTTGTAGTATGCCTTTATCCTGATCAATTACTTTATTAAACTGTAACACTAATGATTGCGCCACTACCGTATCAGAAATTTGACGGATACTAGATTTATCAATTGCTATACCAGGCATCGCAGCATATTTTCGGCCATCCCTAGCTGTCACATCAACATCTAAAAATAAAGCAGTTTCGCCAGGCAATAGTAAATCTTTTTTAGAAGCTGGATTAATAGATACACTTTTTAAAACCATGAGTCCACTACTATAATATATAGTATCTCCAACTTTGATGTCTTTGTTTACAAAACGAGTAGTATCTGAAGCATCATTTTGTTGAAACGAAGTGATGTACACAAAAATGTCTTTGTACCAATAATGTTTACTTGCTGGATTGGCAGCAAAGCCTTCCATGCCCTTGTTGTTTTTAATTACATCAGGGTATAGATTAAACGATTCAGAACCGTCTTTTGCTTTGAAGGTAATTTCGTAATATTTTTTTCTATCATCTACATTAAAAGTATCACGCTTATAGTTTACCATAAACTTACCCATATCTGTTTCAACGCCTTTAAATAGGGTTAAGTTTTCGGCTGGGTTACCCGCTGGGTTTTTATCACCAGGAGCCGCTTGTGCAAGTGGCGAAATCCCTGTTGTATTCCAACTCAATACTGTTTTTTTGGCAGAAGAAATTAAAATACCTACCAGTATCATACCAAAGCCAACGTGTGCCACAGAAGCGCCTGCCGCTTTTAATTTTCCTCTTAACACGAGCCAGATATAAGATAGATTTCCAGTAATGGCATACACAGCTGTAAAGATGGCAAGGTGGATGGCAAATAAAAATACAGGACCTTTTTTAGTATAATTTACGTCACCAAAAAATGCAATTAGTAAACTAATCACGGCTGCTGCTAATACAGGCCAAGCAATATTTTTTATAAACTTTTTGGTGTCGGTGTATTTATATTTTAAAAACTGCGTTGCCGCTGTTAATAGACCTAAAACAATTGCTACAAAAATTTGAATTTGATTGTGGGCAAATTCTGGATCTTCGGGTGGTGCAATATTGGTACCAAATAATTTATTGGCAACAGGTGTAGACGTTTTAGCAATGATTACCATACCCGCTAAAAAGAGCACCAACGATCCAATAAACATCCAAAATTCTCTACTACTGGTAGCTTCTTCTTTTGCAATAGATGGAATAGACTTGTAACGAATAGCAAAAATGGTAAATGCCGGTATTACAAAAATGAGTAAAAACACAAGTAGCTGTGTGTTCATACCTAAATCTGTAAAGGCGTGTACCGAAGTGTCACCAAGTATACCGCTTCTAGTTAAAAAAGTAGAGTACAAAATCAATAAAAAAGAAACGATGTAAAAGAAATAAGTAGGACGTAAAGAGTAACCCGTACTTTTTGCAATCATGTTGGTATGCAGTCCCGCTACTAGTGTTAACCAGGGTACGAGTGATGCATTTTCTACGGGATCCCATGCCCAATAGCCTCCAAAAGACAAACTTTCATAAGCCCAAGCAGCACCCATCATAATTCCAAGTCCTAAAATAGCTGCAGAAAAAGAAGCCCAAGGAATTGCAGATTTTAGCCAATCGTGAGACTTGCGCATGAAGCCAGCCATTGCGTATCCAAAAGGAATAATGGTGCTAGCAAATCCTAAAAACAAAATAGGCGGATGAATCACCATCCAATAATTTTGCAAAAGTGTATTTAACCCCGTACCATCTTTGATAAGCGTTAAATAATCGGGTCTACTAAGAATTGGCCAATCCATTTCATTTCTTAAAAGAGAAAAAGGACTAGACCCAATTTTATGGCCAAATAAATAAACGCCTAATACCATTGACGCCAGAAGCACTTGTGCAAAAGAGATCACAGACATTACACCCGCCTCCCATTTTTTTGCAGTGAGCATGATAACAATTCCTAACACACAATGCCAAAAACTCCAAAGCATAAAGCTGCCTTCTTGACCTTCCCAAAAGCAACTAAGTAAATATTCCGGCTGTAACGACTTGTCACTATGCATGTATGCATACTTATATTCGAAATAGTGATTCGAAATAATAACATATAACAATGAAAATGTTGCAAAAACACAGATGGCTTCTACAATAAAGAAAATACGACCAATTTTAATCCAGCTTTTTGCATTGGGATCATTATGATCCGCTATACCACCCAAAAAAAATGCGATGGTTGCAACAACAGAAGCAACAAAAGAAACCAAGTTAAAAATATGCCCTGCTTGACCAAGCCACAAATGTTCGCCGATATAATTCATTGAAATAAAATTAAAGGATACAGTTAGTTAGTGTATGTAGTTTGACTTTTGTCGATTGAATTGGGATTGTCTTTATATTTTGATGGACACTTGAGTAAAATATCTTTGCACTCAAACTGACCATTTTGCACTTTACCTTTTAACACCAAACGCTCACTTTTTTCCATGTCTGTGGGCTTATTGTTGTGGTAAATAACCTTAATTGAATTACCAAGGGTGTCTACTGCGGTAAACGTTAAATAATTGGGGTCTTTGACAGCGTCATACACCAGCGGCTGCGTTTTATCAATTTTAGCAATCAAATTCACAAATTTACCCTCCTTTTCACGCGCAGACGCAATGGTCTCATAAGTGGTTAAATCACCGGTATAGCTGATAAGCACAACAATAGAAGCGGCAATTAAGAGAAGGAGGATAATATGGGTCTTTTTCATAAATACGCTGATTTCTAGGACAAAAGTAGCCTAAAATGGATAATCTTGGTGGTCTTGTTTAAGCATTCAAGAATCTTTAACGTATTTCGAAAAATAGCTGCTAACTTGCGCCCTGTTTGCAATACAACCCAGTATGAGCCAATTATCCAACTTTGACCCCAATGTGGTCGGAAACCCAAATAACAACATTTTTGGACTCCCTTTTTCTGAAGCGGAATCTGCCCTCGTTTTACTCCCCGTTCCATGGGAAGTAACCGTGAGTTATGGAGCTGGTACTTCAAGAGCTGCAGAACATATTTGGAAGGCTAGTATTCAGGTGGATTTATTAGATACCGATGTGCCTGATGGTTGGAAAAAAGGATTTTATTTAAGGGAAACCAATAAAAAAATTCTATTAAAAAGCGACTACTTACGCAAAGAAGCTGAACTCTTTATCGACTATATTTCTAAAGGTGAAATTGTTAGTGATAACAAATTCATGTGCAAGAGCCTCAAAGAAATTAATGAAGGTGGCGTTATGCTCAATAACTGGGTATACGAACAAACCAATGAACTACTCGAGCAAGGTAAACTAGTAGGCGTTATTGGTGGAGACCATAGTACCCCGCTAGGCTATATTAAAGCATTGGCAAAAAAACATGGCAGCTTTGGTATTTTACAAATTGACGCGCATTGCGATTTAAGAAAAAGCTACGAGCATTTTACCTATTCGCATGCATCTGTTATGTACAATGTACTAAATGAAATTGAGGGGGTTGAAAAACTAGTACAAGTTGGTATCAGAGATTTTTGTAGCGAAGAGTGGGATTACATTAATAACAGCAACGGAAAGGTTGTTACCTATTTTGACAAAGACATTAAAACCAGACAATACGAAGGCGAAACCTGGAAGCAAATAACGGATGAAATTATCAATCAACTGCCTCAGCTGGTGTATATCAGTTTTGACATTGATGGCCTTGATCCAAAACTTTGCCCTAACACTGGGACCCCGGTTCAGGGTGGTTTTGAAAGCGAAGAGATACTCTACCTATTTAAAAAGATTGTAGACAGTGGAAAACAATTCATTGGCTTTGACTTTGTAGAAGTTGGTGTGGGTGAAACAGACTGGGATAGCAATGTTGGAGCGCACTTGTTATGGCGTATGTGTAATTTGATGGTAAAAAACACCCCTTCAAATAGCTAAGATGGCAGGAAAAGTTTACGACTTTATTATTGTACTAAAGAAACGCTCTTTTGTTTTTATTAATTGGGTAAGTATTCTAATGATTGCACTTGCTACGCTTTTACTATCAGTGCAGGTTATCTTACACGGCTACCAGCAAACAATTATTTATATTACCATTATACTTTCCATGATTGCATGGACAGCGTTTACCATATTGAAAGAAAAAAAAGGAAGAACCGCATTATATAGAATAGCTCTACTACTGGGTGCATGGGGCATTTTTATTCAACCTTATATCTCATGGCTCGCATTTGTTTATGTAGCTGCCGCAGTGATAGAAAAACAAGTTAAATTTCCAGAAGAAATTGCTTTTGATAATGATGAAGTTGTCATCAATAGCTTTCCAAAAAAGAGACATAGCTGGGACGCTTTTGAAAACATTGTTTTAAAAGACGGACTCCTTACATTAGATTATAAAAACAATACCTTGTTTCAAAAACAAATAGAATCTGCTGTAACGAAAGAAGATGAAGCAGCTTTTAATGTATTTTGTCAAGAACGCTTAAACAAATAACATGCCACTACAACAGTCACCCTACATATTATATTCAGATGGCGAAGGAAATATATACGAAGACACAAGTTTGTATGTGGTAGGCCGTGCCGGTTGGGATGCCATGCCCATAGATCCTGCCGATTGGATTGAACTTCCTGAAGGGGGCAATTTGTATGAATTACCGGGTAGACGCGGCATTGGTCTAGATGTTGAAACAGGTGAAATGCGTTTATGCGATAAAGGTTGGGCTGTTGCAGCATTTATACCTCCGGCACATACCGGTTTATATATTGCCGCTTACGAAACAGAAGCGGAAGCTCCTACACTACCCTTGTTTTGCTACACAGCAGCAGGTTGGCTAGATAATAAAACCTATGTGCCCGCTGTAAGAATTGAACAAGATATTAGACAAGAGTGTGCGGGTTATGATGATGAAAAAATAGCTTCTGGTACTGAAACATTATTAGCGAACTATCCGCACAATAGACTTGTAAAACATTTGATGGAAAACTGCTGCATGACATACAACTGTCCTGCTGCTAGAAATTTTTCATTGTCTAGATGGGAATGTCCAGTGCCTACTTCTCCAGCATGCAATGCCAATTGTATTGGATGTATTTCTTTTCAACCCTCCGATGAAACCATTGTTTCTACACAAGACCGTTTAACCTTTAAACCTACCGCCGAAGAAATTGTAGAATTTACGGTGCCGCATTTAAACAATGCGCCTTTCCCACTCATTAGTTTTGGACAAGGTTGTGAAGGTGAGCCACTTCTTATGTGGGAAACGATCAGAGAATCAATCATTGAAATTAGAAAACACACAAACAAAGGCAGTATCAATATCAATACCAATGGCTCCAAACCAGATGCCGTAAAAGCCTTATGTGAAGTGGGTTTAAATAGTATTCGGGTAAGTACCAACTCTGCACGTAAACATATTTATGAGCCTTATTATAGACCCAATAATTATCAGTTTGAAGATATCATTGAGAGTTTAAAAGTAATGCGCAGTTATGGCGGATGGGCAAGTATTAATTATTTTGTTTTTCCGGGCATGACAGATAGCGTGGAAGAATATGAAGCGCTTCGCAAACTTATTATTGATACCGACTTAACCATGATTCAGTGGCGTAATTTTAATATCGATCCAGACTGGTACATGGGCAAAATTGGTGTCAACGAAACCGGCGAAATGCTTGGGGTTAAACAACTCATGAGCCTTATTGCTGAAGAATTTCCAAAAGTAAAATTTGGGTATTTCAATCCGCCAATAGAACGTATTAAAGGCAATTACGAAATGGATTTTGCCGGTGGACGCCCGTAATAATAGATACATAGGCATACTACTAGCTACTGTAGCAGCCATTATTTGGGCTGGTAATTTTGTTATTGCCAGAGGCGTGAACCAGCAAATACCTCCTATTACCCTAGCCTTTTTTAGATGGTCGTTGGCGACAGTATTAATGCTTCCCATTGCATTTACGGCCTTTAAAAAAGAGTGGCATATTTTAAAAAAACACGGTCCTTATTTATTTTGGGTATCACTTTCAGGTATTGCCATATTTAATACATGCCTATACATATCGGGGCACTATACCACCGCTATTAATATGGCGCTTATAAGCACTACTTCCTCACCCATTTTTGCTACAACTTTTGCCATTATTTTTATTGGCGAACGCATCAATGCATTCAGACTCACCGGCATGCTGGTTTGTTTATCTGGGGTTTTGTTACTGATTTCTAAAGGCAGCTTAGAAACACTTATGTCTTTTACTTTTTCGATTGGTGATTTGTGGGCACTAACTGGTGCCATTGCATTTGCAGTGTACAATGTACTGGTAAGAAAAAAACCAGCTACCATTTCTGCAACAACTTTTTTATTGGCTATTTTTGGACTGGGCAGCTTGTTAATTTTACCTGGTTTTTTAATTGAACAAGTAAGCGCAGCTCCTATTGTTTGGAACAATTCACTTGTACTATCACTGATTTATTTGGGTGCAGGAACCTCGGTGGTTTCTTTTTTATGCTGGAACGCCGCCATTAAAAGAATTGGTGCAGGTAGCACTGTTTTATTTGGTAACCTCATCCCCATTATTAGCACCATCGAAGCCGTTTTATTTTTACATGAGCCATTCCAAAAAATTCATATGATTAGTGCGGGTATTGTTATTTTTGGACTGATCCTGGCCAATTCAGGTCAACACAAAAAACAGTCGCAGCATGTTTGATCAAATAGATTCGATTACTTTACTCTTCTTGTGTACCGCTGCATTTGGGGCAGGTTTTGTTGATGCCATTGTGGGAGGTGGCGGGCTTATTCAAACGCCTACTGCACTTGTATTAATGCCTAATTTACCAGTAGCTACTGTAATTGGATCTTTAAAAATCCCTGCATTTAGTGGTACTTTTTTTGCAGCTAAACAGTATGTCAAAAAAGTAAAAATTGATTGGAAACAAATGACCCTCATGTGCACCGTTGCCTTTTCATTTGCATTTTTAGGCTCTGAGCTATTAAGTAAAATGGGTAACACGCACATGAAACCTATTTTATTTTGTGTTCTCATTGTTGTGGCGATATACACTTATACCAAAAAAGGTTTTGGGCAATCGCAATCAAAAAAATTATCTAGCAATGCGCATCTTTTGCGAAGTTTGTTATTAAGCGCTACTGTAGGCTTTTACGATGGATTTATTGGACCAGGCACTGGGAGTTTTTTAGTACTCGGTTTTATTGCTTTACTCGGGTATGATTTCTTACAAGCCAGCGCGCATGCTAAAATGGTGAATTTGTCCACCAATTTTGGATCTATTGTACTCTTTTTTATAAAGGGAACCATTATTTGGGGCGTTGCCATACCCATGGCAATTTGCAACGCGTTTGGGGGGCTATTAGGCGCTAAACTAGCCATTGCAAAGGGCAATCAATTTATCCGCGTCTTCTTTTTACTCGTTATTTGTGCGACTATTTTAAGATTTGGCTACGACGTGTTTTTCAAATAAGGGTTCTTAACTTTTTTTTAGGCCATGAAGGTGGATTACTCCCCCCAATAAGCGTTAATTTTCAACATTCAATTGAATTGACACCTTTACCCGTAGCTTTATAAGCATAATATAATACCTATTTATATGACCATTGGGTTTGAAAAAGAAAAAAACATTAAAGCAGGACTTATAACAGCCGTTATTTGTTTGTTACTTTTTTGCATTTTCTTTTTTTTAACTTGGGAACTGCCTCAAATTCCAACACCAACTTTTGGCGAAGGCATTGAAGTTAATTTAGGTAATTCAGAAACTGGCTTGGGAACCGAACCACCTCAAGTTCCCGGTGAAGCGGCCACTGAAACAGACAATTCAAAAACAACGCCTCCGGCTCAGGTTGAAGCAAGTAAACCCATTCAAACCGATGCCAATGAAACAAATGAGGCAGCAGCCGTTGCTACAAAAACGGTAAAAAAAGAAGCGGTTACAACACCTCCTGTTCCTACTCCACCAAAACCTAAAGCTGTATTTGGTGGTGGATCTAGTACTACTACAAGTGGTAATAACGCCGATAGTTACAATGGGAAAACGGATCAGGGTATTGCGGGCGGAAAGGGCGATCAAGGAAAAACAAATGGAAATCCTAATTCAGATAGTTATACCGGTAATGGTGGCAATGGCACAGGCGGACCTGCAGGTGCAGGCGGAGGCGTTAGCATTAGAAGTGGACTGGATGGTAGACGCATTGCAAAGCTTCCAAGTTTTGAAGATGATTTTAATGAAAATGCAAAAGTAGCGGTAGATATTGTGGTGAATGACAATGGACAAGTTATAAGTGCTACTGTAAACCCCCGAGGAACAACTACTACAAACGCTAGTATCCGAAATATTGCCATCAAAAAAGCAAAAATGCTACGCTTAAATGCAGGCACTGATCCCGAACAAAAAGGAACGATTGTTTTTAGTTTTAAGATTCACGAGTAAATGAATTACGAACAAACACTAGAGTATTTATTTACACAACTTCCTATGTTTAGTCGTGTTGGAGCAGCTGCTTACAAAGCTGATTTAACCAATACCATAAAGCTTTGTGAGGCACTTGGAAATCCGCAACATCAATTTAAATCCATCCATATTGCAGGCACCAATGGCAAGGGTTCAACCAGTCATATGCTAGCTTCTATACTTCAAACTGCTGGATATAAAACGGGGCTTTATACATCACCCCACTTAGTAGATTTTAGAGAAAGAATTAAAATTGATGGAATCTATTGTTCCAAAGAATTTGTTGTTGATTTTACAGAAAAAATAAAGCCACTTATTGAGGCTATTCAGCCTTCGTTTTTTGAAATAACAGTTGCCATGGCATTTAGTTATTTTGCGGAGCAAAAAGTAGACATAGCTGTTATTGAAGTGGGCCTTGGCGGACGCTTAGACAGCACTAATATTATCACACCTGAAGTTTCTGTTATAACCAATATTGGACTTGATCATACACAGTTTTTAGGAAACACCATACCTGAAATTGCTGGCGAAAAAGCAGGTATCATTAAAAAAGATATCCCTTGTGTTATTAGTGAATACACCGCAGAAACTAGGCCCGTTTTTGATGCTGCGGCAAGCCATACAAGTATCAGTTATGCACCCGGTGTATATAGCATACAGAATGCAAAATATGCACACGAATCTTTACAAGTAGATCTTATAAATAATGTAACTGGGGCAACCAATACTTATTCACTTGATTTAAATGGAAGCTACCAAGCAAAAAATGTTTTAGGCGTATTAACTGCTATTGATATTTTACAAACAAAAGGTTGGAAAATAACGCATGAAAATATTGTATCGGGTCTGAGTAAAGTAAAAATTAATACAGGCTTGTATGGCAGGTGGCAAGTGATGGGAAATAACCCTACTACTGTTGTTGACGTAGCGCACAATGTGGCAGGCATTCAAACACTGCTTGCACAAATAGCGCTTCTACATTACAACCAATTACACCTTGTTTTTGGTATGGTAAAAGACAAAGACATTGATAGTGTGCTTGCTTTATTACCAGCACACGCTACCTATTATTTTACAAAGGCACAAATTGAAAGGGCCATTGATGCGCATGAACTGCAAGAAAAAGCGGGCACGTATGGCTTAATGGGTAATACTTATTTACATGTAAATGAAGCCATTGCCGCCGCTAAAAAACAGGCACAGCCAAATGATTTAATAGTGGTATGCGGAAGCGTTTTTTTAGTGGGAGAAATTGAGGGCATTATACCATCAAGCGAATTGTAGCCAACCGAGTTGAATAAGGGCTTCATATATGGGGCCTAACTGAACACCATGCATGATTTTATTTTGCTGGAGTAATTCAATAAAATCCTTTTTACTATACAACACTACTTCAATGTCTTCGTAAAAATCTGGATTGATATGTTTAGTAGGCACTGCATTTTCAATTAAATAAAAATATGCAGTGTTGTCATTGATGGCTGGATTTGGAGCAAGCTTACAAATAAATTGTATACTTTCCGATGTATACCCCGTTTCTTCGATGGTTTCTCTAAGTGCTGCTACCGCAGGGTCTTCGCCATCATTAATAACACCACCTGGGAGTTCTAGCGTTACCGCATCTACAGGGTAACGGTATTGTTTTACTAAAACAATTTCATTGTTAGGCGTCACTACAACAGCATTGGCCCAATCAGGAAGTTCAACCACGTAATATGGATCAATAATTCTTCCATCCGGAAACTGACAAGCATCGGCCCTAGCTTTAAACCACTTGTCTTCAAATACTTTTTTAGAAGAAATTTTTTTCCAGCGCTGCGCTCTCATTGCCAATGTATAAATATTACCAGCCTTTATTTTCTCTTAATGTTTTAATATGCGCTACATGATGTTTACCATGCCATGCATAAATTCCTAGCATGTCCCATAGTGTTAGTTGACCTCTACGTTGTGGATTAAACAATGTTTTTTCAAAGTCTGCATCCGACATATTTTGAAGAAGTGTTAACCAGCGTTTATGCAGTGCATAAAGTAAGGTAATAGAAACATTGATGGGCTCTTTTAAAACATCGGCTGTTTCAGACCAAGCATTTTCTTCGTAAGGCTTAATGGTTGGGTTATCTTCTGTTAATGCAAGTTTAAACCTAATAAATGAATTCATATGACTATCTGCCATATGGTGCACAAGTTGATGCACGGTCCAACCACCATCTCTGTAAGGAGTATGTAACTGTGCTTCGTCTAAATTTTCGATAGACTGTTCTAGTTCATTTGGTAAAAACTGAATATCTGCAAGCCATATTTTCTTTTGTGCCTGCGAAAAAGGTTGCGCTTCATATTTTCCTATTGGATATCGTGGATCTTTTTCCATACTGTTTTATTTATGCATCTCTTAATGCGTGTCCTGTTAAATGTATAAACACATCTTCTAAATTGGCCTGTTTTACTTCTTTAGGTTTTTCAAAACCACTCGCTACTAGATCATCAATCAATTGATCGGGGGCGTTAATAGCAATAAGCTTTCCACTATCAACAATGGCTACCCTATCACAAAGTATTTCGGCTTCATCCATATAATGCGTGGTAATTACCACCGTTGTGCCACTATCTCTAATAGATCTGATGAGATCCCACAAATTTCTGCGCGCCTGGGGATCTAGTCCTGTTGTAGGCTCGTCTAAAAAAATTAAAATTGGCTTATTGATTAAAGTAGTTGCAATTGAAAAACGTTGTTTTTGCCCACCACTCAATTCTTTAAATTTTGCTTTTGCCTTATCTCTAAGGTTCACACTATCAAGTATTGCCATGGGATCAATTTCCTCATTGTATAGCCCGGCAAATAAATCTAGTAACTCTATTAAATTAAGCCCAGGATAAAAACCCGCTGTTTGTAATTGAACTCCAATGATTTTTTTAACGGCTGCAGGATCTTTTTCAATATCAATACCGTTTACGATTACTTGACCGCTGGTTTTTTCTCTTAGGGTTTCAATAATTTCAAGTGTGGTAGATTTTCCGGCGCCATTAGGCCCTAATAGACCAAATATTTCACCAGGATACACTTCAAAACTGAGCCCTTTAACGGCTTCGAAATCGCCGTATTTTTTAGTGAGGTTTTCTACTTTAATAATGGGGTCCAACATAACAACGCTTTAAGTTAAGTAAAGATAGTGCTTAAGCGCAAGTTATTGTACCTTTGCACACCAATTAGCGCTTATGCAATTACAATCGATCCCTGCTCAACAAGAACAGTCTAAAGAAGCATTTTTAAAAATTGCTGAAGCCTATCGAGATGCAAACACTGCTATTAACAGCGGCGCAGCGCTCCAATTGAGCGGCACCTGCTTTTTAGTAGAAACCCCTGCCCTTGTGGCGTCCGCATTATCGGAGGTATCCAGCGCTTTTTTTGATGGCAACAAAGACATTGCCTTACAATTATTTGAGGCAGTAAAAAAGAACGTATTTGCGCTCGTTGATGGCATTTTGGTGGCTCAAAAAACGGCTTGCATTTCGCGATTAGGTGATTTATTTACAGAAATTGAGTGGCTGCTACACGACAAGCCCGTTCGCTCTTTTCTTTATTATAAAGATCAAATTGTGTGTACCGGCGCCGTTCTTGGCTCCGCCCTTTTGCACCATTTTTTATTAGAAGAGGGTGTTGACAATGAATTTTTAGACGTGCGCGATTGCATCGTAGCATCTGACGAATTTGGCGGAGCAAGTGTTATAGAAGATATTTCGCTCAAAAGATTACAGCAAACCATAAACGTGGGTAGTACTATTGTAACACAGGCGGGTATTGGGGCCACCGACCAAAATGAAAATGCGATGTTAACTGAGGCGGGCACTATATGGTTGCAGAGGACCCTTACGGGTTTATAAACCTGCCAGCCCCTCTAAAGGCTTTTGCAAAATATTTTTCTGACAAATCATTAATGGTAACACCTTTGGAGGTGGATGCGTGTACAAATTTATTGTTACATACATATACACCCACGTGTGTGATAATCATAGACGCAGAAACAGTATTAAAAAATACGAGGTCGCCTTCTTTTAAATTTTCTACTTCTATTTTTGTGGAAGCATCAAATTGCTGTTGCGAATTTCTTGGAATTTTTACATTGTATACATCACGCAGTATCACTTGCGTAAAAGAAGAACAATCGATACAGGAATCGGTACTACCTCCAAAACAATACTGAGTACCATACCATTTTTCCATTTGGCTTAAAAGAAGCGTATTGGTTAATTCGGTGGGCGCAACGCCTAATAAGTTTGCATATTTATTGGGGAGCGTAAGCGCGGCGTCATAAGACAGTGTTTTGGTATTTGCCGGCGCCACAGGTGGCGCCGCAACTGTTACACCCGCAAGCTTTACTTCTCCGGGTAAAACGGCTAAATTATCCAAAAAACCACGTGGCATAGAGGAGCTACTCCCCTGCACTTTAGTACCACTGGACTGGTCTTTGGAAGTGAGCTTACCCAGGGATTTACAGCCCGAAAGCATCAAAAGACCTAAAATAGAAAATATATATACTTTAATACGCATAAATATGTAACAAGTATAGGCCTAAAAACCAGTAAAATGGGCCCTTGCGCATAACTTTTTAACAATCTGTTCAACTCCCCTACAATTGTGGATAACTGCACCCCAAAAGGTTGCGTTTGAGTCAGGATATTTGGGCCATGCCAACTTTTTCACACTTACACGTTCATACCCAATATTCACTGTTAGACGGGGCGGCTTCGGTAGAAAGATTATACGATAAAGCCATTGAAAATAATATGCCGGCACTTGCCATTACGGATCATGGAAATATGTTTGGCGCTTTTGAATTTGTAAGTCAGGCATGGAAAAAAACAAAGATTGTTGGTAAAGACGAATTTGGTAAAGACATTTTAGAGCCCATTGTTAAACCGGTAGTGGGTTGCGAATTTTATGTGGTAGAAGACATGCACATAAAAACATTTACCAAAGAAGTTAAAGACAAAAGATACCACCAGGTTTTACTCGCAAAAAATAAAAAGGGATACGAGAATTTAGTAAAGCTTACATCGCTAGGATTTATTGAAGGAATGTATAGCAAGTACCCCCGTATCGATAAAAAATTAATTGAACAGTACCACGAGGGCATTATTGCCACTACTTGCTGTATTGGTGCATACGTCCCACAAGCCATTTTAAATGAAGGCCCCGAAAAAGCAGAGAAAGAATTTAAGTGGTGGCTAGATTTATTTGGAGAAGATTATTTTATTGAAATTCAGCGCCACAATATTAAGGAGCAGGAAGTAATCAATAACACTTTATTGCAGTTCTCAAAAAAATACAATGTACCTGTTATTGCTACCAATGACAGCCACTATGTAGATCAGGACGACGCCAACGCACACGATATTTTACTTTGTATCAATACCGGCGAAAAGCAAAGCACGCCTGGTTTTGACGACTTTGTAAATGATGATACGCAAATAAAAAATAGACGTTTTAAATTTCCCAACGATCAGTTTTATTTTAAAACGCAGGAGGAAATGGGTAAGCTTTTTAGCGATATCCCAGCATCACTCGATAATACCAACATGATTGTTGACCGTGTAGAAGTCCTCAATTTAAAAAAGGATATTCTACTTCCGGCCTTTCCTATTCCAAAAGAGTTTCAGATACACAAAGATGCCAACTTAAACCAGTGGGAGTACCTTCAACACATTACACGTGAGGGTGCTAAAATGCGCTACAATGATGTAACTCCAGAAATTCAAGAGCGTTTAGACTTTGAATTATTTACCATTAAAACCATGGGCTTTGCGGGTTACTTCTTAATTGTAAGCGACTTTATTAAAGCGGGTCGTGAAATGGGCGTTTTTGTGGGACCAGGCCGTGGATCTGCGGCTGGCTCTGTGGTAGCCTATTGCATTGGCATAACCAACATTGACCCTATCAAGTACAACTTACTATTTGAGCGTTTCTTAAATCCAGACCGTAAGAGCATGCCCGATATCGATACGGATTTTGACGATGAAGGTCGACAAAAAGTGATCGATTATGTAGTTGATAAATACGGCAAAAATCAGGTAGCACAAATTATTACCTACGGTACCATGGCTGCAAAAATGAGTATCAAAGACGTAGCGCGCGTTCTTGATTTACCACTTACCGAAAGCAACGTACTTGCAAAATTAGTACCCGATAAACCAGGTACCGAACTAGGCCGTGTACTGCACGCTCCTATCACCATCAAAGAAGGTGCAAAATCTTTAGAAGAAAAAGAAGGCTATCAACAAGAAGACATCGACAATGTCAAAAAGCTTCGAGAAATATATAGAGGGAATGATATTCGTGCACAGGTTTTAAAAGAAGCAGAGAGACTTGAAGGCTCCGTACGAAATACGGGTATCCACGCAGCCGGTATTATCATTGCACCACAGGATTTAACCTCTTTAATTCCGGTAGCAACCGCAAAAGATTCTGATTTGTGGGTTACACAAATCGAAGGGAGTGTAATTGAAGAAGCTGGTGTTATTAAAATGGACTTCTTAGGGCTTAAAACCCTTTCCATTTTAAAAATGGCGCTTGCGCTTATCAAACAAAATCATGGCGTTGTTATTGATTTAGATACCATTCCATTAGACGACGAAAAAACATTTAAGCTTTACCAACAAGGAGAAACCAATGCCACATTCCAGTTTGAAAGTGTGGGCATGCAAAAATATTTACGCGAATTAAAGCCCGATAAATTTGACGACTTAATTGCCATGAACGCCCTGTATAGACCTGGGCCTATTGCATACATCCCCAATTTCATTGACCGTAAACATGGACGCGAAGCCATCAGTTATGACCTCGATGAAATGAAAGAAATTTTGGCTGAAACCTATGGTATTACTGTTTATCAAGAACAGGTAATGCTACTCAGTCAAAAAATTGGCGGCTTTACAAAAGGCGACGCCGATGTACTGCGTAAAGCGATGGGTAAAAAACAAAAATCGGTGCTGGATAAAATGAAAGCACAGTTTGTTGAGGGTGCCACCAGCAAAGGTCATGACGCACAAATACTCGAAAAAATTTGGACAGACTGGGAAGCGTTTGCACAATACGCATTTAACAAATCCCACTCTACTTGTTATGCGTTTGTTGCCTATCAAACTGCCTATTTAAAAGCCCACTACCCTGGCGAATATATGTCGGCGGTATTAAACAACGCGGGTAGTATCGAAAAAATCACCTTCTTTATGGAAGAGTGTAAACGCATGGGCATTAAAGTACTGGGGCCAGATATCAATGAATCACTCAACGGTTTTGCCGTTAACCAAAAAGGTGAAATTAGATTTGGACTGGGTGGATTAAAAGGTGTGGGCGAAGCTGCCATTGAAACCATTATTACGGAAAGAGAAAAAGGGGGTTCTTTTGCAAGCATTTTTGATTTTATCAAAAGAGTGATTAGCAGATCTGTCAATAAAAAATCTTTAGAAAGTTTAGCCTACTCTGGCGCATTTGACTGCTTCACCGAATTTCATAGAGCACAGTATTTTAAAATACCAGATGGTGAGCGCGTTTCAGGCCTCGAAAAAATTATCAATTACGGACAAGCCTTACAAAGCTTAAGTGCAGGATCTACCAATACCCTCTTTGGCGACCTTTCTTCTGCCATGCAAGTACCTGTTCCAAAGCTTACTAAAACAGAACCTTGGACCCTCACCGAATTACTGGAACATGAAAAAGATGTAACGGGTATGTTTATGAGCGGTCATCCACTTGATCATTTCAAATTTGAACTGCGCTATTATGGCATTACCAATATTGCAGACTTTAATGAAATAAAAGAAACGCTTCATTTACAACCCAACCCTGGTCGTGCGATTAAAGTGGCCGGACTTATTATTGACGTGCAACACCGCGTTACTAAAACGGGTAAAAACTTTGGTTCTTTTGCCATCGAAGATTTTAGTGGTAAAACCGAATTTGTTTTATGGAGTGAAGACTATATCAAGTTTCAAAATTATTTAGACAAGGGGCAAAACGTTTTACTCAACGGATTTTTTAGACCTCGATACAACCGCCCCAACGAATTTGATTTTAAGGTAAGTTCTATCAACTTACTAGAGACCGTAAAACAAAATTTAACTAGAAGTTTAGACATCAATATTCATGCCGCTTCCCTTACGCCGCAGTTTGTTGAGTTCATTGAAACCAACGTTAAAAAATACCCGGGTAAGTCCAGTCTTCGATTTAATGTTTTGGAACCCAAAGAAAACTTGTTGGTAAGTTTATACAGTTTTGACAAAGGATTCCAAATGAATGAGGAAATGGCAGGCTTTTTACTCGATAATCCAGACGTGGAGGTGCAAGTAGGACTCGTTGGCTAATGTGGAAAAGTCAATGTGGCAGTTGCAGGGTTTGGATTTAAATTTGACACTTCTTAAATATTCAACTTTACTTACAATTTTAAATAAAAAATTATGGCTTTAGAATTAACAGATGCCAACTTTCAGGCAACCGTATTAGACAGCGACAAATTAACTTTAGTGGATTTTTGGGCAGAATGGTGTGGACCTTGCAGAGCTATCGGACCCGTTATCGAAGAATTAGCAAAAGAATATGATGGCAAAGTGAATATTGGAAAAGTTAACGTAGACAACAACCCAAATTTGAGTGTTAACTACGGCATCACTTCTATCCCTGCTATCTTATTTATCAAAGGTGGTCAAATCGTAGACAAACAAATTGGCGCAGTACCTAAGTCGGTACTTGACAAAAAGATACAATCTTTAATGTAAGACTTGTATCTTACCACTTTAATTTAGCCTAAACATATAGCATGGACAAATTTCACGGCCTTCTAGGTATTATCCTAATTCTTGGCATTGCCTTTTTATTTTCAAACAATAAAAGAAGGATCAATTATAGATTAGTCGTGAGTGGCATGCTACTACAAGTACTCATTGCAGTGCTTGTTTTAAAAGTTCCACCCGTTACCTGGTTTTTTCAAAAACTAGGCCACGGCATGGAAAAAATTGAACGTTTTGCCAGAGAAGGCGTTGCTTTTGTTTACAGAGGTGTTATGGTTAACGCACCAGATGGTGTTAAAGACTTTGGACAAGGTGGATTTGTATTTGCTTTTAGCGTAACTGCTACCATAATATTGGTGTGTGTGTTAGTGGCCATATTATACCACTTTGGCGTGATGCAATTTATTGTATCGATTATTGCTAAAGCCATGAATTTTATCATGCGTGTAAGTGGCGCCGAAGCATTAAGCAACGTTGCCAGTGCCTTTGTGGGTCAGGTAGAAGCGCAGGTAATGATTCGTCCGTATTTAAATGGCATGACCAAAAGTGAGCTACTCGCTAGTATGAGTGGTAGCCTTGCTTGTATTGCCGGCGGTATTTTAATTGTATACGCTAATATGGGTGCCAAAGCCGAGTATTTGTTAACGGCAAGTTTAATGGCAGCTCCAGGTGCACTTGTTATTTCTAAAATTATATTCCCTGAAACCGAAGAATCGGAAACCATGGGAAAAGTAAAACTAGAAGTAAAAAGCCCCTATAGTAATATTATTGATGCTATTTCTCATGGAGCTAGCGATGGAATGAAAATTGCAGTGAATGTAATTGCCATGCTTATTGGATTTATTGCCTTAATTGCTTTTTTAAACTACTTACTTGCGCTTATTTATCCGGGTCTATCATTAGATTTTATTTTTAGCAAAATATTTTATCCAATGGCTTGGGCTATGGGTGTTCCTGGCCAAGACGTTGCTAATGCAGCTACCCTACTGGGTCAAAAATTAACCATCAACGAGTTTGTTGCGTTTAACAATTTGACCACAAAAGCCGTTCCAATCGTATCAGAAAAAGGACTCTTGATTGTAAGTATCGCTATTTGCGGATTTGCAAACTTTAGCAGCGTTGGTATGCAAATTGGTGGTATTGGTGAACTTGCCCCTTCTCGCAGAGCCGATCTTGCCAAACTAGGCTTAAAAGCCTTATTGTGCGGTACTTTGGCGTCTTATTTATCGGCTAGTATTGCCGGTATTTTAATGGGTTAGTCTCAAACTTGTTGTAACTTTGCAGCCTAAATAAATGACTGCGAGATGGGTACCAACAAAGCTGCCATTGTTTCTTTAGTAGAAGCAACCAAAGACAAAGAACTCCAACAAATAGCCAATAAAATAATCAATAAAGAACGTATTTCTTTTGATGATGGCGTTTTGCTATTTGAAAAAGGTTCTTTATCATGGCTCGGTACACTTGCCAATTATGTGCGCGAACAAAAGCACGGTAATAAAACCTATTTCAATAAAAATTTTCATATCGAGCCTACCAATGTTTGTGTATTCTCATGCAAATTTTGCTCCTATTCAAAACTATATGCCAACAGAGAAGAAGGTTGGGAATTAAGCATCGAGCAAATGATGCATATTGTAAAAAGTTACGACGGCAAACCAGTTACTGAAGTACATATTGTAGGCGGCGTTCATCCAAAAATGAACCTCAACTTTTTCCTTGAATTATTACAAGCCATTAAAGCACACCGTCCAGATTTACATATCAAAGGCTTTACACCTGTAGAGCTCGATTATATGTTTAGAAAAGCAAAAGTTACTACCGAGGAAGGCATGAAACTTGCGCACGCGGCAGGTCTTGATTCATTACCTGGTGGTGGTGCCGAAATTTTTCATCCAGAAATTAGAAAGCAAATTTGCGAAGACAAAGTTGACGCAGATGGCTGGTTGCATATTCATAAAGTAGCCCACGATTTAGGTATGCATAGTAACGCTACATTATTATATGGCCATATCGAAAAATACTGGCACCGCATAGATCATATGGAACGCCTACGTCAACTGCAAGATCAAACAGGTGGCTTTAATACTTTTATTCCTTTAAAGTTTCGCAACCAAGATAATGATATGAGCCATGTAGCAGAATCCACTACTATTGAGGATATGCGCATGTATGCAGTGTCTCGCCTATACATGGATAATTTTGCGCATTTAAAAGCATACTGGCCAATGCTTGGTAGACAAAACGCGCAGCTCACTTTATCGTTTGGCGTAAATGATATTGATGGCACAATCGACGACTCTACAAAAATTTATGCAATGGCTGGTAGTGAAGAACAAACGCCTACTATGAGCACTGCCGAACTTGTTAGACTGATCAAACAAGTAAAAAGAGAACCGATAGAGCGTGGTACACTTTACAATGAGATAAAAAATTATGCGTTGGTTCCAGATGAAGAGCTCGTTTAACACTCAGACAAACTAATGGGCACATGCACCGCAAGTCCACCATCGGCGGTTTCTTTGTATTTGCTATTCATGTCTTGTGCGGTATCCCACATGGTTTGAATTACTTTATCTAAACTAACAATGGCAAAATCGGGCGTGCCCTGAAGTGCAAGTTGTGAAGCCGTAATTGCTTTTACCGCACCCATGGTATTACGCTCAATACATGGTATTTGAACGAGGCCTCCAATAGGATCACAAGTAAGTCCTAAATGATGTTCCATCGCAATTTCAGAAGCCATCAATACTTGACGCTGCGAGCCTCCCATTAATGCAGTTAAACCTGCTGCAGCCATTGCAGAGGAAACACCGATTTCTGCTTGACATCCACCCATCGCGGCAGAAATGGTAGCACCTTTTTTAAACAAGCTGCCTATTTCTGATGCAGTTAATAAATAAGTGATAATATTTTCTTCGATTTCTTTAGAAGATTTTCCATGCGCACAAAAACAAATATAATATTGAAGTACTGCAGGAATTACACCGGCAGCACCATTGGTAGGCGCAGTTACTACTCTACCAAATGAAGCGTTTTCTTCATTGACAGCAAGTGCAAACACACTTACAAAATCTAGGATATAACTAAAATCATTACCGCCTTTTTGTATCAGCGATGTCCATGCGTCGTACCCATCATACACGTTATCTTTTAACAAACGCATATTCATAGAAGCTGCCCTCCGTTTCACTTCTAGGCCACCAGGCAACATCCCTCCTTGGTGAACACCACGGTACATACAATCCCGCATGGCATACCAAATTTTGAGTACCCCTTCTTTAATTTCAGATTCACTATGCCTTGTGAGCTCGTTTTCAAAAACAATATCACGAATAGTGAGTCCCGTTTTCATGCACCAGTGGAGTAAATCATTGGCATGACCTATCGTAAATGGAACTTCTACATTTTCTTTTTGATCAAGTGCTTTACCTTCCTGTACAATAAAACCACCTCCTACCGAAAAATAAGTTTCGGCTATTTTATTTCCATCTTTTAAAGCTATTAAAAATGTAAGCCCATTTGGATGATACGGTAGTGATTCGGATTTTAAAAACTGAATATGCTGTGCCGGATTAAAATTGATAGATGAATGGCTTTTCAATGCTAGCTGATGCTTTACCGATAAATTCGAAATGAGTTCGTCCATAATACCAACATCAATGGTTTCAGGATCATATCCCATTAAACCCAGCATCACTGCAATATCTGTTCCATGCCCTTTTCCTGTTTTGGCCAGAGAACCATAGAGTAAAACAGTTATGGTATCAATTTGATCCGTTTTTTGGGAAGACTCCAGCTTTTGCATCACATCTAGCGCTGCACGCCAAGGGCCTAAAGTATGGGAACTAGAAGGCCCCACTCCAATTTTAAACATATCAAATACCGATATAAAATCATGCTCCGCCATCATACTTTCGTTAATGTCACAAAACTAACGAAAGTTAGGAAAAAAGATGATTTTAAAACAGAGGCCAACTTATCCCCATTAAGCACTCCCTTGCTTATGGTGGCATCATGGTAAGCCAAGATTCACGAACTTTGCCACGCAATCGAACCAATTTTTTAAAACTATCTAATTAAATAAGCATGCAACTTTCTACACTCCTTGACCGTTTCGCAGAACCAGAAACCCTGAAAATGGCCAAATTAGGTCGCGAATTAAGAGCAAAAGGCATAGACGTAATTGACCTTAGTTTAGGAGAACCTGATTTTGATACACCCCAGCATATTAAAGATGCAGCCATTAAAGCCATCAATGACAACTGGAGTCACTACACCCCTGTTGCAGGTTTTGCAGATTTGAGAGAAGCTGTTTGTACCAAATTAAAAAGAGATAACAATTTAGATTACCTACCAGAAAATATTGTGACTTCTACCGGTGCTAAGCAAAGTTTAGCAAACGCTATTTTAGCTTTAGTAGACGAAGGTGATGAAGTAGTCATTCCTACACCATACTGGGTAACGTATTCGGAACTTGTAAAAATTGCGCGTGGCAAAGTAGTTGAAATTAGAACTACCGTTGCCAACCAGTTTAAAACAACACCTGCCGAGCTAGAAGCAGCGATTACACCTAATACAAAAGTGTTTATGTTTTCATCGCCATGTAATCCTTCTGGTGCTGTGTATACTTTAGCTGAATTAACAGCACTTGTAGAAGTATTTAAAAAGCATCCAAACATTATTATTTTATCAGACGAAATTTACGAATACATCAATTTTGAAGGCAAGCATGAGAGCATCGCTCAATTTGCTGACATCAAAGACCGCGTTGTTGTTATCAATGGCCTGAGTAAAGGTTTTGCCATGACAGGTTGGAGACTAGGTTACACAGCTTCTAACACTACTATTGCAAAAGCCATGGAAAAATTACAAGGTCAGTTTACAAGTGGCACTTGTTCTATCACACAAAAAGCTGCAGTAGCTGCGCTAACTGGTGATCTAAGACCATCTTTAGAAATGACAGAAGAGTTTACGCGCAGAAGAACAAGAACCTTAGAACTTGTAAAAGCAATGCCTGGTTTTATTTGCTTTGAACCTCAAGGTGCCTTTTATGTATTCCCGGATGTAAGTGCTTATTATGGTAAGTCTGCAAACGGTGAAACCATTAAAAACGCCGCAGACTTTAGCATGTACTTATTAAATACAGCGCACGTTTCAAGTGTTATGGGTGATGCATTTGGTGAACCTAATTGTGTTCGTTTCTCTTTTGCAAACAGCATGCAAAATATTGAAAAAGCATGGGCGCGCATCAAAGACGCTCTCGCGGCTTTACAATAATCCATGGAAGAAGAAATAGAAAAAAAACAAGGATTACCGCTAGCCCAAAAGCTAGAAATGTTTAGCAACAGACTTACTAAAGTGTTTAAACACCGCAGTAAAATTGCTAGGCGCACCGGCGTGGGCTGCTACCGCATTTATGAGCATGACCTTCCCGAATTTCCTTTTTGCATAGAAGCTTACGAAAATAAAATATACGTGTCGGAATATGTAAGAAGGCATGGCATGACCGACGAAGAGCATGATGCATGGCTTCAACCCTCACTAGAAATTATTAGTGAAGTAACGGGCACACCCCTAACTAGTATTTACAAGCGTGAAAGAAAAAAAATGTCTCATAGAGATGAGCAGTACGAAAAAGTAGATACCAAGCAGGAGTTTTTTACCGTGCTTGAAAACGATTTAAAATTTCAGGTAAACCTAACCGACTATTTAGATACGGGCCTTTTTTTAGACCACCGCATTACGCGTGAAATGGTGCGTAAAGAAGCAAAGGATAAAAGGTTCCTTAATTTATTTTGTTACACGGGATCTTTTTCGGTGTATGCGGCAGCTGGTGAAGCAGCCACTGTAACATCAGTAGATTTATCCAAAACGTATTTAGGTTGGGCCGAAACCAATATGGCTATTAATCTATTAAAAGACCCTAGCAAATATTTTTATATCCACGCCGACGTTAAACAGTATTTGAAAACGCTTACACCCAATAGTTTTGATTTGATAGTAATGGACCCTCCTACGTTTAGCAATAGTAAGCGCATGAAAGACTTTTTAGACATTCAAAGAGACCACGTTGAACTTATCAATGATGTGCTTGCTGCAACAACAACGGGTGGTACACTTTATTTTAGCACCAACTTTACAAAGTTTATTTTAGATGAAGGGGCAATTAAAGCTAGCAGCATCAAAGACATCACAAAAACTACTACCGGTTTTGATTTTGAAGGAAAACTAAAACGCTGGTGCTACCGTATAATTAAATAACATTACTCTATACATAAAAAAGTCCCCTGTAAAGTACAGGGGACTTTTTTTTATTCATCCTAAGTAAAACCTATTTCACTTCTTCAAACTGTGCGTCTTCTACATTGTCATTTTGTGGTTGTGCGCCACCAGTGTCTGCACCTGCAGCACCAGCTTCTGGGCCAGCAGCTTGTTGCGCTTTGTAGATTTCTTCAGAAGCAGCCGTCCAAGCAGTATTCATTTCAGCCATAGCAGCATCAATTGCTGGGATGTCCTGATTTTTATGCGCTTCTTTTAATTTAGTAAGCGCTGCTTCGATTGGCTCTTTTTTATCGGCAGAAATTTTATCGCCAAACTCTTTAAACTGCTTTTCTGTTTGGAAAATTAGACTGTCCGCTTGGTTTAATTTTTCTACTTTTTCACGTGCTTCTTTATCAGTTGCTTCGTTGGCTTTAGCTTCGGCTTTCATTTTTTCAATTTCTTCCTTGCTTAAACCACTACCCGCTTCAATTCTAATTTTTTGTTCTTTACCAGTGCCCTTGTCTTTTGCGTGTACGCTTAAGATACCATTTGAATCGATATCAAAAGTTACTTCGATTTGAGGAACACCTCTTGGTGCTGGAGGAATACCATCTAAATTAAAGATACCTAAGCTCTTGTTTTGGTTGGCCATTGGACGCTCTCCTTGTAGTACATGGATTTGAACACCCGGTTGGTTATCACTCGCTGTAGAATAAACTTCTGTTTTTTTAGTAGGGATAGTTGTGTTTGATGGAATCATCGTTGTCATCACACCACCCATGGTTTCAATACCTAGGCCAAGTGGCGTAACGTCTAATAACAATACATCTTTTACCTCACCTGTTAATACCGCACCCTGAATCGCCGCACCTAGTGCAACAACCTCATCTGGGTTAACACCTCTGTTTGGTTTTTTACCAAAGAATTTTTCTACAATCTCTTGTACTTTAGGGATACGAGTAGAACCACCCACTAAAATTACTTCATCAATATCTGAAGTGCTGTAGCCAGCATCTTTTAATGCGGCTTCACAAGGCTTCAAACAACGGGTAAATAAATTGTCTGCTAATGCTTCAAATTTAGAACGCGTTAATTTTACCACTAAGTGCTTAGGCACACCATCAACAGCTGTGATGTATGGTAAGTTAATTTCTGTTTCGGCAGAAGCACTCAATTCGATTTTAGCTTTTTCAGAAGCTTCTTTTAAACGCTGAAGTGCCATTGGATCTTTACGTAAATCAATGGCTTCTTGATTTTTAAATTCATCCGCTAAAAAGTCCATGATTACTTTATCAAAGTCGTCACCACCTAGGTGCGTATCACCATTGGTAGATTTTACTTCAAATACGCCATCACCTAAATCAAGTACCGATACGTCAAACGTACCACCACCTAAGTCAAAAACAGCAATTTTTTGTTCTGCATTTTTTTTGTCTAAGCCATAAGCAAGCGCTGCTGCAGTAGGTTCGTTTACTATACGACGAACGTTTAAGCCAGCAATTTCACCCGCTTCTTTAGTAGCCTGACGCTGAGCATCGTTAAAGTAAGCAGGTACTGTGATAACAGCATCTGTTACTTCTTGGCCTAAATAATCTTCGGCAGTTTTTTTCATTTTTTGTAACACCATCGCAGAAATTTCCTGTGGTGTATACATACGATCATCGATTGCAACACGAACGGTGTTGTTATCACCTTTTGCAACGTTATAACTCCAATGACTAATTTCTTCGGTTACTTCATCAAAACGACGACCCATAAAACGCTTAACGCTGGTAATGGTGTTTTGAGGATTTGTAATGGCTTGACGTTTAGCAGGATCTCCTACTTTACGCTCCCCATTTTTTAAAAAGGCAACTACCGAAGGCGTTGTTCTACGACCTTCATCATTTGCAATTACTACTGGTTCATTACCTTCCATTACGGCTACACAACTGTTTGTGGTACCGAGGTCAATGCCTATTATTTTTCCCATATAAATTGAATTTCAGATTAATAATCAGGGGTATATACCCAATCTTTATGCCATCTAGCCAAAAAGTGCAAAAATGTCAGCCTTTTTTAGCCAAAATAGGTAGTTTTAAGCATGAGAAGCTTTGTTTTACTCCTCTTGGCTATAGTGGCTACTTCCCTAAATGTCAGGCTTGAAGCCCAAAAAGCAACCATTCCGTCAGTTGGTTTGCACATAAAAAAGTCCATTTTAGTAGCCCCCGGTCATTATTCACTACCCACAAAGGATACCAATAGCATTCAAAAACAGGGCGGCGTCATTATTATAGAGGGCAAAAACATTGTGCTAGATTTAGCCGGTGTGGTGTTAGATGGAGCCGGAAATATCCCCTCTTTTACGCCCAACCAGTTTACTGGTATTGCCATCGAAATTAAACCAGGGTCTAGTCATATCACCATCAAAAACGCCACAATTAAAGGCTATAAAATTGGCATTAAAGCAGATAGTGTGGAAGCCCTTACCATCGACAATTGTGATCTTAGCTACAACTATAGAGACACCCTAAAAAGTAATTTCGAAAAAGAAAATGAAGACGACTGGATGAGTTTTCACCAAAATGAAAATGATGAGTGGATGCGCTATGGTGCGGGTATTTATATAAAAAATTGTAAGGGCGCTACCATTACAAACAACACCGTTACAAATGGGCAGTGCGGACTCATGCTTACCAGTTGCACAGATGCGCTCGTTACCGATAATAATTTTTCGTTTAACTCCGGTATTGGCATTGGGCTGTATAAAAGTTCGTATAATAATATCAATCACAATCAGCTAGATTTTAATGTACGTGGATATCATTATAAAAAATACAGAAGAGGGCAAGACAGCGCTGCGATACTGGTGTTTGAACAGTGCAACCATAATATTTTTGCTTTTAATTCAGCTACACACTCGGGCGATGGATTTTTTTTATGGGCTGGCCAAACCACTATGGATACTGGCCTTGGCGGCTGTAACGATAATTTTATTTATGGAAACGATTTTTCATATGCACCTACCAATGGCGTAGAAGTTACGTTTAGTAGTAACCTGATTATGAAAAATACCATTACCAATTGTGACCATGGTGTATGGGGCGGGTATAGTTATGAAACAGATATTACAGACAATATTTTTTCGGATAACAGAATTGCCATTGCAATAGAGCATGGACAAAACATCAATATTGCGCTCAATAATTTTAAAGGAGATAAAACAGGTATTAAACTTTGGTCTCGCGCAACACAACCTGCTGATTGGAAATATCCTCAATTAAAAAATACAGACAGTAAAAATTATTATATCGCTACCAATAGTTTTGAAAATAATAGCACGGTGTATGACATTTTGGGTACCGATAGTATTTATTTGAGTGGCAACACTAAAATAAATGCTGCTCAGTATTACAAATTAGGTGAACGTATTCATGAAATGGATTCGACCAAAGAAAACGAAGAAGTAGGACTAGATTACGCCGTAGACAAACGCTTACAAAAAGTAAAAGCAACCAGTATCCCACTCACAAATTTCCCCAGCGGATTAACCGAAATGCGCATTACAAACTGGGGGCCTTATAATTTTGAGTATCCGCTTATATGGCTCACAAATATCGACAGCACAAGGCGCTATCATTTTGAAGTACTAGGTAACATGGCAGCTAGCTGGCGCTTACAAAGCATCATCGGCTTTACCATTACAGACTCTTTAACGGGCGTTTTTCCTGCAACATTTACTGCTATGCCTACACACAATTTAAATGCAGTAACAAGCCCTAAAGAAATTGTTTTTGAATACACCGGACCAGATTACAAAAATGCATTTGGGGAAACTAAAAAAACGGGGAGCATTTTTAAATACGTTCAAAAACCTTGATAGCGCCTTAATCCACCCCTGCCTCTACCGCTTTAAACGTAAAGTATTTTTGCATGAAATAACTGAAGGCAACCACAAAAACGGTGGTGGCTAATTTAGATGGCGTGGGATACCAACCCAGCACTTCAACAAAGAGTTTTAGAAAAATATAGTTTAAAATAAGGCAGCCAAGTACCACTATAAAATAGCGGAACAACTGCACTTTTTTTGCTACCGATGTTTCTTGGAAAACCACGTATCTGCTAAGGTAAAAACCGATGGGAAACGTTACCAAAAAGGCCGATAAAAACGATGCAATGTGTGGACTAATGGTGAGCCAGCCAAAATGCTGGGGCTCTTTATGAAACAAATAATTGTAGCTCACAAAAAACAACCCGATATCCAATACGGTATTAAAGCCACCACAAGCCGCATACCTAAAGGTTTGATGGGGCATGATGCGCCTAAAAAGCGGATAAAACAAATCTACTAGCTGTAAGATCCCTCCGCGGATATGTTCGTGCAGCTTTTGCATACTAGTGGACGAAGGTAGCCCTTAATTAATTACTTTTGCAACGGCCAAACAAATAGATATTCATGCATCTTGTAGATCAACTCAAAAAAGCAGCGTCAGAAGCCCTTTTTAGCTTATACCAGGTATCGGTACCTCCTAGTGCCATTTTAGTAAATGCCACAAAACCAGAATTTGAGGGCAACTATACCGTTGTATTATTTGCTTTTGTAAAAGAATTAAAACTATCTCCGGATGCACTTGGCGAAGCGCTGGGTAATCATTTAGTACATACACACTCTCATTTATTTACGGCACATAATACCATCAAAGGATTTTTAAATATTACCATTTCAGATGCTTTTTGGCATGGGTTTATAAATAACGAAACCGCTGGTCAAACAACTACTGCTCCTACAGGAAAAACAGTGATGGTAGAATACTCTTCGCCTAACACTAACAAACCACTGCACCTTGGGCATTTACGCAATAACTTTTTAGGTTGGAGCATTGCAGCTATTTTAGAAGCGGCGGGTAATAAAGTGGTTAAAACTTGTATTGTAAATGATAGAGGTATTCATATTTGTAAGAGCATGATTGCATGGCAACTTTTTGCAAATGGCGCAACGCCAAGTTCGACGGGTAAAAAAGGCGATCATTTTGTAGGCGATTATTATGTAAAATTTAATGATGCGTATAAGGCTGAAGTTGCTGAATTAGTTGCTTCAGGTATGACTACTGAGCTTGCAGAAAAAGAAGCGCCCATTATGAAAGCAACCCAAAAAATGCTACTAGACTGGGAAGCTGGAGACCCTGCTGTACTTGAGTTGTGGCGTAATATGAATGGATGGGTATACGAAGGATTTGACGTAACCTACAAAAGTATTGGAAGCGATTTTGATAAAACATACTACGAAAGTGAAACCTACTTACTTGGTAAAGACCTTGTAGAATATGGTCTTACTAAAAATGTATTTTATAAAAAAGAAGACGGTAGTGTTTGGATTGATTTAACCACCGATGGCCTTGACGAAAAATTAGTGCAACGAAAAGATGGCACATCTGTGTATATCACTCAAGACATTGGACTTGCGCAAACCAAGCAAAAAGAATTTAACGCAGATCAAAGCATTTATGTAGTGGGTGACGAACAAAATTATCACTTTAAAGTGCTTAAATTAATTTGTCAAAAACTGGCATTGCCTGCTGCCGATGGTATTTATCATTTAAGTTATGGCATGGTCGAATTACCTACCGGCAAAATGAAAAGTAGAGAAGGCACCGTTGTAGACGCAGATGATTTAGTGGCCGCCATGATTGATATTGCCAAACAAAAAACAGAAGAGCTTGGTAAGGTTAAAGATTTTACAGCAGCAGAATTAGAAACGCTCTATCATACCATTGGACTTGGTGCGCTTAAATTTTTCTTGCTAAGAGTAGATCCTAAAAAGAAAATGATCTTTAATCCAGAAGAGAGTATCGATTTTCATGGATTTACCGGGCCTTTTATTCAGTACACACACGCGAGGATTAAAAGTATTTTAAGAAAGGCGGAAAGCACCACTAAAGCCGAATATTCAGGAACTGCTACCCCACTGTTGCCGCTCGAAAAAGAAGTGACCATTCAGTTGGAGCAGTTTACGAGCATGCTTGAAGACGCAGCAACAGCATTTGACCCTTCAAAAGTGGCGATATTTATATTTAACCTAGCCAAAACATTTAACGCATTGTACGCGGAGCATTCCATCACAAATGCAGAAACCGAAGAAAAGAAAATACTTAGGTTACAACTGGCTGCCCTAACCGCCAAAACCCTTAAAACCGGTATGGGTGTATTAGGTATCCCTGTTCCGGAAAGAATGTAAATACCCTTGCAACTGTAAAATTTAGCGCGAAATTTTGCGCTTTTACTATACATTTGCATCCCCAAAAAGCCTGCGGAGGTGGCGAAATTGGTAGACGCACTACCTTGAGGTGGTAGCGCCTTTTACCGGGCGTGGGAGTTCGAATCTCCTCTTCCGCACAAACCCAGACCCGTTCTGGGTTTTTTGTTTCATAGATCGTTCGTACATTGAAAAAAAAATACAAAAATGGCTGATTTCATAATTCATTGTCCTAAGTGCAACCACGCATTTGAACCTGGTGATTCTATTAGAGAAGAAGTGCAAAATGAACTGCGCGGACAAATGAAGGAATGGCAAAGACAAAAAGAAATTGAAACGGCTGCGCTCATAGAGGCTGAGAAAAAGAAGATGCACGCCGAACTTGAAAATAATCTCAAAAAAAATATTGCATCGGAGTATGAAGCGCAGTTACAGCAGTTTCAAAAAAATGCTGCCGACGCAGAAATAAAACTACAAGCAGCGCGTGCCAAAGAAATAGAATTTTTACAAAAAGAGCAGAACCTTAAAACAAAAGAGGCAGAATTAGAAATTACGCTGCATAGAAAGTTAATAGAAGAGCGAGAAAAATTACAAGAACAGCTAGCCAAAGAAGAAGCAGAAAAAAATAGTCTGAAAGAGCAGCAGTTTGCAATGCGCACCAAAGAACTAGAAAAGCAAATTGAAGACCAGAAAAAACTGGTAGAAGAAATGCGCCGTAAACAAGAACAAGGCAGCATGCAACTACAAGGTGAAGTGCAAGAGTTAATGCTCGAAGAATTATTACAAACCACATTCCCTTTTGATAAAATTGAAGAAGTAGGTAAAGGCGTCAGAGGGGCTGATTGTATTCAAACAGTGCGCAATCAATTTGGTAGCGAGTCGGGTAAAATTATTTATGAAAGCAAGCGTACCAAAGACTTTGCCAACGATTGGATCGAAAAACTAAAATCTGACATGCGCACACTTGGTGCCGATGTCGCCATCATTGTTACCCAAACACTTCCTAAAGACATGGACCGTTTTGGAGAAAAAGATGGTGTTTACATTTGTACGTTTACCGAAGTAAGAAGTGTGGCCCTCCTACTGCGCAATGCTTTATTAAAAATTGCAGAAGCTAAAAAAAGTCAGGAAAACAAAGGCGATAAAATGGTGATGCTCTACGATTATTTAACCAGCTCCGAATTTAGCGAGCAGTGGAAAGCCATTAGAGAAGGCTTTATGAGCATGAAACTCAGTATTCAAAAAGAGCGTGACATGATGGAAAAACTTTGGAAGTCTCGCGAAAAACAACTCGAAAAAGTATTACTCAATGCAGCGCATATTAAAGGATCGGTAGAAGGTATTGCCGGTGCCGACGCTGTAAATTTAAGCATCACTAGTACCGATGATGATGCGCTTTTACTTGAGTAAAAAAATATTTGAATTACTATTTGCTACACACCCATACCAAACAAATGGTATCAAGCACTTTATAATGTAACTCGAGCGGATGCTCGGTGCCATCTTTTTCTATAAACCTTGCCGGCAAAATTCCGTCTTGCGCTACTGGCATTTGATCCAATATCATTTGCTCACTAAAATCGATATTACCTATTCCCCACCATTTAAAAATGGCTTCCTTAGCAGACCAAATAATGGTAAGCTGAGCCGTAAACGTAAGTATTTCAGAAGCGTTTTTTTCCAACATTTCATGCTCCGATGCATGTAAAAATTTGTGCCTAATCCGGTGCACTCTTTCGGTAATGGTTTCTATATCGATGCCAACCCGCTGGGTGCTACTTACCAGAGCAGCGGCAAACTGGGTGCAATGGGAAATAGAAAACTGAAAAGAGCCATCCGGTAAAAAAGGCTTTTTAGAAGCCGCAATGGTAATGGCCGCCTTATCAAAATTTGGAAACAAAAAAGACAGCAAATAGCGTCCACCAAGGTGTTGTAGCCTTTTTTGTGGGTGCACTATCTCTGTAAAACCACCAAAAAAAGCTTCCTCTTCCTGCAAATCCCAAATAGCAAGGCGGGTGCTGTCGTTAATATTTTGTTGATAAAAGAGTGGCATCTTACAATAATAGCGGTTTAGTTTGCAGATTTAAGATTTATTTGCATTCCAACCATAAATAAAAACAAAAATGATTCTGACAGACAAGCGTATTTTAGAAGAAATGGAGAAAGGAACGATCAAGGTTGAGCCTTATAACAGAGCAGATTTAGGTAGCAACAGTTATGACGTTCACCTAGGTAGTACCATGGCGCTTTATGTAGATGAAGTATTAGACGCAAAAAAGCACAACACCATCGAATATTTTGAAATTCCAGACGAAGGCATTGTGCTAGAACCTAGTAAATTTTACTTAGGCGTAACACTTGAATATACAGAAACACATGCACACGTTCCGTTCCTAGAAGGCAAATCTTCTACAGGTCGTTTAGGTATAGACATCCACGCAACAGCTGGTAAAGGTGACGTAGGATTTTGTGGTAACTGGACACTAGAAATTTCTTGCAAGCAACCCGTGCGTGTCTACAAGGGCATGCCTATTGGGCAACTCATTTATTTCCCGGTGGATGGCGAAATTGAAGTGAAGTACAACCAAAAGTCTAACGCTAAATACTCAGGTCAACCCAACAAGCCTATTGAGAGCATGATGTGGAAGAACAAGTTTTAAGACACTTTTTTCTTTTAATTCAACCACCAAATCGCAGCATTTAACAGTGTTGCAAAGCTTACCCAACTAATATAAGGGACGAGTAACCAGGGCGCCGTTTTTGAAAATGGAGCGAACAGGAAAATCGTGCGCAGTATTGCGAGCCACATTAGCACTATCACTACAAGGGCTGCACCAAGTTGATGTAGCGCAAAAAATACTGGCGTCCAGGCGCAGTTCAGTGCAAACTGAACCAAAAAAGCGCTGAGCGCTTTATTGCGCGCCGCCGAAGGCGGCGTGCGCCACACCAAATAAAAAGCTACCCCCATCATAATATACAGGGCGGTCCATACCGGACCAAAAAGCCAATTGGGTGGATTAAAACTTGGCTTTTGTAGTGCCGCATACCAGCCTGGTATTTCGTTGATGGTGATGAGTCCTCCACTAGATCCTAGTACAAAACATAAAGAAATAGAGAGCACTGCTTTTAGCGTATTGTTCATTTTATATTTTTATCTCGTTATCAATTTACTTTTTTGCTGCTTTTGTATTAAATCGATGAGCCAGCCAATTACTTCGTCGTAACTTTTGAGTCCTGCATTTTGCTTGTTTAAAAACAAATACTGTTCATACACTCCAGACATGATGGGCGCCACGCTGCTGCGGTGCCTATTAAAAAAACTGCGCACGGCTTTACGGTCCTGCTTTACCAGGGTGTCTAGGCGGGCTCTATTTTGCGCCACCGCCCCCATAAACCCTACCGAATCTTTTTCCTGCGCCATAATACTCAACTGTTCGCGCTGTGCGTAGGTAAAAATTTCGTTGTAGGCACTATACCGCACATAGGGGTTACTGCTTTTAGTAGCCACCAAATAGCCAATAAGGTTTGCTTCCGACTCGCTGGCAAAGCCCAGCATATGCGCCGTTTCGTGACAGGCCACAAAAGGTAGCTCTAATCCGGGCATATCGGTGCGAACCTGACCTTCTGCGGTAAATGGGTTAAAATATCCAGTAAACCCCACATAATCTGCGAGCGGGTTAAAAAGGGTTGCTTTTACCCTTGGGGCCTTATCCGGCAAAAAAGAATAGCTGGATTTTGCCCTTTGGTAGGCCTCCTGTGCCCATCTAAAATAAGGCGCTGGATTACCCACGGGAAGGGTATCTACTTGTATTTTTGCCACAGATAGTTGTTTTCTGGTGCTATTAAGGCTATCAATAAGCTCGTTTACGAGGCTTGTTACCGCTGCGCCCGAATACGCTTTTTGCTCAATTTGAAGCAGGTGCCCCGCACCCAAGCGGTCATAATTAAGACCCCATAACAGTTTAAATGATATCCAAACAAGTAGGATTATGGCGCTGGCGCGCCATAGGTTCACTCTTTTTACACCTTCCTTTTTAATTACAATTAAAGCTTTTATTAACTTGTAAATCAAATATATACATACAATAATGTAAAGTAAATCTCCAACACTAAAGGGTACCCAGGTCGTTAGCCAAAGCCTCAGGGTTAGCAGCACCGGATATAACTGGCTACTATACCACCCCTCTACCTGGGCCGGGAAATAGCCAAAGCCCATGAGTAGAAGCGCCAAAGCCAAGTAAATAAAAAATCTTTTCATGTCTACAAATATCCCATTTTCCTTTGGGACTTCCGTCATTTTGACCTAACTTTGCCAACCCTTAAAAATCGGTTATGAGTCAGCGGCGGGAATACGAGATAGCATTTGTGGGATTGAAGCCGGGGAATCATTTGTTTGAATACCAAATTAAGGATGAGTTCTTTGTACCTTATGGAGCACAAGATTTTAAAAATTGTGCCGCTACTGTCAAATTAAACCTTGAAAAAAACAACGGTTTTATGCTTCTCAAATTTGACGTTGATGGCCAATTGGAATCTTCTTGTGATAGGTGTGGCGACGACCTTCCTTTGCAGTTATGGGACGAGTTTACAATCATAGTTAAACTTGTAGATGAACCAGATATCCTTAACGAGCAGGAAGAAGATCCTGATGTTTTTTACATCAGCAGAACAGAAAGCCACCTGCATGTAAGTGATTGGATTTTTGAGTTTATCAACCTCAGTATTCCACTTCAAAAAAAATGCAAAGACCTTCCAAACGGAACCACAGGATGCAACCCTAGCGTGTTAGAAAAGCTGGAGCAAATGAAAAGGGATGCAGCCGCAGATACACATACCACGGTATGGAAAGGTCTCGACCAATTTAAAAACTTGGGAAAAGACGGAAATAAAAAAGACAAAAGAAAATAAAAGAATAAACAACATAGATTAATACTCAAAATTTCGAGATATGCCGAATCCTAAACGCAGACATTCGCAACAACGTAGCGCAAAAAGAAGAACACACTATGTAGCGCAAGAAGTTACTTTAAGTAAAGACAGCACAACTGGTGAAACACACGTGCGTCACCGCGCTCACGTTAGTGAAGGTAAATTGTTCTACAAAGGAAAGTTAGTAGCTGAAAAAGCACCACTTAAAGCCTAGTTCCAAAACTAAGCCTTACTTTTAGTTCAATTCACGAACTCAAAATATTGCGCATGAATATTGGTATAGACATGATGGGTGGCGACTTTGCACCGCTCGAAGCGGTTAAGGGCGTAAAATCCTATTTAGCTATACACAATACTAATGTCAACCTATACTGCATAGGTGATGAAGTTTTGGTAAAGCCTCTTCTAGAGGAACACCAGGTTGCATCACCTAATTTGCATTTAGTACATGCCCCACAAATCATTGGCTACAACGAGCATCCAGCCAAAGCACTCAAAGAAAAACCACAGTCTTCTATTGCCATCGGTTTTCAGTTATTAGCTGAAGGTAAAATTGACGCGTTTATGAGTGCGGGCAACACCGGAGCTATGCTAGTGGGCGCCATGTTTACCATCAAAGCGATCCCTGGTGTTTTACGTCCAACCATTGGTGCTACCATGCCTAAATCGGATGGCTCTACGGGTATTTTAGTAGACGTAGGACTCAACGCCGATTGTAAACCAGAACAGCTCAATCAATTTGCTATTTTAGGAAGCCTCTACGCTAGCATTATGATGGGCGTTAAAAATCCTACCGTTGGACTTTTAAATATTGGTGAAGAAGAAGGTAAAGGCAATGCACTTGCACAAGCCACTTACCCACTACTCCAACAAAACAAGCAAATACATTTTATTGGCAACATCGAAGGACGTGATATTTTAACACCCAAAGCAAATGTTACTGTATGCGATGGATTCACTGGAAATATCGCCCTTAAATTAGCCGAATCATTACATACCATTGCCGCTGAGCGTGGCCATGGCGAAGACGCGTATTTTAAACGCCTTCATTTCGAAAACTACGGTGGCCTTCCGGTACTTGGCGTTGCCAAACCCGTTATCATTAGCCACGGTATTAGCACTGCTACTGCGTTTCACAATAGCGTAGCCCTTGCCGTTCAAATGCTTGAAACCGGTTTTTGCAATAAAATTGCCGAAAACTTTACGGCATAAGCCCTTATTCATTAACCACTCCTTTCCTTTATCTTTGTAAGCAAACAAATGTTAGCATTGTATGTGGCTGAATAATGTATTAGAAACCATTGGCAACACCCCTATTATCAAGCTCAATAAAATAACCAAAAGCTGGCCAGGTACTATACTTGCCAAAGTCGATTATTTTAATCCGGGCAATTCTATCAAAGACCGCATGGCGCTTAAAATGGTAGAAGTTGCAGAAGCCGAAGGAAAATTAAAACCAGGTGGTACCATTATTGAAGGCACCAGTGGCAACACCGGTATGGGCCTTGCACTTGCAGCATGCGTTAAAGGATACAAATGCATATTTGTTACCACCGACAAACAGTCCAAAGAAAAAGCAGATATTTTAAAAGCTGTTGGCGCCGAAGTAATCGTTTGCCCTACCAATGTTTTACCAGAAGATCCACGCAGTTATTATAGTGTTGCAAAAAGACTTGGTCAAGAAATACCCAATTCGATGTACATGAATCAGTACGATAATTTGGCCAACAGACAAGCGCATTACGAATCTACAGGTCCAGAAATTTGGGAACAAACAGAAGGCAAAATCACACACCTAATTTGTACGGCCGGAACTGGCGGTACCATTACCGGTACAGCCATGTATTTGAAAGAAAAAAATCCGAACATAAAAATATGGGCGGTTGATGTATACGGCTCTTTACTTACAAAATATTACAACACGGGTGAGATAGACATGAACGAAGTGCACCCGTATATTTCAGAAGGTTTTGGGGAAGACTTTGTGCCTCAAAACTATGACATGACTGTGATTGATAAATTTGTACAAGTAACAGATAAAGACGGCGCTGTTATGGCCCGCCGCATTGCCAAAGAAGAAGGACTCTTTTGTGGATATAGCGCAGGTAGTTGTTTGCAAGGTTTACAATTACTCAAAAACGAATTAAAACCTACCGATGTTGTAGTGTGTATTTTTCATGACCACGGCAGTAGATATGTAGGAAAAATCTACAACGACGAGTGGATGATGGAGCGCGGATTTTTAGACGTGAAAACATTTAAAGACATTGTGAGCGGTAGAGCTGGGCAAAAATTAATTACCGTTTCTCCAGATCATTTAATTGCAGAAGCCGTTGCACTCATGAAAAAATATGATATCGAACATATCCCTGTAATGGATGCACATAACATGGTGGGATCCCTCAGTGAAAATGGTCTCTTCCAACAAATATTTACCAACCCAGATATCAAAAATCAGTCGGTACAAAGCGTTATGGAACAACCCTACCCGCTTGTAGATTTTTTAACTCCGGTAGAAAAACTGGGCACATTAATCAACCAAAAAAACGGTGCTGTTATCGCCAAAGACGAAAAGGGAGATTACCATATCGTTACAAAGTACGACGTGATTCAAAGCCTTACGAAATAATGCCCCATTGGAGCCCATTTTACGGCTTCTTGGTGCATAAAAGCTAACAGGTGTTTGGGGGCAATAAAGTATCTTGCACCCTCATAATTACACGAAACATTATAGAATTAATACACATGAAAAAGTACAGAGCTGGCGTCTTATTTGGAGAAGAATTAGAAAACCTATACAACGACGCAAAAAACAATCAATTTGCACTTCCTGCCGTAAATACAATTGGCACCAATAATATCAATGCAACCCTCGAAACGGCTGCAAAAGTTAACTCCCCTGTTATCATTCAATTTTCAAATGGTGGTGCTCAATTTATTGCGGGTAAAGGCATGCCAAACGATCAGTTACAAGCCAATATTTCTGGTGCTGTTTCTGGCGCTTTACATATTCATAATGTAGCAAAACATTATGGCGTACCTGTGGTACTCCATACCGATCATGCTTCTAAAAAATGGCTTCCATGGATTAGTGGTTTATTAGATGCTGGTGAAGCCTTTCACAAAGAAAAAGGTCAACCACTTTTTAGTTCACATATGCTTGATTTATCTGAAGAATCTTTAGAAGAAAATATTGAAACCTCTGCCTCGTTTTACAAACGCATGGCGCCACTTGGCATGAGCATCGAAATTGAACTTGGTGTTACCGGTGGTGAAGAAGATGGCGTAGACAATAGTGGTGTTGAAAATGATAAATTGTATACACAACCAGAACACGTTGCATACGCTTACAAAGAATTGAGCAAAGTGGGCAACCTCTTTACAGTTGCTGCTGCTTTTGGTAACGTACATGGTGTATACAGCCCAGGTAACGTAGAACTTCGTCCTGACATTTTACACAATAGCCAAATCCATATTCAAAAAGAATTTAACACCGCAGAAAAACCTGTATACTTTGTATTCCATGGTGGTAGCGGATCTCCGCAGCATCAAATCAGAGAAGCCATTGGTTATGGTGCGATCAAAATGAACATCGACACCGATTTACAATGGGCTTTCTGGGAAGGTATCAACGAATTCTACAAGAAAAACGAACCTTACCTTCAAGCACAATTAGGTAATCCAGAAGGTGCCGACAAACCAAACAAAAAATATTACGATCCAAGAGTTTGGTTACGTAAAGGCGAAGAAAGTTTTAGCAAACGCTTAGAACTTGCCTTCGAAGATTTAAACTGTATTAACAGAAACGCTTAGTCTATTTCACTTCATATTTAAAGGTTGCACCTATGAAAAAAGAACGAGAAGAAGATTTTGAGGCCAATTTAACCGGCGAAGAATTGCAAGAGCAAGAAAATGCTAAACCCCGTTGGTTTAAGCGTATTCGCAAAGGTATTTTAACCTCAACCGCAGATAAAAAAGAAACACCCGAAGGGCTTTGGAACAAATGTCCAGAGTGTAATCATATTTCAACCACCAACGAGCTAGCAGAAAACTTGTATGTGTGCAGTAGCTGTAATCATCACCACCGCATTGGTAGTCAAGAATATTTTGACATCTTATTTGATGACGGCAATTACACTGAGCTTTTTGACAATATCAAAAGTAAAGATGCACTTGGCTTTACCGATTTAAAGCCCTACCAAAAAAGACTTGATGATATTCATGCGGCCACAGATTTAAAAGATTCTATGCGCGTAGCAACCGGCACACTCGTGGGCGAAGGTTACGTAGTTGCATGTATGGATTTTGAATTTATTGGAGGCTCATTAGGTAGTGTGATGGGCGAAAAATTTAGCCGTGCAGTAGACTATTGCATCGAGCACAAACTCCCCTATTTAGTGATCAGTAAAAGTGGTGGTGCCCGTATGATGGAAAGTGCTTATAGCTTAATGCAACTTGCTAAAACAAGTGGTAAACTTTCTCAACTATCGGACGCTGGCTTACCATTTATTTCCCTTCTTACCGATCCTACTTTTGGTGGTATCTCTGCAAGCTTTGGCATGCTTGGTGATTTAAATATCGCTGAACCAGGCGCGCTTATTGGTTTTGCAGGACCTAGGGTTATTAAAGAAACGATCAAAAAAGACTTACCACCCGGATTCCAAAGAAGTGAATTTTTATTGGAGCACGGCTTTTTAGACTTCATTGTAGAGCGAAAAAATTTAAAAGAAAAACTAGCTCAATTAGCGGTGTTGTTTAAGGGGTAACATTATATCCCATGGCAAACGAAATGAACAACCGGCAGGCGTATTTTAACTACCACATCGAAGACAAATATGTGGCTGGTATTGTTTTGCTAGGCACCGAAGTAAAATCGATTAGGGATGGTAAATTAAGTTTCAACGATGCCTTTTGCTTATTTGATGATGGCGAGCTTTGGATACGCGGACTTTTTATTGCCTCATACTCCCACGGTACTGCCAACAACCATATCGCCGTTCATGACCGCAAACTATTACTCAACAAAAAAGAATTAAAAAAAATTGAGGGTCGATTAAAAGAAAAAGGATACACCATTATCCCGCTCCGCGTTTTTTTTACCGATAAAAATTTAGTGAAAGTAGAAATAGGACTTGGAAAAGGTAAAAAACTACACGATAAAAGAGAAACGATTAAAGCCCGCGATGTAGAAAAAGAAATCAAAAGGTTTTTAAAATAAAAAAAGACGTTGAAAATTCAACGTCTTTTTTCATGCTCGTATAATTAGATATTATCCAAGTTTCACTTTCAAGTTTTGATCAAGTGCATCTAAAAACTCTTCGGTGTATAAATAATGTTCGCCATGATTTACTTTATTGCCATGGATACAAACCGCTAAATCTTTGGTCATTTTACCACTCTCTACTGTTTCAACACAAACAGCCTCTAGTGCATGGCAAAATTTAATAAGCTCTTGGTTGTTATCTAACATACCTCTAAACTCTAAACCTCTAGTCCATGCAAAAATAGATGCAATAGGGTTTGTAGAAGTAGGCTTACCTTTTTGGTGCTCTCTGTAGTGACGCGTAACAGTACCGTGTGCTGCTTCAGCTTCCATCACTTTACCATCCGGTGTTACAAGTGTAGAAGTCATTAAACCAAGTGATCCAAAACCTTGCGCTACAGTATCTGATTGTACATCACCATCATAGTTTTTACAAGCCCATACAAAATTACCGTTCCACTTTAAAGCACTCGCTACCATGTCATCAATTAAGCGGTGTTCGTAAGTGATGCCAGCTTCTGCGTACTTCGCTTTAAACTCATTTTGGTATACTTCTTCAAAAATATCTTTAAAGCGACCATCGTATTTTTTAAGGATGGTGTTTTTAGTTGATAAGTATAAAGGCCATTTTTTAACAAGCGCTTGGTTAAAACAAGCTCTCGCAAAACCAAAAATACTTTCGTCGGTATTATACATGGCCATAGCAACGCCATCTCCTTTAAAATTAAACACTTCAAATTCTTGAACAGTACCATCTTCACCTTCAAACTTCACGGTTAATTTACCTTTACCCTTCGTTACAAAATCGGTAGCACGGTACTGATCACCAAATGCGTGACGACCAATACAAATAGGTGCTGTCCAGTTTGGAACAAGACGTGGCACATTGCTACAAACGATTGGCTCACGAAACACGGTACCATCTAAAATATTACGGATGGTTCCGTTCGGGCTCTTCCACATTTGCTTTAACTTAAACTCTTCCACTCTTTGCTCGTCTGGAGTAATGGTAGCACATTTAATACCAACACCGTATTGTTTGATGGCATTAGCTGCATCAATCGTTACTTGGTCGTTGGTTTCATCTCTATATTCCATACCCAAATCGTAATACTTGATATCGATTTCTAGGTAGGGTAAAATTAATTTGTCTTTGATAAATTTCCAGATGATACGTGTCATCTCATCACCATCCAATTCAACAACTGGATTAGCCACTTTAATTTTTTGTGCCATGGTTTACAATTTTGATTTTTAAGGCCACAAAGGTAGTGATTTCTAGGGCATTAAACGTTTACAATTAATACCGGAATGCTTAATTTATGCCTCACCGATTCAATGGTTTCACCAAAAATATAGTCTTTGATACCCTTATGACCGTGTGCCCCCATCACAAGCATATCCACCTTGTTGTCAGCTACAATTTTAACAATAGCAGCTGTCCTATTTTTAAAGCCCAGGGCCGTGCTAACTTGATACCCTTTTTGTTCGAGTTGACGCTGATATTCCAATAGTCTCTCTTGATCCAATCTTGTTTCCTCATCATCGCTTGCAGCACCCAAATAATGCGCCGAAACAGATTCCACCACATGAATTAATAAGTAGTTACTACCCTTTTGCCCTTGCGCCAGTGCATGCGCAATTAATTTCTCGTCGGCGAGGGTAAAATCGAGTGCAATACCAATTTTTTGCGTAGGCTTTACGGTTAAATTATCTAACGCTACAATATCACCATGCATGTTTGATAATGGCACCTGTTTCTTTTTAAAGACCGGATAAAAAGTCATGATTAAAAAGAGTACCACAAACCCTGCTAATAAAAGCCCAACAAAAAACTTAGCGCCCATTGTTGCATCACTGTTCATAAAATCGATAGCAGCGTGCAATACCAGTCTTCCATTAAGTGCCACTAAAATTAGCGCTATTAACCACGCCGCTATTTGCACCCATTTTTTTATCACGTAATCACCCATCTTTTCTTTATCACTTACAAAATGAATCAGCGGTATCACTGCAAATCCAAGTTGAACACTTAATAGCACCTGACTAAATACGAGTAAATCATCTACTTTGCCTTCACCATAAATACCAATAATAAATACGGCAGGGCCAATGGCAATAAGGCGTGTAAGTAGGCGGCGTAACCATGGATTTAAACGAATTTGTAAATAACCTTCCATCACTATTTGTCCAGCAAGCGTACCTGTTACTGTAGAACTTTGCCCGGCCGCAATAAGTGCCACAGCAAATAATATGGGTGCTAAATGTGTTCCAAGTAAGGGTTGCAATAAACGGTGTGCATCTTCAATACGGGCTACCTCTGTGTTACCGGTTTTAAAAAAAACAGTAGCTGCTAAAACAAGTATTGCAGCATTCACAAAAAACGCAGCGTTGAGCGCTACCAAACTATCAATAAAATTATACTTGAGTGCGCGCTTGATACTTTTTGAGTCAGCACCAATTTTTCTTGTTTGCACCAGTGCCGAATGCAAATACAAATTATGCGGCATTACAGTAGCACCAATTATCCCAACGGCAATGTACAAAGAGGCATCTGTTAATGGTGTTGGAATAAATCCAGTTGCTACTTCCGCCAAATTAGGATCAGCAATTAATATTTCAATAAAAAAAGAAACGCCAATAGTAGCAACGAGTGCTAAAATAAAGGCTTCCATTTTTCTGATGCCATAACGCTGTAATAGTAAAAATAAAAAGGTATCCACAACGGTAATTGCAACACCCCAAATAAGTGGCAGTCCCGTTAACAAATGAAGTCCAATAGCCATACCTACTACTTCGGCTAAATCGGTAGCGGCAATGGCTATTTCAGCTAAAATATACAAGCAAAAATTAACGACAGCTGGATAGGTTTCTCTATTGGCCTGCGCCAAATCACGTCTGCGCACAATACCCAAACGAGCACTCAAACTTTGTAATAAAAGTGCCATAAGATTGCTGAGTAACAAAACCCAAATAAGTTGGTATCCAAACTGTGCACCCCCTTGTAAATCGGTGGCCCAATTTCCAGGATCCATATAACCAACACTCACCAAATAAGCTGGCCCAAAATAAGCCAATATGCGGCGCCATCCTTTGCGGGGAAGCGTGGTGTCTATGGACTCATGTACTTCGCTTAAAGATGGGTTTTGTGGGACCATTTATCAATTGTTTTATAGACGGTTACCAAACAAATTTATGCAATAGTTGGTTCTTAATGGCAAAGTTCTAAACCTAGCTGAACATTAAGCCGTTATTTTATATAATTTTATAGGTATGAAGAAGTTGTTGACCATTTGCCTCCTCTCCCTTTTATGGGGTTGTTCTGATAAAGCCATCGACCTTTCTGGTGAAACAACCATTAAACCCAGCGATTATGTAAAAGCTTTTACACCTATTACCGGTAACTACACGGCATCTGATACCAATTTTGTAAAAAAAGCAGATACCTTAAAAATTGGAGTGAAAGCCTTACTTCAATTCATACCTGATTCGGCGGTGCAACAAATGGTAACCAATGAAAAAAAAGAATCCATTTATCCGGTGGGCGTAATCGAAAAAGAAACAGAAAAATATTTTTTGATCCTTGTTAAAAGTAAAAAAACGGCCAAGCTTTTTGTATACGTTACCGATGATAAATTAAAATATTTAGGCAACAAAGAATTACTCAATAACGAAAATAAAGATGCATATGCACGTTCTGTGTCGATTAATAAAGAACCCACTTTTGTAATTAGTAAAGAAACTTATTCAAAAGATAAGGAACTTAAATTTTCTAGATCGGGATGGATATTTAATGCAGGTGCTGGATTTATGATCGTCGTAAATGACAGCAATGAAACGCCTCAAAATAATGAAATCATCAATCCACTTGATACATTACCAAGTCTTGCTAAACTAAGTGGTGACTATAAAAGAAATGAAAAAAACTTTATCTCAATTAGAGATGGTAAAGACGCCAAAACCTATTTGTTTTTTATTCATTTTGAAAAAAACAACGCCGATTGTATTGGTGAATTAAAAGGGACACTCACCCTTTCTTCTCCTTCTGCTGGTCAATTCACGCAAAATGGGGACCCCTGCATTATTGATTTTTCATTTTCCGGAAATACCGTTCGGGTTAAAGAGCAAGGAACCTGTGGCAACCACCGGGGTATTAAATGCTTTTTTGACGACAGTTTTACCCGAAAAAAGCCTTCAAAGAGCAAAAAAAAGCAGAAATAAGGCTGTTTACCCACAATTTAATGTGTACAAAGTACATTTTAAATTTTTCCCCTATATTGCGACCCTATTTAAGCACTTAAACTGCCTTTATGTCTTTTACGAATTTTCAATTGCCGTACCAACCTGCCGAAGAATACAGCAAAAAAGCGGCCTATTTTTCTATGGAATTTGCCATTCACCAACCACTTAAAATATACAGTGGTGGACTTGGCTTCTTAGCAGGCTCGCACCTTCGCAGTGCATATGAACTTCGTCAAAACATGATTGGTGTGGGTATCCTTTGGAAATACGGCTACTACGATCAAGCACGTAACCAAGATCAAACCTTACAGGTAACTTTCATGGAAAAGATGTACAGTTTTTTAGAAGATACTGGCATCAAATTTCAAATTCTAATTCATGAACATCCAGTATGGGTTAAAGCCTACTACCTCAACCCAGAAACATTTAAAAGTGCACCCCTATTTTTATTAAGCACTGACTTACCTGAAAACGATTATATCTCTCAAACCATTACACACCGCCTTTATGATGCAAACGTTGCTACAAAAGTGGCACAGTTTATTTTATTAGGCGTAGGTGGTGCTAAATTAATTGATGAATTAGGATTTAATCCTGACGTGTATCATTTAAATGAAGCGCACGGAATTTCTTCTGCCTTCTATTTGCTTAATAAATATAAGAGCATAGAAAAAGTAAGAGAAAAACTAGTATTTACAACCCATACCCCAGAAGAAGCAGGTAACGAAAAGCATGACATGTACCTGTGTCATAGAATGAGTTATTTCTGCGGCCTTAGCATCGACGAAGTACGCAGACTAACGGGCATTACCGATGATTTATTTAACCACTCACTCGCTGCATTAAAATTTGCAAGAAAAGCAAATGGTGTATCTGCATTACATGGTCATGTAAGTAGAGAAATGTGGAAACACTACGATGGCATTTGCCCTATCATATCTATTACCAATGCACAAAACTGGCAATACTGGGCCGACAAGCAGCTCTATAAAGCCATGGATGCAAACGATGACTTTACTTTTGATGACCGCAAAAAGCACCTCAAAAAAAGAGCGTTTGAAATTGTTGCCGATCAAACCGGTAAAAAGTTTGACCCCAATGTATTAACCATTGTGTGGGCACGTAGATTTGCCGGATACAAACGCGCTAGCATGCTCACTTACGACATGGAGCGTTTTGAAAAATTATTATCGAATAGCAAGTACCCCATTCAAATTATTTGGGCTGGTAAACCTTACCCTGTAGACTACCCTGCTATTTCAGAATTTAACGACCTTGTTCAAATTAGCAAGAACTATAAAAATGTAGCGGTATTAATTGGTTATGAATTAGGATTAAGTAAGCGCCTTAAACAGGCTTCTGATATTTGGCTTAACAACCCTCGCGTTCCGCGCGAAGCATCGGGCACCAGTGGTATGACTGCTGCTATGAATGGTTCTGTTAACTTTTCTACCGACGACGGATGGATCCCAGAATTCATCAACCATGGTAACAATGGTTTTGTGGTGCCTAAAGCCGATTATGAAAACATGCACCAGCATGAGCAGGACGATTACGACCTAAACAAGTTGTACGAAATTCTGGAACAGCAAATTATCCCTATGTATTACGACAACTATGACACTTGGCGTCAGGTGATTCAAAATGGTATGCGTGATGTACAGGTCCAATTTGACGCCAACCGTATGGCCAAGGAGTACTACGAGCTCATGTACAAATAAGTTTAACTTTTTAGGCCTACTTTTGTTATAGAACAAAAGATGCCCATGCAACACAAAATTGTCATTGCAATTACTGGAGCCAGCGGTTCTATTTATGCCAAGGTCTTATTGGATAAATTAGCTGCTTTAAACACCCAAGTTGCACAGGTGGGCATTGTCATGAGCAAGAACGCCAAAGAAGTTTGGGAAACAGAACTGGGCAATACTGAATTTAACAACTACCCGTTTAAATACTACGAGAAGTTTGACTTTAACGCCCCCTTTGCCTCTGGATCTGCGGGATATAACACCATGATTGTAGCTCCTTGCAGCATGGGCACTTTAGGGCGCATTGCAGCCGGTATCAGTGACGATTTAATTACCCGCGCAGCAGATGTGGTCTTAAAGGAAAGAAGAAAGCTTATTCTAATGGTGCGCGAAACGCCGTATAACCTTATTCACATCAAAAACATGGAAACGGTAACGCTAGCAGGCGGTATTATTTGCCCAGCTACCCCATCATTTTATAGTAGACCTACTACTATTGAGCAGGCAGCAGCTACCGTGGTAGACCGTGTTATTGATTTAGCTGGACTCAAGCAGGACAGTTACAGATGGGGAGAATAATCCCCCCATCTATTACTAATAATAGCTACTCTACTTTTGCGCTTTCGTCTTCAGTTACTTTTTTACGAAAAGTAAAAATTATTTTACCCGCTTCTTTATCAAGGTCTGCAACAAGTGTATCGCCAGCGGTGATGGTAAAGTTTAAAATTTCTTCGGCTAAAGGATCTTCCAAATATTTTTGAATGGCTCTGTGCAGTGGTCTAGCACCATACTGCACGTCGTATCCTTTATCTGCAATAAAATCTTTAGCGGCTTCTGTTAATTCTAAACTAAAGCCAAGATTTTGTAAACGTTTTTCTACTCCCTTCATTAAAATATCAATGATGTTGAAAATGTTTTCTTTGGTTAAAGAATTAAACACCACCACATCATCTATACGGTTTAAAAACTCTGGAGAAAAAGTGCGCTTTAATGCTTTTTCAATAACAGCTTTGTTATTTTCTTCGGCGTTTTGAATACGTGTAGCAGTAGCAAAACCTACGCCATCACCAAACTCTTTTAATTGACGTACGCCAATATTAGAAGTCATAATGATGAGTGTATTTTTGAAATCAATTTTTCGACCAAGGCCATCCGTTAATTGACCGTCATCCAGCACCTGCAGTAAAATATTGTAAATATCTGGATGCGCTTTTTCAATTTCATCTAGTAAAATAACACAGTAGGGTTTACGTCTAACTTTTTCAGTTAACTGTCCACCCTCTTCGTAACCAACATAGCCTGGAGGTGCACCAATCAAACGGCTCACGGTAAATTTTTCCATGTACTCACTCATATCAATACGAATCAGTGCATCTTCCGACTCAAACATATTACGGGCTAGAGCACGCGCTAGTTCGGTTTTACCCACACCAGTAGGTCCTAAAAATATAAATGTACCAATTGGCTTTTTAGGATCTTTTAATCCTACTCGATTACGCTGAATGGCTTTTACAACTTTTAAAATAGCTTCATCCTGTCCAATAACCATACCCTTCATTTCTTCGTTCATACGGCGCAGTTTGTCTGTTTCTGCTTGCACCATACGCTTAACAGGAATACCTGTCATCATACTCACTACTTCGGCAATATTTTCTTCTGAAATTGGATAACGCTTGTGTTTACTTTCTTCTTCCCAAGCAGCCTTTGCTTTCTCCAAAGATTCACCCAATTTTTTTTCTGTGTCTCTTAGTGCAGCCGCTTCTTCGAAACGCTGACTTTTAACCACTTTATTTTTTTCGTTTTTAACAGCTTCAATTTCTTTTTCAAGTTCTACTATCGTTTCAGGCACATTGATATTTTTTAAGTGCACCCTAGCACCTACTTCGTCTAGTACATCAATGGCTTTGTCCGGAAGTAAACGGTCCGTCATGTAACGGTCGCTTAATTTCACACAAGCTTCAATGGCATCATCGCCATAAGTTACGTTATGGAAATCTTCGTATTTAGATTTGATATTATTTAAAATAACAATGGTGTCCTCTACACTAGGCGGCTCTATGATTACTTTTTGAAAACGTCTATCGAGTGCGCCATCTTTTTCGATGTGCATGCGGTATTCGTCAAGCGTAGAAGCACCAATACATTGGAGCTCTCCTCTTGCAAGCGCAGGCTTTACAATGTTAGACGCATCCAGTGATCCACTAGCACCGCCGGCACCAACAATAGTGTGTATTTCATCAATAAATAAAATTACGTCTCTGTTTTTTTCAAGCTCATTCATGATGGCTTTCATGCGTTCTTCAAATTGACCACGGTATTTAGTACCCGCAACAAGTGCTGCTAGGTCTAAGGATATTACACGCTTGTCAAATAATACACGGCTTACTTTGCGCTGCACAATACGAAGCGCTAGACCTTCCACAATGGCCGTTTTACCCACACCCGGCTCACCAATTAATATAGGATTGTTTTTTTTGCGGCGGCTTAGGATTTGACTTACACGCTCAATTTCAGCCTCACGTCCCACAATTGGATCCAAATTACCTACCTCTGCTAATTTGGTAATATCCCTACCAAAATTATCTAGTACAGGTGTTTTGCTTTTTGCCCCAGCCGGAGATTTTGCAGCTTTAGGCTGACTAAATCCTCCGCCTCTCTTTTCTTCATCAAAATCATCGTCATTGTCATTGTCGTCCGGAAACTCGTTTTGAGGGCTTGAACTACCCACCATTCCTAACTCCGTTCTAAACAAATCGTAATCGATATCAAATTGACCCAGTATTTGAGTGGCAATATTTTCTTTGTTTTTGAGAATACTAAGCATTAAGTGTTCTGTTTCTACCAGCGGACTTTTAAGGGCCTTGGCTTCTAATACGGTAACACGAATTACTTTTTCGGCCTGCTTAGTTAAGGGTAAACTATTGATATTGGCAATATTCTTACCGGTTTTATCCTTAACAGCCAGCTCAATTTCCTTGCGGAGCTCATACAGGTCTACATTAAGCTGCTTTAGCACCTTAATGGCCGTATTTTCCTCATCCCTGATAAGTCCAAGCAATAAATGCTCTGTACCTATAAAGTCGTTTCCTAACCTTAAAGCCTCCTCCCTACTATAGGAAATGATCTCTTTTACTTGTGCCGAAAAATTATTATCCATAACGAAAATTGGATTTATACAATTATAACGAATATTTTTGAGCGAAGTTGTGTGTGGATTATCCACATTTACTAACTTCACGCCTATCCTATGGAGCTCAAAATTGATACCAAAGAAAAATACCAGCTTTTAACCCCGGCTGGGACCTCAATCACTGCCATTATAGCAGAAGAAATAGAGACTATTTGCAATAAATGTCTAGAATCACCATTAAAGAATATGGTGCTGAACCTAGAAAATGTTACAGATATAGACCCCACAGCCTGTCAAATCTTAACAGATTTACAACAGGCATTTTATGATAAAAGCGCCTCCTTTGTTATTTGCTGCCTATCCCAAAAACTTGAAAACGCTTTTGATGAGCTTGGGTTTTTAGAGGTACTTAACCTGACCCCCACAGTAAGTGAAGCTTCCGACATTGTAATGATGGAAGAGATTGAACGTGAGCTACTAGATAGCGACGATTTTGAATTTGACAAAGAAGCAGAATAAACGGTCGCTTACTGAATAATTTTTTCTACTCGGGTTAATTTCCCTGCCGCATTCATGCCTTCTACCACAATTCTAAATTTGGTGGTAACATCGTTGTTGAAAAAATCTAGTTTAACGAGTTTGGTTTTTTTGTCTGTAAGCACATAAGGGTTCCAATAAAGTGTGGTTCTTACATCAGGTACTTTAGTGGGTGCTGTCAAATAATTAGGACTATAAAATTCTTTATAATTGGTGTATCCAGTTAATATGGCGTTGCTCAATCCTTTTAAACTTTCATTTTTTAAATCGGCGGGCTTTTTGGTATAAATAGCAATGGCACCTGATGGACCTGACCCAGATGATCCCATAAATGGAGGACGAAAAACTTTAATGTAGGCAATATCACTCATTTGAATGCCCATGGTTTGCTCTGCGTCAGAAATTACTTCATTTAAGAAAATATCAGGGGTACCGTCGCGCCAATTTAACCCAGGAACATTGTTACTATTGGCTTCTTCTGCACCATTGGCGCCAAGTATTGGAATTGACATAGTCATACCCGGAATTAAATTTTGCAGGTACTGAAATACATTGAGTGCACCGGTTGCATGGCCATCATTTTGTACATCAAATGCATAACTATCTTTAGATGAAAATAAACCGGTTGTATATTTTTCATCCAGTACATCAATTGCAGACTTTGCTTTTGATTGCACGACCACCTCTTTTAAAACAACTACCGAGTCAAAAGCCTTTTTTATCTTTTTAGCCTGCGCTTCCATGTACATTAGATATGCAAGACCCGCTGTATCTGGTTTTGCAAAATGATACAATTGAATTTGTGTTGGATACATAACAGTGGGCAGGCTATATGTAAAATTTGCCACCGTAGTAGGTGCTATTTTTTTATCTCCATTGATTTTATAAAAAACACGAACTGTATCAAAAAATATAATACCGCGCTGACTAAAACTAGCATCAGGATTAATGGGTGCAAAAAAATACTGCTTACTACTATCTTTAGATTGCAACACCATAGTAATACTTTGCACGAGTTTGTTATCAAAGGTAGCGCCATTATATACAGCACCTCTAATTTGCAAATAATCACTATCGACAGCATATTTTAAATTCGGGAGTTTCCCTTTAATCATTTCTTCCCAGTTGTATTTACGCCAACCATGCGTAAGCATCACTAGGTCTAGCTTTGCTGGTATATCAGCATCGGTACTCGAAAAATAATTAGCAGCATTTGGGATATTACCTTTAATATCCCCTTGTAAAAGTAGGTTAGAAAATATAGAATTTGAATTGTCTTGCACCGCATTAATATCGGTTACTGAAACTGATAAATTACTTAACAATGTATCTTCAACCACAATATCGATGGTATTTTTTGCCCGCTTACTTAAACGAGGCGAAAACATTTTTACAGAAGGATAAAAAGCGTGTAGATTATTATTGATAAATAAAACCCGCTCCGCAACTGGTAACCATGCTGCATCAAAAACGGTAATTTGCAAAACACCTGTAGGCAAACTATCTGTTCGCATGGCAAGTGCTGCAGATTTTTTAGTTTGAAGTTGGATGGTAGAAGTATACACCATGCGTTGATTCATGGATGCAACTACATGCAATTGTAAAAAGTTTTGCGCCGTTGTAGTCGGACGCTGAATAACAATTTTAGCTTTATCGTCTTGCAAAAGTGCCTGCATCACTATGCCATCTGGCTTTGCAGCCGGCAAGGCAGTATTATGCACAGCCCCTACTGCATCTACCCATATGCAATTGTAGGTCTCGTCTTTTTCTGGCGTAAAACTAAAAACACCCATCCCATCATGCACCGATTGGATAGAATCCACAAGCAACATTTTACTGTTAAAAATAGCTCCTTTAATGGGTGCAGGGTCGCCGTTTTGATTCACCGCTAAAAACCCTACCTGAGCTTGTAAGCCCGTTACGAGTTGTCCGCCTTCTGGAAAAAACTGCAATTTGTAAATGGGATCTACTTTTTTGGCGCTCGTCAATGAATCAGACCCTTGCACGGTAATGTCTTTGGTGAAAATAAAAGCGGCATCAAAATTCAACATCCATCTAGTATATGCTTTCACACGAATACGGGTGCCTTTATAATTTTGAGGGATTTCAAATTGAAGTTTTGCTGAGGATTCAAAAATGGGATGTACCGTATGCTTGATTAATTGCCCAGCATCATCATACCAATCTGCGTAAAAATTTCTACTATAATCGGAAAGCCCCTCACCTGCTAAAATATAAGCTTTACCCCAAATGGTTTCGCCTTTTGTATATAGCCCTTTGTCAAAATGAATATGCACTTTTTCTTGCTGATAATTTTCTTTGTATATGGCTAGCATAGAATCGAGTGACTGAGAAGACACTATAAACGGAGCTAAAAACAAGAGCCCAACAATCAACAAATACTTAGCATTCATGACAACAAATTTACAAAACAATTGACGCAAACATTGTTAAAAAAAATAGGGCGAAAAATTAAATTTTTCGCCCTATTCAAATGTATAATTACTAACTATTGATTTCTGTCAAGTGTCATAGCCAAAAATGGAAGTCTAGCACCTGTTGCACCAGCGTAACCCATACAAAAGCCAGTTAACGCAACTCCACTTTGTAACCCGCTTGCATTTGCAAAACTCACAAGTGCTGCAGATGTAGAAGTAGCGCCAGCTGCACGAACTGCCCAAGTAGTAGTTGCTCCAGAAACAAAACCAGGAGCATTGATACCCACTGGAATGTCCATAGCACCAGAAGTTCCTAAATAAGGAATATTCGCCCTCATTAAAACACCATTTAAGTATAAGTCAACAGCAGGAACGTTTGGCATTAAATGCACAAAATTGAATCTACACATACCATCAGCAATACCAACAATGTTATTTCTTACAAGAACCGACCTCGTATTAGCAGCAGTATCGGTAATATGGAGTGTTTGAGGTGTATTATCTGCAATGTTAACGTTGGTACTAAACAATACCACCGAATCAATATTGGTATTTGTTCTAGGCATTACTATAGAAACTTCATTTCTACCTAATGGTACACTCATATAAAGTGCAAAGTTACTACCACGGGTATTAAATCCACCACCTGGAAATGGGGTACGTGATTGTAACAAGTTACTTACGTATGCGCCATTTAATTTGATACGCAAATTGGCATAATCAATTGCATAAGCAAACGCTAGGTTTACTTTTAATTGACCCTTGTTGGCTGGCGTGCCATAAGTATCGTAAGGCTGGTTGGTAACTCCTGTATTTTTTTTGCATGAAGCAAATACAAAGAGCAGTGCCAACGGCATTATATATTTTATCATTTTTTTCATCTCTTACTTTTTTTTGCGTTAAGATTATGGTTGCATGAACCAATGTTCTTTGGTATGGTAATCAGATGCTAAAGCACCAATTTTTTGCAATGCAGGGATATTGTATAAATATTCTGAATTGTATCTAGGACGACATCTGTATGGAAGTTTACCCGCATTGAAAATGTGAATGGTTGTAGGTAAATTAAATCCAGCATACACTTTTTTACCAGTTGCAGGGTCTATATCTAAATATCTAAACCTACGCATATCAGTCCATGTTTCACTAAAGCCATAACCATAAAGTGCTATATACTTTTGAAGCATAATGTGAGAAAGCGTTAACCCATTAGGATCCGTAGGCATTACTTTTGGATTGGTCATATAAGCCGCTTCAGAAGCTGGCGTAATTAAACTAGCCCAAGGAATACGAGATTGATATTCTGTTTTTAGCATTTCGAAATTCAATTCAATCGCTCTTTTGTAAGAAGACAATGCCAATGCTCTGTTTCCTTTACGTAAAGCAGCTTCCGCTTTGGTAAACAACATTTCAGATGCAGTCAGTAAAGGGAAAGGCGCAAGGTTGTTAAATATGTAACGACCAGAATCTGCAGTTACTGCGATAGAAGAATATGGAGCTCTCCAGTAATTTCTTGGCTGATCATTTGTACCTAAACCAGCAGATCCTAAAGCAGGTTGTATACCTCTGAAAGTACCATTCGGATTTTCATTGATCAAATATGGCGTACGCGGATCAAATACTCCAGAAAATGGAGATTCAGTATCAGTACCCGTTAACAAATTGGCAATGTATGCAGATTGACGAAGGGTAGAAATGTTATTACGGTAAGGGCCATAAAAATTATTGGTACCACTAAAATTACCACCCACCCATTTTTGAACTGCATTATCTGCGTTCGACACAACAGATAAATCACAATACTTAATTACAGAGTCTGCAAAATTTCTTGATGCATAAATCGCTTTATTACTTAAGTGCGCATATGTTTTAGCTTTCACAGCATATACAAACTTTTTCCATTTGTTCACATCACCACCATAAAAATAAGCATCACCATATTTTAAGTTAGCAGCACTTACGGCGCCATCGGTTCTATTAAGATATGCAATTGCATTATCACACATCACTCTTACAGAATCAAAAACATCTGCTTGGCTATCGTAATCAAATTGTTGACGTTCTGTATCAAATGCTTGACGCATAATTACTTCTCCATACTGCTCGGTAGTTACCAACCAGCTCCAAGCAAATACCGCTGTAGCTACACCTACATAATCCCATTTCTTTTGTTCGATACCACGTGAAATGATGTATTTGGCGTTTGGCCCAATTCCATAATAATGCATAGCCCAAACGTTACCTGTTACATCTGAAGTGGTTGCAAAAACACCACCTAACTGATCATACAAGTTTCCGGCTGTGTTGGTATGCCACCACTGGATATATTTTGCCAAGTTAACGGCGTCTGTTGCTGGACCATAAGATCCACCACCACCACCCGTTGGGGGTGCAGCTGTAGACGTCATTTGATTGATAACATTAGGTAGTATGGCTTCTATCGCCCCTTCAACAGGATTGTTGGGGTTTAAGTAAGCATCGTCTAATTTTTTACTGCATGACTGTAAGTTAGCTATACCAACTAATGCCAGTGTTACTGCAATAAAATAATGTATGTGCTTTTTATTTTTCATAATCATTTTTTTTACAAGTTAAAATCCTACTCTTATACCAGCATTGAAGCTAAGAGGAGCTGCAATGTTTCCATAATCGAAACCAACTGCACCTACCCCTCTAAGAGAAGCGTTACCGCCGTTCGCAGCAGGATCCGCACCAGAATAATTTGTAAATAAGAACAAATCATTCATGGTTATAAACAAACTAAGTGATTTGAAATTTACAAAATCAAGTAATCCTGAATCATCCATACCTTTTCTAGCATTGTTTAAAAGTGCTTTAGAAGGAACAGTATAACTGAAAGAGATATCACGTAAGCGGAAAGCTTTGATGTTTCGCTCCATGTAATCTTCTTCAGGCATGTTGGTTGAGTTGTAATACGCATTATTGAAATAAGGTGTTACTAAAATAGTATTACGAGTAGGTGTTGATGTGTTTTCTAAACCATCTTGTAAAACACCTGATACCACTCTTGGAGTCATACGATCAGCTGTTTTTGCTGATTTACCTAGTGTGGTTAAATACATATTCGTTGCATTGAAGATATCACCTCCAAGTCTTAAATCCCAAAGGAATGATAAGTTGAAGTTTTTATAGCGGATGCGGTTGATAGTACCTACACTCAACGCTACAGTACGATCACCTCTTACTCTAAACACACCATCATTTAATGGTAAACCTGTTGTTGGAGAAATTAATACTTCGCCATCATTTTTTGATAAACCATTAGGGCCTGGAGGAGACAAATCTTGTCTTCTATATCCAAAGCTTGTGATAGTACCTGTAGAATAACCAGGTCTCAAACCACCTCTTGCATTCGAATATAACCAGGTAGACGCATCGTAGTAATCGGCACCTGCGATATCAATTGGCATAGGAATCGCAAGTACTTTGTTCCACATATGGTTTACGTTGAATTGGATATTCCAATCAAAGTCTTTTTTGCGAACAAGCTTAACACCAATAGAAAGTTCCACCCCTTGGTTACGAACGCTAGAGTTGTTAGCAGTATTAAGCACGAATCCAGTTCCATAAGAAGCTCTGAAACCTTGTGCAATTTGATCAAGTGCTAGTGTATTATAATAAGCCGCATCAACGGTTAATACATCACCAAACATTCTGAACTCAGTACCCACCTCATAGGTTTGCTGACGCTCTGGACGTAAATAAGGGTTCGCATTAAAGAATGAATATTGCAATGGCACGTTAATAAGTCCACTTGGGCTTGTTGGCGGCGTTAATGCACTTGTTACTGTTGGAACAAAGTTAGATTGGTTCGCATAAGCATTTGGAAGTCTTGCTGTTTGAGCAAGTGAACTTCTAATTTTCCAATAGCTTAATAAATTACCTTTTAGTTTAGGGAAGATATCACTCATGATAATACTGATGTTACCACCAGGATAAGAGTAATTTCTGTTTGCTTTTGGAAGTACTGAAGAAGATTCAAAAGCCATTGAACCTGTTAAGAAAACTAGGTTATTGTAACTAATTGTAGCTTCCGTAAATCCAGCAATTTGCATAGTTCTTACTTCATTCCATAAGTTGTTACCATATAAAGTAGTTCTACTTAAACGTGTTCTAGTATTGAAAGCGGTAGCAGAGCTATCAAAAACTCGGATACTATCTTGTGTACCTGAAATACCAAATCTTTCTTGTTTGGTTTCAGCCCATCTTGTACCTACTGTTACACGGGCATTAAACTTGCCAAATGTTTTTTTAGCAGTAGCAGTAATAGTGTGGTTGTAGTTACCTGCTTTAACCCAGTAGTTATCTAGCTGACCTTTATTAGCCATTGAAGATTGAGAAGCAGATTCAGGATCACGGTACTGGAAACCAGATGTTTCATAATAGTTATATCCAAAACGACCTGCAAGTGATAACCACTTTAAAGGATTGTAATTGATAGAAAAATTGGCTGTGTAGTTGTCCGTTTTATCTTGTGATTCATTTCTATGAACTGCAAAAAATGGATTGTCTGTTTCTGCAACAGTTCCTAAAAATGCATCATCAGCAGCATTGTTGGTTGCAATCAAATAACGTTTGTTACCATTCGGTAATAAATAGTTAACTGCGTTATCTGTAACAGGCCACATAAATAAATTCAACAAATAACCACCAGCACCTTTTAATGCTTTGTCATTTACACTATTCGTGTATGCAATAGAAGGTGTGATCTCTAAATTCTTTGTGATTTTAGTTGTATTTGTGAGCCTAAAATTTGTTCTTGTTAATCTTGTGTTTGGCACAACCCCTGTTTGATCATAATAGGATGCACTAGCACGGTAACTTGATTTAGCAGTTCCAAAGTCAGCACTTAAGTTGTGCGTAGAACCCACCGAGTTGTTGAAGAAATTACCAATATTGTCATACACAGGAATATCAGCCGTCATAGCCGGGCCAAAAGCACCAAATACACCTGGGTTAGCAATACCATTGGCACCTTGTTGGAAGCCAGTATAAACAGATGGAACATTTCCAAGTGATTGAAAACGGAAACTATTATCGTAGCTTACATTTAATTTTTTACCTGCAGTAATCTTTGCTTTTTTTGTAGTGATGATGATCGCTCCATTACTAGCAGAGCTACCATACAATACAGTTGCCTCTGGTCCTTTAAGTACAGTAACACTTTCAATATCGTTCGGGTTTAAATCCGCAATACGGTTTGTAAAGTCGTTAGAAGTATTGTTTTGACCAGCAGCACCAGGAACGGTTTCTACTGCGTTAATCGCATCATTTTCAATGATGATACCATCTATTACAAACAAGGGTTGGTTGTTCAAAGACATGGAGTTAAAACCTCTTAAAACGATGGTTGAAGATGCACCTGGTACACCAGATGTTGCGGTGATTGTTGCACCCGCAATTCTACCTTGCAATCCATTCAAAAAGTTTTCACGTTGTGTTTCTTTTACTTCATCACCTTTTACAGTCTGCGCAGAATAACCAAGGTCTCTTGGTTTTTTCTTGATATCCATCGCTACAGTCACTTCTTCAAGTTCTGAAACAGATGAGCGCAGTGAAATTGATACCGTTGCACCATTTACAGTTACACGTTGGCCATCATAACCAATGTAACTCACAAGCAAGGTTTGACCCTTATTTGCTTTAATGGTAAACTCACCTTTTTCATTAGACTGTGTGGTAGATGTAGTACCTAACACTTTTACGGTAACACCTTGTAATGGTGTTTTTTTGTCGGCATCTAAAACTTTACCAGAGACATTTTGACTCTGCGCCATAGATGGTAACGAGAAAATGAGAAGTAGTAACGTAACTACTTTCATCAAAGAAGCAATTTTTCTCATACAGGTTTTTGATTTCTTTGAACAATGATTGATTATCACGGGGTTGTAATTTCAAGTATATCCCGTAATAAACAACGCAATGTTAAAATTTGTTGTGCATATTTCAAGCAAAATTCTCACGAAAAATTGAGGTTGTGAACAACCGTTAAGGTTAAAATATTGTTAAGAGGTGTTATTTTTAAGCAAACCCTTGTTACAAAGGGGTTTTGACTAAACATATTCAAAATAATTTATATTCAAATTTGTTAATAACCTATAATTCATATGGTTCTATTAACTTCGTAACCTTAATGATTTCACCGAGTACCATACAACAAATTACAAGCCGCATCGATATTATTGATATTGTTGGCGAGTTTGTGAAACTCAAAAAGCGTGGTACCAATTACCTGGGCAACTGTCCCTTTCACAACGAAAAATCTCCATCGTTCACTGTCTCTCCTGTAAAAGAAATTTATAAATGTTTTGGATGTGGCAAAAGTGGCAACTCCATTACCTTTTTAATGGAGCATGAAAAGTATAGTTATGTAGAAGCATTAAGATGGCTAGCTGCTAGATACAATATTGAAATTGAAGAAACAGAAACTTCGCCCGAACAAAAAATGCTGGTTCAAACTTCTGATAGTTTGTATGCCATCAATCATTTTGCGCAAAAATTTTTTAGTGAACAATTAGTAGAATCTGAAGAAGGAAAAAATATTGCACTCTCCTATTTACAAGAGCGAGGATTTAGAAAAGAGATTATAGAAAAATTTCAGATCGGTTACAATCCAGATAACAAAACAGCACTTACATCTGCATTGTTAGCAAATCAATTTAATCCAACGCTCCTTCCAAAAACAGGACTTGTTGCGAACAGAAATGGCGATGAGCTGGTAGACAATTATAGAGGAAGAATTATTTTTCCTATTCATGGAAATACGGGAAAAGTAATTGGATTTGGAGCGCGTGTTATTGGCAAATCGGACAGAGGACCCAAGTACATTAATACGCCAGAAAACGAAGTATACAGTAAAAGTAAAATTTTATACGGCTCCTACTTTGCCAGAATGGCCATCGATAAAGCAGATGAGTGTTTACTCGTAGAAGGTTACACCGACGTGGTAAGCCTACATCAAGCAGGTATCGAAAACGTAGTCGCAAGTGGGGGTACTTCACTCACCACCGAGCAACTGCGCTTAATTAAAAAATACACTCAAAACCTAACCATTATTTATGATGGTGACAGCGCGGGTGTAAAAGCAGCGCTTCGTGGACTTGACATGGCACTCGAAGAAGGACTCAATGTAAGACTCGTACTCATACCAGATAATGAAGATCCGGATAGTTACGTGAACAAAGTGGGCACCACAGCATTTAAAGAATTTGTAGCCACTGCCAAAAAAGATTTTATATTATTTCAGCTTGAAGTCATGCTTCAAGAAGCTGGCTCGGATGTTAGCAAAAAAAGTGCCGTTGTTAATCAAGTAGCAGAAACACTAAGTAAAATAAATAAAGCCGAAGATTTTACCAAGCAGCAAGACTATATTAGAAAGTGTGCTAGTCTACTTCGCATTGATGAAACGGGCCTAACAAACCTTGTCAATAAATTTAAGCGCGACATTTTAGTTAAGCAGGAAAAGAAAATGCCTTTCGAAGAAGCGCAGCAAATATTAGAAGGAAGTCAGGAAACAAATTTTGATGAAGGCGCCGCTCTAATTAACCAAGATGATATTTATGAAAAGAATTTAATTCGTGTACTACTCGATTACGGCCTTTTAAAATTTGATGATAATAAAACGATGGCCGATTTTATTTATGAAGAATTAGAGCAGTTTGATTTTGACAACGAGCAGTACTTGAACCTCTACCAAATATATAAAAGCTGGTATGATCAAGGGATGGAGCCTACTTCCAAAACGCTACTCTACCATGACGATGAAAATATCAGAAACCTTGTCGTAAACTTAACTGTTTCACCACATGAATTAAGTTTAAAGTGGGATACCATTTTAGAAGGCATGAATATTGTAAATAGAGACACTTCTATGGAAGACGTAACAATGAGTGTCAACTATTTTAAACTTCGAAAAATTAAAAAGATGTTTGACCAAAACCAAATAGACATGGAAAATGCAGGTTTTGAAGAACAAATGAGGCTGATTGAATTACATAAACACCTCAAAGACATTGAAAGAGAAATCACCAAAAAAATTGGCACGGTCATTATAAAATAAAAAGGGCATCACTTTCATGAGGCCCTTTTTATTTTTTTAGAAGTTTCCATTAGATCCCGCCCTTGTAGGCTTTACATTTTTTCTGATAGCCCACAAATCTGTGATCCCAAAAGATTTACGTGTTTTTGCATTGTTTACACCAATTACGGCGTCAGCCACTGTTTCTTTTACTTCCGTTGTTAACTTTTTCAGGTTGTCTGTATCGATTTGTACGATAGCAGGCATAGCATTACTGTTCATTGTATATATATTTAAAATTTGCGTTGTTAAATTGAACAAGTAAATTCAAATGGTTGCCTGGCGGGCTGTAATCGTAAAGTGAACCTTAAATATCAGATGCGTTTAGCGCAGGTAGATGGTAATTAGGGTTTTTGTTCAATTCTGGTGCAAAGGTACCATTTATAATTGACAACCTAACATCTATTCGTAAAATGATTGTTAAAATCAATTAGTTAAATTGTATTTTTATCCCATGAAAAGCATATCCATTGGACTGTTAGCAATTTTTATTGGCTGTTCTGCCCCTGCCAAAAACTTCCCTCCTGCAAGCAGCTCTATAGATGCTGGCCGTAACTATTTAGAGGCTTGTTTACAGGGCGACTTTGAAAAAGCGGTTGCCTATGCTGCTTCCTCCGAAACTATGAAATCACATACGGCTAACACCGAAAAAAACTATCGAAATCTTGATAAAGAAGGTAGATCAAATTTTAGACAGGCTTCCATCATTATTTTAGGTATAACGGATGAGGACAGCTTGCATACCCGCATAAACTTTCAATATTCTTTGGACAAAAAGCCACGCCAAATAGAAATAGAAAAAAGAGATGGCAAATGGCTGGTAGCCGCTGTAAAGGAATAAATTATTGAACATGGAATTCAAAAACATGATCTGGGTTGGATTAGGTGGTATGCTAGGCGCCGTAGCTAGATATATGTTTGGACTACTCATTAAATCAGCCTCATTCCCATATGCTACAGGTGTGGTAAACATTGTAGGTGCCCTAATTATGGGCATCATTATGGCACTCTCGATTAAAGGTCAAATAAGCCCTAACCTTCGCTTATTTTTAGCAACTGGTATTTGTGGCGGATTTACCACATTTTCGGCGTTTGCTTGGGAGAATCTAGAACTATTGCATCAACAGCGTTATGGCAGTTTTTTGGTGTATACCCTTGGGACACTAGCGTTTGGTATCGCCGCAACAACAATAGGATATTTGTTGGCTAAATGAAAACCGGCCCTTATCTTTGCAAAAATTATTTACATGGAAGCAAATAAATCAACTGCAAAATATTGGGCTATCTGTTTTTTCTGGTTAGCTGTAATGATCACTTTACTAGTCGTATATCGTGAATTCTTTTGGTTAGCGTTACCTGGTACCGTTACCTATTTTGCAAAAGCGATGGACTTAATGTAATTGAAGAGTAATTGAAACTTTACTATAAAAAAAAGCAGCACTTATGCTGCTTTTTTTATGCCTTGTACTCAATACTGCAAACCTATCCTTCGAATCGTTCTTAATTGATGCGTACGAATTCCTGTTGTGCAACTTACAATGCCTGCTTGATCGATAGGATCAATTCTTACAACAGCGGATGCATGAATAATTTGATGCGGCGATAATAAAATACCTACATGAGTAATTTTACCATGCTCGTTGTCAAAAAAAGCCAAATCACCTAGTTTTGCTTCCGCTAAAAAATCTAGGGCCTCTCCCATTTCGGCCTGCTGGTAAGCATCGCGAGGTAAGCGAACATTGAATAATTTAAAAACCATTTGTACAAACCCACTACAATCAATACCAAATACAGACCTACCTCCCCACAAATAAGCGGTACCTAAAAATTGTTTGGCCAGATTTTCAAGTATATCAGGTGTATATTGTTTGTTTGCATAATCCCATAAAGATCCTGTATAGCTAAAATCAAAATCTGAGCTTGCATAAGAAACAATAGGTGTGCCAAGCGGAAGTTGAATAGGTTGCCCATTAAAAACGGCACTATTGGTCCAATTTGGTGTATATCCGGTTATAGTAACCTTTGCATCTTCTGTAACCAGTTGTAATTGTAATTTCTGACACCAACCTTCATATCCATCTTGATCCATTTGAATTTGGTAAAAATCTTTTGTTTCACCTATTACATTTGCCGTCTCACCAAATAATAGTTGGGAAACCATTTCTGCCCTATGTGAACCCTCTGCTCTTAGGGGTGCCACTGGAACCACACAAATCACTACTGCCATGCTTTAAAATTTATGGTAAGTTATGGAATTTGTAGATTGTAGTATCTCTTTAAAAAGAAGTATTTTTAAGAAGTGCAGGATTTGAAATATTCACATATCACCACCCAAAATTTGCTTGAACGTTATTATGAAAGCAGGGATTCATTGTGGATTGGACTTGCACTAGAAAGGCATACCTATTTACTACTCGGACTTTGCATGAAATATTTAAAAGACGAAGAAGCTGCCAAAGACGCTGTGCAGCAGGTCTTTTTAAAAGCCATTCTTGAATTGGAAAAATACAAGGTTACCTATTTAAAAAGTTGGCTGTACATGATTTGTAAAAATCATTGCCTGGTTCTTTTACGACAACAAAACAAAATGGTAGATGCAAGTCATTTAGAACAAGTAGCTAGTGCTGAATCAGACAAAATAGAAGCATTACAAAAAGAACAATTGGCATCCTTACTAGAACAAATGCTTCCTCATCTAAATGAGGCGCAACAAAAATGCATTACGCTATTTTATCTTCAAAAAAATAGCTATCAAAACGTTGCATCCATTACAGGATATAGCCTGCTTGAAGTTAAAAGTCATATTCAAAATGGAAAAAGAAATTTAAAGTTATTAATTGAAAAGCGCTTGCAAGATGAATGATCTTTTAGACATATTAGAAAAGGAGGTTTCCGTAAATGAGCAGGTATTGGAAAAATATTTATCAGGCACTGCAACCCCAGACGAACAACATGAAATAGAAAAAATGATGCTGCAATCAGCAGATGTTGAAGCTGCTATAGAAGGACTTACTGCATTTAAAAACAAAGCTCAACTTGCTGCCTACAACCAGGCACTTAAAAAAACAGTACGGGCACTGGCACAAAAAAATAACAAGAAAAAGAGACGTAAATTAGTAGACACTGACCCGTGGACAATTGCAGCAGTGACCATTATTTTACTGCTTTGTATTGTGTGCTATCTATTTATGACGATTCTGTAAAAAATATTGTTTGAGAGCCAACGCCTTTTTTTCGATGAATATCCATGAGAGATACCCAAAAACAAATGCCCCAATAGTACTAGCAATAAACAATACAAGCGTAGATGGGCGGTACCAATAAATCAGCAACTGCTGTAGTGGAAATGCATAGAGGTAAATGCCATAAGATGGGTCACCCAGTGTATTGTGCAGCCATGTAGCCAGCTTTGACGTTTGCTTGCCTACATAAATCACTAAAAAAGGAAGTGTAAAATAAACAACCGTATGTCCAACTTTACAATACACCGAGGCCACAAGTACTATAGATAAAATAGCAGCAATGACATTTTTCGCAGGTATGTTATCAAAATCAAAACAACTGATTAAAGAACCCATTAAAAAATAGGGTCCCAAATCAAAAAGTGGTTCGAGTGGAATAAAAAAATGTGTTTGAACCGTCCAATCGTAAAAGGCTAAACGCACAAATAAAAAAAGTGAAACAACAATAACGAGTAATGCTTTTAATATCTTTTTATTAGACCTAAAATAAAAGAACAACAAAATAAAGAGGTAAAAGAAAAACTCATATTCGATGGTCCATAAAGATCCATTGATGGCAGATGATGGAAGCCCCGAAAAAATTCCAGAAATAAAAAAATGGGGTTTGAATAAAATGATATTTCCCAAAAAATAAGCATATACTTCTTTATTGGTAAAAAAAGGAGGCATATTGCTTGGGTAAACAAAATAAACGGCAGCAAGTGTTACGAGCAGCACAACCGCCAACGCTGGAAAAATTCGAAGCACCCTTTTTACAAGGTATTCAAAAATAGAAGTACTCACCACCATGCTTTTGAATATTAAATATCCGCTAATAATAAAAAAACCCTTTACACCTATAAATGAAAACAAAAACGTTTGTTGGGTCATTTCAAATAAAGGATCGGTGGCTCCATCCCCATTTAAAACGTAAGAATGGGAAATAATTACAAACCAAGCAAACAAAATGCGCAATAAATCAAAATTGTTTGCCTGTCGTGTAGGAAGTTGAACCATTGCGCTTCTTGATTGATTTGAAGTACAAATATATCTTTAATACCCAAAATCTAACGATATTTACAATTCTATAAATCGCAAATCATTACCATGTCATTAAGCAGTAGTTTTGAAGAAATCATACAACGCAGACGTTCTAACCGAAAATTTGACGCCAACGTCGAAGTGCCTGACGATGTAATCGTTAGAAGTTTAGAAAGAAGCATTCTTTCTCCCAACAGCAGCAATATGCAATTATGGGAGTTCCAATGGATCAAAGACCCCGCTTTAAAAGAATCCTTCACTGCACTTTGCCTCGACCAAAATGCTGCTAGAACTTCAAAACAATTGGTCGTGTTTGTTACCAGGCAAGACCTCTGGAAACAAAGAGCTGCTTGGAACTACAATAAGATAAAAGAAGGCATTAGTGGTGAGCCAAATACAGCTCAAAAAAGAGGATTAGATTATTATGGCAAACTAATGCCGCTAGCCTACCGCTCCGATATTTTTGGTTTCAGCACACTTATAAGAAGAGCACTATGCTTTTTTATGGGTCTTCGCAAACCCTTTATGCGTTTTGGTGGCAAAGCAGATCAAAGAGTTACGGTACATAAATCTTGTGCACTAGCAGCACAAACCTTTATGTTATCAATTGCCGCCGAAGGTTTTGAATCCTGCCCAATGGAAGGCTTTGATGCTGTAAGGGTTAAGCGAGCGCTAGGCTTACCAGCTGGCGCTGAAATTAATATGATTATTGCCGTGGGTAAAGGTACAGAAGCAGGTGTTTGGGGGCCAAGGTTTAGAGTACCTTACAATGAAGTTGTGGTTGTTCGATAAAACAATTGCCCCTCAAATAACGTTATTTATATTGTCCTTAATTTTATTTAAAATTTACATAACATGCACAAGATTTTACTAGGCGCGTTTTTACTCATAGCCAACAGCACGATTGCACAAGTTGACACCACAGATAATTTTGATTATAGCAAATTTGGAGAAGCGGATGGTGTTAAACGCTATTGCACGCAAAAAGTATTGAATCAAGCACCGCAAAAAATTATTAGCATTGGCTATGAAAGAGCAGGTTCTTTTCTAATGCCTGGCGTACCACTAGGAGGCATGCTTCAAGCATTTAAAGATATGAATGTGCAACAGGTTTCTGCAATAAAGGCGCAAGTAAATATTCCTGTTATTTCAAACAATAAAATTATATGGCAAATGGGTGCCAATTATTGGGGAAGTAATTTTGCCATCGAAAAATCTGAACAGACACAATTCACAAACTATCTCAACAACCACACCATGACAAGTGCTGGTTTAAATACCACTATTTTTAAACCGTTGAATGAAAAGAATTTTTTTATCATTCAAGCTAGCGCAGACGTAAATGGACTTTTTCATTCCATGAGTGCTATCAACAAAAACGCAGTTACTGTGAGCGGTACAGTGATTTACGGATGGAAAAAATCCGAGAAAAATATGATTGGTACGGGTATTGCCCGCACCTACCGTGCAGGGCAACTCATTCATGTACCTATTTTATTTTGGAATAAAACATTCAATGACAAATGGGGCATGGAGCTTTTATTACCTGCCCGTGGATTCATGCGTTACAATTTTTCTACATTCAATATGTTACAAGCTGGGTTTGAGTTAGAAGGCAATCAGTTTTGGATGCCTCTATCAAATACTCAAACCGGATCGGTATTTATTCAAAGAGGTGAATTCAAACCTAAAGTGATGTGGGACAAAAAACTAAGCGGTTTTGTGTGGTTCCACCTAGAAGCTGGCATGCGTTACAACTGGCGCTTTGAAGTAATGAACGAATACAATGGTAAAAAAGAAGCCCAACGCTACTTCCAAAGCAGGTTGGGCAATCCTTTATATTTTAATATTGGATTTAACTTTGTATCACCTTAATACTTGTCTAGTCCAAGTATCTGTTCTTCCAATAATTGAAACACCAATATAACCTCTAACTTCAAGAGAGTTGTTATTCTGTAATTTCATGGTGCAAGAATAGGTATTGCCATTTTTTGGGTCATAAATATTGCCTTCATCCCAAACGTTTTCACCTTTGTAACTAAATCCCCAAATATTTACAAGACCCAAAATAGCACGGGATTTAGAAGCTGCATCGGGGTGGTTTTTATCTACTTTTGGCTTTCCTGTTTCAGGATCATTGGGCTCTTTTAACCAAACAATTTTACCCTGGTACTTATCGCCATTTTTGTAAATACGCACCATAGCGGTACCCTCTCCGGTTTTCCAAACACCCACAATACCATCCGGATTGTCAGACTTTACATTAAATGCAGAAGCGCCTGCAATCATTAGCAAGCTACCTGCAACCAGGAAAGCTATTTTTTTGTAATTGGCCATAATACCAGCCATCAAGTTTTGGATCTTTTGCATAGGTTTTAATTGTGTTCGTACAAATATAACAAACTTACAGGTATTGAAATCACCCGCCCTTCCAGCCAAATTTTGTTAAATAAGTCCTACCAAAAGAGCCCCGCCAAGCAAAACTGCATAATTGATATTTAAAATAATCAGAAAGAAAAATTTTAATCCTTAAACGCAGTTTAAAAAATATTTTTTTGTTTAAGATTTAAAAAAAATAACTGCGATATTTTTTAAACTTAAGTGTAACAAAAAATATTATTCTTTGCTTAATAAAATTAAAGTATAATTAATAAAATAAGTGCTGTTTCATTATTTTACAAATTCTTCGAAACTCAATGTTTATGAGGGTTTCAGCGTAATCAAAAAATAAAATTTGTTCCGAAATTCGAAAACAATTTTAACAATTTCAATAAGGAATTAATAAATCAAACAATTAGATTCGCCTGCCAATTGTCAAATTTAGATGTACGTTAACAAAAAAAATAACATCTTTTTTTAACAATACTAAATCATAAAAAAAACAACAATGAGAAAAATCACAATGATCCTTGGTCTCATTTTGGTTACGATGGGCAGCCTTTATGCGCAATCAACCAAAAAGACTATCACAGGAAAAGTAACAACAGAGACTGGTGAAGCCCTTTCAGGCGTAACTGTCATGGAAGTGGGCGGCACAGGCAAAGCCCTAACAAATGAAGGTGGTGTTTACACCATTCAATTAAACACAAAAACAACTGCATTAAAATTCAGCTATGTTGGCTACCAAGATGCTGAATCAAAGATCAACAACAAATCTGAAGTGAATGTGTCTTTACTTCGTGAAAACGGATCACTTGCAGAAGTTGTAGTAGTAGGTTATGGTGTGCAACAAAAAAAGGCATTCACCGGATCTGCTTCAAAGATTGATGCAAAAGAATTCTCTCAACTCGTTACACCTTCAGTAGATAGACAATTGGCAGGACGTGCTGCAGGTGTTCAAGTTGTTGCAGGTGGTGGTGACGTTGGTACACCAGCAAGAATTAGAATTCGTGGTGTTAACTCTGTTTCACAAAGTCAGTCTCCACTCATTGTAGTAGATGGTGTTCCATTTATCTCTGGAAACATTGCAGCAGCTACTAACTCAAATGCACTGGGTGATATCAACCCTAACGATATCGAAAATATCGAAGTATTAAAAGATGGTTCGGCCACTGCAATTTTTGGTTCAAGAGCCGCTAATGGTGTAATCATGATTACCACAAAAAAAGGTACTAGAGGTGTTGCAATGAAAGTAAATTATGACGTTACTTTTGGATTTACCTCTCCTTTTAAAACATACGATTTATTAAACAATCCTCAATTCGTTGAAATTTCAAACGAAAAAAGAACCAATGCTGGTGGCGCTCCATGGGCTGCAGCTGGTGATGGAAAAACATACGATTGGCAGCGTCTAGTTATGAGAGACAATACCCCTACTGCTCAACACAACTTGAGTTTTTCAGGCGGTAGCAATAAGAGCACTTATTTCTTCTCATTAAACTTTAGTGATCAAAAAGGTATTCTAATTTCGAATGCGAACAAATCATACCGTATTCGTTTCAATTTTGACCATGAAGTAAACAAATTCATCAAAATTGGTAACAACTTAACATTATCAAAACAAATTGATAACGATCAAAACAACGGAAGTAACGCATTAAGTGGTGGAGTTGCATCTGCTTTACGTATGCTACCTAACGTTAATCCATTTGATCCTACACATCCTACTGGATACAATATTCGTTTCCCTCAATTAAACCAAGTTGGTTTAGGACCTAACACCAACCCTGTAGATGATAACTATACAAACCCACTATTCACGTTAACACAAAACAGATATGAATCTGATAAATTGCGTGTGAATAACAATTTGTATGTAGAACTTAGTCCAGTAAAAGGTTTAAAAATTAGATCTGCGTTTAACTACGATTTCTTAAATGACTATTCAACTGTTGCACTCAGCCCAGTTCATGGTGATGGATTTAGCTCTTTAGGTAATATCCAAAATACAGGACAACAAGTGCAAAGAATGGTGTGGCAAAATTATATGAACTATAACACCACATTATTCAATGACCACAACATTTATGTAACAGCTGGTCATGAGGTACAAGAAGATATGAGCCGTTTTGTTTCCGGTTCATTACAACAATTATCAGATGCGTTTTTCTTACAACAAAACTTAATCTCTGGTTCTGGCGCATTACAATTTGCAAGTGGTGGTTATGGCATGAGCGGCTTCCATTCTTTGTTTGGTCGCTTTAACTACGATTTCAAAAACAAATATTTCGTTCAAGCTTCTGTAAGACGTGATGGACAAAGTTCACTCGCTCCAGCGAATAGATTTGGTGTTTTCCCTGGCGTTTCTGCAGGTTATAGACTTTCTGAAGAAGGCTTCTGGAAAAATAATGAATTCTTAAGCAAAACCTTTAGTGATGTAAAATTAAAAGGTTCTTATGCGGTTGTAGGTAACCAATTAGGTGGCTTTCCTTTCTTAAGTACATTTGGTTCTGCAGCTTATGGTAACATACCAGGTCTTGCACCAAACTTAGTAGGTAACTCAGCATTACAATGGGAAAGAAGTAAAAAATTAGACGTTGGTATCGAATTAGGTTTATTCAAAAACCGTTTCAACTTTGTTGCTGACTGGTTCCTGAATGATATTGATCAATTAGTATTTGGTGTACCTACTCCAAACTCTGCTGGTATTCCAGGTAACTCTATCAGCCAAAACGTAGGAACTGCTAGAAATAGTGGTTTAGAATTTGTATTAAGCGGTGATATCATCAGAGGTAAAGACTTTAGCTGGGGCTTCAATGCAAACTTCACTACACTAGAAAACAAAATCACTTCTTTGTACTCTGTAGGTGGTGTTCCTGTAACTACTATTCCTGGTACATTCAACCGTATCGAAGCAGGTCAATCACTTAACTACATTTGGGGATGGAGATATGCAGGTGTAAATACACAAACAGGTAACCCAATGTATTTTAAAGCAAACGGAACACTTGTTCAAAGAAATAGCGCAACTGGTCAATACTTTACAGCTGCTGACAAAAATGATGGCAACATGACAACTGCTAATCCTCTAACGGATGCAGACAGAGTGAATTTAGGAAACAGCTTACCTACATACTTTGGTGCTGTAACTAACAATTTCCGCTATAAGAATTTCTCTGTAGAATTTATGATTCGTTTCCAAGGTGGCAACATGATCATGAACCAAACACGTCAAGAAGCTTTATTAAGCCAAAACTTCCACAACAATGGAGTTGAAATCTTAAATAGATGGAAAGCACCTGGTGACATTACAGATGTTCCTAGATTAAGATTTGGTCAAAGTGCAATTATCAACCAAACTGGTGCTGCGATTTCTAGATTTGTTGAAAGAGGCGATTTTGTTAGATTACAAAATTTAGTTTTCAGCTACAATTTCAGCAACCAAACTTTGTCTAAACTCACAAATGGTTACATTAAAAATGCTAGAGTTTTTGCACAAGGACAAAATTTATTCATGTTAACAAGTTACTCTGGAATTGATCCGGATAACGCTAGCCAAAGTGGTATTGATAATGCGGTATCTCCTACGCTTCGTATTTTATCAATGGGACTTAGTGTTGGCTTCTAATATGAATTCAATAAAAAAAATATATTCAATTTAAAATTGTTAACAATGAGATTTTTTAATCAAATAATGAAAAACACTTTACTGCTAGGAACTATGTTCGCAGCAGTAAGCTGCGAGAAGGTGCTTGACAAGCAACCGTTCAACGCTTTCACAGACGAAAGTATTTTTACCACATCCGCTCGAGCTAACTTAGCACTCAATGGTGTTTATGATGCCGCTCAAACTGGTGGACCAAGTTTAGCAGGTCGTGGTTATCCTTTTGGTGCCGCTACCATTCAACAAGGCGACAACAGAGGTGAAGACATGGTAAACTTACAAGCCTTCTATCAAATCACCTACCAAGGCACCTACACTCCGTTTACAACAAATAATGTATCGATGTGGGATAATACCTATGGCATGATTAACAAAGCAAATATTGCTATTGAAGGATTTAAAAAAGCAGCACAAGCAGGTGTATTAACAACTGCAACAGCTACCCAATTTGAAGCTGAGTGTCGCTTTTTACGTGCATTAGGTCATCATGAATTATTAATCCATTTTGCGCGTCCATTTTTAGATAATAATGGCGCTTCACTTGGTGTACCTTATCGTGATTATGCTGTAACTGGTGGTGCAAGCCTAGAGCGTTTACAAAAAGAACCACGCCCTACTGTGGCTGCGGCATACGCTAAGTTACTTGAAGACATCAACTTTGCTGAAGCAAACTTACCTATCACCAATCCAGGTGGTGCGGTAATCCGTGCACAAAGAAGTGCTGCTATTGCTTTAAAACAAAGAGTGTTTTTACACATGGGTCAGTGGGCAAATGCGATCACTGCAGGTAATGCTTTAATCCCTGCAACTGTAACACCTGCAACACCTGCTTCTACCAGAAGCTTAGTGGGCAACCATGCATTAATGGCTACGCCGGGTGGTTCATTTGGTTTTTCTACGGGTAATAGCGTAACCGCAGAAAACATCTTCACCATCAAAAACGATCCATTAGACAATGGTTCTGTAAATGGTGCACCAGCTGCTATGTATGGTTCTACCGATTTGTTAGGTCGTGGACTTGTATGCGTATCTCCAATCATCTGGAATAACGCAGGTTGGTTGGTTGATGATTTAAGAAGAACTACATTGTACCGTAATGGTGGTACTGCCATTGGTAGAGCTATTATGACAACAAAATACACAGACTATAGTGGTCGTGGCGACAATACACCTATTATTCGTTGGGCTGAAGTTTTATTAAATCAAGCTGAAGCTGAAGCAAGAGTAGCAACTGGTGTTTCTCAAAGAGCGATTGATTTATTAAACTTAGTGAGAAACAGATCATTGGCTTCTTTAGCGAATCAATACACAGCTTCTAGTTTTGCTACAAGAATTGATTTAATTAGAGCTATTTTATTAGAGCGCAGAATTGAATTCTTAGCTGAAGGTAGAAGATGGCCAGACATCCACAGAACTGCTCAAGATCCAATTGCAGAATTAAGACCAGGAGGTATTCCTGCTAAAGTAGCTAATGGCGGTGTGACTGGAACTACACTTGCACAATATGGCATTGGCGTTGCTGTAACACTTGGTCAAGCTGCTATCCCATATAACGATTTCCGTTTCATCTGGCCTATTCCAGCTGTTGAAATAACAACAAATCCAATCATTGTTCAAAACCCGAATTACTAATTCGGATTTTAGCAACTCATTGCAATAAAAAAAGCCACCTGAATAAGGTGGCTTTTTTTGTGGAGTCGAGGGGAGTCGAACCCCTGTCCAAACATCGTGACCATTAGCTTTCTACATGCTTATTTCGATATTCATTGTAGACGAAAGGCCGGGAACGAACAAACCAACCTATCGCTTAGCTGGATAGTCTTAAGCAATAGTCACAGCCTTCTATTGCAGCATCTTATTTTGTTTTGAGTCGGCGGCGGCACATGGAAATAAGCGAACCTGTGCGGCGGCCCAAATGGTTACTTAATCACTGATTAAGCAGCCATGGCATACTGTGTATTGCCATTTGAAGTTTGAGTATTCAGATTGAAGTGCTAATTACACAACGCACTGCATGCTTACACCAACAATAACCTATGCTGTCAAAACCAGTACGACCCCATAGCCTGCGGTTAGCAAAAAGCCAACAGCAAAGGTAACACTATTTATAGACTTATTTAAATAATCTCCAAAAGTCGAGACCTAAAGCGTATACCATTAAGCTTAATAAAAGCACCATACCCACCATTTGGGCGTATTCCATAAACTTATCGGAAGGTTTACGTTTGGTAATCATTTCATAGAGCGTAAACAGTGCATGTCCCCCATCAAGCGCAGGAATAGGTAAAATATTCATAAAAGCAAGAATGATAGAAAATATACCTGTCAAAGTCCAAAAACGTTCCCAATCCCAAGTACCCGGAAAAGTATTCCCAATACTAATTACGCTACCTAAAGAGTCGCTAGCGGCTACTTTGCCCGTAAAAATTTGTTTGATCCCGGTAACATAACGGTCAAGCGTTTCCCAAGTTTTTGTAAATCCTACTGGGATAGATTCAAAAAAGCCATAAGTTTTTGTGTTGGTGCCATACAATACGAGTGGGCTTCTACCAAAAAATCCAAGCTTTCCTTTTTCGTTTACTTTAACTCGAACATCCACCGTATCAGCACCACGAAGCACTGTCAAACTTACAATAGAATCTTCGTATCCTTTTTTTAATTGATCAAACTCGTGATAAAATAAAAACGGTTTATTATTGAAAGCAATAAGCTGGTCATTCTTTAAAAGTGCATCTTTTGTAAACACAGCAGTACTTGACACAGAATCTACAATAGCTGGATAACGAGGCATTACAAGGGATGTTTCGTTGGCCACTTTGGCAAGTTTTTTTGTAAACCCATCCGGCACTTGCAAATCAAATGCACTATCATTTCTGGTTATTTGTAAAACTTTTGCATCATTTAAAACCATTTCAGTTTCGAGTGTCCCAAAAGCCTCGAGCGGCTTACCATCAATACCAACCACATTGTCACCATCTTTAATGCCAATTGATTTTGCCAATGAATCGGCAACGATTCCATTTTTTAAATTTTTAACGGGCAAATATTCTTCACCCCATACCCAAGTAATACCGATAAAAATAACAATAGCAAGTACCACGTTTACAAGCACGCCACCAATCATTATAATCAAACGCTGCCAAGCTGGTTTAGATCTAAACTCATATGGCTCTGCGGGCTTATTCATTTGCTCTTTATCCATGCTCTCATCAATCATACCGGCAATTTTTACATAGCCGCCAAATGGAACCCATCCAATACCATATTCTGTTTCGCCTTTTTTCTTTTTCCAAATACTAAACCAAGGATCAAAGAATAAATAAAACTTATCTACCCTACAATTAAATAATTTGGCAGGAATAAAATGCCCAAGCTCATGCAGGGTTACTAAAATTGAAAAAGATAAAATAAACTGTCCGGCTTTAACACCAACACTTAACCAATCTATCATTAATAATGTCATAAATATATATTGAAAAACTTTTTACAAATGAATAAGTGACGCTGCAAAACTTCTTGCTTCGCCGTCACTTTCGAAATATTCTTCGAGGGTTGGCTTCTCTATGAAAGGCATTTTTTGCATGGTTTGTTCCACCACTTCTGTCATATCCAAAAATCCAATTCTGTTTCTTAAAAATGCGTACACGGCAATTTCATTGGCCGCATTTAAAATACAAGGCAGGTTACCACCTTTGTGTAATGCATCTATTGCAAGTGCCAAATTTCTAAAGGTTTTAGTATCCGGCTCATCAAAGGTTAATGTGTTTGGCTTTTTAAAATCGTAGCGTGGAAAATCATTCTCTATACGCTGCGGAAAAGCAAGCGCATACTGAATAGGAAGCTTCATATCTGGAAGTCCCATTTGCGCTTTGATACTTCCATCATCAAATTGCACCATGCTATGAATAATACTTTGGGGATGAATCACCACTTCAATTTGTGATGGCTGCAAATTAAACAACCACTTGGCTTCAATCATTTCAAGCCCTTTATTCATAAGGGTTGCCGAGTCTACGCTAATTTTTGCACCCATACTCCAGTTAGGATGTTGTAATGCATGATCGCGTTTCACATTCACCAAAAAATTAGGTTTTTTTCCTAAAAATGGTCCGCCACTAGCCGTTAAAATAATGCGTTCAATTTTATTTCGCCCCTCTCCAACTAAACATTGAAAAATGGCAGAGTGCTCCGAGTCTACGGGAATAATTGGAACTCTTTTTTCCATTGCCATTTGCATCACAATATCACCTGCTACAACAAGTGTTTCTTTATTGGCAAGTGCAATTGGTTTACCACATGAAATGGCTTTTAAAGTTGGCTTTAATCCGGCATATCCAACAATGGCAGCAAGCATCATGTCGTAACAATCTAGTCCCGCCACTTCTACCAGTGCTTGCTCACCGGCAAAAACTTTAATGTCAGTTTTTGCAAGTGCTTCTTTTACAGTTAGGTATTTTTTTTCGTCCCCAATAACTACTACATTAGGATTAAACGCTAATGCTTGTTCAATTAGAAGAGTATCGTTATTTTGAGCCGTCAATACTTCGGCACTAAATAAAGTTGGGTTGGCAGCAATCACTTCAAGTGCTTGCGTTCCTATGGAACCTGTAGAGCCGAATATGGCGATCCTTTTTTGACTACTCATTTTTTATATGGGTATTTCCAACCCTCTTTTTTTACTGCCACAAGATAAGATAAAATTAAACTACAATTCAGGGGCAAGGTAGTTTGAAAGTGCATCTGCTAAAACCCGGTCATTACTAAGCCTTGGCACTTTATTTTGCCCCCCTAATTTGCCTATTGAACGCATGTACTGCACAAAAGCATCTTTTTGAAGGAGCCTTATTTTTAATGGTTCTAAAATAGCCCCTTTTATGAGGTCGTCATAATATACATTTTGTTGGCGCATAGCACCGTCTAACCGAGCAGCAAAATCTGCTATTTCTGAAGGTGCTTTTTCAAATGCAATAAACCATTCATGGTAACTTTTTCCATTTGCATCTACCCCAGCAACAAATGGTGCAACCGTAAATTCGGTAACACTTGTATTTGTTTGAGCTGTTACTTGTAAAAGCGCCGATTCTACTTCTTCACCAATCACGTGTTCTCCAAATGCAGAAATAAAATGTTTGATTCGACCCGTTACCACAATTTTGTATGGATCGAGACTTACAAATTTTACGGTATCGCCAATATTATATCCCCAAAGGCCAGCATTGCTATTTATGATGAGCGCATAATTTTTACCAAGCTCAACCTCCTGTAAACAAAGCCTTGTAGGATTTTCAGTAAAAATTTCATCGGCAGGAATAAATTCAAAAAAGATGCCGCTGTTGGTATTTAATAATAAGCCAGGTTCTGTTTGCGAATTTTGAAAAGCAAAAAATCCTTCACTTGCAGGAAAGAGTTCGACGGTATCAATTTTTCTGCCAATACTTTCAAATAATTTAGCTTTATAGGGTTCAAAATTAACGCCTCCTTGCACCATCACATTAAAGTTTGGAAACAACGCTCCTACTTTTTTATGGGTGGTGGCTTCTAATTTATCAAAATACATTTGCATCCATGGTGGTATACCACTAATAAGTGTCATATCCTGATTAACCGTTTCCGACACAATCGCGTCTAATTTTTGCTCCCAATCTTCTATGCAATTGGTTTCGTAACTAGGTAGTTGATTGGAACGCAAATACGCCGGCACATGATGATTAACAATGCCACTTAACCTTCCGGTGGCAATACCGCCTACTCTTTCTAGTACGGGTGAACCACTTAAGAATATCAATTTACCAGAGGCAAAACCCGTATTTCCTGTTTCGGCCATATAACAAAGTAGGGCGTTACGGGCGGTATTGATATGGTTATCGATAGAGTCTTTGGTGATTGGAATATATTTTACACCACTAGTGGTACCGCTTGTTTTAGCAAAATAAATGGGAAGGCCTTTCCATAGTATATTTTGCTTCCCTTCTTTTACCATATTGATATAAGGCACAAACTGCTCGTAGTCTCTAATAGGTACCGCTTTTTTAAAGCCTTCGTAGTCCTGAACGGCATCTAACCCATGATCTTTCCCAAACTGGGTGTTTTTAACCCCTTTTAGTAAAGTCTTAAAGATGGAGGTTTGGTCTGCTACGGCCTGTTGAGCCTCTTTTTTAACCTTATTGGCTATGTAATGGGCAAAGGGCTTAGCGAGTAATGATTTTAGATTCATTGAATGACCTACAGGTATTGAACTTAGCAAAAATAGAGAATTGTAGGCTTAGGATTTATTTGTAATTGTTAAGATATTAATGCATTGAAAATCAATGATTTAGTATTTTTTCATAAGAAGAAGCAGAATTTTATATGATTTTCGCTTCAAAACCTTACCTTTGCCGTCCTAATTTTGGATAGCTATGTTAGCAGTTGTAAAAATCGCAGGTCAACAATTTAAAGTGCAAGCAGGACAGAGCTTGTACGTACCTCACCTGCAAGGTAAAACCGGAGACAAAGTTGAGTTCTCTGACGTGTTAATGGTTGATAACGACGGTAAAATTGCCTTAGGCAGTGCCGTTAAAGCAGTCGTTAAAGCAGAAATTCTCAGCGACCTAGTACAAGGTGAAAAAGTGATCGCCTTTAAAATGAAAAGAAGAAAGGGCTTCCGTAAGAAGCACGGTCACAGAACGCATTATACGCGTATTAAAATAGAAAGCATCGCTTAATTTAAAATAGTATTATACCATGGCACACAAAAAAGGTGAAGGTAGTGTAAAGAACGGCCGCGACTCACAGAGTAAGCGTTTGGGCGTTAAGATTTATGGTGGCCAACCAGCCATCGCAGGCAATATCATTATTCGCCAGAGAGGTACGCAATACCACCCTGGTAAAAATGTTGGCGTTGGATTAGACTTTACTTTATTCGCGTTGAAAGACGGCGTTGTAGAGTTTAAAAAAGGTAAAAACGACAGAACAACTGTATCTGTAGCTACCCCAACTCAAACAGCTTAAAAAAATATTTTTTTGTAGTTTGAAATAATTTTTTACTTTTAATGTATTATTTACTAACCATTAAATCAAAAAAACATGGCAACTGCAAAAAAAGCTGCTAAGAAAGCTGCTCCTAAGAAGGCTGCTGCTCCTAAAAAAGCTGCTAAGAAAGCTGCTCCTAAAAAAGCTGCTAAGAAAGCTGCTCCTAAGAAAGCTGCTAAAAAAGCTGCTCCTAAGAAAGCTGCTAAAAAAGCTGCTCCTAAGAAAGCTGCTAAAAAAGCTGCTCCTAAGAAAGCTGCTAAAAAAGCTGCTCCTAAGAAGGCTGCTAAAAAAGCTGCTCCTAAGAAAGCTGCTAAAAAGAAGTAATCTTAGTTTAGCTTTAGCTAAAATAGATTTAGAAGTCCCGCAATCCTGCGGGACTTTTTTTTGTGCTATATTGAGACCCAATTTCAGACCCATGACCAACGAAGCGATTGCAGATAATTTCTCCCTCCTCTCCAAATTAATGGATATACATGGCGACGACGCCTTTAAGGCCAAATCCTATGCCAGCGCGGCTTTCACGATAGACAAACTAGAAACAGAATTGTCTACCCTTGATCCACAAACCATTTTCTCGGTGCGTGGCATTGGTGCAACAACGGGTAAAAAAATTATAGAACAATTAGAAACAGGACAGCTCGAAATTTTAGACGACTATATTCAAAAAACGCCAGCAGGTATTTTAGAGATGCTGCGCATTAAAGGGATTGGTCCAAAAAAAATTGCAACCATTTGGAAAGAATTAGAAATTGAAACACTGGGTGAATTATTGTATGCTTGCGAAGAAAACCGACTTACTTTATACAAAGGCTTTGGTGAAAAAACACAAGACAACATAAAAGCCTCTATCGAATTTTATTTAAATGCGCAGGGTAATTTTTTATACGCGCAAATGGAACCTGTAGTAGAACTTTTGCAACAAAAATGGTCCGAACATTTTAGTGATGCTAGCTTTTTTGTTACAGGGGCTTTTAGGCAGCAACATGAGGTGATTACCATTTTAGAGTGGGTAACGGACCAAAAATTAGCCCCTCTAGAAAGTTTTTTTGAAGAAAATAATTTCGAAATACAGTCCAGTACCCCAAATTATTTAGAAGTTACCTCACAAGAAAATAGCACCCTCGGATTTCATATCGTAGACACTAATCATTTGGTAACTACCCTATTTAAAACCAGTTGTGCACCTTCTTTTTTAGAAAAAATAAGCGAATTGGTGCCCGGTGGGCTACAACAAAGCTATATTTCAGAAAAAGACATCTTTGCGGCAGCCAATATCCCATATATAGAGCCCTATTTAAGAGAAGATGCAAGCATTATTGAAACAGCCACTGACAAGGGCCTTCCTACCGTTATTGTCCCTTCCGATATCAAAGGTATTATTCATAGCCATAGTAAATGGAGCGATGGATCTAATACGCTTACAGAAATGGCCAAGGCTGCTAAAGCAAAAGGACTTGAATATTTAGTGATTAGCGATCACTCTAAATCGGCATTTTATGCAAGCGGTTTACAAGAAGACCGCATACTAGCGCAGCATAAAGAAATAGATCAGCTAAATGCAGCGTTAGCCCCTTTTAAAATATTTAAAAGTATTGAAAGCGATATTTTAAATGACGGAAGCCTCGATTATGCCCCCGCTATCTTACAAAGCTTTGATTTGATTATAGCTTCGGTGCATTCAAATTTAAAAATGCAGGAAGAAAAAGCAATGCAAAGGCTTATCACGGCAATTGAAAATCCGTATACTAATATTTTAGGCCATTTAACCGGCAGATTATTATTGAGCCGCAAGGGTTACCCCGTAGACCATCAAAAAATTATTGATGCCTGCGCTGCAAACAATGTTGTAATAGAATTAAACGCCCATCCGCGCCGTTTAGACATTGATTGGCGTATGATTGGAAAAGCGCTTGACAAAGGCCTACTTATTTCAATTAATCCGGACGCACATGCCATAGAAGGCTTTGAAGATTGCAAGTATGGCGTTTTAGTGGCTCAAAAAGCGGGTGTAACCAAAGAAAACAACTTGAGTAGCTTCACGCTGGGTGCCTTTGAAAAATGGGTTGCTACGCAGCAAACAAAAAGAAAATAGAAATTTGGATGATGGGTTGATGATTAGATTTGGATTTATTTTGTTTTGGCTTCGTTCCAAAGTACATCCATTTCTGAAAGCGTCATATCCCCTAAATTTTTACCCAGTGCAGTAGCCTGCGCCTCCATGTACATAAAGCGGGTTCTAAATTTTAGGTTTGTTTTTTCGAGGGCCGATTCTGGATCTACCCCTACAAAACGTGCATAGTTAACAAGACTAAATAGCACATCACCAAATTCGTCTTCTATTTTTGAAACATCGGTACTGGCAACCGCTTCTTTAAGCTCACCTATCTCCTCTTCTACTTTATTCCAAACCTCAGCCGTTTCTTTCCATTCAAAGCCTACCTGCTTTGCTTTAACTTGCATCCGCGTTGCTTTTACAAGTGCAGGTAAAGAAACGGGCACACCACTTAGTACAGATGTTTTTCCTTCTTTTAATTTTAATTTTTCCCAGTTACGTTTAACGTCTTCTTCGTTTTCTACTTTCACATCCCCATAAATATGTGGATGCCTGTCAATTAATTTTTTAGCAATCCCGTCAATCACTTCTTGTAAGTGAAATTTATTTTCTTCTTTACCAATGCGCGCATAAAATAAAATATGCAGGAGTACATCGCCAAGTTCTTCTCTAATTCCATTCCAATCTTTGCTCGTAATTGCATCCGCTAGTTCATAGGTTTCCTCGATGGTCATAGAACGGAGCGTATCAATGGTTTGCTTTTTATCCCAAGGACACTGCTCTCTTAATTCATCCATAATAGTAACCAGTTGTAAAAAGCTTGATGCGAGCGGATTCATAAAATAAATTTAGTCGTTGTATTTGCGTTTATTATCTGGCTTATAATTAAGTTGTTCTTGAAATGACTCAGCATTAGGATTGGTGGTAACTGCATACGCAACTTGAAGTAGTAACACATACACAATTACAGAAAATAAAAGCTCGCCCCACCCTATCCAATAACCCCAAAAGGCATACACAGCGGCTATTTCAGGTGTTGCTGTTTCGTAAATGACAGTTACCTTTTGTCCAAGTTGAATAGGTCTTAAAAAGTAACGAGCATCTGTTTGGTGCCAGGTACCTCCTGCTTGATATACTGCAGCAGGAATGGTTTGCTGAACCGCCGAATCGTATACGTTTTGGATAGTTGCGGGCGCTTTTTCACCATCAAAATAATCTGGCTGGCGTGTAAATAAAATATAACACCCAAAACAAATTAAGTAGAGTATGAAAACCGACCTTAACAACCGCTTTAATTACTGAGGCTTCTGAAGTCTACAGGGACAAGTTTACTTACACCTGGCTCTTGCATTGTTACACCATAAATAACATCTACCGCACCCATGGTTTGCTTATTGTGTGTTACAATAATAAACTGTGAGTTATCGCTAAATTTCTTGATCATTTGTGTAAACTTACCTACGTTGGCATCATCTAATGGCGCATCCACCTCATCCAAAATACAGAATGGTGCTGGCTTAATTAAATAGATAGCAAATAGTAATGCAGTAGCCGTTAATGTTTTTTCTCCTCCACTAAGCTGTGTAATAGATGATGGACGTTTACCCTTAGGTTTCGCCACAATATCAATACCAGTATCCGCTAGGTTGGTAGGATCCACAAGCACCATGTCGGCAGTATCTTCTTCTGTAAATAAAGCTTTAAATACTTTTTGGAAGTTTTCTCTTACTTTATTGAAGGTTTCAAGGAATTGTTGGTTTGCAGTTGCTTCCACTTCCTGAATGGTTTGAAGTAAAGATTCTTTGGCCGATACGAGGTCATTTTTTTGCTCTAAAATAAATTCATAACGCTTACGCATTTCGGTAAAGGCCTCAATAGCGGTAGGGTTTACTTCTCCCATATTATCGAGGCGCTTACGCATACGCTCAGAAGTACTTTGAAGTTCTTCGAGTGGGATTTCGGTTGTACGCGGCTGATCTAAAATATCATCTAGTTCAACTTTGAATTCTACACTTAAGCGTTCTTTCATGCCCGCTAATTGTAGTTTTAAGTTGTTGAGTTTGTCTTTGATTTCTGTTACTAAATGATCAATCATTTCCTTACTCTTCGACTTTAAACGAAGTTCACTTTCTTTTTCTTGAAGTGCGTTTCTTAAGTTGTAGTAAGCCTGGTCTGCTTCATTTAATTTTTGCTCCTCTACTTCTTTTTGTTGCATGAGCTCCACCAATAAAGATTCAGAAGCAGCAAGTGCAGCAGCTCCTTCTTCGATGTCAGTAGACGCTTCAGATAGTTGTGAGGTATTAGAATCAATTTGCGCAATAAGTTCACTCAGCTGGTTTTCTTTGAATAACAATTCCTGCTTGAGTGTAGTAATCTTACTTTGCTGACGGGTAAACGTAATATTTGTTTCGTTGTAAGCAGCAGAGGCTTCATTGTAAGCCTGTTCAGCTAATTGATAATCCTGCTCTACAAGGCTTACTTGCGCTGCTGTTGCTTGCAAACGATCATTAAGTTCATGCAGTGCAGCACGGGTTTCAGAAATAGCATCATGCTCATCTCCTAAACGCGCTTCAATATCAGCAAGGCGGTCGGTAGCTGTTAAGCTAGCGGCTTGTAAGTTTTCGATTCTGTTTTTAGCCGCAAAAACTTCGTTGGTTAGTTGGTTAATTTCAGCCTCAGTTTGCTTAATGCTACCTTCTTTTAATTGATCATTAAAAGCAATCACTTCATTGTGCTTGAACTGAATATCTGATTTTAATAAATTAACTACAGACTCCTGATCAACAATATCTTCTGCTAATTTTTCTAGGTTCTTTGCACGGCCAATTTTTTTACCTTCAAATAAACCAACACTACCACCAGTTAATGTGTATTTACCTTTTACATATTTACCCGTTTTTTCAAGTACGATGGCGCCATTGCTGTTATTAATCGCTTCTTCATTATCTGCAATGTATACATTGGATAAAAGGTACTGAGCTAATTTTTTGTATTGCTCGTCTACTTCTACTACATCGAGTGCAGCAAATGTGCCAGCCGGTTGTGAACTATCTGATCTAAAGTCAGCAAACTTATCCAACATGAAAAAGTTGGCTTTACCTTTTTGATTGGCATCTAACAAATGAACTGCTTGTAAACCTTCTTGCAAATTATTTACAACATAATAGTTCAGGTAAGGCTCCAGCACGTTTTCAACGGCTGCTCTGAATTCTTCCTTTACATAAATGATGTCAGAAAGTATCGGTGCCGAATGGTTCCAATCTGGATTGTTGTGTAAAAATTTAATACTCTCCGGATAACCTTCCATCGAGTCGATTAAACTTTTTAATAAGTTGTATTCGTTTCGCTTTGCGTCTAATTTTCTATTCTCTTCGGCTAGTTCAGAACGAAGCACTTCAAGCGCCTGCTGCGTTTCAAAAATACTAGACTTCGTTTTTTCTTGATGCGCCTGTAAGTCTGCTAAAGCATTACGCTTGTCTACTAAGGTTTCTTCTTTTTCTACAAGTGCTTCTTGTAACTGAATCAACTGCTGCGCACGTTGAGACTGCTCATCCGTTAACTGGGTTTGTGCACGTTGTAAATTTTGAATAGAAGTATCGGCTACTGCTACCTTTTTTTCGGCATCAAATTGATTTCGCTGAATTTGCTGATATTCACTTCTTAAAGCGTCTACACCCGATCTGCGCTCATCAAAATTGCGGCGCTTGTTTTCGATATCAAGTTTTGCATTTTCAACAGCGTCTTGTAACTCTGCTAATTTTGCTTCTTCTTCACCAACCTGGATTTGAGTGTATTCGATCGAATCACCAATGGTTTTTACTTGGCCAGTTGCCTTGTCTAAAAACTCTTTTAAATTGGTTTCTTTTTCTTTAAGGTAATGTAGTTTTTGAGTAGCTAGGTTTTTATCATTTTCTTTACCACGCAAATTTTGTAGTAAGTCGTTAAAAGACTGCTGCATGCTTTGTAGGGCACGCTCTTTTTCAATAAAGCCCACTTTCTCCTGCTCGAGTGCCGCTTCTTCAACAGCAATCTCTGCTTCTAATTGAACGCGCTTGTTAACCTCAAGGTCTTGTTGTTCGTTCAGTTCTTTGTAGGTAATGTTAAAGCCTTCGAGCGCTGCTTTAGCAAGCTCGATAGATACTTCTCTAAACTCACCTTTGATTTCAAAATATTTTTCCGCTTTTTTAGCCTGATTTTCGAGGGTCTTTAATTGGTTGTTGATTTCAAACAATAAATCTTCGATACGCGCTAAATCTTGCTCAGTGGCGTCTAATTTATTTTTAGCTTCTTTTTTTCTGGTTTTGTAGATGGTGATACCGGCCGCTTGCTCAAGCATTCTTCGACGACTGTTTTCTTTATCCTTGATGATATCATCCACCATGCCTAGTTCGATGATGGCATAACTATCGGTACTCACACCCGTATCCAAAAACAAATTATGGATGTCTTTTAACCTACAGCTTACATCGTTAAGACGGTATTCACTCTCTCCATTTTTATAAAACCGGCGGGTAACTGTTACGGTGCTAAACTCGGTAGGAAGTAAATTTTTGGTGTTTTCAAAAGTTAAACTCACTTCGGCAAGTCCACTAGCGCTTCTAGTTTTGCTACCGTTAAAAACGAGCGCATCTAAATTTTCGCTTCTTAGCGCCGATATTTTTTGCTCACCAATAACCCATCTAATGCTATCGATAATATTACTTTTACCACAACCATTGGGCCCAATAATCCCAGTGATCCCTTCGTCAAATGTTACCACTGTTTTGTCAGCAAAACTTTTGAACCCTTTGATTTCTAACGATTTTAATCTCACTTTTCTATTCTTTTAATACCCGCGAACTTACATTAAAACGGGTAGAAATTTCAGTAAAAATTGTGGCATTGTTAATAAGACGTGGAGAAGTTAAATTTAGATATATTTAATTAACAATAATCTGGTTTTATATAATTGTTAATCAATTAATTATAAGCTTTTGATAGAATAAAAAATGAGGTTGGTTTCGTGGAAAAATAAGTTGGAATTATACCCGTAATTACACCCATTTGTCAATACAAATGACCCCGTTTTATCCCATTTGGTGAACAATCACAGGCAGTGCTTGTTGTTGACTATATACCCCCATGCAAAGAAGCATTAACGTCATATCAGCACAAATCCCAAGTCCAAACAGCCTTGGTGATGCTCAGCAAACCTACTGGCTATTGGAGTCATTGTTTGCAGCGGGTATAGAATTGCGTCTTTACACTTTTACCGAACATGGCACCAATATAGACCCAACGACAAAGGCTCAACTCACAAAAATTTGTAGCTCGGTTTCTACCTACCCAATCAACCAAGGGCATCGAAACTTTTCATTTTCGGCACCATACGCGACAGCTAAATTCCAAAACGACCAGCTAGAAAATGATCTTGCAAGCAACAACTACCCTATCTTGATTGAAGGTATGGGACCAAGCGGACTTGCATTATCCAAAGCGCTTGCATCCAGAAAAATTTGGGTTAGACTACTCACCTATGCGCCAACTTATTTTAGGTACCTCCAAGAGCGGAGCATAGCGCCACTCAAAAAACTATTTTATCAAAGAGAGGCAATACTTTCCAAACGAATACTTAAAAAAATAAACCAACGGGTTTCCTGGATTGTAACATCTAGTGCAGACAAACAAACACTTGATGATTTATTTTTAGGTGGCAATATTCAAATTTTAGCACCCTTTACATCAAGCAGTAATAACATAACATCCAAAACTGGACTTGGCAATTATTGCCTTTTTCAGGGTAATCTTTCAGACGCTGCAACCCATAAAACAGCCCGCTGGCTTTTAACGCATGTCTTTCATAATTTAAAAGTCCCTTTTGTAATTACTGGAAATAACCCCGCTCCATCCTTAACTGCGCTAGCTCACCTGCAGCCCCACACCTGTATTGTTGCCAATCCTTCCAGTTCCGAACGTCAGGACATGATTGAAAAAGCGCAAATAATTATACAGCCATCCTTTATAAAATTAGGCGCTGATGAAGCCCTTTTGGAGGGCATAAAAAAGGGAAGGCACTGCTTAACAAACAGTAAAACCACAAGCAGCAGTTTGGGCGCCTGTTATCATCAAGGGGCGTCTGCAAATGCGTTTCAAGAAATCATAATTCAACTCTACCATCATCCATTTTCGGAGGAAGAAATTGAAACCAGAAAAAAACTAATTGCCACCGAAAAAACGAACGAAGTTTTGGCAAAAGAATGCACCACCATTATTTGGGGCTAATCATACAGTTTAACGGTTTACTTGCAGCGCGCCGCTATCAAGCACTTTGCCGCCCTCTGTTTTTAATATGCGAGAAGGATATCTATTAATCACAATAAAATCGTGGGTGGCCATAATAACAGCGGTTCCATAATCTTTTGCGATATGTATGAGTAGTTGCATAATCTCGTCGCTGGTTTCAGGATCTAGATTACCCGTAGGCTCATCCGCTAAAATTAATTTAGGGGAATTAAGAAGCGCCCTTGCAATGTCTACACGTTGCTGCTCGCCACCACTCATTTCAAATGGCATTTTAAAACCTTTGCTTTTGAGACCTACTTTATCTAATACGTCATTGATTTTTTCTTCAATCAAACGCTCATCCTGCCAGCCTGTTGCTTGGAGTACAAAACGCAGATTTTCATGTACGTTACGATCCGTTAAGAGTTGAAAATCTTGGAATACAACACCTAAATTTCGGCGTAAAAAAGGTACTTTTTTCCAGTCCATGTCTTTTAAGTCAAACCCAACCACAGAGCCTGTTCCATGCTGTAAAGCTAGTTCACCATAAAGCGTTTTTAACAAACTACTTTTACCGGTTCCTGTTTTTCCAACTAGGTATACAAACTCACCTTTTTGCACCGTAAAATTTACATCATCCAATATCAAATTATTGCCTTGATAAATTTTAGCTTGGTTAATGGATACAACTGTTTCTGACATAAAAATATTTTAATATTCAAAATCGATAATACCTGTTGAGGTATGTAAGTGTAAACTTGACTTTTGTGCTGCTTCTACACGACCCACAATTTGTGCATCAATATTAAACGCTGCAGCTATGGCAATAAGCGCCTTTGCAGTTTGCTGATTGGTAAAAATTTCTAATCGGTGCCCCATATTAAACACCTGATACATTTCTCTATTATCTGAACCCGCATTTTCTTGAATCAAATTAAATATTGGCGGCGGTTTAAACAAATTGTCTTTGATAATTTTTAAAGTTGTTGGCAAATATTTCATGCACTTGGTTTGTCCTCCACCACTGCAATGAATCATGCCATGGATATCACTAAAATACGAATCCAATATCTTTTTTACAAGTGGCGCATAAGTTCTAGTAGGACTTAACAATAATTTACCAATTGAGATAGGATCCGCATAGCCTTCTATAGCAAGGGTATCCGTCATTTTATTTTTTCCCAAGTAAACCACTTCTTTGTCTAGTGTTGGTTCAAAGGTTTCGGGATATTTATCGGCGTAGTAATTACTTAGTACATCATGTCTTGCACTTGTTAAACCATTACTACCAAGCCCACTATTATATTCTTTTTCATAAGACGCCATACCCGAACTTGCAAAACCAACAATTACATCACCAGCAGCAATGTTTTGATTGGTTATAAGTTTTGATTTGGGCCATCTACTTTGCATCGTTCCGTTTACAGCAATGGTTCTTACCACATCACCCACATCGGCGGTTTCGCCACCTAAGTAATGAATGGTAACGCCATAACTAGCAAGTGTATCAAAAAAAGATTGTGTTCCATTTATCACCGACTCTAACACACTACCCGGAATTACTTTTTTATTTCTATCAATGGTTGAAGAAAACAAAATATTATCCGTAACGCCCACACAAAGCAAGTCATCCAAATTCATGGCCACGGCGTCAATAGCGATACCTTTCCATACAGAAACATCACCGGTTTCTTTCCAATACAAATACGCTAAAATACTTTTGGTACCAGCCCCGTCTGCGTGCATAATATTCACAAATGCGTCATCACCCATTAAATAGTCGGGATACATTTTACAAAAAGCATGTGGGTACAACCCTTGGTCTAGCTTTTGGATAGCTGCATGTACTTCTTCCTTCTGAGCCGAAACACCTCGTTTAGCGTATAAAGACATTGGTATATAATAAATATGAACAAAACCGGTAACGCTTACAAAGGTAAGCAAAAGACAGAAAGAGTATGGCCGCAAATGGCTTAAGATTGGATTTTACGCTTATTTTTGCCGCTTATTATGAAAGTCCACTACGAACTAGCCCCCTCACTACCTGCTTTTAGAAATGCAGTGCTTACTATTGGCACTTTTGATGGGGTGCATAAGGGACATCAAAAAATCATACAACAGCTTAAGGAAACGGCTGCAGCGGTGCATGGCGAAACAGTGATTATCACTTTTCATCCCCATCCCCGCAAAATTGTTTCTTCAGTACCCGGAGACGTTAAACTGCTCACCACACTGCAAGAAAAAATTAGTTTATTGGAAAAAGCCGGTATCGATCATTTGGTAGTAGTGCCTTTTGACCATCATTTCTCTAACCTAAGTGCCGAAGCGTATATCACCGATTTTATTGTCGCCTATTTTAAACCACACACGGTTGTTATAGGATACGACCACCGTTTTGGAAAAGGAAGAATTGGTGATTTTAAGTTATTGGAACAAGTGGGAATAACACATGGATTTGTGGTAAATGAAATATCCGAACAAGTATTAGAGGAATCGGTGGTGAGTTCTACAAAAATTAGAGCTTCAATTGCAGCGCATGACATTGAAACCGCCAATACATTTTTAGGACATCCGTATTTTTTTGACGGCCTTGTTGTAGAAGGAAATAAACTAGGCCGAACCATTGGTTACCCAACAGCCAATTTGCATATTGCGTCCGAAGAAAAATTGATTCCAAGCGATGGCGTGTACGCCGTTCGAGTTACCATAGATGATGCTAACAAGGTGTATGATGGCATGATGAATATTGGCGTAAGACCCACCATTGACGGCAAAAAAAGAGTGGTTGAAGTAAATATTTTTGATTTTGACGCCGATATTTATGGCGCACAAGTAAAAGTAGAGCTCTACTATTATTTAAGAGGCGAAGTGAAATTTGAAGGTCTAGAAGGATTAAAAGCACAACTCTTACAAGACAAGAATAAAGCAACTGCTTTATTACAAGGCGTCTAATAATTGTCGATGTTTTAAGCAATCATTTTTACGGCCAATTCCTTTAGCAATCCCGCATCAGAAGTGCCAGCATCATGAACACCAATACTCCTTAAATTGTATTGATGCAGTAGTAATAACACTTTTTCGATGCCCGCATAATCGTAACGTCGGGCTGTAGCAATATATTCTTTTACAAAAAATGGATTCACGCCAAGTGCAGCCGCAGCAGACTGTTCGGTAATACTTGGTAAGCTATATAGCATAAATACTTTACTGAAATAATTATAAAGCGCAGGCAGAATCATTTGTATAGGCGCCGCTTTTGGGTTTGCTTCAAAATAATGAATGATTCGAATGGTTTTTGCAAGGTCTCTTTTACCAAGTGCGTCTTGTAATTCAAAAACATTAAAATCTTTACTTACCCCAATGTACTTTTCAATATCGTCTTCTGTAATATTTTTTCGACCCGCTAAATTCACGGCTAATTTTTCAACTTCGTTTTGAAGTCTACTCAAATCATTGCCAATATGATCCACGAGTAAATGAAGCGCCTTAGGTGCAATGGTTAGTTTATGTGAAGACACCATTTGATTCACCCATTCAGGAAGTTGACTATCATACATTTTTTTAGTAGATAGCATTTCACCTTTTGACTTTAGGGTTTTGGCTAATTTAGAACGGCCATCAACTTTTTTATCTTTGTAGCTCACTACAAAAATGGTAGAAGCCAAGGGATTGTCTATGTAAGATTCTAGTTTTTCGATATCACGCATTTGCTGCGCTTCTTTTAAAATAACCACTTGCTTCTCGGCAAACATGGGATAACGCATACAAGCATTCACTACAGAAGACCAATCGGCGTCTTTCCCATAAAAAATGGATAGGTTAAAACTTGCCTCCGCCGCCGGCAAAATTTTATGCTCCGCGTAGTACACCACTTGATCTATAAAAAAAGGCTCGTCCCCTTCTAGCCAATAAATAGGCTTGAAGTTCCTTTTTTTCCAATCAGCAATGATTTTTTCGGCAGACATACTGCAAAGATGCTAGAAAATTGTATCAAAATGCTAAAACTAAGCTGGTTTCAAGTGATTTTATTTAATTTGCAGCAAAACAAATACATATGTCTACAAGTAACGGAAACAATAGTAACAATAAAGGAATTATACTTTTTTTAGTGATAGCCCTAGTAGGTAGCTGGGCGTACTTTTTATACAGTAATAACCAGCACCAAGACACAGTTACCCTGATGGAAACTAAAATCCAGTTTGTGGATAGCAGCAGAGGCGCCATCCAAGAAGCATACGATTTAGTAGCCGCTAAAGCCGATTCATTAACACTTAATAATAGCCAGTTACAAGGTGCACTTGCAGATAGAGGCAATGAAATTCAGCAACTAAAATCAAATATCAGTGCGATCATTAAAAATAAAAAAGCATCTGATGCCGATTTATCTTTAGCACGTCAAATGATACTTGAATTAAATGGTAAAGTAGAAGGTTTGTTTGCTGAAATCGAAAAACTAAAAGGCGAAAACAAACAACTAACGGTTGCCAACGAGCAGTTAAATACCGAAAAGTCTCAACTAACCAACGACAAACAAAATTTAGAGCAAAACTTATCTGCTACTAAAAAAGAACTTGATGAAAAAGTAGATGTAGCTTCTACCCTACACGCATCAAATATTGGTATTGCCGCGCTCAATGTAAAAAACAATGGCGCCGCAAAAGCAACCACTTCTGCAAAACGCGCTGATCTTATTCGTATCTCATTTACACTAGACCCTAACAGAATTGCAGCATCAGGCACTAAAGACATTTATGTATGTGTAACAGGACCTGATGGCAAAGCCATTTCAGAAGGCGCTTCTTTTAATACGAGAGAAGAAGGTAACAAATCATACACGAGCAAAGTGAGCGTGAATTACGAGCAAGGGAAAGCAAGTCAAGTAAGTTTTGACTGGAAACAAACGGCTGCTTTTCAAATGGGGAATTACAAAATTGAAATTTACAACAACGGATTTAAAATTGGAGAAGGGGTAACAAGCTTAAAAAAAGGCGGCTTGTTTTAATTGACCATGAAAAAATTTAGGTGGTCAGGCTTACTCGCTTTTATTGCCATACTATTTGTATGTGCTACCATATTTTATTCGACTTACGTGGCTGGTAAAATCGCCAACACCGAAAGAAAATATGTACGCGAATGGATAGAAGCACAACAAACCATTTTAAATAGTAAAGACAGTAGCAATTTAAATCTAGCCACGCAAATTAGTGCGGACAACGAAGACATACCCATCATTGAAACCAATGAAAAAGGCGTCCCTACAGGTAATGCCCTAAACCTCAATACCGCACGTATTGCATCCGATAGTTTATACCTGACAAAAACTTTGGAAGACTTTAAAAAGTTTTGCAAAACACCCATTGTTGTAGTCATATCTGATTCACCATACACTGCTAACCACTACTATTACGGCCCTAGCAAACTATTAAAAGAGGTAGAATGGTATCCGTATATCCAACTCTTTATTGTAGGGCTATTTGTATTTATTGCCGTAACCGCGGTTCGTACCAGGTATAAAAATGAGCAGGATAAATTATGGCTGGGCATGGCCAAAGAAACAGCGCATCAATTAGGCACACCGGTTTCTAGCCTTCAGGGTTGGATTGCCTTATTAAAAGAAAAAGAAACCAAAGATCCCATTGTTTTTGAAATTGAAAAAGACATAGAAAGACTAGAACTCATATCAGATCGATTTGGAAAAATAGGCAGTACACCAAAACTAACGCGCAGCAATCCATTTACAGAAATTGAACGCATGGTTGCCTACATGAAACTAAGATCCAGTAAGCAGGTGGTTATAGAATGTAGTTTACCACCAGCCGTTTTTGTAATGTTGTCGGCTCCTCTTTTTGATTGGGTATTAGAAAATCTTATTAAAAATGCGCTTGATGCTACGGATGGCGCTGGAACAATTTCCATTGTGGCTAACGTGCAAAACAATCAGGTGAGTATTTTGATTTCAGATACCGGAAAAGGCATGGATAGTGATACAGCTGGTCAAATATTTGAACCTGGCTTTACCACTAAAAAACGTGGCTGGGGACTGGGCCTACCACTCAGTAAAAGAATTATGGAAACATACCACCACGGTAAATTATTTATCAAGCGCACAGAGCCTGGAAAAGGCACTAGCTTTTGTTTGCAACTACCAGTAGTAGATTAAAAAAATTAATGTAATACAACCGCACTTAATGCAGGTAATTGTAAGGTAAGTTCATACCAGTTATTTTGCGGATCTACGCAAACACATGGTATAGCTGGGTTGTAGACAACACCCGTTCCCCAAAAATCTTGGTGATCACTGTTAAATATTTCCTGCCAGCTAGATTTCCCTTGCACACTTATTTTCCAATCATGCCGCACAACCGGTGTGGCATTAATGATAACCACAATATCCCCAGCAGGATTTTTGCCCTTTCTTTTAAATGCCATTACGGATTCTGATCTGTGCTGCAAATCTATCCATTCAAAACCAGCAGGCTCAAACTGCAATTCATACAAAGCAGGCCTTGTAGTATATAATTGGTTGAGCTTTTGTACACAGTATTTCATACCGCCATGGCTTGGATGTTCTAACAAATGCCAAGGAAGTTCTGATTTATAATTCCACTCAGTAGTGGCTGCAAATTCATTGCCCATAAACAAAAGTTTGGCGCCAGGATGCATATACATATACGTATACAGTAGTCTTAAATTGGCAAACTTTTGCCACTCGTCGCCAGGCATTTTATAAATCATTGGACTCTTGCCATGCACCACTTCATCATGACTCAAAGGCAGCATAAAATTTTCGTCGTAATAGTACATCATACTAAATGAAAATTTATCCTGCAGCCCAGATCGCATGAGCGGATCTGCTTTAAAATAATCGAGGGTATCATGCATCCATCCCATCATCCATTTCATACCAAAGCCAAGACCATCCATGTTTGTGGGCTTACTAATACCTGGCCAATCTGTAGCTTCTTCGGCAATGGTTTGTATATCCGGAAAATCACGATACAGTGTTTCATTTAAATCTTTGATAAAAGCAACCGCTTCTAAATTGCCATTACCTCCCAGTTCATTGGGCTCCCACTCTCCTTTTTTTCTGCTATAATCTAAACGAAGCATGGAGCTTACTGCGTCTACCCTTAACCCATCTATATGAAATTTGTCTATCCAAAAACGTGCACTGCTAATTAAAAAAGATTTTACTTCACCCCTTTTGTAATTAAATATATAGGAGTTCCAATCGGGATGAAAACCTTTACGCATATCGGCATATTCGTAAGTATGAGACCCATCAAATAAATAAAGTCCATGAGCATCATACGGAAAATGCGATGGCACCCAGTCTAAAATAACACCGATGCCTGCGTTATGAAATGCATTTACAAATGCTGCAAAATCTTGCGGATTACCAAATCTGGATGTGGGTGCAAAAAAACCTGTACCCTGATAACCCCAACTGCCATCAAATGGGTGTTCCATAACAGGCATCAGCTCGATATGGGTAAATCCCATTTGTAACACATATGGTATAAGCCTTTCAGCTATTTGTGCATAGGTATTATAACTTCCCTCATCAGAAGGAAAAGGACGCATCCAACTTGCCAAGTGCAGTTCATACACTGAAATAGGTGCGTCTAAAGCATTTTTGTTTTTACGGTGCTGCATCCAATGTTCATCAGACCATTGGAAACTAGTTTGCCAAGTAATGGAAGCAGTATCGGGTCGTTTTTCGGCGTAGTGCGCAAAGGGATCCGCCTTATGAAGCCGAGCCCCTTCAAAGCCATGAATATGATATTTGTAGAGCTCCCCAGCTTCAACACCCGGAATAAAACCTTCCCAAATACCTGATGAATCTGGTCTAACATGCAGTGGATGGGATGCTAGATTCCAACCATTAAAATTACCCGTAACAAAAACAGCAGTAGCACTGGGCGCCCATACTGCAAAGTAAGTACCAGCAACATCATTGATCTGCATTTGCTTATTGCCAAACAAATGATACAACTGATAATGAGTACCGGCCTGAAAATTACGTACATCCGCTTCTGAAAATAAAGAGTATTCCCAAACAGATGCTGTTGTTTGTTGTAAAGAATTTTCAGTTGCCAATGTAGATCTTTGGTGTAAGGTACAACCTTTATTTACTTAATTCAATAATCCATATTTGCTTTGCCGGAATAGAAAACTTCGTACCTACCTGATAACCCGTTACCACTTCTTTTCCGCCCTTAAAACCATTTGTTAATTCGGCATAATCAGCAAACTGAACGTCTTGTGCTTTATCATTGCTATTCACTACACACATAACCGTTTGGTTGTCTGCCTTTCTGAAATAAACAAAATAACCATCCTTAGGAACAAACATAGTTGTACTGCCCTTTGTAAGTGCAGGAGATCCTTTCCTGAAATTAGCTACTGTTTTTACAAAATTAAAAGCGTCATTTTCTTTTGCGTTTCTACCAGCCGCTTCAAATTTATTTACAGCATCACCCGGAAATCCACCCGGAAAATTTAAACGAACCATGGCGTCGCTTGGATTCATGAAATTTTTCATTAAAATTTCTGTGCCATAATAAAGCTGTGGAATACCGCGAGTGGTATACAACATACCAATACCCATTTTAAATTTATTATAGTCTTCACCAACCATCGATAAAAAACGGTTGTTGTCATGATTGTCTAAAAAAATACAATTGTTAAGTGGGTTCTTATATAAAATATCTTGTGATAAAGTCACATACAGTTTAGACAAACCATTATCCCAACTAAAGGGTTGATTTACGGCGTCTAAAAAAGCATAATACACTGGAAAATCTGTTACGCCTTCTACATTGTGTTTGAATGGCACATCCATGGTATTACGTGTAAAATAAGCCGTACCTGTTACAGACCTTGAAACAGTTTCACCAAAAATGGTTAGCTTGGGATATTCCAGCATTAACGCATCGTTTACGCGGTTCATAAACGCTTCATCGCAATACTTATAAGTATCTACTCTCCATCCATCTACGCCAAAAGTTTCGGTAGTCCAAATGGCATGCTGGATTAAATAATTGGCAACATATGGATTGCGCTGATTTACATCCGGCAAATGTGGCACAAACCAACCATCTAACATTTTCTTTTTATCAATGGCACTTCCATTGTTTGAATAAACGGTTTCTTCACGGTGCGTACTACCAGTATAACTATTCCACTGATTGATCCAATCTAGTGCAGGGGCATCATCATGCATCCAGTGCTTATCGCCCACATGATTGTATACCGCGTCTTGAATTAATTTTAATCCGTTTTTATGCATTGCATCTGATAAAGACTTATAGGCTTCATTACCGCCAAAACGTTTATCAATTTTATAATGATCCGTAAACCAATATCCATGATAGCCGCTCATCCAACCTGCTGCCTCTTTGCTTTGCGGCATGTCATTTTCAATCACTGGACACATCCATATAGATGTCATACCAAGCTCTTTGATATAATTTAAATGATTTTCTACTCCTTTCAAATCACCACCATGACGTAATAAAATGTCACTGGCATTCGCAACAGTGTCACGCATATCTTTGAAGGCATCGTTGGTTTTATCTGCATTGCTAAAACGGTCTGGCATGATTAAATAAATAGCGTCTTCACTGCGCACACCTTGTGCAAATTTGGTGCCATTACCTTCACGCCTATTTAACAAAGCCCAGTCATATACGGTTACTTTACCAGCACCAGTCGCACTAATTTTTACAGTGCCTGCTTTTGCTGTTGGCGCAATTGTAACATCAAGCGCTACATATTTACCATTTGTAAAAGAATGTGTTTTGGTAAGGGTTACGCCCGGATATTTTACACTAAATGCTGCTTTAGAAAAATTAGGGTCATCGCTTCTTAAAAGCAACTGCACTTTATTTAGTTTCATACCCACAAACCAGTTGGTAGGATACATGGTTACTGCTTGCGCAATTGCAAAACTTACACTGCAAAGAAGGAATATAAAAGAAATTATTTTTTTCATGTTTATTGTTTTCAAAAGTCAATGAATTATTTACTTGCGAGTTTTGATGCACCTGGATCATACACAAACAAAACACTTACAGATGCGCAAAGCATCAAAAATCCAGCCAACACAATGGCATAAATGGGTTGTCCGCCATAAATATGCTTCACAATCCAACCCCCACAAATACCATTAACAATTTGAGGTAGCGTTATAAAGAAATTAAAAATACCCATATAAATACCAAGTTTTCCAGCAGGAATAGAACCCGATAAAATCACATACGGCATAGCTAAAATACTAGCCCAGGCAAGACCTACACCAATCATCGAATAGGTAAGCATAGCAGGGTCTGTAATAAAATAAATAGACACAAGTCCTATACCTCCTGCAAACAACGAAAACGCGTGCGTTCCCTTTCGGCCTAAAAATTTAGCAACCACCGGCAAGAATAACGCGTAAATAGCAGCCACTAAATTATAGGTACCAAATGCAGAGCCAACCTTATTACCAGCTTCGTTGTAAGCCACAGACAACACATCGTCGCCAGATAATTTGTATACATGTGTTGCTACTGCATCGGTTGTAAATACCCACATGCTAAAAAGTGCAAACCAAGAAAAAAATTGAACCAGTCCAAGCTGCTTCATAGTGCGTGGCATTTTTTTGAAATCAACAAAAATTTCAGACAAGCCCGCTTTTTTTGTTTCCTCTGATTGTACACCATGATAAGATTCATACTCTGCAGGCGCATATTCCTTAGAAAAAAATACAGTTACTAAAATTGCGATGATAAATACAGCAGCTCCAATGTAAAATGCATATTTAATATTGTCTGCAACACCTGTAGGCCCTGCTTCTTGAGAGAATCCAAGTTTTGCCAACCATCCAGGAAGTTCAGATCCCGCAACAGCGCCAACGCCAATTAAAAATGTTTGTACTGCAAACCCGCTCGTGCTCTGTGCATCCGGCAAATTATCGGCAACAAGCGCTCTAAAAGGCTCCATGGCAACATTAAAAGATGCATCCATGATCATCACAATACCTGCACCAATCCAAAGCGCAGGAATAACAGATGCAACGGCGCCTGCATTGGGTAAAAATAAAAGTGCGAGAGATGATAGTAATGCCCCTACTAAAAAATAAGGTTTCCTTCTTCCTATTCGGTTCCAAGTTCGATCACTGTAATGACCAATTAGAGGTTGCACAAGCATACCCATAAGTGGTGCAACTATCCAAAACGCAGGGAGTTGATCTACGTCAGCACCAAATGAACGAAGTATTCGGCTAGCGTTTCCATTTTGTAAAGCAAAACCAAATTGAATACCCAAAAAACCAAAACTCATGAAAAAGATTTGACCTAGGGATAACCTTGGTTTGGGTTTTACGCCCACCAAAGGCGCTGGGCTAGCGGATGAATTTGACATAGCAATCGTATTTAGCAATGTGTAAAAAATACATATCCACTAAATTAGGTAAAAAACCTATCCAAACGCTTACTCAATCACAAAACCGTCGGTTAAAACAGCCATTTTTTTAACCACCACAATGCCGTCTTTTACCGCGTACAATGGATGATCGGTGTTGGCCAGGTGCTTTCCTCCTTTTATGATAACATCGTTACCTATACGGCAGTTTTTATCAATAATGGCAGATTCTATAACACAGCGCTGCCCAATTCCTATCAGGGGCTTTCCAGCAGCTGTATTTTCATGTATTTGCTCGAGGGTTTCGTAATAATCGTTACCCATTATATATGCGTTGTTAACAGTAGTACCGGCTCCAATTCGAGCCCTAATACCCACCACCGATTGTTCAATAACATCCGCTAAAATAATGGACCCTTCTGCAATAATGCTTTTATTAAGCCTGGTGCCACTAATTTTTGCAGGGGGCAACATGCGCGCACGACTATACACTGTTTTAGCGTTGTCAAATAAATTAAACTGTGGTACATCATCGGTGAGGCCAATATTGGCTTCAAAAAATGAATAAATATTTCCAATATCGGTCCAGTAACCATCGTATTGAAAACTTACCACTTTGTAAGAATCAATTGCCTGTGGCATAATTTCTTTTCCAAAATCGGTGGCGTTGGGGTGCACTTCATTGAGTAAATGATAGAGTGCTTTTTTACTAAAAATATAAATACCCATTGAGGCCAAATAATTTTTCCCTACAGCCTGCATAACAGCGCCTGTATCACTTGTCCAATTAGGTAACAAATCAGGAGCTGGTTTTTCTATAAAAGAAGTAATTAGATTTTCGTTGTTGGTTTTTAAAATACCAAATTCGGGTGCGTCTCTACTATCTACTGGAATCGTTGCAATAGAAATGTCAGCTCCTTTTTCAATGTGCGCCTGCCACATTTCACTAAAATCCATTTGATAGAGCTGATCACCACTTAAAATTAAAATGTAGTCAAAATCTAAATTAGAAATATGACGTAGTGATTGACGAACCGCGTCGGCGGTACCCTGAAACCATCCTGGATTATCGGGGGTTTGCTCGGCGGCTAAAATATCTACAAAGCCACTACTAAAGGCACTAAAATGATAGGTGTTTTTAATATGCTTATTCAGCGACGCAGAGTTAAACTGCGTTAACACAAACATGCGGTTGATATGGCTATTGATACAGTTACTAATAGGGATATCAACAAGTCGGTACTTTCCTGCAATAGGTACAGCAGGCTTAGATCTACTCACTGTTAAAGGGAATAATCGAGACCCAGCACCGCCGCCTAAAATAACGGCTAACACAGATTTTGATATCGTACTCATACGCTTATTTTTTTAGCATAAATATTTAAAGTGCCTTGTATACATTCGTGTAGGACTGAACTGTTTGTTCCCAACTATGATTGATTTGCATCATGCGTTCACGCATCCACAACAAATGCGTTTTATTTTCAAAAACTTCAATCGCTCGCCCAATAGAGTGTACAATATCGGTTTCATTGGCATGCGTAAATCTAATACCATACCCTCCTGCATCCCCCATATCTACCACCGTGTCCTGAAGCCCACCGGTACTGCGCACCATGGGAACCGTTCCATAACGCATAGCATAGAGTTGATTTAAACCACAAGGCTCTACCCTAGAAGGCATGAGTAAAAAATCAGCGGCGGCATAGAGCTGATGGCTCAAAGTTTCGTTGTATCCTAAACTTACTTTTATATTATTATTTGCATAAGCTATGTTTGTTAAACCTGCTTCTACTGCAGGGTCACCACTTCCTAAAATTAAATAGGACGCTTTTGCTCCATATGCACCAACAGCTGTTTGCAATGCACCAGGTAAAACATCAGCAGCTTTTTCTACAACTAGCCTTCCAATAAAAACAAAAAGCGGCTTTGTAGTATCCAGCCCAAACTGTTCGCAAATATTTTCTTTGTTTTTTTGTTTTCCGGCAGTTACCGTGTCAACATCAAAATGAACGGTTAAATAAGGATCAGTTGCAGGATTCCATACCTCGTGATCTATTCCATTTAAAATACCTACACACTTATTTTTTTCAGAAGCTATTAATGTTTCAAGACCATTGGCATGATGCATCAGTTCTTGCATATAACTTGGGCTTACCGTTGTTACTTTGGATGCACACTTAATAGCAGCAGCGAGCGGATTGATACAGTTATCCCAATCCAGTAAACCTTTTTTTGAGAGGTCCCATTTGGGAATTAACATAGACTGCGCCCATGGCATCCAGCCCTGATATTGTGCGTTATGAATGGTAAGTACCGTTGGCACTGATTGTAAATGATGATAATCATAACAGTGCTTCATCATAAAAGGAATAAGACCTGCATGATAATCATGACAATGCACAGCCTTTGGGCGGTGATTCCAATGAGACATCCAGTGCACTACCGCAATTTGAAAAGCAGTGAAACGCTCGGCATCATCGGCGTAGCCATAAATTTTTTGACGGTCTAATAAACCATGAATATCTACTAAAAATAAATCAAACCCAAGCTTGTTGGTAGCTTCTTTAATAATGGTGTACTCAAATTCCCATGCACCCATATAGGCTTTGGCTTTATAATCGACAACCCAATCAGATGTATATAAAAAAGGCGTGCGGTACATGGGCATTACTACTTTTGAGGTGATACCCGCCTTATTTTGGTATTTTGGGAGCGCTCCTACTACATCTCCAAGGCCGCCAGCTTTGGCCACAGGATAACATTCGGCACTGATATGAACCACTTCCATTGCGCTTATTATAGGTTTACAACTAATGTAAGCATTTATTCTATGCATACAAATTCTAGTTTTACTTTTTCGGTACCTATTTTATTATTATTTTAGAGCCTACTAACAAATTAAACGATTGATATGAGCCAACCTAAACAACCCACCAACACTGGTGCTCTTGCCACCCTTGTCATGGTATTTTTCTTTTGGGGATTTATTGCTGCATCAAACAGTATTTTTATCCCATTCTGTAAAACACATTTTAACCTGAATAACTTTCAGTCTCAACTGATAGGTTCTGCATTTTACGGAGCTTATTTTATTGGTTCATTATTCTTGTTTATTTTTTCTAACGTTTTAGGAAAAGACTTACTCAACAAAATTGGTTATAAAAAAGGCATCATTTATGGACTACTTATTTCAGTAGTAGGTGCTTTACTAATTATACCATCTGCAAATGCAAATTCTTTTCCAGCCATTTTAGCTTCCTTTTTTGTGGTAGCACTTGGATTTTCTTTGCAACAAACTGCAGCTCAACCTTTTGCCATTTCATTAGGCGACCCTTCAACGGGTTCACACCGTTTAAATTTAGGCGGAAGTATCAACTCATTAGGTACCACGCTTGGCCCAATTATTGTAAGCTTTTTCTTATTTGGAACTGCAGATAGCAAAGCTGCCGTTGTAACAGTTACCAATATTAATATCTTATACCTGATTGTAGCAGGTGTATTTGCTGCAGTTGCATTAATTTTTACGTTCTCGAATTTACCAGAAGGCAAAAATGATGAAGCGTTTGAAAAAGCCAACAAAGCATCTTCTTCTTTATTAATGATGACTTTAATTATTGGCGCTATCATTGTAGTAGGTCAATTAACAGAAGTACCTAAACTTACTTTACTCCTTCTTTCATTAGTAGCAGTAGTAGGTATTTTATTTTATTCTAACGGCAGTGCTATCAAAAACAATGATGGTTGGGGTGCTATGAAATATCCACAATTAATTTATGGCATGATTGGCATTTTCGTTTACGTTGGTGTTGAAGTAACCATCGATAATAATTTTGGTGCTTTATTAAAAATACCTGGCTATTTAACTGCCGAAGGTTTAGATGAAAGTGCCATTTCAAAATACATTTCACTTTACTGGGGTAGCTTAATGATTGGCAGATGGACAGGTGCTATCAGTGTATTTAATTTAAAAGGAACCCTTAAAACAGTGATGATGATTGTGGTTCCATTTATTGCATTTGGCGTAGTACTTGGCGTGAGTCAAATTTATGGCAATGACGTAACTGACTTATTTGGTTATGCAGTATTTATTGCAATTGCAGTAGCTGCTTTCTTCTATGGTCAAGAAAAGCCGGTTAAAACATTATTAGCTGTTTCTGTGCTTGCTGCCGCATGTATGCTTGTTGGCGTATTTACTAACGGTATTATATCTGTGTATGCATTTATGGCGGGTGGTCTTTGCTGCTCTGTAATGTGGCCTTGTATTTTCTCTTTAAGCGTTGGTGGTTTAGGAAAATACACTAGCCAAGGATCTGCGTTTTTAATTATGATGATTTTAGGGGGCGCGATTATTCCTCCACTTCAAGGTACTATTGGAGATATGGATGCAGTAGGTATGCATAAATCATATTTATTAGCAGCAGCTGGATTTTTATTTTTAGCGTATTTAGCACTAAAACAAAAAGCAGTATTAAAAACACAAGGCATCGATTTTGATGCACAGGTAAGCGGCGGTCACTAGTTTGACCCCAATTGATTGAACGAAATTGAAACAAAAAACATGTTAAACAATACGAGCGCATTAGAGGCATTAGCAATAGGCATTGACATTGGTGGAACGGGTACTAAATTTGGTATTGTAGACCGTGTAGGTAATGTTTTATTTTCAAGTGAGATATCAACACGCAAACACACAGATGTAAATGACTTTATAAATGAACTCCATACCGAGCTCAGTAAATTAATTGACAATGTTGGCGGCACCGGCCGCATCAAAGGAATTGGCGTGGGCGCACCCAATGGAAACTATTATACAGGAACCATTGAGTACGCTCCCAACCTTCCTTGGAAGGGCATTATTCCACTTGCCCGCATGATGGAAGATAAATTTAAAATTCCGGTGGTGTTAACCAATGATGCCAACGCGGCAGCCATTGGCGAAATGATGTATGGCGCTGCACAAGGAATGAAAGATTTTATTATGATTACCCTTGGCACTGGCGTAGGAAGTGGTATTGTTGCGAATGGCAAACTCGTATATGGTCATGACGGTTTTGCTGGTGAATTAGGCCATACCACCATCATACCAAATGGTAGATTACATGAAGGCACAGGAAAAAGAGGTTCTTTAGAATCCTATGCATCTGCAACGGGCGTTCGTTTAACCACACTTGAAATTTTAGAAAAAAGTACGGAACCTAGTTCTTTGAGATTAGTACCCTCCGATCAAATTGATTCTAAAAAAGTATACGAAGCCGCTATTGCAGGCGATGCTGTGGCTAAACAAATTTTTGAATCTACGGGTACTATATTAGGAGCTGCACTTGCTAACTTTGTTATGTTTTCAAGCCCTGAAGCCATCATATTATTTGGCGGTTTAACAAAAGCTGGCGATTTAATTTTAAAGCCAACCAGAGAAAGTATGGAAGCCAACCTCATACAAATTTTCCAAAATAAAGTGAAAATTTTAGTGAGCCACTTGAAAGAATCGGATGCTGCCATATTAGGCGCATCGGCACTTGCTTGGGATCTAAAATAAATGTTGCCAGAAATAAATTAGCGAATCATAAATACGGCTGGTACCGGACGTTGCCCTTCTTTATCAGAAGGCTTAATGGTTTCTTTACCATTAATAAGTAAGCAACTACTACCGCCTCCATCTAAATTGATCGCTTCTACACAACCAATTTGCCTCATTAGCTCTGCCATTTGTGGAAGTGTTAATCCATCCGCTCTTCCTGGAAAGCGTCCCTCACAAACAAATAAAATGAGTTCATTATTAGCCGTATAACCAACAGCAGTTCGAGGATGTTTATCTGAAATAGCTTTACCAGCAAATTTTAATTCTTCATTATTGGTGATTTTGATAGCACCATCTTGCAATAAAACAGGACCACCACCTATTGCTGTTTTTACTTTCCATTTTTTAAAATTTCCTTTAGAAAGCATAACGTTTGCAGGCACATCAGCAACCGAATCTTTAAACATAGGAATTACCGCTTGAGATGCATATACATTCGCATCTGCAGTGTCAGTGTAAACCCAGGCTACATCTGGCTTATTGGATTTTGAAATGCCAAGTGCTGCTCCATATACATGCCTGTAAGTTAGCGTATCTTTTCCTTTGCCAGGAAGTGAATGTAAATGATAAGATTTAATTTGACCGTTATCTACCACCAAATTTAAATTTGAATTGTGTGCAAATTCAAAGAAGGTTGCATTCATTACAATAAGTGGCTTACCTGCTATAGAATCATAAAATTTCTGAGGCGTATAACGCTTGCCATTTCCAACTGCAGTAGATAAAGTATGCGTTTTATCTTTTAAATCGTAAATAACATAATAAGCTATATTTAGTTTGCCATCAATGGCATCCGTGGTCTTGTATACGTGCATGGAGGCTGGCAAGGGACCAAATTCGGCATCCACATTTTTCCAATTAACTTGAGCAACAACAGCAGTTGTAAATAGAGTGAGTGCCAGCGCGTATACTATATTTTTCATAAGCTTTTTTCAGATAGCCACTTTTCTTTACCCCATCCTTTTATCACGTGCTTTTCACTATGATACGATGAGCGTACAAGTGGACCACTTTCTACATAATCAAACCCAATTTGATAACCAATTTCACGTAGTTCAGCAAACTCATCTGGGTGTACAAAACGTTGAACAGCTAAATGTTTTTTTGTAGGTTGTAAATATTGACCAAGCGTTAATACATCACATCCAACATTTACCAAATCTTTCATGGATTGTACCACTTCTTCTTTGGTTTCACCAAGACCAAGCATCATACCTGTTTTGGTGCGCATACCACCTTTTTTTAAGGTTTCGAGTACACCAAGTGATCGATGATACTTTGCTTGCACACGCACTTGACGTGTTAGTCTTTCCACGGTTTCCATATTGTGGCTGATCACTTCAGGTGCAGCATCAATCAGGCGTTGTATTTGATCTGGAATACCTTTGAAATCAGGTATCAATGTTTCAAGTGTTGTGTCGGGGGTTAAAGCTTTAACGGCTTTAATGGTATTATACCAGATAGTAGACCCACCATCTTTTAATTCATCTCTATCTACACTCGTGATAACGGCATGTTTCACCTTCATTAAATGAATGGCTTCTGCCACGCGCTGTGGTTCATCAAAATCTACCGGAGCAGGACGCCCGGTGGCCACAGCACAAAATCCGCAGCTACGGGTACACACATTCCCGAGTATCATAAATGTTGCCGTTCCCTCACCCCAGCACTCCCCCATATTTGGGCAATTACCACTTTCACAAATGGTATGGAGTTTATGGGTATCAACAAGCCCTCTAACGTGCTTGTAACTTTCGCCAATGGGCAGTTTTACGCGCAACCAATTGGGCTTTTGTATTTTGGATGTTGTTGGATCTATTTTTGGGACAACGGGTAATTCTTGCATGAAATAGAGATTCTAAATGATTGCTTGGGATGCAAAAATAGGTCACTTTCGCTTACCAAATGTGACAGAAATATAGGCGTTAAAAAAGAGGCTTTTGGGGTCATTTAAGAGCATGATTGGCATCTTTTTAGAAAAATAAGTGGCTTTTAAGCCAACCTCTAATGCCGACACTACTTCATTGTAGCGGCCATAATCAAAACGAAGGGCGCCTTTTACGTGCGCTCCCGGCACAAATTGCATTTCATTAAATCCTTTACTAAAAGAACCTTTACCTAAAATTATTGTAGGGTCTAGAAAAATTTGATCGTTGTTATCATATTTAATTTCTTCTTGGCGCTGAGTGGTTGTATTTTGAATTTGTAAGTAATAAGGTTTCAATAACCCGGCACTAATACCACCTCCATAAATTGCAGAAACAGCTACGCCGTTTTTATTCCCTTTTCCACCAATTAATTTTTGCTGCCCAATCCCAAACTTTACATCATACAAATTATTTTGTTTGCCGTAAACATAGTTGGACAAAATGATAAATCCTTGAGCTGAACTTGCTGTAGGGGTTCTTTCTTCTTTGGGATGCTTGTGCTCCCCTATTTCTATCCACCACAAATTTGTTTTTGTAATTGATTTATATTTTCCTTTTTCATAAAAAACACTCCAACCATCGGTATTGAAATGAATGCCTTGTGCAATTTGTTTTTGATATATTAAAGCACCCTCTTCTTCTTGCTTAATGAGCTGATTAATTTTTTCACGGCGCTCATTTTTTAAACGCAATTTTTCTTCCTGTGCTGGTGATAATTTTCGCTGCTGCGCTATCGATGTGCTTACAAAAAGAACACACGCAAAAAACACTGCGCCTAGTTTTTGAAGGGTGTTTGCGATATTTATAATTTTCTTCACGCTCGTTTGATTAGTTCCTTGTAAATTTAAGGCAAAATTGAACCAATGACTGCACAAATTATTTATAAAACTAAGTTAAGAACCGAGGCTACACACCTACAAAGCGGCACCACCATCGAAACAGACGCCCCTACAGACAATCAGGGCAATGGCGAAAGGTTTTCTCCCACCGATTTAGTGGCCACGGCACTTGCTACCTGCATGGTAACCACCATGGGCATTAAAGCACAAAGCATGGGCATTGCACTGGATGGCACCACCGCAGATGCTACCAAAATTATGGTGAGCGACCCGCGCCGAATAGGCAAAATAATTGTGCATATTAAATTTCCGGAAAGCCTACAGCTAGACGAAAAAACAAAAGAGATTTTGGAGAAAGTAGCAAGAACCTGCCCTGTAGAAAGGACCCTGCACCCAGATGTAGAACTTGATTTAAGTTTTAGTTGGCCTGCGTAAAATACGGCGGCTACAACGGCAATAAAACTTCCCAAATAGATGGTCAAAAAACAAACTTGCTAAAGCATTGCCTGTAGCGCCTGCATCACCCTGCTAACTGGAAGGCCCATCACATTGTAAAAATCACCTTCCACCGATTTGATGCCCACTACGCCAATCCATTCCTGAATGGCATAAGCGCCTGCTTTGTCGTATGGTTTGTACTTGTCTACATAAAAAGCAATTTGCTCCGGAGTGAGTGGATGGAAATGAACAGTCGTACTATCTGCAAAGGCAGTTTCTTTTGTGCCTTCTAAAAGAACAACACCCGTAATTACCCGGTGTGTTTTTCCGGCTAGCTTGGATAATATTTGAATGGCGTCTTCTCTATTTGTAGGCTTACCTATAATTTCATTTCCTAAAACAACAACGGTATCTGCAGCTATCACGAGTTCGTTATTGGAAAGCTCAGCTGCCACAGCTAAAGCTTTTTGACGTGCAATATGCACGGGTACTTCATCAATGGCAAGTTCAGCTGGATACGTTTCGTCCGTTGATTTTACAATAACTTCAAATGAAACCTCGGCCCACTCTAGTAGTGTTTTTCGGCGTGGAGAACCAGATGCTAGTATAATTTTTTTATTCATGTTTACTATAAATAATACCTGAAAAATACCATGGACACAATGCCCGTAAGCATCACAACTTTAATTACCGTACTAAGTTTACCAAAATCTTTTTCGGTTTGTGCAGACAACAATTTAACAAACACCCAAATTAATGGTGCAATTATCGCAAGCACGCAATAAAGAATACTTTCCCACCATCCCATGGGTAGCACATAAAACTGCAAAATCACAAGCACAGCAATTAACACCACTAGCCACACTGCCACAAATACCTTAGTAGCTGTTAAACCCCATACAATAGGGATGGTTCTACAACCATATTTTGAGTCACCTACCCTATCTTCTACATCTTTAATTACCTCTCTGATGAGTGAAATAATAAATGCAAAAGAGGCATATAAAACAGTGAGTCTAAAAAATCGAATTTCTTTATCTCCTGATTGTAAAAGATTATTTATTTGAAGAGGCTCTTTTGAAAAAAACAAAATAAGTAGTACCCACGCCGTTAACAATGAAATAAGCACATTGCCAATGAGCAATTGTTTTTTAAAGTTTGTTGAATACACCCACAATAAAACAATGCACATCATGTTGGCAAAAACCAAATACCAATAAGACTGAATGGGTAGCGCATAGGCTGTAAAAAATAAGCCCAACATACTTAATACCAAATGAAAAAATATAACCCAGCGTCTACTAATTGCTACGTTCACCACCACTTTAGTAGGCTTATTAATTTGATCAATATTTAAATCAAAATAATCATTGATACTATTACCAGCAGCAGCAATCAGCACAGAAGCAAGTACAATCAACCAAAACTGTTGTAGCTGTGCTGGTGTAGAAGGCCCGTAAATTCTTTGGTAAATGCAATACTCAAATAAAAACTGAGTGAGTATAATAAAAACTAAATTACTTGCACGAATAAGCGTCAGAAATGCTGCTATTTTTTTCATGCAATGATGATTGAGCTGTTAAATAATTTATTGAGATCTTACGGTTGTGTCTTCACTCCAATCGCCTCTGATGCGCATAATTTTTTCAATCAAATCACGCACACAACCTGCTCCGCCGTTAAGCGGCGAAACATAACCAGATAGCTCCCTAATTTCTGTTGCAGCATCTGCGGGACAGGTAGCCATACCTACTGCTTTCATAACGTCATAGTCAGGCATATCGTCTCCCATGTAAGCGGTGTTGGCTGCATCTAAACCATTGAGTAGCAAATATTCATGTAGCACTGATAATTTATCATGCACTTTCATATATACATCTGTAACCCCTAATTTTTGGAGTCTATCTTTTACCTCCGGAGAATCACCTCCAGAAATAACGGCAACATGATATCCTTTTTTAACGGCCAGTTGTATAGCATAACCGTCTTTAATATTCATACGTCTTACCATCAGTCCACCAGGCATCACAAGTAATGTGCCGTCTGTTAAAACACCATCCACATCAAGCACAATGGTGTTTATATTTTTAAACTGATGTAGCATCCAAATTATTTTTGATTGTCTCTCCACTCATACACCCATGCACTTTGGATCATTTCTAAATGACCTTCGGTACTTTGCTCTCTGGTACCCGCAAAATTGGGTGTCTCTAAAATCCATTCTAACAAATCAGTAAAACGAACTCTGTAGATTTTTGATTCCGTAAAATCATCGCCAAAGCGCTCATATAATTTCATGGCAATATCTTCATGATCTGCCCAGTGAATTGGTGGTTCAAAATGACTCATAGTTACATTTGATAAAGTAAGTTACAACTAATATTATTCGCCTAAAAACTGTGTTTGATCCGGAAGGGTAATTTCGATCGTTCCTGTACCAGCCTGAAGCACGCACTGACATCCAAGTCTTGAATTAATACGAGGGTTTACCGCTCTATCAATAAAATCTTCTTCTCTATCAGATAACTCTTCGAGGTGTTCCATACCCGCATGCACATACATATGACAGGTACTACAAGCACATACGGCTCCACAGTTATGGTGCAGCTCGATGCCATTATCTAAACAAACTTCTAATAAACTTTGATCCGGCTCAATATTTGAAAGGGTTACCGGCTCTAAACCTTTCTGTTCAAATTTCACGTTTATTGTATACATAACTTGATGCTTTGGACCGCAAAAGTATTTCAAAAATGTGGCTACACCCATTTCGTTGAACGTTTTATGTAGCGAAAAGGGAAAAAATTATGCACTGAAGGCCATTATCTTTGCAGTATGAAAATGAAATTGGGTCAACGCTTACTAATTGGGTACTATAAAAACAAATTAAGAACCCTTAGTTACATATCTAAAGAAAAAGCCGCTTCAGAGGCCTTTCGTTTGTTTTGCACGCCCTATACCCGAAAAATAACGCAAAAAAGACCCGCCATTTTTACAAAAGCCACGCCTAAATTGATTGATTTTGAAGGTTTGGCCATTGTTGGTTATGGATGGACGCCCACTGCGCCCAATGGTAAAAAAGTAATGATCCTGCATGGTTTTAGCAGTTATGCCTACAAATTTGAACACTATGTGCCCCTTTTATTACAAATGGGTTACGAAGTACTGGCTTTTGACGCCCCCGGACATGGAGACAGTGAAGGAAAAATTGTAAATGCCCTTGTATACAAGCGTTTTATATGTCAAGTAAACGAAGCAGAAAATGGGATTGATGCATTTATTGCCCATTCGTTTGGAGGACTGGCCCTATCACTGGCAATGCAGGATTTACCGGATGCAGCTAACAAAAAGATGGTGTTAATTGCTCCCGCCACAGAAACCACCTCAGCGCTGAATGGATTTTATAAAATGCTGCAGGTGAAACCTGATTTACAAGCGGCCATTGAGGCATATATAATAAGTATGGCCGGTAAACCCATTTCCTATTTTTCGGTGACCCATTCACTTAAGATTATTGATACTCCATGCCTTTGGATTCATGATAAAAATGATTCCATTTGCCCCTTTTCAGATACATTACAGGCACAAAAGAGCGCCAAACCCCAACAAGAATTTTTTATTACGGAAGGGCTCGGTCACAACAAAGTATATAGAGATCAAGGAGTTATGAAAAAAATTAGCACTTTTTTAACCCCTCAGAATTAGGTTTTTGAGGGCTATTTTCGCCCCTAATTGAAGTAAGTTTTTTTGTGTTTTCAAGGTTTCAACTAATATTGCAGCTACATGGCAAAGAATTTATTGATTGTTGAGTCCCCGGCAAAGGCCAAAACCATAGAAAAGATCCTAGGGTCTGATTTTGAGGTAAAAAGCTGTTATGGCCATATTCGCGACCTTGATAAAGGTGATAAGGGTATTGATATCGAAAAGCAATTTCAACCTCACTATATTGTTCCTGATGAGAAGGAAAGAGTGGTGAAAGAACTCAGACAAATCGCTAAAAAATCAAGCGAAGTTTGGCTCGCATCGGATGAGGACCGTGAAGGAGAAAGTATTAGCTGGCACCTCGCTGAAGTACTAGGTTTAAACCCTGCTACTACCAAGCGTATCGTATTCCATGAAATTACAGCACCCGCTATAAAAAAAGCAGTACAAAATCCACGTTTCATTAATATGGATTTAGTAGATGCCCAACAAGCAAGAAGGGTTCTTGACCGTTTGGTAGGTTTTGAATTAAGCCCAGTTTTATGGCGCAAAATTGGCATGCAAAAAAGTTTAAGTGCAGGCCGTGTACAAAGTGTTGCCGTTCGTTTGATTGTAGAAAGAGAAAGAGAAATCAATCATTTTATTCCAGAAAGTAGTTATAAAATTGAAGCCTTATTTACTGCGTTAGATGTAAATAAAAAAACAGTTTCATTTAAAGCAGAAGGACCTTCAAAAGTAAATACACAAGCATCTGCCAATGATTTTTTAACCAGTTGTAAAAGCGCTACATATACGGTAGATGAGGTTACGGTAAAACCTACCAAACGCACACCAGCAGCGCCTTTCACGACTTCTACCTTACAACAAGAAGCTTCTCGTAAATTAGGTTATGGCGTAACTAAAACCATGTTACTCGCACAAAAATTGTATGAGAGTGGTAAAATTACTTACATGCGTACAGACAGTATCAATTTAAGTGATACGGCCATGGCGGATATTCATAAAGAAGTGGAAAGTAGTTACGGTGCTAATTATTATCAGCCTAGAAAATACAAGAATAAAAACGAAAACGCACAAGAAGCGCACGAAGCCATCAGACCTACCTACATGAATAATAAAACGGTAGCAGATGAAGAAACAAGACGCCTCTATGAACTTATTTGGAGAAGAACCATTGCTTCTCAAATGAGCGATGCCGCTTTTGAAAAAACGGTTGCAAAAATTAACATTTCTACCAATAAAGAACAGCTTACTGCTTCTGGTGAAGTGCTCAAATTTGACGGTTTCTTAAAAGTATATTTAGAAGGAAAAGACGACGAGGATGATGATGACACAGAAGGCATTTTACCGCCGCTTGTAGCCAATCAAAAACTTGATTTTGTGGAGATGACGGCTACCGAAAAATTTTCACGTCCAGGTGCTAGATACACGGAAGCGTCACTTGTTAAAAAGATGGAAGAACTAGGTATTGGTAGACCTTCTACCTACGCCCCTACCATCTCTACTATTATTAAACGTAATTATGTAGAAAAGAGAGATAAAGAAGGCGTTAAGCGTCTATCTAACTTACTCATTTTGCGTAAAAATGATAGCATCGAAAAAGAAATCATTTCTGAAAATACGGGTGCAGAGAAATCTAAACTATTCCCTACCGACCTTGGTATGGTGGTTACAGACTTTTTAAAACAACACTTCGAAAAAGTGATGGACTATGGTTTTACAGCAAAAATTGAACAGGAGTTTGATGAAATTGCAGCAGGTAAAACCAAATGGAAAAGCATGATAGCCTCTTTCTATACGCCATTCCATGAAAACATTGAACATACCCTCGAAAACGCAAATAGAGCCGTTGGTGAAAGAGAATTAGGTTTTGATGAAGCCACAGGAAAAAAAGTAATTGCCCGCATGGGTCGCTACGGCCCCATGGTACAAATTGGTCATCAAGACGAAGAAGAAAAACCAAGATTTGCAAAATTAAAGGCAGACCAAAGCATCGAAACCATTACCATGCAGGAAGCCATGGAATTATTTTCACTGCCTCGTGTACTTGGAACATATAACGATATGGAGCTTGCCGTTAATGTGGGTAGATTTGGCCCGTACATTAAACTAGGCGATCAGTTTATATCCATTCCTAAAGGTGAAGACCTGCATACCATGGATATGGACAGAGCCATTGTACTTTTAAATGAGAAGGAACTTGCCGAAGCTCCCATTGCACACTACAAAGAACTGCCTGTAACGAAAGGAAAGGGCCGTTTTGGACCTTTTATTAAATGGGACGGCATCTTTATCAATATTCCCAGAGCCTACGATTTTGACAACCTCAGTGACTCAGACATCAATAAGTTGATTGAAAAAAAATTAGAGAAAGAAGCCAACAGGTATATTCAAAACTGGCCTACCGAAAAAATTAGTATCGAAAATGGTAGATGGGGTCCATTTATCAAGTTCAATAAAAAGATGCTAAAGCTTGGTCGTAAAGCAGACGGTACAAAATATGAAGCTGCCGATTTAGCGGAGGTTGATTTAGAAACCGTTAAAGCGATGATTGAGCTGCAAGTGCCAGGGGCCTTTAGTAAAAAAGCAAAAGCACCAGCCAAAAAGTCTGCGACAAAAGTAGCGACGAAATCAGCTACTAAAAAGGCGGCAACTAAAAAAGCGACGGTTAAGAAATCTGCTCCTAAAAAATAAAGCTTAGGCTCTACCCATATCACGTAAAAAATGTACGTGGGCTAATACGGCTCTGCGCATAGTGGGATACTCAATGTATTGCAGGTGAAACTCTGTGCATACATTTTTTACGATCTCACTAATAGCTGGATAATGGACGTGCGATATTTTAGGAAACAAATGGTGCTCAATTTGGAAATTAAGACCTCCTACTAACCAGCTAATTAATTTATTTTTTGTTGCGAAATTTGCGGTCGTTTTAATTTGATGTGCTGCAAACTCATCGGGTAGTTTATTTTCGTCATCAACAACTGGGAAGTCTGTGTGTTCTACCGTATGTGCCAGTTGAAATACAATACTAAGCACAAAGCCTGCAAACATGGTCATTACTAAAAAACCAACCAACCACTTCACCCAACCTAAAAGCGCGATAGGCAATACCACGAACACTGCAGCATGGTATACTTTTACTACCCAAAATTCGATATGGTCTTTTAATGCCATTTTTTTAAGAGGCACAGATCCAATTCTTTGAGAAAAATATTTTTTGTAGTCTGTAAAGAAAATCCAGAAAACATATAAGAGCATGTACAACGCCCAAAAATAAATATGCTGAAATTTATGAAGACCATATTTTTTTTGTGTAGGTGCCATGCGCATTAAACCACCCACTTCAATATCATCATCTACCCCATCTACATTGGTAAATGTATGGTGAATCATTACGTGTTTCATTTTCCACATAAACCTATTAGCCCCTAATAAACTAATAGACGAAGCTGCAATTTTATTGAGCCATTTGTTGGTGCTAAAACTACCATGACTACCATCATGCATCACGTTAAATCCAATTGCTGCCACTAAACCACCCATTACAATACATTCTATAACCGATAGCCACCAAATAGGCGTAAAAAACACCACATGAATATATACGGCAATAAGTGCCAAAATCATTAGAATGGCTTTGGTAAATAATCCAGATGTTCCAGTAGCATCAATTCCTTTTTCATCAAAATAGGCTTGAACGCGCTTTTTTAATTCGGCGTGTAAGGAATCTTTGGTAGCAGGAAATTTAGGGGATGTATAAGTAGTAGACATGTACAGATTTTAAATGTGTTTACAAAGTTAACATATAATTGCTTCACCCCTCAATGATGTGCATAAATAGACCCAATTTAACATTGAACATATCCGGAACAGCCAGTGAACGTTAAACAAAACAAAATAGTATGTCATCAATCCTCGTTGTTTCCCACAGCACTGAATAACTAAATCATGGTTATTTGTCCAATTTTATTTTAGTTTGGGTAAGATTTAGCAGCAACATGGAGCAAACAAAAGAGATCAAAGCCCTTTTCACCCTAATAGACGATCCTGACGAAGAAATATATTCGAGTATTTCTGAAAAAATTGTTGCCTATGGTAAAGGAATTATTCCAAATCTAGAACACTTATGGGAAACTACATTATCTGAAGACGTTCAACAAAGAATTGAGGGCATTATTCAAAGACTTCATTTTACAGATTTACTGCAAGATTTAACCAACTGGAAAAACACAAAACCCCACGATTTATTATCTGGCGCACTTTTACTAGGTAAACTAGAATACCCAGATATGAATACGACTGCTGCGCTTCAGGACTTAGAAAAAATCAGAAAAAATATTTGGCTGGAGCTTAATAGTTTTTTGACCCCGCTTGAGCAGGCCAATGTATTAACTAGTATTTTGTACAAATACTATAAATTATTTGGCAACGAGGTTGATTACAAAAATGCCGATGATTTTTATGTACACAAAGTACTAGAAACAAAAACTGGTAATGCCATGAGCAATGGCATCATCTACCAAACCCTGTGTGAGCAATTGGATATTCATGCTAGGCTCATAAATATACCTAAACAGTGTATCCTCGCCTTTTACCATTCCGACTACGAAGAAGATCATTACATAGGTAACCCCCAAGATAAAATTCATTTTTACATAGACGCAACTAACGGTAATGCATTTTCGCATGCCGATATTGATAGTTATTTCGAGCGCATCAATACAACGCCTAAACCATTTCATTTTAAAGCGCAAGAAGCGCCCGACACACTTTCGATTTTACTGGGCGAATTGAGTAAGTGCTATAGTAGAAATTCAAAAGCCCACAAACAAACTGAGATTGCTCAGTTAATTGAATTACTATCCTCAAAAAGCTAATGCCATGCTACCTGAAACCGACATTGACATCATTACATACGCATATTATGATAGTCCTGTGGGTGTTTTAAAAATTGGTGGCACAGAGCAGTATATTACAGAAATAAGTTTTGCAGCTAAAGAAACGGAACCCGCACAAAATACCACGGAACCCACTCCTATGTTACATAAATGCATAGAACAGCTCATCGAATACTTTTTAGGTAATAGACAAATTTTTGATATCCCTTATCATCAATCCGGAACCGAGTTTCAAGAAAAAGTATGGGCCAAACTTGCTGAAATAAATTATGGCAATACTTATAGTTACGCAGATTTAGCAAAAAAATTAGGTGATCTAAAAGTGATCAGAGCAGCTGCATCCGCCAATGGTAAAAATAAATTAATGATCCTCGTACCCTGCCACAGGGTTATTGGTGCCGACCGATCTTTAGTGGGCTATGCAGGTGGCATGGCCGTTAAAAAATGGTTGTTGCAACATGAATTCAGAATTAAACATGGGGTGCAAACCTTGTTCTAAATTAGAGGGCATTTATTGCAAGTGGACACCCGAAAATCCAAACGGAAGTAGATCTGCCGCTTTTTCAATCACATATACTTCGCCAGTTGCACCACCTAAAATTAGACGCATAGACTTGTTTACAATAGACTCATACTCCGCAATGGCTTGTCTGCACATACCACAAGGTGCAATGGGTATGTTGTTGCCACCACGCTCATTGTGATAGGTAATTGCCATGGTAATAATTGGCACTTTAGATTGTAATGTTGACGCGGTGCTTAACAAAACACGCTCTGCACAAATACCAATTGGGTAACTCGCATTCTCTTGATTGCTTCCTTTTATGATTTCACCATTTTCTAAAATTGCAGCCGCTCCAACATTAAATTTTGAATAGGGCGCATGGGCAAGTGCCAAAGCCTCTTTTGCTTTTACAAAAAGTGCTTGATCTTGAATGGATAGTGCATCTAGCGATGCAAAAACTTGGTACGAAAATTGAACGGTTTGTTTTTGCATGATGGTTATTTTTTATTGAATGAAATTAAAAAGGCGTTTCCACCTTGGACCATTTTCCCAACTTAACCAAATTAATGAAGCCTTACCTACAATATGTGTTTCTGGCACAAAACCCCAGAATCTGCTATCTTGGCTGCGGTGGCGGTTATCTCCCATCATCCAGTAGTAATTATACTTTGGCGTATAGGTAGTTGCCGGCTTCCCATTAATAATAAACTGTCCGTTGTTGATTGCAAAGGTATTGTGCTCGTAATTTTCGATTAACCTTTGATACAACGCAATATTTGTAGCCGACAAAACAATGGGTTTCCCTTTTTTAGGGATTTCAAGTGGCCCAAAATTGTCAATTGTCCAAGGGTAATTTACTTCGTCGTTAGGGAATGTAATACCTGCATAGTTTTCGATATAAGGTGTAACAGATTTTACATTCGGTAGTGTTTTTAAAATTGCCGCTTCTGCAGGTGTTACATTAAATTTATAGGCACTATCCGACAAAGCGTCTAATTGTCCTTTGGTATCATTTACATCGATATTAAATGTTTCTTTTAGATACTCAGGATCAAAAGGCGTTTTGTTGGTTACAACAATATATTCGGTTTGTGAAGCCGGTGGAACATAAGCAGCTTGATTGTTAACATACAATACGCCACTTTTAATTTGTAGTACATCTCCCCCAACGCCAACACAACGCTTTATATAATTATCCGTTTTATCCATAGGATGTACATGAATCGGGAACTCCGATTGTAACATTTCACGGTTGCCTTTAAACGAATAACGTAACTCGTCGTAGTAAGGTCTTTTACTTCCATATTCCGGTAAATTAATAATGGTATCTCCAGTTGGGAAATTAAATACCACTACATCATTACGTTTTACATCCGAAAATGCAGGCAAACGTGTGTAAGGCACTTGAACCCATGTGGTATAAGATGGCGCCGTTACAGAAAAAGGCATTGTATTGTGTACAAAAGGAAATGATACAGGGGTTTGTGGCATTCGCGCACCATAACTCATTTTGTTCACGAATAAAAAGTCATTTACCAGTAATGTTTTTTCCATACTCTCCGATGGAATCACATAGGCTTCAAAAACAAATGTTCTAATAAGTGTTGCCGCAACAATGGCAAATACACCCGCATCAATCCATTCACGCGCTCCAGATTTATGATAATGTGCTAATGCTTCTACACCATACCATTTTGTATTTTTCGAAAACCCAATAAAAGGCAAATAAACAAACGGTACAAAAACAAGCAATGTATGATCGAGTAAACTTACTTTTTTAAAGTGCATCACATAAATGATGGTAATCCAAATCGTAATAAATTGTCCTGCAATAGGAATCAGTTGCAACCAAAACCAATATTTTTTAATACCGGTAGCTTCCACCATTTGGTAGGTATTGTAAAAGGGAACAAAGGCTTTCCATCCGTCAATTTTTGATTTATTAAATAACCCGTACACCCCAACATGCCATCCAAGTACACCCACAATAAATAGTAAAAGTCCAGTCATAGTTATTTGCTTTTAACGTTAACAAAAATATCCTTTTAGCACCCACATTGGCCATTTTAGTGTTAAAAGTTTCTATAAATAGGGATATTTGGTGGCTAATGGCTAGAAAAGGCAATAATAGCCTGTTTAACGGCGAATTTTAGCCATTTGAATACTTATGCCGCCCATATAGCTACGCGGCGAAGAAGGGTTGTAATAACGCCTTCCAGCGGCATTAATATCGTTACCCAAGCTGTAAAAGGTATTTAATAGATTATCAATACTCAAAAAGTAACGAACCCGCTTATAGTTTACGGATATCCCAGATTGCATTAGTGTAAATGGACTCGCGAACACATCATTGGCGTCTGTAAGTGGTACCCTAGAAAGAGACTGCAACCTTACAAAAACTGATACACTCTTTTTATAATCATAGGTGACACCAGAAGTAAATTGATGCTTAGCATTTCCTGTTACCGCATTACCATTAAATACGGCACCAGCTTGACTGTACTGAACAAATTGATAAGGCTGAAACGCATAACCAAACTCCAATTGTAACTGATGTATTTTACTAAACCTAGTTATATAGTTGAGCTGCAATTCGGCACCTGCTTGCCTTGTAGACCCAGCATTTACAAAATACTCAATGCCTGCATTATTGTTTTGCCTAACAATGGCGTCATTAATCCCAAAATGATATAGGGCCAATGCATAGCGTAACTTGTTTTGCAAAGCTACTCCTTTGATACCTGCTTCAAAATTCCATCCATATTCTGGCACGAGATTTTTATAAAATAATCCATCGGAAGGTCTTATTTCGGCGAGTGTAGGTGGCGAAAATCCTTTAGAAATTTGAAAATAAATATTTGTAGTTTTTGCTGCTTCGTAAGAGACCCCAATTCGTGGTGCCAATAATCCAATATTCGATTTTGATTGTGCAGTTTCAGTTAAAATGGTACTGCGGTAATAATCATAGAGCATATAAGCGTTACTTATTCCAGTTTCTAATAACCATTTTTTATTGAATCGAAGCGATGCGTTTGCAAAGTAAAACCCTTGCTTAGTGGTTATAAGATCAGCAAATTGTAAGGTGTCGCGCACCCCTCTTTTATTTCCATAATTATTGATAGCCGCATCTTGTATTTGCCATTCTCCACCTACTACAATTTTGATGTCTGTCAATTGTTTTTGAAAACGCATAATCAAATGACTTCCCAAACTTGCATTTTTTTCATGCCTTGTTTCATAATTGGTAATAAATGGATTTTTAAAATGTGTATTGGTGCCAACAACAAAATTTTGCCAATCGATATTTTTTGTAAACTGGTAATTATGATGAAAACTCCCGAGGAGCGTTTTGTTATACACAGCTGTTTGTTGAGTTACAGCACTTGGCAGCGTTGCAGTAGCTTGTCTTGCCAACCTGGGATTTTGCTGCATTTGCGCAAACGTAAGCCCCCCTGGCGTTTGATACATAAGATCGGTAAATAAAGCCATGGCTTTTATTGTGTGCTTATTTTTTGTAAGCGTGGCAAGCCAGGTAATATTTTTTTTAGTAGATCCAGATTGATCCCGCCATCCATCTGTTTTTTCGTTGGAAATAAAAAAAGTTTGATGAAATTTTTTTTGTTGTTGTGTAACACGGAGGTCTTGGCTAAGGTACCCGAAACTTCCAGCGCGCAAATTAAGAGATACCATATTTTGCGGCAACGAATCGGTTGCAAAATTAGACTGTAGCAAAACGGCACCGCCTGCGCCTAATCCATAAGCTGCTCCAACAGGACCTTTAAGTATTTCGATTCCGTTCACTAATGAAAAAGGCAAAATATTAAGATAAGTATTTCCAGTAGGATCGGAAAAAGGCACATCGTTCCAATATAATTTTACATTGCGTATGCCAAATGGAGCCCTTAAAGAACTTCCGCGTATGGCAAGCCGGTAACTTCCCTCCGAGCGCTGTTCCATGCGCACACCTGCCACTAAATTAAAGGCTGGAAGTAAAGTACCATTCACTTCTTGCTGAAGGGTAGCAGATGAAATACGAGCAGTAGATACAGGTAGAAATTGCCCACTCACTTTTATACGAAAAGCGTTTACAACGACACTATCAAGTGTGCCGGACAAGGTGGAGTCTTTAGAAGATTGCGCAAGTGAACTGCTAAAAATAAAACAGCCAAAAAAAAATAAAATATGCCTGATACTAAAATAGTTTGGGCACATTGTATTTATTTTCTTTGGTGCATCATTTCTTTAGCGAGCTTCACTGTTCTTGAAACATCAGGAATAGCAAGTGCTGTTAAATTAGGCGCATAGTGCATGGGTGCATCGGCACTAGTAATTCTACGAATAGGTGCATCTAAATAATCGAATCCTTCTTTTTGAATGCGGTAAGTGATTTCTGAAGATACAGAAGCAAATGGCCACTGCTCTTCTACAATTAACAAACGGTTTGTTTTTTTAACACTATCCAAAATGGTCATCCAATCTAATGGACGAATGGTGCGCAAATCAACAACCTCGGCACTAATGCCTTCTTTCTCTAATTCTGCAGCCGCACCTAGCGCCACTTTCATCATTTTATTGTAAGAAACAATCGTAAGATCTCTTCCAGATTTTTTTACATCTGCTTTACCTAATGGAATGTAATATTCATCATCAGGGACGTCGCATTTGTCGCCGTACATCACTTCACTTTCCATAAACATCACAGGATCTTTTTCGTAACGGATAGCTTGCTTCATCAGGCCTTTTGCATCGTAACCATTAGATGGTGATACTACTTTAATACCTGGAATGTTTGCATAATAACTTTCAAATGCAGTAGAGTGTTGAGCACCTAGCTGACCAGCACTTCCGTTGGGGCCTCTAAATACTATTGGACATCCAATTTGTCCACCACTCATCGCAAGCATTTTAGATGCTGTATTTAAAATTTGGTCCATTGCTAAAACAGCAAAGTTCCAGGTCATAAATTCTACAATAGGCTTTAAACCATTTTGTGCTGCACCCACTGCAATAGCTGCAAAACCAAGTTCAGCTATTGGTGTGTCAATAACTCTTTTTTCGCCGAACTCTGCAAGCATACCCTGGCTTACCTTGTAGGCTCCATTGTACTGAGCAACTTCTTCCCCCATTAAAAAAACAAGCTCATCTCTTCTCATTTCTTCTTGCATGGCCTCTCTGAGCGCCTCTCTAAAAGCTATTGAACGCATAGGTATATGGTTATTAATTGAGTTGCAAAAATAGAGATAAATAGTGATAAAAAAAGCCCCTTACAAAGTAAGAGGCTTTAATTTTTTAGTCCGTACTGGCTAGATTAAAATACGTTATAAGCAAAGCTTACATAGTACAATCCACCAATGGCAGGGTTACCCCAACCTGTACGGTAGTATTTGTTTAAAAGGTTAGTTCCACCTACTTTCATGATTGTTTTGATAGCTGGGAATTTGTAGCTAACCTGTCCATCTAATGTGGTATAACCTGGCATTTGACCAGTACCAAAAGTACCTTCATAGAAGAAATCGCTTACATTTCTGTAAACTAAATTAAATCCTAATCTGTTGTCCTTTCCGAAACCAGAATTAGCGAAAGTGATATTGGTACGGTATTTAGAGGTATTGAAATAAGATACAAAACCTGTAGGTAAATCACCAATCTCATCAGAATAGATGTTAGCACCTAAAGTAAAGTTTTTAGGTAAAAGAAGGTCTGCTGAAGCACCCCATCCTTTAACAGTAACTTCACCTGGAGCATTTGTTGAAATGCTGTATGCAATTCTTGAAGACTCAAATAATAAATTCATTGGATTATAAGAACCTCTAGACTGAATTACAGTTACACCACTAATAAAGTTTTGGTAACGAGAGTTGTACATGTAAGCATCTACTAATAATACTTTACCAAATAATCCCTTGTAACCAACTTCAAATGAAGTACTTGACTCTGGCTTAAATTCTCCAAAATTTTGCGCTTTTAATAAAGTTGGGTTTGGAGCACCTGCCAAAGCACTTGCACCAAACGCTTGCACACTAGCAAGTGTGAAACCTGGGTTGCTACTAAAGTTATAGTAGTCACGTAATTGTGGTAAACCACCCATTAAACGTGTACCACCACCAACAAGTAGGTTGATCCATTGGTTTTGTGTTGTTGGGAAACGGTAAGCTGTTTGATAAGACAAACGAATGTTGTGGTCTTGCTTTAATTTGATAACAGCAGAAGCTCTTGGTGTAAAGCGACCAGCAAAGTTTGTGTTTTTATCGTAACGACCAGAGATTGTAACTTTTAAGATGTCTTTGAATAATTTTTGAGACAATTGACCATAAGCACCAAACTCGTTGATCTTAATAGCACCTAGTGTATCTGCAAAAATAGTTCCTTCAGAATTTAATTGATATTGCTTGGTATTAAATCCAACTAAGAAATCAGTTCCTGTTTTAGCAAGGCCTAATGCTTCTGTTAAGTTGTATTGTGCGTCTACTACATTTAATCTAGACTTATCCATGAATTGACCACCTTCTAAGCCATTCAAACCCGCTACTTTCTTACCAATCGGCGTTCTCACAATTGATTGGAATAAAGGATGGTTACCAATAAATCCTGTTGGTCTACCCTGATCAGCAAAACTACGAGCAGCCATATGTGACATAAACATTGGAGCACCTTGTTGCATTGCTGTTACATAAGCAGCCATGTATTGTGGATACCATGTAGCACTTGGCTTCCAAGCTTCGTTGAATGTACGTGTAGCGATCGTTCCGTTAAATGAGTTACCAGAATTTTCGTGTGTTGCATACGCACGTACATACCAGTTTTTATGCTTTAATTCAAACTTGAATTGTGCCATTTTAAGGTCTCTTAATGCATAACGATCAGAACCAGTATACACTGAGTTACCAGTTCCATAGTATGCAGCAAAAGAAGCTTCTACTTTATCTGTTAACATGTAGTTTAAGCTACCTGTAAGTTTGAAATTAGAAGTCGTAGGATCTAACACATCACTTTCTGCATAACCCGTTCTGCTCACCATTTGGTTACCAAACATGCCTCTTGCAGCACCATAAAATATTGGTGACATACCAGAAGAAACAAGGGCACCTAAACCACCTGCTGTTAAAGCAGCATTGTAAGTAGCAAGGTTAGCCGTTGGATTGTTTGCTAAGAATGCATTGAAAAATCCTACAGCAGCTGAAGGAACACCAGATGCAGCAATTACAGCATTTGCAATTGAACGTAAACTTTGAGTTGTTTCATCACCATAAAAGTTTACACCATCATAGTTAGGATCGATATCTCTCCATCCTGGAATAGTAATACCGTTAGGTGTACCAGTTCCTCTAGCATAGTTATTTGATTGATTTGCTAACCAATCTTGTGCAGTCATGTTTTCTGCAGTAATTTTATAAGCGAATTTGTCATTTACTTTTTTAGCCCAACGTAAAGCCCAATCATTGTATGCAGATGTTGGACGTTGTGCAGCATCAACGTGGTTGATACCTTGCTTAATTTGGAAACTTAAACCTTGGTATTTGAATGGACTTTTACTGTTGATTAAAACAGTACCATTCATACCACCAGGACCATATAGTGCAGAAGATGCACCTGGCAATAACTCCATATTGTCAACGTCTAATTCACTTAAACCAATAACGCTACCCACAGAGAAGTTAAGACCTGGAGCTTGGTTATCCATACCATCCACTAATTGGTTTAAACGAGTATTACCACTGCTGTTAAATCCACGGGTACCCACAGATTTAAAAGTTAAACTCGCAGCAACAACGTCCACACCTTTTAAGTTGGTAAGGATGTCGTAATAGTTAGTAGCTGCAGTATTTCTGATCGCAGCTGTACTTACACGCTCGATCGATACTGGAGATTCTAAAATTCTTTCAGGCACTCTTGAAGCTGATACAACAACTTCATTTCCAAGTGTGAAAGATGGTTCAAGTGATACTTCAACACTTGAGCTAGCTGCATTAACGGTTACTTCTTTGTTAGAAAATCCAACAGAAGAAAAAACCAATGTAACTGGGTAATTTTTAATAGATGAAAAACGGAAAGTTCCTTTATCATCTGTAAAAGTTCCTACAGAACTTCCCTTAACGGTTACAGACACTGCCGAAACCAGTTCTTTTGATTTAGCATTTTTTACACTACCAGAAACGGTAGTTGAATTTTGGGCGCTTGCACTAATTGTTACAATAGTAGCCATGGCCACAAAGAAACATTTGCTGTTGAGTCTTCTCATTTTGGCAAAATTTGGTTATAATTTGGGAGCAAAATAGCACAAGTTAAGCTTTTGCAAAAATTTAATTTGTCCCAACTGGCTTTTGAACTGTTGAGAAAAAGCCATTTCAATACCCATTTTTTGTTGTTTTAGGTGCTATTTTTGGGTATGCAAAGCCTTCAATTCCCCTATCAGACAGCCATTTACCATGGAAAAGTAAGAGACGTGTACACGATTGGTACCGATTGGTTAATTATGATTGCAAGTGATCGGATCTCTGCTTTTGATGTAATATTACCAAAAACAATACCATATAAAGGGCAGGTGCTCAATCAGATAGCAGAGTTTATGCTGCGTCAAACCCAAGACATTTGCCCAAATTGGCTTCTCGATGCCCCCGCTCCCAACGTTTCGGTAGGCAAAAAATGTACCCCTTTTAAAATAGAGATGGTGGTACGTGGTAATTTAGTGGGTCATGCCTATAGGACCTACGCATCTGGGTCTAGAACACTATGTGGGGTCAATTTGCCTGAAGGATTAAAAGAAAATGATTTTTTCCCATGCCCAATTATTACCCCTTCTACCAAGGCTGCGGAAGGTCATGACGAGGATATTTCAAAAGAGGACATTATTGCAACTGGCCTTGTAAGCGCCGAAGATTGGGCCGTTTTAGAAAAATATGCACTTGCCTTATTTAATAGAGGTAAAGAAATAGCAGCCAAGCAAGGTCTCATATTAGCAGATACTAAATATGAGTTTGGCAAAATTGGCGATACTATTTATTTGATGGACGAAGTGCACACCCCCGATTCATCGAGATATTTTTATGCGGATGGTTTTGAAGACAGACAAGCGTCTGGCGAAAAACAAAAACAACTTAGTAAAGAGTTTGTACGCGAGTGGCTCATCCAAAATAATTTTATGGGCAAGGAAGGACAAATCGTTCCTGAAATGTCAAACGAATGGATTGACACCATTAGCAAGCGTTACATTGAACTTTATGAAAAAGTAACGGGTAAAGCGTTTGTGCCTACTACATTTACGGAAGCAGAAATTATGACCGCAGTACAAGCATCCTTTGCAAAATTTTGCACTGATTAAATTTGCGACCTACTCCTCTGGTTCATTAAGTCTTGGTCGAAGTCTTTTGCTCTTATTAAAAATGTGTTGACCATTTCTTATGCCCTTGCGTAATTCTTTTTGACGCTCAAGTGGTAAATGAATGGTATCTTGACAAGCTTTACTACAACAGCCCTCATAGGTTGCAGCACAAGCTTCGCATTGAATAAAGAGTAAGTGACACCCATCATTTAGACAATTGGTATGCGTGTCTGCGGATTTCCCGCACTGATGACAATTTGCAATAATATCTTCCGTGATCCTTTCTCCTAGCCTATTGTCAAATACAAAGTTTTTTCCAATAAATTTTTTTTCGATACCCGCCTGCTCAGCTTGATGCGCATAATTAATGATACCTCCTTCTACATGAAACACATTTTTAAACCCTTGGTGTAACATATAAGCACTGGCCTTTTCACACCTGATGCCACCTGTACAATACATGATAATATTTTTTTCTTCATTGCCCTTCATCATTTCAGCAGCCATGGGAAGTTGTTCTCTAAAAGTATCTGAAGGTATTTCAATAGCACCTTTAAAATGCCCTACTTCATACTCATAATGATTGCGCATATCAATAACAATGGTGTCAGGTTTTTGAAGCAGCTCATTCATTTGCACAGCGTTCACATACTTTCCTTTATTTTCCATTGAAAATGTTGGATCTGTAATTCCATCTGCTACAATTTTTTCGCGCACTTTAATTTTAAGTACCCAAAAACTTTTGCCATCATCATCCACAGCAATATTTAATCGAAGTCCATTTAAATGTTCAATTGAGTAAAGATGTTCTTTAAACTTTTCGAAATTAAAGTCAGGAACACTGATTTGCGCATTGATTCCTTCTTTGGCCACATAAATTCTACCAAATACTTGTAAAGGAAATAAAGCCTTGTATAAATCGTCCCTAAATACGGCCGGATTTTGTACCGGGAAGTATGCGTAGAAACTAATGGTGATGCGGTGAAAAGTTTCCGCCATCATTAGCGCCTTTAACTCTTCGTTAGAGACGCGATTGTGTAGAACTGCCATATGTATACTTTTTTAGACATGCGAAAAAAGGTGTCAGCCTTTTCAACCATGTTCTATGAACAATAGAACCACTTGCAGGGTGGTCAAAATAGTACAGCAAAAATAGACAAATTATTTAAACACAATCGGAACAGTTATCCGAACCCCCTTTCTTACGGGCTCCCCTTTTTGAAAACCATTAACTAGGTCTACGCGCATCACTTTAAATATATTTTCGATACCAATAATAGACTCTGTATAATCAACCATATTGTTGACGTGTAAATAGCTCAACCCTCCTACTAAAAACCAATTGAGCTTTCGAAAGCCTGGGATTTTATTGGTAATCAGTCCGTTTAAATGATACTCGGCAAAAACCGTTGTATAAAAATTAGATTGGTTGCTAAACTGATAATATGGAAGCAACTGGAAACCCTTTAAGTGATCGATTGAAATGTAGGCTTGGTTACCAAAATAATGCTGCAAATCGGGGGCATATAACTTGTTGGCATTTATAAAACCGCCAGCAGTTGCCCGGTATTGAAAAGTACCTCCTAGTCCAAGTGGTAAATTATCAGCAACATTAAGTGACCATTTTGCATAATCGACATCACTACCAAATAAATTTGGAATGGCTTTTTTATACGTTAGTGTAAAAGTTGGGGCTTTGGAACCAATCCCAATTTTTTGATCTGGAAGCTCAATATATTTTCCGCCGGGCTGCCAGATTAACACACCCGTAAATATGGATGCTTGATGCGCCTCAAAATTACTTGTCGAAGCGGGCGCAGGCGTATTAGGCGTATAACTTCTATTAATATGATCAACAAAAACAACTGGCTTATTTAAATTGGATAAAGCCAACCTATCTTGAAATTGGAAATTAGCCCTAAAATTTAAGCCGCCGCCAAGCCCTGCACCGTAGCCTACATTCAAATACTTCGCCTCGTATAACTTTAAAAAGTTGCGTTCAAATAAAATAGTTTGAATGGTATTTTGAGACTCTGGTATGGCAACATCATTATTAAACTGAAATAGTTTTCTTCCAAAACCAACCCCTATATTATTGAAATATTTTTTTCCAAAATTATAACGTACAGTAGCCGAAGGTTGTAACCTAGTATTGTTAAATCCATAGCGTATGAATGGCTCGATAGATAAGCTATTACGCCCTTTATAACGCTTCGTCCAACGTGGTGAAAAAGTAGCATTATACCCTTCTACAGTGTTATAATTTACTGAACTAAGCAGCGCATCAAACTGAATACGCGTTTTTTTACTTTGCTTATTAATAGTTTGGCCGGTAAATAAAAAACCGTTGATGCTAAATTTATTTCGAACCCTATCTACTGAATCTAGATATTTAGGGTCTTGCCTGATTTTTTCTAAACTGTCTTTTTTTGCATAATCTTTTACTTCCTCAACTGCCAGTGGAACAGGTCTAATACTATCCCAGTATGCCGTCGTCTTTTTATTAGAACTATCGAGGTATTTTAAATACGTATTCCCAAAAAACTTTTTGCCATAACTAGGTGCTAAATTAAACTGATCATATACTTGTACAAAGCTTCCAGAAAAAGCAAATCCAAAAAATTTACCACGTGGATAAATGACTTGATTTTTGATAACCCAACCTTGTTTTGTTGGCACGTACAACTGCTCAATTGAAAGCGTATCGAGAAGTTGGAGCTGCTGCTCTTGTAACAAATTTAGTTGCACACTATGAATACGCCAATCATTTTCAATGATATTGATGATACCAGAAAATAGCGGCTCGTATTTGCGTTTGGGCAGCACACGTATCCTACTTATTTCGATGCCATTTTCGTAAAAAGTACCTTCAAATTTATAGTTGTAAAATGCAAGAGCGCCATCGGCGATAGGCGAGACAAAACCACGTGGATTGAGCCCATTACCAAGTGCGATATTATTTTGATAAAAAGAAATGATTTGCGGATTACTGAGGCCAAAGCCACCACTTCGTCCACTCACTTTAGAGGACTTAACCTCAATGCGTTCTTTATTGGGCACGTCTACAAAATAATCTGAAATGGTTTCAGACAAAAACAATATTCGGTTTTTAACCGTATCGAAATTTTTAGGTGCTAATGATTTTCCAAAAAAAGATTTTGGATAATCATTTAAAACCAGTTGACCTTTTATATAAACTTCGGCACTAAACTTTTTTATTTCATTTAAATAGTCAGGCCTTTTTTTAATCGCTTTTCTGATAATGGCATAGGCTGGATCTTCTCCTTTTGAACTAACCACTACATCATTTAATAAATAAACCTGTTTGGTTAACACAAAGGGCAACAAAAGCGAATCCTGGCCTGGCGTAATTTTAATTTTCTTTTCTACCGCTTCAAACCCAACATAATTACAAACAATAGTATATGAACCTGCGTTCAGTGACAATGAAAATTTTGCATCGGCATTGGCGGTTACACCCCTAGTAGTGCCTTTAATTAATACAGAAGCATGTGCTAGTTTTTTACCTGACCCATCTGTAATAGAACCCGTAACAACGGTTTGAGCAACCACATTACCAACACAAAGCAAACCCACAAATACAATAAACAGATAACAATAAAGACGCATAAAACAAAAATAGGTAGCTTCTAATGAATAGATGCTACCTATTTGTTAAAAGGTAAAATTAAATGTCTACTTGGTAGATCTCCGCATATATGCGCCCGTTAAGGCCGCAAAACCGCCTAATAGTCCACCCACAAAACCGGTAACAATGATAAGCGTTATATATGAACCGCCAAGTGGAAGGATTTGCGCCACTTTACTAGACAATAAATGTGCATTGGCTAAGTCTTTGCCGGTAGCTAACCCTGCCCATAAAGCACCTACACCTAGAAATCCTGCAAAAAAACTTTTAGCTGGAGAATCCATAATAAAGAACGCTACAATTCCAGATGTGGCCACAAAAAGCCACCAAGGAAACTGACTGTAGAGGCCTACAGCAAAAGCTAAAAAAGCGTGTAAAAAAATTGCCACTATAAATTTCATAAAAATTAGATTAAGAGTTTGTGAAAGTTAAACGCCATTTGAATTGACTATTTTGTTTGGCCGCTTCTTTAGATAAAAACAAAAGGCGGTAATATTTACCAGCAGCCCAACTATCAATAAAGCTGTCATAATATTTACTACCAGGATTTCCATTTTGCCCACCTGGATAAACGCCATAGGCTTCTATACCATTTACTAGATGTACAACCATACGCCAACTTGGACCGTGAGTTCCAGTGGTTGCATTAATAATATGTACACCACCTCCAATAGGTAAATGAAGTCTACTCAGTGACGGTATTTTTAAAAGGTGACTAACGCGCGTGTCTTTGTATGCACCCCATGCAAGCGTACCATCCTTTTCCATCTGTGCTAAATGCGGCGTGGCTTTTTTTATGGCCGCAGTTACCGCATCAACCATGGTCTCTCTTACATTTGGTGTTGTAATATTGTCCTCAAAAAGAATAACAGAATCTTTTAGCATTTGCTCAAGCAGTGTAGACTCATCAGGCCATTGTAATGGAAGATTTGCATTTTTAAATTCATCGGACCATACTGCTACTTCTAAACTATCCCATATGGCTCTAAATACCGATGCGCCTTTTTCATTGATATCATTACGCAAATTCCAATTTCGTAAATACTCCACGTATTTTTTTTCGTCTGCATTTAAGCTAGACTCATTTAAAAATTTAAAAATGGCAGGTCTAGCCATCTCCGCAAAAATATTATCGTTATTGGTTTGAAGCGCCTGCACATCGAGTGGCGTAACACCAAACATGGCATTTAATTTTTTATTAATGATAATACCACGGTATAAAGGAAATGCATTAGCTGCTCCTAAATAATAAGGATAGGTACTATCGGTAGACATTTGGTTGGCGCTACTTACAAAACCACGCTCCGGATTTTTCATCATTGGATTTTCGGAAGAAGGAATCATGCCTTGCCATAAATAACTACTATCCTGCCCTGGCATAATAAAATCGCCTTGCCTATTCCATCTAGCAACAAAAGCGCCCTGTTGCTTGATAGCGATGTCACCACTTACACTTGCGAATGCAAAGTTTTGACCAGGACAAGTCCAGTGATGAATGGCACTTAAATAATCATCAAAATTTTTAGCTCTATTTAGTTCATAAAACGTTTGAAGCCCACTGCTACCATCCTGAGCCGTCCATCTAACCGCTAGATATTTTCCATCAGAACCGTTGGCATTGTAACTTTTGTCATACATGACTGGGCCTAGTGCCGTAATAGCTACTCTATCAATTGAATCGGGCTGCCCTTTAATTTTAATGCGCTCTTCTTTAATTACAGATTTTTGCCATGCACCATTAAACCAATACTCTTCCATGGTAGTATCCTTAAACTTGATGTCGTAATAGTCTAGCACATCTCTACCCGCATTGGTAACACCCCAAGCAATACTATCATTAAAACCAATGATCACGGCTGGTGATCCAGGAAAACTAGCCCCATAAGTGCTATGCGTTGGCGTTGTAATTTGCACTTCATACCAAAGTGATGGTAAATTTAAACCAAGGTGTGGATCACTTGCTAAAATAGGCTTACCGCTTTTTGTTTTTGTTCCAGCAATAGCCCAGTTATTTGAACCATTATGTTTATTGGGCGCTTCTGGCGCATTAGGTGCAACAGAACTTGTTTTTGCAAAATATAAAGAATCTAGTGAAGTAGGTGCTAATGCTGTTACAGAAGCTTTTTCGTACACTGTTCCTTTTGGAATGATTGGATCCAATGAATCCTGAACATTGGTATATAATTTATTGAAATCTTCGTAGCCGAAATAATTTTTTGAATTGGTCATTTGAAGATCTGTGGTGGTACCACGCCCTGTTAAATCATAGGACATGAACATCAAAAACAAGTAGGTTTTAATAGGCGTCCACGCTTCAGGTTTGTAATCAAGTAATTTATACTCAAAGGGAATTTGAGAAGGCTGTAACGATTTGATATACGCATTTACACCATTTGCATAAGAAGTAACGGCTGCTTGCAAGGCTGGATTGTTGGCCATTTTTTTCATGGTGGCTTCAGCACCTTCTAACATGCCTAGTCTTCTAAAAAAACGATCGGTAGCAATACGGTCTGGTCCAACAATTTCACTTAACCTACCGGCGGCTACATAGGTTTGAAACTCCATTTGCCAGAGTCTAAATTTTGCATGCAAAAATCCTTGTGTATAGTAAGCATCGTTATCGTTGTTTGCATAAATATGTGGCACTAATCTTTCATCCATTAGTACTTCTACTTTATCCTGCAAACCATCCACTACGATATTTGCATCAAAGGATTTATTTTCTGGTTCGGCATTTTGCCAAAAACCTTGCTGTGGCGATAAAAAATAACCAAGCCTTGGTGTTTTGGTTTTACCCACAGACAAAGGGGTATTGAGCACTGCCACTAATCCCGTAGTAAGGGCGGCAGAAACAATAAAAGGAACTATACGCATAACAAACGATTGAGCACTGAAATTAAGATTTTTTTTGAGGTAATAAAGGTTTTTATAATTGAATACCATGCCGGATATTTGCATATGGAATTGTCTACAGACACTAAAAACATATTAGGGCTTCAACTGCCCACCGATCCTCGATGGGTAGACCTTGCAGCCATCAGCATTGAAGCCATTTTAACGGACCATGCCTATTGCGAGCAAAAAGCCGCGCTTACCTGCATATCTTATATTCAGCGCTACTCCGACCGAGTAGAACTTGTAAAAGAACTAGCACCGATTGTTACCGAAGAATGGGGGCATTTTAGACTGGTATTGCAGGAGTTGCATAAAAGAGGTTTACAATTAGGAAAACAGCGAAAAGATTTATACGTAAACGCACTCATTGCATTTCAAAAAAAAGGGGGTGACGAACCTACCCGCCTATTAGATCAATTACTTATGATGGCACTTGTAGAAGCTAGAAGTTGCGAAAGATTTAAAAGACTTAGTGAAGGACTTACAGATGACTACCTGAAAAAATTTTACAGGCGTTTTATGGAAAGTGAAGCGGGGCATTACACTTTATTTATTGACCTTGCCACTTTATACTTTGGTAAAGAAAAAACATTGGGCCGTTGGAGTGAATGGTTGGCTTACGAAAAAGAAGTGATGCAGTCGATGGAAATTAGAGGAGACCGGATCCACTAACTACACATACAATCGTAATTTTAGGGAAGCATTTGCGCTTTTACCAATACAATGTGCTTAGAAAAATCTAAAAAAGGAAACTGCGCAGACAAAGCTTCCATTTTTTGTTGTGTTTTTTGCAAAAATTGTTGGTGCTGATTAGAATGCACAAAAAAAGGCTTGTGCGTAACTGCTAAATTAATAGCAGCAACTTCTTTGATGATATTTTTTGTTTCTGGTGTAGTGCAGGCTTGTAAAAACTTTTCCCAAACATACTCCGTAGCATGGTAATTGGGATGCACCATATCTTCACTGTAAAAGCGGTAATCGCGCAAATCGTCAATAACAATTTCGTAGGCAGGAAAATAATAACTATTGATATCTGCATCTACAAGGCTATGGACAGCCTGAATTAAAGCAGCTTTGCTCCTATTGTTTTCAACCATGCCTTCACGTACATGACGCACAGGACTAATGGTATAAATAATTTGCAAAGAAGGGTTTATTTGACGTAGCTTTTGAATTAAAGGCTCGTATAAACTAGTAATTTCTTGAGGCGTTAATAATTTTTTAGCAAACCAACTAGCCGGCGCTTTATGGTTATTGGCTGCCACAAAATTTGGTGCATAACCTTCCGCTTGTTCTGTTAATTGATAAACCCACGCAGACCCTAATGTTATAAATAAATGAGAGGCTTTTTTGATAAACAAATGCGCTTCAGCAGTAGCTTCATTTATTTTGGAGAGCGCCTCTTCTGGTGTTGTTCCAGAAAAACGGCTATGGTGTTTCCAGGAGTGCCATGCTTCATTAAAATAAAATAAATCAGACTTCGTAAATGTAGGCGCATCGATGTATTGATGCAGGGCTTCGGCAACAGATACTGGATTAAATAAAACACCATTTGGATTTTCTAGTACATGGAACAAATGCTTTGCTAATTTTTCGCCCATGTTTTCTGTAAAGCAAGAACCTATCATGAGCGTATGATCTCTATGTCCAATTGGACTTTGAAGAGTAGGAATATCAAACGCACAATGAAATTTCATACAAAAAAATTAAGCTTGTAGTAAACGCTGTTTCAAGGCCTCATACAAAACAATACCTGTAGCAACGCCTACATTAAATGAATCAAAAGTACCTGCCATAGGAATGGTGAAAAATGCATCCGCAGCTTTTGCTAGATAAGGCTGTACCCCTTTTCCTTCATCACCCATAATCACACAACATGGGTCTGTTAAGGTAAGTTCAAATATTTTTTTATCGGCGCGCATTTCGGAAGTAAAAACTTGTATCCCGTTTAAATGCAGCGTATCCACCGCTTTAATTAAACTATTTACGCGGCACACATGAATATGTTCAAGTGCACCTGCGCTACTTTTTACCGCTTCGGCGTTAAGTGCACCCACTCCTTTATCCGGTATGATAAGCGCCTGCGCACCACAGCAGAGTGCACTTCTGGCGATAGCTCCAATATTTCGTACATCTGTAATACCATCTAGCATTACAAATAGAGGCGCCTCTCCTTTTTCAACTACATGATCAATTACTTGTTGTAAATCTAAATAGGCCACTAAACCGGCAAATGCTATAACCCCCTGATGATTGGCTTTTGTTAAACCATTCAATTTTTCGGGGGGCACGAGTTGAATGGGCACATTGTATTCACGCGCCAATTGTCTGATTTGCAAAATAGCTTCGCCCGAAATATTTTTTTGAAATAAAATTTTATCGATAGAACGTCCCGACTGTAATGCTTCTACGAGTGGTTGACGTCCAATAATTAATGCCGATTGTTTGATTGCCATGTGAAAATAAATTAGATAAGAAGGCCCTGCACTTGTAATAATTCAATTTTAGTAAGTGCAGCCACACTCATAGCATCGGTAATGATTCCATTCTCTACCATGCCAAAAGCGTCTGATAAAGATACTTTTTTAATTTGTAAAGATTCTGTTTCTTCAGGCTCTGCCTTCTCCTGCTTTAGTTCAGTAGCCAAATAAATAATGGCGAGTTCATCTGATACAGAATTGGACAAATGAAGCCGCATCAGCTCTTTATACTTTGCTGCCACAAGGCCAGTTTCCTCTTTTAATTCCCGAATGGCCGTTTGTAAAGGCTCCGTCCCTTCTGGACAGCCGCCTTCCGGAATTTCCCAACTGTATGCATCAATTGTAAAACGGTACTGGCCCACCAAATAAGTATGCATATCGGGAGTGATGGGTACAACGCCTACTGCAATATTTTTAAAATGAACCTTCCCATAAATACCGGGTTTACCCGCCGGATTAAGCACGTCAAATTCAGTGACGTCAATCCAAGCATTTTGGTAAATGGCTTTGCTATCTTTTATGGTCCAAGGATTTTTTTGCTGCATGCTATTAATAACCGGTCAAATATATGGCTAAATAAAAAGCCCCCACTAAAATTAGCAGGGGCTTTTTGTACTCGTATACTTTTATTTTAAACCAAAGGCCTTTTTAACCTTTGCTACATAATCTAATTTCTCCCAAGTAAACAATTCAACTTTCATTGTTTTTGATTTACCATCAGGGGTTGTAAATGTTTTAGTTACTACTTCATTTTTACGACCCATATGACCGTAAGCTGCAGTTTCACTATACATTGGCGTTCTTAACTTTAAACGTTGTTCAATAAAGTAAGGGCGCATATCAAAAATAGATTCTACCAATTTACCAATTTGACCATCGGTTAATTTTACTTTAGCAGTACCGTAAGTATTTACGTTAATTGAAGTTGGTTTAGCAACACCAATTGCGTAAGACACTTGTACTAAAACTTCAGAAGCTACACCAGCAGCTACTAAGTTTTTAGCGATATGACGCGTTGCATAAGCTGCAGAGCGGTCTACTTTACTTGGATCTTTACCAGAGAAAGCACCACCACCGTGTGCACCTTTACCACCATAAGTATCTACGATAATTTTACGGCCTGTTAAGCCAGTGTCACCGTGTGGTCCACCAATTACAAACTTACCAGTAGGGTTAATATGATATTTGATATCCTTGTTAAATAATTTAGCGTATTTCTTGTACTTAGCTTTTACGCGAGGGATTAAAATTTCTATGATATCTTTTTTAATCTTCTCAAGCATTTTGCCTTCCTTATCAAAATCGTCGTGTTGTGTAGAAACCACAATCGCATCAATTCGTACTGGCTCGTTTTTATCGTTGTACTCAAGGGTTACTTGAGACTTTGCATCCGGACGTAAATATTTGATGGCTTTGTTTTCTCTTCTTAATGCAGCAAGTTCAATTAAGATCTTGTGCGCTAAGTCAAGTGCCAACGGCATGTAATCATCGGTTTCATTGGTTGCATAACCAAACATCATACCCTGATCACCAGCACCTTGCTCTTCTTTCTTTTTTCTATCAACGCCTTGGTTGATATCTGCAGACTGTTCGTGAATAGCTGATAAAATACCACAGCTATTTGCTTCAAACATGTACTCACTTTTCGTGTAGCCAATTTTCTTGATTACACCACGTGCAATTTCTTGAACGTCTAAATATGCTTTAGATTTTACTTCACCAGCAAGTACTACTTGACCAGTTGTAACTAAAGTTTCGCAAGCCACTTTTGATTGTGGATCAAATGCTAAAAAGTTGTCGATTAAGGCGTCAGAAATCTGATCCGCTACTTTGTCTGGGTGTCCTTCAGAAACACTCTCAGAAGTAAATAAATAAGGCATGAATAATAGTTTATAACTTATTGTAAAATGCAAATATAAGTAGTAATTGAATACTTATATTCTAGAAAATATAATACGTAATCGCATTCTAAAGCGGGTATGTGTACCGCCCCCAAGTCTTACACGACCGGTAGCAACATCATTACCATCAGAAGGGCTCAAATAATATACCTGAACTGCAGAAACCTGCGGGTAAGGTTCCCTATACAAAATAGAATCATTCACAGGCGCCGATAAACGAAGGGTGTACACGCTATCTTTGCGGGTTACAATACCTTGCACATACCTACTTATATCGAATGAATAGGCTGCTATTTTAGAATAACCTGGCACCGATTTAGATAAAACAGATCCACCAAAGTTAGACTTATTAGGACCTTGGTTAGGTGAAAAAATATAATCGTTTGGCACATTGTATTTTCTATTCTCTACGGTATCAATAGCACTCAGTAACAAATACCTTGGCGGAGCCATGTATGCGTCAGTAGTTAACAAATTGGCATCATCAGGAACCTGTTCTGCAATAAGTTCAGCCTTGTGAATTATTCGGTTACTGAGTCCTTTAAGACCTGGAATTCTTACACGAACATAAGAACCAGGGCCTGATTGCACGAATACGATAGAATCAGATTTATTGGAAGTAGCGGTGTATTTTGCAATTTCAGCACCTACCCTGTTTCGCGTAATTAAATTGGCATTACCGCCAGAAAAAGAATTGAATCTAAAATAAGCAACCGATGTGTCTCTTACCGTTGCACCCGCAGATGATGAATTATAATAAAGGGCAAATTTTGTATTGGTATCAGCTAAGTTAATATGGATAAGTGCATTTGCCGGGGCTGCTTGATCAACTGTTAAAGCAAAACCAGCAAACAATGATTTGAATGCAGAGTCGGTGCGATACGCATTGGTAGTATCATAGGCATTTATGAACCTTCTTGCAACATCAGATCTTAATCTAATTCTAATTTGATTGTTAGCTCGCTCATATCTATTGATTACTGAATCCTTTAAACGAGGAATATTAATGGTAACAGGATCAGCTAGTGTCCCTTTGGTTCTGATTGTATAAGCAGCTGGATAATTTGCCGCATAATTATAACCTGATTTTAAAGGGGTTGCAAGATCAATTTCTGAAACGGTAAGTTTTAGTGGCGCAGCCGTGTCTCCGTATGCATATCTGTAACTTAAAATTAAAACCGCAGAGTCTACACGGATACTATCTTTTGCACCAGGTATTGCAAACGGGAAAAACGGTGGCGCTAATTCGAAATACATAGCTGCTGCTGTTTTTCCAAACAAAGGATCGTTTGTGATGGCGCCTAAAACATGGTTGTCATTTTTATATACCCGCACAGAATCGTTTTCCATGTAAGTATCTGTAATCACATCGAGTATGGTGTCTTTGGTAAATACTCCATCAATGGCTGGAATTAAACCAGCACCAAGTTCTGTAGAAGGAACTTTGGTACAGCTCACAAAAACCATCATCATCAATCCGAAAAATCCTATAAAATTACGTACTGTAAATTTTGAATGCATGTTAGTCTAATTACTTGCCCGCAAGGTCGTTGTACAATTCTAAATACTCTGTTAAATCCGAATCCCATCCTTTAAATGGAACTACTTTTTTCCCTTTAACTTTTGCAAACTCGGCAGTTAAGCTCGCTTCAATTTGATCGGAACCAAATGAAATGGCATCTGCAAAACTAGCCCCTCCTTTAAATAAAGAGGTGTTATTGGAAGCCTTAAAAGCTTCTAAATCTTTTTCTTTAACGTTGGCGTTTATGAGCGCTTGCTTCATAAAATCTGGACCCAATTCGTTTTCAAAGGTATTTTGACCAATGGTAAAAACAACTTTACTATTACCAAAAACGGGCTCCTTTTTGTAGGCTGTTTTGATATAAGCAGGGATAAGACCTGTCATCCAACCACTGCAATGAATAATATCGGGAGGCCAACCAAATTTTTTAACTGTTTCGAGAGCGCCTTTACAAAAGAACACCGTTCTTAAAGCATTATCGTCAAACCAATTATCTGATTCATCATGAAAAACTTGTTTGCGCTTAAAAAAGTCTTCATTTTCTAAAAAATATACCTGAAGTCTTGCATTAGGCAAAGACGCCACTTTAATTTGTAGAGGATAATCGTCATCGTCTACAGAAACGTTGATGCCAGATAGACGAACAACTTCGTGCAAGCGGTGCCTTCTTTCGTTGATCACCCCAAATCTTGGCATGATACAACGCACTTCAAGTCCACTATCGTTACTTTTAATGGCTAATTTGTTAATGATTTCTGCAAACTCTGTCAACTCCAAATAAGGAGACATCTCGGTAGCAATAAACAGTATTCTTTTCTTTGTAGACATGAGTCACCAATTTTTACCTAGAGCCTAAATTAAGGGAGCAAAGGTACGAAATTTATAAGGAATCGAGCTAGCACAATGCTTTGACCAAAAAAAAGCATGATATTGGCTATTCGTGACAACTTTATATATTATTTATTTACATTATATATACAATAAAAATTGTAATCGTTTAAATGGTCAAAGGCCTTACATTTGTTTGGACCTTAACAAGTATCATGAAAAAGCAAATCAGCGCTGTTTTAAAATATGCCTTCTTTTTTGGATTAGGCCTTTTTTTAGTATGGTGGAGCTTGCGCCAAATACCAGCCAACAAATGGGACGAATTCATGGATACCCTAAAAGGCGCCAAATACTGGCTCATGGTTCCTGTTTTTGTGATTTTATCCCTTAGTCATATTGTGCGTGCTTTAAGATGGCGCATATTGATGGAACCAATGGGCTATAAGCCTAGCATTCCAAATACATTTTTTGCTGTGATGATTGGCTATTTGGCCAATTTAGCCATCCCGCGTTTGGGAGAGGTTTTAAAATGTACCCTACTTGCTAAATATGAAAAAGTACCCGCCGAAAAATTAGTGGGCACCATTGTCGCGGAAAGAGCTGTAGACGTTATCTCATTAGGTATTGTATTTATTATTACACTCCTTACCCAAACGGATTTAATTGCGTCATATGGGTTGCAGTTATTTAGACAACTATTTGAAAATAAATCGGGTCAATTTTCAATGCAAAAAATTGGTATTGTAATTGGCATCATCGTAATCCTAATTGTTGTATTAAAAATTTGGAGTCGAAAATATGGACACCTCCCTTTTGTGATGTCTGCTAAAAATATATTGAACGGTATTTGGGAAGGCGTATCAAGCATCAGATACCTGCAACAAAAAGGATTGTTTATTTTTTACAGTGTTTTAATTTGGACTTTATATATTGGCGGAACCTGGGTGGGACTGAGTGCCACAGTAGGTACTGCTGGACTTGGTTTTGATGCGGCCCTCGCAGCACTTGCCTTTGGCAGTATTGGCATGATTGTAACTCCAGGTGGCATTGGCGCTTATGCATATTTCATAGCTAAAATTGTAGAAAAAATGGGCGTTCCTTTTGAAATAGGATTTGCCAATGGAACGCTACAGTGGTTCGCTCAATTTATTATTGTGCTAATTGTAGGAAGCATTTGCCTAATACTACTTCCCATTTATAATAAAAACAAGTTATCCAATGAAAGCAATTGAGGCCATTGAATTAAAAGAATATTCGTTAACAAGACTATTAACTCAAGTTGCAGCTTGGCGTTTAAAAGGTAAAAAAATTGCCTTCACCAATGGATGTTTTGACATATTACATGAAGGCCACATTGCTTCATTAAGTGCGGCTGCAAAAGAAGCCGACTATTTAATTGTAGGACTCAATAGTGACGCTAGTGTAAAACAATTAAAAGGAGATTCAAGACCTATTAACAACGAGCAAAGCCGTGCCATTTTATTAAGAAATTTGGCAGTGGTAGACGCCGTTGTTGTGTTTAACGAACAAACGCCACTCGAATTAATTTCGGCCATTTTACCCGATGTACTAGTTAAAGGAGGCGATTATACCCCCGATCAAATTGTGGGCGCCAAAGAAGTAATGGCAGCTGGCGGTCGTGTGGTTATCAACCCCATCGTAGAAGGATTTTCTACAACAGGAACCATTCAAACAATTAAAGCGCATTTTTCGTAAATCATTATCTACCGATTAAGCCTTTTATTTCACCCAGTTGTGCTTATTGTTTAAGGTTGCGCCATTAGTTTTATTATGTTTATACACTTTAATGGATACCATTTTGAAAGAGAATAAAAAAATACTGAACCTCCTTACCCATATAGTGGCTTGGGTTTGCCTTTTTTCGGTACCCTATTTGGTTTTCTTTCCAAGACTCCTTGAGTTTAACATGAGTGATCATATGATCGCTACCATTATTATCAATTATGTTTTTATCATTTTCTTTTATTACCTCAATACGCAGTATTTAGTTCCTGCATTACTGATTAATAGAAAATGGTGGTTGTATATTTTATCAGTGGTTGTATCTCTAAATATCTACCTATTTACACCCAAACGAGTAGCAACCATTTTTGCTACCCCAGAATACATCGAACAAAATGGAAATTATGTTGTCAACCCAGCATTTAAAGGAGATAAAAAAATAACCAGAACGCCGAGAAAATCAAGAAGACTTGCAGATCCTTATAATACTGTTTTATTTTTATTGGTTTTATCTTTTGGCACTTGCATATCTGTAACGCAGCGCTGGCTTAGCTCTGAGCAAACAAAAAAAGAAACTGAAAACGAAAAATTAAATACCGAATTGTCGTTTTTAAAATCGCAAATCAATCCGCACTTCTTTTTTAATACGCTCAATAATATTTATAGTTTAGCGATTGTAAAAAGCGAACAAACAGCCCCTGCTGTTATGAAGCTTTCGTCGATCATGCGGTATATATTATCTGAAACAGTAATTGATTTTGTGCCACTTAGGAATGAAATAGAATTCACTAAAAATTATATTGAGCTACAGCAAATGCGATTAACCGATAAAGTAACAGTTGTGTATAATACAACTGGCATTATTGATGAAATGCAAATTGCACCACTCCTCTTCATCCCATTTGTAGAAAACGCGTTTAAATACGGGGTTAGCACTAAAGAAGCTACAATTATTGATATACAAATTCATGCAACACAAAACCAAATTGTATTTGAAGCAAAAAACACAATAGCTACCAACATTTCAACCCATTTAGATAGCACCGGAATTGGTATTAATAACGCCAAAAGGAGGTTAGCACTTTTATATCCGGGAAAGCATCAGCTTAACATAAGCACACAAGACAACGCTTATCAAGTTTCTTTACACATTAACTGTTAATTGTATGATTACCTGTATAGCCATCGATGACGAACCACTTGCATTAAAAATTATTGAAGAATACTGTTCTAAAATTTCTTTTTTACAACTAGTTAAAACATTTAGTGATACAGACTTGGCACTAGACTACTTAAAAGAAAATAAAGTAGACGCTTTATTTTTAGACATACAAATGCCAGATGTTACGGGCATTGAATTTTATAAAAATTTAGCCAACAAACCCATGGTAGTTTTTACAACTGCCTATAAAGATTTTGCAGTAGAAGGATTTAATGCCGACGCAGTAGACTATTTGTTAAAACCTTTTGAATATGACCGCTTTTTAAAAGCTGCATATAAAATTAAAGAATACACAGAGTTTTTAAGTGCACAGGAAGTACAACTCAATTCAATTTTTGTGAAGGTCAACTACGAGATCATGAAAATTAATTTGAAAGATGTAGACTTGATTGAGGCGCTTGATGATTACATAAAAATATACACGAAACCCACACCTGTTCTAACCTTGATGACCCTAAAAGGCATTTTGGAAAAATTGCCATCTCGCGATTTTATTAGGGTTCACCGCTCCTATATAGTAACCATTGCAAAAATTGATAAATTTAGCAAAAGCAAAATTTGGGTGGGCGAAAAAGAAATTCCAATTGGAAGCAGTTACGGTAACGTATATGATCAGCTCCTAGCGCATAGCCAGGCAAAATAAAAAACCACCTCAATTATCGTGTCAAACCCGCCTTTTTATCTTTTTCTTAAGAGATAAGGCCTGTATTAAGACGTCAGAAACTTGTACTTTAGCGTCATGAAAATGCGCTTTACACTTGTAACAATTATTGGCTCTACCATACTACTTTTAAATGGCATGCATCAACTCCATGCACAAGTAGTACCAAAAAACTGGCACGCATTAGACCCCAGTGCTGATAAAGTATTAGGCATTAGTTTACAAAAAGCCTATGACTATTTAGTAAGCAAGAACAAAAAAGCCACCCCAATAATTGTGGCAGTATTAGATTCGGGTATAGATACCACGCACGAAGATTTAAAAAATATTTTGTGGACCAACCCCAAAGAAATTCCGGGTAATGGTATTGACGATGATAAAAATGGATACATAGACGATGTGCATGGTTGGAATTTTTTAGGTGGCAAAAATGGACAAAGTGTAAAAAGAGCCCCCGATGAGCGTTCTAGAATTTATCATAAATACAAATCGAAATTTTTAAATCCTAGCCTCGACACAAACACACTCACTAAATCAGATAAAGCGCTTTATACAACTTGGAAAAAAACGGAAACAGAATTAAATTTTAGTGATGAAGAAAAAGACCAACTAAAGTATGTTGAAATGCTTGCTAGTGCTTTTAAAAAGCATGACAAAGTATTAAGACAGGAAATGAACGTAACAAGCTACAATAGAGAGGCACTCACAAAATTCGTACCCACTACAATTATTGGTAAAGAGGCTAAAATAGGGCTCTTATCACTTCATAGGCTGATGCAATTAGATGAGCAGGAATTAAACACCTATACGATTGCACAAATAGATGAATACATAGAAGGCAAAACGGCAGCGTTTAGTGCTAAAGAAAAATTACCCAACGACGAGCGAAGCCTTATTGTTAGAGACAATTACTATAATTTTTCGGATGCCTATTATGGCAACAACGACATCATGGGTCCTACCCCTAACCACGGCACACATGTAAGTGGTATTATTGCTGCTAGCAGAAACAATGGTACCGGTATAGATGGTGTAGCGGATGCCGTAAAAATTATGATGGTACGTGTGGTGCCCGATGGTGATGAATATGATAAAGACGTAGCACTTGCTATTAAATATGCCGTAGATAATGGCGCCAAAGTAATTAATATGAGTTTTGGAAAAGCGTATTCGCCCGAAAAACATTGGGTAGATAGCGCCGTTGTCTATGCCGAGCAAAAAGATGTTTTACTCGTACACTCAGCAGGTAACGAAAATTATAATTTAGATAGCATCACCGTTTTCCCAAATGCAAATTTGGACGCCTATAAAAAACAAGCGAGTAGTTTTATTACGGTTGGCGCTAGCAGCGACACCCTCATTACAGACGCTAGTATTGCTGCAGATTTTAGCAATTACGGCAAACAAAATGTAGACCTTTTTGCACCTGGCGTAAAAATTTATTCGACACTTCCTGGCACTAATGTTTATGGTAACCAAGACGGCACAAGTATGGCAACACCCATTGTAACAGGGGTTGCAGCAATACTTCGCAGCTACTACCCTAGCCTATCTGCCAAGCAAGTAAAAGCAATACTAGAAAAATCAGTGTACGTTCCTGCAGCATCTGCGCCTTGCTTACTTCCAGGTAATAGCAGCATATCAACTCCATTTAGCAGGCTCTCGAAAACGGGCGGCATTGTAAATGCATATAACGCGGTTGCGCTTGCAAACAGCACGGGTAATAAATAAGAAAGCCCCAACAAAATGCTGGAGCTTTCTATCTCGGAGGGGGTGTAAATATTATTTAGCAAATAAATGCACAGCAATTTGAACGTCTTTAGAAGGACCTGCATAAGCAATACCTAATAAAGTACGATCAATGCTAAAATAAGCTTGACCAAAAAGTCCTTTCTCAGAAGCACTTCTAATATTAGCCGCGAAACTTACTGGAACAGAAAGACCTTTGATGTTTAAAGTACCATTAATTGTACAAGCAGTTGCGCTTGAATAATCAACAGAAGAAATGGTGTAAGTAGCTTCACCAAATTTAGCAACGTCAAAAAAGTCAGCGCTTTTTAAGTGACCTGCTAATCTTTCACCAGCAGCATCGGTAACTTTTAAATTGGCTAGGTCAATTACAAAAGAACCACCTACTAACTTACCGCCTTCAACTTGAACGCTTCCTCCTTTTACGGTAAAAGTACCAGTATGAAAATCAGCTGCTTTTGAGCCAATAAAGTCTACACGGCTTTTATCTGACTGAACAGCTAGGGTAATAGGCGCTTTAGGGTTTTTTGGGGCAACAAATGCTAAAGAACTCACTAAAAAAGCGGCTCCTAATAGCAAAAAGGATGTTTTTTTGATCATTGTATTGAATTTTAAGTGTTTATAAGGGATTAGACCATAAAATTAAGGGTTTTAATGTAAAGCCGTTTCGCTTATCTTCGCAAAAATTTTTTTGTATGAATCTTCATGAGTACCAAGCTAAAGAACTCCTTAAAAAGTACAACGTTCCAGTACAGGAAGGTGTAGCGGTAGAAACAGTAGACGCAGCAGCTGCGGCTTATGCCACTTTAAAGGCACAAACTGGCAACAATTTTGCAGTTATTAAAGCCCAAATTCACGCAGGTGGTAGAGGTAAAGGTAAAATAGAAGGAAAAGAGCAGCGCGGTGTAGCGGTTGCTAAAAGCGAAGACGACGTAAAAACAATTGCTGGTAATTTATTAGGCGGCACCCTTGTAACCATTCAAACAGGTGCAGCTGGTAAACTCGTTAATAAAATTTTAATAGCGCAAGACGTTTATTATCCTGGTCCTAATGAAGTAAAAGAATTTTACTTGTCTATTTTATTGGACAGAGCAAAAGGCATGAATGTTGTGATGTACAGTACCGAAGGTGGTATGGATATTGAAGAAGTAGCACACAACACACCAGAAAAAATATTTAAAGAGTGGGTACACCCAGGTGGCGGCTTACAAGGTTTTCAAGCACGTAAAATTGCTTTTAACTTAGGCCTATCTGGTGACGCTTTTAAAAACTGTGTAAAGTTTGTAACCAACTTATACAATGCATACGTGAACCTAGATTGCGGTATGCTAGAAATCAATCCTTTGTTTAAAACATCCGATGAAAAAATCATTGCGGTGGATTGTAAAATGAATATTGATGACAACGCACTGATGCGCCACGCCGATTTATTAGCGATGCGTGATGTATCTGAAGAAGATCCTACCGAAGTAGAAGCTGGTGAGTTTAACTTAAACTTTGTGAAACTAGACGGTAACGTTGGTTGTATGGTAAATGGTGCAGGACTTGCCATGGCTACCATGGACATGATTAAGTTAAGTGGTGGTGAGCCAGCTAACTTCTTGGACGTAGGCGGTACTGCAAATGCACAAACCGTTGAAGCAGGTTTTAGAATTATCATGAAAGACCCTAACGTGAAGGCAATTTTAATTAACATATTTGGCGGTATCGTTCGTTGTGATCGTGTTGCTGCTGGTGTTATTGAAGCCTTTAATAAATTAGGCAATATCAATATTCCAATCATTGTTCGTTTACAAGGAACCAATGCAGTAGAAGCTAAAAAATTAATTGATGAGAGTGGACTTAAAGTTCAGTCGGCTATTCAGTTAAGCGAAGCTGCAGACTTAGTAAAACAAGCGGTAGCATAATACCTAAAGTATATTGTTTTAAAAGCCTCCAACTTGTTGGGGGCTTTTTTTATGAATAAGTCTTATTGCGAATTTGATATGGGCTTTACTTCTGATAGCGCGCTAAATGTGTAACGAAGTCCGGTTTTAACCTCAACACATTCGTATCTTTTACGGCGCAGAGGGCCCTTACAAAAGATACGACCATTGTCTGTTGCAAAAAGCGAACCTTCTGGAATACCCGCTACTACTGCGTATCCGGGCTTGTGTTTTTCGTTGTAGCCACGAAGTACTAGTAAAAGTTCTGTTTCACCACCGGCAGTTGCGGCAGGATTTAAAATAGATTTTTGTAAAGCTTTTTCTACGTCAGGTGGAAATATTTTTTGTGCAACAAAAGATTGTAAAAGCTGCCCGTAACAAAATTTCCATTCCTTACCATGCGCTTCTACGCGGTTACTAAATTTTTCGAAAGTTAGTAAATGCGCGAGCTCGTGTAAAAACGTAATTAAAAATTCGTACTTATTTAAATTGCCATTGATGCTTATGCGGTGGTTAGCGCCCCTACCCGGATGACGGTAATCGCCAAGAACCGATTTACGCTGTTTGGTAATGGTTAAATGCACCCGGTATTCATGGAGGTACGCAAGCACCTGCTCGAAACTTTTTTCTGGCAAAAAACTTGCCAGCGCCTGCATCGGATGCTCTTTAATGGGCATTACTTTTTAACATTCAGTTTTAAAAATAGCCCGATTTCTAAAAAGGTATAGAGTGGATAGAGTGCGAACCCCGCATACACAGAGCGCGGACTAATGGCAGTACCTGCTAGTTTCATATAGAGTAAAACAGCCACCGCTATGCCAAGTAAACGAAGCCCCATAGCAGCCATAACAGTTCTTACGAGTACATTGGGGTTTGGATTTTTAGAAGCATTAATCAGCGCTATTAAACCAATCAGTGTTACTAAAAAAAGTAACACATTGGCATAAGCAATAACGGATGGTACAAACTTGTAAGCAAGGAGCTGTTTTTGACCAAACTCAATTACAGCATTCACTAAAATAAAGAGTATGCCAATGGGATATGTTAGTTTCGAATATTTGAACATCTTTGAATGTTGAGTTTAATTTTTATTGTCCGTTTTTGTATTCGTGTCTTTGTTGGCGCAGGTTTTATTATCGGTGTCTTTGATCACTTTTATGATGAGTCCAATGCCTACGAGCAGTGGAAGTATCCAGATAAAAACAGGTTTTCGAGAAAAAATTTTGAGATCCAGCCATTTGCCGCCGAAGGCGGCAAATGCAAACGACACCAATAGTTGGGTAGCCAAGCTTGCATATTGTAAAAACGGCTTTGGATCTTTTTGAGACATTGTTACATGAATGTTTAATCGTGAATCACTTCTGCCTTTGGAATATTTAATGGAACCGTATCCAATTCCATACCCTTGTCTGTCCCTTCCATTACTTTTTTGACACTGTTAAAATATTGTTCGTTGTAACGGATAACTTGTTCTAAAGAATCTGTTCTGATTTTTAAATTTTGAAGCGCCGCACGACCTTCACGCGTACCATATCCAGGTATATAATATTTAAGCGGTGTAAATGCAATAAAAACGATGGTAATCCCAATTAGAAAAACAAACAAAGTACTAAGGCCAATATATACGCTTGTTCTGGAGAGTTTGAGGGTAACAACTTCTTCAAAAGTATCATCGTCCATTACCACTAAACGGTAGTGGGTGCCAAGGCGGGTGGGCTCGTTTTTTGTAGGTATGGTGTCCATATTGTTAAATAAGCATAAAGGTAGCCCTTAAAGTTGTTTTAATACGCCCTCAAAACAGAAATAAATGTATTTTTAAGGCCTATTTTGAGACAGATGAAAACCTATGCGCTGGTATTATTTTTGTTGGTTGGCTTGGCATACGATTTAGTAGCCCAACCTTACACGGGCATAAGTTTACAAAAAAACAAGCCTTACACCGAAAGACTCTTGCCTGCTGAAAAAACAGGCGAAAAAGGATTTAGGTTACCTAAGCGAATATTTAACAATACGGTTACGAGGTACAACTACGTTTTTAATGCCACAAATAGGCTTAATGAAATTATTGAAAGAGCTACCCAAAAGCAAATCGAAAACTATGCGGAGCTCCTCCCCTTTTATCCTTACAGTTTAGAAGTTACTGCAAAAGATGAAATTGATACCATCATTTACAAGTGTACGGCTGGTATTTTATTACATGACTTAAGAAGCGATTGGGTTGATAATTTATACATCATTTTAGGAAAAGCATATTTACACCGCCAAGACTACGATTCGGCTCTTGCCGTTTTCAAATATGTCAACTATGCTTTCGCACCAAAAGATGAAGGTGCTGATATCCCTATTGGAAGTAATATTAGTAATACGAATGGTGTTTTTTCTATTTCAACAAATGAAAAAAGAAATATCTGGCAAAAAATAACCACCACCATTCCTAGCAGGAACGAAAGTTTTTTGTGGATGATTCGCACCTATCTCGAACAAAATAAACAATCCGAAGCAACAGGATTAGCAGCGCTTTTAAGAACAGATAAAATATTCCCTGCAAGACTTATTCCTGCTCTCGACGAATTAACGGCGTATGGTCATTACAAAGGTGAACGTTATGAATTAGCTGCCAATTTTTTAGCAAAAACAATTTCGTTTGCAGAAAATAAAGCAGATAAATCAAGAAAAGCATACTTAACAGCACAGTTGTATGAAAAAGCTGGCCTTACCATACAGGCTAAACATTACTATCAAATAGCCATTGATGTAGCACAGGACCCTTATCTAGAAATATACGCCAACGTAGCACTCAATAGATTAAGTATAACAACAGGAGCTGATAGTAAAGCGCTACTACTGATGGCAAAAAAAGATAGATACGAAGCCTATAAAGATGTTATTTATTTTGCAGCAGCTTCGATAGAACTTTCAAAAAAGAATTATACCCTCACACAAAATTATTTATTAGAGAGTATTAAGTATGCAGGTGACAATGAATTACAAAAGCAAAAATCATTTTTACTACTAGGCGACATCAATTACGATCAAAAAAAATATGGTGCTGCCTATAAATTTTATGATAGCGTCAACGTTGAAAACCTAGCGCTAATTCAAAAAGAAAAAATTGAAACCAGAAAGCCAGCTCTTCAACTCATCAATGCCAATTTAACCATTATTGAACTAGAAGATAGCTTGCAAAAAATTGCTGCACTCCCAGAAATTGAAAGGACTATTTTTTTAAGAAAGCTCTACAAACAATTACGCAAAGAAAAAGATGACGCATCGCAGGATAAATTACTTGACGCAAATGCGGCTGCAAATTTTGATTTGTTTAGTAGTACCGCCAACACCGATTTTTATTTTCTAAATAGAGCACTACGTTCTAAGGGAGCGGCCACTTTTAAAACAACATGGGGCAATAGACAAAACCTTGACAATTGGAGAAGACAAGCCGCGCTGGATGCCAGTATTGGAACAGTATCAATGAATTCGGCAGCAGCCCCCACAGATGTCACAAACAAAGACAGCAGTTCAACAATTAGTTACGAAGCACTAGCCGAATCAATTCCTACTGGAGCCAAACAATTAGAAGCCTCCAACCAAAAATGGGCAAAAGCACTAATTGACAATGCACAAATATTTCAGCTGAATTTGTCGGACTATCCTTCTGCAATAGAAGCCTACCGTTTTTATATCAGTAAGTTTTTATCAGGCAATTCACTTGATTTGGCCTATCACAATTTAGCACTTTGCTATAGCGTTGTTGGCGATGAGGCAAAAGCAGATTCGGTTCAAAAACTTTTTCAAGTTAAATTCCCAAGCAGCAAGTTGCTTTCCAAAAAAGAAGTAAGTAATACACCTAGCATCAGCGGAGCAGATATTAGCTACAATACTATTTACGAGTATTTTACCAAAGGAGAATACGAAAAAGCACTTGCACTAAAAGAAGAAGCTACCGCTAAATACGGAAAAGACATTTGGGCACCTCAGTTTTTATTTATGGAAGCCACACTTCACATGAAGAATAAAGAAGATAGTATTGCGGAAAAAAAGTTGAATAAAATTATAGTCGACTATAAAGGAAGTAGCATGGCAAAAAAGGCGGCTGCTGTTTTGGAAGTATTAAAACAAAGAGAAACAATAGAAAAAGAAATCAATAAACAGCCTGCCAAAAAAGAGGAAGGCCAATAATATTAAATACATTATTATGGAAATGTCAAAACCTGTTCGTGTCTTTTGGCGCATCTTTTTTTGGAGTATGGGCGGCCTTGGCCTCTTTTTACTCATGATTAATTTTGGATGGTTGGGTAGCATGCCTTCTATTGATGATATCGAAAATCCAACAGCATCACTAGCTAGCCAGGTATATGCGCAGGATGGAACCCTGATGGGTAAATTTTATTTAGAAGACCGTATAAACGTTCAATACAAAGATATTAGTAAGCATGTTGTAAATGCACTAGTGGCCACCGAAGACGAACGCTTTTATGACCACAAAGGAATTGACCCACGCTCGCTTGGTAGAGCCCTGTTTTTTTTAGGTAGTGAAGGTGGCGCGAGTACCATTACCATGCAAACGGCAAAAAACTTATTTACCAACAACTGGAGTACGAGCAATATTTTACTCCGAATGATTCAAAAAATCAAAGAATCATTAATTGCCATAAAACTCGAAAGAAATTTTACCAAAGAAGAAATTATCACCCTGTATTTAAATACGGTTGCATTTGGAGATAATGTATTTGGCATTAGAAATGCGGCTAAAACATTTTTTCAAAAAGAGCCAGACCGCTTAAATGTGCAAGAGTCGGCAGTACTGATTGGTATGTTAAAAGGGGCCACCCTTTACAACCCACGCCGCAATCCAAAATTAGCTCTTGACAGACGCAACACCGTACTCAGTCAAATGGTGCGTAACAATTATTTACCAGAGGCAGAAGCAGCAAAACTAAAATTAACCCCTATCGAGCTCAATTATAAAAAGCTTGATGAGTCGGCGGGATTGGGACCTTATTTTAGAATGATACTCGGCGAAGAATTAAAAAAATGGTGTAAAGAAAACACCAAACAAAATGGCGACAACTACAACCTCTACCGTGATGGTTTAAAAATTTATACGACCATCAATCCGCGTATGCAACAATACGCAGAGGAAGCCGTGGGCAAGCACATGAACTACCTACAAAAAATATTTAATACCCAAGCCAATATCAAAGACGGAAGTATTTGGAAAGGCTACGAAAATGTTTTGCAAAATGCCATGAAGCAATCGGACCGTTGGCGCAACTTGCAAAACGAAGGACTTGACGAAGAAGAAATTAAAAAAACATTTTCTGAAAAAGTAAACATGCGCATTTTTACTTGGAACGATGCACGTGAAAAAGATACGGTGATGACGCCTTACGATTCTATCAAGTACCACCGTCAAATGTTACAAGCAGGTTTTATGGTGATGGATCCATTAACTGGCGAAGTAAAAGCATGGGTTGGTGGCATTGGATTTAAGAGTTTCAAATACGACCACGTCAATATCAATACCAAAAGACAAGTGGGCTCTACCATGAAGCCCCTACTCTATAGTTTAGCAATTGAAGAGGCAGGCTTTACACCCAACACAACGGTGTATGACCAACAACAAAGTTTTGGTAGCTATGGTCTTGTGCCAGCCACAGGTAAATCATGTACAGGCCAGTCAATGCCAATGGCTGCAGCACTTGCACAATCACGCAACTGTGCCTCGGCGTATATTTTAAAACAACTAGATACCGAAGGCAATAACAGTGCTAAACGTTTGGTTGAGTTTTTAAAGCGTAGCGATATCACTGCTAATATTGATCCATACCCTTCTATTGCACTGGGTGCTTGTGAAATTTCATTGTATGAAATGATGCAGAGCTATAGTATGTTTCCGGGTAAAGGCTTTAATGTAAAGCCCATGTACATTACACGCATTGAGGATAGAAATGGAAATGTGCTAGCAACCTTTACGCCAAAAAGAAAAGAAATTATTAGTGAGGTAACTGCCTACTCAGTTGCTAAAATGATGGAAGGTGTGATGCGCGCAGGAACAGGACGCGGCATGTGGAGTTATGTGCCTGATATGGCCATTGCAGGAAAAACAGGAACCACCAATGAAAATAGTGATGGTTGGTTTATAGGTTATACCCCTCAACTAATTGCAGGTGGATGGGTTGGTGCCGACGACCGTTTCATACATTTTAATAAAGAGAGTGCATGGGGTCAGGGCGGTAGAGCCGTACTACCAATTTGGGGTTACTTTTTTGGTAAAGCCGCCGCAGATGCCAATTGTGGTATAGATACCAAGCTAACGTTTAGCAAACCCGATATGGTTGAAAATGAAATCATGCTGGATTACTTAAACAATACCCCGCCTGTATTAGGTGCCGAAAGTGAAGATTTAGGAACGGGTACAGAAGGTGATTATGCAGTGCCTCTTGATATTAAAGCCGAAGACATTGCTCCTGAATCACAAAAAGCAACGGACACAAAACCTGCTACAGATTCTAAACCTACCGATCCTAAAAAACAAACACCACCGCCTGCTGTGGTAACAAAACCTATAGACAAGCCACAAGACAAACCGGCGGACAAACCAAAAGCGGTGCTTCCAAAAAAAGGCGGAACTAAATAAATTTTTTAATCACTCCGCGGCACTAAAGCGCTTTATTGACAAAATTAAAATTCAGGGATAACTGATGAAACATATTTCGCTGGTAAAATCCAGTAGCGTAATTGATATGTAGTTTTTGCATGAGCACCCCTACACCAAAAGTAACACCATTAAGTCCGTTGGTGATATTGTATCCATTTAAAGATTGTCTGCGCAGCACATTGTAACCAAGGTTGCAATGAATATTTTCATTAACGGCTAACTGCGCTCCTAACACCACATGTGACATCATTTTTTCAATGGTTGAAAATTTATTTCCGGATTCTGAAATTATAAAACTCGTATCTGATCCAAGTAAATTAAAGCGCTGTAACTGTTGTAAGGTGATTGAAAATTGCAGTGGTGCATCTGCTAGTTTTTTAGAGATGCCAGCATTTATTTCAAAAGGAAGTTCTTCTTTTACGGCCCCTGCATATGCATTTAACTGCGTTCCCATATTGGCTACTACTACTCCTGCTTGTAGCCCTGCAGCTTCATCAAAATAAGTGAGTGACGCATCCACTGCAAGTGCAGATGAACGGTAAACCCCATAATTTGAATGAATGAATTTTGCAGCAGCACCCAGCCACCACTTGTCTTTATACTGTTTACTGGTTCCTAATTGAACTGCAAAATCGGAAGGACGGTAGATACCTAATACATTACCTGCAGCATCTGTTTGATCGATGCTTCCATAATTTACATATTGAACACCGAGTCCTATATTTTGGGCACCAACAGTATAACCAGCCATACAACTGTACTGATTAATGCCCGCTAGTAAACTTGAAAAAGAAGTAGCCACCTGACCATGATGCGCAGGCCTTAGTAATGAAGGGTTAGAAAAACCAGCTGCAACATTGTTTCCAATGAGTGAAACATTAGATCCTCCAAGTGCAGCCACATCAGCGGTGGCAGGATTTTTTAAAAAACTAAATACCGGATTACCCCCTTGTGTTTGCGCAAAAGCATGCACTACTCCAACCCATAAAAAAACAAAAAGTAAACGGGCGCGCATAAAAGAGTTGTAATTGTTTAAATTAAACAAGGGCAAGGTCTACAACCTGCTGCATTGTTTTTACATAATGAAAAGTTACTCCTTTAATAAATGCCGCGTCAATTTCATTTACATCTTTTTCATTTTGCGCACACATGATAATTTCTTTTAAGCCAGATCTTTTAGCCGCCAATACTTTTTCTTTAATGCCCCCTACTGGTAACACTTGACCACGAAGTGTAATTTCGCCTGTCATGGCTAAATAAGGTTTTACTTTTCTACCCGTAAACGCAGATGTTAAAGAAGTAAGCATGGTAATACCTGCACTCGGGCCATCTTTTGGTGTTGCACCTTCTGGCACGTGCACGTGAATGTTCTTTGTAGAAAACACTGCAGGATCGATCCCGTATTTTTTAGCGTTGGCTTGTAAATAACTTAAAGCGGTGGTCGCACTCTCCTTCATCACATTACCCAAATTACCGGTAAGCTTTAATTCGCCCTTGCCTTCACTTAAAATGGTTTCAATAAATAAAATATCGCCGCCCACATAAGTCCAGGCAAGACCCACGGCCACACCTGGCATATTGGCCAACTTATAAATTTCGTTGCTATAGCGTGCTTGACCCAGTATTTTTTCGATATCTGGCGCCGTTAAGGTGGTTTTTACTTTGTTTTTAGTGGCATATTCTTTAGCCTGAAAACGCATGACGGATGCCAGCTGACGGTCTAGTTCACGGACGCCACTTTCTCTAGTATAGTTTTCAATGATTTTTTCAAGGACCTTATCGGCAATTTTAAAATTCACTTTTTCGAGACCATGGGCTTCTTTTTGCTTGGGCACGAGGTGCTTTTTAGCAATTTCAACCTTCTCTTCTACAGCGTAGCCACTGAGGTCAATAATTTCCAGGCGGTCACGAAGGGCCGGCTGAATATTTTGAATATTATTAGCCGTAGCAATAAACAACACTTTAGAAAGGTCGTATTCGAGCTCTAGGTAATTGTCGTAAAAATTACTGTTTTGCTCTGGATCCAATACCTCTAATAATGCCGATGAAGGATCGCCACGGTGGTCGGCCCCTATTTTGTCTATTTCATCCAGTATCATAACCGGATTTGAAGACTTACATTTTCTAATATTTTGAAGGATACGGCCCGGCATTGCCCCAATATAGGTTTTGCGGTGTCCCCTAATTTCACTTTCGTCGTGTAAACCACCAAGGCTCAAACGCACATATTTACGACCAATCGCATGCGCAATAGACTTTCCAAGCGAGGTTTTACCAATACCCGGAGGGCCTAAAAAGCATAAAATAGGGCTTTTCATGTCGCCTTTTAGCTTTAAAACGGCAAGGTATTCGAGAATACGACTCTTAATTTTTGCCATTCCGTAATGATCGAAATCCAGTACTTTTTTAGCATTTTTAAGGTCATAATTATCGGAGGTATAGCTATCCCATGGAAGGTCAAGCATTAAATCGAGGTGATTGTACACCACCGAATAATCGGGGGTGGTTGGGTGCATACGCTCCAGTTTGGCCACACCCGTGTCAAATGCATTTTTTGCAGCTTCCGGCCATTTCTTGCCTTCAGCCTTCTTTTTCATATCCGCAATTTCTCGCTCGTTGGTATCACCCCCAAGCTCATCTTTGATGCTCTTTAATTGCTGCTGTAAAAAGTAATCCCGTTGTTGTTTGTCCAGCTCGGTTCTGGTTTTATTGGTCACTTTATTTTTAAGTTCCGCAAACTGAAGCTCTTTTTGAAGTATTAAAATTAAACTTTCAGCTCTATTATTTATATCATTGATTTCCAATAGCTTTTGCTTTTCAGAAATATCACTATTTAAGTTAGAGCTTACAAAATTTATGAGAAAAGAAGGATTTTCAATGCTCTTTAAAATGATCCCCGCCTCTGTTGGAAGATTGGGTGATAGCTGAATAATTTGCGTAGCCAGGTCTTTAATGCTGCTTACAATAGCCGCAAAATCGTCCCCTTCTGGGCTAGCATCTTCTTCAAATAATTTGATATTCGCCTTAAAATAAGGGTCGTCGGTAAGCATAGAAACCAGCTCGAACCTTTTTTTACCCTGAATAATAATGGTAGTGCCACCATCCGGCATTTTAATAAGCTTGATGATTTTGGCCACTGTACCAACGCTGCATAAATCTGCGGCAACCGGCTCTTCAATATTGGAATCCTTTTGAGACACCACGCCAATAAGCTTGTCTGCTTTATAAGCATCATTCACCGCCTTAATGCTCTTATCCCTCCCTACGGTAATTGGTAAAACTACCCCTGGAAACAATACCGTATTGCGCAGTGGCAAAATGGCAAGCTCCGATGGTATCACCATATTTTTATCCTGTTCAGACTCCTGCTCGTTCATAGGAATGATGGGCATAAAGTCTGTATCCTCTTCCGATCTAAAAAACATGTTCTCTTTTATCATGATATCTGGGTCAAATTGTCACAACGGGCCGGAGGCCCGTCTCTAATCTATTGCACATAGAACTGAACAATATTGATGCCAAGTTGGTACATTCATAGGAAAGCGGTACAAACTGGCACAAAAAAAAATCCTCACGACTTTGTCGTGAGGACCTTCTTGCAAGAAGTATATGTTTTATAACAAATACGACTAGTGAGCAGCAGCAGTTGTATCAACAGCAGTTGTGTCAGCAGTTGCAGTTGTGTCAACAGCTACAGCAGCAGTGTCAACAGTTGCAGTTGTGTCAGCAGCAGCTTCTTTGTTTTCACCAGAGTTACATGCTACGAAAGCTACTACAGCTAAGATTGCGAATACTTTTTTCATTGTATTTGTTTTTTTGAGTTAATAATTGTGCGCAAAGATAGGTGTCAGTTTTAAATTAACAAATTTTTTGCGCTATATTTTATTTTTTCCTAAAGTATATGCGAATAGGCACACCCTTAAAATTAAAACTATTTCGGAGCTGGTTTTCCAGGTAATTACGATACGGCGACTTAATATCTTCCGGATAATTGGTAAAAAAGGCAAAAGATGGCACCGGCGTAGGTAACTGCGTTACATATTTAATTTTAACTGTATTTCCTCTTACCACCGGAGCATGATAAGCAGCTACGGCTTTTAACATCACTTCATTTAATTGAGAAGTTGGTATTCTACGTCGCTTGCTTTCAAAAACCTCTAACCCACTTTCGATCGCTTTAAAGATCCTAGTTTTCTCTTTTGCCGAAATAAACAGGATAGGCACATCGGTAAAAGGGGCCAATTTTTGCTTCAAGTTTTTCTCGTAGTCACGCGCCGTATTCGTCTCTTTTTCAACAAGATCCCACTTATTTACAAGCACTACTACACCCTTTCCTTTGCGGGCAGCCAAACTAAAAATAGTGATATCTTGTCCTGTCACACCCTTATGGGCATCAATCACAATAAAGCAAACATCGGCCTCATCCATAGCCTTAACAGCCCTGATAATGGAGTAAAACTCGAGGTCATCCTTTTCTTTTGACTTCTTTCTGATACCCGCCGTATCAATTAATATAAATTCTTTTTGAAATAGGTTGTAATGGGTATGAATGGTATCGCGGGTTGTTCCAGCAATATCACTTACAATGGTACGCTCCTCGCCAACAAGTGCATTAAGGAGTGACGACTTACCTACATTGGGCTGACCAATAATAGCAAACTTAGGAATGTCGGAACCTGATATCTCAACCTCAGCTTCATCTGGTTTAATGTGGGCCGTTATGGCGTCCATTAAATCTCCGGTACCACTACCTGAAATACTGGAAACGAAGAAGTTATGTTCAAAACCCATTCCGTAAAATTCGGTTGCTTCAAGCTCTCTGGTTCCGTTATCCACCTTGTTTACGACTACATAAACAGGCTTTGGAGTACGTCTTAACATGTCTGCCATGGCATCGTCTAAATCGGTAATACCGGTAGCTACATCCACCATAAAAATGATAGCGTTGGCTTCTTCCATAGCAATTCTAACCTGTTTTCTAATTTCGGTTTCAAACATATCGGAAGAATCTGGCACAAACCCACCCGTATCCACAAGGTTAAAACTTTTGCCATTCCACTCTGTTACACCGTACTGACGATCTCTGGTTACGCCACTAATGTCATCAACAATGGCTTTACGCTGCTCTAAGAGGCGGTTAAAAAACGTACTCTTACCTACGTTTGGCCTTCCAACAATTGCGACTGTATAGCTCATAATATATTTCTAAAATAGTTAAAATAAATATTCAAAAGATAGTATCTAATTAATTGATAATCATTTATTGATAACCATACTCTTTTAATTGACTGTCGTTATCTCTCCACTTAGGACGCACTTTTACAAAGAGTTCCAAAAACACTTTTTGCCCTACAAAGGCTTCAATATCTTGCCTGGCCTGTATACCAATTTCACGAATCATAGACCCTCTCTCCCCAATAATAATTGCCTTTTGGGTTTCGCGGTGCACGATAATATCGGCCTGAATTTTAATGATATTTTCCTTTTCCTTAAACTCGTTGATCAATACGGCGCTATGGTACGGGATCTCATCTCCAAATAAATGATAAATCTTTTCCCTAATTAGCTCAGCCACAAAAAACCTGGTAGGCATATCGCTTAAATCATCCTCACTATAAAAAGGCATACCATCCGGCAAAAATGTCAGCACTTCCGCCAATAGCTTTTGTAAATGTACTTTTTGAAGTGCCGATATCTTCACCATCTTTTTACAGTAGCTCTTGGTGGCAAAAAACTCGGTAGCCTCGGCAATTTTACCATTGGCAGCGGCGTCTATCTTATTTAGAACTACAATAGCAGGCACTTTTAGCTTTAAAGCCTCAAAAATAGCGCTGGTTTCTTCAAAATTATCGTTGGCATCAACAATAAGCAGGGCCACGTCGGCGTCTTCCAGGGCTGTTTTAACCGCGTGCATCATTCGCTCATGAAGCTTATACCTGGGGTCAATAATACCTGGGGTATCAGAAAAGATGATCTGGTATTCGCCTGGATTGTTTAAAAACGCCTTGATACGGTGTCTGGTGGTTTGTACTTTAGGGGACACAATAGCCATTTTTTCGCCAATAAGCGCATTAAGCAAGGTACTCTTGCCGGCATTGGGTCTTCCAAAAATATTTACAAATCCAGCTTTCATGGTTGGTTACACTTAATTTAAAGCACCTTAAAGGTACCTACAAAAAGAAAAAGACCCCGATTTGAGGTCTTTTTTGTTGCGAGGGAAGGGATCGAACCTCCGACCTTCGGGTTATGAGCCCGACGAGCTACCGCTGCTCTACCTCGCGATGTTTGGAGGGCAAAGGTAACGCCAGAAGGCTAGTTCACCAAATATATTTCAACGTATTAATAAGGCTTGATATCAGAAGAACCACTTGTTCGGGTTTCAAAACGGCTTACCGTTCCTTTATACCTGATATCACTCGCACCAGAAATATTGGCTTTTAAGTACTGATTGATGGTTAGCTTAATATTAGATGCGCCTGATGCTACCACCACACAATTATCTGTTACAAGATCTAAAGACTTGATGGAACAGGCCCCCGAAACATTAAAATCCGTTTCTGTGGCTTTTCCAGACAAACTGATATTAGAGGCACCACTTGCTCCCACTTTTAAGGAATTCACATTTACAGCTCCTTTAATATCACTTGCGCCGGAAACATTGATATGCAAATGATTGCTGGTTATAGCATCCACAAAGGAAACATTACAGGCACCAGACACGGTTAACTTTTCTAAATTTTTAACTGTTATGTATGCCTTTAACTTGTTGTTTTTCCATGAATTCCAACCTTTGTTATCAAAACTAACATACAACACACCTCCAGAAACATGTGTTTTTATGTTTTTTGTAGCAGAAGCATCAACTGCACTCACACCAACCGCATCAGAACTTCCCTGAGAGAGATATACATCAAATGCGTTAGACACATTAATACTTGTAAAACCTGTAAGGTTCCTATCCTCGGCGGCACCATCATAAACCATTTTTTTAGGTGTTTGAGCACAAGCGGTGAGGATGGTGATGAATGCAAGGGCTGCTAGAAGTGTTTGTTTCTTAAACATCATAGTTATTTTTTCGTAAAACGTAAGTGGCGCTATAAAGTTACAGTTGGTAGCAAAATTTTTTACATTTAGTTTTGTGCCAACAATTCCTCGGGGTGCTTATGCAAATTGACATAGGCTGAGAAAATACCCGTAGAACCTGAACAGGGTAATGCCTGCGAAGGGAAGGTGTTCAGTTTTTTAGTACCTCCCATAGCTTCCCCTGTTCCCATTTTTAAACTTTAAAACAAAAAAAATGAAAAAGTTTTTGGGAACAATGTTATTGGTAACCGCGTGTCAAACCTTGTTTGCGCAAAGCATTCAAAAAGACAGCGTCCAACTCCCACCCCTCGAAGTAAGAGCCATTAGAGCATCAGAAAGAGCTCCGTTTGCAAAACAAAATTTAACCAAGGCTGACATCCAAAAAAACAATTTGGGACCAGACCTCCCCTTTTTACTCAACCAAACACCATCGGTAGTTGTGCAATCTGATGCGGGCAACGGTATCGGCTACACGGGTATTAGAATTAGAGGTACCGATGCCACCAGAATTAATGTTACCATTAATGGTGTTGCTTATAATGATGCAGAAAGCATGGGTACATTTTTAGTAAACCTCCCAGATTTTTCATCCTCTGTAAGTAGTATACAAATTCAAAGAGGTGTAGGTGGTTCTTCAAACGGCCCTAGTGCTTTTGGTGCTAGTATAAATTTATCTACGCATGAATTAAATGAGAAAGCATATTTCAGCACGAGTAATAGTGCCGGCTCATTTGGTACATTAAAAAATACCATTCAATTTGGTAGCGGCCTTATTAATAAATATTTTACCATCGACGCAAGAGTAAGTAGCATCAAAAGCGATGGATACATAGACAGAGCATTTAGCGACCTTCGTTCTTACTATGTGAGCGGCGCCTACATTAGAGGTAAATCCAGCATTCGATTCACAACTTTTTCTGGTAAAGAAAAAACATATCAAGCATGGTATGGCGTACCTGCTAGCGAACTAGCAAATAATCGAACCTTTAATCCAGCTGGCACAGAAAAACAGGGTGAACCTTACAACAATCAAACTGACAATTACACACAAACGCATTATCAATTATTTTTCAACCATCAATTGGCTAAAAATTTAGACTTACAAGTCACCAATTATTATACCAAGGGCGCTGGTTATTATGAAGAGTATAAAGCAAATCAAAGATTGTCTAGATATGGAATTCCTACCATTACCTTAGGCACTACAGCACACACAAGATCTGATTTAGTAAGAAGACGCTGGCTCGACAATGATTTTTATGGACAAAACATTTCGCTACAATACAAAAAGAAAGACGAAGAAATTTCTGTAGGTGGCGGATGGAGCACATATACCGGTAAACATTTTGGAGAAGTTATTTGGGTAGAAAAAGCAAATACATTTTCACCAAAAAGATATTACGATTTACCAGCTATAAAAAAAGAAGCCAATATCTATGCAAAGTGGCAGCATAGCTGGGCTACTAATTTTAGCAGCTATATTGATTTACAATATAGAAATGTATCACACCGAATGGATGGCTTTCATAATAACCCTACCCTTCTTATCAATAGAAGCTTTGGTTTCTTCAACCCTAAAATTGGATACCAATACAATAAAAATGGATGGGTACATTATGCGAGTTATGCCATAGGACACAAAGAGCCTAACCGTGACGACTTTGAAGTAGGTGCCGCCACACAACCCAATCCCGAAAGATTACAAGACTTAGAAATAGGGCTCGAAAAAAGAAATAAAAAAACTACCTGGAGCGCCAACTTTTACTACATGCGTTACAAAGATCAGTTGGTATTAACTGGTAAAATAAATGATGTGGGTGCTTACACCAGAATGAATGTACCTAATTCATATCGACTAGGTATTGAACTTATGCATAACACCATCTTAACGGATAAACTACAATTATCAAGTAACGTTACACTGAGCAGAAATAAAATCGAATCATTTACAGAGTATATTGACAACTACGACACCGGGGGTCAAGACGCCATAACAAGAAACAATACCAATATTGCTTTTTCACCAAACTTTGTTGCAGCTTCTACCCTTGCATATAAACCAAAAAAACAGTTTACCATAGAATTACAAACAAAATGGGTAGGCAAACAATATTTGGACAATAGCTCCTTAGAAGAAAGGTCATTAGAAGCTTTCGCAAATCAGGACATCAGCGCAAGCTATGAGTTTGCAAAAAAAACTGAACGCTCGTTTTTGGTAACAGCTAGAGTTAACAATATCACCAATCAGAAGTATGTTCCCAATGGATATAGCTATGCGTATGTATATGGTGGCGAAACCATTACAGAAAATGGCTACTACCCTATGGCAACCATTAACTATCTAATTGGAATTACAATAAAATTCTAGAATTTTTCTCTCCAGGCAAGCATGCCCCCTGTTACGTTAACCACGTCTGTAAAGCCCATGGTTTCTAGCAGCAAGCATGCTTGCCCACTTCTATTACCACTTCTGCAGTAGAAGTATACTTTTTGATTTTTAAGGTCTTCGATTTCATCAATTTGCATGCTTTGCACATTGCCAAGTGGCAATAACAATCCACCAATATTAAATTCGGCGTGCTCATGTGGTTCACGCACATCAACTAAATTAATTTTTTCGCCAGCGTCAAGTATTTCTTTAAGCGCTTCTACGGTAATTGTTTGCATATAAAACCTTGTTTAATTTTTAATAGAAGGATTGGTAATAGAATCTTTAGGAGGAGGGGTATTACTCAAATACAAATCTACAAGTTGTCCTTGTCTAATTTTATTAGGGAGCCTCATGCCAGTTAAAGAATCTAATTTTGTAGATAAATGTGCAGGCGTTTGTCTAAACACAAATGAAGCCGCCGAATCTTTAATAGTTTCTAAAGACAATACAGATCCAACATTGATACGCTGCATAGTGAGCTGATTGATGGCTTCGGGATAGGTAAGACCTACTAGGTTTGGCATGTCCGTTTCTTCGCCACCTACACCGGTACCAATCACCAAACTGATAGTTGAACCGAGTGGAATTTTTACACCCTGTGCAATGGGCACCCCATTAAAAAGTTGATCAAGCACGGCGTTGCGCGCAAAATCAGGCTTATAGGAAACCGACCCTAACTTTAATTGTAAACTTTGCAAATAAAGCTCTGCACTTTTAAGAGAAAAACCAACAAGCGAAGGCATTTCTACTTGCGGCGGCACCATTCGGTTAATTGTTAAATAAATAGTTCGTCCCGCTTTCACAACTTCATCTGCTTCGGGGGTTTGCCTGATTACAGCAAGCTTAGCTACACTATCAATATAAATAGAATCAAGTATAACCACCTCAAACCCTTCTTTTTCTAATTGTTGTTGAGCAGCAACATAACTCTGCCCTACCACCGAACTTACCTTGGCTGTTTTACCATATCCGGTAATCCAACCGAGTGATAAAAAAAATACGATGAGTAAAAAAAACAGCACCCCAATACCAATAAGTATGTTTTGCCATAAAGGCTTTTGCACTATTTTTTGTATTAGGTTTTTCATGCACAATTAATTAAGCGACGCTTCTACAATAGAAGTATAAAAATCTTGAAGGCTCATTCCCATGGCTTTTACTTGTTGTGGAATTACACTTGCCGCAGACTGACCTGGTACCGTGTTCACTTCAAGCATATAAGGCAATCCTTTCTCCTCGTTGTAAATAAAATCGACACGTACAACACCTCTGCAATTGAGCACTTCATATACTCTTTTTGCGGCAGCTTCTAATTGAGACTGCATGGTATCTGAAATAAATGCAGGCGTTGTTTCAACACTTTTACCTTGATACTTTGCTTCAAAATCAAAAAATTCGTTGGACGTTTCTATTTCAGTTATGGGCAATACTTGTAAAGACCCTTTTGTTTTAAATACGCCAATCGTAAATTCTCTTCCGCTAATAAATTCTTCCACAAGTACTTGGGTATCTTCTTTAAAAGCTTTTTCAAGTGCAGGCGCTAAAGCATCAGCAGTAGTTACTTTACTCATACCAATGCTACTTCCACCATTATTAGGTTTTACAAAAACAGGCAGTTGTAATTTTTCTAAAATGGAAGCAGGCGAAACGGGCGTGTGTTTAAACAAGTGCATAGAATTAGCCACTGATATGCCACCAAAGGCAGCCACAGCAACCGTATAACGCTTGTTAAATGTTAATGCAGAAGTAGCAGCGTCACAACTCGTGTAGGGCAAACCCAGCATATCAAAATATCCTTGAAGTTTTCCATCTTCACCAGGGGTGCCATGAATACATAAAAGCACTACATCAAAATTGATTTTGCCACCGCCATCCGTAATAGAAAAATCATCTCTATTTACTTTTTGAGGCGCGCCATTTTCTGGCGTATACCACCAACCTGTATGATTGATATCAATTCGATAGACATCAAATTTGTTTCGATCTAAATTTCCATTAACTGTAACGGCACTCTTATAGCTAATTTGTGCTTCGCCACTTAACCCACCTGTTACCAGTGCAACTTTTTTTTTCATAAACCCATGTGTATTAAAAGAAAATTAGAGATGTAGCTTGTCTTTTTTAGCAAGCAATTCTTCTACCGTTTCTTTGTATAACTCATCAGGCACACAACAATCTACTGGACATACCGCAGCACATTGTGGCTCTTCATGAAAACCTTGACACTCGGTACATTTATTTGGGGTAATGTAATATGTATCAACACTTATTGGAGAAAGTCTAGCATCAGTTGCAACAGAACTACCATCCATTAACGTAAAACTTCCTTTAACAGAAGTGCCATCTGCAATGGCCCACTCTACCCCACCTTCATAAATTGCGTTATTTGGACACTCGGGTTCACATGCCCCGCAGTTGATACATTCGTCTGTAATTTTAATAGCCATATTAAATGGTTTTGTTTGGGTTACTGAATTTACATTTGCAGTATCAAAAATACGGCCGACAAATGATTTTACAAGAACGAATTGAAATACTTAACAAATTAAGTGCCTATATGGCCGGAAATGAGCCAGAATGGGCCGCAGCAAAGGAAAGAGCTGCCCGTGAAAACCCCTGGTTTGCCCCCGAATTCATAGAAAAAGCCGTGAATTCGATCACAAAAAGCTTTTTAGACCCAAAACTATTGGCAGATTGGGCGGCTCAATATGGGGTTCCGGCACAACAATCAGCACCCAAAAAAGTAGGTTTGGTGATGGCCGGCAATATCCCACTTGTAGGTTTTCACGACTTTTTATCGGTATTTATTTCAGGGCATACCGCTATTATCAAGCCCTCTTCGAAAGATGAAATTTTAATCAAGCATATTGTTTCGGAACTTATAAAAATGGACAGCCGTGTTTCGGAAATGGTAGTTTTTGCGCCCCAACTTTCTGGACTCGATGCCTACATAGCAACAGGGAGCAATAATAGTAGCAGATATTTTGATTATTATTTTGGCAAATTTCCAAATATTATTAGACGCAATAGAACATCGGTAGCGGTACTTGATGGCACGGAAACAGCTGCAGAGCTTGATTTATTAGCAGATGATATTCAAACTTATTTTGGATTAGGATGCCGAAATGTGACACAGTTATTTGTACCAGTTAATTATGATTTTATTCCTCTTTTTTCGGCTCTTAAAAAATATGAATATTATTTAGATTTTCATAAGTACAAACACAATTACGACTATCATTTAGCGCTACTGATTATGGGAAACAAATATTATATGAATAATGACTCCCTTGTTTTTACCGAAAATGAGAGCCCTTTTTCACCCGTTAGCCAGGTACATTATCAGTATTACACCGAGCCGCAGACATTGAGCAGTTTATCCCAAAATAGCGATATCCAGTGTATTGTAGGGCATGGCTTTATTCCATTTGGAAGCGCCCAATCCCCTAGTCTAACAGACTATGCCGACGGGACAGACACCCTGGCATTTTTGCAGACATTATAAACCCTTTGCGCAAAAAAAATGTTAAATAAGACAGGCGGTACACAGACAAACTTGCAGCTTTGTTTATTTGTAACGCAAAGGCATGTAATTTGTAGAACCTTTAAAAAATTGTAACGATGAATATGAATTTCAAAACAGTGGCCACTATGGTAGCCATTAGCGCCACAACTGCTATTGTAAGTGTTTGGGGAGTAAGCAAATTCAATGCATACCAACAGGCAGGTATTCAGGACCCGGACAAATTACCTTTTAATTATGTAGGGTTTAACAACAACAATACACCTACCGTTGCAGTAGATTTCACACCAGCAGCCACTACGGCGGTTCCTGCTGTTGTGCATATCAAAACAAAAACAAAAGAAAAGCAAATTAGCAATGGAGGTTCACGTGGAAGAAATCCATTCTCGGATTTTTTTGGAGAAGATTTTGGTGATTTTTTTGGAGGCGGCCCACGCGTTATGCCTGAACAACGAGCAAGCGGTAGTGGCGTTATTATTACAGAAGACGGATACATTGTTACCAATAACCACGTGATTGATGGTTCTGACGAAATCAACGTTACACTTGGTAATAAAAAATCTTATAAAGCCACACTTATTGGCGCTGACCCTAGTACCGATATTGCCGTTATTAAAATTGAGGCAAAAGGTTTACCCTATTTAATTTACGGCAACAGTGACGAAGCAAAACTTGGACAGTGGGTATTAGCCATTGGATATCCTTTAAGTTTAGACGCTACTGTTACAGCAGGTATTATCAGTGCGAAATCTAGATCGATAGATATCAATAGAAAACAAAGTGATAAACCTGTTGAATCTTTTATTCAAACAGACGCAGCCGTTAACCCAGGCAATAGTGGTGGCGCACTGGTTAATACCACTGGCGAACTCATTGGCATTAACTCTGCAATAGCCTCTCCTACTGGATCTTACGCAGGTTACTCATATGCTATTCCAGTTAATATTGTAAAAAAGGTAGTTACTGATATTGTAAAATTTGGAACGGTTCAACGTGCCTATATTGGCATTAACTTTTTACCAGAAAACGTAACTGACGAGCAAAAACTAGCTTACGAAAAAGAATTTGGTATTAGCATCAAAGAAGGTGAAGGCGTATTTGTAACAGATGTTCCAACAAATGGAGCAGCGTCAATAGCAGGCATAAAAAAATACGATATCATCACCAAAATTGATGGAATAAAAATTACTTCTGGCCCAGAATTACAAGAACAAGTAGCCAAGCATAAGCCAGGAGACAAAGTAGCCATTACTTATAAACGTGCTGGCAAAGAAAACACCGTTACACTTACTTTGAAAAATAAAGTAGGCAACACCGATATCGTTAAAAACACTTCTATCATTGAAAAATTAGGTGGCACATTTGAAAACCTAGATAAAAAAATAGCAGCAGCCAATGAAGTAGAAGGCGGTGTTGTGGTTAAAAAAGTTGGGGATGGATTACTGAAAAAAAGTAGAATGCAAGATGGGTTTGTAATCATCAGCGTGAATGGATCCGAAGTAAAAAGCCTAGATGAACTCAAAGAAATACTAGCAAAAATAAAATCTGGTGTAGTAAGACTCGAAGGCTTCTACCCAGGATTTGAAGGTAGCTATACCTATCCGCTTAACCTCAGTGAGGAATAAGTTGATACACCAAATATTCACCAGCTTGTAGTTCAAATTTTTCTTTACCAGAAAATGAAAACTGAAGGCCGGAAAATATTTGTTCAAAATTTCCCTCAAGCAATGGATGGCTAATTTCAAAAGCCAATCTATTTTGTTCCGAAATATTCAGAAGCACCAAAACAACATTGTTTTGGTGCTTTTTTATAAAGCCTATAATACTGTTAGGATATGGTGTTTGCAGCATTTGGGGTTGAGAAAGTACAACTGCCTCATTATGCATTCGGAGGGTAAAGAGCACCTTGTAAAAAGCGTGTAATGCTGGTTGTTGTGCATGGTTCGGCCAATCAAGTGCATCTTTTTCAAAGAATGGCAAGCGTTTATGATTGGGGATTTCTTGACCACTATACATAAGGGGTAATCCACCCCAGGTTACCGAAAATACAGCCCAGGCTTTTGCAGTTATTCCATACTTTTCATACTCGGTTCCATTCCAACTATTTTCATCATGGTTAGACGTAAAAAATAATTTGTTTGTAGCAGGTCCTTCACTAGCATACAATGCTAGTTGTTCTAGTACCGGATTCAAATTTGGCTCATGTCTATTAATAGATGCAGTCGCATGCATAAATGCCCAAGCATAGGTGGTATCAAAAGCTTCAAAATAACGGACATCTTCACATTCTGCTAACCAGTACAAAGGCTTTATACGATCAAGTGCCTCTCTTGCCTCTATCCAAAAATTTAACGGCACTAAATGTGCCATGTCGCACCTAAACCCATCAATATCACAAGTATTGACCCAATACTGCATCGCATCAATCATGGCTGTGCGCATAGTAGGGTTATTGTAATTTAAATCAATAACATCAGACCATCCATTGCGTTCTGTAAAATTCCCTTCTGCATCTTGTATGTAAAAATCAGGATTCGATATTGTCCAAACATGATCTTGACCTGTATGATTGGCAACCCAATCTATAATTACTTTCATACCCAGTGCATGGGCTGCGTTTACAACATCTATAAAATCTTGCTTTGTTCCAAACTCATTGCTAATAGCCGTATAATCGCTACACGCATAATAACTACCTAAACTGCCAAGCCTACCCTTGATGCCAATGGGTGTTAAGGGCATAAACCATAATACCGTAATTCCCATATCTGCTAGTCTTGGAAGGTGCAATGCAAATGAAGCCAATGTCCCCTCTTTGGTATACTGCCTAACATTTACCTCATATATATTAGCACGAACAGCCCAAGAAACAGTATTAAACGGCATGTCTATTTAATTTAGAAAATAAAATAGATAAGAGATAAACGAGCACCGCTCCAATTACATTTAACCACAAAAATCCAATACCCACAATATTATACTTGTCTAATAAAAAACATACAATCACAAATATTTCACCCACAATAGCGGCCCAAAACACAGGCGTACCGCCAACTTTTTTAGCATAAAAAGCAACTAAAAAAATACCCAAAATAACGCCATAAAACAAAGAGCCAAGTACATTAACAGCTTCAATTAAACTACCCATACCCGTTGCAAACTGCGCCGTTAAAATGCAAAATACGCCCCACCCTAGTGTATACCATTTAGATGTTTTATAATCAGTTGCAGATTGTTCGAGGGTGCTACCATCAATGGATTTTGAACGGTACCGCAAATGAAAATCGATAACAGTGCATGATGCAAGTGCATTGAGCGCTGCTGCAATGGAACCCCATGCCGCTAAAAATATAACAGCAATTAATAAACCCACAAGCCCTACTGGCAAATAGTCTACAACAAAACGCAAAAAGATATAGTTGGTGTCATTAACGTCTGCACCAGGCACTGCCGTTGCAATTACATTTTTATATTTTTTTTGTAACGCCGTTAATGACACAGCTCCTTTTTGAATTTTATTTTCTAGCGCAGTATCCGCCTTTTTAGATTGCAAAAGCGCTGTATTGAGTTTCAATTGCGTTGCTTGCGCTACCTTAAACTGCTCTTGAATAGAAGACAATGAATCTTTATAAGGAGTATACCAGGCTTTGGTTTCAACGGTTTTATTAAAAAATATAGGTGACTCTTTAAACTGATAAAAAGTAAATAACAAAACGCCAAGTAGTAATATCAAAAACTGCATTGGAATTTTTACCACGCCATTTAACAAAAGTCCTAATTTACTTTCACGATCATTTTTTGCAGTGATATATCTTCCCACTTGTGATTGGTCAGTACCAAAATAAGAGAGGGCTAAAAAAAAGCCGCCAATAGTTCCACTAATAATATTATACCGGTCTTTAAAATCAAATCCGCTACCTGTATTCCCCGTTGTAATTACATTTAGTTTACCAGATACTTCGCCAACTTTAAGCGCCTCTGTAAAACCAAGCCCATCCGGTAGCAAATGCACCAAATAGTACCCCGACACCACCATCCCAATAAATATGATTACAAACTGAAGTTGTTGGGTATATGCAACGGCTTTGGAACCACCACTCACTGTGTAGAGTGTTAGCATCCCTCCCATTGCTATATTGGTCCAATAAATATCCCAGCCTAATAGCGATGATAAAATAATAGAAGGCGCATAAATACTAATACCTGTCGATAATCCACGAGACAATAAAAACAAAAACGACGTAAAAGTCCTCGTTTTTAAATCAAAGCGCTGTTCTAAAAATTCGTAAGCTGTAAATATTTTTAGCTTACTAAACATAGGAACAAACCATACCACAATAACAATCATTGCAAGTGGCAGGCCAAAATAATATTGCACAAAACGCATACCATCGGTGTAGGCCTGACCCGGTGCCGATAAAAAAGTAATGGCACTTGCCTGCGTTCCCATAATACCCAATAACACTAAATACCATGGCATCGAACGATTACTTAAAAAGTAACCCTCTAAATTTTTTGTAGCATTACTTTTATACAAACCATAAGAAATAATGAGTACAAATGTTAACACCAAAACAACCCAATCGATCAATGACATATTCTATCGTTTTGGTAAAGCAATTAAGTTGGCCAATAATTTGTAGGCACCTGAAACACCCGCAGGTAATTGTCTAAATAATGCTAAACTCACATATGAAAAATTGCCTTTACCATAAGCACAAGTAATTAATGAACCACTAGACGGCTGCTCATTTTTATCATGCATAGATAGTGGCGTTGCATAACATGCGTCGATAGCAGTTGCCTGATAGGTACTTCTTTCTTGAATCCATCCTTCAAAATCACGGGCAGTAATTTTATTTGGCGTTTGCAATACAGGATGCTCAGGAATCGAAAATTCCACTTCAGCATTTTCTTCTGTAACCCTTGATCCTGCACTAATAGTAAATGGATATGGTGCCATAGGTGGCGTTAACCCATTTGAACCCGTACGGTTGTATTGCACAATTAAATTGCCGCCATTTTGCACATACTGCAATAGCATTTGATAGCCATCTTTTAAAAATGCATTTACATTGTAGGCTCTAACACCTGTAACTATTGCATCAAAACCCGCTAAATATGCTGGCGTAATATTAGCTGCAGTAATTTTTTCTACACGGTATCCAAGTTGAACCAGCGCTTCTTCCGTTAAATCGCCAGAACCCGCAATATAGCCTACTCTTGAGCCTTTTATACGAATAGGCTCATCAACTACCTTAACAATATCTTGCGTCAAATAATGCGTATTAGGGATGTGATCATATACGATTTTTTGCAAGTGCTCATTGTAGTTTTGCGTACCCTTACTGTTGGCAACAGCAACAGATGCAGTAATTGCATTTGATGTATTTGTTGGATTGTAAAAACTAGCAACAGGCACTTCAATAGCACTCATTTTTGCATCATTAAAAACGGAATCTACCCCCCTTTCAAATACTTGCTTCCCCGTTTTTTGATCCAATAAAGTGTAACGAACCGATGCGCTCATTTTCTTTTCTTGATTGGATAAAACAGTAAGTTGCAATGGCGTAGTTTGATTTTTTTTACCTTTTTCAGTTACCACATTCGTTAATAACACTGTTGGTTTTACAACAAGTTCGTAAGGTGGAATGATAATAAATGGTTGCACACATTCGCCTTTAACAAGATCTACATATTTATGCATGACTGGCCTAGTAATAGTAAACGTCACTCCTTCAATTGTACAATTAAATTGCACAGAAAGTGTAGGATCATTCCAAGCTTTACCCAATACGCTGTAATCATTCACAAAAAACATACCTTCCGAATTTTTGGGCTGCTGCAACCAGTATGGTTGAAACTGATTTTTGGCTACCGCAGGAAGTATGTTTACTACATAATTATAATTTTTATTTTGCAGCAATGGCTGAGCCACTTGCCTTGCATAAGACTGATTGGATACCTTAATATTTTCTAAACGAACAGCAGCTGAAGACCTATTATTAATAGCACAGGTAAAACTAACTGAATCGCCTTGTACCGCTTTTTCTGTAACCGTAAATGCCTCCACAGACAATCCTGCAGCAGCTTCAATAATTTGCTGTAATGTATTTAGTTTTTGCGACCTCCAAACGGAAGCCGGAAGCTCCTTAACTTGCCCATAAATTTTTACAAGCGCAGGCAGTGACAATGAGGGCTGCAAAGGATTGTAAGAAACAATAACTGCGTCTATAGCGCTTGCAATACTTGCTCCGTTTTGACCAAGCCTTGTCCAATCCGTACTAACACCATCCAGTAAACTTGTTGTAGGCGCCTCCCCTGCAATGGTTGTAAAATATTCTATGATTTCTCCTTTGCGTCGGGGCCGTCCTTCACCCTGGCTTTTGTGCATGCTTCTAGCCTCACCACCAATTTCACCATAACTTTTTCCTTCGAGTGGATTGTAACCCCCCACATCCATTTTAAATTGATCATTGCTTGTAGTATTAGCGCCGCCAAAATTAAACGTATTCCACAATAGCCTTTTTGCCTGCCAAACAGTAACCCCATTTTTTAACTGTTCCGGAAATTGATTGAGGTCTGCAGCTGCTGCAAAAGCTTCTCTAGCAATTTGCGCAGATGCACTATGGTGTCCATGTCCGGCGCGCGCGTCCGGAGGAAAGCGCGCAATAATTACATCAGGCTTATAATTTCGAATTACCCAAACAGCGTCTGCTAAAACTTTTTTTCGGTCCCAAACTTGTAAAGCTTCATCCATACTTTTACTAAAACCAAATTCGTAAGCACTTGTAAAATATTGTTCTGCTCCATCTATTTCGCGGGCAGCTAATAATTCTTTGGTTCGTATCATACCAAGTTCAATACCTTGCTCTGGGCCAATTAAATTTTGTCCACCATCACCTCTTGTTAAACTCAAATACGCCGTTCGGTACATTTTTTCTTTGGCCAAATAAGGCAACAAACTATTGTTTTCATCATCTGGGTGCGCAGCGATGTATAAAACAGATCCCAACACTTGCAACTTTTTTAATGATTGCAGTATAGCGGAACTAGGCAATACCCCTCCATTATTTTGACTCACTTGTTGCGACCATAGGGTGTTACTAGAAAACAGTAATATGATTACAATTAGTAGGGTAAAAAAGTGCATTTTTTTCATAGCTATCAAAACGCCTGATATGGCTGCCATTTAAATCATGAACAGATTGTTAAACAATGTGTGAATGTAACAAAAAATGGCCCAGATTTACCCAAAAATTGAGTAATTTTCAACCATGAAATCAACAATCTTTTTGGCCTTCCTATTTTGCCTATGCAGCAGCGTTATGGGGCAATTTGAAAATACGATTGTAGGCCCCACAAAAGCAGTAAATCCTTACCAATATAGTGTTACAAAATCAGGCGTATTTAATAGAGCGAGTGTAACGAGTGCGCACCCGCTTGCAAGTTTGGTTGGCGCCGAAATCATGAAACAGGGTGGTAACGCATTTGATGCAACCATCGCTACACAATTGGCACTAGCTGTTGTATATCCTGGTGCAGGCAATATTGGGGGCGGTGGCTTTACCCTCGCCAGAAAAAAAGATGGCACCCTTATAGGAATCGATTACAGAGAAGCGGCACCTTCTAAAGCATCAAGAGATATGTATTTAGACGCTGCTGGAAATGCACAAGATGCACTTTCGCAAAACGGACATTTAGCATCTGGTGTTCCAGGTACAGTTGCTGGAATTTTTGCAACCTTACCACATGCAAAACTTCCTTTTGCACAGCTTATCCAACCTGCTATCGATTTAGCACGTTTTGGATTTGTAATTACCGAAAGAGAAGCCTCTAGTTTAAATGGAACAAAAAAAGATTTTATAAAATACTCAACTAAGCCTGCTGCATTTGTAAAAGATACAAAATGGAAAGTTGGAGACACCCTTATTCAAATAGAACTTGCAAACACGCTTTCACGCATTCAAAAAAATGGTGCCAAAGGATTTTACGAAGGTGAAACAGCGGCACTTATTGTTGAAGAAATGAAAAGAGGCGGCGGTATCATTTCACTTGAAGACTTAAAAAATTATCAAGCAAAAGCTAGAACACCAATTGTATTTAATTACAGAGATTATGGCGTCATAAGTTTTGCACCTCCAAGTAGTGGTGGTATTTTAATTGGCCAGATGCTTAAAATGATAGAACCATTTAATGTTCAAAAAATGGGTTTTCAAACACCCGAATCGGTGCAACTCATGATTGAAGTGGAGCGCCGAGCCTACGCTGACAGAGCTGCACATATGGGCGATCCTGATTTTTATAAAGTACCCCAAAACACATTACTTAGCAGCACCTATTTAAAAAATAGAATGTTGGATTACAAACCTGGTGTTGCTGGTTCAAGTGATAAAACCCTAGCAGGTGATGCGCCCATATCTGAAGAAACAACGCACTTTAGTATAGTTGATCCTGAAGGCAATATGGTAGCAGTGACCACCACCCTAAATGGAGGCTATGGCAATAGAACAGTTGTTGGTGGCGCTGGCTTTATTTTAAACAATGAGATGGATGATTTTAGTGCAAAGCCAGGTAGCCCAAATATGTATGGCGCCATTGGTGGAGAAGCCAATTCGATTGCACCCAATAAAAGAATGCTCAGCTCCATGACACCTACCCTTCTAACAAAAAACAAAAAGCCTTATTTGACAGTAGGTACACCTGGTGGCACCACCATTCCAACATCGGTATTTCAAACCATTGTGAACCTAGTTGATTTTAATTTGAGCCTAGAAGACGCCATTAACAATCCTAAGTTTCATCACCAGTGGCTCCCGGATGAAGTGAGCATAGAAAAAACTTTTAACCCCAATACCAAAGCTGCGCTTGAAAAAATAGGATATCGTATTAAAGAAAGAAGTGCAATTGGTAGAACCGAAGGCATTGTTATTGGTCCAACGGGAAAAAGAATTACAGTTGCCGACAAAAGAGGAGACGACGCTGTTGCTGGATTTTAATTCATGATACTAGAATAGAACTACCTGAAAAGAAAATTAAAAATAACCAGAAATGTTTTACTCGCATTTGTTGCGGGTCTCTTTTTGGTGCTCCTACTTTTAAACACAAGTCCCGTACAAAACTACATCGCAAAAAAAATAACCAGTTCTATTTCAAATAAAATAGGATCAGAAGTTAGTATCAGAAAAGTAAGCATTTCGCCTTTTAATAAATTAAACATCGAAGGGGTACTGATACGGGATCAAAATAAAGACACGCTATTGTTTGCAAACCTTTGTAAAATAAGAATCACTGATTGGTTTTTCTTGAAAAAAAATGCAACCCTCAGTTATATTGGCATAGAAGACGCCGTTGTAAAAATCAACAGAAAAACAAAAACCTGGAATTACGAATTTATTTCCAACTATTTTAAAAGCAGCGACACTAGCACTACTGCTACTAGTACCCATTACGATGTTAAAAAAATCGATTTCAAATCAATACGTTTTGAACAAAACGATCAGTGGACAGGAACTTACATGAAGGCGGGAGCCATAAGCATAGTAGCAGATTGCAAGAAAATAAATACCGAAACAAATTTTATTACATTAGGGAACGTTAGTTTGGATCAGCCTTCTTTTGTAATGAAAGTGATACCGGCTTTACAACCTTCCAATAGTAAAGAACTAGCCAACAAGCCTGTTTCAGCAAGCACAAGCCCACTCAATATCAATGCAGATGAAATTACCATTAATAAAGGTTCGCTCGTTATTGATAGTGATTTTGAAAAACCGTATCCAAATTTTGACGGAACGCATCTTAATTTTAATAGCATTAACGCTACAATAAAAAATGCTTTTGTGTCTGAAAAAGAAATAAAAGCATCTATAAAATTATCCGCCAAAGAAAGATCAGGACTTTTGGTAAAAAAACTAAATACCAATTTTACCTTCAACCAGAACATCATGGAGTTTGCCAATTTAGACCTTCAAACAAATAGGTCACGCATTGGTAATTACTATGCCATGAAGTTTACAAACTTTGAAAAAGACTTTAGCAACTATATCTCAAATGTGGTAATGGTGGCTAACATTAAAGAATCGGAGCTTCACACAGATGATATTGCTTTTTTTGCTCCTGCCATGTCTATGTTCAAAACAAAGGCGCAACTTTCAGGAAAATATTTAGGCACGGTTGCAGATTTTACCGTATCCAAGCTACAGTTAAGAACAGGGGGCAATAGTATTTTAATGGGTACATTTTCTATGAAAGGCCTACCAGCAATAGAAACAACACAAATTCAATTAAGGCAAGGTTTTGTACAAAGCAATTACAAAGACCTTGCGCAACTTATCCCTTCTATACAAAACATTCAAAGTCCAAGCTTTGCATCACTAGGCACTATTTTATATAGAGGCGATTTTAAAGGCACCGCGTTTGACTTTGTTACCAAAGGGGTATTTAGTACGGCACTAGGTGGCGTAACCACAGATATCAATTTAAAACTCCCACTTAAAGGCGAGCCAAGCTACAAAGGACAGCTAGAAACTGTTGCATTTAACCTTGGCAAATTCACAAACAATAACGACCTAGGAACCATAGATTTTAAAGGGAGCATCGAAGGCAGTAGTTTTGATATCGAAAAATTAAAAACCAGTATTAGTGGAGATATTAGATCTATACAGTACAAAGATTATTACTACAAAAGCATTGTAACAAACGGCACTTTCCAGAAAAAATATTTTAGTGGAGATGTTATTATCAATGACCCTAACTTAAACTTCACGAGCTCAGTAGAAATTAATTTTAATCAAAAAGTACCGGCCTTTAATATTGTAGGCGACCTTGCTTATTCTAACTTAAAAGCCCTTAAACTCTATCCGAAGTTTATAGAAATAACTGGGTTATTGGATGCCAACTTTACAGGAAGCAACCTCGATAATTTTATAGGCAATGCTAAATTTTTAAACGCAAATATTAACGACTCAACCACCAAATTAAATTTTGATTCTTTATCGCTTCAGTCATTGCAAGTTGGAAACGAAAAACGTATCACCCTAAAAAGTAACGACTTTAATGCAAGCATCACCGGTCAATTTAATGTGGCCGATTTACCAAAAAGCATTCAATCGTTTTTACACCACTACTACCCTAACTATATTGAGGCGCCTGGCAAACTTAGCGCAGATCAAAACTTTACCATCAAAGCAAATGCCAACTACATAGACCCCTATATCAGTTTATATAATAAAAACTGGAGCGGCTTTAATGATTTTTCGTTTGAAGGGAACATCAATACCAAAACTTATCAACTAAGCGCTAAGGCAAACATTCCGTACGGAAAAATTAACGACTACGCGATTACTGGGGCACGCATAGAGGCCAAAGGTGATATTAACAACCTAGGTTTATTAACCAACATTGACAATTTTGGAATTGGAGATAGTATTCATTTCCCAAACTCTATTATTTCAATAGATTCAAAAAATGACAAATCCAATGTACAAATAAAAACAAGTGCTTCCAGCAATTTAAATGACGCCAACTTAGAAGCAGAAGTTTACACGCTTCAAGATGGACTTCGTATACAGTGGAAGCCTTCTAATTTCACCCTCAATAATAAAAAGTGGACACTTGAAAAAGAAGGTGAACTAGTACTTCGTAAAAACTTTGTGCACGCTAGCAATGTTAAGTTTGTGCAAGGCACGCAAGAAATATTAATTCAAACCGAAGAAGAAGATGGCGGCAACACCAACCAGTTAAATATTAAACTCAACAACCTGGTTATTGGAGATATTACAAACCTGGTTATCCAACAACCACGTTTTGAAGGTATTGCGAATGGAAATATTACTTTAAAAAACATTTTTTCTGATATAAAGGCAGACGCCAGAATAAATACAAGCCAGTTACGAGTAGATAACGACTCTGTAGGTCTTGTAAATATTACAGCAGGGTATGATGCAAAAACGGGCAACCTGCCATTTACTGTAGTTTCAGACAATAAAGATTATAAAATCCGTGCTAAAGGCTTCTATAATCTAACAGACAGTATACAACAACCACTCTACACCAATATTGAACTGAGTGATACCCGAATTAAATTTGTAGAACAGTTTTTGACAGGCATATTTTCTGAAGTAGATGGTAAAGCTACCGGTCAGTTAAGCATTCAAGGAAATCCAACAAGCCCAAGCCTCTTAGGTGAAGTACTTGTCAAAAATGCAACTTTAAAAGTAGATTACACACAGGTAAATTATCAACTTGATAGTTTACGGGTTAAATTTTTAGAAGACGGTATAGACTTTGGAAAGTTTACGGTGCGGGACAAGTACAACAACAAAGCCAATGGCTCCGGTAAATTATATGAGAAGCAGTTTGAAAATATGGCTTTTGATTTTGACGTTACCACCAACAATTTGCTACTCATAGATACTAAAGCAAAAGACAATCCGCTTTTTTATGGTAAAGCACTTGGTAAAGCAAATTTTAGTTTTAAAGGACCATCTACAAATGCAAAAATTACGCTTGTAGCAGAATCTACAGATAGTTCTCATATAGTGCTACCTAATGCAGTATCAAAAGAATCCGCAAGTGCCGATTTTATTACCTACAAAAAATATGGCACCGAAATTCAAACCGAAAACAAAACATCAAATTTTAATTTACTCGTAGACCTAGACTTAACGGCTAATAATAAAGCAGAAATTGATGTGATACTAGACGACGTTTCTGGCGATGTTATTAAAGCAAATGGAAGCGGAAGACTCAAAATAAGATCCGGTACTACAGAACCACTTACTATCAGGGGCCGATACAATATTGATAAAGGAAATTATGATTTTAGTTTTCAGTCACTCATCAAAAAGCCATTTGAACTCATACCTAATAAAGGAAATTATATCGAATGGACTGGGGATCCTAATAAAGCCAATATCAAAATTGATGCACAGTATACCGCTGAGCAAGTAGCACTTTATGACCTCGTAGGTAATTTAAATATGAGTGGTGCCGTTAAAGGATATCGTGGTCCGGTCTATGTAGTTGCACAGTTAAGAGATAAGCTAACCAAGCCCTCTATTAGTTTTAAACTAGATTTTCCGCAAGGAAGTCCTATTAAAACAGACAATGAACTGGTACAATATTTAACGAGGCTTGAACAAGACGACAATGAAATATTAAAACAGGTTTCATTTTTAATTGTTTTCAATTCTTTTGCACCACCTACTATTGGCAATGGTGGAAATGGAAATGCCAATGCCATGTTTGCAACAATTGGGGTAAACACACTCTCTCAAATTCTAACCAAAGAGATCAATAAAATGTTCTCCAACATGCTATATAAGCTAACCGGCGACAAAAGCCTGCGCTTTGACGTTGGAACATCTTTGTATAGCAATACAGAGCTCTTAGGTGCCGCATCAGGTATCAACAGCAACGTGGCAAATGCAGGCATTAATAGATCTAGAGTAAATTTTAAAGTGGGCAAAAGCTTTTTTGAAGATAAAATTGTAGTGACCTTTGGTGGCGACTTAGATTTTAACTTAAGCAACTCTTCAAGTGTTAAAAACGGAAACTTGCAATGGCTCCCCGATTTAAACATAGAATTTATACTTACGCAGGATCGTAAATTAAGAGCCATTTTATTCAATAAAAACAGCCTTGATATAAGTGGATCCAGCTTTGGAAGACGCAACCGTTTTGGGGCCAGTATTTCTTATAGAAGAGATTTTGAAAGGCTCTTTTAAAGGACTTACAAGAGGGGTTGTGGAACTTTAGTGCAACCATGTAACCTGTACACTAAAAAATAACGAACAACAACACCACCTCTTACCTGATCAATTTTTATTGGAGCATCAATCGTTTTAAAATAAGACCCATACGAAACAGCAACATCAAAAGGCACATTGGATGGTACAATACAATACGCATCTGCGCCAATTTTTAAATTAGGCCGTTCTTTATTTAACCAAGCAAACTTATGAATGTCTTGTAGTGGTCCAATGCCAATTAAAGGAAGTCCGGTATTACGCGCAGTATAAAATTCGAGATGTCCTGCTGGAAACCATTTGCCCACAATTATTGAAGGCGCCACAGACATTGTATGATTAGCCTGATCCTTTTTGGCTAATGAATCAAAAGCAACACTCAGGTTTTTCCATCCAGATAAATCAAGTGTTGGACAGTATTCTCCTAAATTATTTGATTGTTGACTACCAAAATTACCCGGATATTTTTGAACAATGATTACGAGTACTAGTAGAATTGAAAACACCAAAGCCACCGAAGTTCTAAGTAAATAAATGGGCCAACTCACCTTTTTTTGATCGATATAAATAGCTGCAAGTATTATTAATGGAATAAATGCAGGGCCAGACCAGTGCGGAAGCGTAGGATTAAAAACTGCTACCATCCAAAATATCAATATGAGCGGTATGCTCATCCACAATAACCAGCGGCCAATATTTTTTTGCTGAAATGAAATTTTCCTACATGAAAATAAAGCTGCAGCCATCAAAAAATACACGACAGGATTTTGATATAAAACCTCTCCTACTATCTCTGTTGTAAAACTAGCAATGTCAATACCCGTATGCGTTACACGCTCCGAATGAAAACGGTAGGTGATAAAATCATAGATAACATTCCAGTAAACAATGGGTACAATACAAAGTAGCGTAACAAAAACTGCTGCCGCAAAATGTAACGAAAAAAGTTTCTTATAGTTTGTAAATAATAAATAAGCGCCAAAGCCCGCCCATAAAAATAAGCCGTGCACTTTTGAAAGTGTGGCAAGTCCAATGAGTAAACCGAGCAGCATCCAATACCCTATTGGCTTTTCTTTATTTGTAAATAGTAGTAGTGACATTACATACAATGACGCTGTCCAAAATATAAGCTGTGCACTATCCGGTAAAATGAAAAAACCTGCAATAAACCCAGTATATACGCCTGCTTGATACAAAAGCGCTGCATACCATCCTGCTCTTTCAGTAGATAGATGAGTCGTTGTTTTAAATACAAAATAACAACCGATACTAGCTGATACAATGGCACCGAGGCGCATACTAAGTTCAGACACCCAGTGCATATTCAAGGTAAATACACGGATTAAAAAACCTACTAGTGGCGGGTGGTCAAAATGATTGAAATCAAGTTGTAATGCATAGGTCCAGTAATATACTTCGTCATTACCGAGTTCCAAAAAGGGAGCAACCACCATTTTGAAGCACGCAGCAATCAAAATGAGCCCGAATACTTTTTGGGAATAGGACTTAAACATATGGATAAAAAATTAAGCACCTTTTTTTACAAACCACTCTACCGCTAATTGATAGCCGTCTATACCAAGTCCAATAATAGAACCGGTTGCCTTTGCAGATACGTGTGAGATTTTTCTGAAATCTTCTCTTGCATGTACATTACTAATATGTACTTCAATAACAGGTGTTGTAATGGCTGCAACGGTATCACCTATCGCAACAGATGTATGGGTATAACCACCGGGATTAAATATAATGCCACTAGCCGAAAAACCAACGCGTTGCAACTCGTTGATGAGTTCGCCCTCTACATTGGATTGAAAATATTCGAACTCAATGTTTGGATACTTTGCTACCAAAGCATTAAAGCAATCATCAAAACTTGCAGTGCCATACACTTCAGGCTCTCTTTTACCCAACAAATTTAAATTGGGACCATTGATGATTGCAATTTTCATAACTAGGCCTTGGCTTTTATTAAATCAATAAAGTTATCGAACAAATAACGGCTATCATGCGGGCCTGGCGTGCTTTCTGGATGGTATTGCACACTAAATGCAGGCTTATTTTTTAAACGAATACCTTCTATAGAATCATCGTTTAAATTAACGTGCGTTACTTCTACGTTTGGATGATTTTTAACGGCTTCAGGGTCAACACCAAATCCATGATTTTGTGTTGTGATTTCACACTGTCCCGTAATAATATTTTTTACAGGATGATTAAGTCCTCTATGTCCATGATGCATTTTAAATGTTGGGATATCATTTGCGAGCGCGAGTAATTGATGTCCTAAACAAATACCAAATACTGGTTTTTGTTCTTCTAAAACATCTTTAACAGTTGCAATTGCATAATCCATAGAAGCAGGATCGCCAGGACCATTAGAAATAAAATATCCTGAAGGATTGAAATCTTTTAAACGGCTTAATGGAGTTTTTGCAGGATGCACTCTAATATGAGCACCTCTATCCACTAAACATTGTAAAATATGCTTTTTAACACCGAAATCTAAAACCGCAACTTTGATTGCAGAACTAGCATCACCCATTTCATATTCTGAACTAGTGCTTACAGTGCTTGCAAGTTCTAGTCCATCCATGCTAGGTACGGCTGCTAATTTTTGTTTTAATGATTCAATATCTAAATCGTCTGAAGAAATAATACAGTTCATGGCACCCTTTTCTCTGATATGCGCAACAAGTGCACGCGTATCCAAATTATCAATAGCCACTAAATTGTTGTTAACTAAGTAGGTGTTTAAATCACCATCAGCTTGTAGTCTCGAAAACTGCTCTTCTAAATTACGCGCAATTAGACCTCTAATTTTTACCGTGCTGCTTTCTACGTCTGTATCCTTAACCCCATAATTACCTATGTGCACATTGTTCATGATAAGCACCTGGCCCGTGTAACTTGGATCTGTAAAAACCTCCTGATAACCCGTCATTCCGGTATTAAAACAAATTTCTCCGGTAGTGGTCCCTATTTTACCAAAAGCATGACCATGAAATACGTGTCCGTCAGCGAGAATCAAAATTGCGGGCTTTTTGGCTTGATGCGTCATTAGAATACTTGTTTTTGATGGGTTAGATGGTACAAAAAAAGTTCAATTCTCTTGTATCTCCTTATTTTTTTTTACACATAAAAAAAGGCAAGACTAAAGCCTTGCCTTTTATATAATATTACCGTTTCAAATTATTCAGCTGCTTTATCAGTTGAAGAATCTGCGGTTGGTTCAGCTGGTGTTTCAGCTACCACTTCTGCTTCAGCAACTTCAGCTTTTTTGCTGGTTGCACGGCTACGACGTGTTTTCTTAGCTGGTTCAGCTGCGGCGCTAACTGAATTACCATAGATTTCATTGAAATCTACTAATTCAATCATTGCTTTTTCTGCATTATCCCCAGGACGAATGCCCAATTTAAGGATACGCGTATAACCACCCGGACGACCTGCTACTTTAGGACCTACCACTGTAAATAATTCTTTTACAGCTTCTTTGTCTTGTAAGTAACTGAAAACAACTCTATGCTGGTGCATGATTGTTTCTTTGTTATCGCTCTTTTTAGTTTTTGTAATTAACGGCTCTACGTATGTTCTTAAAGCTTTAGCTTTTGCTAAAGTAGTAACAATACGCTTGTGCGTAATTAACTGGTTAGCCAAGTTAGCTAACAATGCTTCCCTATGTGCTTTTTTACGGCCTAGGTTGTTGATTTTGTCTCCGTGACGCATGACTTTTGTTTTTTAATCCTTACACCGTGTCAGGAATTGTAAGGCGTGAATAATGGGCTAAGCCCTTTTATTAATTATCTAGATTATCTAAACCTAATTTACCTAAATCCATACCAAAGCTTAGGCCTCTTTCAGTTAACACTTGCTCAATTTCAGACAATGATTTTTGACCAAAGTTTCTGAATTTCATAAGGTCTTCTTGTTCGTATTGAACTAGTTCGCTTAAGCTATTGATTTTAGCTGCTTTTAAGCAGTTAAATGCACGTACAGAAAGATCTAAATCTTCAAGTGGTGTTTTAAGCACTTTACGTAATTGTAATACATGCTCATCCACTACATCTTCTTTCTTATCTTCTTTATTATCAAACGTGATGTTTTCATCCGTAATGATCATAAGGTGTTGGATAAGAATGCGAGAAGCTTGCTTTACAGCATCTTCAGGATGAATGGTACCATCTGTAGCTACGTCTAAAATTAATTTTTCGTAGTCAGTTCTTTGTTCTACACGGTAGTTTTCAATAGCGTATTTAACGTTCTTGATTGGCGTGTGAATAGAATCGATTGCGATGTAACCAAAAGGAGCATCTTTAATTTTATTTTCTTCTGCAGGGATATAACCACGACCTTTTGAAATCGTTAATTCGATATCCATTTTAGAAGTTGTATCCATGGTGCAAATGCTCAACTCAGGATTCATAACCTGAAAATGTTGAGATAATTCACCAATCATACCTGCATTAAATTCGGTACGACCTTTGATAGATAAATTGATTTTTTCTGTTGCAACTTCATGATCAACATTTTTCTTGAAACGTACTTGCTTCAAGTTTAATATGATTTCAGTTACATCTTCTGTAATACCTTTAATAGTAGCAAACTCGTGGTCTACACCTTCGATTTTGATACCTACAATAGCATATCCTTCCAGTGAGCTAAGTAATACTCTACGTAAGGCATTACCGATTGTTAAACCAAAGCCTGGTTCTAAAGGACGGAATTCAAATTGTCCGTCAAACTCAGTTGCTTTTTGTAGAACAATTTTGTCTGGTTTTTGAAAGCTTAATATGGCCATATTAAAACTTGTTTTTTATTAGTTTGTCCGGGTCAATATTGAAACCGGAAATTGGATTTAGTACGTATTATTTAGAGTACAATTCTACGATTAGTTGCTCCTTAATGTTTTCAGGAACATTTTCTCTTTCTGGGTATGTGATGAAAGTTCCTTTCTTTTCATTTTCGTTCCAATCTAACCAACCGAACTTTGGATTTTTACCGCGGCTCTTGCTAGTTAATGCAGAATTATGAGCACTTTTTGGACGGTAACCAATTACGTCACCTGGCTTACAAGAGTAAGAAGGAACGTTCATGATTTCACCATTTACAGTTACGTGCTTGTGGTTAACCAACTGACGTGCTTCTGGACGACTAGCTGTTAAACCCATACGGAAAACTGTGTTATCTAAACGAGCTTCTAATAATTTGATCAAGTTTTCACCGGTAACACCTTTTAAGCGAGCTGCTTCTTCAAATGTTTTACGGAATTGACGCTCTAATACACCATAGGTATATTTAGCTTTTTGCTTTTCACGTAATTGTAAAGCGTATTCACCCAAGCTCTTACGCTTACGTGCTGCTCCGTGTTGACCTGGAGGGTTGCTGTTCTTACCCAACCATTTGCCATTTCCTAAGATTGGCTCTCCAAAAATTCTGGAGATTTTTGTTTTTGGACCTGTATAACGTGCCATTTTTTTTAACGCAATTTTTAAGAGGCTGCGGACCTTTTTTGTGATTTTTTAATGACGATGTATCATTGTTAAAAATCTAAAATGAATGATACACCCTGTATAATAAAATAATTAAACTCTTCTTTGTTTTGGAGGACGACAACCGTTGTGTGGCATTGGAGTTACGTCTTTGATAGAAGTTACTTCGATACCTGATTGTGCGATAGAACGGATAGCACCTTCACGGCCAGCACCTGGTCCTTTAACAAATACATCTACACGCTTTAAACCTGCATCAGAAGCTACTTTCGCAGCATCAGCGGCAGCCATTTGAGCGGCGTATGGTGTATTCTTTTTTGAACCTCTGAAGCCCATTTTACCAGCACTGCTCCAGCTAATTACTTGACCAGTTTTGTTGGTAAAACTAATGATGATGTTGTTGAATGTTGCAGAGATACGTACTTCACCAGCAGCATCTACTTTTACAACTCTTTTTTTGGCAGCAGCTTTTGCACTGTTCTGCGCTTTTTGTGGTTTAGCCATTTTTGTTTTTTGAGGTAGTCTTTAAAAAATAACCCCAGTTTAACCTGGGTACCAACCGCTTCTCCTGCATCCTAATTTGTACAATTAGGCGGCGATCCGACAGCGTATGGGTTTGTATATTAAAAATGGCAAAAGCGGTGGGTTCACCGCTCTTACCAGATTAATTATTTTTTAGGTGCCTTTTTCTTACCGGCAACTGTCTTACGCTTACCTTTTCTGGTACGGCTGTTTGTTTTGGTACGTTGACCACGAACAGGTAAACCTTTTCTGTGACGAAGACCACGGTAACAAGCGATGTCTAACAAACGCTTAATACTCATAGAAACTTCACTACGTAAAGCACCTTCTACTTTGAACTCACTGTTGATGATGTTACGAATTGCAGTTTGTTCTTCATCATTCCAAGTATTTACTTTTTTATTAAAGTCAATACCTGCTTTGGTTAAGATATACTGTGCAGTTGAACGACCAATACCAAAAATATAGGTCAGACCAATTTCGCCTCTTTTGTTTTTTGGTAAGTCAATACCGGCAATACGAGCCATATGCTTTTTTTAAATTTTATTTTACTATTTGTAGTTACTGATTTAAAAAACGATGAAGCGCAATGTAGCGCCACCATTCATTTTTATCCTTGACGTTGCTTAAAGCGAGGATTCTTTTTGTTGATTACAAAAAGTTTACCCTTGCGCTTAACAATCTTGCAATCTGCACTACGCTTTTTGATTGAAGCTCTAACTTTCATCTCTTTAGTTTTAGTCTGGTTGTTATTCGGTTTATCCTAACCGGTTATTTATACCTAAAAATAATCCGACCCCTACTTAAATCGTATGGACTCATTTCAACGCCGACCTTGTCGCCAGGTAAAATTCTGATGTAGTGCATCCTCATTTTTCCTGAGATGGTAGCCAGTATTTCGTGGCCATTTTCTAGCTTAACTCTGAACATAGCATTGCTCAGTGCTTCTAGAATAACTCCATCTTGTTTGATCAACGGTTGTTTAGACATACAATTTTTGGGGCTGCAAAGATATTAGAATGCAACCGAAATACGAAGAAAACGGGGAAAAATTTACAGAATTTGTGAAAAATTACGTAACTCCTTGATTTTCAACTCTTATTTTGGTTATTTGAAAATAGTTGCCAGTTTGCTAGACAGCTCTTCTCCCCTAATATTCTTGGCAATGATCTTACCAGAAGGGTCAACAAGGAAGTTTTGCGGAATTGCTTGAATACCATATTGTTTGGCAACTTGATTGTCCCAATACTTTAAATCAGACACCTGGGTCCAAGTTAATTTGTCATCATGAATAGCTTTTATCCATTTGTCTTTTGCTCCGGGTTGGTCTAAACTTACACCTAGCACAGTAAAGCCTTTGTTATTATACGTTTGAAATGCTTTTACCACATTTGGGTTTTCTTGACGGCAAGGACCGCACCAGCTCGCCCAAAAATCAATGAGTACATATTTACCTCTAAAGCTTGACAAAGAAACAGGCACATCTAAAGTATCATTTTGGGTAAAGTCCATAGCCATTGCTCCTACCGATGTTTTTTTAGCAGTCACTATTTTTTCCGCAAACGCTTTTCCACTTGGTGTTGCGCGGGCCGCTTCAGATAAACCTTTATAAATAGGCTCCACCACTTCTGGATTGATATCCCAACCAGCCATCTGACCTAGCGCAAACATGGCAATTGGAGAATTATTATTAGAAGCTAGATAACCTTTGTACACCTCTTTCATTTCTGCATCTAGTGCATCAAAAGTGGCATCCAAAGTTTTCATCGCAGCAGAATCTTTTGCTTTATATGCAGCGCTATATTCTTTATTAGCTGCTTGCATTTTATCGTTTACCGGTTTTGTTTTTTCGGTTAAAGCAAGGTAGGCTTCATGGGCCTTAGATCCTTTTACTTTTACATTACTAAATGAATCAATAGAACTTACCTCAATATTTCCTGGTGCTACAAACACAGAAGCATAGTCACGAGGTTGAAACATTTTAATAGGCTTTCCTTCGGCATCGTTTTTATAACGAACAAAAATGGTTACCATAAGCGGCTCCGCAATTTTTCCGGAGAAACTATATTTATCTCCTACTGGAGCTACACTATCTCTTACCGTTACGCCATCGGCTCTATAAGAATAGTATACCTTGTTAACTGGTAAAGAAATATTTTGAAGGGTACCGCTAACGGTAAAATTTTGGGCTTCTTGTGCATTTGCGGCAAATGACGCAACCACAAATAAAGCGATTACTAATTTTTTCATGATTTACTTTTTCGATTACTATATGGTAACGAATATACTAAAGCCTTCACAACAATAAAAATTAGGTTCATACATGCCAATATTGAGTAGTTTGCGCGCGGATAATATATATACATGAAACGGATAGGCCTTATTTCTGACACCCATAGCTATTTAGACCCCAAAGTAGCGCATCATTTTGCCGATTGCGATGAAATCTGGCATGCTGGCGATTTTGGAAGCTATGAGGTAGCAAAGGAACTCCGGGCTATTAAGCCGCTACGTGGTGTTTATGGAAACATTGACGGACAGGATATTAGATCCGAATTTCCCGAGTGCCTACAGTTTGAAATAGAAGGCGTAAGGGTCATGATGTTTCACATTGGAGGCTACCCCCCTAATTATAATAAAGTAACAAAACCCATTATTGCAGCCTTTAAACCACAGTTATTTATTAGTGGTCATAGCCACATCTTAAAAGTCATATATGATCCTGCAATGGCTTGTTTACATATCAATCCAGGAGCCGCGGGTAAACAGGGCTGGCATAAAGTTAAAACCCTCATCAAAATAAATATTGACGGGACAGACATTAAAAACTGTCAAATTATAGAACTCGGAACAAGGGTATAAATGGGTGTTTAATTACATGCCCGGAAATAGTGGACGCGCAATCTCATCTCCTCTGAAAGGCCAAGGCACACCCGCTAAAATTAATACCAGCGCAATAACAAAAAAGTAAAACGCTTTTTTATACTTAGTGGTACTATCCAAATTCTTTTTAGCAACACCATGCGCAAGCGTTAAAAAAACAATAGCAGCAATCATGGTAACTGGATGCTCTACCCAAAAGAAACGTAAAAATTTATCTTTCATTACAGACGTACCAGCGGCAAGCTCTGTTGTAAAAATACCGATGCGACCTGCTAGCACTTGATACAAACCCAACAACAAAGTAATATGCCCAGCTATCATTGTCAATAGCCAAGTTTTTTTATCGGCAGCGGCAAACTCTTTTTTAGACTGCCATCCAGTGTATGCTTTTACAATTGAAATAAGCAATAAAACTAAAATTATCCAGCGTAAAAAATTATGTAAATGTAAAAGTCCTGTTGCCATAGTGTTTGATTTTATACTGCTAATATAGTTGATTTGGAATTATTCTACCCAGTCTGCAATAAACAAGTTGGTATCTCTTGTGCCGCCATTGTTTCTGTTAGATGCAAAAATAATTTTTTTACCATCGGGGCTAAACATAGGAAACGCATCAAAACCTTTGTCTCTACTAATTTTTTCAAGCCCCTTTCCTTCCAAATCTATACGGTACATATTAAATGGAAATCCTCTTTTGTATTCGTGGTTACTGCAAAAAATTATATGCTTACCATCCGGCGTAAAATTAGGCGCCCAATTGGCCTGACCAAGCGCTGTAATTTGTTTTGCATTTGAACCATCGGCATTAGCAACAAACACTTCCATATTGGTAGGTGCCACCATACCTTCTGCCAGCAATTCTTTATATTCTTTAATGGCTTCGGGTGTTTTAGGTCTACTCGCGCGCCAAACAATTTTTGTTCCGTCGGGGCTAAACCATGCGCCACCATCGTAGCCTAACTCGTTGGTTACACGAATTTCTTTGCCTGATTTTAAATCCATAACATAGAGTTCTAAATCGCCACTTTTATCAGAACAGTAAATCATTTTTTTACCATCTGGAGAAAGTGTGGCTTCTGCATCATACCCCTTAGCGCTGGTAATTTGTTTTACAATTTTACCGGACATATCTGCCATAAAAATGTCGTAACTATTGTAGAGTGGCCAAATATATTTATTGCCATATTTTGCCCTATCTGGTGTTGGCGGACAACTATCTGCGCCTAAATGTGTAGAAGCATAAATGATATGTTTACCATCTGGTAAAAAATAAGCACAGGTAGATCTACCCTTTCCTGTACCAACTAATTTTGGTGTAAATTTTTGCGCATCCGTTACAGGAACTTTTCCCACAAATATTTGATCGCAAAAAACACCTTCTTTTGGATTTGTTTTTTGAAATACAATTGACTTACCATCATAACTCCAATAGGCTTCTGCATTATCTCCACCAAAGGTTAACTGTCTAACATTTTTAAAATATTTTTCGCCGGCAAAATGAACAGAGTCCTGGGTTGCATACTGTGCAAATGTTGAAGACACAAATAGCGTTGATAAGAACAAACAAAAAGTGGTAGATGATTTCATAATTACGTGTTAAGAGGATGCAAAAGTAAGCATGTTTCTAAGTTTTTATGTCAGCTGAGTGTCATGAGATACAAATATTGGTGCTATTTTTGAAGATGCGCTTTATTATATTTTTCGCCTTCTTAGCTGGAGCTTTTGCTTGTAACAACCCAAAAAACAAGGCTAATAACAATAACAATGCTTCTGGATATCCTGTTTTTGTACAAGATTTACTAGAAGAAATTGAGCGTTTTCCGGATAGCACCGAGCTGCGGGTTCAGCTCATTGATACCATGGATAGCCTGCATTTAACAAAAGATGCCATCCAACAAATTGACACATTGATTGCAAAAGATCCAGGTAATTATGGTAACTGGTTTAGAAAAGGTGAATTGGCATTACACAACATGGACACAACACTGGCCATAAAAAGTTTTTCAAATGCAGCATCTATTTATCGTTCACCAGATGTTTTACTAACCCTTGCAAATTTATATGCTGCACAAAAAAATAAAATAGCCCTTAGTTTGTGTACAGAAGTGATTGCGCAAAAGCCCGATAGGTCCTACATAGCTCACTCCTATTATGTCATAGGTCTCTATTATGGGAACAGCGGTAGCAATGACAATGCCATCGAAAACTTTAAAAAATGTCTTCAACAAAATTACTATTACCTAGATGCGTATTTAGAAATTGGATGGATACATTTTGACCAACAAAAATATGCACTTGCAAAAGAAATTTTTGAAACGGCTACCGCGGTAAAACCCACCGATGCCAGAGGACATTACTGGACCGCCAAATGCCTCGAAAAATTAGGCCAACCAGACAAAGCCATGAATGCGTATCAACTAGCATTTAACTTAGACAATAGCTTATCTGAAGCATCCGCAGCCATTTCTCGAATAAAAGCTTCAAAAAACTAGCGTGGTTGCTTAAAAAAGCAGAAATTTGCGCAAAACCTGTATATGCCCATCATTGCTCCTTCGTTATTAAGTGCCAATTTTTTAGCGCTACAAAAAGATTGCGACATGCTCAATAATAGTGCTGCCGATTGGTTTCACCTCGATGTTATGGATGGCAGGTTTGTACCCAATATTAGTTTTGGATTACCCATCATCGAACAAATCAGAAAAGCAACATCAAAAGTTTGCGATGTGCACGTAATGATTTTGGAACCAGAAAAATATGCCGAAGCATTTAAAAAAGCAGGGGCTGATGTTTACACAGTTCACATAGAAGCCTGTCCGCACTTACACAGAAATTTACAACAAGCAAAACAACTGGGTATGAAAGCCGGTGTAGCACTCAATCCGCATACGCCTATTCAAACACTTGTTGATGTAATTCAAGACATTGACGTAGTTTGTTTGATGAGCGTAAACCCAGGCTTTGGTGGCCAACAATTCATCCCACAAACCATCCAAAAAATTGCAGCATTAAAAGCACTAATTTCAGCAAAAAATAGTAGCACCCTTATTCAAATTGATGGTGGCGTTACGCTTGCAAATGCCCCCCAAATGATTGCAGCCGGTGCTGATGTATTAGTGGCTGGCAATACCGTTTTTAAATCGGAAAACCCAACAGAAACCATTGCTGCCTTAAAAGCGTTGTAGACCTTATGGTTTAAAAAAAATATTCACAATTTGTTTATAAATAAGGCTTGGAGAAGTAGTGCCCAATCAGTTAAATTTGGATAACTACCTCACTAAAACCAAGTAAGTTGACAGAGACAATTATCAACCTCGACTCCGTAAATCCCATCGAATTTTTTGGCGTAAACAACGGAAAATTAGACGTTTTAAAAAAGAGATTTCCCCTTCTAAAAATTTTGTCGCGCGGCACTCAATTAAAATTAAGCGGTGCTCCAGAACAAATAGATATTGCAAAAGAAAAAGTAAACTTAGTACTGCAATATTTAGAACGCAACGGTCATTTGAGCGAATCTTATTTCGAGCAAATTTTAGGTGGCGATGACGCAGAAGTTACGGATCATTTTATGGACAAAAATCCTAATGATATTTTGGTTTTTGGCCCTAACGGAAAAACGGTTAGAGCAAGAACACCGAATCAGAAAAAGATGGTAGCTGCCGCTGATAAAAACGATATTGTATTTGCTATTGGACCCGCTGGTACCGGTAAAACATATACCGCAGTAGCACTTGCAGTGCGTGCACTTAAAAACAAAGTCGTTAAAAAAATAATTTTAACAAGACCTGCCGTAGAAGCTGGCGAAAGTTTAGGTTTTTTACCTGGTGATTTAAAAGAAAAAATTGATCCGTATTTGCGACCTTTATATGACGCGCTTGACGACATGATTCCAGCCGAAAAATTAGGCTATTACATGAGCACGCGCACCATCGAAATTGCGCCACTTGCCTACATGCGCGGAAGAACCCTTGACAATGCGTTTATTATTTTGGATGAAGCGCAAAACAGCAATGATTTGCAATTAAAAATGTTTTTAACGCGTATAGGCGCCAATGCAAAAGCCATTATTACTGGTGACCCTACCCAAATAGATTTACCCCGAAATATGCGTAGCGGACTTGAAAAAGCGAGTCGAATTTTGCAAAATATTGAAGGAATTTCTCATATAGCCCTTACCGAGGAAGACGTGGTTCGACACAAATTGGTGAAAGCCATTATCAAGGCATACGACAAAGAACACGAAAAAGAAGAGGAAGCTTATGGCAAAAGATAGCCTTTTCAACTCCTAAATCAACCCTTCTGGACACCTAAACCCCCTCAAAAAGGGGGTTTTTTGGTAAAAAAGGGAGTTTTTACCTAAAAAGTACCGATTTGTTAATACTCTGTTGAAATTAGTAGCGGAATATTCGTTTTCTTTGCAGCTGAAAAATCAAACTTATGCTTAGTAAAAAACTCTTGCAATTTGTACTTGCGGTATTAATCCTACCAGCATTTGCACTAGCACAGAACACCACCAGTAGCCTGAGTGGTTCTGTTAAAACAAATACCGGTGAGGTATTAGTTGGCGCAACCGTAACAGCAACCCATGAGCCTACCGGTACTACCTACCGCGTTCAGAGCCGTGCGGGTGGCCGTTTTGACATCAGCAATATGAACCCTGGTGGTCCATACATTGTTGAAGTTTCTTTTTTAAATTATGCAAACGAAAAAAAGACTGACCTCTACCTTAGCTTAGGTGATGTGTTAAAAGTTGATTTCGCTCTTGCCTCTAAAGTGAACAACCTCGGAAATGTAACAGTTAGTGCTTTACGTAAGACTACTGAAACTTCTGGTAAAGGTGGTGCTGAAACTACAATTGGTCGTGATAAAATGGCGAACTTACCTACAGTAGGTCGTAACATCTACGATTACTTACGTGCAGTTCCTCAAGCTAAATTAGTAAACGGTTCTGAAGGTGCTGTATCTATTGCAGGCCAGAACAACCGTTACAACGCATTCTATGTGGATGGTGCAATCAACAATGACGTATTTGGTTTATCTGCTTCAGGTACCAATGGTGGTCAAGCTGCTATCGCTCCATTATCTATCGATGCGATTGATCAGTTCCAAATTGTTATCTCTCCATTTGATGCATCACTAGGTAACTTTACTGGTGGTGGTATCAATGCGATTACAAGATCAGGTACCAACAAAACTTCAGCATCTGTATACTACTTCTTACAAAACCAAGATTTAGCTGGTAAAACACCAACTGGTTTAAAAGAAAATGCTGTAAGACTTAATAACTTCAGCAAAAAAACCTATGGTTTTAGACTTGGTGGAGCTATTACAAAAAATAAATTATTCTACTTCATCAACGTTGATTTACAAAGAGACGTTCGTCCTCAACCATTTGATTTCTCTCAGTACAACGGTAACACAAAAGACATCAACGTTTTAAATAGTTTAGCGGCTACTTTAAAGTCTAACTTCAACTATGATGCTGGTGGATTCTTAGACAATACTGAAGAAGTTAATGCAGATCGTATTACAGCTAGATTAGACTGGAATATCAACGATAGACATAAACTATCTTTATCAAATAGATACACTAAAGGTGAGCGTATCAATACCTCTACTTCTAGTGCTAACACCATCAACTTCTACAACAACGGATTCCAATTTCCTACAACAACTAATTCTACTTCTTTAGAATTAAAAAGCTTAGTAGGTAAAAATGCAAGCAATAAAATGTTAGTTACCTACACAGACGTAACTGACGACAGAAGCCCATTAGGTCAAAACTTCCCAAGAGTTCGTATCAATGATGGTTCTGGTGCAATTGTTTTTGGACCAGATAACAGTTCAACTGTAAACCTATTAACACAAAAGAACTGGTCTTTCTATGACGAGTTTAAAGTAACACTTGGTAAGCACGCACTTAAATTTGGTGTGGACTATGAGTACAATGATGTTTATAATGCTTTCATTCAAAACACATTTGGTAACTATACCTATGCGAACTTAAATGACTTTTTAACCAATGCAAGACCTCAGGGATACCAACTAGGTTTCTCACAGATCGACAATGGTAAAGGTGATGCTACTGACGCTGCTGCTAAATTTAAAATGGCTAAAGGATCTTTATTCTTAAATGATGAATTAAGACCTTCAGACAATTTAACATTGAGCTTTGGTATCCGTGCAGACTACTACAAGTTTTTAAGCACTCCTTGGGCAGATGACTACACAAACAACGTAGCAATTCCTAAGTTTGCTCAATACTACGATTTACAAGGTGCTAGATCTGGTTTAACGCCAAAAGTACCTATCGCTATCGCACCAAGAGTTGGCTTTACTTACAAGATCCCTGAAGAGAACCTAATTGTGCGTGGTGGTTTCGGCATCTTTACTGGACGTATTCCTCTAGTATGGCCTGGTGGTTTATACAACAACAATGGTATTTTTGTGGGTGGATACTCAGCTAACGCTACACAATTAAATAATATCCGTTTCAGACCTGATCCAAACAACCAATGGTTGCCATCACAAGTGGGTGCAGGTGTAACAAAAGGACCACTTAACTTAGTTGCTGCAGAATTTAGCACACCTCAGTTATTTAGAACTTCTATTGCGCTTGATAAGAAATTTGGTAATGGTTGGTCTGGTACTTTAGAAGGTATCTTCAGCAAAAACCTTAATGAAATCTACTACACAAACATTAACCTATTACCTCCAATGGGTGTTTCTAATGGTTTTGGTAGCAGAAACGTATATCCAACTGCAAACCTTGGTCGTATTCCTTTAAATGCAGACGGATCTAACCCTTATGACAATGCTATCTTGTTAAGCAACAACCAAGGTAAAACTGGTTATTCTTATAGCTTTACTTTAACAGCTAGCAAGCGTACCAACACTGGTTTTGCATTTGATGTAAACTACACCTTTGGTAATGCTGTAGCCGTAAACGATGGTACTAGTTCTGTAAACTTTAGCCAATGGCGTTTTATGGAAACTGTAAACGGTCGTAACTTTATTGGTCGTTCTAACTCTGATTTCAGTGCTGGTCACAGAATTTTCACTTACCTAAGCAAGAAGTTTGAGTATGCTAAGAAAACTTTAGCAACAACTATTACGCTTGCTTACACAGGTCAATCAGGTTCTCCTTTAAGCTTTACTTACTTAAACGGACCTATCAGAGACAATAACAATGGTAACGGTGAAACAAACGATTTGATCTTCATCCCTACACAAGCGCAATTAGCTGCTATGTCTTTTGCCACCAACACTGTTGCTGGTGTAACATACTCTGCTCAACAACAAAGAGACGCGTTTGAAGCATTCATCCAGTCAATCCCTTACCTCAGAAACAACCGTGGTAAATTTGCTGAAAGAAATGGAAGCAGATTACCATTTACAAACATTATTGACTTGAAAATTGCACAAGACTTTAATATTAAAGTGGGTGCTAAGCGTTACCAATTCCAGTTAACATATGATGTGTTTAACTTTGGTAACATGATTAACAGAACTTGGGGTAGAAACTACTTCCAAGGTAACGACAACTTCTCTGTTCTTACTTTTGGAGGATATGCTAGTGCTACAGATTTAACACCTGTAAACTTCAGATTTAACCCAACTATCAGAACTCCATGGAACGTGAGCACCACTACAAATGCTGCTTACGCTGCAAGATGGATCAGTCAAGTTGGTTTACGTTTTAACTTCTAGTATTCTTAAATACCAATATCTTAAAAAGGTCGAATCTTAATTGATTCGGCCTTTTTTTTGTAAGAAAAACGAGGTACTTTTAAGATCTGTTCACTTCAATCTTTAAAACTTTATGCTTACCCCTACACAATTTACCATTGGCGTGGAAGAAGAGTACATGGTTATTGACCCTGTAACAAGAGAGCTCACCAGCCACGAGCAAAAAATTGTTATTGAAGGGCAAAAAACTTTAAAAGACAAGGTTAAAGCAGAAATGCACCAAGCCGTAGTTGAAGTTGGTACTGATATTTGTAGCAATATTGAAGAAGCACATAAAGAGGTAACAGAATTAAGGAACATTGTTTCAAGTATCGCAGGAGAACTTAATTTATGGGTAGGCGCATCAGGCACGCATCCGTTTAGCCACTGGCAGCATCAACTCATTACCGACCATGTTAGGTACAATCAAATTGTAAATGAATTACAGGATGCAGCCAGAAGTAATTTAATTTTTGGATTACACGTACACGTGGGTATGCAGGACCGAAAAATGGCGATGCATATTGCCAATACGGCTAGATATTTTTTACCCCACGTATATGCACTTAGTACCAACTCTCCTTTTTGGGAAGGCAGGATTACCGGATACAAATCTTATAGGACCAAAGTGTTTGATAAATTTCCAAGAACAGGTATCCCGGATTATTTTGAAACGATTGAGGATTATGAGAATTATGTAAACCTACTCATCAAAACCAATTGCATAGACAATGCAAAAAAAATATGGTGGGATGTAAGGGTGCACCCTGTTTTTAATACTGTCGAATTTAGAATTTGTGATGTACCATTAACTGTTAAAGAAACTACGGTTATTGCTGCTTTGTTTCAGGCTATTTGTGCTAAAATTTATAAGCTACGTCATCAGAATTTAAACTTCATCAATTATCAACGCTCACTTATTAATGAAAACAAATGGCGAGCAAGTAGGTACGGAATTGAAGGAACATTAATTGATTTTGGTAAAGAAACAGAAGTGGAAACCAAAGCACTCATTTATGAGCTTCTAGACTTTGTAGACGACACTTTAAACGACTTGGGCAGCAGAGATATCCTTTCAAATATTGATGCCTTATTTAAGGCTGGAACAGGGGCAGATAGGCAACTGGCTATTTATCAGAAAAACGAAAGCTTTATTGAAGTAGTAGATTATATCCAAGACCAGTTTTTAGCGCAATAATTATTCGTACACTAGTTGTAATCAAATAATGTGGCCGTAAAAATAGCACGTTCCCTTTTTTTAAACACAACGTCCCAATTGCCCTTGTACCTTAGTGTTTTGGGCACCGTAAGGCCTTTAAATTTGGTCATTTCTACTTCCATAGAAACATCAAAGTCGTAAACACCTGCTTTATAACTTAGTGCATAATTACGGCCTAGCACTTCTAATGTTTTTAAATCAAACCAGGTATTCATCTGATCTACCACCACCCTGTCGCTTTTAAAAAAACCGAGATCTTCTTTTGGCTTAATAGAAAACAAATAACAAAGTGTTCCTTTATAATCCACCACATCTAGTCGGTAATCATATAACTTGTGAGCAGCTTCGTCATACAAATCCAGCTTATCCCCAATAAAAGGGATACCTGGTATTTTTTTACCTGGATTAAAAAAAAGCATTTTTAATTGGTCTTTATGCTTTTCGATACCAGACTTATTACTGGTTAATAAATTGCGTCCTTTAACAATATTATTTTCGCCACAAATTTGTCCCTTGGTAAAAAATAAATTGGCGTATAGTTCTGGGGTTAAGTAATTGTATTTGCCAGTACTGGAATAAAAATCGCCGGTCGTTTGTTCTTCCAGCAGATCCATTGTGCGGCAATTGCCAATATGGTTTTGACGCGTTTTGCTGTTTAATGAAGCCTTTACAGCGCCATCTTTACCCAGCATTTGAATGCTGTTATAGGAAGAAAATCCAATGATGCGCAGGTTTCTGAAAGCCTTGTAAAAAGTAGTGTCTTGCTTGATGGTTTCGAGCACCTGTTTGTAATCAAAATTATTTCGAACCACTACTTCCGATAAAGTAAAGGCTTGGTTGTCGATGGCAATGATGGTGTCTTGTGCAAATAAAGACCCACTCATAAACATCAGGAATAACCAAGTATATTTTATCATTTAATGAAAATCATTTTATAATCGATACGCGTCTTTCCCTTACTAATATCATTGAGCTTGCCTTGTAATAATTTTTTACGAAGTGGCTTTAGGTAATCTATAAATAATTTACCCTCAATATGATCATACTCGTGCAAAATAACACGTGCAGTAATTCCATTAAAAGTTTTGGTGTGGGTGACAAAATTATCGTCTTGGTATTGGAGTGTAACCGTCTCATGCCTAGCCACGTCTTCTCTAATATTTGGAATACTCAAGCAGCCCTCGTTGTATGACCAAACTTCTCCAGCTAAATCCACAATTTTTGCATTTATAAAAACCTGTTTAACACCTGGTGCATCGGGGTATTTACCAATTTCGTGTGGCTCTAAACTTTCAAATATTTGAGCACTATCAATAACAAATAACCGAATGTCTTTATTGATTTGAGGCGCTGCGAGCCCTACTCCATTACTTGAGTACATAGTTTCCCACATATCTTCCAATAATTTAGGAAGCGACGGATAAGAAGCGTCAATTGGAGCACTAACTTTTCTTAAAATTTGGGCCCCATAGGCTACAATTGGAAGAATCATGAGAATTGAGTTGTTGAATAATGGCTATTAGGTTGCAAAAATACCCCCAAATATGCCAATCAACAAAAATAGACCTTAACGGTTTGCTAAATATTCCTGTAACATAATGGTAGCCGCTATTTCATCGACCATTTTTTTATTTTGACGGTCCTTTTTTTTCATCCCCATGTCAACCATGGCCCTTACTGCCAGTTTAGAGGTGTAACGCTCATCTACGGTTTGTATGGGAATAGCTGGAAAAGTTCTTTTGAGCTGTCCAATAGCCGCCTTTACAAGTGGCGTTGCATGGGTAGGTGTATTGTCTAAACTTAAAGGCGCTCCAATTAAAATAAGTTCGATGGACTCTGTAAGTATATAGTTTTTTATAAAAGCGTGTAAATCTTTGGTGTCAACGGTTGTTAAACCCGTTGCAATAATTTGCAGTGGATCGGTAACGGCGAGGCCGGTTCTTTTTCCGCCGTAATCGATGCAAAGTATTCTAGCCAAAGTAATAGTATATTTTATTTTAAAAATAATGCTACGAGCACATGAATACCAAATATAACACTTGCTATTCCATTGGCTGTCATAAAAGTAATATTTACTTTAGATAAATTGGTAGGTGATACAATTGAATGCTGGTAATACAACATACCAATAAATACAATTGCACCCTCCCAGTAAAAATAGCCATACCCTGCTTGCAAGCCAGCTATAATAACTAGCACCGCAGCTACCACATGTAATAGTACTGATAAACGAAGTGCATTTACTTTACCTAAATAAGTAGGAATAGAATGTAAATTTTGAGACGCATCAAAATCAACGTCTTGCATGGCGTATATTATATCAAAACCACTCACCCAACAAATAACAACACAAGAAAATAAAACAGGCAGCACTGCAAAGGATCCTGTAACAGCTAAATAGGCACCAATAGGCGCCAACGATAACCCAAGCCCAAGCACCATGTGACATAGTGCTGTAAAACGTTTGGTGTAACTATAAAATAAAATTACAAAAAGTGCAACCGGCGATAAATAAAAACAAATTGGATTGATAAAAAAAGTAGCGGCCATAAAAATTACCGCATTTAAAATAACAAAACGAAGCGCACTTGACGCAGAAATCACACCACTAGGTATTTCTCTAATGGCCGTTCGCGGATTTTTAGCATCAAAACTACGATCGAGGTATCTGTTAAAAGCCATGGCAGCACTACGTGCAGTAACCATGCACACAAGCACCAATAAAAATAATTGCAACATTTGTTTTTGCATCATCACTTCTGCCATGGGTTGCGCCTTTGCAAAAGAAACCTCAAACACACCCATAAAAAAACCAATGAATGCAAAAGGCAATGCAAAAATGGTATGCGAAAATTTTACAAGACTTAAATATTTTTTAACCATCGGATAAATCTTTTTTAGACTTTAGACTGATTTGTTCTAACCATCTCCCAAAGCACAATACCTGCTGCCACCGAAATATTAAAAGAGTGCTTCATACCTTCTTGCGGAATTTCGATACAACCATCTGATACGGCAATTACATCTGATGCAACTCCTTCTACCTCATTGCCAAAAACAAGTGCAATAGGTTCTGTAAAATTTGTATTAAAATTAGAGAGCATGATGCTTCCTTCTGCCTGTTCCACGGCATACACTTTGTAGCCTTTGCTTTTTAAATCCATAACCGCATCCAGTGTATTTTGAACATACCACCAATCTACCGATTCGGTAGCGCCTAGTGCCGTTTTTTGAATATCGCGGTGAGGGGGCTGCGGGGTAAATCCACAAAGCACAATCCCCTCTAATAAAAAACCATCGGCCGTTCTAAAAACACTCCCCACATTATGCATGCTCCTGATATTATCGAGGATTACCATAATGGGTTGTTTTTCAGCAGCCTTAAACTGGGCTAATGATTTTCGGCCTAACTCATCCATGCTTAGTTTTCGCATGCCACAAAGGTAGTTTTAACCGCTCAAATAGAGAAGTGAATGTATAGCGTAAGATTTCTTATATTGAAACTAGTTTATTTGCAAACCTTTAATCAAAAGACATGAACAAACAACTTATTCAGCTAGGCTGCCTTATTGCATTGGCTTTTCCATTGGCGAGTGCCGCCCAGGAAAATGTAGACCAGGCCATGATGCAAAAAATTAGAAAAGAAGGCTTAGAGCATTCTAAAGTGATGGATATCGCTTTTAATTTAACCGACAAAAGTGGTAGTCGCTTAACCAATTCGGCAGGCTTTAGTAGAGCTGCTAATTACGCAAAAGAAACACTAACAAATTGGGGTGTTGCTAAAGCAACCATAGAACCATGGGGCGAATTTGGTAAAGGATGGGAATTAGAAAAAATGTACTTCGCTGTTACAGCACCTTACTATAAACCTTTAATGGCTTGGCCTAAAACTTGGACTGCAGGCACCAAAGGATTAAAAAAAGCAACCCTACTACTCGTAGATGCAAAAGATTCTGCTGCACTAGAGGCATACCGCGGACAACTCAAAGGAAAAATAATTATACTCGATCAGCAAAATATTTACAAGCATAGTTTTACTGCTGACGCAAAAAGATACACTGACGAAGAATTAGCTACTATGGCGGCTGCAAAACCAGCAGCACCAAGAACTGCAGCGGCGCCAACCGATACCGCAGCGCAGCGCAGAATGCGTGATGCTATACGCGCAGGTGGAGGTACTGGCGCTGCACGTGTATTAAACTTATTAAAAGCAATGGCTTTGCAAGAAGGTGCTTATGCCATGATTTCAACTTCTACCCGTAACCATGACGGAACCATTTTTGCACAAGGTGGTGGTGCCTACAAAGGCGCTGACCCTGCTAATTTTTTAGACATGGCAGTTGGTGTAGAAGATTACAATACACTTTTAAGACTCGCTAAATCTGGCACACCTGTAAATTTTGACATTGATGTAAAAACAAGTTTTCAGGATAAAGATTTACAAGGCTATAATGTAATTGCAGAAATAGAAGGTACCGACCCACTATTAAAAGATGAAGTTGTAATGATTGGTGCGCACTTAGATTCATGGCAAGCGGGTACGGGTGCAACAGATAATGCTGCAGGATCTGCCGTAATGATGGAAGCTATGCGCATTTTAAAAACCCTTGGTGTAAATCCGCGCCGTACCATTCGTATTGGTTTATGGAGCGGTGAAGAACAGGGTTTATTAGGCTCAAGAGGCTACGTTAAAAAAACATTTACTGGCGATCAGGCAGCTGCTGCAGATAAATTTTCGGGGTATTTTAATATTGACAATGGTACCGGAAAAATTAGAGGTATTTATTTACAAGGCAACGAAGCGTGTGGACCTATTTTTAGTAGCTGGTTAGCTCCTTTTAAAGACCTTGGCGCTTCTACCGTAACCATTAGCACTACAGGCGGAACCGACCACCAAGCATTTGATGGTATTGGCCTTCCTGGTTTCCAATTTATACAGGATCCAATCGAGTACAATTCAAGAACGCACCACAGCAATATGGACGTGTATGACCACCTTATAGAAGACGATTTAAAGCAAATAGCGACCATTGTTGCCGCCTTTGCTTACAATACCGCTCAAAGAGACGCTAAGCTGCCTAGAAAAGGCAAAAATTAGCCGTAGCTTCTTATATTTGCCACTATGGCAAAAGCGGCTTCAGAAACTCCTTTAATGCAACAGCACCGGGCTATTAAACAAAAATATCCTGGTGCTGTTTTGTTATTTAGAGTCGGCGATTTTTATGAAACATTTGGTGAAGATGCCATTGTTGCTTCAAAAGTTTTAGGCATCACACTTACCAAAAGAAATAATGGCGCTGCCTCCGAAAATGAGCTGGCTGGTTTTCCGCACCATGCACTTGATACGTATTTGCACAAACTGGTTAAAGCAGGTCACCGTGTTGCGGTATGTGATCAATTAGAAGATCCAAAATCGGTTAAGGGTATTGTAAAAAGAGGTGTCACAGAAATGGTAACACCGGGTATTGCCACTTCCGATAAATTATTAGAACAAGGCAGCAATAACTTTTTAGCTGCTGTACATTTTTCAGATAAAGAAGACAAATTAGGCGCTTCCTTTTTAGATATTTCTACGGGCGAATTTTTTGTTGCAGAAGGCAACGCCGAATACATAGATAAACTCTTACAAGGTTTAAAACCTGCCGAAGTTATTTTTCAACGCAATTTTCAAAAACAATTTGTTGAAAAATTTGGCCCTAAGTTTTATACCTATACCATGGAGTCGTGGATTTTTGATGAAGCTTTTGCTACCGAAAGTTTACTCAAACATTTTAATACCCATTCGTTAAAAGGATTTGGTATTGAAGGCCTACCAAACGCTATTACAGCAGCTGGCGCCATCTTACATTATCTAAAAGAAACCGAACATCCAAACTTGCAACACATTACAGGTGTGCAGCGTATGGAACGTGAAGACTTTTTATGGATGGACCGTTTTACCATCAGAAACTTAGAATTACTAGGTGCTGGTGTAGACCAAGGAAATTATTTATTAAAAGTTATTGATAATACGGTTAGCCCCATGGGCGCAAGGCTACTGCGCCGCTGGTTAATTTTTCCTTTAAAAAATACGGTAGCCATCAATGAACGACTAGACGCCGTTGAAACACTTATAAAAGACCAATCACTTCGCACAACATTATCTGCTGCCATTAAAGCATGTGGTGATATGGAAAGACTGGTTAGTAAAGTGCCATTAAAAAAGATCAATCCAAGAGAAGTTGTTCAACTCGCAAGAGGTCTCGAACAAATTCAAATTATAAAGGATGCCGCATCAAAAAGTAACAACAAAAAAATTACGGATGCTGCTGCCCTACTTGACCCTATCCCAAGTATTGTTGACACCATCTACCAGCAAATTGCAGAAAACCCACCGGTAGCCGCAAATAAAGGTGGCGTTATCAAAGATGGATTTCATAGTGAACTTGATAGCCTCCGAAATATCGCAACAGGTGGAAAAGATTTTTTAGTAAATATCCAGCAAAGAGAGGCTGCCGCAACAGGCATATCTTCTTTAAAAATTAGTTTTAACAACGTTTTTGGCTACTACCTCGAAGTTACCAACGTTCATAAAAACAAAGTGCCTGACACTTGGATACGTAAGCAAACGCTTGCCAACGCCGAGCGTTACATTACACCGGAGCTCAAAGAATACGAAGAAAAAATAATGGGCGCCGAAGACAAAATCATTGCGATTGAAATTGCTTTGTTTGACAACTTATTATCAACGCTTCAAAATTATATTGCCGTTATTCAGCTAAATGCGCAGGTGATTGCACAGCTCGATTGCCTTTGTTGTTTTGCAGACAATGCTATTGAATTAAATTACTGCAAACCCAGCATTCATGAGGGTTACGACATGCACCTCACAGAAAGCAGACACCCGGTTATTGAAAGAAATTTACCACCGGGCGAGCCTTATATTTCCAATGATATTGCCCTTAACAATAGTACACAGCAAATTATTATTTTAACAGGACCCAACATGAGCGGTAAGAGTGCCATTTTAAGACAAACGGCGCTCATTACATTACTTGCACACATGGGTTCTTATGTGCCAGCCACGGCCGCTAAAATCCCATTAACGGATAAGATATTTACACGCGTTGGCGCAAGCGATAATTTAAGTGGTGGCGAGTCTACTTTTATGGTAGAAATGAATGAAACGGCAAGTATTATCAATAATATATCTGCACGTAGTCTGATATTACTCGATGAAATTGGTAGAGGTACCAGTACCTACGATGGTATTTCTATTGCATGGAGTATTGTTGAATTTTTACATGGTGCTACCGCAAAACCAAAAACATTATTTGCCACCCACTACCACGAATTAAATGATCTAGAAAATGCATTAACGGGCGTCAAAAATTTTCATGTCACACACAAAGAAGTAGGTAATAAAATAATTTTCTTACGCAAACTAGCAGCTGGTGGGAGCACGCATAGCTTTGGTATTCATGTAGCTACTATGGCCGGCATGCCTCCTGCACTTATTAACAGAGCCAATGAAATATTAGCGTTGCTAGAATCTAAATCGGAACAACCAAAGGAAATTGGCAGCAAGCAACCAAAACTTCAACTATCAATTTTTGATGAGCATACCGTTACTTTTGAAAGCATTAGAACAGCGCTCAATAGTATGGACATCAATCAGCTAACGCCGGTTGAAGCACTCATGAAACTCAATGAAATAAAGGCTTTGCTAAAATAATGATTTAGCTAAATAGGTTTTAACGCGGCTGTAAACAGGCTCACTTAAAGGCACTACCGGCAAACGAACTTCGTTTTCTAGTAATCCCATTTCATGCATAAACGCCTTTACACCAGACGGATTATTTTCTGCAAACATAATATCGTACGCCTCAATTAAAGGATCGTTAATAGCTTTTCCTTTTACAAAATCGCCAGCTAAACAAGCACGAACCATATCTGAAAACTCGGCTGGATAAGCATTGGCTGCAACACTAATCACACCCTGCATACCACATGCAATTTGAGGAAGCGCTAATAAATCATCACCACTAACAACAACAAAATTGGAAGGGGCATCTCTTAATATATCCATGCACTGCGCCATATCTCCACTTGCTTCTTTTAAACCCACCACATTTGGACAATCATTTGCCAAACGAATAGTTGTAGCTGCAGACATATTTCGACCTGTTCGTCCTGGTACGTTGTATAAAATAACAGGCTTAGGACTCGCCGCCGCAACTGCTTTATAATGCTGATAAATACCTTCTTGAGAAGGCTTATTATAATAAGGAGCCGCGCTTAATACAGCAAGGGCTTTATCTAATGGTAACTTTTGCAAATCACTAATCACTTCGGCGGTATTATTACCTCCCACACCCACAATGATAGGCAACCTTCCAGCAGTGTGGCTAAAAGTAAACTCGATGATAGCAATTTTTTCTTCTTTACTTAATGTAGGTGTTTCACCAGTGGTACCAAGTGTAATTAAATATTCTACTCCACCTTTAATAACGTAATCTATTACTTTACCCAATGCGGTAAAATCTATGCTGCCATCTTTTGCAAATGGTGTTACTAGTGCTACGCCTGTTCCTCTCAATTGTTGCTGTACTGTCATCATTTAAAATTATGCGGTTGTCTCTTCCCAGAATCCCATTTTGCAATATTTGTCAATACGCTGGTTAATACGATCTTGAGGAGCAATATGTTTTATTACATCTAATTCTTTAACAATAGCGGCCTTTAAAAGTTCGGCAGCTTCAGAATAATCCCAGTGTGCTCCACCTAAAGGCTCATGCACAATTTCATCAACAAGTCCAAAACCTTTCATGTCTTTGGCCGTTAATTTTAATTGCTCTGCAGCTAATTCTTTTTTATCCCATGAACGCCATAAAATAGAACTACAACTTTCTGGAGAAATTACGGTGTACCAGGTATTTTCCATCATGAGTACACGGTCTCCAACACCTATGCCTAAAGCACCTCCACTCGCACCTTCACCAATTATCACAACAATCACAGGCACTTTTAAACGGATCATTTCATAAATATTTCTGGCAATGGCTTCTCCTTGCCCACGCTCTTCTGCTTCAAGTCCTGGAAAAGCACCCGGCGTATCCACCAGTGCAATAACAGGCTTATTAAATTTTTCTGCTAAACGCATGAGACGAAGCGCTTTTCTGTAGCCTTCCGGATTGGCCATACCAAAATTACGGAGCTGTCTCATTTTTGTGTTGGCACCTTTTTGTTGACCAATTACCATCACAGTTTCACCATTGAGTTGCGCAAAACCACCCACCATTGCTTTGTCATCTTTTACATTGCGGTCGCCATGTAATTCAACAAAGTTGGTAAACATTTTCTCAATGTATTTTAAAGTATACGGTCTATCAGGATGTCTACTTAATTGTACACGCTGCCATGGTGTTAAAGAAACAGTGAGCTCTTTTCTTTTATCAAGAATAGAAGCTTCAAGCTGCGCTAGCGTTTTACTATAATCAATTTTGGGGTTCTTTTCTTGTAACTTTTTAGTGTCTTCGATTTGCTCAAATAATTCCTTAATGGGCGTCTCAAATTCTAAAAATTGTCTATTCGGGTACTGTGGCATAATAGCTGCGAATTTCGGTAAAATTAGGGGTTCAAATATTTTTCAGAAAAGATTTGTTTATGAAATGTGTTTACCCTTATCTTTGCCGTCCTGAAAACGACCTGAAAAGGCAGTTTTTGGAGGTTTGGATCGGTAGTTCAGTTGGTTAGAATGCCGCCCTGTCACGGCGGAGGTCGCGGGTTCGAGTCCCGTCCGGTCCGCAAAAGCCCTTAACTTTCAATGAGTTAGGGGCTTTTTCGTTTCTTGAACTATTTTATAACTACTTATTTATAATTCTTTTAATCTGAACCAGATTTTTATAATCCAGTACCACTTCCGACATTGAATTGATACTATCAATAATTGATTGTCGCTTCCTCATATCATCCCATACCTGCTGCAATGGATGCATGTCAACTTTTACAAAAAACAAACAAATGCTGCCATCAATACCAACTGTGGTTTGGGTTTCGGTTCTAAAATAAAGATCATTAATTGATTGTGGCACCGGTTTAACATAGCTTGGCAATTGACTTAAAGATGGAAGTGATGTTAGAGTCCAAACATGTCTTCTAAACATGGCATCTTTTTTAGAAATTAGTGCAGACACTTTTTCACTAGACCTTCGTAAAGTTTCGCCATCTCCTACCGGTAAGTGCATGTCAAAAAAAGAAAGTCCTAATTTTTGTGTCGGATAAAATCCACTCGGAAAGCAAAATCCTATAGATTGCAAATAACCATCATTTAAAATGGCTACATCTTCTTCTAACCTAAGGCAAATTTCTGGCAACGATACATTCAAATCAAACCCGCAAAAAGAATTCAAGTGATGTAAATAATCACTATTTATACTTCCACAAATTTGATGCTCATTTAATGCAAGCTCTTTCTTTTTTTCTGATAGATATACAGGATCAGGATGCACATTAAATGCAGGTCCTTCATATTTTACTATATCAGGTCCAACGGTGTATGGAACTTTTACCGGAAAAATCATTTGAAAATTAAAATATCTTTTACAACTGCAGCTCCCTGTTTTTCTTTTTTGATAAAGCCTCTATACATACCTTCTGTACAAAACGGAAGTGCAATATTTCCATTTTTATCTACGGCAATAAGCCCACCATCGCCACCAAGTGCCGGAAGCTCTTTCATAACGAGCGTTTCAGAAGCCATTGCTAAACTTTGTCCGCCAAATTCCATTCGGTCGCTTATACTTTTTGCCATTACAAGTCTTAAAAAATATTCGCCCCATCCCGTGCAGCTAATTGCAACGGTATTATTATTGGCGTAAGTACCACTTCCAATAATTGGCGCATCTCCAATTCTACCCCACTTTTTATTGGTCATCCCACCGGTGCTTGTAGCAGCAGCTAAATTACCATGGGTATCAAGTGCAACCGCACCTACAGTTCCATACTTGTCCTTACGGCGCTGGTCATCAAGCTCATCAGTATAAGCAGTTTGACCCACTTTTTTTAAGGCATCTAGGGAATCTCTTTGCTTTGCACGCTGCAATCCTTTCCATCTTTCCGGTGTATAAAAATAAGATGGGTCTACCATTTCAATTCCTTGCGCTGCAGCAAATGCTTCAGCCCCTCTTCCACTTAATAAAACGTGTTCCGATTTTTCCATTACAGCTCTTGCTGCCGTAATTGGATTTTTTATTGTTCTAACGCCAGCAATGGAACCTGCTGCTAATGTTTTCCCATCCATAATGGCAGCGTCAAGTTCATTAACACCTTCATTGGTAAATACAGCACCTTTACCTGCATTAAAAAGGGGATTGTTTTCAAGTATTTTAACAGTGGCCTCAACGGCGTCTAAAGCGTTTCCTCCTTTTTCTAAAATTGAATTACCCACTAGCAGAGCACTATCTAGTCCGCTTTTATATTTTGCCTCAAGTGCAGGTGTAAACTGGCTTTTATTGAGTGTGCCAGCACCACCATGAATCACCAGCACATATTTACCAGTGGTTGAAGTGTTAGTTGTTTGTTGAGCAAACAATGTGACTGAGCAAACAGTCATTATAATACATAAGAGGGTACGCATAGCAAGTATTTGAAGCAATTTAATATAATCTGAGGATTTTATTACCTTTAAATCAATGAAGAAGCCAGCTTCGATATTTTATGTTTGGGTAGGCATTTGCTGGCTAATTATGAACAGCTGCGCTAAAGACTTGTCTTTCGAAGATGGTGGCATCCCAAAAACCGCCCCTATTGCTGTGGCGGGTAAGGACCAATCCATTGTTTTACCCCAAGACTCGGCTTATTTAGACGGCAGCGGATCTTATGATCAAAATGGAACCATCGCCCGTTTTACTTGGACAAAATTAAGTGGCCCAGTATCTTGTTCGATTTTAACGACAAGCTCAAAAACAACATGGATTAAAAAATTAACAGAAGGCACTTATGTTTTTGAATTAACGGTTACCAATAATTTTAAACTAACTGCAAAAGATACGCTCACTATTTATGTAGATAAAACAAAAATAGCAAGACCTCCTATTGCAGAAGCAGGATCTGATCAAAGCATCCAACTCCCAAACAACACAGTTACCTTAGATGGAACTACATCTTCAGATCCTGATAATGACATTATCGATTATTTATGGACAAGAATTAAAGGAACTGGTAATCCCACATATACTTCGCCAGCAAACGCTACAACAGATGTAACAAAATTAACTGCAGGACTTCATCAATTTGAACTTAGGGTTACAGATGCAACTGGACTTGTTGATAGAGACACAATTGCAGTTCAAGTAAACGAAGCACCAGGCGTCCCTCCTGTCGCAAATGCAGGTCCAAATCAAAATATCCCTTACGACTTATCAAACTGTAGTACTAATCCAGTAATTATTCCGTTATCAGGGACCGAATCTTATGATCCAGACGGCTCTATTACTAAATACAATTGGCAAATAATTTTTCCTATTAATTCATCCATTGCAATCACTAATTCAAACAAAGCACAAGCTTCTGTAACAGGGCTGCTTGCAGGAAAATATATTTTTGAACTAAGTGTTACTGATAACGATGGAAATGTAAAAAAAGATACCACGCAATTAAATATTATTGCCACCAATCGCCAATTAATTCAAGCAAGACTAACCCCTGTTGGAATTTTATCAGAAAAAAGAAAGGTGTCAGGCGTTGGTTTTTTAGGAAACAAAATATTTTTAGCAGGAGGAAGATACCCGCCCGCTGGACCTGGGCCCAATTTTACATCAAGAGTAGACATCTACGACATTGTAACAAAAGATTGGTCAACTTCGGAGCTTAGTCAAAAGAAATGGGGAATCGCAACAGCAGTTGCAGGCAATAAAATATTTTTTGGCGGCGGAACAGCACTTCAAGGAAATGCATCTCCAACAACGCGTGTAGATATTTATGATATAACTGATCAAAAATGGAGTACTACTGAATTACCGAAGGCAGGACAATACACGGCTATAGCACAGGGCAATAAAGTTTTGTTTGCTGGGGGCAACTCGGTTTACGCGTATGATTATTTAACAGAAAAATGGTCAACAAAAACCTTGAGTCAATCGCGTGTAAGTATTGCCGCAGCTAGTGTTGGGGGTAGTATCTATTTTTCGGGCGGCGCTACTAGTGCGGTTGGTGGAACACCATTTGATAACATAGATATTTATGAACCAAAAACAAATAGTTGGAGCGTATCGAGCATGAGTAAGGCAAAATATGCACTCGCAACTATTGGATTAAGAGGTAAAGCACTTTGGGCAGGAGGCATCACAGATAAAGGCTTAACAAATGAAGTTGAAATCTTGGATTTGCTAAATGGTAAAGGCACAACCTTTCATTGCTTGTTTCAACCCGGTTCTTTTACTATAAATAGTATGGGTAAACTTGGTAACTACGTTGTATTTTTTCCAGATGGCGGTGATGATAAAACCAGATTTGACATTTATGATTCACTTAATGACAAATGGTTTATTGGCGTATTAGATAAAAAAATAGGCCCTGCCATTTTAATAACAGCAGGGACCGAATTATATGTTGTAGGATCTTCTATTCCCGGTGTAGATTACTACGATCAGCTTTGGAAATTAGATTTTTAAAACTCAATAATCAGTCCAATACTTGGCAGTATAGTTGATTGAGAATTTTTCAAATAAACCGGAATAGCATTACTACCATCCGGCATTAAAGGTTTTCCATCAGTAGTTACAAAAGCCGTGTTTGCTACATTTCTTTTGAAGGTATACAGGTCAGCTTCTTTGGCTTCTGAACCGTAAAAATTTGTGATATCGATATAAAAGTCAAGTGTTGTTTTTTTGAAATTCCATTTTTTATCGATTCTTATATCTGCTGCATTAAATGCAGAAAGTCGCATAGAGTTGATCCGTGAAAAGTCAAAAACTCCTGAACCAATTGTCAAATAATTGGCTCTACTTGTGGGCTCATCATAAGGCGTGTATGGCGCGGCGCCTTGGTAGCGGAACTTTAATCCAATTTCCCAGTTTTTTGGGAGCTTATATCCGGCAGTCATACTAATAAGTTGGCGGTTATCCCAACTTGCTGGCACAAACTTATTGTCCAGACCCGTAAACTCACTTCTATAAAAAGTATAACTAAATACACCAAAAAAGTTTTTAGTTAATTTTTGCTGGGCAAATAATTCAAACCCATATGCACGCCCTTCCCCATTTTGAACAATAGGCTCATTACCAATGGCACCAAACTCTAAACCTTTGTTAGCTATACTTATTCCATCATTAATACTTACAGGATAATTACTGTATGCTTTATAAAAACCTTCAACAGTAATTCTCGTGGTATTTTTTGGCAAATATTCGAGCCCAGCCACATAATGCGTAGACTTAATGTAGTCACCTGGATTGGTTTTTTCACCGGTACTGCTATTGCTAAAATTTAATTGCGTATAGGTAGGCAGGCGGTAATAAATACCATAACTAGCATTTAAACGCAGCACATCTGAAATTGCCAAACTAGCACTCAATCTTGGACTCAACTGCTTTAATGGATTGGATTCACTATTGCTTAAACTGTTTGCATCCATACGCAGTCCACCACTTAGCGATAGTTTATCATTTAGTACGCGTGTACCAATTTGAGCAAATCCCCCGTAGCGAAAAAAATTAGTATTGGTATTGCTGTTGATTACAAGCCCAGGTATTGTAGGACTTACAGACCTCCTTAATACTTGGTAAAACAGATTATCGAAGCGAATCAATTGACCCGTAAGTCCATAACTTAAAGTAACGTTATCATAGTTTTTTGTAACATCCCATCTAATTTTACTTTCTGCTTCTATACTTTTTATTTTAAGCGTTCTCTGAAGCTCGATAGGATTTTTATTGTCTTCAAATTTATTAGCCTGATTATCTAAAAAATTTCGGCTGACACTTAAATTCCAATAACCTTTTGGGATAAGTTTTTTGATGGTTGCGCCAATCGTGTAACTATTTTGATCGATAGTTGGACTATTGCTTAATACGTACTGATTTTCGGCAGTTAAGCTATCAGGTGTAATAAATTTAAACCTGTCAATAGCACCAACACCTAAAAACGTTAATGTTGTTTTATCGTTGATTCGAGTGGTTGTTTTAAACTGAAAATCAGAATAGTTTGGCAAAAACGACCAGTTAAGAAGGTTTGCGAGTATACCTAAACTACTTTTTCGAGCAGATGCTACAAACGTTGTTTTTTTAGACATTGGCCCATCAAGCGTAAGCACACTTTCGGTTAAGCTCAATCGAAGGTTACCCTGAAATTTATTGGGATTCCCGTTTTTTTGTTTGAACTGAAACACACTACTAAGTGCGTTATCATATTTAGCATCAAATGCAGACGTACTTAATCTAACATCCTCAATTAAAAGAACATTTAAAATACCTGCTGGTCCACCACCACTACCCTGCGTTCCAAAGTGATTAATAATTGGGATTTCTATCCCGTCTAAATAAAAAACATTTTCACTTGGCGCCCCACCTCTAATGATAATATCATTTCTAAAAGTACCACCTGCGGCACCTCCCCCAACACCAGGAAGTGATTGTATCACTCTACTAATGTCAAAAAAACCTCCTGGGTTATTTTTTATATCTTCTGTTGTTAAGCGCTGAATACTTAATGGACTTTCTAGTGTTGCGGCTCTTGCAGAACTACGCCTGCTGGTTACGGTAACATTTGATAATTGATTCACCAGCTCCTCAATTTCTATTTGAATATTATTTTCATTACCAGTTGTAACGGGGATATTATTAAGCTGTTTTGTTTTAAATCCAACACCAGAAACTTCGATTGTGTAGGCACCTGGCTTTAACTGTGAGAACCTAAAATTTCCTAAACTATCAGTAACCGTTTTCGTATTTCCAGGGATCACCTGTACCGTTAAGCCGGGTACCCTTTGCTGTGTTTTTTTATTATATACAGTACCACTTAATTTTCCAGTGGCTTGGCCCAAACCAAAAAGAGGGCCTAGAAGAAGGACAAAAAAGGCAAAATTTTGTGCAATTTTCATGAAAAGCTGATTTATAGAACTTAAACAATAAGCCGAAACAAATGTTTGAAAATGTCTAAAAATTTGAGTATTCTGATTAATTTGGCCTTATACATACAATATTTACCTAATTCATGCGTTAAATTCCACCTTTTTCTAGGGTATTTGTACTTAAATTAGACTTAATTCGGCTATTTTTAATGCTCGAAATTGAACTAGTGGCTATCTATCCCCCCCAGCCATCCTTGTTTCAATAATTTGTTTGGGCCAAGCCTGTGGATGGGCTAACCCAAAACGAAAAAAAGTAAGTATGTATAAACCTATCAAGTTTACCCACTTGAAGCAGTATTGCTTTGCATTTTTCTTATTGTGGTACACAATAGCCGGCGCTCAAATGATTCCGTTCACGCAGAACTATTCGGCCCCCTTAATGGTCAATCCTGCAACCAATGGTTTATTCAATGGACGTGCTAGTTTTCAATCAAACTTTAAAAGCCAATGGGGCAATGTAGCCTACCCTTACGTTACAGGGGTATTTAATGGCGAGGTTAGAGTATTAGATAATTTTATTGGGGCAAACGATATAGCGGCAGTTGGAATACTCGCAGTTTATGACAAATCAAATGATGGCGGATTTAAGCAAACACAAATAGGAGGAAATTTTGCATTTCACAAAGCCATTGACCAATCAGGTAGTTTAAGACTTGGCTTTGGCGCACAAATGAGCTACCGTTCATATTTACTAGACTACACCAAACTAACTTTTCAATCTCAATTTGCTCCATACATTGGATACAATAGCAGCATACCCAGTGGCGAAGGATTTGGTTTTTCGTCCAATATTTTTGATTACGGTGCAGGCCTTTTACTTTCCTACTTAGAACAAGACTTTAGCTATTATATAGGTGTTGCAGGCTCACATTTAAATAGACCTACAAGCAGCAACAACAATCTTTCATTTAGCATTCCTCCAGGTCTAACAGCTCATGGGGGTATTTCATTAAGCGATAAAAATGAAAACCGTTTATATGGTTCATTTGCTCACACTAGATCAGAAGCAAGCAATTTTACAACACTTGGTATTGTATACGGCCGAAATATAAATGGCTACATTGACGAAGATGGAGACGAATTTCAAATTGGCGCTTTCATGCGTTTCAAAGATTCTTTCGCTCCTTATGTGGGTTATAAAAAAGGAAACTTATCAGTGGGCTTAAACTACGACATTACCACGTCGGAGTTGAGACTTGCAAGAGCGGGCGCGGGTTCGTTAGAACTCAATTTAAAAATGATGCTGTTTGATGATCCAAACAATGATCAATTAAGAAAATTAAAGTGCCGATTTATCCTGTGGTAATTGAATCCACACCAAAATAATTATTTAAGAAATTAATATAGTGCTGAATGAAAAAGACATTACAAAAGTCTAGTTTATTTTTTATTGGAATACTGATATCGTTGTGTGCACTTGCGCAAACAACGCCTCGATCAATTTCATTCCAAACAATCCCAACTGGGGCATACGGAAAGGGATCCTCAATTGCTGCTCTTTTTACTCCAGCGGGAGCTTTCCCAGTTAATAATACAACATTTAATCTTTACCTTTCTGATCCTGACGGAAATTTCAATTCAACAGCATCTAATACAGCAATTGGTACAGCTCAAACACATTATATTACTTTTATCAATGGGTTAATTCCAGCAAATGCTACAGCATCATCTACATACAAGCTAAAAATTACTGCAATAGATGGCTCTGGTGGTGTATTGGCAACAGCAACTAGTGGATTTTCCATTACTGTTCAAAATACAACGGGCACCAACGGCAATGCTACAAACCAAACATTTACAACACCAGCGGATGCAAGTCCATTTATCAGTTATAGTGTCAATAGTGGTATTGGTTTATATGGAAGATGCGTCGCATCACTAGATGACGTTTTTGTACAAAATAATACGGGTAATACAGTAACACTCTCGATCAAAAATGAATTTGATGGCACTTCGATTCCTGCATACAACAACGATGCCTTTGCGACCCAAAATCAAAATGTAACAGTAACCGCAAATCAGAAATTAAAATTATCAAGTAGTCCACAAAAAGTACATTACCGATTTTTTCAAACAATAACTGACGCAACACAATCAAATACAATTTCCACAAAAGCATATTTTTTCATGAACAATGATTTATCAGCTCCATTTTCGGCGTTGCTAAACGTTGTTTGCTACGACTTAGGTTCACCTGGAATTTTTACATTTAAAACAGACATAGACCCTACAAGAGTAGGAAGTGCCTATTTTAATTATCCAGGAAATATTTATACTGCAAAATGGGATGATAATACAGCAAACTATGTCACTTCAATTCAAGACATTATTGACAAAGCCGGACTTCTAACACACCCATATTCCGAGAGTTCTTGTGGCAAAAACGTCATTGCTTCTGGACAAACAATCTACAACTCATTTGGCCCCTCAATGACTGTTGCGGAACCATCAAATTGCTCACAAACTCAAGAGGCCCTCACACCAATACAAATTTTTCCTAAACCAAGAATTAGTTATACCGGCCCAACAAAAGGCTGCGTTGGATCTCCACTTACTTTTACAAATACATCTATTATTAGTCCGCAAGGATCAAAAACAGTAGCAGGATGTACTACACCAAATGTTTTATATTATTGGTTTGTTGATGGTGTCCAAGCCTCTATTTCAACTAATTTTACAACAAGTTCTTTACCACTCGGAAATCACACCATTCAGCTCGCCCCATTTACAGGAGGGACAACCTATAGTTGTACACCAGCGCCATACGAAACAGTGGTTTGCATTGAAGCAGCACCGCCAGCAAATGCTGCAAATTTTGCTTTGATTGATGTTGATAATATCAGAAATTTAGATACTACAATTTGTCCATCAAACAATCCATTTTTAGTAGTCAATAAATCTTCAACTCTAACATCTGGAACTTATTGCAGCACGCTAACCTATAATTGGAGATTAACAGGCCCTGCAGGATTTACTGAAATAAATACAACAACAACTTCCGCTAGTCCAAATTTTACTGTTCCGAGTTTAACAATTAAAGGAAACTACACTTTAACATTAACTGTTTCTAACCCCTGCGGAACTTCGAATGCATTCACAAGAATAATAACTGTTCTTGAACGACCTGCAATTACATCACAACCAACCAACCTAACAGTATGTGATGGACTTAATACGACATTTACTGCAGTTGCAACAGGTTCTAATTTAACATACAGATGGCAGGTTAAAGTGCCAAGCGGAACCTATACTGATGTGACAAATACTGGCGTATATTCAGGAGCAAGCACTGCATCGTTAACAATTACTGGGGCCACATTGAGCATGAATGGTTACAAAT
>JBANFS010000003.1:0-215759 GCA_037975885.1 Bacteroidota bacterium
AAACCTTGATATATATCTTAATCTTCTTAAAATATGTAATTAAATAAGCTTAAAATTGTCAGATAACTAATTAAGATAAAAAATCAGTAAAAATTAGCAGCTAAGAATTTTCATTAAGGCTCCATTGCCTTAAATACTTTTTAATTAAAACACAATTCAACTAATGTCATAAATGATTTAGTACATCTATTAACCATTTTTACTATAGACACCCATAAATAATTTCAATATTAGAGTTCTTAAGGCTTTGGAAGTATTATTATTTAATGCATAAAACACAAATACAGACAAACTTAATAAATATAAAATAATCTGCATTGATGTGCTACTATTGTTTATAATTGAATTAAACATATAATTTGAAAAAATAATGAAAATTATTGAACTGAAAAATAACTTCAAATCGTTGTGAGAAATTAAATCCCGTATATTTATTTCTTTGAATTTATGAAATGCACTTAACAATAATACTGCGTGTAAAACTAAAGCTATATTAAATGCAATAACGACACCAATACCTCCAAAATTTAAGCCTAATAAATACCCTAATAAAATATTTGCTAAAAAGCTTATTAAAATTGATTTAACTATCCAATTAAGTTTTCCTTCCCCCATATAATAAAAATAAGCAGGGGAAGAAGAAATATTGAAAAACATTGATGTTGAACTTATAATTAAAATATTTACGAATATACTTTCCAAATGGCCAATCCATACTAAGGAAACAACTGGTGCCGAAACTATAATAAATGTTACCAATAAAATATTCAAATACAAAACAATTGAAAATAGATTAAAGTAAATATTTATAATTTTACTAGGGTTGTTCTCTTTTTCTTCAGCAATTACAGGAATTATCACTTGAATACCACTTACAATTAGACTTCTCAACTGTACGGCAAGTCGAGACGCCATCTCATAATAACCCACCATAGTTAAGCCTCCAAATTTTGCGAGTAGAAATTTTGTTATTGGTTCAAAAGTCATCTCTAATATCGACGCGGCCTGAACTTTTAAACCATAATTGATTATTTCTTTAAAAATTGCACTATCCCAATTCCATCGAAATTTAAGTGAGATTTGAAATAATTTTATATAGAAAAATATTGTTGAAAATAATACAAATATTGACTGGCCAATTTGTGCATAAACCAGTCCTAGTATCCCAAATTTTGCAGTTAATAAAATACTTAGAAATAATAAAATAATTGAGCTTAAAATAATAACATTACTCTTTATATAATTTTTTTGAATTCCATCAATAGCACTATTAAAAACAGAACTTGTCGCATTAAGTATTAATGAAATTAATGAAAAAGGCATTATAGTCATAGCTATATTTATATAATCATCTTCAATAATGAAGTGCAATAGACGTATGCCGAAAAAATATATTATCAATGATATTAACGAGTATGTCGTCAATATGAATATTAGTGAAGTAAAAATTAATTTAATTATTAAATCTTTCCTTTTTCTTACGCTGTATGTTGAAACAAACTTTACAATGCTGGAACCAATTCCAAGATTTGCAAGAGAAGCAACTGATGTGGTGGCTATTATTAGCGACCATACACCAAATAATTTAACTCCAATTTGAGTTAAAACATATTTATAGAGAATTAAATACACTATCCCTACAATTACTACTTGGATAATTGCAGATAAAGCATTAAAAGTAATCTTTGCCTTATTCAAAATTTAACTCATTTATAACTTCTTTAATCGTTTTTTGAACGCCTTTTTGCAAATCATAATAATGCTTCCACCCCAAATCACTTATTTTACTCACGTCAAGAAGTTTCCTTGGTGTTCCATCTGGCTTTGTTGTATCGAATACTAGTTGACCATCATAGCCAACCTCTGCAACTATTAACTCTGCCAATTCTTTAATGGAAATGTCAGTACCACATCCAATATTCACCAAGCCTTTTTTATTATAGTTTTGTAACAAGAAATAGCATGCATCTGCTAAGTCATCAACATGTAAAAACTCTCTTCTAGGCGTTCCAGTACCCCAAATGGTAACAGTTGGTTCACTATTTTTTTTTGCCAAAACAATTCTTCTAATTAATGCCGGCAAAACATGTGAATTTTCTGGGTGATAATTATCGTTTGTTCCATATAAATTGGTAGGCATTGCTGAAATGAAATTACAGCCATATTGTGACCTGTAGCTTTCACACATTTCAATACCTGCAATTTTTGCAATGGCATAAGGTTGATTTGTTGGCTCTAAATAGCCACTTAATAAATATTCTTCTTTCAATGGCTGCGGTGCCATTTTAGGGTAAATACAAGATGAACCTAAAAATAATAATTTAGTAACCTTATTCAAATAAGCTGCATGAATAATATTCGCCTCAATCATTAAGTTATCGTAAATAAACTCTGCTCTATAAGTATTATTGGCATGTATACCTCCTACTTTTGCTGCAGCAAGTATTACATATGCTGGTTTTTCTTTTTCAAAAAAATCATTTACTGCTTGCTGGTTTCTTAAATCTAATTCGCTTGAAGTTCTTGTAATAATATTGTTATATCCTTCTTTTCTTAATTTACGTTCTAACCCTGACCCTACCATTCCGCTATGTCCAGCAATATATATTTTAGCAGTTTGCTCCATGATTATAATCCGCTTTGTTTAATATATAATTCCTTTTTAAATAAGGATACATCGCTTGCTACCATTTCTTTAACCAAAGCTGCTAAATCATATTTAGGTTTCCATCCTAACTGAGTCATTGCTTTAGTCGGATCTCCAATTAATAAGTCAACTTCTGTTGGTCTATAATATTTAGGATCAACTTTTACAACCACAGTTCCTTCATCCAATTTGTATTCACCAGTATTTTTTACAACATACCCTTCTTCGGCTACATCCTTACCTCTAAATCCTAGTTCAATGCCCAACTCTGCAAAACTCATTTTTACAAAATCACGAATAGTAGTTGTAATACCAGTAGCTAAAACAAAATCTTCGGGTTTCTCTTGTTGCAAAATCAAATACATTCCTTCGATATAATCTTTGGCATGTCCCCAGTCTCTTTTGGCATCTAAATTCCCCAAATACAAACAACCGTCTATTCCTAAAGCAATCTTAGCTGTTGCTCTTGTAATTTTCCTTGTTACAAAGGTTTCTCCTCTTTGTGGAGACTCATGATTAAACAAAATACCATTGCAAGCGTACATATCATAAGCTTCTCTATAGTTTACTGTAATCCAGTAAGCATATAGTTTTGCAACAGCATAGGGAGAACGTGGATAAAATGGAGTGGCTTCGGATTGAGGCACTGCTTGTACCAAGCCGTATAATTCCGATGTAGACGCTTGGTATATTTTTGTTTTCTTGGTTAATCCCAATAAACGAACTGCTTCTAAAATTCTAAGTGTACCTATACCATCTGCATTTGCCGTATATTCAGGTTCTTCAAAACTTACTTGCACATGACTCATTGCAGCCAGGTTGTAAATTTCGTTAGGTTGAACTTCTTGAATAATACGAATTAGGTTAGTACTATCGGTTAAGTCCCCATAATGCAAATGAAGATGCCTATGTGGAGTATGAGGATCCTCATATATATGGTCTATTCTCTGTGTATTAAATAAAGAAGAACGTCGTTTAATGCCATGTACTTCGTATCCTTTATTTAATAAGAATTCTGCCAAATACGCTCCATCTTGCCCAGTAATGCCTGTTATAATTGCTTTTTTCAATTTATTGTATTTTATTAAATTAATCCATTCCTACCACTTTCCCTCCCATATCAAGCTTCTCAAACACACTGTTATTGCTCACAAACTCAGGCACCATTTCTTTCATTTTAGCAACTAGGTACATGTCACTCTCTTCGGCACTAACAAGTGTAACTAGTTCATTAAAATGTTTAGACACTTCTAAAAACTCAACCTCACGTACTTTGGCAATCATTATTTTATCGTGATAAGTATTGCCTGTGTTTTCGCCATCGTTTAAAAGTTCTTCGAACAGCTTTTCGCCAGGGCGGAGTCCACTATACACGATATCAATATCAATATTTGGGATAAGACCGTATAATCGAATCATTTTTTTAGCAAGGTCGGCGATTGCCACTGGTTGTCCCATATCAAACACAAATATTTCACCACCATTACCCATACTACCAGCCTCTAATACTAACTGGCAAGCCTCAGGTATGGTCATAAAATAACGCGTAATATTAGGGTGCGTTACCGTAATAGGCCCACCCTTTTCTATTTGTTGTTTAAACCTATTAATAACAGATCCATTAGAACCTAGTACATTACCAAAACGCGTAGTAATATATTTTGTGTTAGTATTATGTGTACTTAAGCCTTGTACATAAATTTCGGCAAGGCGTTTACTAGCCCCCATAACATTGGTAGGGTTAACAGCCTTGTCGGTACTTACCATAACAAAACGCTCCACACCATATTCGTTGGCCAAGTTTGCAATAAGTTGCGTGCCTAAAACATTGTTACGCACAGCCTCGGTGGGGCAAAGCTCCATCATGGGTACATGCTTATAAGCAGCAGCATGATACACATAGTGCGGCTTAAAACTAGTAAACAACTGGCGCATGCGCGCCTCGTTGGTAATACTAGCAAGGTATGAAATACAATTAACGGTCTTACCCGTTTCTTGCAATTCAAGTTCTAGTGTATGGAGTGGTGTTTCGGCCTGGTCACATAATACTATAAGCTCGGGGCTATAATGCATAAGCTGACGCACAATTTCTGAACCAATAGATCCGGCAGCACCGGTAACAAGTACACGCTTACCTTTTATTTGAGCGCGTATTTGATTGTTATTAATATGAATTGGATCGCGCTCTAATAACTCCTCAATATTTATAGAACGTAATTGACGGCTAGAAAAACTACCCTCAGTCCAGTTGCTGTAAGGGGGTACTACTAGTACTTTAATATCATGATTTAAACAAAAGTCTACAAGCTCGTTTTTACGCTTTGCAGTTATGGTAAAGGAGGCAATAATAAGTTCATCGATAGGTTCTTCTGCGGCCAAAGAAGCAAGATCATTAAAACTAATAATGCGCGCACCATCTAAGGCCTTTTTTGTTTTTTTACGGTCATCATCTACAAAAGCTAAAATGTTAATATGATTTTGACCATCATGCTCCAATACTCTTTTTGTTGCAACACCAGCCTCACCAGCACCAAAAATAACTACCGTTTTGCGCTTCATTTTATAAGAACGTAAATAGGCAAAACCAAACTTTATAGCTACCCTATACGTTAAAAGGGCTAAAAAGCTAAACGTGGCATATACAATAATAACAACGTTATTAAGTACTAAATCGTTTTGTATAGGACTACTAATAATTGAAATCAAATAGAGTACCACACTAGACGCAAATACCGATACCGCAATACGCAGTGCATCTTGCATACCCGTATAGCGCACAATACCCGCATAGGTTTTAATGGTTGTAAATACAAACGCATTTACAATAAGCATGATAGCTACTGTTGTAAATAAGCTCTCCCAATTAACTCCAACAAGCGTTAAATTTTGTTTTACAATAAAAGCAAGAAATAATGCCGTTGTGGTAACCCCTAGGTCAATAACAAATATGATCCAGCGAGGAACAATATTTATTTTGTTAAGCATAAATTGTTTTTTGCGTGAAAACATAATAGTGGGGGCGCTATTAGTTATATAATAGTTAGTTTAATCTGCGAGTATTCCTGCAAGTATTTTTTTAAATACTAAAATAAGTGCCGTTAAAAATCCAGCTAAAAAGCCACCGAGTATTAACGACTTTAATTTACCTACCCCTTCTTTTTTAAGTGGAAGTATGGGTTTATCTATTACTTGAATAAGTGGCGTTTCTTTACGAAGGCTCACTTTTGCCATTTCTAAATTGGTTACCAGCTGCGTTAAAATTGCCGTATTGGCCTGCACATCAACCTGACGGCGTGTTCCAGGTGTTTTACGCACCATCATAGCAGGGTTTAAACCAAATGTATTATCAGCGGCAGCGGCAACACCCGTAATAGCGCCATTAAGCTCGGCTCTAATACTATCGGTTTGGTGTTGGAGTACTTCCATGTTTTGCCTAGCTTTTTTACTTTTAATTTCTATGTAGTAGCTAGACACTTCTTGTGCTATACTTTCGGTAAAAACTTTACTAAAAAGCTCATCGGTACTTTTTACCTCAATATTTATAATTGATATTTTTTTATCTTTTTGTGCAACACTTAAAAGTCCGTTGGCGCCAGCGATAGAAGCATATAAATTTCCTAAAATACTATCTTGTTGTAAAGTGTATTTGGAGCGGTCAGCATCTACTTCAAAAACTATATTTTTTAGTGCAGGCTTTTCGGACCAGTTTTTATTGAGCTCGTTAAAATATATAAAGTACTGTGCTAAGCTTTGCGTTTTGCCATTAAAAGTGATTGGGTTTAATAAAGCCTTTTCTACTATCTTACGGCTTTTCATGAGCTCAATTAAATTAGCCCCACTAAAAGCACCACCTGCACTGGTACCTAAATCGATACCTAAGCTGCTAGCAAGGCCTAGTGCGCTGGATAATCCACCAGCACCACCGGATTTTTCGTCTTCTAGGGCAAAACTTAAACTTGCGGTATACTCGGGTTTTGTAAATAAAGCATAACCAACACCAATGGCGCCGCCAATAATACCAGCAGCTACCAGCACTATCCATTTAGAAATTAAAAAACGGTACCATTCATTAATTTTTAAGATGAGTTCTTTTAAAGAAATTTCATCTTCTGCTATATTTTGTATGTCGTTTGTATTTTGTTGCATGGGGGATACTTTATAATCTTAACAGGGCTATAATTAAACCAGCAAGTGATGCTATGGAACTACTAATACCTATAAGTTCACCAGTACTTACCTTTTTACCTTGTTCCTTTTTTGGTACGATAATTTCAGACCCTGGTTTTACTTTGGGCCTGAACGTAAAAAATAAAAACTTGCTAGACTTAGCAGCTTCTCCGTTGGCATATACAATGTAGGCTTTGCGCTTAATAGCATCGGCACTATAACCACCGGCTGCAGTTATGTAATTACCAAAACTGTTGTTCTTGCTGTAAGGTACTTGCGTAGTAAGTAATACCGCACCACCAACTTTTATTTGACCATCATATTTAGGAATAAAAATTTCGTCACCGGCTTTTAATACAAGATCTTGTTCTGATCCAGGATTATTAACAATACCATTTAAATTAAGTGGCACTTTAATAAACGTAGTTGCTTTTTCTGATTCTAATTGCGCAAGCCCGCTAGAATCTTTTAATATTTTTTTTGCGCGTTCAATATTTTCTTCTTCACGCTTTTTTTCTTCGGCTGATTTATTGTGCACTAAATAGGCGCCCTCAACGTATGCATCTGGAGTGTAGCCACCTGCACGCTTTAATATCGCACTAACGCGCTCGTTACGTGCACTTAATGCATATGGGCCTGGGTACTGCACTTGGCCAGATATACGTACCGATTCTGGTAATGTGTAACCCGCTTTTCGTTTAACCGTAACAACATCAAATGGAGTAAGCTTAATACTTGCAGCGGCGGTGCTTATGTCACCATCCACCTCGGTACTAATAATTTCTGCGGCTCTAAAATCTTTTTGCTCGATACTATCGCGCTTAATTAAGCGCGCAATTTCAATACTTTTAAATGCAGCATCGGTAAAACCACCTGCTTGTAAAATCAAATCTTTTAAGGTAAGGCCCTGTGTAAATTCAAAAGAACCTGGCTTTCGTATTTCACCTTGTATGTATACGTTTAAAGAATCTCTTAAATCTAGTTTAGAAGTAATGATCACTTCATCTTCTCTGTTAAGTAAAATATTGTTAGTAGCGTCACCATTAAGTGCTTTAGCTACATCAAAACTTACTACAGATCTAGTAAGATCTTCTTGCAAACGAATAATTTGCGCTCGACCGGTGTAAGCGTCTTCTGTTAAACCATCTGCTTTACGAATAAGGTCGGCAACTTTTAAATTGCTAGTAAGTTCAAACACATCCGGCCTGTATACCGCACCTGCAATTTTAACGCGGTTGATATAACGGTTTAATATTTTACTTACTACAAATACATCCCCCATTTGAGGTTGGTAAGTATTGTACTGAGTTTGTTGTAAATCTTTAATTTGGCGCTCTTTGTTTGTTTGAGCAAATACTTTAACACTGGCTTGGTAGGCAGTATCTGTAAAGCCAGAAGCAAAAGCTAAGATGTTAGCGAAACTTTCGTTTGGTAATACTTCAAAAATACCTGGGCGCTTTACTTGGCCTTCTATAGATACTCTTGTTTTGTAACTAGGTATTCTGATAACATCATTGTCCTTTAGACCTACATTATCCGATTGATCTCCATTTAAAAGCATTCGGTACAAATCTATTTTTTTAAATAGTTTGTTATCGCGGAGTAATTCAATTTCTCTAAAAGATCCAAATGCTGTTGGACCACCACTCACATAAAGTGCGTTAAATACAGTCGCTAAACTAGATAGCCTGTAGGTTGCTGGTCGGTTGGCACCAATAATGGTTACTTTTATGGTGCGTATTTTACTAAGGGTTACAGATATTTTACTTCCACCACTGCGGAGGTAAGTATATACCGTATTACCCATAGTGTTTTTGATTTTTTGTGTAGCGGCTTCTATGGTTAAGCCTGCAACTCTTATTAAACCTACGTTAGGAATATTAATATTACCCTCCGCACTTACTAGTAAATCGCCACTGTATTCTTGAACGCCATAAACGCTAACAGCAATTTGGTCGTTAGGGCCAAGCACATAATTAAGCGGCGTAGCAAGTGACATATTGGGTTCAAAACTTGGTGCAACACCGGTGTATAGTTCAGATCCAAAAATTAGTGGATTGATAAGTGGTTTAGGTTGCTTTTGCGTATAGTTTTCAGTGTCTGCAGTATCAATTGGGTTGTTAGTGCGCCCTTCTGGTGCTTTAGTTGTTTTTGTTCCTGTGGTAGCTGCTGCACCGGCAACACGGGCTTTAAGTTTTGCAAACTCTGCAGCACTCATCCCTTTTGCAATAGCCATTGGCTCTGCCTGATCTATAGTTAACCCTTGAGAGGTTAACTGCGCTTTAAGCTTTGCAATATCTGCATCGGTTAACTGATCTACTTTAACATTTGCTAGATTATTGCCCTTAAACAAATCCTGCGCAGTAACTGTAGTAGCTACTAGCAAAAAAGTTAAGGCTACTAAAACTATTTTTTTAAAGAGTTGTTGTAATTGCATGTACAAGTATGGTTTAAAAAATTGGGGGGATAAAATATTGTTGATTTCTTTGTTAAGTTATGTTAATGTTGCTTCCGGCGCAGGGCTTCGCCACTCTCAGTCACAAGTAGCAGCCGCCAATTAGTAGCTTACCGCCGCTTAGACCAAGTAAAATGTTAATCGATTAGTGCTAAAAATAAAATACCCATCCTCGGTAGCAACATTAACTAGGGGGGATAGGTTAATTTTTACACACGCAACTAATTGATTATTAGCAAGTTAATAGACGTTGGGGGGGGTAAATGTTACGCTATCAACTCAACTCCTGCAAATATATAGCTAATTCAGTGAAACTCAATTAAAAAACGGCGAAAAACTTATTAAGTTTTTATGTCATTCGTTGTTTAAAATTTGGCGCAAAATCCTGAACAAGCGGGGAAATTATGCATTCCCCGCAAATCGCACCCAATTGGGCCTTTCGCTGGGGTTATTTGGCGACCTTACAAAACCAGAAATAATTTTTTTGGCAATTACCCAAAACATTCGCGCTTAAAGGTAGTAATATTACTACCTTTAAGCGCGGTTAAGCCTTTTCAATATGAAATCATCTGAGCTTCACCGCAAGATCTTAAGAAATAATTGGAAGCTCGTAAAAGCAGAAGGCAGTCATTACATCTATGAAAAAGATCAACAGAGATACCCTGTTCCCTATCATGGTAGTAAAGAAGTAGGAATGGGAATATTACACAAGATTGTAAAAGAGATGAAACTAAAATAGTGCGCTATGAAAAACATCAAAATTATTATAGAAAAAACAAAAGACATGTATACAGCTTACGCAGAAAATGCAGAAGGCATTTACGGAGGTGGCGACACTATTGAGGAAGCTAAAACATCTATTTTAACTTCTTTAAAATTATACGATAAATACAATAAAAAAGAAAAGCAAGAATATTCAATCACATATAAACTAGATGCCGAAAGTTTTTTAAAATACTATAAAGGCATCTTCACAAATGCAGCACTAGAAAGACTTACAGGGATTAATCAAAAACAATTTCAGCATTATGCTACAGGTCTTAAAAAGCCGCGCACACTTCACGCTAAAAAAATTCAAACAGCTTTACACAAGCTAGGTCAAGAACTTATTTCTATTGAGCTGTAAAAACTAAAGCCTTCCATCTACAATAGCTTTAGGCAGTACACCTTTTACATCGTAAATAAAGGAACCTGCGTTTTTATATGATTCAAAATTAATGCTTGCAAGTATTTGCTGGTGAGGGACCGCTAAAATAATGGCGTCGTAATGTGTTGCTAATTGATCACTGGTCGTTAACGAAACATCAAAAGACTTTTGCACCACCACAGCATCTACCACAGGATCGTACACACCCACCTGTAACCCAGCAACAGCAAGCGTTGTATAAATATCAATTACTTTGGTATTGCGGGTATCGGGGCAGTTTTCTTTAAAAGAAAAACCTGCTATTAGCACAGTTTTATTTGCAATGCTACCATTAAATTTTGTGGCTAGTGCCGTAATAATTTTTTGCGCAACAAACACTCCCATTTTTTCATTAACTGCCCTTCCAGATAAAATAACATGCGGCTCATACCCTACTGCTTTTGCTTTAAACGCAAGGTAATGCGGGTCAACACTTATGCAGTGTCCGCCCACCAACCCAGGGCTATAGGGTAAAAAATTCCATTTGGTGCGCGCCGCTGCAAGTACTTCTTGTGTATCAATTTGCAATGCATCAAAAAGTAACGCAAGCTCATTCATAAAAGAAATATTTACGTCGCGCTGCGCATTTTCAATAGCTTTTGCAGCTTCAGCCACTTTAATACTAGAAGCTGCAAATACACCCGCAGTAATAATGGATCCATATAAGTTTGCAAGCTGCTCGGTAACAGCTGGCGTACTACCAGACACTACTTTTACAATAGATTGTAATGGCCTAAGTGCATCTCCAGGATTAATTCTTTCTGGCGAATAGCCCACAAAAAAACCTTCATTAAAAACAAGTCCACTATGCTTCTCCACCACCGGCACGCAAACCTCCTCGGTACAACCTGGATACACCGTAGATTCATATACCACAATGCCTTCGGGCTTAATATGTTTTCCTACAAGTTCACTAGCCGCGGTTAAAAAACTTAAATCAGGTAAATTATCTGATGTAAGTGGTGTTGGAACGGTTACAATAAAAATAGTTGCTTCGGATAAATGGTTTGGATCGTGCGTGAGGGTTAAACTTGCTGAGTTTATTGCACCCTGTATTACCTCCGGCGCCACTTCATGAGTAGCGTCGATTCCATCATTTAACTGCGCTATCCGTTCTTCATTGATATCATATCCAATAACCCGGTACTTAGCACTAAACGCAGCTGCCAGCGGGAGTCCCACATATCCAAGTCCAATAACGGCAATAACAGGCTGCTGCTTCATACCCGGTAAAGATATAAAAACGTAACTTTGAAACACAATTTGAAATACATGAAACTACGCATTGGCTACGGCATTGATTTTCACCAACTGGTAGAAGGTAGAGATTTGGTTATTGGTGGCGTTACCATCCCACACCACAAAGGTGCCCTGGGCCACTCCGATGCCGATGTATTGTTACACGCTATTTGCGATGCACTACTTGGCGCCGCTTGCCTTGGAGATATTGGCGTTCATTTTCCGGACACCTCCTCTGAATTTAAAAATATTGATAGCAAAATTTTACTTGCTAAAACACGCGCGTTAATTGAAGCCGAGGGTTATGCGATTGGAAACATAGACGCGTCACTTTGTTTAGAAGCGCCAAAAATTAAACCTTACGTTGCCACCATGCAAGAAACCATTGCAAATATTTTAGGCATTGGCATAAATGATGTTTCTATTAAAGCAACTACTACCGAAACAATGGGTTTTGTAGGCCGCCAAGAGGGCCTTGTGGCACACGCAGTGTGTCTTATTCACCAAGTTTAAAAGCAACGCCCAGGCGCATGGTATTGGATAATGGATTGCGCGTAATGCCCGCTCCAGAAGGAATCAGATACGATAAATTAATATCCATAAAATCGAGTTTAAAGCCTGCACCTACAGTTGCGTATTTTCTGTTACCGCGGTTTTTGTTTTCATAAAAATATCCAGCGCGAACAAAAAACTGTTCGTTATACGCATACTCTACACCACCAGATATTTGCATAGATTTTCCAACTCCCGTTCCATCACTAAATGATTTTAACCAGCTAGCAACCACACCACCCGTGCGGTATTCCGCTAAATTGGCAGAATCTACACTATACACGCCTGTTGCAGTAGGCGCTGCAGGAACCAATAATTTATTTACGTCTAATGCAAATGTAATTTTGTTGCTGCCGTCTACATCTTTGGTATAAGAAACCCCTGCGCCAAAGTTTGCAGGTATAAAATCTTTATTTTTTGCATCGTTGGTGTACCCAATTTTTGTTCCCAAATTAGAAAGCACTACACCCCAGCGTAAACCTTCACCTTCATCGGTTGCATCATGAAACACCGACACATCCGCAGCAACAGCGTTACCCGCTTTGTATAAAACACCCGTTCCCACATCACCCACAACAAGTCGTGAATTAATATATCTAAGCGCCACACCCACACTCATTTTTTCATTCAGCATACGCGTGTAACCCAGGTCTACTGCAAACTCCGAAGGTTTTACAGAGTTTAATAAATTACCAGAATAATCTGTTAACTGAATATTTCCTAAACTAAAAAAACGAAGTGATCCAGTAACGGCCTGCACATCATCGAGTTGATGATAACCCGCAACGGTTGCTAAATACACATCTGTTAAACCTAAATCTTTTAACCATGGTGTGTAGTTAACTGCAATGGCGCTGCGCTTTTTAGCAAAATTAACTTTTGAAATATTCCAAAAAGATGCGTTGGCATCCGGAGAAGTTGCAATAGCTACATCACCCATACCACCCGCACGCGCATCCGGAGAAATACGCAAAAATGGAACCGCCGTAGACACAATGTTGATAGAATCGGCTTGTGCGATTGCTGTTGTGCTAATGGTGGTTATTGCAATTACTACACAAAAGAATTTTGTGGCAGTTTTATACGTTGCGTGAAGTATAGACATAGTTAAATGTTTTGTGAGAAACCAGTAAAATTTTTAATGTAAAATTTAAACCATTCAAAACATTTAGTACATAAGTTAGTTTACAAACAAATAAGTTTACCGGAGCTTTGGTAATTAGTGCCCGCAGCGCTTATTTGTATTTTGTAAATATATACATTTCTTGCAATTTTAGAACCTGCCGCATCTGTCCCGTCCCAAGTAATTTGCACATTTCGGGTGCCATTTGTATTAGCGGTTTTATTAATTTGTTTCAGAAGCTTACCATTTTGCGTATAAATACTCAGGTTTACCTCTATGTTTTGCCCTGGAAAATTATGTTCAAACGAAAAAGTGGTTTGGCTGGTAAAAGGGTTAGGGAAATTAATAACCTTGTCTATCACCAGTGGAGACATGTCGCTGCCATTACCGGAGCCGCCTGATGCGCCGCTGCTCCCGGCTGTTGCGGCCACCGTAAACCCTAATGTTCTGGTGCTAGAATTATTGACATTATCCCAAGCCCTCACTTTTAAAGTATGAGGCCCAGGCGTTAAAGTAGGAAGTTGATATCTAACGGTACCAGACTGATAGGTATTAATATTGGCCTGATAAAACGAATTGAGCGTGCGCGTAGTGGCTGGATTGTTATCGAGCGTTACAATAATATCATGCCCAATAGCACTGCTAGAAGTATTAATGCCTGAAACATCTTGCAGGTTTATTAGTAATACCGGATCCGAATGCGTGAGTCCACTATTTTTAAAATTATAATCGTTTAAAAATAGATCAATGACAGGGCCCACTTTATCTGTGATTACCGCGCCGCTACCCATGGTATAAAAACTAGTGTCTACTCCCGCAGCATCCGGTAAAGTTTGCGTGGGTAATGCCGGGTTAATAGTTTGCTGCGCATACATGCTAATTTTTGCTTTGCCTGGCGCATAACTAATATCGAGAGGAAGCACAAAGGAAACGGTAAATTTCCCGTTCGCTACGCTCACTAGTCCAGCGTACAAAATATTTTCTTGCGCATGATAGTTTGCAGCTGGCGTAGCCGCGTCGTTTTTGAGTGTGGTGCGCGTAATTTGTTTATCGTAGAGTGTAAAGTAAAGTGTGCCGTTAAATGATGTGTTTATACTTGTGCTCGTTATGGCGCCGCTGCGCGGCGCCATAACGCTACCCTTAAATGTATAGAGCTTACCAGATACAAGCGTATCATTTGCGCCAATAGTTTTAGAATTCACACTATCTAAAACAATACTACTATTTGGGTACGCTAGGCGCATAGCAGGATCACCCAACAGTGCAAATTTTCTGGTATTGATAAAATCACGAGACTGCTGCACGGTAAGGTTTTTAGCGTTTTTAACCGCCTCGCCTAATGTTGGTAATAATCCGGTATTTGCATCCGGTTTATGTGCTGCAACAAAATAATTTTCATTGATAATTTTATTGCTGTACGCAAAAACTAATCGCGGCGTCGTAAGTAGCGCAATGGCACCACTAGCGCCAGCGTTAGAGCTGCCCGCGCCAACATTCCCAGCACCAAACAATAACTGCTGCCCCAAAGATTTTTTTGTAGGATCGTCGTACGGATAAAAATCACAACTAGCAGTAATAACCAGTGGTAGTTTGTTTGCGTTATTAATGAGTGGAATTTCAGTACTACTAAAAATAGCTTCATCTGCAAGGCGCAAATAATTGCCATGTCCACTATAATTTATTACTAACGATCCACTATTAAATGCATTTACCACCGCTTCATTTACGGCAGGATACCTTCCACCTCCACTCCCACTCACTAGTGGATAAGCATCTAAATATATTTTTTGCTGATTAAATAAAGCGTTTGCTTTTTGCCCTGCACCAGACACTGCTTCTGCGTCTTGCACGTGTAAATTAAAATCTTTATCATCGGCTATAAAACGCTCCTGTAAGCGCCATGGGCCTTGGCTCTGGGCACTATGGTAGTTAATGATTTTATCAATAACGGTGTTTGCTTCACTCACATTTTTTGCAGGAATACGACCAATATTTACCCCTGTATTTGTTGCACTAATATTTGTAAGTAGTGGCTCTATGTTAATGTTTGCGCTGCTGTCCAGCAGCGCAAAATAATCATCACTAGTATAACTACTTAATGGATCTAGTGATGCACTTGACTGATAACCCGGCACCAAATTTATATTATTACTAATGCGGTTTTTATAATCGTAACTAGACGCGCCAAGTAACAAAACATAAAACTGCTTTTGCGCAACAGCTCCGCCACCAACACTACTCAAGACACCATACGCCCTTGCAAAAAATGCTACCCCATCTCTAATAGCAGTCGGATCTGGCGACCCACTCCCAAACGCTTGATACAGCTGCGTTGTAGTAACTACCATCGGTTTGATCCCAGCCTTTTGCGCGGCATGAAAAGCTGCTAATTTATTAGCCGCCACAACTAAACTAGGATGCGTAATAATTAAATAATTAGCTGCCGTATCAAGTGCCAACGCATGCAAATTATTATTGGGCGCTGATGTAAATAATGCAGGCACTAAAATTTGTGAAGGCGTAAACGCTACATATTCGCGCGGAGTACTAACATCGTTATTAAAAACAAATTCGGAAGATGCGCCACTACTAAAACTTCCTTCTATTTTTTTAGGCGTAGCTATATCTGTTACATCAAGCACCGTTGTGTTTGAAAAGTTTTGAATACCACCAGCATTTAATACAAACGCCGCGGGCGAAGCGCCAATAATTCCGCTTCTAAAAAAAAGTGCGCCGCCAACGCCACCGCCACTTCCGCTACTAGCACTACTCATACTCAGCACTTTTGTAGCCGTGCATTCTATTTTATCTAAAAAACCTTCGGCACCAAAACCAACACCACTGCCACCACCGCCTGCACTAAATTGCAAACTCAGTTGCAAAGGATTTGTACCCACAGCAACTTTACTAACAGCACTTACATAACTAGCATAGGTATCTAAAAAGCCGCCACTAACAGCCGGAAGACCTATGTTTTGCACTAAATTATTATTAACGCGGACAGCAAAATTTGCAGGCACACCAATGCTTCTAGCAGCAGCGTACACTTTTAAAGTAACACTATCTGTACTAACAATGCCGGGCATATCCACCACATAATTACGGGTAGTAGTTCCGCCAGCCGCCATACTAAACGCATCACCGAGCCACAATTTTCCGGAAGCAAGTAAATTAATATTGTCTTTCTCGTACACCCAGTTATCTGTAAAACTTGTGATGCGCAAACCCGCCGTGGCATTAACGTACGCGGCATTACCGGCGCCAACACGTTTAGCACTTCCCCCTACATTCCCGACTAAATTTCCATCTACATTTAGAAAATAAAATGCAGTATCGGAATATAAATTTTGCACGTAATTGTACCGGTCATTATTACTATCGTAATGCCACCTGTGCGGACCCGGCGCATAAAAAACAATAAAGTCTTGCCCACTAAATATCCCATCGCCACCATCATTTATAAGTAAAGCGTTTTCAGTAAAACTACTTTGCCTTTGTTCACCCACACCTTCTGGTAACATAGCACCCCCAGATCCAAAAAGCCTGATTTTATTAGAAGCTATCACCCCGCCAGCGGGCACCAGCCCCATACTATTTAGCGCGGCCATATCAATTTTGTAAACCCCTCTTGCCGTAACCCCTATTTTACCCCAGGCTCCCTTACTAAAAATACCTACCTGGGCAATAGCTGTTTTGGAACCTATCGAGGCCCAAAAAACAAGCAAAATCAGCCAACTATAGCGCCCGGGTTTACCCATGATACAAGTATAACAAAGTTTGATGCCAAAGCTACTGATACAAGGCCACAGGCGGACCTTTCCCTTAAAAAAATCACAAAATAGGGTCAAAATCACCCCCCTAGCCCCAAATCTTAAGCTTTTTGTAACAAGATGAAGCCTTAAGCTACCCTTAAGTTGACGGAAATCTTATATATTCGCAGAGGTAAATTAGAATCAATTTTTTATTGAATTTATAAGTATATGCAGTTCACAAAAACAGTTCGCAATTTAGTGTTGCTCACCACCCTAACAGGTGCTGTTGTTTCATGTAATCCATTTAAGAAAAAGCCGCAAACTTCTACGGCTACTGGTTGGAATTACAACGACAAATCGATGGGCAATTTTAACGTGCCAAAACCTAAAGATATTAAAGCAGCTCCAGGCCTTGTATTTGTACAAGGAGGTACTTTTACCATGGGCGCCGCTCAAGAAGACGTAATGGGCGATTGGAATAATATCCAGCGCAGAATTACGGTGAACTCATTTTTTATTGACAAAACTGAAGTCACCAACCTTCACTACCGCGAATATTTATATTGGATTACCAATGTATTTGGAGGCGCAGGTATGGACAGCATTGTTACAGAAGCTTTACCTGACACACTCGTATGGCGTTCAGAACTTGCCTACAACGAGCCAATGGTTGAATATTATTTCCGTCACCCTTCTTACAATAATTTCCCTGTAGTAGGTGTGAGCTGGAAACAAGCTACCGATTATTGTATCTGGCGTACCGACCGCGTAAATGAATTATCCCTCATGAAAAGCAGCTACCTAGATCCAAAAAATCAAATCAAAAAAACATTAAACGGAGCGGGTCAGGATAACTTTAATACAAGAGCTTACTTACTGGGTGAATATCAAGCAACACCTGGTAGAGACGCAACTAAAAAAAGCAATCCTTTAAAAGATGCGCAAGGTAGACCACGTACCAAAGTAAGTTTTGAAGATGGTATTTTATTTGGTGACTACCGCCTTCCTACCGAGGCTGAGTGGGAATATGCGGCTTATGGTTATATCGCTGCTAACCCTCAACGTAAATCTAAGAGCAACAAACGTGGTGAAGAATTAATTTCCAATAAGCAAATTTATGCTTGGAAAAACAATGGTTACGACAACGTTCGTTACACTCAAAAAGGTTCTTACCAAGGTTCTATGCTTGCTAACTTTAAGCGTGGTGCCGGTGATAACATGGGTGTAGCTGGTGGATTAAACGATAACGCTGCCATCCCTGCCGAAGTAAATACATATACTCCTAATGGATACGGATTATACAATATGTCAGGTAACGTAAGTGAGTGGGTTGCCGATGTGTACCGCCCAATGACAGCTATTGATGGTGACGATTACAATATTTTTAGAGGTAACGAATTCAAGCAAATTGATTTTGCTAGAGGCGAAGGAAATTTAAGAGATGACAAAGGTCGTATCATTTATAAGACCGAATCTGACTCATCACTTGTAAACCGTCGTAACTACCAAAAAGGTTATGCAGTGAACCACCTAGATGGCGACTCTGCAAGTAACGCTGGATACAACTATGGTTTAACTACACTTATTTCAGATAAGTCTCGTGTAGTAAAAGGTGCTAGTTGGAACGATCGTGCATACTGGTTAAGCCCAGGTGCTAGAAGATTTTTAGAAGAAGATCAAAGTACCAACACCATTGGTTTTAGATGCGCCATGAACCACTACGGTTCTTCGGAAGGAACTTCTAAAAAAGCTAAAACTGGTATCTTTATGCCTACCAAAAAGAACAAACGTTAAAAAGGAAAGGAAAGGAAAATAAAAAAGAACCATCACTATTCATTTAGTGGTGGTTTTTTTATGCGCTTATGCAAGCACCGTTTCCATTTGCATGCTTCGCGATCCTTTAATTAATAGCTGTGCATTTGTGGGATTTTGCTCCGCGAGCCAAGCTTTTGCTTCCTGTGTATTTTTAAAATAAATAAACTGAGGTAACGCGTTTTGATGCGCTAAAAAATCATCCCCTACTAGCACCACATGTGTAAATGAATAGGATGCAATAAGTTCTAGTAAAGCTAAATGCTCTGCACTAGAATGATCGCCTAGTTCCATCATGGCGCCTAGCATAACAATTTTATGGTCACCTGCTAGTTTTGCAAAATTTTCGATAGCCACTTTCATACTACTAGGGTTTGCATTGTAAGCGTCTAATATAATGGTGTTTGTGCCTTTAGTAATAAGCTGTGATCTGCTATTAGATGGCGCATAATTTTCTATAGCTTCTACCATTTTATGTTCCGGTACACCAAAATGTTTTCCAATTGTTAAGGCACATAATATATTAGGTAAATTATAGGAGCCCACTAGTTGCGAACGAACTGTGGTAGCGGTGTCGTTAATTTTTGCTGCCACCGTTAAAAACGGCTCGCTACTTTGTATTTCGCCACCGATGTATGGAACAATGTTTTGTATGCCGGCGCTCATTTCATTTAAATAATCATATCCGGTATACACAAATGCAGTGCCGTTATGACCACGTAAAAAACTATAGAGTTCGCCCTTTCCTTTTTTTACGCCCTCTTCACCCCCAAATCCTTCTAAGTGTGCTTTACCGCAGTTACTAATAATGCCATGCGTTGGTTTTGTGTATACACAGTAGCCTTCAATTTCTTTTTGATGATTGGCGCCCATTTCAATCACCGCCATTTGTGCATCTTTTTTAATGCTAAGAATAGTGAGCGGTACGCCAATATGATTGTTTAAATTTCCTTGCGTGGTATAGGTTTTAAAATGAGAAGCTAGTACCGCATACACCAGTTCTTTGGTGGTAGTTTTGCCGTTACTTCCGGTAATGGCTATAAATGGAATTTCAAAAGTACTGCGGTGATGTCCAGCCAATGCTTGCAGCGTGGTAAGCACATCCTCCACCACTATCATTTTTGTAAGAGCAGCATCTTTTTGCGCTTCGTTGTTTCCTTCGTAATAAGCCGCAATGGTAGTGAGCGGCTCATCCACCACACAGTATGCAGCGCCCGCCTCGATGGCTTTAAAAGCAAAGGTATTGGCATTAAAATTAGGCCCCTTTAAAGCAAAGAAAAAGTCACCTTCCTTTAGCTTACGGGTATCTGTTACAACACTCGGATACTGAACGTAAATGTCATAAATTTCTGAAATGCTCATGCGCCTGCCATTTATATGTAACAAATATAGTTGAATCGTCCTGCGTAACAAAAGTCACGTTTCGGGCAAATAATTACCCCGAAATTTGTATCTAAATCTAATGTTATGATACGCTTACTTCAAAAAATAGACTTTGTACTCATTATCCGATTAATTATGGGTGGTATGTTTTTAGTAATTGCATGGCAGTTTAAAGACTGGATGCCCGCCATTTTTGGTGTGCTTATGATTACAATTGGCATTTACGCCTCTAAAACAAAAACAGGCTGCGGCTATGGCGGCGGCAGCTGTTCTATAAACAGATAATAGCAAACAATTAAGTTACCTTTGCATCATTCGCACAAATTCGCAAGCATTATGCCAAAACCACTAACCAAATATTTTATTCCGGCAGTCATTACCAATAAATGCCCACGTTGTAGAGAAGGAGATATTTTTCAGAGCCAGCAAGCCTATAAATTTAAAACCAATACCGATATGCACAAACACTGCCCGGTATGTGGTCAGCCCACCGAAATTGAGGTAGGCTTTTATTACGGCACCGGCTATGTGAGCTACGCCTTATCGGTAGCATTTATTGTATCCACTTTTGTGGCCTGGAAAGTTTTAATAGGCATGACATTTGAAATCGATGACAACCGCATGTTCTACTGGATGGGAACGGCTTTTGTGCTGCTCTTTGCAGTGCAGCCCCTCCTGATGAGACTGTCCCGCTCTTTATGGCTCAGCATGTTCGTTAAATACGACCCTGACTGGAAAACAAATCCACTCGAAAAACCTGAAAGATTCAATCATTAATTTTTCTGCGCAAAAATAACAAGATTCCATAAAAATAAAAGAGGCCCCGAAAATTCGGGGCCTCTTTTATTAAACAAAATTTATAAAATCCTTATAAACAAATTATTGATTTATAAATCTGGTCCAACCTTTCCACCAGTTTGCATCTACACCCGCAGCGTCACATGCGCCTCTAAATTTAACCAAGCTAAATCCTGTAGTTAAACTTGGGTCTGTAAAACTTGCGCCATTTAAAATATCTTGATTACCATTAGAACCACCAAAAGGAATAAAATCTGGTGCGCTGTAACTAAATGGTGCAATTAATTTTGCATCGGTAACACTGGTTAATACTCTATTGCTAAATGCAGTATTTGAGAAAAAAGTTCTCACAGAATCTGCTGTCCAAGTAGCACCTGTTGCACCAACAAAATTATATGAAGTAACATCTGTTCCAGATACAGGACCACAACCAGCAATGATATTATTTTTAAAACGTACAGTGCTATCCATTACATTTAGTTGAACAGCTCTACCGTTTCTACCATCAATTAATAAACCAGCAGGCCAGCCTAAAAATATAGAATTATAAATAGAGATACCTGTATTTCTTCTAACGTGTGCAGCAGCTAAGTATAAGCTGTTACCGTTGTTAGCAAGGGTAGCTCTTGGTCCAATCACGGTCATGTTTGAAAACACGGCTTTCGTTTGTGGGCTATTTAAAGATCCTCCCGCATCATTATCAGATTCAAAAGCTTCTGAACGAGAAATGTCGGCAATGGTAGAATCTCTTAATGCAATACCAAACTGAACTTTACCGCTATAGCCATTGTCTGTATCAAAATCATCGTCTTGTGTTTTGTATGCAATAAGGTGCTTACAATTTACAGTACCACCAAACCACTCAAACGCATCGTCTTTTGCATAAGTAACTTGTACGTAATCAATAATTGTTCCGCTACCTACAGCCGCCAATGTTAAGCTGTTAATTTCTTTATCAGGCTGGTATGCATAACCTGCATACTCAATTCTTACATAACGTAAAATACCAGAGTTGTCTGCGTTATTAGGCGTTGCACCACCACCTGCTAAACCATCGCCAAATGAATTGTCAATACCACCTTCTACTTGTAATACACCAGTGCCACCACCAGTACCTGTAAAGGCTGTATTTACTTGTGCTTTACCACAAATTACAATACCACCCCAGTCACCAGAGCGAGGAACAGGCGAATTAGACGTAAATACAATTGGCTTTTCTTGCGTACCATCTGCAATAATTTTTGCACCACGGGTAATTACAAGTGCAGCCACGTTAGCACCTACGTAGTCACCTTTTACAGTAACACCAGGTTGAACTGTTAATGTTGCATTATTAACGATGTAAACGATACCACTTAAGATATAGTTGTTACCTTCTCTTAAAACAGTATCCTTATCGATACGACCTTTTAGAATAATGGTTTGAACACCAGGTGTTGTAGGTTGTTGGATAACACTCGTACCACCATCCATTTCAATTTTTCTACAACTTGTAGCAATAAGTGCAACAAAGGCAGCTGCTAACAAAATCGACTTTTTCATTTTTATTTGTTTTTAAGAATTTTTATAATGATTATAGTGAATAGGCAAAGCTGATACCAATATTTGTACCTGTTTGACGGCTTAAACGGAATGGATCTTTCGTTTTATCCAGTCTTGTATTGCCATCTGGGTTTTGGTAGAAATAAAGTGTTTGGTTTAAAATATCTTGGATATTAAGCTTTAACTCGGCTTTGTTGTTTGCGAATTTTTTGCTTACCTGAAAATCAAATACAGGACGAGAAGATTCATAAATATCTGGCTGATCTAAACTTCCCACAAATGTTACACGTCGACCAATTTGGTTATATAATAATGTTGCTGTAAATCCTTTTTCAGGTAAATCGTATAGTGCACTAAAGTTAATAAGGTATGGTGACTGACCTTGTAATGGTCTATCAAGCGCTAAATTACCATCTTTCACACGACTACTAATATAAGAACCATTGGCTTGTAGGGTAAAGTTTTTAAAGGCTTCAGAAAAATCTAATTTCTTTCTGATTTCAAACTCAACACCATATGCATTTGCACTATTAGGGTTTGCAAAATTGAATACACTTGATCCACCTGCACCAAAATTGTATACCATTTCGATAGGCTTATCAAAGTACTTGTAAAAAGCACCAAACGTAATCACTTCGCCAGAAGCTGGATACAATTCATAACGCAAATCGAGGTTGGTAATTTTAGTACGCTCAAGTGTTGGAAGTCCTTGCACTGCTGCGTTTAAATCAAAGTCGTAATACTGGAAGGTAGCTAGCTCTCTAAACTCTGGTCTTACCACTGTTTGAGATGCCGATAAACGTATGTTGGTTAAATTATTAAGTTTGTATGTAGCGTTTAAACCAGGTAAGAAATCGGTAACTCTAGAATAGTTATGACGCGGATCTGATTTATAAATACTTCCAATTAATTGATCATAATCTTCAACCCTTACACCCCAAATAACGCGTAATTTATTGCCAAGTTGGTTGTCCATTTGAACATAACCTGCATTTAAAATGGTATTGGCTAAATAGCGGAATAAATTTCCTCTAATGGCATCAAAAGCTAATAAGTTACTGTATACTTCTCCTCTACCAAAATTGCTTGGTGAAAAAATTGTTGATGGATCTTGTAAACGTATTGCAGCATTATCTCTCGGTAAATAAATAGAGAATGGCTTAGCATCAAACAAACGGTCTTTTACCTGAAAAGAGTAGCCCCCTTTAAGTGTTTGCTTGCTTCCCAGCGCATTAAAAGTATAGGCCAAATCTGCACCTGCATTATAAATATAATCGTTTAAGTTTTGGTAAAAACGGTTACCACTTTTTTGTGATAAAACGTTTGATAACACAGCCGTGTAAGGGTTGGTAACCGCACTATTATTTTTTAAATAGTACAATCTGCGCTGATCTGGGGTGTAGCTATCTAGTAAAGTAAATGAACCATACCATTTAAACTTTAAAACATTTGTTTTTAAGTTGTGCTCTCCTGCAATTTGAGAGTTCCAAAAAGTGTTTTGCTTAAAACCATATTCGTAACCTCTGGTGCTATCAAAAAACTGATTACCATTACCTTCAACACCCGTTCTTAATGAAGTAAAGTCTGTGGCATTGATATTAAATAATGTTTTAGCAGAAATTTTGTTGTTGTTGTTAAACTGAAAACTAATATTTGCTAAACCACCCCATAAAAGATCGTTGCTGTACCTATCATCTTTAAAATTAAAATCAGGGGTAAAAGTGCCATCACCAATAAAGTTAAATCCGCTGTTGGTGCCTTTTAATAATCTCGCAGATTTGTTATAGTTGACAGCAAAAATGGCGCCTAGCTTTTTAGTGCCTTTAAAATCTTTGGTAAATCCACCACTCATTTGAAACTGACCATTTAAGCGGTTTAAGCTGCTAGCAACTTGAGGCGCCCAAATATTTTGCATGGTAGATCCAATATAAGTTTTGTCGGCATTTGATAATGCATCAAATTGAGACTTGGTGGTATAGGTTGCAGGTAAAGATCTTGTACCATCATCAATACCCAAAAAATCTGTTTTACCGCCTTTATATTCGTAAAAATTACCTTGCACAGCTTGGGTATTAAAACCAGAACCAAATTGTAGGTTAAAAAAGTTTTTAGACGGGATATCTTTTGTGTTTACTTGAATTAAACCACCTGCCCACTCACCCGGAAGTTCAGGAACAAAAGCTTTATTGATAACAATATTATCAATCATATTTGCAGGGATCAAATCAAAAGAAAAGGCTTTTCTGTCCGGCTCTGTGCTACCTAATGGTACACCATTTAATAGTGCTAAATTATAACGCTCAGCAAGTCCTCTTACAATCAAAAATTTACCTTCTTGAATGCTTGCACCAGGTGTACGTTTTAGAACTTCACCCGTATTTTTATCTGGAGAACGTTTAATTGCTTCACCAGAAATTACTGAAGCCACCGTATTGGTATTTTTTTGAAAAGTAATGAGGGCATTAACTGTTTCACCTTTTGCAGTAGCCGTTCTAGTGGTAGCTTTAACTGCTACATCAGATAATACTTTACCGCCTTCATTTAAAATAATATTTACGGTTTCTTCATCACCTGCTTTTGCAACAGTTACTTCGTCAATTGTTTTTTCGGCGTAACCTACATAACTTAGAGTTAGGGTGTATTTTTTTTGAGCTTCCACTACAAAAGAAAAACGGCCATCCACATCTGTTCTGGTCATGGCAGTTGCTGCACCCGATAATTTTACGGTAACGCTTGCTAAAGCTTCATTTTTGCTGTTGGTAACCTTACCATTAATTCGAGATTTTTGAGCAAATAATGAACTACTAATTACGAGTAAAAAAACGATAGATAATAATTGCTTCACTGGGTATTTCATTTATGAAGCAAAACTACTTTTGGCGTGTTATGGCATTGTTACGCCAGTGTTAACAGAATGTTACCTCTATGTTAACGCAATGTTACCAACTTTATCGTAGAGGTGGTGAATGAGGCCGTCTACAAGACCAATTTTAGGCACATAAATAGCGTCAATATTAGCCCATTTCATTACCTGAATGTATATCAAAAGTGCTGGCACAATTACATCGGCACGATCTTCTTTAAGGCCATACAAATGCATCCGATCTTCTAATGTAACACTTGAAAGCTCTTTGTAGTAATCTTTGAGCAGGTCCAAACTAAGGGGTTTTCCCTCTTTTGTCTTACTCATAGATAATATTTTTGTAATGTTTCCGCCACTCCCAATAGCAATGGACGGAAGCGCACTTTTGATGTTTTTTTTCACGTAATCCTTAATGTCATCCCAGGTCTTTTCCTTAATCTGGTTTTTAAGAAGCCGGATAGTTCCAATATTAAAAGACTCCTTAGAAACAAGTTCGCCGCTCGCAAAAAAGGTTAGCTCGGTACTGCCGCCACCCACATCAATGTATAAATAAGAGTGATCCGAATCTAAATTTTCGGCTACATGGTTTTCATATATAAAAGAAGCCTCTTCCTGTCCAGATATCACTTTAATTTCGATGCCTGTTTCAAGTTTTACTTTTCTAATAATGTCTTTACTGTTTTTAGCATCCCGCATCGCACTGGTGGCACAGGCATATACATGCTTAATTTGATAGGCTTCTAATAAATGCTGATAGGCTTTTAAGGTTTGCATCAGCATTTTAACTTTGGCCTTAGATATTTCACCTGTTTCAAAAACATCAAAGCCAAGCCTTAATGGAACACGCACTAAATTAATTTTATTAAATACGGGATCCTGCTTTGGCTGTTTGGTCACTTCACTAATTAATAGTCGGGCGGCATTACTTCCAATATCAATGGCGGCTAACTTCACTATTTACGGTTCGTTTTCTGTTGGAGGTATAAATAAGTCTCTATTTGAGAACGTATCTTTTTCTTAGAACCCGAAGGTACATAGTTATTTAATAAGGCGCTATCTAGTACCCTTGCCTTTACGTTGTCCTGCAACTGAATGTGGATAATATCCTGCAATTCTTTTTTTATGGCAGGATCAAGTATTGGAACCGCCGCTTCAACGCGGTGATCTATATTACGCACCATCCAATCAGCACTAGATATATATACTTTTTCTTTACCTCCATTACTAAATATCATCACACGGGCATGTTCTAAATACTCATCTACGATACTGATGGCTCGAGGCTTTGCATTAAATTTTTTATGGTCTACCAAGGCGCAAAAAATACCTCGCACAATCATATTGATAGTAACACCTGCAACGGCTGCATCATTTAATTTTTTAATTAAATCGACATCACTGAGTGAATTTAATTTTATGGTGATAGCTGCTGGTTTACCCGCTTTTGCATTTTTAATTTCTTGGTTAATTAAATGCACAATCGTTGATCGCATCGAAATAGGTGACACCACAAGCGTTTTGCAACTTAAAAGTGGACCATATCCTTTTTCGGGATGTTCTAAAAACTGAAATATTTTATTGATATCGGCCATGATATTGCGGTTGCTAGTAAGCAAGCAATGATCACCATAAACGCGCGCCGTTTTTTCATGCAAATTACCTGTACTTACAAAACCATACTGTACCGTTTTATTTTTTTCTCGCTTTCTAATGACGCAAACCTTTGCGTGCACTTTCATATTTTGTATGCCGTATAAAACAGTAATACCCTCCTCTTCCAATACGTCTTTCCACTCTAAATTGGCTTCTTCATCAAACCTAGCTTTTACTTCAAGCATAACTGTCACTTCTTTTCCGTTCCGAGCTGCATTAATGAGCGCATTGATCACTTTTGAAGCGGGCGCCAAACGGTAAGCCGTTATTTTAATGGAAAGCACATCTGGATCCATTGCACTTTCTCTGAGTAAATCAATTACCGAATTAAAACTATGGTAGGGAAAATGAAGCATCACATCTTTTTGTAACACCACATCCGTTACACGCAAGCTCTTAACTAAATCAGGATGAATTAACGAAGCTTTACGGATACTTTTTTCCATTTCCAAATCTGGAAAATCCATAAAGTGTCTAAAATTATGAATACGACCTCCTGGTATAATATTACTTTTTTGATTGAGCTGTAACCGTTTAATCAAATAATCAAGTAAGCCCGCATCCATTTCTCTATCGTACACAAACCTTACAGGCTTTCCTTTACGTCTATTTTTTAATCCTTTTTCTATTTTTTCGATAAGATTACTCGCTAGATCATTATCAATATCTATTTCAGCATCTTTAGTGATCTTAAAAATAGCAGATTCAAAATAATCGTAGTCGAAATAAGAAAAGATAACGGGTAAATTATACCTGATGATATCTTCAAGTAAGATAATTTGATGACCTCCGGTTTTTATAGGAAGCTCTACAAACCTTCCAATTGCCGACACAGGAACTTCAATTAATGCATACTTACTCTTATACGCACTATTTTTTTTACGCATTACAATACCCAAATAAATACTTTTATCACGGAGGTATGGCATTTGATCAATAGACTCTACCATTAAGGGTATTACATTACCCCGCACCTGCTCATCAAAAAACTTTTTTACAAAAGCCTGCTGTTCTTTAGATAGATGCTTTTCATCTACAAGGGTTATATTTTGCTTTTTAAGGTCTTTAACAATATTTTTCCAAATTCTTACAAACTCGTTTTGCTGCTCTAAAACAATCGTTTGTATTTCATCTAAAATACTTTGCGAGTGCTCCTCTAAATGCATATCCAGCTTTTTGCCCTTGCCTTTAAATTCAATCATTCGCTTGAGGGTGGCAACACGCACTCTAAAAAACTCATCTAGATTATTTGAAAAAATTCCTAAGAAACGAATTCGTTCTTTTAATGGTACAGAAGGGTCGTTGGCTTCTTGCAACACCCTTCCATTAAAACTCAACCAACTTAAATCTCGAGGTATGTAAGAATACTTTGGCATAATGTTTTCAATTAATGGTATGCGATATTACAAAACAAGGCAAGCATCTAAGCGAGCCTTCTTCTAAAGTTACAATTTGTTAACATAGGCGTAAAGATTTGTTCATATTAGAGTTATTACTTTGACAAACTACCCTAATGGAAAAAAGAGACATTGACGTTCTCGTACTTAGTGATTTACACCTCGGCACATTTGGTTGCCACGCGCAAGAAATAGTTACTTATTTAAAAAGTGTTCATCCTAGAGTACTGGTATTAAATGGTGATATCATTGATATCTGGCAGTTTAAGAAACATTATTTTCCAGCTGCACACATGCAGGTTATCAAACAAATTTTTAGTTTACTAAGTAAGGGCACCAAAGTGTATTACATAACGGGAAATCATGACGAAGCCCTTCGCCGCTACACCGACCTCGAAATGGGTGGCTTTACCCTCACTGACAAAGTGGTTCTGGATTTAAATGGTAAAAAAACCTGGATTTTTCACGGCGATATTTTTGATGCCACCACTAAAGGTAGTGCCAAAATTATTGCAAAGCTTGGTGGACACGGTTACGACCTTTTAATTATGCTCAACAGCGCTATCAACTGGGCCCTTAAAATAATGGGTAAAGAAAAAATGAGCTTTAGCAAAAAGGTAAAAAATAGCGTTAAAAAAGCGGTGTCTTGGATTGGGAATTTTGAGCAAACAGCCGCAGAGCTTGCTATAGAACAGGGTTACGATTATGTTATTTGTGGCCATATTCATCAGCCGCAAAAAAGATTGGTAACCAATGAGCACGGGTCAGTGATGTATTTGAATAGTGGCGACTGGATCGAAAATTTAACAGCACTAGAATATGTAAATGGCGAATGGAATATACACCAATACAACGAAAAAGAACAAGCTGCTAAAGTAGTGCCAATATCAAGTGCAGAAAATAAATTACCAGAACTAAACGTACTAACAAAAGACGTAGCCTTATTTATCAATAGTTTAATAGCGCATTAAATGAAAATATTTTACGCAGTTCAAGCAACAGGCAATGGCCATATTAGTAGGGCGGTAGAACTATTACCCTATCTACAACAGTATGGACAAGTAGATGTTTTTTTGAGTGGCGAAAACAGTCATTTACCTACCAGTTTGCCAGTAAAATATAAAAGCAGGGGCGTATCCTTATTTTATGGAAATAGAGGTGGGCTCAACTATTTTAAAATGTGGCAAAAGTTTTCTATCAAAAGAATTTGGAAAGAAGCCAAAGCATTACCAGTAGAGGACTATGATATTGTCATCAATGATTTTGAATGCATCACTTCACTGGCATGCAAACTAAAAAATAAACCAAGCATTCAATTTGGACACCAAGCAAGCTTTAAAAGTAGTGCAGCACCTCGCCCACAAAAAAAAGAATGGATAGGTGAATGGATTTTACAAAATTATGGCGCTGCATCTGCTTACATTGGGCTACATTTTAAAGCCTATGACAACGGTATTTTTAACCCTGTCATCAAAGCGGATATCTTAGCTGCCAAACCAGTCAATAAAGGGCATGTAACGGTTTATTTATCGCATTATTCTAAAAAAGTAATTACAGCACAATTACATAAAGTACCAGGCATTAGGTTTGAAGTTTTTACCAAAGAAGTAAAAACAGAAACCATCGAAAAAAATATAAGGTTCATGCCTATTTCAAATGAAGGGTTTACCAAAAGCATGATTGAAAGCGCCGGCGTTATTACCGGTGCTGGATTTGAAACCCCAGCAGAGGCCCTGTACTTAGGCAAAAAACTACTATGCCTTCCTATTAGAGGACAATACGAACAGTTATGCAACGCAGCAGCGCTAAAAGAGTTGGGCGTACCTGTGGTTGACAAAATGCACGCTACCTTTTTTGTAGATATTGCAAAGTGGTATGACATGCCTGCTCCAACACCATTAACACTGGAGTATAGCACGTATCAACTGGTACAAATGGTAATTGAAAAAGCAAAAGCTTTACAACCAACCAAAAATAATGTAGATGAATTGGAGGGATCAAACAGCTTTGCCCTGTAAAAAATCTCTAAACCAATAGCCCGAATTTTTTACGGTGCGTAATTGTGTTTCAAAATCTGTGTGTACAAGACCAAACCTTGTACTATAACCATAAGCCCATTCAAAATTATCGGTTAGCGTCCAGGCGTAATAGCCTCCAATATTAACGCCTTCATTTTTGGCTTTTAATACCGCCGCTAAATAAGATCTAAAATAATCGATGCGTTCTTGATCGTTTACAACTCCATTTTGCAAATGATCTTTAAAACAAGCGCCACCTTCTGTTACAATGATTTGTTTGACCCCCTCGTAATTACCAAACCTTTTTAGCATATCGTAAAAGCTTGTAGGGTCTATTTCCCAACCTATTGCCGTATGCGGCATTTTTCTTTGTTTAGCACTCACTTCGGATGCCGAAACATAGGGTATCAAAGGGTTGTGCTTGATAGTAACTGAAAAATAATTTTGTAACCCAACGTAATCAAAATCAAATTTAAATTGATCAATAAAGCGCCAAGCTGTGGTGGCAATATGTAACTTATCTAAAAAATCAAATTGATCTAGTTGCGGAAACCCCATACCTAGTGTAGGCTCTATAAACAAACGGTTTAAGAGCGCATCGGCTCTATTTGCGGCCGCAATATCTTTGTCGCTATTCGTATAAGGCTTGGTTTCTGAAATTGAAAAACTAGTACCTATAATAGCCTGCGGGCAGTGTTCCCTAATAATTCTGCCACCTTGGGCTGTGCAATAAGCAGCATTAAAAATGGCTGGAAATGCATTTGTAGTGCCCATTTTTCCTGGAGCATGCATACCAATCATATAGCCAAGCGCTGTAAAAGCAAAAGGCTCGTTCATCACAATCCACTGCTTTACTTTATTACCATAATGCGCCGTTAATATCGTTACATATTTAGAAAACCACTTGATCATATCTCTACTCGTCCATCCTCCTTGCAGTTCAAGGGCATGGGGTAAGTCCCAATGGTAAATAGTAACAACAGGTTCTAAACCATTTGCAACACATTCATCAATAACGCGGTGGTAAAAATCGATTCCTAATTTATTAACCTTTCCAATGCCTTCAGGTAATACCCTACTCCATGCAATAGAAAATCTAAAAACAGTAAAGCCAAGCGCCTTGGCAAGTAAAATATCGTCTTTATAGCGGTGGTAAAAATCGGCGGCAACAGTAGGTCTCGCACCGCCTTTAATAGTATTTCTTTTGCGTGCAAAAACATCCCACACAGATAAACCCTTTCCATCTTCAAAAGCAGCACCTTCATTTTGCGGAGCCGCCATGCCAACTCCCCATTTAAAATCAGGCCCGAAATCGGCGGCAGTAAATGTTTTTTTGTGCAAGTGTTATATGTTTCTAAAATTTAGGATCCAATAAAGAAACGCCCTCTAAGGCATCAGCCACGGTTTTGGGTAACTTGATATTTAAAAAGGTAGCAATTGTTGGAAAAATATCTACAATAGCCGTTCTATTTTCAAAAGCGTGATGATTTGGACGGTGATTGATTACTAGCCAGGTATTACGCTCTGCGTCCGACTGTCCTCCATGATCTTTTCCAGTCTGAGCGTCTCTGCCATGATCGGTAGTGATGATAACAAGCCACTCTTCGTTAAATTTTTTTTCACGGTAAGCAACGGCCTGCACTAGTTTTTGAATTTGCTTATCAAGCATTGAAATAGCCGTATCAAGCTCCGGACTTTTACCGTAGCGGTGACCCATATCATCGGTGTATTCTAAATACACCCAAGATAAATCAGGAGCACTGTCTTTAATCACATGCGCAGCTTCTGCAACCACTTTTTCATCAATTAAATGAATATATCTCGCATTTTTGTCGTGCGGAAATTGCATGGTATCTAACTCATACCCGTCTCTATGGTAATCTACTTGTAAATAATTGGTTTGTGCTAGTCCATCTCCTACAAGTTTAGTTCGGTTATCAAGCCATGTACTAAATACACCAATTTTTTTATTGGGATACTGATCTTTAAATACTTTAAAAATAGTTGGATAATTGTAATTCGGATTTTTAATGTCATTGTCTACCACACCGTGCTTATTGGTCCAAGTGCCTGTTAATAGTGAGTTGTAGCCTACTGCAGAAATAGTTGGAGACTCGGTTACGCCACCCTTTTCTCCACCCACATAACAAGGTAAATAGGCGCCTCTATCTATAATGGCGTTAAAACCAGGTTTGTTTGCTTTTTCAAATTCGGAGGCAGGAATGCCGTCTGCGATAATGAATAAAACTTTTTTATTTTGTGCAGATGCAAATTGAACCAAGCATATGAGCACTATAACAATCCGAATCATATAATAATTTATAAACCTAAGATAACGATTCTTCAAGTGAAATAGAAGCCCATTTATTTTTTTCTATAATCCAGTCGGAAGTATGTTTAGTGATCTGCGACAAAATTTCCCAGGCAGCAGCTGTCTGCTCTTTTGTTGGGGCAGTGCTATTGTAATTTGGGTTGCGAACTACAGACGCTACAATTTCACCACTCACGAGATATGCGTGGTCTTTAAATATCTTTCCAATTACATGATCTTTTTTTCCAAAAAAACAATCGCCAATAATAATACCAATTACACTTTGCTTAGTGGCATCTAAAATCATCATGTTTTCGATGTAAGCAGTAGGCTCCATTTGTTTATTAAGCAGTATATACATAACTGACTTGGCTATTAAAACACCAATGCCGTAAAACTGCACATTAAAGCTTACTTAAGTGTTTCCGTAATGTTATGAAAATGTAATGTAATTGTTACGCCTTTGCGTAAGCACCTATCATAAATACAGCCGTATCTGCAAAATCTTTGCCTTTATTCATTTTATCAAGAGCAGCACGCTCATATGCGAGCTCTTCGGTTTGTGTAGTTAAAACACCAAAAATTAGCGGGATAGATGCCTGTGTAGATAGTACCGCCATGCCCTCAGTTACATACTGGCAAACATATTCGTAATGATCGGTATCGCCTTTAATAACAGCCCCAATTACAATGATGGCATCATATTTGTTAGTGTCTATTAGTTTTTTAGAATAACCTACAAGCTCAACAGCGCCTGGGCATTGTAATAGTACAAACGGAGTTTGTGTAGCATTTAACTGGTTAACGCAACCCTGCGTTAGTAAATCAGTTATTTCGATATTAAATGTCGCTTGTACTACTGCAATCATAACTTATAATTTTATGTGGTGGTGTCCAATATTTATTTTAGCATCGATATAGGCTTTGTTGTGTGCATTAACAGAAGCACTTATATGATGTGTTGTAAATGCAATGCCCGCCGCTTTTATAGCTTCTTCTTTTGCTGGATTATTTGTGATCAGGGTAATAGAAGTATATCCGAGTATTTTTAAAATAGAAATAGCATCGTCGTAATTACGCGCATCTAGCGGAAGGCCCAACTCCTCGTTGGCCTCATAGGTATTTAACCCCTGCTCTTGTAAATGATAGGCTTTAATTTTATTAGAGATACCGATGCCTCTGCCTTCCTGATTTTTTAAATAAACAACAGCGCCATTTTTATTTTGCGCAATAAGTGCAAGCGCAGCGTGTAATTGATCTTGACAGTCGCAACGCAAACTTCCAAAGATATCACCAGTAGCACATTCGGAATGAATACGCACTATCGGTGTTACATCATCTGATTCATTTGTTTGAAGCACATAATGCTCAACCAAACTATCCGGATTTTTGAAAACCTTAATGATAAAATTGCCAAATTTTGTAGGCAGTTGCGCTTCCGAAATAAGTTCCATGTTATTGTATCTTTTTTCGGTAATCAATTAATTGCTGAATCGTAATAATAGGAAGCTGATGATATTTTGCAAATTCAAAAAGACCATTGCGGCGCATCATATTACCATCCGTATCCATAATCTCACAAATGATAGCAGCAGCAGGTTGATTGGTGAGTAAACATAAATCAACACTCGCTTCTGTATGACCTGGCCTAATTAAAACGCCGCCTTCTTTAGCAACCACCGGAAATAAATGCCCAGGTTTAATAAAATCGTTAGGCGTACTAGCATCACTAGCAATATGCGCAGCAGTGATAGAACGTTCTTTTGCAGAAATACCTGTAGTGATACCAAATGCTGGTGTAGCATCTATAGAATCATGAAACGCAGTACTAAAAGGATCTTTAGCATTACTAGGTACTGGATGTAAATCTAATTTTTGTGCAATATTTTTTGAAATGGCAACGCAAACAAGGCCACGGGCATGTGTAGCGCAAAAATTTATTTTTGCAGGTGTAGACTGCGCTGCACTAAAAACAATATCTCCTTCATTTTCTCTACTCTCATCATCTACCACCACAAGTAGGCCTCCATTTGTAAAATGAGTTAATGCGGTATCTATAGAACTAAACGAATGATTCATAATTATTTGGATAACAACTTTTCGGTGTATTTGGCTAAAATGTCAAATTCAATATTAACCTGGTCTCCTATTTGTAATGCACTCAAATTGGTTTTTTCAAGTGTGATAGGAATAATACACAGTTCTAACAAATTCTGATCTGTTTTGTTGACTGTTAAACTAACACCGTTAATGGTTACAGAACCCTTATACACCACATATTTTGAAAAAGAAGCATCAAAAGCGATTGTTACAAACCAAGCCGTATCTGTTACCACAATATTTTGCACAAGCGCCGTATCATCTACATGACCCAAAACATGATGTCCGCCTAAAAAACTTGTAGGTTGTAATGGAAGTTCAATATTAACCTTGCTGCCCTTTAAGTAATGCTTAATAATCGTTTTTGAAATAGACTCCGTAGACACAAAAAACGACATGGTGTCGTTATTGATTGCTATCACAGATAAACATGCCCCATCTATTGCAACACTATCCCCCAGTTTAACACGGGCAGTGGTAGAGGCGCTTGTTACCGCAAGCGTCCAGCCCGTTTCCTGCACTTCAATGCTTGAAATAATAGCTGATTCAACAATTCCAGTAAACATGGAGCGATTTCTTTAATTTTGAGGTGCAAAGATAAGCGATGACAACATTAGAACACTTAATCGTAGCATTAAGTTTAGCCAAAAAAGCCAAAAGAAAAGATATTAAAGGGAATCCCTTTGTTGGCGCTATTGTTGTAGATGAAAAAGGTGACATTGTTGGGTCTGGTTACCATCAAAAATGGGGCGAAAAGCATGCAGAGGTATTTGCCATAGAAGAAGCGCTTTTAAAAACCGCAGATCTAAGTAACTGCAGTTTATACGTAACCCTCGAGCCCTGTTCGCATCATGGAAAAACGCCTCCTTGCACCGACTTAATTTTAAAGTCAGGCATAAAAAAAGTAATAGTAGGTTCTTTGGATCCTAACCCTCATGTAAGCGGCTTTTCGTTATTACAACAAAAAGGGATTGATATTTCACTACTTGAAACACCAGAAGCCATTTCTTTAAATAAAATATTTTTTACCAATCAAAAAAACAACAAACCATTTGTGCGCCTTAAAATGGCAGCAACATTAGATGGTAAAATTGCCGACTATGCAGGCGCTTCTAAATGGATCACCAACGAAAGTAGTAGAGCTTATTTACACACGCATATAAGAACTGAGGTTGACGCTATAGTATCTACTGCTAAAACAGTTATACAAGATCAGGCAACGTTAAATATCAGGATTCCTAATACAACCAGCGCCGAGCTTAACGCTGTTATTATTGATAGAACGGGCACCATGCTTGAGTCTGCGCAATCTTCGCATCCAATATTTTACAATAGAACAGAAACAAAAGTATTTATTGTAACAGCGCCAGGTGCGATTGATGTGCGTACGCAACTACCTGCAAATACAGAAATTATTGAAACACTATTTAACACGAGTGGTGAAATAGAATTAGACACACTAGGCAAACAACTATTGCAAAATGGGTTGTATAGCGTTTTAGTGGAAGCAGGTACAGTATTTAGTTCTTATGTATTATCTAAAAATTGGGTGAATGAACTTGACTATTTTATAGGAAGTAAATTATTATTAGATACTAATGCAAAAGCAGGATTAGCTGTTGCTACTAACACACCCCTTCTAAACGCGGCTCCACTTACCTTATTAGAATCTATGTCGTTTGAAAATGACATGTACTTGCATTACGCAATAGAAGCATTGTAATAAACACCAACATTTTTTGTTTGCATAATGGCGTTGTCAAATAAAAGTAATGCAGTAGTAGCCATACATGTAGTTTCGTAATCTTCGATACTAAAAATGTCAAGCACAGCTGCATTTTTTATCAAATCTGTAATAGCCAAACGCGCTTCTAGTAAGCCTTTTGTGGTTTTTACAACACCAGCGTATTTGCTAACAATATGTTGGATAGCGGCTCTATCGATTTTTAAAACAGCATATTTATTTTGAGTGCCTGCTTGATTTTGACGTGGTTCCGCAGTTAAATTTTGCTGCATACACGCATCCACAATTTGATCTGCTGCAAATTTAGCAAAGGCTAGTCCTTCAAGTAGTGAATTTGAGGCAAGCCTATTAGCACCATGAAGCCCCGTACGCGCACATTCGCCAATAGCATATAATTGCGCAACAGTAGATTCACCAAATTCATTTACTTCAATACCACCGCAACTATAATGCTGCGTTGGAACAACAGGTATATAATCAGTAGCAATATCAATACCTGCTAATTCTTTAACAACGGTTTTAATGGAAGGAAAATGTGAATCCAATATGTCAGGATCTATACCCGTTGCATCTAAATATAAATGAGGTGCATCTTCGTTTTGCATTTCGGTAACAATTGCGCGCGACACAATATCACGTGGTGCCAATGAGCCACGCTTGTCATAACGTGGCATAAAATTTTCGCCAGCATGGTTGCGAAGCACTGCCCCTGCTCCTCTTAATGCTTCTGTAATTAAATAAATACTTGCATTTTTCGAATATAAACCCGTGGGATGAAACTGAATAAAACTCAAATCTTGAATACGAGCACCTATGCTGTGTGCCAAATAAATACCATCACCAGTTGCAACATTAGTATTTGTGGTTTGTGCATATAACTGCCCTACTCCACCTGTTGCAAGCACCACAAAATGAGTGGTATACGTGGTACATATTTTTGTTTTTAAATGATAAGTATCTACTTCAAATAAATATTCCGAAACTTTTTTTATGCCTATTACAAAAACATGCTCCTGCAAATAAACAGACGGTTCATCCACTGAATTATTTTGGAGTGTTTGTTGTAACGCCTTACCCGTATAATCTTTAACATGCCAAATGCGCGCCTTACCATGCCCGCCTTCTTGTGCTAGATCAATTTGCTCGTGACTATTGCTATCAAAAGGCATCCCCATTTTTAGTAAATCCTGCATTAAAGAAGGCCCCTGCTCCACCACTTTTCTAACAATAAACTCATTGTTGGTATGGCCACCGGCAATCATTGTATCGGAAATATGCGCTTCAAAAGAATCAGCATTTGGTATACTAGATGTATCAACAGCTGCAATGCCACCTTGTGCCCAACTGGTATTGGTATTGGATAAATTTGACTTTGCAAATAAAGCGATGCTCAATTTTTTATTAGGACTCGCATCAGCTTTACTAGAGTCTGCAGCTTCTTGCGCCTTTTTGTAGTAGTGTAAAAAAGATAAGCCAGCTACACCCGAGCCAATAACAATGGTATCAAAATGTTTGGACTGCATTACGATACCGTTAGCATATTATTTAATGCACGCAACGCACGTTCATGCACAGACGGCGGAATAGTAATTTCAGGAACCTCGTAATAGAGCGCGTTATAAATTTTTTCGAGGCTATTCATTTTCATGTACGGACACTCAGAACATGCGCAGCTATTGGATTCTAGGGCAGGTGCTGGAATAATTTTTTTATAAGGCACCGCCTGTTTCATTTTATAGAGTATGCCCGCCTCTGTAGCAACAATAAACTCTTTGTGTTCCGACACTGTTACAAATTCAATGAGCGCTTTGGTAGAACCAATGAAAGAAGCCTTATCTAATATGCCTGGTAAGCACTCTGGATGTGCAATTAAAACAGCATTTGGATTGTCTATTTGTAACTGATGTAATTTGTCTTGCGAGATGTTTACATGCACAATACATGCACCTTCCCAAAGCAACAGTTCTCTACCCGTTACTTTTTGAACATATAAACCCAGGTTTTTGTCGGGTGCAAAAATTATTTTTTTATCTTTTGGAATAGCGTTTACAACTTCCACTGCATTTGAAGAAGTGCATATATAATCACTCTCTGCTTTAATTTCTGCCGAACAGTTGATATAACTTACTACAACAGCATCCGGATGCTCTTTTTTAAAAGCCACAAAAGCATCGAGTGGCGTAGCGTCTGCTAAAGAACATCCTGCATGTAAATCAGGTATTAATACTTTAGCTGCGGGGTTTAAAATTTTAGCGGTTTCTGCCATAAAATGCACCCCACAAAAAACAATCATTTTGGTATTGATTTCTTTAGATATTTTGGCAAGCGCATAACTATCTCCAATATGATCAGCAATTTTTTGGATATCTTCCGAAACATAATAATGCGCCAAAATGGTTGCATTTTTTTCTTTTTTGAGCGCCAATATCGCGTCTACTAAATTTACATTTGCTGGTACAGACCTACTCAAATACCCCACTTTATTTACTTCTTGCTCAAATAACATTTATACTATTTTTAATGATATATCAATGGATCTAACTTGGTGGGTTAATGCACCCACCGAAATACAATCAATGCCTGAAATTAAGTATGGCTTAATGGTGTCTAATGTAATACCCCCCGAAATTTCCAATTTTTTATCTGGCGCCATGCTGTTACGGTAATGGATGTATTTTTCTAGCAACTCGGGTGTGTGATTATCGATTAAAATACGGTTTACAATTTTGTGTTGAATAGCTACTAAAAATTCCTGTTCATTTTGCACTTCTACAATAACAGGAATACTAGAATTTTGTTGACTACAGTACTGCATACAGTTGTCTAACGCTTGTGAAATGCCGCCAGCAGCTTTAATATGATTGTCTTTAATTAAAATTTGGTCGTCGAGCCCAAACCTATGATTAACACCACCACCTATTGCCACTGCCCACTTTTCTGGAAGTCTAAAATTGGGTGTTGTTTTGCGTGTATCGTAAATGGCAATATTTGTACCCTTAGCCAAGGCCACAAATTGTTTGGTTACAGTGGCTATGCCACTCATGCGTTGCATACAGTTTAATAAAATTCTTTCTGCCTTAAGTATGCTTGATAATTTACCAGCTATTTGACCAATACATACCGGCGTTTGTGCAATAACATCACCATCTTTATGGGTAAAATGTATTTGCAATGACGGATCTACGCAATTACAAATTTCTATGGCTAGTGACACGCCCGCGAGGGTGCAACTTTCTTTAACATAACAGTTTGCCACACCAATGGTATCGTTGTTAAAACTAGATAGTGTGGTAACGTCTCCATCACCAACATCTTCTTGTAGTGCTAGTGTAATAAATGTCTGTATAGCTTCCGGATTATGATAACTACGATCTGTCATTGATTATTTTTGATCCAAAATTTTAATAGTTGCTTTTTCTAAACTAGATAGTACAGAGGATAGTGCAAATGGCGTGCGCTGAAAGAAAAATACAGTAATTAATTTTCTAGTAGGGTCCACCATATAAGCGGTATTAAAAGCACCACCCCAAAAATAACTTCCTACAGATGCCTGATTTACAACCTGTCCTTTATTACTGGTTAACCCAACGCCTAAACCAAAATTATTTAGAGAAGGGAAACCTCCAAAAATAAATGTTTTAGTTCCCAACTGATTGGTGGTTAAGGAATCAATTAAATTTTTACTGAGTACTTTTTTATTTTTAACTGTGCCGCCGTTTAGCAAACAACTCAAAAATTTGGCATAGTCGTGTGTTGTTGAAACAAGTCCTCCAATAGCAGAAAAATAGCTGCTATTTTGTCGTAAAGGGTAATTGGCATCAAACACAGCAGGATCAACTGTAGCAAGGGTTGTATCCGAAGTTTTGTAGTAAAGTTCTACAAGCCTTGACGCTTTATTTTTGGGTAAATAAAAATAAGTGTCCTTCATTTGTAAAGGATCAAAAATATTTTTTTGTAGATAGACTTCCAATGACAGTCCGGATACTTTTTCGATAAGCGCACCAATCACATTGGTACTAAGTCCATAACTAAAACGGTCGCCAGGCTGATGCATAAGCGGCATTTGAGCTATTTGCTCCACTTCACTTGCAAGGGTTTTAAAATTGTTACTTAAAGATTTATCGAGGTTAAACTTTTTAAATAAGGCAGCATACTTCGGGTATTCGTCGCTAGAACTAATACCCGACTGATGTGTAAGCAAATCTCTAATTGTAATGGGCCTTTGTAAAGGAACAAGAACCATTTGTTCTGGAGCGCCAGACACTACTTTTTGATTCTTAAACGCAGGAAAGTAGTTTTGAATGGGGTCATCTAATTGAATGAGCCCTCTTTCAACTAATTGCAAACAAGCTACCGATACAATCGCTTTTGTTTGAGAAGCAATTCTGAAAATAGACTGTGGAGTCATAGGCGTTTTTTGTGCCAAATTGGCAACACCAAATGCCTTGTCATACAAAACCACACCGTCTTTAATGATTAAACCAACAGCACCTGCCGTATTGTGCTTTTGTATTTGCAATTTTAAAATGGAGTCTATAGGCCTGAATTCTTGAGCCTTAAGCGAAGAAAAAGAAATTACTACAAGAAGTAATGACAGATTTTTAAAAAAATTCATTTTTAAGCGTTTGACGAAAGTAAGGATTAACGCTAAACTGGAATGTTAAATTTTATGAGTGGAATTTGTATATTTAATATAACTAAATATTTAAAATGAAAAAAATTGCATTACTCCTTTTAATTATTAAATGTTACACTGTACAAGCACAGCCATTTATCAATGAAATCAAGGCTTTTAGAAAAACAGATTCTATTACTACGCCACCAAAAAATGCGGTTTTATTAATAGGTAGCTCAAGTTTTACAAAATGGAAAGACGTACAAGATTATTTTCCAGCACATACCATGCTCAATAGAGGCTTTGGCGGATCATCACTTACAGATGTGATTTACTATGCAAACGATGTAATACTCAAATACAAACCCAAACAAATACTCATTTATTGTGGCGAAAATGATATAGCTGGGTCTAGCTCTGTAACTGCTGATACCGTTTTGGAAAGATTTAAAACACTCTATACAATAATCAGATCCAAATTTAAAAGAGTCCCCATCGCTTTCATATCCATGAAGCCAAGCCCTAGTAGAGAAAAGTATTTAGCAACCATGCAAAAAGGAAACGCGCTAATTAAATCGTTTATGGAGCAGCAAAAAAGAGCCGCCTATATTGATGTATATAGCAGCATGCTAGATGCAAATGGAAAAGTACTTACCCATATTTTTATTGCTGACAAACTACACATGAATGCTGAAGGCTATAAAATATGGCAGGGTGTTATAGCGCCTTTTTTGGTTCATTAATGCCGTGGCATGCGTTAAAAATGAATAGGCATAAACTTCGAATTCCTACTTAACCTAAATGCAGGTGTTGGCACTTTGATATAATTTAAAACGTGTGCAAGCGTTTGCCAGAAAGGCTTTTTAGGAAGTAAGCCCTTAAAATCAATATCAGGCGCCAAATAAAATTCATACCCACCTTTACCCCAATCTGAAGTTCCACCAGGCATATTAATATAATAATTATTAAGGGTGTGATCTACGCCTATTCCAACAGAAACACCAAGCCATTTGGGCCACTTACTTGATGGCTTATGCCGGCGAGGATTATAGGTGAGCCAAAATGTAGAATTCATGTAGTCGTCTTGAAAATTACTTTCGCGCTTAATAAAATCGTAATAGTAATTATCCTTGCGATAATAACTATACTTGATATCTACAGCTTTCAAGAATTTACTTTTAGACTGAAAGTAGGGATAAAAACTTCCTAAAGAACCACTCATCCAATCATACACACTAAAACCCCATGTGGGCGAATAACCATCTTTGATTTCAATAAAACCTTGCACGGCTGTGCCTAATAAACCACCCCACAATAATGACTGTGCCTCCGTTTTACCAGACCATCTAATACCACGCGCAAAAATATCACTCGTAATTCTGGCACCATAAAAATGACCTATTTTATCTAACCCTTTTGCATAAATAGCGTCTCTTCCAAAATCAAAAGCCTGCGCAATACTAGACCCACCTCCATCAAAATGAAAACTTTTGCGCGAATCGGCCCACCAAGCGTTTTGTATATAATGATAACTCCCATATAGCGCTAAAAGAGAAGTGCCATTAACAAGTGCAAACCTTTTTTTATTGAGCGTATCTGCATTTTTAAAAAAAGGAGTTTTTGTTTGTAAAGTAGGAATCGTATCCAATTCATTTGTTGCGAAAACAGTTACCGTAAACAACATACTTATCATCCAAAAAATAAAACGCATAAACTTCAATTAATCTTGTAAAATAATCAATTAACCTTATTCGTGCCAACTAAAAGTATCCGCAACAATTTGATCTTTATTTTTTTGCAGATACTCTAAAAATGACGCAGCAGTTGGCGATAATTTCTTACCCTTTAACCAAATTAAATTCCATGTTGTTTTTAAAGGAAGCCCTTTAACAGGAATAATTTGTAATTCTTTGCTTACAATTTCTTTACGGATACCAATAAACGGCATAATAGAATAGCCAAGACCCGCAATCAGCGACTGTTTCACTGCTTCATTAGAGGTAAGCTCCATTTTACGTAGCACGGTTATATTATTGCTTTGTAAAAATTTTTCCATCACCTGCCTAGTTCCTGAACCTTCCTCTCTAAATATGATAGGTAGGTTTTCAAACATTTTTTTGGCAGTAACATTGTCTTGTTGATTTGTTTCCCGCTTACCTACTAAATATAATTTGTCTTGTAAAAGGTCTAATTTATCTACGTCTAAAAGAGACGGCAAAAATGACACCAGTCCAAAGTCAATTTCATTGTTTTTTAAACTCTCAAAAACCTTGTTTTTGTTGGTCACATCCATCAATAATTCAATACCAGCGTGCTGCCGCATAAATCCAGATAAAAAAAAGGGCATCAAATATTTACCCGTAGATACCGACGCTATTTTTAACCGACCAGATAATTGATTTTTATAGGCCAAAGATTTATAATTAATGGCCGAAACCTGATTGATGATATTTTCGGCGGCTTCGGCTATTTCTCTACCAAAATCGGTGATATATACCTTTCGCCCAATAACCTCAATTAATGGCACGCCAAATTGATCCTGAAAGTTTTTTAACTGAATAGACACCGCTGGCTGTGAAAGGTTAAGCGCTTCAGAAGCCTTGGTGACACTCTGGGTTTGCACCACTTTTAAGTATACCTGCAACTGATTGAGGGTATAATTCATAAGTTTTATTTATGATTTCAATAACAAATATAAATAGAAATTTATGTATTTAATAGCGCAATTTTGCGCCATCTAAAAATTTACAGCAATGACAAGAATAACAGTAGCAAAAGGCGATGGCATTGGACCAGAAATCATGGACGCAACCCTAAGTATTTTAACAGCAGCAGGGGCAAAATTTGCAATCGATGAAATTGAAATTGGAGAAAAAGTGTTTTTGGCCGGAAATACTGCAGGCATTGCACCAGCATCATGGGATATTATTAGAACCAACAAAGTGTTTTTAAAAGCACCCATCACAACACCTCAAGGTGGTGGCTACAAAAGTTTGAACGTTTCTACTAGAAAATTTTTAGGACTCTACTCAAATATCAGACCATGCATGAGTTTGCACCCGTTTGTAAAAACGAAGCATCCCATCATGGACATTTTAATTGTGAGAGAAAATGAAGAAGACCTGTATGCAGGTATCGAACACCAGCAAACAGATGAAGTTGTGCAGTGCTTGAAATTAATAAGCCGACCTGGTTGCGAAAAAATTATTAGATACGCTTTTGAATATGCAAAACAACAGAACAGAAAAAAAGTAACCTGTTTCACCAAAGACAATATCATGAAACAAACAGATGGTTTGTTTCGTAAAGTATTTAATGAAATTGCGGCAGAGTATCCTAATATTGAAAACGAACACTGGATTATTGATATTGGTGCTGCTAAATTAGCAGATACCCCAGAAGTATTTGACGTGATTGTAATGCCAAATTTATATGGCGATATTTTAAGCGACGTTGCTGCGCAAATCACAGGATCTGTGGGGCTTGCAGGCTCTGCTAACATTGGTGAAGAGTGCTCTATGTTTGAAGCCATTCACGGATCGGCACCAGATATCGCGGGCAAAAATATTGCAAACCCATCTGGCTTATTACAGGGCGCCATTATGATGTTAAACCATATTGGACAAGCAGACGTTGCAGAGCGCGTTCAAAATGCATGGCTTAAAACCATCGAAGACGGCATACATACGCCCGATATTTATAAAGAAGGTACCAGCAAACAAAAAGTAGGCACCAAAGAATTTGCCGCTGCTGTTGTTGCTAACTTAGGTCAAAAGCCTTCGGTATTAAAAGCAGTAGCTTATTCTAACAACTTAGCAATTGAACTTCCTAAATACAAAAGAAAAGAGCCTGCAACAAAAACATTAGAAGGTGTTGATCTTTTTGTGCACTGGGGTGGATCAGACCCGAACGAACTAGCCGAAAAAATTCAGAAAATGGAAAGCAAAGGCATATACCTATCTATGATTACCAATAGAGGTATTAAAGTGTGGCCAGATGGTTTTAAAGAAACATTTTGCACAGACCATTGGAGATGCAGATTCAAAGCAAAAAATGGCGAACAAATGTATAAAACGGATATCATCGAACTTTTAGAAAAAGCGATTGAAGAAGACATTGAAACCATCAAAACCGAGAACCTATATGCGTTTGACGGCACTCCCGCTTATTCATTAGGGCAAGGTCAATAATTTTAGATGTTATCCTGAACAAAAGTTAATGAACCAGCATAATTTTTTTGAAGGCCGTACTATTGTAATTGCAACCAAGCACAAAAAACAAAATGCCATAGCGCCACTTCTTGAAAAAGAGCTCGGCGTTCACTGCATTGTACCCGAAAATTTGGATACAGATTTGCTCGGTACTTTTAGTGGCGAAATTGAAAGGGAATTAAGCCCTATCGACGCCGCTAAAAAAAAGTGCATGCTTGCTATGGAACTTACAGGCACTGATTTAGCAGTTTCGAGTGAGGGCTCTTTTGGAGCGCACCCACTACTCTATTTTTTACCCGCCGATGATGAACTGCTCGTATTCATAGATAAAAAAAATGGCTTAGAAATTGCAGTTCGAGAAGTTTCTACAAAAACAAATTACAATGCTAAAGAAGTAAGTTCTGAAGAAGACTTGTTGGCTTTTGTACAAAGTGCTTTGTTTCCTGGCCATGGGCTTATTATAAAAGATAAAAAAGAGGGCTACAAAGAAGTAGCAAAAGGAATAGTTGATATTAAAGAATTACTTGAAACTTTTAAGCGGTTTATGGAAAGCTATGGATCTGTGTATGTAGAAACAGATATGCGCGCGCACATGAATCCTTCAAGGATGCAAGTGATAGAAGATACAACCAAAAAACTAATCAAAATAATAAAGACCACCTGCCCAAGCTGTCAAACACCTGGCTTTGGCATTAAAGAGGCTACTCCAGGACTGCCTTGTGAAAACTGTAAAGCACCTACTAAAAGTACTTTGTATCATTTGTATGCTTGCCAAAAATGCAACCATACCCACGAAGCATATTTTCCAAATGGAAAACAAGAAGAAGACCCTACCTACTGCGATAGGTGTAACCCATAACGAATAACATGTCATCAAACGCTATACAAGCTGCAGTAGCAGCCTTACAAAACAACCAAATTGTTGCCATGCCCACAGAAACAGTGTATGGGCTTGCTGGTAATGCGTATAGCGAAATTGCCGTTCAAAAAATATTTGCTTTAAAAAATAGACCGCACTATAATCCACTCATTGTTCATATAAAATCTGCAAGTTATTTACAGCAAGTAGCAAAAAATATTCCGGAACTTGCTATACAACTAGCAGAAGCGTTTTGGCCCGGCCCACTCACACTGGTTTTAGAAAAACAAGACCATATTCCAGATATTGTAACGGGCGGCAAAAATACAGTTGGGGTGCGCGTTCCAGGCCATCCTGTTGCACTTGAATTATTAGAAGCATTGGATTTCCCACTTGCAGCGCCAAGCGCAAATCCGTTTGGTTCTATTAGCCCTACTACCGCAAAACATGTAGCAGATTATTTTACAGGCACATTAGACATTATATTAGACGGCGGCAGTTGTGATAAAGGCATAGAATCTACAATTATTGGTTTCGAAAATGGCGAACCCATTTTGTACAGACAGGGCAGCACCAAAACAGAGGATATAGAAAAAATTACGGGTGAATTAAAAATGCGTGTGCATGCAAATAATGAATCTGTAATGGCACCCGGTATGCTATCTAAGCATTATGCTCCAAATACCACAACAGTATTAACAGATAATTTAGAAGCTGAAATTGAAAAATACCAGGGCAAAAGCATTGGCGTTTTGCAATTAAAACCCACTACCCTACCAGATTTTATTTCAGCCATTGAAACACTTTCCCAAAGCGGTGATTTAGAAGAAGCTGCTAAAAATTTATACGCAGCCATGCACCGTTTAGACCACCAAAACCTAGACCTGATTATTGCCCAAAAAATGCCTACAATTGGAATGGGAAATGCTATCAATGATAAACTAGAAAGAGCAGCAACACCATGAAACACCTCATTAAAAACATTGCAGTAGTTAACGAAGGAGAAATATTTTTTTCTGACGTACTAATTAGCAGTCAACGTATCGAAAAAATTGCCAGTAATATTAACCTACCTGCTAACGCACAAGTACAAGAAATTAATGGCGAAAACCTACACCTATTGCCTGGCTGTATTGATGATCAGGTGCATTTTAGAGATCCGGGCTTGACCCATAAAGCAACCATTGCTTCCGAGTCAAAAGCTGCTGCCGCAGGCGGTATTACGTCTTTTATGGATATGCCCAATACCATTCCTAACACATTAACGCAAGCCTTACTCGAAGAAAAATATAAGATAGCATCTGAATCCTCAGTGATTAACTATTCATTTTTTATGGGCATCAACCAAGATAATTTGGAAGAAGCTCTTCTAACCGATCCTGAAAACGTATGCGGCATCACAGATGACGGCCTCTACTTTAATAATGACCACGGTATATTAGCCAACTATCCAGATTATCTAGAAAAATTATTTGCAAGAACTTCCATACTAACAGCCCTTCATAGTGAAGACGACAGTATTATTAAAAGCAATACCGATAGATACAAAAAAGAATTTGGTGATAATATTCCTTTTAACCTTCATCACCTCATTAGAACAGAAGAAGCTTGCGTTGAAGCTACTAAACGAGTTTTAGAGATTGCCAAAAAGCACAATAACAGACTTCACTTATTTCATATTTCTACACAAAAGGAAGCGGCTTTATTTGAGCAGCAACAAAATATAAGAGACAAAAGAATAACCGCAGAAGCCTGTGTACACCACTTATGGTTTACAGATAAAGATTATGATACCCTAGGTTCAAAAATAAAGTGGAACCCTGCCGTTAAAACAAGTAACGACAAAGAAGGACTCATTCAGGCATTACTAGATAACAAAATAGATATTATTGCTACCGACCATGCACCACATACAATAGAAGAAAAAAGTGGCAACTACACAAAAGCTATGTCGGGCGGGCCGCTCGTGCAACACGCATTACCTGCACTACTAGAATTATACCATCAGAATAAATTACCGCTGCAAAAAATTGTAGAAAAAACAAGCCACCATGTAGCTGAAATTTACAGACTAAAAGAACGTGGATATATTAGAGAAGGCTACTACGCAGATATGGTAATGGTGGATCTTAATAATAGCTGGACCGCAACCAAAGAAAACCTACTCTACAAATGTGCATGGTCACCATTTGAAAACTATACTTTTAAAAGTAAAGTGATAAGAACATTTGTTAATGGAAATGTGGTTTATGACAATGGTGTGATGAGTGCTACTAAAAATGGAATGCGGTTGAAGTTTGAGAGAGATAGATAGATCCTATTTGAAACAAACGCTTCGCGTTTTACAAATAAGATTGCTGTCGCTCCGCTCCAGCATTTGCAAGCCTCTCTTTGGGATTGTCAACTCACTTTGTTCGTTGCCATCCCAGAGAGTCTCTTTGACCAAAGTCTTTGAAACAAAAGTTTCACTTTTGTTTCTCTTTTAAAACGCTCATCTGCTCATTCAAGCAAGCTTGATTCGCAACTTCACATTTTAAAAGACTTCGCAGAGAGGAAGGGATTCGAACCCTCGATACGTTGCCGTATACACACTTTCCAGGCGTGCTCCTTCAACCACTCGGACACCTCTCTATAGTTTCTTCTAATCCAATAATTTATTGGGAGGGCAAAAATAAAGGTTCGGGGCTCAGGAACCGAATATTTTTTGTGCATTAGCCGTTGTAATAGCGGCTACCTCATGTAATGTAGTTTGTTTTACCTCCGCTAATTTTTGGGCGATGTACAGCAAATACCCAGATTCATTGCGTTTACCCCTAAATGGGACGGGCGTTAAATAAGGCGCATCGGTTTCAAGTACCAAATGTGATAACGGGACATTGGCAAGCGCTTCTGGCAATCCAGCATTTTTATACGTTATCACCCCTCCAATACCTAAATAAAAACCAAGGTCTATAATTTGTTTAGCAGACTCGGCAGAGCCACTAAAACAATGAAAAATTCCACGCAGTCCTTTTTTTGCAAAAGGCTTTACCATTTCGATGGTTTCTTGCATGGCATTGCGGGTATGAATAACAATGGGCCAATTTTTTGCAAGCGCCCACTCCATTTGTGTTTCAAAGGCAGTACGCTGCTGATTTTCAAAAGTTTTATCCCAGTAAAAATCAAGTCCAATTTCTCCTATCGCCACAAAATCGCGATCATTAATCCATTTTTCTACAATGGCTAATTCATCAGCAACATTTTCTTTTACATAACATGGATGTAGGCCCATCATTGAAATACATACACCCGGATATTTTTTTTCCAGCGCCAGCATCGCGTCTAACGAGTTGCTATCGATGGCAGGTAAATAAAATTTTTGAACATGATCTTGTTGCGCGCGTGTAATAACGGCGTCAATATCAGATTCAAATTCGCTGGAATATAAATGCGTATGCGTATCAATGAGTATAGGCGACATTATATAATTATCTTTTATGCATTAAATTTAATCGCTTCAAATGTATAGCCCTCAGCAGCAAAATGAGCGAGCATTTTAGGAAGCGTTGTTTCTAAACGCGGAAACGCTTTTTCACTATCATGAAATAAAACAATAGAGCCGCTTTTACTGTGATACACAGTGTAACCAAGACATGCATCTGCGTTTAAAGAAGTATCAAAATCGGCACTGAGCACATCCCACATAACAATGCGCATAGCCGGAAACTGCTGTTTGATTTTTTTGATTTGACTTCTTTTTATTCGGCCATAAGGGGGTCTAAATAAATTAGACTTAATATGCTTAGAGGCAGTAGTAATATCTTGCAAATATGCTTCATCTGAAACCTTCCAACCATTAACATGATGCTGGGTATGATTGCCTACGGCGTGCCCTTCAAACATAATTTGAGCATAAATGCCTGGGTAGTCTTCTACATTTTTACCAATGCAAAAAAAAGTGGCTTTTGCCTGATATTCCCGTAAAGTATCCAGCACAAAAGGGGTAATGGTTGGGTGCGGACCGTCGTCAAATGTGAGGTACAACACTTTGGACCTGGAGGGCATACGCCAAACAAGTGAAGGGTATAGCGCCCTTAGCCACCAAGGTGTTTTTACGAGGTACATGTGGCAAATATAAATCTTATCTTTGCGCCATGAACAAAAGAGTACGTGTCCGTTTTGCACCCTCCCCAACTGGAGGCTTACACCTAGGGGGTGTAAGAACCGTTTTATTCAATTACCTGTTTGCCAAAAAACATGGTGGTGATTTTATATTACGTATCGAAGACACCGACCAATCTAGATTTGTACCCGGTGCCGAGGAATATATTTTACAAACACTTAACTGGTGTGGACTTACACCAGATGAAAGCCCGCTAGCCGGTGGCCCTTATGCGCCTTACAGACAAAGTGAGCGCAAAGCCATGTACAAACAGTACGCTACTCAGTTAATTGATGCAGGGCATGCTTATATAGCTTTTGATACGCCTGCAGAGATTGAAGAAATGCGTAACAATTTTAAAACGCCCGAGAATCCTTCACCACAATACAACCAAGCGGTTCGGGCTAAAATGCGCAACTCATTATCTTTAAGTAAAGAGGAAGTAGATGCATTACTAGCAGCCAACACGCCACATGTGGTTCGAATTAAAATGCCAAATAACGAAGATGTTACTTTTACTGATATGATTAGAGGTGAGGTTTCATTTAATACCTCACAAGTAGATGATAAAGTACTATTAAAAGCCGATGGCATGCCTACCTATCACTTAGCCGTGGTGGTAGATGATTATCTCATGAAAATTAGCCATGCATTTAGAGGTGAAGAATGGCTTCCATCTGCACCAGTGCATTTGTTATTATGGAAGTATTTAGGTTGGGCAAATGATATGCCGCAGTGGGCGCACCTCCCACTTATTTTAAAGCCGGATGGCAATGGAAAATTAAGCAAAAGAGATGGAGACCGTTTAGGGTTTCCAGTATTTGCGATGGACTGGACCGATCCAAAAACCAATGAAAAAAACACTGGATTTAAAGAGCATGGATTTTTACCAGAAGCATTTGTTAACCTACTTGCTGTGCTTGGTTGGAACGATGGCACCGATCAAGAACTGTTTAGTATGGCCGATTTGATAGAGAAATTTTCGATGGAGCGCGTACATAAAGGAGGCGCTAAATTTAATTACGAAAAAGCAAAATGGTTTAACGCCGAATGGATTAAAAACGCTGATAACGCTTATTTAGCTTCACTTGTACAACCTTATTTTGATGAGGCTGGTATTAAAGTTCAGGATCCATCTTATTTAGAAAAAATAATAGGCATCACTAAAGAACGTTGCATTTTATTACCTGATTTTATTACACAAGCAGGCTTTTATTTTGCTGCACCTACAAGTATAGACACGGCGTCTATCGCTCCTAAGTGGGATGACAATAAAAAGAATTTCTTTGAAGCACTTTGCAACGCTTTTGAAAATTCAAATAGCAATGACCCAACTGTTTTAGAAAATATTTTTAAAGACTTAACCGTTACACAAGGTTTAAAACCTGGTGAACTCATGCTGCCAATGCGCATCATGCTAGTGGGTGGTAAATTTGGCCCTGGCGTATTTGAAATAGCTGCTACGATTGGCGTTGCTGATACCGTAGCCAGAATTAAACATGCCCTACAATTATTAAGTGCGTAATATGGAAGCTACCTCTATTATTGATATTTCGGGAGCCCTTGGTTTAATAGCAAGTGGTATATTATTTGTAAACATGGTACTTGGTATGTTTTTAAGTACCGGTTATAAAAAATCTAACAGGTATAAAAAATTACCAGAAAAAATTAAAGCAATAGACGTATACCAATTGCACAACTATACATCCTACACTGCACTCGTTTTTACACTTGGACATATCTTACTCATTCCTCTCGATAGCTCAAGTAATTTCACGTATGGTAATTTAATAATGCCATGGACTGCGCCTCATCAGGCTAATATAGTAACGCTTGGTTTTATTGCGCTTATTGGATTATTGCTTTTAATTATCACTACACAAAAAGTTATCAAACAAAAATTAGGTTTTAGAACCTGGAAAAATATTCACTTGGTGGCCTATATTATGGCTCTTCTTTTTGCAGTGCATGGCCTGCTCATGGATCCTATATTAAAAGACCGTCCAGTAGATTGGTTAGACGCCGAAAAAGCCTTTTCAGAACTTCTACTTTTAGCAGTGATTGTATCGGGGTATATGCGTTACCAATACCACCGTAAAACTGTATTTTTGAAAAACAAATAACTTGCAATCTATGAGCCAAACAAAACGCCCCATTCGTGTTCTCGTTGCCAAAGTTGGCCTTGACGGACATGACAGAGGTGCTAAAGTAATAGCCACTGCACTGCGCGATGCAGGTATGGAAGTTATTTATACCGGACTTAGACAAACCCCCGAAATGGTAGTGAACGCTGCATTACAAGAAGATGTAGACGCCATTGGTGTAAGCATTTTAAGTGGCGCACACAATACTGTGTTTACAAAAATCATGGGGCTATTAAAAGAAAAAGGAATGAATGACGTACTTGTTACGGGTGGCGGCATTATTCCAGAAACAGACATACAAGCGCTTCAAGCACTTGGCGTAGGAACACTTTTTGCACCAGGCACACCTACCACAACCATTGCAACCTACATTCAAGAATGGGTTGCTACACACCGAAATTTTTAACCATGTATACAACGCTTCTTACACATAACGACAATGGTATTTTTACCATCACAATCAATAGACCTGAAAAATTAAATGCCTTAAATGGACAAGTCATTGCAGAACTAGAAGCAGTGATGCATGAAGTATATACAAACCCCTCCATCAAATCAGTTTTAATAACCGGTGCAGGCGAAAAATCATTTGTAGCAGGTGCCGATATTTCAGAATTTATTGGTGCAGGATCTGCGGGTGGTAAAACACTGGCTCGTCGTGGTCAAGATTTATTTTTCAAAATTGAAAACTGCCCTAAAGTAGTAATCGCATGTGTAAATGGCTTTGCGCTTGGTGGTGGTTGCGAACTTGCGATGGCATGTCATTTTAGAATTGCTTCCGAAAATGCAAAATTTGGTCAGCCAGAAGTAAACTTAGGTATCATGCCAGGTTATGGTGGCACGCAAAGGCTGGTGCAACTTATTGGCAAAGGACGAGCACTTGAATTGATGCTAACGGGCGGTATGATTGACGCCGCTGCAGCATTTGCATCGGGGCTTGTAAACCATGTTGTAGTGCCTGACCAGTTACTTACTAAAGGAAAAGAAATAGCCACACTTATACAAAGCAAAGCACCTATTGCCGTTGCAAAATGTATAGAAGCCGCCAACGCTGTACACAACGAGGCACTTAATGGTTACGAAACAGAACTTAACGCATTTGGTGCATGCTTTGATACCACTGATATGGTGGAAGGCACAACTGCTTTTCTAGAAAAAAGGAAGCCCGTTTTTACTGGGAAATAACTTTTGTTGATTTGATAGGATCTGCAACCGGATGCTCGGCTGTAAATTGATAACCCATTAAATTCGCAATGGTTTGTGCAAACTGTTTTTGATAGTATTGCGCCGGCGACTTTACTTCACCAAGAGCTGGTGTATTAGGTCCCATAACAGCCATCCAAATTTGACTAGCTCCTTCTATTTTATCGCCATGGCTTGTCCACTTTTCTTTTACCACATCTCCTCTTCCATGATCAGAAGTAATAAATAAAGTAGTGTTGTTTTTATACTGCGGATCCGATTGTACAAAATTCCAAATTTCTTCTAGCCATTTGTCTAACTGATTAGCGGCGTTTAAATAGGATTTGTATTTACCTGCATGCGACCACTCGTCTGTTTCACCATAGGCAATATATAATACACGCGGCTTTCTGTTTTTTAATGTTTCCATGGCATTAAAATGTGTAAACACATCATAACACTCCTCTGCCCATGGACGGTAACTTTGCTGGTGTAATTTATTAAGTAGGCGTTCGTTAGCAGTTAGATTTTTAAATCCAACTGTGTCATACGCAGCAGTAACAGGCACTCCAGAGCCTTTCTCATTTAAAATTCTATTGAAAGCTTCCCATGCACTAAACGCATACACTTTTCCTTTTAATGAAGGTTGCGCGTTTAAAAAACCAAGTACGGTTGTGTTAGGATTAGCCGGATGATCATTACTATTGATACTCTCGTCTACATAGCCCGTAAAAATTTCTGAATACCCGGGATACGAAAACCAGTGTGGATTTTCGGTATTGATATTATTACCAAACAAACGGTTACCATACACCTGTCCTTTTTTTGCAATGGTATTCCAAAAAAATGGCATTATTTTTTCCCTACGCTCCTGCTCTGTGGCACCACCATACTTTTTAATAAGCCCCAAACTATCGCCTTCATTAAAACGTTTTTGTTTAGCAATGGTATCATCCATTCCTTTAAACAAATCTTGCCAACGAAACCCGTCGGTGGTTACAATAATAATATTTTGATTTTGTTGTGCATGGGTACCTACTGAAAGTCCCAAACATAAAACGAAGAGTAGTTTTTTCATAAGTTTTAACGCTTTGTACTCCCTAAAATAAGCAAAAATGTAGCGTTTACACCCTTACCTTTGCAAAAGATAACTATTAGCTAATAATTACTAAAATACCAACCATGGAATTTAGAATTGAGAAAGACACAATGGGTGAAGTAAAAGTACCTGCAGGTGTATATTGGGGCGCTCAAACACAGCGCAGTATCGAAAACTTTAAAATAGCTTCGGACATCAATCGTATGCCCAAAGAAATTATAGCGGCTTTTGCCTATTTGAAAAAAGCAGCAGCACTTACAAACTTTGATGCAGGTGTTTTACCAGCAGAAAAATGCGAACTGATTGGCCAGGTTTGTGACGAAATTTTAGCAGGCACCCACAACGATCAATTTCCATTAGTGGTATGGCAAACTGGTAGCGGCACACAATCAAATATGAACGTAAATGAAGTGATTGCCTACCGCGGACACGTTATTAAAGGGGGTAGTTTAACAGACAAAGACAAATTTTTACACCCTAACGACGACGTAAACAAATCTCAATCATCTAACGATACCTTTCCCACTGCAATGCATATTGCAGCCTATAAAATATTATTAGAAACGACTATTCCAGGAATTAAAAAACTTAGAGACACCCTTGCACAAAAAAGCAAAGACTTTATGCATGTGGTAAAAATTGGACGTACGCATTTTATGGATGCGACACCATTAACCCTGGGTCAAGAAATTAGCGGATACGTTTCTCAACTAGACCATGGCCTTAAAGCCATCAACAATACACTTGCGCATTTATCGGAACTAGCTCTTGGTGGTACTGCAGTAGGTACTGGTATAAATACACCAAAAGGATATTCAGAAAATGTAGCCAAGCATATTGCTCATTTAACGGGACTTCCATTTATAACTGCCGAAAATAAATTTGAAGCACTAGCTGCACACGATGCAATTGTAGAAGCACATGGTGCTTTAAAAACAGTGGCAGTAAGCCTTATGAAAATTGCCAACGATATTAGAATGTTAAGTTCTGGGCCAAGAAGTGGTATTGGCGAAATATTTATTCCAGACAACGAACCAGGTTCTTCTATCATGCCAGGTAAAGTAAACCCTACACAATGCGAAGCATTGTCTATGATTGCAGTGCAGGTAATGGGTAATGATGTTGCAATTAATATGGGAGGCGCCAACGGACATTTTGAACTGAATGTATTTAAGCCCGTAATGATTTATAATTTCTTACACTCAGCGCGTTTAATTGGCGATGGTTGTGTAAGCTTTAATGACAAGTGCGCTGTAGGTATAGAACCTATTGAAGCCAACATTAAAAAACACGTAGACAATTCTTTAATGCTTGTGACTGCTCTCAATACAAAAATTGGCTACTACAAAGCAGCTGAAATTGCACAAAAAGCACATAAAGAAGGTACTACCCTAAAAGAAATGGCGGTTAAATTAGGCTATGTAACGCCGGAAGAGTTTGATGCATGGGTTATCCCTGCGGATATGGTAGGGTTTTAGTAATCTAATTAAATAATTAGAACACTTTTTTACCACCACTAAATGTAGCCACTACTTTAGTATCCAATATTTTATTTACTGGCACTTGCATTAGGTCTTGTGCCAGTATTATAAAATCTGCTTTTTTCCCAGCTTCCAAACTTCCAACTTCCTTTTCTAAAAAGCTTGCTTTTGCAGCCCAAATAGTCATACCTCTAATGGTTTGTTCGCGCGTTAAAGCATTTTCTGATTGGAAGCCACCCTCCGGAAACCCTTTGGCATCAACCCTTCCCACAGATGCTAAAAATGTTTTAAATGGAGAAATATCTTCCACGGGAAAATCGGTTCCGAGCGGAATCCATCCGTTTTGATCCATGAGTTGCTTGTAGGCATACGCACCTTTCATACGCTCGTTACCAAGTCTTTCTGCAGCCCAGTACATATCTGACGTAGCATGCGTTGGTTGAACCGATGGCACAACAGCAGCTGCGCCAAACAAATTAAAATCGGCAGGGTTTACTACTTGCGCATGTTCAATTCTCCAACGTCTATCATTTCCTTTTTGTAAATATTTGTTGTAGATATTTAAAATTTGACGGTTGGCACTATCTCCAATTGCGTGTGTACACATTTGAAATTTTGACGCAGCAAGTACCGCCGCTAGTGAGTCGTAATGTGAAATATTGGCGAGTAAAAATCCGGTCCAATCTTTACGATCTTCATAACTATGTAATAAGCAAGCGCCTCTGCTGCCAAGGGCTCCATCGGCGTATACTTTAAAACCATTCACAAATAATTTATCGGTTTTATAAGGTCCTCTTTTTAAATAGGCAGTAAGATTTTCAGGATTATCACTCAGCATTGCAAAGAGGCGCATGTTAATTTTACCTTCTTGCTGTAGCGTATCAATGATATTGATATCACGCATGTCGAGGCCACAATCGGTAACGGTAGTAAGCCCCTGCGCAAAACAATTTTGCTGCGCCGCTTGCAACCACTGCGTATACGTTTGTTTGGTTACTGCAGGAATGGAGCCGTATACAAGTCCTTTTGCATTGTCAATTAGCACACCCGTTAAAACGCCATTTTTTGTTTCTACCTCACCACCAACAATGGTTTGACCCGGTTTCACACCAGCGATATCAAATGCTTTTTGGTTAGCAATAGCCGCATGGCCATCCACACGTTGAAGCACAACAGGTGTGTTTGGGAATAGCGTATTTAATAATGCATTGGTAGGATATTTTTTACCAGGCCATTTGTTTTGATCCCACCCACGTCCTTCTATCCAAGTAAGTTCTGGATGCGCAGCAGCAAAAACTTTTACGCGCTCTACGGCTTCTTCCCAACTAGTAGTACCAAATAAATCTACCTGGAAAAGTGATTTACCATAACCCACAAAATGCGCGTGCGCATCTATAAATCCAGGATATACTGCTTGTCCTTTTGCATCAATTTTTTCAGATGCAGTATAGGCTGCTAGAATTTCTGCATCGGTACCTGTTGCAACAATAAGGCCGTCTTTAATAGCCATTGCCTGTGCTGTAGAAAAGCTACTATCTACCGTGTAGATAACGCCGTTAACAACAATCGTATCTACTTTTTTAGGACCGCCGCAGCTTATTAAAAACAGGGCAATAGCAGCGGTAGCAAACATTGTACGTATGCGCATAGGATAAATTTAGTAATAGTAAGATAGAATTTATTTTAGTAATTCGCAAGGCTTTAAACCGGTATGCTTTTTAAAAGCCGCCGAAAAATGCGATATAGAAGAGTAACCTAGTAGTGCAGAAATATCTGTAACGCTTAAGCCTTTTTCGTAGAGCAAATACTTAGCGTGCTCCATGCGTTGTTGCTGGTAAAAATCAAAAATGGTGGTGCCAAAAATTTCTTTAAAACCTTTTTTAAGGTAGCATTCGTTCATGGCTACTTTACGGCTTAATTCTTTAATAGTAATTGGGTCACCTATATGCTGTAGCAGTATTTCACGGGCTTCATAAATACGTTCTCTTCCTGCTGGATCTGCTAAAAACTTACAGGTAAAGCCTTCTTCTTTTTCATCCACTAAACAGGTAAGACTGTAGAGTAAAATCTCATGCACTTTAGCGTTGATGAAAATATTTTCGAGCGCGCCAGAATAACTATGATTTAATAAAGTATCCAGTACACCACGCTTTCTGTTACATAATGGAAACACTTTAGTAAAGGCATTTGGATGCTTGAATGCAAGCACATCATCTTTATAATTGCTCACTTTTACATTGTGTACATAAGGGCGTAAAAAAGTACTGGTAAAATGAAAAGTGAAAGTGTCTACGGTTTCGTGTTTACCAAAGCAATTGTTGGTTGGCGAATGCACGCATTGTGCACAACTTTTTTCTTCGCAGAAGCGGTTGCCCGAAATACAAAAACGGAGTTCTAAAAAGTTATTGGCTGGTTTTTTGGCGTCATAATGATAAATAAGCATCCCAGTATCTGATCCAGTCCATGGTTGAAGGGCATAATAGCGCTTAATTTGGTACTCTATAGAGCCTGGAACCTGCTGTTCTTTGGTGTAAATCAGGCTCATGCCTGGCTCTACCCCATTTTGGTTTGCAACTTTTAATATATCCATTACTTGTACCATCCAACTGCAAATTTAATGTATTACAATTGACCCTTCGAAATTGTTTGATCGTAAAGCGGGTTTTTAGCCTCAAAATGACCCTGAAATTGGTCATGAAACTGTCAAATTTATGTGGAAAACACGACCCAAATTTGAGCCTAAAAACAGCTTATTTTAACTAGCTTTGACCAGTTCTGACATTTCATCTAAACTCAGGATAGACAAGCATTTTATGAGCCAAGAACAATTAGATAGCAACGAGGCACAAAACAAGAATTATGGTGCCGACAGTATTCAGGTATTAGAAGGTTTAGAAGCGGTTAGAAAAAGACCCGCGATGTACATTGGAGACGTAGGCGTTAAAGGCCTTCATCACCTCGTGTATGAAGTGGTAGACAACTCTATCGATGAAGCCCTAGCTGGTTATTGCAAAAACATTAGCGTTACCATTCACGAAGACAATTCTATTAGCGTACAAGATGATGGACGTGGTATTCCTACGGCTATGCATACCAAAGAAAAAAGATCTGCGCTAGAAGTTGTAATGACTGTGTTACACGCGGGTGGTAAATTTGATAAAAACACGTACAAAGTATCGGGCGGTTTGCACGGTGTGGGTGTGAGTTGTGTAAACGCATTAAGTACTAAACTTTTAGTAACCGTTCACAGAGAAGGAAAAATATTTGAGCAAGAATATAGCATTGGCGTACCTCAATATGCAGTTCGTGAAGTGGGCGAAAGTGCAATTACAGGAACCAAAGTACACTTCTGGCCAGACGCAAGTATTTTCCAAGAAACCATTTACAAAAAAGATATTCTAGAAGGTCGTTTACGTGAATTATCGTTTTTAAATAAGCGCATTAGTATTTCACTTACCGATTTAAGAGAGCTTGATGAAAATGGCGCTCCTTACGTGAATAAATTTTACAGCGAAGGGGGTATTATTGAGTTTGTAGAACTATTAGACAAGCAAGCAAACCGTAACGCAATTATCGCACAACCTTTATATGTAGAGGGTTTGGACGAAGCTACCAATGTTGCTGTTGAAGTAGCATTAACCTACAACGACGATTTTAAAGAACATATTTTTTCTTACGTTAACAACATCAATACCATCGAAGGGGGTACACACGTAACAGGTTTTAGACAAGCCTTAACGCGTGTGTTTAAAAGCTACGGTGATAAAGAAGGACTCTTTGAAAAAGCAAAAGTTGCTGTAGAAGGTGACGACTTTAGAGAAGGTTTAAGTGCCATTATTTCTGTAAAAGTTCCTGAACCACAATTTGAAGGACAAACCAAAACAAAACTTGGTAACTCCGAAGTAAGTGGTGTAGTTCAAACTACTGTTGCAAGAGCATTAGAAGCTTACCTCGAAGAAAATCCACGTGAATCAAAGCAAGTAATTTCAAAAATTATTTTAGCGGCTCAAGCCCGTGTTGCTGCCAAAAAAGCACGTGACATGGTACAACGTAAAACCGTTTTAAGTGGCGGTGGTTTACCAGGTAAACTAGCCGATTGCTCTGAGCGTGATCCGGATAAATGTGAACTATACCTTGTGGAAGGGGACTCTGCGGGTGGTACGGCTAAACAAGGTCGTGACAGAAGCTACCAGGCAATTTTACCATTACGTGGTAAAATCCTAAACGTAGAAAAAGCAATGGAACATAAAATTTACGAGAACGAAGAGATCCGTAATATGTATACAGCACTTGGTGTTACCGTAGGTACACCAGAAGATCCTAAAGCATTAAATATTACCAAGCTTCGTTATCATAAGTTAATTATTATGACCGATGCCGACGTGGATGGATCGCATATCGCTACCCTTATTCTTACTTTTATTTTCCGTTACATGAAAGAATTAGTAGAACAGGGCTATATCTACATTGCACAACCACCTTTATACCTTGTTAAAAAAGGTAAAGATCAGCAGTACGCTTACAACGAAGAGCAGCGTAAAATGTGGATCGAAAAATTAGGTGGTGGTAAAGAAGACAGTGTAACTATCCAGCGTTACAAGGGTTTGGGAGAAATGAACGCCGATCAATTATGGGAAACAACCATGGATCCGTCTCGCCGTACCCTTAAACAAGTAACCATCGAAAGTGCTGCAGAAGCAGACCGTGTATTTAGTATGCTCATGGGTGACGACGTGGCTCCACGCCGCGAATTCATTGAAACGCATGCTAAATATGCTAAAATTGACGTGTAAAAACCGCCAAATTGTGAATAAACCAGCCTAAAATCTGCACAATACAGCCTCTTAACTTATGGCTAGATTGTAGAAATTAGCTAGCTTGTGGAAGCAATTCGGTTGCTCATTAACTAACCTAACAAAATTTGAACAAATGGACACTTCAAAAATGATTAAAGCATATTGCCTTAAGACAAAAGAAAAAAACGTTCCAATGCAAGACGCAGTAGTTACTAAAACTGCTCGTGGCGGATACATGGCTGCTGGTCATGATGGCAAAGGAAATAAAATGGCTGCTATCTTAGGAGAAGCAAAAGCTTTACAAGCAATTGCTGATGGCGTTGCTAAAAAAGGATTCTAGTTTAGATTTTTCTATTATAGAAAATATAATTAAACCTGCCTTTGGGCGGGTTTTTTTATGCCTGCGCAGAAATGTTTGCAGCTGTTGTGGGGGCAGCAGGACTTTGTGGAATAACGCCCTTGTGCATGAGCGTTAAAAAGCGGAGCATTGCATCCATGTCATTTACATGATCAACTACCAACATAAATAATTTTCCTACTTGTTTAAGTCGTGCTTTATTGGTACCCGTTTGTAAATAGTCGAGCACTTTTTTAAATAGTTCCGATTCAAAATATGGAGAGTCGGGTCTATTAATAAAATAACAACGCAGTGTATTTTCTTTTAAAGTCATTTTCTCGAAACCCAGGTCTACAGCGAGCAAGCGGCACTGCACCGTAATAAACAAATCGGTTACCTGTGGTGGCAGTGCTCCAAAACGGTCTACCAACTCAGCATTAAATTCGTTGAGATCATTGTCATTTTCACAATTATCGAGGCGGGTATATAAACTAAGGCGTTCTGCAATACTTTCGACATAAGAATCTGGAATTAAAATTTCCAAATCGGTATCGATGGTACAATCTTTAACAAAATCGTCCTGCTTACTAATTTCTTCTTTAAATAAATCTTTAAAGGAACTGCGTTTTAATTCGCGCACCGCTTCCTCTAAAATTTTCTGGTACATTTCAAAACCTATTTCGGCCATAAACCCACTCTGATCACCACCTAATAAATTACCTGCACCACGTATGTCTAAATCACGCATCGCAATCTGAAACCCACTACCTAAATCGGTAAACTGCTCGAGTGTTTGTAAACGCTTACGTGAATCGGAAGGTAGGGTGCTCATAGGCGGCGCTAGTAAATAACAAAACGCTTTTTTATTACTACGCCCTACACGTCCACGTAGCTGGTGTAAATCCGATAAACCAAAATGATGTGCATTGTTTACAATAATGGTATTTACGTTAGGGATATCTACCCCACTCTCTACAATATTGGTACAAACCAGTACGTCGTATTTTTTATCTATAAAATCAAGGATGCGTTCTTCTAATTCGTGCCCTTCTAATTGTCCATGCGCAAATCCAATGCTTAAATCGGGACAGAGTCCCTGAATAAGCGCACACATTTCGGAGAGGCCCTGCACCCTGTTATGAATAAAAAACACCTGGCCACCACGCTCTGTTTCATAATAGATGGTGTCTCTAATAAAGTCGTCATTAAAAACGTGGACCTCTGTTTGAATGGGTTGCCTATTGGGGGGCGGCGTATTGATAATACTTAAATCACGCGCTCCCATTAAACTAAATTGAAGGGTTCGCGGAATAGGCGTTGCCGTGAGCGTTAAGCAGTCTACACTGGTTTTTAAAGTCTTTAATTTTTCTTTGTGACCTACCCCAAACTTTTGCTCTTCATCAATAATCATAACGCCGAGGTCTTTAAATTTTACCTCTTTACCCAAAATGCCATGGGTGCCAATAATGATATCGATTTTTCCTTCTGCTAATTTTTGTAAGGTTTCCTTTTTTTCTTTTGCCGACTTAAATCGGTTGATAAAATCTACAGTTACCGGAAAATCAGAAAGCCTTTCTTTAAAGGTTTTATAGTGCTGAAACGCTAGAATCGTGGTAGGCACTAGCACGGCGGCCTGCTTACCATCCACCACCGATTTGAAGGCTGCGCGCACGGCTACTTCTGTTTTACCAAAACCCACATCACCACATACCAGCCTATCCATGGGCGAAGTAGACTCCATATCCCGCTTAACGTCTTGGGTGGCTTTGTACTGATCCGGCGTGTCTTCGTAAATAAAAGAAGCTTCAAGCTCTGTTTGTAAATAATTATCGGGCGCATGCGCAAAACCAACTTGTGATTTACGCTCAGCATATAATTTAATTAAATCAAAAGCAACTTCTTTAACCTTTGCTTTTGTTTTTTCTTTGAGCTTGGCCCACACATCGGAACCTAGCTTATTTATTTTAGGTACTGTACCTTCTTTGCCCGTGTACTTTGATATTTTATGTAGTGAATTAATGTTCACATATAATATATCACCCTCTTTATAAATGATGCGCACCGCTTCTTGGGTTTTACCATTTACTTCAATTTTTTGAAGCCCCGAATAAGTTCCAACACCATGATCGATATGCGTTACATAATCGCCAGGTTGCAAGTCCCGTAAGGTTTTGAGCGTGATGGCTTTATTTTTATTATAGGCCTGCTTAACCTTGTATTTATGATAACGCTGGAATATTTGATGATCGGTGTAGCAAACAATTTTTAAATCGTTGTCGATAAATCCTTCATGAATACTAGTAGGAACCGGAACAAAATTAATTTCTGTTTTGAGGTCTACAAAAATGCTATGCAAACGCTCTAATTGCTTTACCTGCTCTGCAAAAATATACAACGAATACCCAGCGCCTTCGTGTGCTTTTAAATCTTTGATGAGTAAATCAAACTGTCTATTAAAAGAAGGTTGTGGTTTGGTATTGCATTCTATTTCGAGGGTGGCAGCACCTGCATGCATACCAAACTCAATGTGGTGGCGGCCCGCAAGGGACGCCATAATATCTTCGGAAGTAATAAAATCTTGCAAAGTAACGTCGTTCATAACGCGCGTATCGTCTTCGTCGTCACTATTTTGCATGCGGTAACCGTTATCGAGTAATGACACAAAACCCTCAAGATCTTCGTATTGTTGAGTTACTTTTTCACAAATAAAAGAAAGGTCTTTGGTCCATACCACCGTGTTCTCTTTTAAGAATTCGAAGAGCGAAACTTTTTCGCCTGTGGTAAACTGCGTTTCTACATTAGGTATGATATTAACCTGTAATAATTTTCTTTCGGAGAGCTGAGTTTCTGGATCAAAAATTCGAATAGAGTCTACTTCATTTCCAAAAAGCTCAACACGATACGGCTTTTCATTACCAAAAGAATAGATATCCAAAATACCGCCTCTAATGGCAAACTGCCCAGGCTCATACACAAAGTCGGAACGCTTGAAACCATACATAACAAAGAGTTCTAGCAAACTCTCTACATTGATGGTGTCGTTGGTTTTGATAGAAATAATATTGGACTTCAGCGTTTCCGAGAGCACTACTTTTTCAAAAATAGCTTCGGGATACGTGACCAACATTTTTTTGTTGCCCCCCGCCGCTAACTTCGTTAGCGCCTCGGTCCGGAGCATCACATGAGAACTATTTAAAAGCTTGAAGTTTTTTCTGTTTTTGAATGACGAAGGAAAATAAAATACATCCAGTGCCTTCGAAACATTTTCAAGTGTGTTGTGAAAATAAGCCGCTTCTTCTGCGTCTTGTAATATCACAATATGATTGAGCGAATCGGTGTACGTGTGCGCAAATACGCCGGCTACAAAAAATTCGGGACTGCTACCTTGTAAGTTCTTTAAAAAGATTTTTTGTGGACTAGGCAATAGAAGGCTGCTCACCAATTGATTTAGGTGGGGGGCATTATTAAACTGCGCTAGCAACACATCCAAATTCATAAGCTCTTCTCCGGCGCAAAGATAACAAAACAGGGCCCAAACTGGTATGGCGGCAACAAATTAAACCGCGCGCAAAAGGGGGATCCGCGCCTAATTAATAGCTCGCATCAACATTAACGCCTATTTGAAGACGCGTTTGCTTGCCAACCTCCACCCTGCACAACCCAATATTGTTTTTCTCATCAAATTGGTTGGCAAAAAAGGCGCCGCCTTTTAGTACAAAAACCGAGTATGTGCCCGCCTCAAGCGCTACGCTAAACTGCCCAGCCTCGTTGGTGTCAAGTTTTTGTACTAAACGCGTATTCACGGTTAAAAAAAGCGGACTCGTGCCTATTTGTTTAACCTTACTAATATGAGTAGAATCATAAATATAAACAGTGGTTTTAAATGCTTTAGGGGCAGGCACTGGTGCTCCTACCATTGGCATCTGATTACCGCTAATTTCAGTGACTTCTCCCACTATACCTTGGGTAATGTTACTAGACTGGCTAGCTGCTGCTTCTGAGGTACTAGACGCTTTTGGGGTCTTGCAAGCAAGCCCCCAAAAAATGAGGGTAAATACGTAAAAAAGAACTCGTTTCATATGGTAAAGTTAAAAGGTAATTGAGTATTTTTAATTCAATATAAAAGTCCTCGGGGCGTTAATGTGAAGATATATGAAAACATCTAAGTTGATTACTAGCACGCGTTTTTTTGGAACATTATTTTTTTGTGCATTTTTTACAAGCATAACTGTTGCTCAAACAACAACCGAGCCAGCCATACTTGAGCGAACTGCTAAAGCACTAAAAATTGCAGATCAAGAAAATTATATCAAAGCGTTATCACTTGCCAAACAAAAAGGTTGGGCATTAACGATCACCGATAAAGAAGGAAATGTAGGAAAGCTAGTAGGTGTAGATGCATTTAATTTACCAAAATATTATATAGCACACAATAACGCCATTGCTGCCAATACAACAAGGGCCAATCAACTATGGCCAGGTGGATCATCGGGGCTTAATTTATCTGGCTCTTCCAATGCAGTAAAAAATAAATTAGGCGTTTGGGATGGTGGTAAAATTTTAAACACACACGTAGAACTTGTAAATAGAGTTACGCAAAAAGATAACTCATCGGTTCTTTCTGACCACGGCACACACGTAACAGGTACCATGATTGCTAGCGGCGTAAACCCAAGTGCAAAAGGTATGGCGTATGGTTTACAAGGTATTATTGCCTATGACTTTACGGGCGATAAACCAGAGATTGCAACAGAGGCGCCTAATCTTTTAATTTCAAACCATTCGTACGGAACCATTACAGGATGGAATTATAATTCTTCTCAAAGTAGATGGGAATTTTATGGCCGTTCTACAGACAATGAAGATTACAAATTTGGATACTACAGTAGTGATGCACAACTCATAGATTCTATTGCTTACAATGCACCTTATTACCTCTATGTAAAATCGGCGGGCAATAGCAGAAATCAAAATGGTCCGGCTGTTGGTCAACCCTATTTCAGATACAATGCAAGTAATACCATGGCGGCTGCAGGTAATAGACCGGATGGAATTAGTAGTAACGATGGCTATGGCATTGTCTCTTGGGAAGGTAATGCAAAAAATATTTTAACCGTAGGTGCTGTTAACGGCATCTCTTCTATTTATAGTAGACCCGAAGATGTTGTGATGAGTAATTTTAGTTGCTGGGGCCCTACCGATGATGGTCGTATCAAACCAGATGTGGTAGCGCATGGTGTAGGTCTTTTGTCAAGTGTCTCTTCTTCCAATACAAGCTATGCAAGTTTAAGTGGCACTTCTATGTCTTCACCAAATGCAGCAGGTTCTCTATTGTTATTACAAGAATTATATGCTCGTTTAAAAAATGGTGAATTTTTAAGAGCTGCTACGATTAAAGGACTAGCCATTCATACAGCCAGTGAAGCAGGGAGTGCGCCAGGTCCAGATTATAAATTTGGTTTTGGACTATTGAATGTAGAAAAAGCAGCATCGGTTATTTCAACAGCTGTGGCCAACAACAATAATGCAAGCAGCGAGCACTTGATGTTTGAAAATGTATTCAATGCAACAACTACTTCTTTTTCAACAAATGTAATTGCTTCTGGTAAAGGTCAATTAAGAGCCACTATTTCTTGGACAGATCCTAAAGGAAATGTAGAAACCGTAAACGTATTAAATGACCCTACTCCAAAACTTGTAAATGATTTAGATGTTCGCGTTACTACAAATAATGGCACTAGAGTGTTTAGACCTTGGGTAATGATTCCTTCAAGCCCTAGTAGCGATCCTTCACCCGGTGATAACGTACTTGATAACGTAGAAGTTGTAGATGTAGATAGCACTATTCCTGGTCAATCCTATACCGTAACAGTTACCTACAAAAACACATTACAAAGAGGTACTCAAGCATATTCACTACTTGTTAGTGGTGTGGGCGGAACGGCTTACTGCGCATCAGCTCCATCTTCTAATGTTGGCGGTAAAATTGATAGCGTAAGCTTTAGAACCATTCGATATTCAAATCCAACCGGCGGAACTACTTACACTGACAATACCAGAATGGTAGCACAAGTAGAGCCATTACAAAGCGTTCCATTTTATGTTCGTGCGAGTAGCTCAGATGCAAGCAACAATAATAAAATTGCAAAAATATTTATCGACTACAACAACAACGGTTCATTTACCGACGACAACGAACTTGTAGCAACGAGCGGCAACCTCTTAAATGCTGGAGCCTTCACAGGAAATATTGCCATTCCTAATACAGTAAGCATTGGCAACTATTTAAGAATGCGTATTGTATTACAAGAAACTGCTAATGCTGCAGACGTTAATGCTTGTGGCACTTATGCAAAAGGTGAGACGCAGGATTACCGACTACTAGTTATCAATCCATCTAACGATGTGTCTGTTACAGGCATTACAAATCCAGGATCTTTGGAGTGTGCTGACAGTACTCAATATTTAACCATACAACTCCGTAACAATGGCACACTACCTGCCGACAACGTAAGTGTAAACGCTGTTATCAAAGAAGGCAATACAGTAGTAGCAACCATTAATGCACCTTATCCTGGAACCATACCGGGCCAAACAAATGTGAGCCTCACACTTCAAAAGCCTTTTATAACCAAACCAAACACTTCTTATAATGTTGCGGTGTCGGTTAATTTTACTGCAGATCAAAATCCTACCAACAACTCCATAGTTAATGATGTTACAATTGGCAGCAAGTCAGGTACTCCAGATGCAGTAGGTACCATTTGTGGCCCCAATGCCATTCTAAAAGTGAATAACCCAGAAGCTGGTGCCAATTATTTTTGGTACAGCAGCGCCTCAAGCATTACACCTATTGCTGCTGGACCAACATTTAATACCACCACTATTCCAGCCAATAAAACATATTATGTTGGAAGAGAAATGAAAACAACAGTTGGTCTTCCCAACAAAATGGTGCACCCTGATGGTGGTTACAATAGTTTTAGCGGAAACTTTGTGCGCATCAATAATTCAGTTCCTGTAATCATTGAAAGTGCAAGACTTTATATTGGTAACCCAGGAACTGTGCAAGTAATGCTTGCCGATTTAGGAACCCTAAATGCAAATGGCAGCTACACCTACTTCCCATTAAGCAGTGTTACATTTAATGTTACGGCCACAAATCCCAACCCGGTAGGAGGTGCTGTAACAGGGAACCCTGCAGGTGATACGGGTGCTATTTATCAATTAAATTTACCTGTAAACACACCAGGCGATCACGTACTAATGGTAACATGCTCAAATGGTGCAACTATTTTTAGAAACAATAATATTGTAGGTGCCACTTATCCAATGGCAGTCCCAGGTGTATTTAGCATCACAGGAAATAGTGTTAACTGGGGATCAACCAACGATCCTAATCCGTTCTATTATTTCTTCTACAACATGAAAATTAGAACACAAGCTGGTTGTGTTAGTGATAAAGCAACCATAGTTGCCACAAACGTTATTGCGCCAACTATTTCTAAAGTAGCTGACTCATTGGTAAGTAGTGCAACATCTGGGAACCAGTGGTTTTTTAATGACATTCCAATAGCAGGTGAAACCGGACAAAAAACCAAATTAAGACAATCTGGTGCTTACAAGGTTGTTGTAACAGATGCAACAGGTTGTTCGCAATCATCTAATATCATCAATCACGTAGTAACTGCCTTACCACCAGAAGTAGTAGCCAAAGAAATCAATTTAACGGTATCACCTAATCCTAACAATGGTAAGTTCCAATTACGTTTTGAGGTTAAAAATAGGGCGCCTTTAAATATTGATATATTAACTGCTAGTGGTCAAAAAGTATTTACCGAATCGACACCTAATTTTAATGGTATTTACAGTAAAGAAATCAATATTGGGAAACCAAGCTCCGCTTATTATTTGTTAAAAATCGAGCATAACAAAAAAACATACACCCAAAAGGTAATTATCATAGACTAGTTACCTTGTCTAGCGTACCTTTAGGGTATGAAAAATATTTACCTCCTTATATTCATAATAGCTGCTTGCTTAACAACAAGCAGCTATTCTTTTGCTCAAAAAAATGAGAAAAGAACTGGATTTTTAAAAGACAGTGCTACGCAAATGCCCATCGTTCTTGCGAGTGTTACTAATTTAACTACCCGCGAAACCGTTATGACCAGTGGTGCTGGTAAATTTTTAATTGCAGTAAAGCCTAAAGACATTTTATCTTTTGCAGCTGTTGGATATTATTTTGATACCCTTACTGTAGTATCAGAAAAAAATACAGATCCAATTGCGGCATTTTTAAAACCGCTTGGCGCCTATTTAGGAAACGTAACGGTAAGTAGCAAAGGACTAAACAGATATCAGTTAGATAGTATTGAACGCCGTAAAGAATTTTTACAAGGCATTGCAAATTATATGATACCAGCGGTTGCTAAAGCCAATTCGGGTGCAGGCATTGCGCTAAACATTGACCGTTTTTCAAAAAATGAAAAAAAGAAAAGAAGGGCTTACGCTTTTTATGAAGACAATGAAAATGAAGCCTATATCAATTACCGGTTTACACCAGAACTAGTTGCTTCACTAACTGGATTTAAAGACGACGAGCTGCAAACTTTTATGCAAACCTATAGGCCTTCTACAACTTGGTTGCGATCTAATCTAACCAAAGAAGATTTAGTGTACTATATCAATGCGCAGTTAAAAAACTACAAGCCTACTCGTAACGAAGTGCGTTAATTGGATTGAGTTTAGCAGCTTTCATGGCAGGATAGATTCCTGCACCTAAGCCCACAGCGGTACAAATTACAATACCTGTAATAACCCAACCCCATGGAATAATAAATCCAGTATTTAAAAATATTGCAAAAATATTACCTACGCCCACCCCTAATAAAATACCAAAAAAGGCTCCAAGCAAACTAATAATTACACTCTCAAATAAAAACTGCTGACGCACATTTTTACTTTTACCACCAATTGCTTTAATAAGCCCTACTTCTTTGGTTCTTTCATTAACAGCCACTAACATAATATTCATGAGTCCAATTGCAGCGCCAATTAGTGTAATGAGTCCAATAGCACCAGCAGAGCCTGTAATACTGCCTAAAAAGCCAATAAACATCTCAGCAAACTTGTCACTTTTTTCAATCACAAAATTATCTGTTTCGGTAGGCATTAATTTACGGATAGATCTAAAATAAGCCGTAGCCTGACCTGCAGCAGGATCAATATCTTTTACATTAGCAACCATAACACCCATTAAATAAGAGTTACTTGCATTACCATATTTTCTGATGTTGTTATATGAGGTTATGATCACATCATCTTGACGCATCATGGCACTAGAGCCCTTTGCTTTTAATAGCCCCACTACACGGTATGGCGCACCACTAACACGCACAATTTTATCTAGACATCTTTCTGGCTTATCACCAAATAAAGTAACCGCAACAGCATTACCCAAAATACAAATGTTACGTCCACTTTGTATGTCCTGCTCATTTAAATTTCTTCCCTGAATTAAGGTGTACCCACTAACCGCTAAATAATTTTCATCACCACCCATCAGCGTAATTTGCGGATTGGTTTTTTTATCTTGGTAATGAATTTCCTGACCACCAGGACCTCTTCTATAAATACTTACAAAAGCCCCCGGAAAACTGTAGGTTTTTTTAAAAAACTCAGCATCTTCTTTCCGAATAGGCTTATCTAGATTTGATTTTTTTTCTTTTTGACCACGTACCGATTTAGCAACATCAGAATTATTGCCACCCATTCTTACGCGCGAATTTTTGTACCTAATGTTAAATGCATTGGTACCCATCGATGAAAAGCTTTCTTTTAAACTCTGGTTCATGGCTTCAATAGCCGTGATAATACCAATCAGTGCCATGATACCAAATGCGATAATAGCAACGGTAATACTAGTACGTAATTTGTTGGCGCGTACCGTACGCCAAGCAAGTGATAAAGAGTCTAAAGAAGTCATTCCTGCCATAATAGTAGCATTGTAGCTGTAAAGATAGCACAGATTAGGCAGCCCCTAACAGAGGGCCTCAAAAAAATGAGGAGCGGTAAGTAGGCCAATAAGTATGGTAAAATACTAAAAGTAAAGCCAGCTTAAAAGCGCTGAAGGCCAGATACCTAGAATCACAATTAAAGCAGCAACAGCAATTAAAGCCGCTTTAAAACCACCTGAAATAGGAAGGGTTTGCGGATCGCCTTCTTTAAAATACATGGCCTGAATGACTCTAAAGTAATAGTAAACGCTTACAGCAGCTAAAATTACGGCTACGATAATGAGCCAAAGTGCACCACCTGCTTGCATAGCACCCGCTAGCACATAGTACTTTGCAAAAAAACCAGCCGTTAAAGGAATACCTGATAACGATAATAAAGAAACAGTTGCTGCAAAAGCAAGCACCGGTTCTTTTTTAGCAAGACCATTAAATCCATCTAATGTATAATCCTGTAACTTAATAAGCACTGCAAAAATGCTAATGGTAGCTAAGCTATACGCAGCTGCATACAAGAGCATACCTTCTTTAGCAATTTCTGTATTATTAGCATAGAGTGCAAATAGCATAAAGCCAGCCTGCGCAATACTAGAATACGCAAGCATACGTTTAACGCTCTGCTGAAACACAGCGGTAATATTTCCTATCAATAAAGTTGTAACAATGGCAAAGTCAACCACAATATGCCAAGTAGGTCCAAGCACCGTGTACTGATTTTCAAAAACTCTAATAAATGCAAGCATACCTGCAGCCTTTACAATCGTAGACATAAACGACGTAAATACACTTGGTGCACCATCGTAAACATCGGGTGTCCAAAAATGAAAAGGGGCAGCAGATACTTTAAAAGACATGGAAGCAAAAAGTAGTATCACACCTGCTACAAGTACATAAGGAGGTTGTTGGGTAGCCATGATAGCACCTCTAATACCTGCACTATGCACCATGCCAAAATTACCAGTAGCACCGTACATGAGCGCTATACCCATGAGCATCACACCGGTAGAAAAAGAACCCATTAAAAAATACTTGAGCGAAGCTTCGTTACTTTTTAAATTTCTTTTATCGGCGCCTGTTAAAATATAAAGAGGAATCGACAAAATTTCGACGCCAATAAACAACATGAGTAGTCCATTAAATGAACTTAAAATGGCAACGCCACAAAGCACAAAAAAGATAAGCGCAAAATACTCTGCAACATTAATACCTACTTCTGTAATATCACTTGCACTTAACAATAAGTATATAAATGTTGCGCCATAAGCAATACAGTTAAAAAACAAACCATAACGCTGGGTTACAATTAAATCATGCGTATTGATATCAAATGAAAACAAGTTGTACATTTCCATTAAGTTGGCAGCGAGTAATACAAGCACACCTACTGTTGCAATATTTTTAATGATTGTTTTGTTGGTGGTAAAAATGCCACTAAACATCATCACAACACCCAGTAAAGCCGATACAATAATTGCGTTCATAAGAAATTATTTTATAACGAGTAAAGCGTTAACAGAATCTTTGGTTAAGTCAATGAGTGGTTGCGGGTATACGCCAAGCGCAATAACTGCTAAAACAATTACAACAAGTACCCACTTACTATAACTATTTATTTCAGTAGCGTTTGCTGTAACAGCAGATACATCTCCAAACAATACTTTTTGCACCATTTGAAGTGTGTAAATAGCGCCTAATATAATACTAACGCCAGCAGCTGCAGCTATCCAAATATTATACTGGAATAACCCATTAAACAATAAGAATTCACCAATAAAAGCATTGGTAAGTGGTAAAGCAATATTTGCGAAAGCTAGTACCACAAATAAGATAGCCATGGTTGGCGCTTTGGTAGCAAGGCCACCTAGTTCCGATAATTTTCGCGTACCCAGTGTAGACTCAATAGCGTTGGCAAGAATCCAAAGTCCAATCACGTTAATTCCGTGGTTAAACATTTGTACTTGTACCCCTTGTAAACCCAGTGTGCCGCCAGCAAAAATAGCCGCAGCCATTAGGCCAATATGCGCAATAGAAGAATAAGCAATTAAACGCTTGATATCATCTTGCTTAATCGCAATTAATGAAGCGTAAATCATTCCAATCACCGATACTATCACAATAGGCATTGCAAATGCGCTAGTAGCTACCGGAAATAAAGGTAACACCCAACGAATTACTGCAAACAAACCCATTTTAACCATCACGCCGCTAAGCACCATGGTAGTTGCCGTTGGCGCCTGCTCGTATGCATCCGGCTGCCAGGTATGTAAAGGAAAGATTGGCATTTTGATAGCGAATGCAATAAAAAATAAAAAGAAAGGAAGTGTTTCTTGACCACTTAATAAATCGGTGTTTGTAAATGAAGACCAAGCAAAACTATGATCCTTGGTATGCATGTAAACATATAAAATACCTACAAGCATTAATAAAGAACCTAAAAACGTATAAATGAAAAACTTAAACGTAACAGCAATTCTTTTTTCGCCACCCCAAATAGAAGACAAAAAGTAAACAGGAATTAAAGCGAGCTCCCAGAAGAAATAAAATAGTAGTGCATCCATCGAAATAAACACACCTATTAAGCCAGATTGCGCTAGCAACATCAATGCATAAAAAACACCTGGATTATTATAATTATTATTTCGCGTAGCAATAAAAATGAGCGGCATGCTTATAGCAGTTAGCAATACCAGCATTTTAGACATGCCATCTAATGCAACACTAAAGCTAGCACCAATACTAGGCAACCAGGTAGCTTCAAACTGATGCATAGAAGCAGGCATGGCATAAATACCAACTATTGCAGTTATTAAAGTAACCACCGATGCTACTATTGCCCAGTTGCTTGCTGCTTTTTGTTCTTTAATAAAGAACCCTAAAATACCTGCAACCAGCGGAATAAAAAGTAATAAAACAGGAATCATATCTTTTATTTAACGTTAATAGAACGGTTTAAGGATCTACTAAAATATTTTATGAATAAAACGCATAATGGTGTTGTCATTAAACCAAATGATAATGAATAACACAAGTGCCATTACCATCATTAAAATATAACTACCCACTTGACCACTTTGCAAAAGTCTAAATTGACGACTACCATAACCTACTAATTTACCTACCCCATTAACAGCGCCATCAATTACGTATTTCTCAATCGTATTTTTCAAAAATCCTGCAAACCAGTGTAGCGGATTTACAATTACGGTATCATACAGCTCATCGATATACCATTTGTTTTCTAAAACTTTAGCAATGCCAGTATTAGGTTCACTAGTCGTATATTTTTTAAACTTGGCAACTGCATATACAATCACAATTAAAATAAGCACCGTTGCCGTACCCATCAAAATCCATTCGGTAGAATGTTCTATATGATGTGCGTGAACAAGTGCTGTAGAACCTGCAAATACCGGTGCTAAAAAATGCTCAAGCGCATGCGCGTTAGGTGCAAAAAGTGCAGGAATACCAATAAAACCAGCAACCACTGCAAAAAACGTCAACACCATAAGTGGCAGTGTCATCGCAATTGGGCTTTCATGTAAGTGCTCCTGTTGGTGCGCAGTCCCTCTAAAGTTACCTAAGAAGGTAAGGCTATAGAGTCTGAACATATAAAAAGCAGTGAGTAACGCACCACCAATTCCTACATAATAGAAAATAGGATTGGTTGCATAAGCTGCCATTAAAATTTCATCTTTAGAAAAGAAACCAGAAAATGGAGGTACACCCGCAATAGCAATACATCCTAGTAAAAAGGTAAGATGCGTAATTGGTAATTTACTTTTTAGTCCACCCATTTTAGTAATGTCTTGCTCATGATGCATGGCATGAATTACAGAACCTGCACCTAAAAATAAAAGGGCTTTAAAAAATGCGTGCGTCATTACGTGAAACACCGCCCCAGTATAAGCGCCAACGCCTAAACCTAAAAACATATAACCTAACTGACTTACAGTAGAGTAAGCGAGTACTTTTTTAATATCGTTTTGCTTGAGGGCAATAGTAGCCGCAAAAATGGCTGTTGACAAACCAATCACCGCAACAAGTGTTTGTGTTGCTGGCGCCATGGTATATAAAATATTACTTCTAGCAATCATGTAAATACCAGCGGTAACCATGGTAGCCGCGTGGATAAGTGCAGACACAGGAGTTGGGCCCGCCATTGCATCTGGAAGCCAGGTGTACAAAGGAATTTGAGCACTCTTACCCATCGCACCTACAAATAATAAAGTAGTGATGATGGTGATATCAGTAGCAGATAACTGTGATACGGCTGCAAATACAGAAGCGTAAGAAACAGTACCTAATTTAACAATCAACCAAAAAACTGCGAGTAGGAATCCAAGGTCACCAATACGGTTCATGATAAATGCCTTTTTAGCAGCGGCATTGTAATTGTTGTTTTTGAACCAAAAACCAATCAGTAAATAAGAACACAATCCTACGCCTTCCCAACCAATAAACATTACAACGTAGTTGCCACCTAATACCAGTAATAGCATCGAAAACACAAACAAATTTAAGTAGGCAAAATACCTGCCAAAATGCATGGGCTCTTCTTCGTGCATATATGCAGTCGAGTACAAATGAATTAAAAATCCAATACCCGTAATAATAAGTAAGAATAAAGAAGACAATGGATCCACCAAAAATTCGAAAGGAATGATTAAAGATCCAACATGGATAAAATTAAAAAGTTGTACGGTTGCACCGCCGCCATTTTTAACATCAAAGAAAATCAATAAGCTCACCACAAAAGAGGCTAGCATAGCACCAGAGCCAATGATACCAATCAGTTGCTTTGATAATGATTTTCTAAAAAGTCCGTTAACCAGAAAGCCGAGTAACGGAAAAAGGGGCACTAAATAAACAAGCTTACTCATATCCTAGTTAGTTTTTTAATCTATTCAAGAAGTTAATATCTACACTGTGTACATTTCTGTACATCATTACTATAATGGCGAGTCCAACACTTACCTCTGCAGCTGCAACCACCATAATAAAAAATACAAAAAGTTGCGCTTCAATACCAATCATAGAGGTTTTGTCTCCAGCAAGTGCCATGGTATTGTGCACTTTAGAAAACGCAACGAGTAATAAATTCACAGCGTTTAACATGAGCTCGATACACATAAAAACGATGATGGCGTTTCGGCGTGTTAAAACCCCAACAATGCCAATACTAAACAAGGCAAGACAGAGGTAGATATAATATTGAATAGGCATATGCGAATACTTTAATGTTAATTATGCTTTTTTACCAATTACAACGGCGCCAACCATGGCACTTAAAAAGAGTACACTACTAATTTCAAAAGGCACTACAAAGTCATTAAAGAGCGCCTTTCCTAAATTTTTAATGAGTCCTATTTCACCAGTACCCATAGTTACTGCGATATTGTTTAACTCGTTGGCTTGCTTTACCAGCGATACCAACACCATTAAAAAACAACCACCCGCAATTACACCAGCAAGTTTTAACCAATTGTTTTTTTGTGGCTCGGTAGATGCATTGAGGTTCATAAGCATGATCACAAACAAAAACAATACCATGATTGCACCCGCATAAACGATTAGGTTTACGATAGCTAAAAACTGTGCATTTAATAAAATGTAATGACCAGAGATGGCAAAAAATACAGCAATCAACCAAAGCACACTATGCACCGGATTTTTACTAACCACTACCATCACGGCACTAAAAAGCGCAAGCACCGTTAAAAAGTAAAATAAGAATTGTGTAATACTCATGCGTTCGTTATTAATTTCTTTGACCCTTTGCTGCAGCGTATGCTTCAGGTTCCGTTACTGGATTTGGGATTAATAAATGATCTTTTCCATAAATAAAACCAGTGCGCGTAAAATTAGCTGGCGCAAAAGTTTCACTTAAATAAATGGCGTCTTTAGGACAAGCTTCTTCACAAAGGCCACAAAAAATACAACGCAGCATATTAATTTCATACTTAGCTGCATATTTTTCTTCGCGGTATAAATTTTCTTGACCCACTTCACGCTCTGCAGCTTCCATGGTAATGGCTTCGGCAGGACAAGCCACTGCACAAAGGCCACAAGCCGTACAACGCTCTCTACCCTCTTCATCTCTGTTTAAAACATGAAGCCCTCTAAACACCGGACTAAACTCACGTTTTTGTTCCGGATAACGGATGGTAGGTTGCTTTTTAAAAATGTGACTAAATGTAATAGCCATTCCTTTTAAAATGCTCGGAATGTATAAGCGCTCCATGAATGTCATGGGCTTTCTGGATACTTCCTGTGCTCTATTGGTTAACGCCTGCATAGCTAATTGATTAATATTTTAAACCCCTGCTTTTAGTAAAATAAGTGCACCAGTAACAAGCATGTTAAATAGTGCAAGTGGAATCATGGTTTTCCAACCCAAGTTCATGAGTTGATCATATCTAAAACGTGGAACCGTCCAACGAATCCACATAAATACAAAAATGAAAATAGCAATTTTAGTAAGTAGCGCTGCTACACCAATAATCGCTGCAATGTTTGGAGCCAGTGTGCTTTCATCTAAGAAAGGAACATCAAAACCTCCAAAATATAAAGAAGCCATTACCGCACTACTCATAATCATATTGATGTATTCAGAAAACAAGTAGAAACCAAGTTTCATAGAAGAATACTCCTGGTGGTAACCAAAGTTTAATTCGTTTTCTGCTTCTGGTAAATCAAAAGGCGTTCTGTTACACTCTGCTAAAGCACAAACAAAAAAGATAATAAAACCAAGTGGCTGGTATACAATATTCCAATAACTACCAGCAGTCATCTGACCATCTACAATTGTTTTTAAACTGAGTGATCCTGAAAGCATTAATACGGCAATCAGTGATAAGCCCATCGCCAACTCATAACTAATGGCTTGAGACGCACCACGTAGTGCTGCCATTAATGAAAACTTGTTGTTAGAAGCCCATCCACCAATCATCATACCATACACACCCATACTCACCACACCAAAAATGTATAAGATACCAATATTGATATCTGCAATTTGTAAATCTATTTTACGATCAAAGATTTCGATATGACTACTCCAAGGAATTACAGAGCAGGTCATAAGTGCTGCCGTCATTGCAAGCCCTGGACCTAAAACAAACAATACTTTATTAGAACTGTTGGGAATAATTTCTTCCTTCATGATGAGTTTTAATCCATCGGCAAAAGGTTGTAGTAGCCCAAAAGGTCCAGCCCTATTAGGTCCTGGACGGTCTTGTAAAACAGCGGCCACTTTGCGTTCTGCAAAAGTGGTATATAAGGCAATACCCAAACTTGCAAACACAATGATTGCAATGAGTACTAATTTTTCGATGATTAAAAGCCAATCTACAGCAAGTAATGTCATGTCTTAATCTAATTATAAAGATGAATCTTTGTTTACTTCACTCACACTATGAATGTCCATTAATAAATGTGGCGCGCGTCCATCATTTACAGCAGCAAAAGTTTCGGTAGGCTTATGCATCCCAACAGAACCTTGGTAATGACCCTGTGCAATAACAGAATGTCTGTCAATAGCACGTGGACCTTCAATAACCCAGTCTGAAGTATTTTTAGTTTCAAAACGGCAAGTGTTACAAATCCAATCTTCTACTTCACCCCATTTGTCTTTACGCGCTGTTACACGGTACACTTCGTCACCTCTGTTCCAAAGCGTTACTTTACCAGAACAGGTAGTACAATCGCGGTGCGCATCCATTGGTTTTAAAAACCAAACACGATTTTTAAAGCGGAATGTTTTATCTGTTAATGCACCTACTGGACAAACGTCAATGACGTTACCAATAAATTCGTTGTCTAAACTTTTTTCAATAAAGGTTGCAATTTGGGCATGGTCGCCTCTATCAAGTACACCATGTGAACGCTCTTTAGAAAGTTGATCTGCAGTATAAACACAACGGTAACATAAAATACAACGCGTCATATGAAGTTGTATGTATGGACCTAAATCATGCTTTTTAAATGTACGACGCTCAAATTCGTAACGTGTACCTTCTTTACCATGATCGTAACTTAAATCTTGTAAATGACACTCTCCAGCCTGATCACAAATAGGACAATCAAGTGGGTGATTGAGTAATAAAAACTCAACAACACCAGCACGCGCGTCTACTACTTTTTCACTCGTAATATTTTTTACTTCCATACCATCCATTACAGTGGTACGACAAGAAGCAATGAGCTTAGGCATTGGGCGCGGGTCTTTTTCAGATCCCTTACTCACTTCTACTAAACAGGTACGACACTTACCACCACTACCTTCTAGCTTACTGTAATAACACATAGCTGGTGGCGTAACATCGCCTCCAATTTGTCTAGCAGCATTTAAAATTGTAGTACCTGCTGGCACTTCAATAGTAATGTTGTCGATGGTTACTTTTAAAAGTTGTTGTTCGGACATACTTTAATTTATTAAGCGGTTACTGGCACATGAATAGGATCTGCATAATGCGCTAAACCATAATTTTTTTCTTGTGCTTCAAGCGGATTGTTTACATGCCACTCAAACTCATCTCTAAAATGTCTAATAGCAGCTGCTACTGGCCATGCCGCAGCGTCTCCTAATGGACAAATGGTATTACCTTCTATTTTTCTTTGAATATCCCAAAGCAGGTCAATGTCAGAATGCTTGCCTTTGCCATACTCAATGTTGTGTAATATTTTTTCCATCCAACCTGTTCCCTCACGACATGGTGAACACTGTCCACAACTTTCATGTCTGTAAAAACGGGCGAGTGATAAAGTGTTGCGCACAATACACTGGTCTTCATCGAGTACAATAAATCCTCCAGAACCCATCATTGAGCCAGATGCAAAACCACCATCACTTAAACTTTCGTAGTTCATGTAACGTGTTTCGCCTTTAGCTGTTTTTAATAATAAGTTAGCTGGTAAAATAGGTACAGATGATCCACCCGGAATACAAGCTTTTAATTTTTTACCATTTGCGATACCACCACAATACTCGTCAGAATAAATAAATTCTTCTACCGAAATGGTCATGTCAATTTCATATACACCTGGCTTGTTGATATTACCACATGCAGAAATTAATTTAGTGCCTGTAGATTTTCCAACGCCAATTTTAGCATACTCTTCGCCACCCATATTAATGATTGGCACAACAGCTGCTAAAGTTTCTACGTTGTTAACCACCGTAGGTCTTTGCCATACACCCTGAATAGCTGGGAATGGCGGCTTAATACGTGGGTTACCACGCTTACCTTCTAATGATTCGATAAGCGCTGTTTCTTCACCACAGATATATGCACCTGCTCCACGCTGAACGTGAATTTCACAATCAAAACCAGTGCCTAAAATATTTTTTCCTAAAAATCCGTTGGCTTTTGCTTCGTTGATAGCGTCTTCTAAAATATCAACGATCCATGCATACTCGCCACGGATATAAATGTACGTGTCGTTACTACCTAGTGCAAAACTTGATACGATCAAGCCTTCAATTAATAAATGCGGAATAAATTCCATGAGGTAGCGGTCCTTAAAAGTACCTGGCTCACTTTCATCGGCATTACACACGAGGTGACGAGGCACCCCTTCAGGCTTTGCAATAAAACTCCACTTCATACCGGCAGGAAAACCCGCTCCACCTCTACCACGCAAGCCACTTTTTTTAACCTCTTCCACAATACTTTCGGGGCTCATTTGCTTCAGCGCTTTTTCTACGCTTTGGTAACCACCTTCGCGTCTATACACGTCAAAACCTCTGATACCCTCAACATGTGCTTTTGCTAATAATAATTTTACACTCATATATTTCTAGTTGAGTACGCCTGCAGTTTTTCTGCATTCGTCAATGATAGCGTCTACTTTTTCTTTGGTTAAATGTTCACGGTAATGTTTACCAAGTTGCATCATAGGTGCATAACCACAAGCACCTAAACACTCTACTGTTTTTAAAGTAAATAAACCATCCGCTGTTGTTTCACCTGGTTTAATGCCAAGTGTTTTTTCGATATATGCGATGATGTCATCACTACCACGTAACATGCACGGACCTGTTTGACAAACTTCAAACATATATTTACCAACAGGCTTTGTGTTGTACATACTATAAAAAGTAGCTACTTCATACACTTCAATAGGTGTGATTTGTAACAACTCCGCTACATAATCCATGGTTTCAGTACTTAACCAGCCACCAAAACTATCTTGCGCTAAATGCAAAACAGGAAGTAATGCACTCTTCTGCTTTCCTTCTGGGTAACGGGCTACAAGCCTTTTTACCTCTGCTAATTGTGCTTCAGAAAATTTTACCATTGTTACTATATTTTATGCGTCTAACTCGCCCGCAATTAAATTAAGACTACTCATTGTTACGATGGCATCACTTAACATGCCGCCCGTAATTAATTCTGGATATGCTTGATAATATATAAAGCAAGGTCTTCTAAAATGAAGACGGAATGGAGTTCTACCACCATCACTTACCAAATAAAAACCAAGCTCACCGTTACCACCTTCTACGGCGTTATAAATTTCACCTTTAGGCATTTCCACTTCTCCCATAACAATTTTGAAATGCCAAATCAAAGATTCCATTTTGGTATAAACGTCCTCTTTTTTAGGTAGATAATATTCCGGAACATCGGCGTGGAAAATTTCCGCGTCGGTGCCTTTAAATTCTTGCACTTTTTTATACGCCTGCTCAATAATGCTTAAGCTCTGCCACATTTCCTGGTTACGCACCAAAAAGCGGTCATAGTTATCGCCGGTTTTACCTACTGGAATGGTGAAATCAAAATCTTGATAACTACTGTAAGGTTGATGTACACGTACGTCATAGTCTACACCAGCAGCTCTTAAGTTAGGTCCTGTAAAACCATAGTTTAATGCACGCTCTGCACTGATAGCGCCACCACCAATGGTACGCTCCATAAAAATTCTATTGCGTGCAAATAGGTTTTCAAACTCTTTTAAAACTTTTGGATATTCCTTTAAGAATTTTTCGAGTTTCTCAAACGCTGTATTTGTGAAATTCCTTTCAAAGCCGCCAATACGCCCAATATTAGTAGTAAGGCGGGACCCACATACTTCTTCATATATTTCATAGATTAATTCACGGTATTGCATCACATACAAGAAACCAGTATAGGCACCTGTATCCACACCCACAATAGAGTTACAAATTAAGTGATCCGATATACGCGCTAGCTCCATAATAATCACGCGCAAATAATCAACACGCTTTGGCGTTTGCACACCTAAAAACTTTTCGCAGGTTAAATGCCATCCCATATTATTGATGGGGCTACTGCAATAATTTAAACGGTCGGTAATGGGCGTAATTTGATAGAGGGGTCTGCGCTCCGCTAATTTTTCAAAAGCACGGTGAATGTATCCTACAGTTTGCTCTGTCGAAACAATACGCTCTCCATCAAGTTCCATAATATTTTGGAATACCCCATGCGTTGCAGGGTGCGTAGGACCTACGTTTAATGTAGTCGTTTGTTTTTCGATAGAGCCTTCTGGCAATGTTATATGTTGTTGTTGATGCGCTAACATGTCGTTTAATTATTTTGGTTATTATCCTCTTCCAAACATTTCGTCGTCTTTGTCAATTCTTGTTTGATCTTCTAAAGGATATTCTTTTCTGAGTGGGAAATAATCCATCTCATCCACATTTAAAATTCTTTTTAGATTGGGATGACCTACAAAATTAACGCCATAGAAATCGTAGGTTTCGCGCTCCATCCAATTGGCACTTGAAAATAAATTGCAAGCGGTAAAAACATCAGGCGCAGCAACAGGAACAAATATTTTAAAACGTATGCGCACATTTTCTGCAAGGTTATGTAAGTGATACACCACAGAAATTTCTCGTCCAGCATCATCCGGAAAATTTACACCACAGATGTCTGTTAAAAATTGAAATTGCAAACTAGGTTCGTCATACAAAAACTGCAACACTTTTAAATTGTTAGCAACAGTTGCCTCAAAACTTAATAGGCCATACGATTCTTCAAAATTAGAAACAAGGTCTCCAAATTTCTCTTGTAACTTTTCTTGAATGTACTGGTTGGTGAGTGCCATACTTGATTATTGAATACCGTAAGAGTTTAATAATGATTTGTATTGTTCAGAATGTCTACGACGAATACTTTCCTCTCCCACTAAATCCTGAATTTTCATGAAGCCATCTAAAATAGCTTCTGGTCTTGGAGGACAGCCTGGTACGTAAACGTCTACCGGAATTACCTGGTCAATACCTTGAAGTACGCTGTACGTGTCAAATATCCCACCGCTTGATGCACAAGCGCCAATGGCAATTACCCAACGAGGCTCTGCCATTTGAAGGTATACCTGACGTAGCACAGGACCCATTTTTTTAGCAATGGTTCCCATTACCATCAAAAGGTCACATTGGCGTGGCGAAAAACCTACACGCTCAGAACCAAAACGAGAAAGGTCGTAATGTGATCCCATGGTAGCCATAAACTCAATACCACAACAAGAAGTTGCGAATGGTAAAGGCCATATAGAATTTTTACGTGCAAGACCCACTACGCTACTAAGCTGAGTGGTAAAAAAACCTTCACCTGTGAAACCCGGAGGCGCTTCAACAGCACCCACTGCATCTGCAGTTGTAGCTAGAATAGGTGTGGTATTAAATCGTACTGGACGTGCCATAGTATTTATATTAAAATTAATCTTCCCAAGTAAGTGCACCCTTTTTGATAATGTAAATAAAGCCCACTAAGAAAAAGCCTACAAACATAAGCACAGCGCTATATCCAGCCCATCCTAGTTCTCTAAAATTAACCGCGTACGGATAAAAGAAAATAACTTCTACATCAAACAACACAAACAAAATAGCCACCAAAAAATACTTGATCGCCATAGGTTGTCTTGCATCACCGTGGGTTTCAATTCCACTCGCAAAGTTTTCTAATTTATCAGAAGTATTACGTTTAGGTCCTACCCATTGTGACACACCAATCATGGTGGCAACAAAACCAGCAGCAAATATTAATTGTATGCCAATTGGAAGGTAGTTAGAGGCGAGATTGGTAGCAGATGCATCCATCAAAAATGTACTCCAAGTCATATACTTGTTTTAGTCGCCGCAAAAATACACCCCAGAAGGGACATAAACGAAAAACTCCCCAATTTGGGGAGTCTTTTTTAGCATTATTTTAAAGTAAATAGCAGTTTAGCCTTTTTTAACTGGTGCAGCTGCTGGTTTACCTTGTGGTTTGGAGTAATAATCGATGTTTTTTTGGATAGCAGCACGCTGTTCAGCGGCAAATTTGTTGTTTTCATCTGCAGCATCCGGATATAATGCAATCATTTGATCTGTAATGTTTAACGCTTTTTCGCAAGTAGCTAAAAATTGATCAACAACAGCGGTACGGGTACCATCAGATTTCACTTTAAAATCAGGATTCTTTTTAAGGTTGTTAAACGCACCTACATAGTACACAAGCTTAAAGTAAGCATTTACAAAAATCTCTTTTTTGAACTTGTCTACACCCATTTTTGTGTACACCGCATCTAACTCATCTAATAAGGTTACAATTTGAGCGGTATCAGTAGTACTCTTTAATGCAGCACGTTTAAAAAAGCTATACGGTTGTGGCTTGTCAGGAAATGCTACCATATATGCTCTTGCATACTCAAGTGTTTCTACAAATGCACCCGCATTAAATGCAGTTGATGATAATTTGTAATGATCCGCTTCTGTTAAAGCACCTTTCATTTCTAGTTGACGCTTCATCCATTTTAATTGCTCACCATAGGCTTTTGCACGACCAAAAATATCGGCAGCAGTACTCATATAGGCAATTTTATTTTGTTTAACAGTATCGAGTGAAATTGCTTTTTCGATGTATGCAGAAGCTTGTGCTTCGCTACCTGGAAACTTAGTCAATACTTTTACGCCTAATTCATAGTCGGCAGGCTGAATATCAATGGCAGCAGCCTTATCAAGGAATCCTTGGATATAGTTTTTTGCTTGTACAGAGTCACCTAAACGGTCGTAGTTATACGCATACACAACGGCAATACGTGGCACTTGTGACATACCAAGTCCAGCTTCTAATTCTTTTAATTTTGCTAAAGACTCTGCATATTTTCCAGCTCTAAATAAATAGTCAGCAAACAAAATTTCGTTGCGCGGATCTTTATCAGCAGTACTTACAAACTTGTCTAAATAATCTTTTGCTTTGTTTACATCTTTGTCAGAGTAGTAACGGTATAGTGCATAGTAAACTGGCGGAAAACTAGCATCTGCAGCAATGGCTTTATTGAAAAATTCTTCAAATAACTCTTTGTTGTTTTGAGATTGGTAGATTTTACCAATTCTGTAAAATGCACGTGCATTTTTTGGATCACGAGCAGCTGCTTCGGTAAAAGCTTTAACGGCTTCACCACCATTTTCACCACCCATTCTTAGGTAGTTGATACCAATATTCACAAAAACATCGGCAGGGGCCAATTCCTGGTCTGCAGCAAGCTTTAATTTTTCGATGGCATATACGTGATCGCCTTGGTTAGCACCTACGCTAGCGTTAGCACGACCAATAGCATTTAATACAGCGCTATTTACACGACCCTTAAATTTTCCTTTGGTTTCGGTAGCAGTGGTGATAGCCTGCTCAAACTTTTGTTTGATGCTATTGATGTCGCCACCTTGTAATAGCTCAATATGCGCAAGGCCAACTACTAATAATGGATCGTTAGGAATATCCTGAATCCCTTTTTGGTATACTTCCTTTGCACTATTTACATCTTCTGGTTTTGGTGTTTCACCAACTTCAGAAACAATGAGTGCTTGACCATACCAATACACCACTTGAGGGTCTTTTGAATTGGCGTCATACGCAGCTTTTAAAGAAGTACGCGCACTTTTGTATTTTTCATAATCGAGATGTCTAATTCCTTCCGAAACTTGAGCCATCAAACACTGAACAGCTAAAAGTGCTGTTACCATCAAAGAAACAATCTTCTTCATTTGCCTGTTTTTATAGTTGTTTTTAATCTGCGTTTTTTATTGTTCCGGTGCGTCTGCTAAATCCCATTTTTGCGGGGACCAAACTTGCGCGCCTAAAAATCAATTGCCCTCTTTCGAGACTCATAAAATTCATAAATCCAGTTCCAAGTCCTGTAGCATTTTCTTTTAAGATATAATACACCGGACGAGAAAGTGCGTACTGACCTCTCGAAATGGTTGCCTGCGAAGGTCTAGCATACAAGCCTTTTTCTTCGCACTTGGTACATTCAACAAGGCCTAAATTTACTTTTTTTAAATATTCAAGTTGCGTTGCATTGTACGAATCGCCAATCCAGCTAAGTCCTACAAAACCAATAGCATCGGCTCTTTCGGCTACTTTTGCTAAAACGTCTTCGCTATTTTTTGCAGCTACTACATTGGATCCAAAGGGAGCGCCATGTAAAATTGTATCACGCAAATACCGAACCGTACTGGTAGCAGAATTTCCGTCCATAACTACCGTAGTTGCTGTTTGGCCACTTAAAATTTTACGCAGCTTTTCAACGTTGAATACACTGTCTTTTCCTGCCCTGTTGTAAATAATAGCAACCGCATCATATGCGAGTTCGCCATATTGAACGGGGTAAGACAATTGATTTTCAAAGAACTTGTCCTCCTGTTTATTGAGCCCTCTAGCTACAATCACCATTCGGGTACTATCTTTTTGTAAGTCTCTAAAACAATCCGCTTCCGATTTGTAAGAGACTTCAATTTTTGTGTTCGGGAAAGACGAGTGGTGCACTTTTATTTGCTGTTCCATCACCGGCTTAAAACTCTCATCTACGCTGATATGAATGGTACCCGCTGTAGGAGAATCCTCCGAAGTTATTTTTGTGTTTTCATTGCCGCAAGACATTGTTAAAAAAACAACGCTTACAACTGCCCAATTTCGCCACGTCTTTTTCATACACACATTTTTATGGCTAATAGTTTGGATAGATCCCTCTATACAATCTAAACCCACCATACAATAAACAAATACCACCAAATAGATACCTAAATAATGGGTCTACATCTACAAGTTGCATGATGCCTAGTTTTGCTCCAAAAAACATCACTACCGCCATGCCTAAAATTAAGAATGACATCGAAAAATCATAGATTCTCCGCATCAAAATATAACTTTTCTCTTGTCTAGACCTAAAATCGTTATCCATTTAACAATACGTTTTTAATGGGGTGAGCAATTTACTCAATTATTTAAAAAAGCCCCCCTCTTTTTTAACTTCAGTTTGCAATTTATTGTCTGATTTATAATTAGATAGGTTAATATTGAAATTCCATAAGCTAGTAAATCAGCCCATTTTGCAAGACTTTGGTATCTTTGTAGTCATAACCAACCCATTTTATGAGCAAACCTTCCCTACCCCAAGGTACCCGAGATTTTAGTGCTGCTGTTGTTCATAAACGTGGTTATATCCTCCAAACCATCCAAAAAGTGTTCGAACTCTATGGTTTTCAACCACTTGAGACGCCAGCCATGGAAAATTTGGATACTTTAATGGGAAAATATGGCGAAGAGGGCGACAAGCTAATTTTTAAGATTTTAAACAATGGGTTGGACAATCCTGCTAAACAGGAGGCCACCTCAGCTGCTTTTCAAAAAGTACTGGACGGTAAAAGCAGTAAAGACCTCACCGAAAGAGCACTTCGTTACGATTTAACCATACCCTTTGCACGCTATGTGGCCATGAATCACGCACAGTTAACCATGCCTTTTAAGCGTTACCAAATGCAACCGGTTTGGAGAGCCGATCGTCCACAAAAAGGAAGATACCGTGAATTTTACCAGTGCGACGCCGACGTAGTAGGAAGCAGCAGTTTATTAAATGAATTAGAACTCACACATATTTACGCATCGGTATTTGAAAAATTAAAACTACCGGTAGAAATAAGAATCAATAGCCGAAAAATTTTGGTTGCACTTGCAGCAGTTTGTGGTGGCGCTGATAAAATGATTGACATAACGGTTGCCATTGATAAGCTAGATAAAATTGGTATCGAAAAAGTAAAGGAAGAATTAAGTAGTCGTGGTCTTGACGCAAATCAAATTACCACCATCGAAAAATATTTACAAATTAGCGGCTCTAACACTGAAAAAGTACATCAGTTAACGGCGCTAATTGGCGGCATTCCAGAAGGTGTTGAAGGGCTCCAAGAAATCAATACTTTACTCGAACATTTTACAGCGTTCCCAAATGTAAATTTGGTAGCAGATTTTACTTTAGCGCGCGGCCTCAATTATTACACCGGAATCATTTTTGAGGTAAAAGCCTTAGGGGTGAGCATGGGCAGTATTGGTGGTGGCGGACGCTACAACGATTTGACAGGACTCTTTGGTGTAAAGGATATCCCGGGTGTTGGCATAAGTTTTGGTGTAGACCGCATTTACGATGTATTAGAAGAACTACATGCATTTCCGGACACCATTGTAACGGGCACTAAAGTATTATTTTTTAATGCCGGTGCTGCCGAAAGTGCAAGTGCCTTTTTACTATTACAAGAACTTAGAAATAGAGGAATTGCTGCCGAAATTTTTCATGAACAAGCAAAATTTGACAAGCAGTTTAAATACGCCGAAAAAAAGAATATTGGTTACGTCGTAATCATTGGAGAAAACGAGCTATTGGCTGGTACATGTGTTGTTAAAAACTTGACTACAGGTACACAAGAAACCATAAGCAGAGAAGCCCTACTAACCTATTTGTTTTAAGAAAGTAATTTGCGATAATTAGCGCGTGAGGTAGTACATCTTTTCATCTACAAAAGATGTAGCCTCTACCTTAACGGCTTCAAGTACCATTCCATTTGCATTGATAGCAAGCCCAACTACTTTTTTATTGCTGTCTCTTTTGAATACAACGGGTGCCTGAAACTCAGCAATAAAAAACTGATCTTCACCCGTTTTTTGAAGTACAAAAGAACCCATTGCAGAGGCTGCAACAAGAGCGCCATTGTCTGCAGAAATTACAACTTCTTGAACCGGACTACCTTCTGCAAATTTAAATTTACCAGTAAACTGCGTTAATGTACTGTCTTGTGCTTGAATGCTAATAAAAACGCCAAGTAATAAAGTGCTTAGTAAAAGGATCTTTTTCATAGGTATTGGTTAAAAGTTGTAGTCAAATATAACCATCTAGACCGCAAATTGTTGCTTCCCAGTCCGTTATTTTTAAGATTTTAGGGGCTTTAAAGGTATCTTTGCAGTTATGAACAGGGAATTACCAAATATTAGGCATTTGAGCCTAGGCGAGTTAACGGAGTATTTTGAGGGGCTGGGCGAGAAAAAATTTAGAATTCAACAAGTACACGAGTGGCTTTGGCAAAAGCATGCGCATTCTTTTGATGACATGACCAACCTAAGCAAAGAGCTACGTGCCAAATTAAACGAGACATTTATTTTACCCGCATTGACCATCGATAAAACTCAGGTGAGTGAAGATGGAACGGTAAAATCAAGATTTAAAACATTTGACAAGCATTTTATTGAAGGCGTTTTAATTCCTACCGAAGAAAGAAAAACAGCCTGCGTGTCTTCACAAATTGGGTGCAGCTTAAGTTGCAAGTTTTGCGCTACCGGCACCATGGACCGCAAAAGAAATTTAACCTACGACGAAATCTATGACCAAGTCGTACTACTCAACAAAGAAAGCGAAAGAATTTTTGAAAAGAAATTAAGCAATATTGTTTTTATGGGTATGGGTGAACCCCTACTTAATTATGACAATGTGCTTAAAGCGATTGAACGCATTTCTGCGGAGGACGGCTTATTTATGAGCCCACGCAGAATTACGGTTTCGACAGCAGGTGTTTCTAAACAAATTAGAAAACTAGGTGACGATAAAGTGCGTTTTAAATTAGCCTTATCATTACACGCTGCTAACGACAAAAAAAGAAATGAAATCATGCCCATCAATGAAACCAATAATATCAAGGTTTTGGTGGATGCCATGAATTATTTTTATAAGCAAACTGGAAACGAAATCACGTTCGAATACATTTTATTTAAGAATTTTAATGATTCTCAAAAAGATGCAGAAGAACTGGTAAAATTATTCCGTCAAGTGCCTGCAGACCTTGTAAACATTATCGAATACAATCCTATCGATACGTTTAACATGACTAAGCCAGACGAACAAGGTATCGAAGATTTCATGAACTACCTAGAAGCCAATCGTGTAAATGCCCGTCTCAGAAGAAGCAGGGGTAAAGACATTGATGCCGCTTGTGGTCAGTTAGCGAATAAGGGTAAATAATTACCAAACATCCTGTTGAAAAACAGCAAAACAATTGTATGCAAAAAAGAACCGACAACTTCAGCAAATTTGCGAACCAGAAAAAAGGTAGCGCAGTAAAAGAAGCCTTCAGACAAGAGAAGAAAAAAATCAAACAAGAAGCTAGAGCCGCTGGCGAAGAAATGCGCCAACGCAAAAAAGATAAAATGCGCGGGCTTGTAACCGAGCCACTCAAAAAATCGACAAAGCCAGGTGCAAGAAAAGGAGCACCCGCATCAAGAGATGCAGCTACCAGAGGCGAAAGTGCAGCAAGACCAAGTGCGGCTGCAGCAACTGCAAGACCTACGGGATCTGCAAGACCCATCACCCCAGCAAAAACTTCACGATCTAAAGACTTTCAAGCCACTCCAGTAGCTGGTATGCCCGCTCCTATTGCGCTAAAAACAGCAGAGCAAATGCCGCTCAATAAATTTATTGCGCATGCAGGTGTGTGTGGACGCAGAGAAGCAGCAGAGCTTGTAAAGGGTGGTAAAGTAGTAGTGAATGGCGATAAAATATTTGAACCTGGCTTTAAAGTTGCACAAACCGATAAAGTAATTGTAAAAGGCAAGCAGGTATACCTACAAAAAAATGCCGTTTACATTTTACTCAATAAACCGAAAGATTATATCACTACTGCAAGTGATCCAGAAGGACGCAAAACTGTGTTAGATATTATTAAAGGTGCTACTCCAGAAAGAGTGTATCCGGTGGGCCGTTTGGACCGAAATACTACAGGTGTTTTATTACTTACAAATGATGGTGAACTAGCACAAAAATTAACGCATCCATCTTTTGAAATTAAAAAGATATACGAGGTTACACTTGATAGACCCGTTGCTAAAAAAGACTTAGAAGCTGTATTAGCAGGTGTTACACTAGAGGATGGTTTTGTAGCAGCTGACGCTTGTGGCTATGCAAACGCAAAAGATAAAAACGTAGTAGGTATTGAAATTCATAGTGGTCGTAACAGAATTGTACGCCGCATATTTGAACATTTAGGATACGATGTACGTGGCCTAGACCGCGTTATGTTTGCCAATTTGACCAAGAAAAATGTAGACCGCGGCAAGTACCGTTTCTTACAAGAAAAAGAAGTACGCTTACTTAAATTCATGAACAAATCGTTTGTTCGTAAATCAAAAGAAGAAGAAGCTTAATTTTTATTCAACCCTGTTTAACGTAAATTTTTGCAATGCGCTTATCTGTATTATTTGAAAACGACGCATTTATTGTAATAGATAAACCTACTGGACTCTTAAGTATTCCAGACAGGTTTGGTATTGAAATTTCTGTAAAAGAAATATTACGCCAACAATTTGGAAATATATTTACCGTACACCGCCTCGACAAAGACACCAGCGGTGTCATTGTTTTTGCAAAAACCGAAGAAGCGCACCAAGCACTCTCTGTTTTATTTGAAGGAAGAGATGTAGAAAAACATTACGTAGGCCTTGTACTAGGAAACCCTGTAAATGATGAAGGCAGTGTGGATGCGTCTATTATGGAGCATCCGGGTAAGAACGGAAAAATGATTACCCATGTAAAAGGTAAACCTGCTTTAACGGATTATAAAGTAGTAGAAAGATTTAAAAAATACGCCTGGCTTTCGCTACAAATTCATACGGGTAAAACGCATCAGATTCGTGTGCACATGCAGCATATTGGAAGCCCCATTGCATGTGATCCACTCTATGGCAATAACGAACCTATTTTGTTGTCGTCATTAAAAAAGAAATTTAAACTTTCTAAATCAGAGGATGAGGAGCGTCCTATACTAGGCAGACTTGCATTACATGCACATACCTTAACTTTTACATTCGCTGGCGAAACATTCAATTTTGAAGCCCCTATTCCTAAAGATTTACGTGCGCTACTACAACAGCTCCGTAAATGGGATGCATAATATTATTCGGGCTTTTTAATGGTGCGAGCCTTTCGTAACACCGATTTGCCAAACTTATTTTTGACTGCATCGATGGCTTCGTAGAGCGCATTTTGTTCTGTTTTATTATCAAACAAATTGGTTTGCGCGCCGGTGTCGGTTAGTCCCGCAAGGCGCACGCCCAGTAGTCGTACCAGCGTACCTGGCACATAAAGTTTGGTAAATAAATCGGTGGCCGCTTTTATGATATCGCTATCGGCGATGGTGGCAGGAATGGTAATTTGTCTGGTACTCGTTTCAAAATTTGCATTTCTAAATTTGATTGCTACGCAGGTAGTAAATTTTTTTTCTTGTCGAAGTTCGTATGCTACGCGCTCTGCTTGCCCTACTAGTTGCGCTAATAAAATATCAAGGTCAGCAGTGTTTTCTTCAAAAGTATTTTCGGCAGAAATAGATTTTGACTCGCGGTGTGGCGATACCACCGAATCACTTTTACCATTTGCTTGCCGTATTAATTGCGTACCCCATTTACCCAGTGCCCTTTCAAGTAATACCGGATCAACATGTAAAATATCACCAATGGTATGAATGCCAAGTGCCAACAGTGTTTGGTGTGATTTTTTTCCAACGCCACCGAGTTTTTCGACGGGCAGTGGCGCTAAAAATTCTTTTTCTTTACCGGGTGTAACAAACAAATAACCATTGGGTTTTGCTTCATCGGTGGCAATTTTTGCAACCAACTTATTGGTAGCAAGTCCAAATGAAATAGGTAAGCCTGTTTCATCCATAATGGTTTGTCTTAGGCGAATGGTCCATTCGAGTGGATTAAAAAAAGTATCCATACCCGTAAGGTCTATGTAAAATTCATCGATAGATGCTTTTTCGTAGAGAGGTGCATTTGCTGCAATAATATCTGTAACCCAGGCAGAGTATTTTGCATACAGCCCATAAGAGCTTTTTACAACAATGGCGTGCGGACATAGTTCCATAGCTTTTCGCATAGGCATGGCACTGCGTACGCCAAATTTTCGTGCTTCATAACTGCAAGTGGTAACCACGCCCCTATCTCTACTGCCACCCACTACAACCGCTTTACCAAGCAGTGATGGATCTTGCAGCATTTCTACACTTACAAAAAAAGAATCTAAATCAAAATGGGCAATATAACGCTGAGGGGCTTGCATGGTAATTAAGACCTATACACATCTAGTAATCCGTCTGGTAAAATCACGTATACTTTTTTGGCATCATGATCTATAGAATCTAAACTTTCGGCGTGCAGTGGAATGAGTGCTTCATTACCTTCCAACGAAATTTTTAGTAGCACTTGATGTGGCTGTTCTATCACTTCTTCGATAGGACCTAAATTTTCATCTTCGTCGGTAATCACTTCGTAACCAAGTAGCGCAATAGGTGCCGACTTTCCAGCCAATTTTCTAAAATCATTATCTAGTAACCAGGCCTGACGAGAAACAAAACGGGCCGCTGCTTCTTTGGAGCTCACACCTTCAAAGGACACGTACATCTCTGCTTCATCTTTTGCTTTTGAGCCGCTAATAAAATAGGGCAGGTAAGAACCTTTTTGTTCTTCTACAAAAAGCACTTCCACGTCTTTGAGGTTTGTTTTTTTTCCAAGCCCGTGCGTTAAAATGAGTTCGCCTTTAACGCCAAATGTGGCTACTAATTTTCCAATATGTACGTATTCACTCATGGCTGCAAATTATTTATAAATTGGGACATTACAGAACTAAAAACGCCCGCAACTTGCGTTGCAGGCGTTTTGTTATAATGCGATAATAGAATTACGCTTCTGGTGCTGCTTCTGGAGCATCTGTTGCAGGTGTTTCCACTTCTGCAGCTGGTGCTTCTGCAACCGGAGCTTCTTCTACTTTTACTTCTTCTACTTTTTTAACAACAGGAACGTATACTTTTTTAGCACGAATTTCTGATTTGTGGGCTTCGCTTCTGCGGGCAATGTTTGATTCATGCTCATTATGCCAAGCTTCAAACTTAGTCATTGCTGTTGCTTCATCAAATAAGCCAAGCTTAACACCACGTAACAAGTGCTTTAAATAAAGTACGCCTTTGAAAGAAAGGATACGACGAACTGTGTCTGTTGGTTGAGCTCCTTTGTTTAACCAATCTAAAGATTTTTCACGATCTAAACTGATTGTTGCTGGAACTGTTAATGGATTGTAAGTACCAATTTTTTGGATAAACTTACCGTCTCTTGGTGCACGACCATCGGCTACTACGATGAAGTAGAACGGTCTTTTTTTACTACCGTGTCTTTGTAGTCTCATTTTTACTGCCATGTTAAATAGAAATTTATAGGCGTTAAGAAATATTGTTAAGGGGTGCAAATATAGTCATTTTCACTGATTTTGGAGCTAAAAAACCTAAAAATGACCTAAAAATCGGTTAAAACTATCTTTTCATGCCCGGGAAACGACCACCCATTGGCATGTTATTCATCATTTTCATCATTTGTTTCATTTGGTCAAACTGCTTCATAAAAGCGTTCACTTCTGCCAAATCTTTACCCGAACCTTTTGCAATACGCTGCTTTCTGCTTGGTGTTAGTGCATCTGGGTTGGCGCGCTCAAATGGCGTCATGGAATTAATCATGGCTTCAATACCTACAAATGCGTTATCATTAATATCTACATCTTTAATGGCTTTACCTACACCTGGAATCATGCCCATCAAATCTTTGATGTTACCCATCTTTTTAATTTGCTGTAGCTGCGTTAAAAAATCCTGAAAATCAAACTGATTTTTTTTGATTTTCTTTTCTAATTTTTTTGCCTCTACTTCATCAAATTGTGCTTGCGCTTTTTCTACAAGTGAAGTGATATCACCCATGCCTAAAATACGCTGCGCCATACGGTCAGGATAAAAGATATCGAGTGTATCTAATTTCTCGCCGCTACTAACAAACTTGATAGGTTTGTTGACTGTGTATTTAATAGTTAGTGCCGCACCACCTCTTGTATCGCCATCTAATTTTGTAAGTACAACACCGGTAAAATCAAGTCGGTCGTTAAATGCTTTTGCAGTGTTCACGGCGTCTTGTCCGGTCATAGAATCCACCACAAATAAAATTTCGGTAGGGTTTACGGCGGCCTTGATAGCAGCGACTTCTAGCATCATGGCTTCATCTACTGCGAGGCGGCCCGCGGTGTCAATAACCACTACATTTTTATTGTTTGCTTTTGCATGTGCAATAGCTGCTTTTGCAATCGCTACAGGATCTGTATTACCTACTTCCGAATATACTTCTACACCCACTTGACCCGCAAGTACACCTAACTGATCAATCGCTGCAGGACGGTACACATCCGCTGCAACAAGTAGTGGTTGCTTGCCTAATTTATTTTTTAAATGATTGGCAAGCTTTCCAGTAAAAGTTGTTTTACCAGAACCTTGTAAACCTGCAATTAAAATAACAGCTGGATTTCCAACAGCGTTAAAATTAACAGCTTCGCCACCCATTAATTCGGTAAGTTCATCTTGCACAATTTTTACCATCAACTGTCCAGGACTTACCGCGTTGATTACTTTTTGACCAACGGCTTTGTCCCTAACTTTTTCGGTAAATTCTTTGGCTATTTTGAAGTTAACGTCGGCGTCAATAAGTGCACGTCTAATATCCTTGATGGTATTGGCAATATTGAGGTCATTGATGCGCGCTTCGCCCTTTAAATTCTTAAACGCACTTTCTAATTTTTCCGATAAACCTTGAAACATAACTGCTTGATTTTCGCTAATAAACCCAGCCAATAATAGCTCGGGCTGCAAATATAGGTTGAACTGAAACTAATTTTAACCATTTTTTGACAAGTATTTGCAAAAATTAAAGCGGGTATATTTAATTATAAATAATTGATTATCAATTTAATACACAATTATAAAGGAATGTATCCTAGTATTTCCCGCAGATTTACACCAGTGGTATAAAAAAACATTTGGCGGGGTTAGATTATTTAATATTATTGCGTGACTACAACGGTAGGAAAATAGACAAAGTAATGAGTAAGAAGCAATTATTTACAATAGAATTTCCAGTGAGATGCTCTCCAGGTATTTTATATGAGTTTTTATCAACGCCGGCTGGTTTACAAGAGTGGTTTGCCGACAAAGTAGACGAGTGGGATGGTGAATTTAGTTTTTCTTGGGGTGGCGGTGTTCCGGACAAAGCACAAGTCATTGAAAAAGAGCAGGATAAATTTATAAAGTATCAGTGGCTACATTCCGAAAAAAACGAATACTTCGAATTCAGAATTGAAAAAACAGAAATTTCAAATCAAACGGTTTTGATTATAAAAGATTTCGCTGAAAAAAATGAAATCAAAGATCAAAGTCAACTTTGGGAATACCAAGTGAAAGAACTGTTTCACAGACTAGGTGCCTAGGTTTATATTTTTTATGCGCCTGCTTCCTATCAAAAGTTATCTTCTTTAAAAGAACCCTGCAGCGCTTTGATTAAAAAATTAGACATACTCATTATTCGTTCATTTATTGGACCGTTTATTGGTGCATTTCTAATTTCATTGTTTGTACTCACCATGCAGTTTTTTTGGTTGTACATCGATGATCTAGTGGGTAAAGGACTAGATCTTCCTACCCTTTTATACTTAATTGGACTTGTTACTTTATCATGGGTGCCAGTAGCGCTTCCACTTGCGCTTCTTTTTTCTTCCATCATGACATTTGGAAATTTAGGCGAGTCTTTCGAACTAGTTGCCATTAAAGCCGCTGGTATACCACTTGTTCGTTTTATGCGCCCACTGATTGTGATCACTATTTTTTTAAGTGGCCTTGCATTTTTATTTGCTAATAATATTATTCCTGTAACGCAACTTAAATTAGCCACCCTCAAATTTGATATCATTGTTGCAAAGCCAGCCATTGATATCAAAGAAGGTGTGTTTTATGACAAGCTAGACGGCTACGTTATTAAACTAGGCAAAAAAGAAAAAAACGATAGCGTTATTCATGACATTGTATTATTTGAAAAAAATTACAGCCTACAAGACAATGTACTCTTTGCGGAAAGCGGTATCATGCGAGTTACAAAGGATAAAAAATATCTAGAATTTATATTAAAAAATGGATGGCGTTACGAAGAAAGAGGCGTTAGGGGCACACCCAAAACAGAATTTATCCGAATGGGTTTTAAGCAGTATAAAAAAATATTTGATTTAAAAAGTTTCCAGCTCAGAAAAAGTGGTGACAGTAGTTTCTACGACCCAAAAATGCTAAGTGTAAGACAGCTTAATTCAGCCATCGATTCTATTGGTAACGTAGATAGCATATACACGGCCAGAACCCGAAAAGAAGTAAACCCGTATATACGTTTTGCGCGCTATACCACCGACACCGGATGGACAATGACTGCTGCAGCTAAAGCGGGCATCAAAAAAAATTACAAAAACTTTGATGAAGCCATTCCTGATTCTATTCAAAACGAATGTATCGAAAGTGCATCCAATCAAGTAACGGGCATTAAAAACAATGTAAATTACCTAGCCCTCGATTACAAAGAGCGTGAAACATCGATGCAACTGCATCAAATTGAATGGCACCGAAAATTTACTTTATCAGCAGCCTGTCTTGTGCTCTTTTTAATTGGCGCACCGCTGGGTTCCATTATTAGAAAAGGCGGACTAGGTACACCCCTTGTATTTGCCATTATCTTTTTTGTGATATTTCACCTCTTTAATACGTTTGGAGAAAAGTTTGTAAAATCGGCGCAACTTTCACCACTAATGGGTATGTGGCTTTCTACCTTTATTTTACTTCCTATTAGTGTTTTTTTAGTGGTTAAAGCCATGGCAGACGCTCAACTGTTTAACCAAGAGTATTACTACAGGCTGTTTACTAAAATTCGTGCCTATACCCGCAAGTTTTAAAGTAACTTTAGGTAACTAAATTTTAATGCCATGTCAGCGCAAGATTCAAACAAAAATTCTAGACGGGATTTTATTGCTACCACTGTTAAAGCAGCCATGGTTACCGCGGTTGCTGGTAGTCAGTTAAGCGCCATTGCTTCTAACTATAAGGCTGCAACAAAATTGGCACCAGCGCTTGTTGGCACTTCCTTTACACAACTTCCTTTACCATACGCCTACAATGCACTCGAGCCATTTATTGATGCGCTTACGATGGAAATACATTATAGTAAGCACGCGGCGGGTTATGCAAAAAATTTACAAGACGCTGCTGCCGCAGAAAACGTAAACAGCAATAGTAACCTAGAAGATGTTTTACAAAAAATAAGTGGATACAGTACTAAAATGCGCAACAATGCCGGCGGCCATTACAACCACGAACTTTTTTGGAACTGCATGAAAGCTGCACCAGCTGGCATTCCTACAGGAACACTCGCTGCCGCAATTAACAATAGCTACGGTTCATTCGATGCATTTAAAACACAATTTGCAGACGCAGCAAAAAATAGATTTGGAAGTGGATGGGCATGGCTTGTTGTTACAGCTGACAAAAAATTAGCCATTGGCTCTACCCCTAATCAAGACAATCCGCTGATGGATGTAAGTACTTTTAAAGGATTTCCATTACTAGGTTTAGATGTTTGGGAACATGCCTACTATTTAAAATATCAAAACAAAAGAGCCGATTATATTACCGCTTGGTTTAACCTGGTTAACTGGGATTTTGTAGCAGCCAGATACGAAAAAGCCATGCAATAAATACATAACAATGAAAGTAACTACAAATTGGGTGAGTCATTTGGCATTTGATGCCAGTTCAGAAACGGGTCAAACCATACGACTAGACACTACTATCGAAAATGGAAGTTTAGATTCAGGTATGAATCCTAAAAAATTAATGTTGGCATCACTTTGTGGCTGCAGTGGCATTGATGTTGTTGAAATACTCAACAAAATGAAAGTACCATTTACAAAACTAATTATTGAAGCCACTGCAGAACAAACGGATACCATTCCAAAAGTATTTTCGGTGATTCATATGGTTTATAAAGCAGACGTGGGAGAAGCCCAACTCGATCAATTTAAAAGAGCCGTGAGTTTAAGTCACGAAAAGTATTGTGGCGTATCTGCGATGCTTGCTAAAACTTGCCCCATTCATTATACAATAGAACTTGTTTAATTCAAGTTTATAATAAAGCCGTTTGTGAAATTAGCTAAACAAAATTTTAAGGTACAAATTGTAATTACCAGCCTAGGCGTTGTGTTGTTGGCAGTAAAAACTGCGGCTTATTTTTATACGCACTCACTATCTGTTTTAACAGATGCACTAGAAAGTATTGTAAATGTGGTAGCTGGTTTTATTGGTCTCTATAGTTTATATGTGGCTGCTAAGCCAAAAGATGTAGACCATCCATATGGGCACGGTAAAGCAGAACTAATATCGGCAGCTGCAGAAGGAACTTTAATTGTAGCTGCAGGCGTTTTAATTATTTACGAAACGCTCAGTAATTTTTCTAGCACCGAGCCACTACACAAACTCGACACCGGCTTATGGCTTGTAAGTGCTACTGCAGTAATCAATTATTTTGCAGGAGTCGTGTGTATTAAAATAGGTAAAAAAAATAAATCATTGGCACTTCAAGCCAGTGGCAAACACTTACAAATAGATACCTACTCTACCCTAGCCATTATTGCAGGCATAGCTGCTATGCTCGTTTGGAAAGTTTACTGGATCGACAAAGTGATAGCGCTAGGTATGAGCCTTCTTATTATTTATAACGGTTATAAAATTATAAGGTCATCTTTTGCTGGCATTATGGATGAAGCCGATCTAGACTTATTAGATGCGTTTATTCAAGTACTCAATAAAAACAAAGTAGAAAACTGGATTGACCTACATAATTTACGCGTAATCAAGTATGGCAGTCTTATACATATTGATTGTCACTTAACGGTTCCTTGGTTTTTAAATGTGCATGAAGCCCACCGCGAAATAGACAGTTTGTCGGACCTAATTAAATCACATTTTGGTGACGCCATCGAACTTTTTGTCCATACCGACGGTTGTTTAGCCATTAGCTGTGGGATTTGTAATAAAAATTGCCCTGAAAGACAGGCTACATTTGAAAAGAAACTAACTTGGACCCTCGAAAATATCCTATCCGATAAAAAACATCAATTAGAAAATTAGAAAATAGATCCTATGCAAGTTTGGAAAGATTATCAAGAAAAAAATAAAGACCGTTTTTTAGAAGAATTATTGGCATTACTGCGCATACCTAGTGTGAGTGCGAGAACAGAAAATAAAAATGATATGCTTACCTGTGCGGAAGCTGTTAAAAAAAGTTTACTAGATGCAGGTGCAACAACAGCTACAATTTATCCTACAGAAGGACATCCAATTGTATACGGCGAAAAAATAATTGATCCTGCACTTCCAACCGTACTTGTGTATGGACACTATGATGTGCAACCAGCCGATCCACTAGAATTATGGAACAGTGGCCCTTTTGATCCGGTTATCAAAGATGGAAAAATTTATGCGCGTGGATCTGCAGATGATAAGGGACAGTTTTACATGCACGTGAAAGCACTAGAAACCATGGTGCAAACGGGTACACTTACCACCAATATCAAATTTTTAATTGAAGGTGAAGAAGAAGTAGGTAGTCCTAATTTAGCCACATTTGTAAAAGCGAATAAAGCATTACTAGACGCCAACGTTATTTTAATTAGCGATACTTCTATGATTAGCATGGAAAATCCTTCTATAGATATTGGCGTGCGTGGACTAAGTTATATTGAGGTAGAAGTAACCGGACCTAATAGAGATTTACATAGTGGAGTTTATGGTGGTGCTGTTGCCAACCCTATTACTATGCTTTCAAAAATGATTGCATCTTGCCACGACGAAAACAACCATATTACCATTCCTGGTTTTTATGACGATGTTGTTGAATCATCAGATGCCGAAAGAGCTAAAATGGCCGAAGCACCTTTTGATGCAAATGAATATGCAAAGGATTTAGGCGTAACTACATTATGGGGCGAAAAAGGATATAGCAGCAACGAAAGAACGGGTATTAGACCAACCCTTGAGGTAAATGGTATTTGGGGTGGCTACACCGGCGAAGGCGCTAAAACGGTGCTTCCTTCTAAAGCATTTGCAAAAATTTCTTGTAGACTGGTTCCCAACCAATCGTCTGCGGTGATTACAGAAAAAATAATCAACTACTTTACTTCTATTGCACCAGCTGGTGTAACCGTAAAAGCGTCGGAACACCATGGTGGTGAGCCTTACATGACACCTATTCATTCCAAGGAGTACCAAGCAGCTGCGAGCGCTATTGCTGCCACTTTTGGTAAAGATCCTATTCCAGTAAGAGGTGGTGGTAGTATTCCTATTTGCGCTTTATTTGAAAAAGAACTAGGTCTTAAAATTGTTTTCATGGGCTTTGGACTTGATAGTGATAATTTACACAGCCCCAACGAAAAATTTGACATCGTCAATTTTTACAAAGGCATAGAAACCATTCCTTACTTTCACCAGTTTTATGCAAGCAGCAAGTAAAGAAAAGCTTCGTATTGATAAATACCTCTGGGCTATTCGTTTGTTTAAAACGAGAAGCCAGGCCGGAGACGCATGCAGTAAGGGTAAGGTAAAATGTAATGGCGATAATGTAAAAGCAGCCAAAGTAGTGAACCTAGGAGATGTGTACGATGTAAAAACAGAAGCGCGCAGATGGGTAATTAAAGTAACAGGCTTACTAGAAAAAAGAGTTCAATACCCTGAGGCTATTTTGAATTATGAAGATCAAACACCGCCCGAAGAACTGGACCGTGTATTATATGAAGCGGCTACATACCAAACCGGAAAGCGTTTGAGTAAAATAGGAAGGCCTACCAAAAAACAACGCAGGGATATTGAGGGTTTTATGGAATAAAAAATAAAGCATGCTAAAAATTGATATTTTATCGGTACTACCTGAACTATTAGAAGGCCCTTTTGCACACAGCATTATGAAACGTGCCCAGGAAAAAGGACTCTTACAAGTGAACGTGCATAGCCTTCGCAAGTGGGCTATAAACAAGCACGGACAAATAGATGATTATCAGTATGGTGGTGGCGCGGGTATGGTAATTTTATGCGAAACACTTGCAAATGCTATTGACGAATTACAAGCTCCTGCCCCTTACGATGAAATTATTTTTATGACACCCGATGGTGTTAGATTTAATCAAAGTGCTGCCAATCAACTCTCATTAAAAGGCAATATTTTAATTATTTGTGGCCACTACAAAGGCATTGACGAACGCATTAGAAAGCAGTACGTAACACTGGAAATTTCAATTGGAGATTATGTACTTAGTGGCGGAGAACTAGCCGCAGCAGTGGTTGTAGACGCTGTGGGCCGTTTAATTCCAGGTGTATTAAACGATGAAACATCGGCACTTACCGATTCTTTTCAAGATAATTTATTAGCTCCACCAGTGTATACCAGACCCGCCGACTTTAGAGGAGATAAAGTACCTGACGTACTCTTACAAGGCGATCCAAAAAAAGTGGAAGAGTGGAGATACGAACAATCGGTGCAGCGTACAAAAGCACGCCGCCCCGATTTGTTAGATTAATATTTATTTATTTGATGCTAATGACTGGCACCATTTTTTCGTGAATCATTTGATTGAGTGCCTTAAGGTCTTTATCCATCATGGCTTTTAAGCTCGTTAAAGCAACGTCTGCTTGACCTTTTAAATCTGCAAATGCTTCCACTGCTTGTTTGCTTGGTGCTGTTTGACCACTTGCCACCACATTAAAGAGTCCCGCAATTTTATCGTTTAAACGAATTGGGTAATTAAGTACATCCTGACCACTCTTTGCTTTTGTTTGATAGAGTACTTCTTCGATACCCGTCATTTTTTTAACCACCGAATCAGCAAATGCTTTTAATTCCTTTTGGCCTTCTAGTTTTGCCGTGAACTCATTTACTTGCGTACGTACCGCTCTAATATCTTTAATGGCTTTTTGAATTTCAGAAAACTTATCACGTACACTAAGTAAAAACGCTACCTGTGCGTCATAGTCTGCTTCTGTAGCAGCATAATTAGGGTTAGGCTTAATTACAAATGGAACAAGCACGGTATCTTTTTGGTATACAAAACGAGCCGTGTATTTACCTGGCGCTGCTTTAACAGTTCCTACACCACCATTCCATAAAATTAAACCATCAAGGCGCTCAGCTGCCGGATAATTCATATCCCACTCAAACTGATTGATGCCTTCTGTAAACTCAATTTTATCTTGAGGATCTTTTGCATTTTTACTAAAAGTTCTGATTGCTTTATTTTTTTTGTCCAGCACAGTAATTGACAATTTACTGCTATCGGTTACGTCTTTTAAATAATAGTTGATTACAGAACCTAATGCAGGATTGGCACCCATATTGGCTGTCATACCACTACCAAAGCCACCGCGTCTTCTACCACCACCCTCTGATCTTACAACAGGGTTTGCATCAAATACATGGATGTTTTTTGCATAATTGGCTGCTTGATGCTGCTGAACAATACTTAAATCATCGATGATCCAAAACGCTCTACCCTGAGTAGCTACTATCAAATCATTTTCTTTAATGGTTAAATCAGTGATAGGAGTTTCAGGTAAATTAAGTTGGAACTTTTTCCAATTAGCACCATCATCAAAAGAAATATACATACCAAACTCAGTACCTGCATATAATAAACCTGGGCGCTTATGGTCAGCGCGTAAGGCTCTTGTAAAATGCATCGGATCTATACCCGTAGTAATTTTTTTCCAAGTTTTACCGTAGTCTTCTGTTTTAAAAATGTATGGCGCATAATCATCCATCTTATATTTTGTTCCAACAAAATAAGCAGTCCCTTTTTTAAATGGATCTGTTTCGATACAGTTCCACATCATTTGTTTGCCTGCTTCTAGAGGTGTTACATTTTCCCAATTTTTACCGCCGTCTTTACTTACATGAATAAGTCCATCATCACTACCTGTCCAGAGTAAATCTTTTTCTAGTACCGATTCTGCAGCGGCAAAAATGGTACAATAATATTCTACCGATGTATTGTCTTTTGTAATAGGGCCACCGCTAGGACCTTGTTTAGATTTATCGTTGGTGGTTAAATCTGGACTAATCATATCCCATGATTTTCCTTCATTTTCTGTAGCAAATAAATGGTTACCCGCCGTGTATAATTTTTTAGGATTGTGCGGACTAAAAAATATAGGGAAGTTCCACTGGAATCTATATTTTAATACATCAGCACCAGATCCCATTGGATTATCAGGCCATACATTGATAGCTCTATTTTCTCCGGTGCGGTGATCGAGTCTTGACAAATAACCACCATAGTTACCACCATAAACTACATCTGGATTTAAAGGATCTGCTACCACAAAACCACTCTCTGCTCCTGCTGTAGATTCCCAATCTTTATCGGTAATACCAGCACCAGAGGTTCTACTTTTTATACGGATGGTAGAATTATCTTGCTGCGCACCTAGTATTCTGTAGGGATAAGCATTATCGGTACTCACTCTATAAATTTGAGCAGTAGGTTGATTGTTTTCGGTACTCCAATTATTACCGCCATCAAAACTTACTTGGGCACCTCCATCATCAGCAACAATCATACGGTTTGGATTTTTTGGATCAATCCATAAATCGTGGTGATCTCCGTGTGGAGTGTTTATACTTGTAAATGTCCTACCTCCATCATTACTACGCATAAAGTTTACGTTAGGCGCATACACTAAATTTTCGTTGGTTGGCGACACAAATACTTTACTATAATACCATGCACGCTGGCGAATATTATTATCGCTACTGGTTAATGTCCAGGTGGCGCCAGCGTCATTACTTACAAACATACCGCCAGCCGCATTTTCAATAATGGCATATAATTTATCGGTGTTAGAAGGGGCTACCGCCACGCCTACAATACCCCAAACGCCTTTAGGAAGACCTTTGTTTTGAGAAATATTAACCCAACTGTCACCACCATCGGTACTCTTGTACAAACCTGATCCTTCGCCACCACTTTCCATACTATGCGGGGTTCTTTGCACACGCCACATACCTGCATAAAGTACAGATGGATTGCCTGGCTCCATCACTAAATCAGAACAACCGGTTTGATTGTTTACAAATAAAGTTTGCTTCCAAGTTTTACCGCCGTCGGTTGTTTTGTATACACCACGCTCTGGATTAGGTCCAAATAAATGACCTACAACAGCAGCCCAAACGGTGTTTGGATCACGCGGATGCACTACAATTCTGATGATGTGCCTACCTTCTTTTAAACCAATATTGGTAAATGTTTTGCCTCCATCGTTAGAACGCCACATACCGCCCAAACCCTCTGCCACATTGCCTCTCATGGTATTTTCACCTTCGCCTACATATAAAATATTTTCGTCGGATGGCGCTATGGCAATAGCGCCAATATTGCCGCCTATTTTTTTATCACTCAAATTTTTCCAGTTGCTACCACCGTCTACAGTTTTCCATAAACCACCACCTGTAGCACCAAAATAAAAAGTGTTGTTGTTTACATAACTGCCCGCAACCGCAGCACTTCTACCCCCTCTAAAAGGTCCTACCAGTCTATATTTTACCTCCGAAAATAAAATGGAGTCAGGACTGAGCGCCGGCGCAGCCGGCGCGGTAGCAGCCGTTTTTTTTGCTTCTTTCTTTTGTGCAATTACTTGATTTGTTGCACTTACACTAAGCAGCAAAATGGCCGCTAGTACAAAATGTAGTTTTTTCATATACGTTTAATTGGGTAAGTAATTTACTACTCATTTGTCTTACCAAAAAATTGAATTGAGAGACCCTTAAAACTTGGGCTTCTATTGTACCTTAGTGCCCTCATGAACAGTACCCATACGTATAGTGTTACCGGTAATTTAGTAGACATCCCCAATAGGCATATCTATGTGGCTACCCTTTGGATAGAAGATGGCCATATTAAGCGCATAGAAGCTAGTAGCGAACCGGTTAACCCCAGTTTGCCCTATATCATGCCCGGCTTTATTGATAGTCATGTACATATCGAAAGTAGCATGCTCGTGCCTTCCGAATTTGCCAGGCTTGCCGTCCTGCACGGTACCATTGGAACCATTAGCGACCCCCACGAAATTGCCAATGTTTGTGGCGTTGCCGGCGTGGAGTTCATGATAGAAAATGGAAAACAAACCCCGTTTAAATTTTTCTTTGGTGCACCAAGCTGTGTGCCTGCTACTATTTTTGAAACAGCTGGCGCAGAAGTCAATGAAAAAGAAGTAGACGCATTATTAGCGAGACCCGAAATTTATTATTTGTCTGAAATGATGAATTTTCCAGGTGTGCTAAATGACGACCCTTCGGTTAAGGCAAAAATACAATCGGCACAAAAACACAAAAAGCCTGTTGATGGTCATGCGCCCGGATTGAGAGGCGATGCTGCCAAAAAATATATTGCAGCAGGTATTAGTACCGATCACGAATGTTTTACCATCGAAGAAGCCCTAGAAAAATTAGACTACGATATGCATATTTTAATTAGAGAAGGAAGTGCTGCTAAAAATTTTGAAGCACTCTATCCTTTAATTGATTCGCATACCAACCATATTATGTTATGTAGTGATGATAAACATCCGGATAGTTTAGCAGCGGGTCATATCAATACTATTTGCGCAAGAGCTGTTGCTAAAGGGCTTGATGTATTTAATGTACTAAAAGCCGCGTGTATCAATCCTGTAGGGCATTACAAGCTACCGGTAGGATTATTAAACCCAGGTGATATCGCTGATTTTATTTTGGTAAAGGACCTTACAAATTTTGAAGTACTCCGCACCTATATTAATGGCGAAATAGTAGCAGAAAATGGGATAACAAAAATAAATAGTGTTCCTACAAATACAATCAACAATTTTGATTGCAAAAAAATTGAACCTACTACACTTGCTGTTGCGGAAAATGAATATCCAAACAAAAATGGCATCATTCCGGTAATTGAAGCACTTGATGGACAACTGATCACCAATAAATTACTACTTACCGGAACTATACAAAATGGCAATTGGGTTACGGACACTACAAACGATATTTTAAAAATAGTAGTAGTGAACAGATACCATGCTGCTCCCATTGCAAAAGCTTTTATTAAAAATTTTGGTATAACACATGGCGCCATCGCATCAAGTGTAGCTCACGATAGTCATAATATTGTTGCAGTGGGTGTAGATGATGAAAGTATTGCAGCTGCCATTAATTTGGTGATTGAAAAGGGAGGGGGCGTAAGTGTGGTAACTGGCGCAAACAATCATGTTACAAATTCGGTTTTACCATTACCAGTTGGAGGGCTTATGAGTAGCGCAGATGGATTTGAAGTAGCTTCTACATACACAGCGATTGATGAAAAGGCAAAAGCCCTAGGATCTAAACTGCAAGCGCCTTTTATGACACTTAGCTTTATGGCTTTACTAGTGATTCCTCACTTAAAACTGAGCGATAAGGGTCTATTTAATGGTGACGATTTTAATTTTGACATATTTTAAGCTTTCAAATACCTTTGAACCATGGTAGTAAATTTAAGTGCATCGCATAGTTTAGTGAGCAATTGGGTTTCTGAATTAAGAGACCGTAACATACAATACGATCGCATGCGTTTTAGAAGAAATCTAGAACGCATTGGAGAAATAGCTGCTTATGAAATAAGCAAAGAGTTACCTTCTGTTGTTGTAAAAACAGAAACGCCACTTGGTATTCATGAAAGTAAAGTACTTGCACAACAGCCCGTACTTGCCACCATTTTAAGAGCAGGCCTTCCTATGCACAATGGACTGCTCAATTATTTTGACAAAGCAGATAACTCTTTTATTTCGGCATACCGCAAACACCACCCCGACGGTAGTTTCGAAATTTGTTTAGAATACATGAGTTGTCCTTCACTTGATAACCGCATTATTATTATTGCAGATCCTATGCTTGCAACGGGCGCTTCCATTATTAAAACCATCGAGCATATGAAAAGCGAAGGAACACCCGCAGCCTTTCATGTAGTGGTGGCCATTGCAAGTACTGTTGGCATAGCAGCTATCGAAAAAGCTTGTGGTACAAATGTTAAAATTTGGTGTGGTGATATAGACAATGAGCTTACTGCTAAGGGATATATAGTTCCTGGACTTGGTGATGCTGGCGATTTAGCATTTGGTACCAAAAGTCAGGCTTAATAACTAATTGTTTACGCTAACTTGCAGATACATTGCGGTACGTAAGTTTCATATTAATACTTTGTTGTTTTATTTTTTCGCTACAAAAAAGTAGCGCACAGGATCCGCATTTCTCACAATTTTTTGCTTCCCCACTTACCATCAATCCAGCTCTCACCGGAAAATTTGATGGCAACTACAGAATTGCATCCAACCACCGTAACCAGTGGCCAACCATCAATAACGCATTTATCACAACCACTGCTTCTTTTGATACCAAGCTACTCCAAAAAAGTTTGAATGAAAATGATAGTTGGGGCATTGGTTTTACAGGCTACTCAGACAACCATGCAAATGGTGCCATAAAGTTTAATTACGCTAGTTTTTCTACAGCTTACCATAAAGGCGTAGATGAAGACAACAACACACAAATTGGTTTTGGCTTTCAAATAACACAGGCCAATATGCTTTTAAATACCAATCAAATTAAATTTGAAGACCAGCTAACAAGTGCTGGATTTACAGGTATCACCAACGAGTTATTTACTGCGCCATCAATTACTTCTAATTATACAACCATTAATGCTGGTCTTTTACTAAACGGTACTATTGGCGAACAAAACAACTATTATTTTGGGCTGAGCATGTACCATCTTAACAGACCTAGACAATCATTTTTAGGCGCAAATTATAGTGTTAGTCCACGTTTTACAGTGCATGGAGGTGGTTACTTTTATGTGGGCACAAGCGCAACGCTTCACGTAAGCGCCGTACACCAAACACAGGGTGGCGCCCAGGAAACCATGTTTGGTGGCGCACTGCAATTAAGCAGCGATCCAGAAAATGATAGAGCCGCTAGTATTTATATAGGCAGTTGGATGCGCCTAAATGACGCCATTGTCCCTTATGTAGGAATCGAATTCAATGACTTTAGAATTGGAGCTACTTATGATATCAACAACAGTCGCTTAAAAACGGCATCGCAACAAATGGGCGGTATTGAATTTTCACTCATTTACACCAGAAGACCCCGTACAGATAAACCCATTATTTGTCCTAAGTTTTAATTGTCATTGGCTAACTTTACAATAAACCTTTTCTATTGCTTAAAGACCTGATCATAGCATTTGCTTCCTATATCAAAGCCCATCAGTTTATTGTAAAACATAAACTCTGGAAATGGGTATTGATTCCGGGCATTATTTACACGGTTTTATTTTTTGTAGTAATTAACTTATTTAGTAGTACCGCAAGTGATTTTATTGTTTGGATGACCTTAAAATCAGGCCTTAAAGTTTGGATGGATAGCCTAACCAATAGTTTTGCTGGATTTTTATTTGTGGTAGGTAGTACCCTGGTATGGTTTATGATTTTACTTTTTTACTTTTCGCTATTTAAATATTTATTTTTAATTGTTGGCGCGCCACTGTTTGCTTATTTATCAGAAAAAACGGCTGCCATACTTGAAGGAAAAGAATTTCCTTTTGTGTTCAAAGACTTTATAAATCAAGCTTTAAGAGGCATGTATATTGCGGTAAGAAACGGCTTATGGCAAACTGTATACCTGCTCACCATTTTAATTATCTGCCTCATACCCATTGTTGGATGGTTTACTCCATTTATGGCACTTTTAATTGAGTGTTATTATTTAGGGTTTTCGATGCTTGATTATAGCATGGAAAGAAAAAACAAAACAGCGCAAGAGAGTATCTATTTTATTGGTTCCAATAAAGGTCTTGCCATTGGCAATGGCATTATATTTTATATGCTACATATGATCCCCATTATAGGTTGGTTATTTGCGCCCTGTTATGCAGTTATTGCAGCAACGCTTAGCTTAGATCCTAAAAAACAAATTGACTAATGGCTGCAGGAAAAGTTATTTTAATACCTACCGTTTTACATGAAGATGCAAACAATACGGTACCACCCTATGTGATTGAACAAGCTAAATTATGTGATGCTTATTTTGTTGAAAACGAAAAAACGGCGCGCAGGTATTTAAAAAAGTATTGGCGTGATATGATTATCGATAACTATACTTGGCGCGCGATACATAAGGCAGAACATGATGTTGTCTCAGAATTTTTACAATTACTTTCTGAGGGAAAAAACATTGGTATCATAAGTGAAGCAGGATGCCCTGGAGTAGCGGATCCTGGCCAAATACTAGTAGCTGCCGCGCAAGAAAAAGGATTTGAAATTTGCCCATTAGTAGGCCCAAGCTCTATACTATTAGCACTCATGGCGAGTGGTATGAATGGACAAAATTTTAGTTTCCATGGCTACCTCCCTATAGATAGTTTAGAAAAGAAAAAAACCATTGCACATCTAGAACAAGAGTCGCTTAAAAAAAACTCGGCACAAATATTTATTGAAACGCCGTACAGGAACAATCAACTCATTAAAGACCTGTTACAATTTTGTCATCCGCAAACAAAAATTTGTATTGCGGTAGACATTACCGCACCTACACAGTGGATTAAAACCAAAACGGTTGCACAGTGGAAAAAAGAGACGGTAGACATTCATAAACGCCTCGCTATATTTTTATTACAAGCCTAAATTGTCAAATACCTATCATTAAAAACCATAGGTATCTACTAAGTAAATAAGGCCAGCAATATTTACGGCGCCTAATAACAGTTCACGCTTGTTTACATTCTCAAAAACGTCAGAACGCGCATGATGCACATCAAAATAACGCTGTGGATCTGGCACAAAACCACAAAGCGGCACTTGTAGTTGTCTGTTTAGGGGGCTAATATCTGAACCACCGCCAATATCATCCATCGTTGTGGTACCATAAGGTTTTAATAGGGGTATCCAGCGTTTTGCTGCTTCAACTTTTTCAGGTGAAGCGGTAAAACTAAAGCCTCTTGGTGTAAAGCCACCTTCGTCACTCTCTAATGCAAAAATGTGTTTTTCCTTTTTATCTTTTGCGGCTTGCGCATAGGCCATACCACCTCTTAAACCATTTTCTTCATTGGCAAATAATACAAAACGAATGGTGCGCTTTGGCTGATAGCCAACTGCTAGCATTGCGCGCATCACTTCCATAGTGTGCACCACGCCTGCACCATCATCATGTGCACCTTCATTTACATCCCAACTATCTAAATGCCCACCAAGTGTTATAATTTCATCCGGAAACTGAGATCCTTTTATTTCAGCAATAATATTATGTCCTGTTGTGTCTGGTAAAAATTTACCGTGCGTAGCCATACTAACTTTTACAGTGCTTGATTGTTTTGCTAGCGACCATAAATAATCAGCGTCACGAGGACCTACTGCTTGTGCAGGAATTTTTGGAAATGAATCGTTGTAAGCCATGCCACCTGTGTGCGGATCATTAGCCGTAGAACTTGTAAGTGAACGAATAATACAACCTACCGCGCCATACTTTGCAGCCTGACTCGCACCGTTTCTTCTATACTGGCCAGCCTTTCCATATGCTTCAAATGTTTTAACAATGGTAGCATCAAAACTATTATTGAAATAAACAATTTTACCTTTTACTTCATCTTTACGTTTTTCTAACTCCTCAAAGTTTTGAACAGCAAGCAAGGTAGCTTCTACTTTTTTACCATCTCCTAAAGAGTTTCCAAGTGCTAATACATCTAGTGCACGTGCTTGTTTTTTTCCATCAATACTCGTGATGCTAGCAAAATCGCCAGTGCCGCGAACCCATCTTGGCACTTGACATGCTTGTTTGCTTACACTTGGCGCACCAAGTTGCTGTAATGTCTTTTCGCCCCAGGCTTCTGCCTTGTACATAGCTGGAGAACCCGCTATTCTACCACCTACTTTTTTAGTGAGCTCATACAGTAAATCGTAAGCCTTACCATTTGTAAGAATCTCATCAGATAATTTTTTAATAAATACGGCGTCAGCATTAGACGGCTCTGTAGATTGGCTCAAACCAAAAAAAGGCACAAATAAAAGTAGGTAGATGATCTTTTTCATAAGGCTCAAGTTAAGAATTTCCAGGAATTTGACCCTCAACCAGCCATTAAATAAACAGAATGCCAAAATAATTGTTACTTGCATAGGAAATGGTCATGTTTAGAGCCCATTTATAATACTATGCGTATAGGGATTGTTTGTTACCCCACTTTTGGTGGAAGCGGTGTTTTGGCCACCGAACTTGGAAAGGCCTTAGCCGATAAAGGACATCAGGTACATTTTATTACCTACCAACAACCCGTAAGACTCAATGAGTTTAACGCCAATATTTTTTACCATGAGGTAAGGGTACCTACCTATCCGCTTTTTGACTACCCCCCTTATGAAGTGGCACTTGCTTCTGCGATGGTTGATGTTATTATCAATCATGACCTAGATTTATTACACGTACATTACGCCATACCGCATGCCTCTGCAGCATACATGGCCAAGCAAATTGTAAAGCAAAAAATCAACAGAAATATTCCAGTAATTACAACATTACATGGCACCGATATTACACTGGTTGGTAGAGATAAAACCTACGAACCAGTTGTTACTTTTTCTATCAATGAAAGTGACGCCATTACAGCGGTTTCTAATAATTTAAGAGATATTACGTACCAAACATTTAAAATCACCGAAGAAATTGAAGTGATTTATAATTTTGTGGACGTAGCACGTTTTGATAAAAAACCAAGTGAAGCTTTTAAAAAAGTAATTGCCCCTAACAACGAAAAAATAATTACACACGCATCTAATTTTAGAAAAGTAAAAAGAGTAGATGACGTGGTGCATATTTTTGCAAACATCATTAAAGAAGTTCCCGCTAAATTATTAATGGTGGGCGATGGGCCTGAACGCCATGCTACAGAAGAGTTAGCGCGCACCCTGGGCATCGAAGATCATGTTCGTTTTTTAGGCAAGCAAGAACAAATAGAAGATATTTTAGCAGTTACAGATGTGTTTTTACTCCCATCCGAATATGAAAGTTTTGGCTTAGCAGCACTTGAAGCTATGGCAGCTCGCGCAGTTGTTATTAGTTCTGACGCTGGAGGTCTTCATGAAATTAATATACAAGGCGAAACGGGTTATATGGCAACTGTAGGTGACGTTACTGCCATGAGTGGATATGCTGTTGGATTATTATCTGACGAAAACAAACTCATGCAAATGAAACAAGCCGCTTATGAGCAGGCTTGTTTATTTGACATCAGTAAAATTATTCCAGAGTACGAAAAACTCTACAGCCGTTTTTGCAGAATGTAATCTATTATATTTCTTTTGCTGTAAACTCCATTAAGGTTTTGATATAATCTGGCGATAAATTAAATTCGAGACCAGCCGCTTTATATAATTCAGGAAGTGTTTTTGTGCCCCCTAACGATAGTGCGCTAATATAATTTTGAAGCGCTTGTTTTGGATTTTTTTGATACTGCATCCAAAGTCCTATCGCACCTAGTTGCGCAATACCATATTCGATATAATAAAATGGCACTTCAAAAAGGTGTAACTGGCGCTGCCAGCCAATTTCACGGTACGCATCAAGTCCTGAATAATCGATGCTATTTGTAGAAAATTCTTTTAATATAGCCGTCCAAGTAGCCGTTCTTTCTGCTACGGTATGCGCAGGATTTTCATATACCCAGTGCTGGAATTTATCAATTATAGCAATCCACGGGAATATGGTAATGGTTCTTTCTAATTGATGTTCACGCGCGCGCTTTAAATCATCTTCATTGTCAAAAAATGCCTGCCAGTGATTCATAGAAAATAATTCCATGGCCATACTTGCTACTTCCGCAATTTCCATTGGATATTCTTTAAAAGCACTGAGCTCTAAATGATGCGCTAAAAAAGAATGTACTGCGTGACCACCTTCGTGTACCATGGTTGTTACATCACTCATTTGTGAAGCGGCATTCATAAAAATAAATGGCGCTCCGGATTCTGCTAATGGACAGTTATAACCACCCGGCGCTTTTCCTTTTCGACTTTCTAAATCAAAATGTTTAAGCTCATTCATTTTACGAAGGCATGCAGCAAAAAACGGATCTAATTGTTCAAAACAAGTAACCGTTTTTTCGTACAAATCTTGCCCATTTGTAAATGGCTTAAGCGGTAAAACCCCTGCTGGCTCTGCTTCTGTATCCCATGGCTTTAAAACATCGAGCCCTAATTTTTGTTTTTTGCGTGCATAAATTTTTTCGATCAGCGGTAGCACATGTAGTTTAACTGCTTCATGAAATTGAAAACAATCTTCTTTGGTATAATCAAACCTGCCAAGTTCTACAAACTTGTAATCACGGTAATTTGCAAAGCCTGCATTTACGGCTACTTGATGTCTTTTTTGAATCAGTGATGAATACAAATCATGCATTGCATCTTTATCGATAAGTCTTCGATCCTGAATTTTTTTATACACCGATTCTCTAACTGCGCGGTCTTCGTGTTCTAAAAATTTAGCCGCTTGTTGCAGTGTATATTCTTTACCATCTACCTCCACGGTCATTTTGCCAGCAATTGTGCCATACTGCTGTTGCATCACACTCAACTCGGCTTGCAGTGGAATATTGGCTTCTCTAAATAATTCAATATTTTTTTTGACAGACCTGATATAGGTGTAGTAACGGTCTTTATCTAAGGATGCAGTATGCGGGCAATCAATAAATTTTTTATTGAGTTGATCTGCATAAGGCTGCATTTTTGGCTGAATTTCGAGGCAAAAATAATTGAAGGCCTCTTCGAGCGCAGGGTTGGTGGTATCGCAGGTCATTTTGATTTGTCTCCAACAAGCGTCTTCGCTAATTACGGCTTCCACTTCACTCATGTCCTTTAACCACTGCTCTAAATCTTGCAAAGTTCCAAGGGGCCTGTCTACTAGTTCTTTAAAAAACGGCTCTAGGCTTTCCCAGTTGGTTAGTTCAAAGCCAGCAGGCATATAGGTACGTGGTATTTTTTGGATATCGGCATTTAAAGTCATAATCTACGAGTTTGAGGCACAAAAGTAGCTGCTAAATTGCTTCAAAAATGGTAAAAGTTTGCAAAGCTGCCCCTCTTTGCCCTATTTTTGTCGACCCGTAAAAAACAGGACCCTTTGGCTAATATTATTCATGTACTGCCCGATAACATCGCAAACCAGATAGCCGCTGGTGAGGTGATTCAGCGCCCTGCAAGTGCTGTTAAGGAGCTACTAGAGAATGCCGTAGATGCGGGGGCCACTTCTATTCAACTGATTGTATCGGACGCCGGCAAGGCACTCATACAAGTCATAGACAATGGTAAAGGCATGAGCCCATCAGATGCGGCAATCGCTTTTCAGCGTCATGCCACCAGTAAAATAAAAGCCATTGAAGATTTGTTTGCCATTAAAACCATGGGGTTTAGGGGTGAAGCACTGGCATCTATTGCAGCAGTGGCTCAGGTAACAGTAAAAACAAGAAGAGCCGAAGACGAATTAGGAACAACGGTTGATATAGAAAATAGTGCTGTTCAAAAACAGGAAGCCTGCAGTTGTCCGGTGGGTACTAATATTTCGATGAAAAATTTATTTTTTAATGTGCCTGCACGACGCAACTTTTTAAAAAGCAATGCCGCCGAACTCAAGCATATTATTGATGAATTTATTAGAGTGGCGATGGCCTACCCCGACCGACTTTTTACATTAACGAGTAATGGTCAAGAAGTTTTTCATTTAGCGCCCGGAAATATCAAGCAGCGCATTGTTCAAATTTTAGGCAACACCTACACGTCTAAACTGGTGAGCGTTACAGAGCATACCGACTATATGAATATTTATGGTTTTATTGGAAAGCCCGAAACGGCCCGTAAAACGAGGGGTGATCAGTATTTTTTTGTAAACAACCGTTTTATAAAAAGCGCTTATTTAAACCACGCTGTTAACGCCGCATACGCCGATTTAATTCCTAAAGATTCTTTTCCAGGTTATGTATTATTTATTGACCTTGATCCTTCTCAAGTAGATATTAATGTGCATCCGACTAAACAGGAAATTAAATTTGAAGATGAAAAAATCATGTACGCTTTTGTTGGCGCTGCAGTAAAGCACGCGCTTGCGCAGTTTAGCGTAGCCCCTTCTTTAGATTTTAGCCTAAACGCAGATATACAAGGTTTAGACGCAGTAAGCAAACCATTCACTTCAGAAAAAAAGGAAGCAACGGCTTCAAGCTCTTTGTACCAGACCTTTACACAAAAGCACCAGGCACATTTTATTGAAAGAGAAAACAAAGGAAACTTAGGGCATTGGAAGGATTTTTATGAAATGCCATCTAAAGGAGAAACCCTTGCGCCTAAAAAACCAAGCCTAGAAATTTTAGCCGATACCCCACTTATACAAATACACAAAACCTATATCATTGCGTCAACAAATAATGGTTTTGTACTTGTACACCAACAACTAGCGCATGAAAGAGTGGTATATGATAAATTAGTAATTGCTGCTCAAACGGCGCAAGTGCCCACACAAAAAAGTTTGTTTCCAGTAACACTTTCTTTGGGCGCTTCTGATTCAGCCATTTTAAGTGAACTACTAACTGACTTACAACAAATTGGCTATCAGGTGGAACCTTTTGGTAACAATAGTTTTGTGATACAAGGTATCCCTGCCGACGTAGAACCCGGGAACGAAAAAAATGCCATTGAACTACTTATAGAACAGTACAAACATTTTAGTTCAGAAATTAATTTTAGTAGACGCGAAAAAATTATCAGATGCATGGCGCGTCAACAAGCCATTAAAACCGGACAAACCCTAGCGCAAAAAGAAATGCAGGTGCTGATAGAATCACTTTTTGCTTGTACGACTCCTGGGGTTACACCTTCAGGTAGCCCAACCTATATTGAATACAAAGAAGATTACTTAGACCAGCTTTTTGGAAAATAAGCCGCAATAAAAGATTGCAGGCTAGATATTACCTAGTTTTTATTGTACAATACTTGAATAAACTGCTCTACAGCTTTGCGTACCGCTGATGCCGTAGTAGTATGGTTATTTACAAGTACCGAAAATATAAGTGTCTTTCCCTTTTTGGTAATCAAATAACCACTTAAAGCCACCTGACCACTAAGCGTACCAGTTTTAGCAAAGATTTTACCATTCAGGTTTTTATAATTACTACTGAGCGTACCACCCACTTCACCGCCAGTTGGAAAAATGTTTTGAAGTCTTTCAAAAGAATAAGAGGTATACATTTTATGCAGGATGCTCGTAAAATTTTCAGGTGTAAATAAATTATACCTACTTAAACCACTACCGTCTACCCAAGATGGCTTTTGTGCTAAATCGGATAAGTCATTAGCTAGTAAATAAGCAATGGTTTTTTTATCATCAAAGCTTTGGTGCAATCCTTTACCTACCATTAAAAGCGCCTGCTCTGCATAAAAATTATCGCTACGGTGCATGAGTGGCTTTAATAAAGAATCGAGTGGACGCGAATAAATAGTAGTTACTAAAGTTGAGACTGTTTTATTACTAGCAGGATCCGCAGCAATAACTTTAGTGCCCCCTAAAGCATCTGATAAAAGAGAAGCTTCAAGTGTTAATGAAGCTGATGTCCAATTTGAAGTACGGTATGGAATTTCTTCTAGTGTTGTATTTCCAGATGAAGGCTGCACTAAAAATTGATTGTTAGCCATTTGACGTGATACGCCAAAACCCTTTTTAATAGTAGCTTGTAAGCCCTTGGTAGAATCTTTAAAAAACGAAGGCATCACTGTTAACTGCCCTGCATTTTTTATATACCGTACCACATTTCCATACATGGGAAATGCAGAACGTGATGGCATATAAGAAGCGTCATAATCATCCCAAGACCAGCCCTGTCCAAAAGGTTTAGCTGTAAAATTTGGCGCATGCAAATAAATTGTATTGGCATTTTTTAAAACACCTAGTAATGGATGTGACGCGTATTCTGGTTGTAAAAAAGTAGGATCTCCGGTAGCGAATACGTGCATGCCAGAGTCGGTGGCAAATATTTGTGCAGCAGCAACACTATCTCCTAAATACTTTAATGCTGCAAAACAGGTAACAATTTTTGTATTACTTGCTGGTACAAAATATTTATTGGACTGATACGAAAACAAATTGGTGTTAGTCGCCGGATCAAACACATGAATACCAATATGAGCGTCAGATAAATTACTAGCCTCTAAAATATTTTGATTGGCTGCTTTTTGTAGCTTTTGCTGCACCGAACATGCACTAAATTGTAGCACTGCAATAACGAGCGCAATTAATGTACTAGTACGACCCATCTTATTCATGAATTGTTATTTTGTACCCTAAATATAAGGCTATAATCGTTCTACCGCGCGCATCCAGCGCTCCGGAATTTCATTTTTACCAGCATGCAAATAATCTTTAAGGCTGCAAGCCACAAATTCTCCATCGTGCAATTGCATCCACCAACGTCCTGTTCTTTTGCTTTGTAAAAACACGGTTTGCACTTCTGCAAATGCCATAGTAAACTCGTTAAACTCGCTACGATTAGTTAATGTCGCCTCTTGTTTGCCTCTGTTCACGCCATCCATGATATACCATAACATATGCGCAATTTGCTTGGCAGTCATTTGATGTACATCCTGCTCTGGCATATAGCCATAAATGCCAATGGTATTACAAGTATGGCTCATGCCCGCATACTGGGTTAACGTACAAGCTTCTTCGCCATTAAATCCATTGGGTGATAAATGATTGGCCGGTGCATGTGCATGTTGTATAGCCGCTATGTCAAAGGAAAATAAATGTGAATTGCGAATAGCAGGTTCCATTTCAGAAATATCCTCTTTTACCTTACCCAAGCGGTAACAATCAAACCTAAATTTGTCGATGGTTTCCAACATTTGCGGGTGCATGAAATAACTCTGAAAACCAATATGGTTGTAGTGTTTTAAATGATTGGGCATACCCGTAAATAATTCTACTAAAAAATTATCGGCGGGTAATACACTCTCCATGTCCATATCTATGCGTGCATCTACACACACAGCGTCAATAATTTTATTTTCGTTTACATACGACTGGTACTGCGCAAGTGTAACATCGTGAGAGCCACCCAAAATCACTACTTTTTTACCGTTAGCCGTAAGCTCATTAATAACCATGCGAAGTGCTGCATAGCTATCTTGTAGTGTGGCACCACATTTAACGTTACCAATATCTGCTACCGTAACGGCTGTATGCCAGTGGTATAAATTATAAAATGCAAGCCGGATGGCATCTGGCGCATCGGTGCTCGTATATTCGATACCAGCTCCACGCATTTCGCCACATCCTACTAAAACGATATCAGCATTTTCTAGATCTGGGAAACTTTGATCATACACCGCTATATGCGTTCCTAATTGCGTGTCTTTAAAGCCTTCATCTTGGGTTAATTGAGCAATATTAACGGGCTCCAGAAAATCAATCACAGAATCTAAAGAGGAACTTGACATAGCTAGTTATTTGTGTCACTATAACGTGTATCCAGCCCTAAAATTGCGTCTGAAACCTAGATTTCTGTATACTTATAGCCTACCCCCCTAACCGAATGAAAGTACTGAGGATGGCGACTGTCGGCTTCAAAATATTTACGAAAACTGAGGATAAAATTATCGATGGTTCGGGTGGTTGGATATACTTGGTATCCCCAAACTACCTGTAGGATTTTTTCACGCGTTACCACTTCACCTTTGTTTTCGATGAGCAGTTTTAAAAGCATTACTTCTTTTTTACTAAGCTCAACATTATCTCCACTATAACAGGTAGCTGTTTGTGCTTTAAAATCAATGGTATTATTACCAAAAGTATACGTATCTGCAAGGGTATGCTTATCCTGTATACGCTTATTTTTGTCAATCAGTTTTTCTACGCGAAGTAGTAACTCTTCTAGGTTAAATGGCTTGGTTAAATAATCATCGGCACCTTTTTTTAACCCCATAACCCTATCTGTACTTGCATTTTTAGCACTTAATATTAAAATGGGTACTTCATTATTGGCCACACGCACGGCTTCGGTAACAGCAATGCCATCCAGCTCTGGAAGCATAATATCCATGATGATTAAATGAAAAAACTCATTGGAGATTTTTTTAAGGGCTACTGCTCCATCAAAAGCAGATGTCACCTCATAACCTTCCATCTCTAAGTTGAGCTTTAGGGTTTCGTGGAGGTTTTCCTCGTCTTCAACTAATAATATGGATGCTTTAGTGGTTGGCATTAGCTATTAAATGTAACAACAAAATTACTGCCTTGTGGTTTGCTATCTGTCACAGAAATGTTTGCATTGTGGTTTTTGGCAATTTTTTTGCATAAATAAAGCCCAAGACCCGTGCCTTTCGTGTTACGGGTAGCTTCAGAACCAATGCGGTAAAACTTTTCAAATATTTTTTGCTTTTCGTTGTCAGGAATGCCTTTACCGCTATCGATAACTTCGAGTTTAATATGCTTACCCTGCTGCGCCAGTATTACTTTAATTTCTGTGTTTTGAGGCGCATATTTATGTGCATTTTCTAATAGGTTGTTCACCAGCATTTGAAGCAGCAGTGTTTCACCATCTAAATACAACGTTGGTTCTATTTGCTCTATTACAAGCCTTGATGGATAATGCTGTTTAAAGGTATCGATGCATCCTTCTAGTAAATCAGAAAAATTAATTTCGGTACGGGCTTCTTGATAATCTTTTCCATCAAGTTGAGACGCTAACAAAATATTATCACAAAGCATGTTTAAGCGGTTGGCTTCCTGCAGTGTACTTGCAATCATTTTATCTTGTTGCGCTGGATCTAGTTTTCGTTTTTGAAGTGTTTCTAAATTGAGCTGCGTTACAGCAATAGGCGTTTTTAATTCGTGGGTAACAGCCATCATAAAATTTTGCTGCTGTTCTGAAGCCCTAATTTGTCTGCGCGTAGCCCTGTACACATACACAGCACCTACTAAAATGAGGGCCAAAAAAGTAAGCCCTTCGGCAATGTACTGCACCCTTTTTCGAGACTGCATTTTTAATAGTTGCTCCACCGTTTGCTTTGGCATAGTAGGCTGAGCCTGGGTTCCCGTTATTTGCTGCAACTGAACAGCAACTAGGGTATCGTTTTGTTTTACAAGTGCAATAAACCACCACAATAAGGCAGCAATCATATAAATGAGAAGCGCCCAATACACCACTTTTACAGCAGTTAGTTTTCGGTTAATTTTTGGGCTATTTTTTTTCATGCTTACGGCAATGCTTTTTCAACGCGAATACCTGCACTTAACACAGCGGCAAGTGGCTCGTCACGCATTGCTTGTGCTATTGTAAAACTGTACACCCCAGCTTTTAAAGCAACCGGCGCTTTTGTAATTTTAATTCTGCTATCAAAAATATCATCCATGCCAGCACCCAACCAACCATTTGCGTTGTCGGCGAGTTTTAAATTTACAAGTTGCGTTTGCTTGACACCCGCCGGTGATTGTGTGGTAATGTTTACCCAAATATTATTGTACTTGTAAGCGTCCGTATGTCTGATAACAAAATAAATATGATAAGGAGCCGTGGTATCTTTTACTTCAAATGAAAACGAAGGCTGCTTAGAAACATGCCACTCATTTTTTGGAAAACTTTCAAATTTTTCAAAAATATCAATGGTATTGCATGAAAACAGGACCATGAGGCTTAGAAAGCAGGTTGTCAAAAGTCCTAATAAGCTATTTTTTTTCACCGATTTATTTTATGTAAAATTACAGACTTGCAAATACAAATCTTATAAAACGTTCAATATTTGTTCTTTGGCTTTTTCGAGCTCATCTTTCATTAAAATCACCAGCTGCTGTATTTCAACGTCATTGGCTTTAGAGCCCGTGGTGTTGATTTCGCGACCAAATTCTTGTAAAATAAAAGAGAGCTTTTTACCCTTGCTGAGTTCTTTTTCGGCTAAAATAGATCTGAAGTAAGCACAGTGGTTGTTTAAACGCACTTGCTCTTCACTGATGTCTATTTTTTCGATATAATAAATAAGCTCTTGTTCTAAACGGTTGCCATCGTAATTATCCTTTCCAACCTGCTCCTCTAAGAGTTTAACAAGGCCTTCTTTGATTTTGATACGGCGCTTAGGTGCTAATACCGTAAGCGCTTCTTGATGCTTTTCAATATTACTTACGCGCAGTAATAAATCGGCTTCTAAAGACAAGCCTTCATTTTTACGGTGCTCGTTTAATTGATAAATAGCTTCTTTTAATACTTTTTGAAAACCTTCCCAATCACTGTCTGATAATGTTTCAGAAGAAGCAGTAATCACTTCTGGAAGTTTTAATAAAGTGCTTAGCAAATCACCTTCTGGAAGTCCTAACTCTTTTGCAAGCGCTGCCACTGGCTCGTAATATGCTTTTGCTAAATCAGTATTGATAGAAACCGGCTTACCCGTTCCATTTTGTTTGATGGTAATAAAACATTCTACGCTTCCTCTTTGTAAACCTTCATTGAGCATGTTTCTAATGTCAAACTCAAATGGTTTTAACAAAGCAGGAATATTGATACGAAGATCAAACTGCTTGCCATTTAACGAACGCACTTCTACTAAAAAAGTTTTGTCACCAATGGTTTGTTCGGCCCTACCGTATCCTGTCATGGAATATAACATAGTAACTATTTATTTTTTTAAAAATCGATACCCACCCATTTCCGTTTGCTCTGTTCGTACTTTTTAAAGTCAAACTTATAAAGCTTACCAGGCCTGTGAGGTACATCCTGCTCAATTTCATTGATATCTATTAAGAGCTTCATGGATGCAAACTTTTTTCTAAAGTTGCGTCTATCAAGCGTTAGTCCAGAAATTGCTTCGTATAAATTTTGCAGTTCGCGTAGTGAAAACTTTTCGGGCAACAAATTAAATCCAAGTGGATGTTCCTGAATTCTTTTTTGTAACCAAGCATGACATGCATCCACAATTTCTTTATGGTCAAATGCCATTTCATGTAACTCTTCAACACTATGCCAGTGGAGCTCGTTGGCTGTTATGGCTAATGCGTGGTGGTTGATATTTAGAAGCGAGCAATAAGCAACCGTAATTACCCGACCACCTGGGTGACGCGTAGGATGCCCAAATGTTTTTACCTGATCGAGGTATACATCTTTCATACCCGTTCTTTCCTGAAGTACACGGTAAGCGGCATCGTCTAATTCTTCATTATCCTTTACCATGTCTCCAAGTAATGAAAACATGCCTTTATAAATATCCAAGTCACTTTTAATAAGTAAGACCTTGAGCTTATTTTCTTCAAAACCAAAGATTACACAATCCACCGTTAAGGGCACTTTAGGGTAGGATACCACTAATTGAACAGCATCATTTACCTGCTCGTTGTTGCTTATTTTAGATGGTTTTTTTGTGCTCATAAGAAAAAGTACAAGGGCTATCCCTTTTTTGTGGTTTGGCAATATACAAAGTTTAAGATTAGTGTATATAAATCGTTTCAAACCATAGGTAACTAGGTTTGCAAACATTAACTTTACAACTGCAAATAAGCCCTATGTTTACACCCGAAAACTTGCGCATTTTACAGGCTTTAACGAGCCAATTATTAGCAGACATAACAAACAATCGTTTGGAATATAGTGATCAGGAAATGACAGACTTGCGCCAGGTTTTACGTTTTCATGAGTACCGTTATTATGTTTTAAATGAACCCCTTATAAGCGATGGTGAGTATGACCGTTTATTTAAAGCACTTGAAGCCTGCGAACAAAAAAATCCTACTAAAATAACCCCCGATTCACCTACACAACGTGTGGGTAGTAGTTTAAATGGCCAGTTTGAAACAGTGGCACATTTGGTACCCATGCTAAGTTTAGACAATAGTTATAACGAGGCCGATTTAATTGATTTTGACCGAAAAGCAAAAGGACTGGTGGGACTTGATCAAATTGATTATTCAATAGAACCAAAATTTGATGGGGCCAGTATTTCACTAATCTATGAAAACAACCAGTTGGTGCGCGCCACCACAAGAGGTGATGGTGTTGCAGGTGATGACATCACACAAAATATCAAACAAATTAAATCCATTCCATTGAGTGCAAACTTTGCCTTGTATGGTTTGCAAACTGTAGAAATTAGAGGTGAGGTAATTATGAATAAAAAAGCATTTGATGGTTTTAATGCCACGCTTGCTGCATCTAATTTACCACCCCTTGCCAATCCGCGCAACGCTGCGGCTGGCGCGCTAAGGATGAAGGACCCGCGTGAAGTTGCACAACGAAATTTAGACGCATTTTTATACCACATTAGCTACTACACAAAACTTGACAATACCGCTACCCTCCATCCAGCATTAACCACCCATAGTGGTATGCTTGATATGCTTTGGGACCTTGGTTTTAGATCTCCTAAAAAAGAAAAGAAGGCAGTAACCAGCATTGATGCAGTAGTAGATTATTGTTTGTCTTTTGAAGCAGGTAGAGACAACCTGCCCTATGAAATTGATGGCATGGTTATTAAGGTAGATAATATTGCACTTCAAGAAAAAATGGGCATGACTTCACACCATCCAAGGTGGGCCATTGCCTTTAAATTTAAAGCCAGACAGGCTTCTACAAAGCTTATAGGCATTGAATTTCAGGTGGGTCGTACAGGTGCCGTTACACCGGTAGCTAAACTGCAACCCGTAAGTGTGGGTGGCGTAACTGTATCTAGTATATCGGTACATAACGAAGAATACATTAAAGAAAAAGATTTAAAAATTGGGGATACTGTTTTAATTGAAAGAGCTGGTGACGTGATTCCTCAAATTGTAAAATCACTAGCAGAACTTAGAGATGGCAGCGAACAATCCATTGTATTTCCAACGCATTGCCCTGCTTGTAATGCACCATTAAGTAAAGAAGAAACAGAAGCTGTATGGCGCTGCAATAGCAACGCTTGTGAGGCACAAGTGGTAGAAAAAATAATTCACTTTGTATCTAAAGACGCGCTAGATATTAAAAGTTTTGGAGAGGCCAATGTGCGCAAATTTTATGAGCTAGGGCTTATTACAGATGTGCCCAGCATTTACAGCTTAGATTTTGAAAAGATTGGCACACTCGAGGGCTTTGGCAAAAAAAGTATTGATAATTTACAAGCGGCACTAGAAGCTTCTAAAAAACAACCCCTCTACCGTTTAATTTATGGATTAGGTATACGGTTTATTGGAGAAACGACGGCTAAAACATTAGCCAACGCCGTAGATCATCTATTAGATTTTACAACCAAAACCGAAGAAGACTTATTAGCCCTCGAAGACGTAGGCGTTAAAGTAGCAAAAAGCATTGTTGACTTTTTTAGTGATGCTCAAAATATCCGACTCTTACAAAAGCTTGAAGCCCTGGGCCTCGATTTAAAAAATCAGAAAAAAGCAGCCCCTATAGGTAGTACATTATCTGGTCAAACATTTTTATTTACGGGCACACTCCCAACCCTCAAACGCAGTGCTGCAGAGCAAATGGCCGCCGATTTAGGCGGCGTTATTGCAAGTGGCGTGAGCAGTAAATTAAATTATTTAGTAGTTGGTGAAGACGCGGGGAGTAAACTAGAAAAAGCCAAAAAAATAAACACGATACATATAATTTCGGAAGCCGAATTTATTCAACTCATTGAATCGTCAAAACTATAAACATGTTAGCACCAGCCACTTTACAGTTTTTAAAAGCACTCGATAAAAACAATAACAAAGCATGGTTTGATGCGCACCGCAAACAGTATGATGCAGCAAAACTAAATTTTGCGGAACTCACACAGCAAGTGATTACGCAGTTTGGTAAAAAAGAGCCGTCCATTGCATTACTTCAGCCTAAAGAATGTGTATTTAGAATTAACAGAGATGTTAGATTTAGTAAAAACAAAGCACCTTATAAAAACAATATGGGTGCCAGCATAAAAGCGGGTGGTAAAAAATCTTTACTGGCAGGTTACTATATTCATTTGGAACCAGGCGGCAAAAGCTTTGTTGGAGGGGGACTGTACATGCCAGATGCTGCTATTGTTGGAAAAGTAAGACAGGAAATTGATTACAATTACACGAGGTTTTTGCGCATCGTTGAAAACAAGAAATTTATAGCGCAGTATGGTGGGCTAGATTTTTCGGAGGGCTTAAGTTTGGTAAGAGAACCTAAAGGTTATGAAAAAGAAAATCCTGCTATTAAGTACCTGAAATTAAAAAGCTGGATTGCAACGTCCCCGCTAAGCGATACTGCGTTACAAGATAAAAACCTTGCAACGCAGCTCACAAAAGCGTTTGAATATTTACAACCACTCATTTCATTTTTAAATGAAGCCCTTGAGGCCTAAATCTTAAGAGGCTAAGCTTAAGAAGCTAAAATACCTACACTCGTAAGGTATTCGGCAATTTGCACAGCATTGGTAGCAGCACCTTTGCGTAAATTATCACTTACCACCCACATGTTTAATGTTTTAGGTTGTGTTTCGTCACGTCGTAACCTTCCTACAAACACTTCATCTTTTTCATGTGCCCATAATGGCATTGGATAAAGCTGCTCATTGTCGTTTTGTTGAACCACAACACCTGGCGCTGCAGCAAGTAAAGCAGTAACTTCTGCTAAATCATATTCATTTTCAAACTCTACATTCACACTCTCGCTATGACCACCCACTACTGGAATACGCACTGTAGTAGCGGTTACCTTAATGGTATCATCCTGCATAATTTTGCAAGTTTCTTTTACCATTTTCATTTCTTCTTTGGTATAACCGTTGTCTAAGAAAACGTCAATTTGAGGAATCACGTTTAAATCGATCTGGTATTTATAAGCCATATCACCCTCTTTGCCTGCGCGCTCATTAAAGAGTTGATCTACCGCTTGCTTACCCGTACCCGTTACACTTTGGTAAGTGCTTACAACTACACGCTTAATTTTATATTTTGTGTGTAATGGTTGTAGCGCCACCACCATTTGAATGGTGGAACAATTGGGGTTAGCAATGATATAATCATCTGCTGTTAAAACTGAGGCATTAACTTCTGGTACCACTAATTTTTTTGTAGGATCCATACGCCAAGCCGAAGAATTATCAATTACGCGAATGCCAGCAGCCGCATACTTAGGCGCCCACTCTAGTGAAGTACTTCCACCAGCTGAAAAGATAGCAACAGCGGGTTTAGCGGCGATACCGTCTTCCATACTTACTACCTTATACGCTTTCCCTTTAAATTGAACTTCTTTACCAACAGATCTTTCTGATGCTACTGGTACAATTTCAGTGACAGGAAAATTACGTTCGGCAAGTACTTGTAACATTTTTGTACCTACCAGGCCAGTTGCCCCTACGACTGCTACTTTCATTTTTTTAGTTTTTGTTTCTTATGGTTAAAAAAAAGGCCCTCCCATTTGGGAAGGCCTCTTGCGTATGTTTATACATTACAAAACGAAGCACCTCCCTGGTTAGAGTGGTTTTTTAATACGTTTTGTATGTTTCGATGTTCTCATGTTCGGATGTAAAATTAGGGGCATTTGAATACAACGCCAAAATATTTTAAGTTAGGTTATACTACTAACTTAATATCAAAGTTTACTAGGTCTACAAATTCCGAGATTCGGTCGCTTATATCTGCTTTGCTAATTTCTCTCAAACGCTCGGTACCAAATTTTTCTACACAATAAGAAGCCATTGCAGAACCCACTATGATAGCGGTTTTCATGTTTTCGAAAGAAATGTCTTTGGTACGAACGATATGTCCAATAAAACCACCCGCAAAAGTATCACCAGCGCCGGTTGGATCAAATACTTCTTCTAATGGAAGCGCAGGTGCAAAAAACACTTGGTCTTCGTGGAATAAAAGTGCTCCGTGCTCTCCTTTTTTAATGATCAAATATTTAGGACCCATACCCATGATTTTTTTAGCCGCTTTAACAAGGCTATACTCGCCACTTAATTGACGTGCTTCACTATCATTTACCATTAATACATCCACAAGGCTAATGGTGTGTAATAAATCATCCATCATAATTTCCATCCAAAAGTTCATGGTATCCATGACAATAAGCTTTGGACGGTTTTTCAATTGCTTGATCACGCTGCTTTGTACGCTAGGCACTAAATTACCAAGCATCAAAAATTCGCAATCCTGAAAACTGTCTGGCACTACTGGCACAAAGTTTTCTAACACATTTAATTGTGTTTCGAGGGTGTCACGTGAATTCATATCCATGTGGTAACGACCACTCCAAAAAAATGTTTTTTCGTCTTTTTTGATTTGAACACCTTCTAAATCTACTCCACGTGCAGTTAATGCAGCAAGTTCTGAATCTGGAAAATCGCCACCCACTACAGAAATTTGTTTTACAGGCGTAAAATTAGAAGCACACCAGGCAATATAAGTACCCGCGCCACCAATAATTCTATCACTTTTTCCAAAAGGTGTTTCGATTGCATCAAAGGCCATCGAACCTACTACTACTAAAGACATATTTTTTGATTTATTACGGGTGCGAAAATAGGCTATTTAGATGCAAAAGGGGGCAAAAGCCAATATTTTGAGACTAAATTGTAAAAACTAACAATAAAAACTAATAACTTAGCATTTATCGCTAACACACGTTAGTGCAAATTCAAGAATATGGCAAGAATTAAAACAGAAAAAAACACTTCACGTAAAGACGTAATCGTTAGTAAAGCAGCCGTTTTATTTAGAGAAAAAGGCTTTAAAGCAGCAAGTATGCGTGACCTCGCCGAATCGGTGGGTGTAGAAGCAGCCAGCTTGTACAATCATATTAAGTCTAAAACAGAGCTACTACACGAGCTATGTTTTAGTGTCGCCAACCGTTTTTTACAAAAACTGGACGAAATAGAATCGGAACCAATACCTGCTATTCAGAAAATTGAAAAAATATTACGCTTCCATATTGTTGAAATGGTGAATAATTATGAAGAAGTGTATGTAAGTGATAGAGAATGGAAACATTTAAATGATCCTTACCTATCCAACTTTCAAAACCAGCGCCGCATTTATCGCAAGCGCCTTGCTGCAATCATTGAAAGCGGTATTAAAAACAAAGAAATCAAACCTATTGATGCGCCAACAGCAGTGCTTATTTTATTGCACGCCATTAGTGGTATCGAAAGCTGGCACCGTTCTAAACAAAAAATTACGGCAGCCGCTTTAGAAGAAAACATGGTAACCATTTTAGTAGGCGGGTTAACCATATAACCTTGTACCTTTGTACTCTAACAAAATACGTGTTGCACGCAATTAGTGTCTGAAAGAAATAATTTTATTGACTACATCCGAATTTTTTGCCGGAGCGGCCATGGTGGCGCTGGTGCTAGACACTTTATGCGCAATAAACTCACTGCAAAAGGTGGGCCCGATGGTGGTGATGGCGGAAGAGGTGGGCATATCATTTTAAAAGGTAATGCACAGCTATGGACGCTGCTTCACATGCGTTATTTTAAAAACGTATTAGCAGAACATGGTGAAGGTGGTAGCAAAAATAATTGTACTGGACATGATGGAAAAGATATCATATTAGAAGTTCCATTAGGCACCATCGCTAAAGATGAAGAAACCGGTAATGTAGAAGCTGAAATTTTATACGACGGTCAAGAAATTATTTGGTTAAAAGGTGGAAGAGGCGGACTGGGTAATAGCAATTTTGCAACCCCTACCAACCAGGTGCCAGAGCACGCTCAACCTGGAGAACCAGGTACCGAAGGTTATAAATATTTAGAACTAAAAGTACTTGCTGATGTAGGACTTGTAGGATTTCCAAACGCTGGAAAATCAACATTGCTATCTTCTATAACAGCAGCTACGCCTAAAATTGCCAACTACGCATTTACCACTTTAACGCCACAACTTGGCATGGTGGAATATAGAGATTCACGTTCTTTTTGTATTGCCGATTTACCTGGTATTATTGAGGGTGCCGCCGAAGGAAAAGGCCTAGGACACAGGTTTTTAAGGCATATTGAACGCAATGCAATTTTGCTTTTTATGATCCCCGCTGATAGCAACGATCACAAAAAAGAATTTGACATTTTGCGTAACGAATTAGAGCAGTATAACCCCGACATGCTTCAAAAAGATTTTATCATTGCCATTTCTAAATCGGATATGCTTGACGATGAATTAAAAGAAGCTATTGCAAAAGAACTTCCAAAAAATGTTCCACACGTATTTATATCTTCAGTGACCAACACGGGATTAAGTGCACTGAAAGATTTGTTGTGGGATACGCTTAATAAATAATTGCCTGAATAAAAAAGGCCTCCGCAAGCGGAGGCCTTTTTGGTATAAGACTATTAAGTTTTACCCTTGAGATCTTGAAGCGTTTTTACGATCATTCTCATCTAAATGCGTTTTACGCATTCTTACAGATTTAGGTGTTACTTCGATACACTCATCTTGTTGAATATACTCCATACACTCTTCTAGGGTTAACTGTGTTTTTGGGGTAATACGAACGCTATCATCAGATCCACTAGCACGGTGGTTGGTTAGCTTTTTCATTTCAACCGCGTTGATATTTAAATCTCCTGGTTTAATGTGCTCAGCTAATATTTGTCCGATGTATACTTCTTCACCTGGCTCGATAAAGAAACGTCCTCTATCTTGTAATTTATCGATAGAATAAGCAGTTGTTGTTCCACCAAACTTAGCAATAAGTACACCATTGTTACGACCAGGAATAGGTCCTTTCCAAGGCTTATACTCATTAAAACGGTGTGCCATTACAGCTTCACCAGCAGTTTGTGTTAACATTTGAGAACGAAGTCCAATAAGTCCTCTGGAAGGAATATCGAACTCTAAATGCTGCATGTCACCTTTCGATTCCATCACTAGCATTTCACCTTTTTTCTGTGTAACGAGGTCAATGGCTTTACCGCTATATTCAGAAGGCACGTCCACTACCAATATTTCAAAAGGTTCGTGTTTTTTTCCGTCGATATCTTTTACAAGTACCTGCGGATTTCCCACAGTTAATTCATATCCTTCTCTACGCATGGTTTCTACAAGTACACCTAAGTGTAAGATACCACGACCGTAAACTAAGAAGCTATCAGCACTATCTGTTTCTTCAACACGAAGTGCTAAGTTTTTTTCTGTTTCTTTCATCAGACGATCACGAATGTGACGAGAAGTAACAAACTTTCCTTCTTTACCAAAGAATGGAGAGTTATTGATACTAAATGTCATACTCATGGTAGGCTCGTCTACACTAATAATAGGTAAAGCTTCCGGTGTTTCAGGATCAGCAATGGTATCACCAATGTTAAACTCTTCGAGTCCAACAACAGCACATAAATCACCAGAAACAACTTCTGTTACTTTACGCTTACCCATTCCTTCAAACACATAGAGCTCTTTCACTTTATTTTTCTTGATAGAGCCGTCAGCCTGCACCAACACTACGTTTTGACCTTCTTTGATTACACCACGTTCTACTTTACCAATGGCAATACGACCAAGGAAAGTTGAGTAATCAAGTGATGTAATTTGCATTTGTGTAGCACCGGTTTTTGCATTTGGTGGCGGCACAAATTTTAAGATACCATCTAGCAATGGATCAATATTGTCGCAAGGTGTTAAGCTATCGTTGAACCAACCATTTTTTCCACTACCATAAAAAGTAGGGAAATCCAATTGATCTTCGGTAGCATCTAGGTTAAAGAATAATTCAAATACCGCGTCATGTACTTCGTCAGGACGACAGTTTGGTTTATCTACCTTATTGATAATTACAATTGGCTTTAAGTTTAATTGTAAAGCTTTTTGTAGTACAAATCTTGTTTGAGGCATTGGACCTTCAAAGGCATCTACTAACAAGCAAACACCATCGGCCATTTTTAATACACGCTCTACTTCACCACCAAAATCCGAGTGACCTGGAGTGTCAATTACGTTAATTTTTACGCCCTTATAAGTTACGGATGCATTTTTACTTAAGATGGTGATACCACGTTCACGCTCTAGCTCATTGCTATCCATGATAAGTTCACCTGTTTCTTGATTGTCTCTGAACACCTTAGTTGCGTGTAATATTTTGTCAACCAACGTAGTTTTACCGTGGTCAACGTGCGCAATAATGGCGATGTTTCTTATTTCCATGTGCTTTTTTAAGGCTGCAAAGGTAAGGATTATAAGCTTAGAAACCCCATAAAAGCAAAGGATGGGCCTGAAAGCCAATAATTAACGGTTAGTTTACCCTAATATCAGGCTAAAACAAGATATTTACGGCTATAAATTTGTCTATGAAACGTTTCCTTAAAATCATTGCTGCAGTAGTAGCCCTGCTTGCGATTGTCTATTTTTTAGGCCCAAAGCCAGCAGCCCCCAATTATAACAATAACTTAATACAAGTTCCATCTGAGCCAGCTGCATTAGAAAGCTTTATTAGGACAAAAGAAGCTGCCCACAAAGTAAAACCCGACAATGAAGCCCGCATAGTTTGGGCCAATGATAGCACCAAAGCCAAAACACCGTATGTAATTGTGTATTTGCATGGTTTTAGCGCCAGTCAGGAAGAAGGAAACCCTGTACACAGAAATATTGCGAAGCAGTTTGGATGCAATATGTACCTCGCAAGATTATCGGAACACGGCATTGATACCACGGACGCACTTGTAAATATGACCGCTACTAGTTTATGGGAGTCTGCCAAAGAAGCCTATGCCATTGGCAAACAACTAGGCGATAAAGTCATTTTAATGGGAACCTCTACAGGTGGAACTGTAGCACTTGAACTAGCATCAAATTTTGATGACGTAGCAGGCCTTGTTTTATATTCTCCAAATATTGCCATTAACAACCCAAGTGCATTTTTAACCAACAACCCATGGGGTTTACAAATTGCAAGAATGGTGATGGGCGGAAAAGAAAATGTATTAAAGAATAGAACAGATACCTATAAAAAATATTGGAATCACCAGTATAGATTAGAAGCCGTGGTTGAACTACAAGAACTACTTGAAACAACCATGATTCCTAGTCATTTTAATAAAATTAAATGTCCGCTATTAACACTCTATTATTTTAAGGACGAAAAAAATCAGGATCCTGTAGTAAAAGTTTCGGCAATGAAAGAAATGTTTGAAGCGGTTGGCACTCCAGCTAATTTAAAAAGAATGATTCCGATTCCGGAAGCAGGTAATCACGTACTTGCATCCCCTATTCAGTCAAATGATATTGTAAGTGTAGAAAAAGAAACGGCTTTATTTTTGGAGCAAATTGTACAATTAAAAAAAGTGATACATGCTAAGTAGTAAAATTGCTGGGATTGGAAAATATTTACCTTCTAATGTAGTGACCAATCAAGACCTCACTGCCTATATGGAAACCAGTGACGAATGGATTGTGGAAAGAACAGGGATTAAAGAAAGAAGGTACGCGCACCGCACCGAAGAAACCACCACCACCATGGCTGTGGAAGCTGCAAAAATTGCCATCGAAAGAGCCGGCACTACCGCTGAAGAAATTGACTTTATTGTGTTTGCCACACTTTCTCCAGATTATTATTTTCCGGGCTGTGGCGTGCTCGTTCAAAGAGCTATGGGCATGAAAGAGATTGGTGCACTTGATATTAGAAATCAGTGTAGTGGATTTGTATACGCACTCAGCGTGGCTGACCAGTTTATAAAAACAGGTATGTACAAAAACATACTTGTAATTGGTAGTGAAAAACATTCTTTTGGGCTAGATTTTAGTACCCGAGGACGAAATGTTTCAGTAATTTTTGGCGATGGCGCTGGCGCTGTAGTATTGCAACCCGCAACAAATGCGGGTCAGGGCATATTAAGTACGCACTTACATAGCGATGGTGCGGCTGCAGAAATATTAGCCATGTATAACCCGGGCACTCACGCCAATCATTGGGGCGAGTACGCAAATTTTGATGAAGCGGAAATAGGTCAAATGTTTATGAGCCATAATATGATTGATAGTGCTCAAAATTTTCCATTCATGGATGGTCCATCGGTGTTTAAAAAAGCCATTGTAAAATTTCCGGAAGTGATACTAGAAGCCTTACATACAAATGGCTACCAGCCTTCCGATTTGAATATGCTCATACCACACCAAGCCAATTTACGCATTGCACAATTTGTACAACAAAAATTAGGACTAAGTGATGATCAGGTGTATAATAATATTATGAACTACGGCAACACAACAGCAGCATCAGTTCCAATTGCATTATGTGAGGCTTTTGAAAATAATTTAATTAAAGAAGGTGATCTTGTTTGTTTAGCTGCATTTGGAAGTGGATTTACTTGGGCTAGCGCACTAATTAAATGGTAAGCATCATGGACCGCAAGTTGCTTTTTTTAGTAAACCCAATTTCTGGTACTCGTTCAAAAGAAAAACTCATTGCATTTATTACAGAAAAGGTGACAAATGCTGGGCTTTTATTTACGATCGACTATACAAATGCAACGGGTAATTATACATTACTAAAAGAAAAAGTAATTGCCGATAGATTTACGGATATTATTATTGTTGGAGGCGATGGCTCTGTTAACCAAGTGGTGCAGGCTTTTGCAGCACAGCGTATTCGCTTTGGCATTTTACCTGTAGGTTCCGGTAATGGCCTTGCCAGAGCTGCGGGCATACCCACAAAAATAAAAAGAGCCTTACAAGTTATTATTGAAGGCAACACCATGCAGGTAGACGCATTTACCATCAATGATGCATTCTCTTGTATGCTAAGTGGACTTGGTTTTGACGCACAAGTTGCGCATAATTTTGCACGAAAAGCTAAACGCGGCTTGTTCAATTACACCAAAGAAAGTTTGCTTCATTTTTTTAAAGCACAGCCTTACGGTTTTGAAATAAAACTACCCGAGTTTAGTTTTTTTACAGACGCTTTTTTAATAAGTATTGCAAATAGCAACCAATTTGGAAACAATGTTACCATTGCACCACAGGCTAAACTTAATGACGGATTACTAGACGTTATTGTGGTACAAAAAATGCATAAAGTAAAACTACCCTACGCTATTTTAAAACAGTTAAGTGGTAATAATAAAATGCAGCAGTTGGTAGAAGACATGGAGCACAAAAACATTGTATACTTTCAAACACCCAGCTTAGAAATTAGTAATCTAAAACTGGCTCCCCTCCACATCGATGGAGAAGCGGTGGCTAGTGCGCAGCATTTATCAGTTAAAGTATTACCTAATTATTTTACTTTGTTTGTGCCAGCATCACGTAATAAGTAGCCACCAAACTTAGTAACAAACTCATACCCACCAGCTGGTGTATTTGCGCCATCCATTCAAAAATACCCCATACACCAGGAATAATACTGCGCGCATAGAGTAAGCTCGCAATACCTAACAACACTTGTAGAATTACAAGTAGCAATGGGAATATTTTAATGCGGTTAAAAAATGAACTTCCATTGATTCGGTATAGTTGTAATGTCCAGTAAATCACCAGCACCAACAACACATAAGCGATACCGCGGTGCATAAAGTGCACGAGTATTTTATTTTCAATAAAGTTTAATAGAAAAACAGGATCTGAAAATAAATTACTTGGCACGTAATCACCATTGATGGTTGGCCAAGTAGGCGCTACTATAGCTGCTTTATGGCCCGCCATAAGGGCACCATACATGAGTTGTAGCACAAGCAGAGCAAGTATTGCTACATTCAGTGTTTTGGCTTTTTGAACAGCCTGGTGCATGCCAGCAGAAATTTGAAGAGCCGTTTTGGGCACACTCAGTTGTAGTGCAAACCAAAATGTATAAGAGAGTAGCCCTAGTGCACAAATAAAATGAAGGGCAAGGCGCGTGGGCTTTACATAAACTGCGTCACCTTCGAGTCCACTCGCTACCATAATCCAACCAATGGCTCCTTGCATAATTCCTAAAAAAAACAGTATGACCAGTGGCTTAATCATTTCTTTTTTAAAATGCTTGGCCACTAAAAACCAAATAAATCCGCCCGCAAAAACAAGACCAATAATTCTGGCCCATAAACGGTGAAACCATTCCCAGAAAAAAATGTATTTAAAATTTTGTAAATTAAATTCAAAATTGAGTAACTGAAACTGAGGCGTTTGTTTGTATTTCGCAAATTCAATAAGCCATGCCTCCTCGGAGAGTGGCGGCAAAGTTCCTGTAATTACATCCCACTCGGTAATAGAAAGTCCACTGCCTGTTAAGCGCGTAACACCACCAAGCACAAATTGAAAAATGGTCATAACAACACCTAGTAAAAGCCAGGTTGCTACCAATTTGTTTGAACGATTTGCAGAATTCATGAAATGCGGTTTAATAACTAGTATGAGGCTACAAAGGTAGCAATTAGATGCATCTCATTTTTTACCTATTTTGCATAAAATTGTGGAACCCCAGCACCATGCTAGAACTAAACTATCAAACAGCGCTATTAGAAGCAGGGCTTGATGAAGCAGGCAGGGGTTGTTATGCGGGTCCTGTATTTGCAGCAGCTGTTATTTTACCCGCCAACTTTTATCATCCACTGTTAAATGATAGTAAAAAACTAACAGAAAAAAGTAGAGCGGTATTAAAACCTATCATCGAAAAAGAAGCTATTACATGGGCTGTAGCAAGTGTATCTCACACAGAAATTGATGAGATCAATATTTTACAAGCATCCATAAAAGCCATGCACTTAGCTGTTGCAGCACTCAAAAAAAAGCCAAAATATTTAATTGTAGATGGCAACCGTTTTAAGCCATATAAAAATATTCCGCACACCTGCATAGTAAAAGGCGATGGAAAATATGCTTCTATTGCAGCAGCAAGTATTTTAGCTAAAACACATAGAGACGCTTATTTAAATATGCTACACAAAGATTATCCAATGTATGGTTGGAATAAAAATAAAGGATACGGAACGGCTGTACACCGCGCTGCCATTGAAATACACGGCTTATGCGAACATCATAGAAAAAGTTTTGCTATCCTTCCCACAACCCCGCCCCTTCTCTAATAACGGTATAATCGTCGGTAGTGCAATCAACAATCGTAGAAGGAATCATACCACCAATACCTCCGTCAATTACAATATCAACAAGCTTTTCAAAATTTTCATGAATCACATAAGGATCTGTGTAGTCTTCTACCATCTCACCAGGTAAAGACGCAGACAATATTGGATGTTCGAGGGCTGCAACTATCGCACTAGCAATTGTATTGTCTGGTATTCGAAGCCCAATGGTATTTTTTTTATTCTGCAAAAGCTTAGGCACCTGTTTACTTGCTGGCAAAATAAAAGTGAATGGACCAGGTAAATAATTTTTCAAAAGTCTATATAGTGGCGTTGAAATTGCCTTTGCATATTTGCTTAAATCGGAAAGGTCGGCACAAACAAAACTTAGTTGCGCTTTGGCCGGATCTACCCCTTTTATTTGTGCAATTTTTTCGATGGCTTTAGGCTGGAAAATATCACAACCTAACCCGTATACGGTATCGGTAGGATATGCAATGACGCCGCCACTTTTAAGGCAGTCTACTACGGTACCAATATGTCGAGGATTGGGGTTGTTAGGGTGTATTTCTAATAACATCTTATAGAATCTCCCATACTTCGCGGCCACGTAGCATTTTATCCAAATCGCCTTTGCCTTTTGTAGCTATGACTTCTTCAATTTGCATGGCCATTACGTCTTCGTAACAAGCTCTATCTGTTTCAAAGAAAACACCAAAAGGTCTTGGAAAATGTCCGTCCGGTTTAGTAGGCGAATCAAATAAACGCACTAACACTTGTGCTTTATAAAAATCTCTTTCGTCGTGGATCCATAAATCATCGGCACTAATACCATCACCAAGCGATACAACCACAGGTTTTAGTCCATCAAATTTGATACCCTTGTCTGCGTTAACACCAAAAATTAATGGTTTGCCTTGTTCTAAAAATAAAGCTTCTTCTTGCTTGGTTGCTTTTTCTGTAAATATTTCAAAAGCGCCATCATTAAAGATGTTGCAGTTTTGATAGATCTCTAAAAATGAAGCGCCTCTGTGCTGATGTGAACGTGTAAGCATGGCCTGTAAATGCTTAGGGTCACGATCCATACTGCGCGCAATAAAACTAGCATCGGCGCCAAGCGCTAATGCAGCAGGGTTAAACGGATGATCGATACTTCCGTATGGCGTACTTTTTGTAATCTTATGTTCTTCGGAGGTTGGCGAATATTGCCCTTTTGTTAAACCATAAATTTGGTTATTAAACATCATAATGTTTACGTCAAAATTTCGGCGTAACAAATGAATGGTATGGTTACCGCCAATACTTAAACTATCGCCATCTCCAGTAACAATCCAAACACTGAGTTCGGGTCTAGTTGCTTTTAAACCACTCGCAATCGCAGTAGCACGTCCATGAATGGAGTGCATACCAAACGTATTCATATAATAAGGGAAGCGACTACTACAACCAATGCCACTAATAATGACAATATTTTCTTTGGGAACCCCAATATTAGGCATCACTTTTTGAACCTGCGCCAAAATAGAATAATCGCCACAACCCGGACACCATCTAACTTCTTGGTCGGTGGCAAAATCTTTGGCGGTTAAAATGGGAGCTTCTATAGTAGTATCGTTAGACATCTGGTATTATTTGAATGAATTGACACCAAAGGTCCGACTAAATTTAATACAGAAGGCAAAATTTTTACCCATTAACAAGGGCTTCCCAAAATTCGGCACCTCGGCGGGTATGTGGTATAACAATCGTACCCCCAACAATATTGGCTACGGCAAAAATTTCATAGACTTCGGCTGTGGATAGGCCTAGTTCGTGACATTTTTGAAGATGGTATTTGATACAATCGTCACACCTAAGTACCATACTAGCCACTAGGCCAAGCATTTCCTTGGTTTTTTTGTCGAGCGCACCATCATCGTATGTATTGGTGTCTAGGTTCCATAAACGCTTTAAAACGAGGTTGTCTTTGCTTAAAATGACATCATTCATTTTTTGACGATAGTCATTAAACTCCTGTACTGAATTGTCCATAAGCAAATGTATTAAAATTTATAACCATCGTCTGCAATCAATTTGTCTGCAATTCGGCGTCGAGCTTCTTTGGTATTGTATGGATCTACTTTAGTGAAACGCTTAAGACCAATATGCATCATACGAAGCTCATCGCCATCCGCAAAACTATTGAGGGCATCTTTACCTGCTTTGTTTATTTTATCAGCGGCGTCGTACAAATAAGTACGCATGATATCTGCTTCTATGCTAGTAGCTGCTTCACCATTTTTTTGCGTGAGTTTCATAACACGAAGAAGCGCACTCTCGGTATGAAATACTTCGATAGCCATGTCTGCAATATTCATCAATACTTCCTGCTCTTTTTCAAGTTGCATCATAAGCTTTTGCACGGCAGCGCCGGCAACCATGAGGATTGCTTTTTTAAAATTGGCAATATATTTTAGCTCTTTTGCAAAAGGCGCATCATCTATATCCCCAAAATCAGGAATACTCATCAGTTCTTTTTGCACCGCCATAGCAGGCGTCATTAAATCAAGCTTTCCTTTCATAGCACGCTTTAAAACCATGTCTACAGTAAGCAAACGGTTGATTTCATTGGTACCTTCATAGATACGGTTGATTCTGCTATCACGATAACCTTTTGAAATTTGATACTCATCACTAAATCCATTGCCTCCATGTATTTGCACGCCTTCATCTACCACAAAATCCAGCACTTCACTACCATATACTTTCAACATTGCACACTCAATCGCATACTCTTCGGCAGCGCCTAGTAATGCCTGAGCAAATGTTTTTCCTTCCTGTAGCAATGCATGTTCTTTATCATCAATCCATTTTGCAGTACGGTAAAGAGCTGCTTCACACACCCACATTCTAATTGCCATCTCCGCCATTTTATGTTTGATGGCGCCAAATTTTGCAATCGGTAATTTAAATTGTTCTCTTGTTTTTGCATACTGTACACTCACCGTGGTTGCTCTTTTTGCACCACCCAGTGTTGCTGCACATAATTTTAAACGGCCAATATTTAATACGTTAAATGCAATAACATGACCTTTCCCTATTTCGCCCAAAACGTTACCCACAGGGACTTTGCAGTCTTGAAAATAAAGTTGAACGGTAGAAGATCCTTTGATACCCATTTTATGTTCTTCAGGACCTTGGGTAAATCCTTCGGTACCTCTTTCTACTATAAAACCAGTAAATTTTTCGCCATCAATTTTTGCAAAAACAGTGTATACGTCTGCGAAACCACCGTTGGTGATCCAACACTTTTGTCCGTTTAAAATATAGTGCTGTCCATCTGCAGAAAGTACCGCTGTGGTTTTTGCACTAAGTGCATCACTACCGCTATTAGGTTCCGTTAAACCATACGCTCCTTTCCACTCACCACTTGCTAGTTTAGGAATGTATTTTTGTTTTTGTTCTTCATTACCAAAATATAAAATAGGAAGTGTACCAATGCCCGTGTGTGCAGCAATTGCCACAGAAAAAGAATAACCACCACCCAGCGCTTCATTTACGATGGTAGAGGTGATAAAATCTTTACCTAATCCACCATATTCTTCGGGACAAGAAGTAGACAAAAGCCCCTGCTCACCTGCCTTTTCCATTAGTGATGGCATTAATCCTGCCTCTAATTTGTCGATACGATCTACAATAGGTAAAACTTCTGTGTCGATAAATTGATCGCACATATCTTTTACCATTTGTTGTTCTTCATTAAATTCTTCTGGAATAAAAGTAGCGGCTACAGTGCTATCTTTAATGATCCACTCACCACCGAGTAATGGTTGTTGATTAGTAGTTTCCATATCTGTAATTTTTAAAGGCTTTTATAATAAATTATCGTATACTTTTTGAAACACTTGTTTCACAATTTCAATTTCATTTTTATTAACGCCAATGAGTGCCTCGTCCATCGTTTGATTGGCGAGCTCAATGGTTTTATCTTGGAGTAATTTAGCAGGCTCTGTTAAGCAAACTAGATTGATACGACGATCCTCTTTAGAAGGCATGCGCTTAACCAATTTTTGCTTTTCGAGATTATCAATTAAACGTGTGATACTTGGCTTGTCTCTAAATGTTCGGATACACAATTCTTGCTGACTAAGACCGTCTTGCTTCCATAAATGATAAAGCACACTCCACTGCTCGATGGTGATTTCGAGACCGGCTAGCCTAAAGTTTTTTTGCAAACGGCGGGCAACAGCAGTAGACGCCATACCATTGATAACACTGTATAATTCGCCTCTTTTAAATTGGTTGTTTGACATATAGTTAGTTATGCAACTATTTTCAAAGTACGGCCGTTTTTTGCATAAAACCAAGAAAAAATTGTGAAATGAAAGGGTTAGCCTAACAAATAGCCCAATTATTGATTTTCTTTGTTACATGTCCTTTTTAACAGTAACCATTTGCCTACTTGCAGCCTACGGCGTATTGATGGCCTTGTATACAAGAGGCTATTGGAGCATGCGTGGTTTTGTAGCTGGTGGCAAAAGCCCCAAATCCAAGTTTTCAGTTATCATTCCGGCCCGAAACGAGGTAGACAATATTGAAGTTTGCATTGCCGGTATACTGGCTCAAAACTACCCTATTCATTTGTTTGAAATTGTTGTGATAGATGATTTTTCTGAAGATGAGACGGCACAGCTAGTTTTGAAGATTGCCGAGCAACATAACAATGTTCGCTTACTGCAATTAAAAGATTATTCAAACAACGAAAATATCGTTGCGTATAAAAAAAGAGCCATAGAAATTGCCATTGCGGAGGCAACTGGTGATTGGATGGTAACCACAGACGCAGATTGTAATGTTAGCAGTAATTGGCTAGCTACATATGATGCGTATATTCAAGAACACGACTGTGTAATGGTGGCGGCGCCCGTAGCTTATACAAACACGGGAAGTTTTTTATCTATTTTTCAAGTACTAGATTTTATTAGCTTACAAGGTATAACGGCAGCAGCTGTTGCTTCAGGTTCCCACACGCTTTGCAATGGCGCTAATTTATGTTACTCCAAAAATGCTTTTGAAAGCGTTGGAAAATTTAGCGGGATCGATCATTTACCCAGCGGCGATGATATGCTACTGATGCATAAAATGAAAAAATCGTATCCAGGTAAAATTGGTTATTTATATACACAAGATGCAGTGGTTACTACCACCCCAAGTGTTACACTGGGGTTGTTTATTCAACAGCGGATACGCTGGGCTAGCAAGGCTTCTGGCTATCAAGACAAGATAATCTTTTGGATACTACTGCTCGTATACCTTGTAAATGCATCGTTACTGGTATACCTACCCATTAATTTTTTACAAACAGGCAATATTAATAACTGGCTACTTTTAATTGGTTGCAAAACACTGATTGAAATACCATTCATGTATGCGTCGGCAACCTTTTTTAAACAACAAAAACTACTCTGCTGGTTTGCGTTTATGCAACCGTTTCATATACTATATACGGTAGTTGCAGGCTGGTTTGGAACTTTTGGTTCTTACAAATGGAAAGGACGAACCGTAATGCAACAACAAGAAAGTAGTTTTTTAAGAAAGCTTCAGAAAAATAAAGCAGCGAGTGTGTCACTATATATTGTAGTCGCTGCTTTTTTGATGGCTGTGTTTGCTTATTTTATTGCACCCGAACATTCGCCAAATGCCAACCGCATGATTCCGGAAATAGGAAGCATGAAGCCTGGCTTTAGTATTCAATTACTTCAGGTAAAACGCATTAGCCAAACAAAACAAACATCCTTTTTTGAAAAATTGATTAACGGTGAAGAAGACATCTACACTTTTGTTCCGATCACTTCTTATTCGATCAAAGGAAGCAACATTCATTATCAGAAATATATTGACGAGGGTATTACAGAGCCAGGCGTAATGCCACTAAGCCTAGTAGCCAATAATCCTGTGATTATACAAACCTATTACGCCGGCACTGATAAGTTTGGTAGAGATATGCTAAGCCGTCTAATCGTTGGCGTACGCGTAAGTTTGGGCGTTGGTTTAATAGCAGTATTACTGTCTTTAACTATTGGTATTTTACTGGGTGCCATTGCTGGTTTTTACAGAGGCTGGATAGACGAGTGCATCATGTGGTTTATCAATGTAATTTGGAGCATTCCAACATTGTTATTGGTGTTTGCGATTACCCTAGTTTTAGGAAAAGGATTTTGGCAGGTTTTTATTGCCGTAGGATTAACCATGTGGGTAAACGTTGCAAGACTTGTGCGTGGTCAAGTAATGGCTATTAAAAACAGAGAATTTATTGAAGCAACACGTGTGTTAGGCTACTCCGATATGCGCACTATTTTTATTCATATTTTACCCAATATTATTGGACCGGTTTTAGTGATTGCTGCAAGTAATTTTGCTTCTGCCATTGTTATTGAAGCGGGTTTAAGTTTTTTAGGCGTGGGTGTACAACCGCCACAACCCAGCTGGGGCCTCATGATTAAAGAAAATTACAATTTTATTATTACGCACAATCCTGCACTGGCATTAGCGCCAGGTATTGCCATTATGATATTAGTGCTTGCCTTTAATTTATTGGGCAATGGATTAAGAGATGCATTTAATGTAAGGGAGAAATAAAAAAAAGCCCCGAAGGGCTTTTTTAAAACTAGTTGTTTTGTAAGATATAGTAATTTTTTTCTGGTTGGCCTTGATACATTTTAGTGTATTTGCCTTTATAACCATTTACCGTTGCATTGTATGATTTTACAATCCCAAATAATATTTTACTTTGTGTAATTGTATATTGAGGATTCGCAATAAAATCAGCATCCTTACCTTCAACAGCCATATACGCTGCAGCAGATTTAGCTTGAACAATTTTTCTTTGTGTAAATGAACCAAATAAACGCATAAATCCTTCTTGACCATCAGCAAATGATGATGAATAAGAAATTCCATCTGCATAAGTTGGATCACCAGATAGCTTAATAAATCCTAATAGCCAAACACTTTTAGAGTTACCCTCTAATTTTGATTTCATATCAACAACATAATCTACTTTCAATGGATCTACTGAACTTCTAGGACGAACAGGAACAGTTGATACAGACTTGTTTGTTGTTGTACATGATGTTGCGAACAGAATAACTGTTGCAGCTGCAAATAAAATTTTTTTCATAAAACAGTTTTTTTTCCTACTCATATGGCATTTCGGATAAGCCCCGTTTGAATGGTTTCTGGACTCCATAAAAATTTACTATAACTCAATTTGCGTAATAGACTCTCCTAAATAATTATAAATAACATAAACTTGATAAATCGTTGTGTTGATCTTCCCTCGTTCAATTCGACTTAATTGTATGTATTCAATCCCTACCTCGTTAGCTAACTGCTGCATTGTGAGGCCTTTTCGTTTTCTAAGCGCCCTGATCTTTGCGCCGAGTAAAATTGAAAACTCTTCCTTTGGTAAAACCATGTTGCAAATATCGTACATATTATTAAATTTTCTTATGTCATATTTGACATATTTACACAAAAAAGGGGCATCTTTTACATAGATGCCCCTTTAGTAAGATTTTTTTTACCTTATTCGGTAGGTGATACCACTACATTTCTAACTAAACTTTCTTCGAGCGAAATAAACGTTTCTGTTCTTTCGATGCCTTTTATTTTTTGCAACTCGTCGTGTAAAACATAACGCAACTGCTGAATGTCTTTACAAACAATTTCTGCAAACATGCTATAGTTTCCAGTGGTATAATTTAAGCGCACAATTTGTGGCACTTTTTTTAATTCTTTGGCAACACTATCATACAACGAACTTTTTTCGAGATAGATGCCAATAAACGCGATCACGTCATAACCGAGTTCTTTTAAATCGACAGATAGTTTTTTACCCTTTACAACACCCAGCTCTTCTAACTTTTTAATACGCACGTGAATGGTGCCACCCGATACAAAGAGTTTTTTGCCCAAATCGGCGTAAGAGACTTCTGCATCTTCCATCATTTCCTGAATGATCTGTAAATCGAGTTTGTCAAGATTTAATTTTGGGTTCATAATTGGGCCTGATTTTAGTATATTTCTAAATTAAAGCTAATTTATTAAATTATTTCTATACTTTATTATAATTGATTAAATTATTTGTAACTAATAAGCGAAATGCTTTAATATTGTATGGTAAACAAGCGACAAACAGTTCTTATCTATTGTGGGGTGATGAAATTTTTGGCAAACATGCCCTCTTGTCTCGAGGGTGAGGATAACGGGATAAACGTAACATAGAGCCGCTTAGCAATAAGCGACCAGGGTCGACCACTGAACTTTGTGTTATAGCTAACTGCCTTCTGGAGGTTCGACCCCTCCCCCTACAGCAACTATTAGTCCCTATTATATTGTTAATCAATGTGATAGGGATTTTTTGTTTGTATTAGATTGGATTATTAGGTTGGATTATTGAAAAGTTTCTCCAAAATTTCAAATTAAAAAACTAAGCATCAACCAATAAGGTTAAATACCAATTAAAGTTTAGGCCCTACTGGGTAGTATATAATCAATAACCCCAATTTTAGTCCATCCTTAAGTCATGAGGGGGTAGTTTAGAGGAAGATAGGTATTGGAAAATTAATGACGAAAGATTCCCTCATACTATTTAAGTTATTCAGCTAGAATGTTCACTTAAAAAAGTGAAGATTACATTTTGCACCCTCTGGGTATACAAAATGTAATTTTTGATAAACAAGGATGTCATTCCTTCTAACGTCGTCATTCCATCCTTGTTTATCAAAGTCATTTGTGTTATTAGTTGAAATATAATTATTTTAGCCAATATGAATATGCGCAGCTCTAAATCGGATATAATATCTAGATTTAAAAATAAATTTGGAAATGAATATGACTACTCTTTTGTTAACTATGAAACTATTCATACTAAGATAAAAATAGTTTGCAAAATCCATGGCGCTTTTGAAAAATCTCCTGCGAAACACTTATCAGGTCAGGGTTGTCCTGAATGTAAGAAAATAGATAAAATTTCTAAAGACCAAAAACTTAAACAGGCTGAGCTAATAAATGAATTTAAAATTCTCTATAATGGCAGGTTTGATTACTCAAAAATGCATTATCAAAACTCTGGAACAAAAATAGAGGTGATATGTAATATTCATGGTTCATTCATGGTTCTTCCATTAAAGCATAAAAAAGGAATTGAGTGCCCTAAGTGTTCAAAGGAAAGAACTAAAAATGAAACAGATCTTGCCTTAAATAACTTAATTAATTTGTTTATATCAAAGCATGGTGAAAAATACGATTACTCACATGTATTATTTGTAAATAAAACAACCCCAGTAAAAATAAAATGCAAGCATCATGGAATTTTTGAAATGACACCTTCAAGGCATTTAAGTGGAAGAAATTGTCCTTTATGCGCAAAAAACAAGAAACTTACCAGAGAAGAATACTTAGAGAAATTTAGACAAATTCATGCAAACAAATATGATTATTCTAAATCAGTTTTTTTAGACTCTGCTAACATTGAGATAGTCTGTTCAATTCACGGATCATTTATGCAGAATCCTAAAAAACATTTAGCCGGTAGTGGTTGCAAAAAGTGTGGAATTTTGAGAGCTTCCAAAAGTAAAATTAAAGACAAACTAGAGGTAATTGAAAAATTTTATTTAAAACATGGAAAGAAATATAATTATGACAAGGTTGAATATGTGCGAAGTAATTCAGAGATAATTGTAACATGTCCATTTCACGGAGATTTTAAAATTACACCTTCTCAGCACATTAGGGGAACTGCTTGTCCTTTATGTTCAAGCAGACAGAGGTATGATACAGATAAAATAATTACTGAATTCAAAAAAATTCACGGCAATAAGTATGATTATTCAAAGGTTTTATACACTTCCGCAAAGTCTGAAATAGCCATAATTTGCAAAATACATGGGGTTTATTTACAATCAGCTTTTAAACATAAATCAGGACAGGGCTGCCCAATTTGTAACAGAGGATGGACAAATTCTAAAATTAGGGAATTTATAAGCGCGATTGAAAATAAAGATTTATTATCAATGGATTCAATTGAACTTCAGTTGATCATAAATCAAGGTAAACTTCCAGATGCATTGGAATCTTTGGTTTTTAACTCTGAGGGTACAAGAGAGCATTCTATTAAGGCTTTAAAAGAATCACTAATTGACTTTGTTACAGAGGAACCAATTGAAGAAAACGAAATTTTTAATGAACAAACCAACTCGGAAAACATAATTAAAGATATTGAAATTGATGACGTTGAAAATTCAGATTTAATTAATAATGATAGAATTAGTGAAATTCAAGAAAATAAGACACCAATTTCACTTTCAAATAATTTAGATGAATTACATGTTTTAGACAATGCACTTGTTGCTTCTTGTGATATAGAAACAGTGAATTTTTTAATACAATATAAATTAAGGAAACTTTGGAATAATACATTAAATGAAAAAGTAGATGTTCAAAAACTAAGAAAAGTTAAGGGAGGACGAAATTTTGAGATTTTAAAAGATCTATTTTTTAAGGAGTATGACGAAGTAATTTCTTATGAGCCCCCATGTGGATATAGCTTTAAGTTTCCCTTGTTGCCGATGCAACAGCTTACAGTTTATAGAGTCCTAAAGAATAAAAGATATGGAAACTGGTCAGGCACAGGAGCAGGTAAAACAATTTCGTTTATTGTTACTAGTAGGGCTGTTCATTCAAAGCTTACTGTATTAATAGGTCTAAATTCAACAATTAATCAATTGGCTGATGCAATAACTGAAGTATACCCTGATAGTAAGGTATTTAAACATTATGAAATAGGAACAGTATATGATAGACGTGAATCAAATTATTTGATCTTAAATTACGACAAGTTTCAACAAGGTTATTCTGAGGAACTATTCCAAGATCTTACAAAGAATAATACCATTGATTTTGTAGGAATAGATGAAGTGCATAATGTTAAACAGAGAAGTGAGGAGCAAGAGAGTATTAGAAGAGGAACTTTAAAACGTTTAGTAGGAAGAGCTTCTGAAAATAATCCTAATTTGTATTTACTGGGTATGTCTGCTACCCCTGTAATTAATAATCTTACTGAAGCAAGGTCTTTATTAGAGCTTATTACGGGTAAAGAATATGAAGATCTTAACACAACCCGAACTTTAACTAATGCATTAGAAGTATTCAAGCATATGACCTTAAACGGTTTGAGGTATATGCCTAAATATGACATTTCTATTAAAGAACTAGATGGTTCTAATACAAGTGAATTAAAAATTGATGGTTCTGAAATTTTAGAGAAATTACTATCATTTGAAAATAATAGTTATTTAGAGACAGAGCAGGAGCTCTTGAAGTTAAAACTAAAAGCTATAGAGAAATATTTATGTAAAGGGGCAATTATATATAGCTATTTCACTCACAAAATGATTCTACCTATTGTGGAACATTTAAGAAATTCTGGATATAAAGTAGCAACCTATACTGGAGAGGAATCAATGGAAACAAGAGAGTTAAATAAAGAAGCATTTTTAAAAGGGCAAATTGATATACTCGTTGGTTCACGACCTATTGGAACTGGTGTAGATGGGCTTCAAAAAGTATGTAATAGACTAATTGTTTTATCATTGCCTTGGACCGACTCGGAGTACACTCAATTAAAAGGAAGAATATATAGACAAGGTTCAAAATTCAATGACGTAGAAATAATTATTCCCCAAGTATACATACCTTTAGAGGAAAGGGAATGGTCATGGGATGCCCAAAGGTTAAATCTCATCAGAAATAAAAAGACGCTTGCTGATGCTGCTATTGATGGTTTAATCCCAAGTAAAATATTGCCAAGTCCACAAACTTTATATACAAAATCTATTGAGGCATTAAGGGAATGGAAGCAAAGAATTTCAGAAGGTGAAATTTATACAATTGTTAGAAAAGAATTAAAATTCCCTTTAAATCCTGAAATTGTCCAACAACTATCCAGAAAGTTAGGTGACTTTAGTGAGGTAAATAGAATATGGAGTGTAAGCAAATCAGAGACAACGCATGACAGGCTTAAGAAGAACCCTGACGAGTGGTACTATTATCATACACTTTACGCTGAGAAGCGAAAAGAATGGGATCAGATACCATATATTGAGATTGCTAAAATGATAAAGCGAAAAGACTTTATAGTTGCCGATTTGGGATGTGGCGAAAATTTATTGAAACTAGAAATTCCAGACAATAAGGTACTTTCATTTGATCATGTTTCTATAGATCCAACTGTAGCATCTTGCGATCTTGCTAATTTACCATTAGATTCAGAAGAGGTTGATGTTGCTGTATTCTCATTGGCCCTTATGGGATCAAATTATGAGACATATCTAATTGAAGCGCATCGTATTTTAAAACCGATGGGGTTTATGTTTATTGCAGAGCCATTAGGTAAATGGGAGGGGAAATTAGAACAACTTTCTTCAAAGATCCAGAATATTGGATTTACAAAACCAAGTATTGATCAAAGAGGGCGTTTTTATTATCTAAAATGTGAAAAAAATTAATTTAAATTTGATTATGAAAAGGATATATATATTAATACTTGGATTTTGTCTTTTTATTGGCTGCAATGAGAATGATGATAATGATAATAATACAAAAGATAAATATAATATTAGTAATGAAAATCTAAATAAAGTTAATTCTTTAATTGATGCTTTTTTTAGTGATACTTTAAATACAAATATTAAACTTGAAGAAAAGGAAATAGCAAGCATTGATTCAGTTTTTGAGATCTATGATAAAGATTCAATAATTAAAGCTTTAAACCAATACGATTCTTCAAGAAAAGAATTTGACCTCCTTATCAAAAAGGTTTCTAACAAACGATATATTTTCAAAGGGGATGATATTAATTGCAAGAATGATACTTTGCTACTAATCAATTATCTTGAAATCATGAAAAAACAAAACGATATCATAGACAATTTGTATGATATGAAGGAAAAAAGATTTTATGGTTGGCGAGTTAGATATTCATATTATGCAAAAGATACAAATAATTCAAACGACACAATTAATAATTATAGAAATAAGTGTCGTGATACATTTATAATGAATCCAGAATTTAATAGAATTATTAGTCATACCAGCAATGACTGGGAACAGGATTTTTACTTGCCAAGGAAAATAGTAATGCTCCGGAGTAAAACAGTTAATCGCGAACTTAAATACGCTAGATTAAAACAAGGCCTTCCCTATGATGACTAAAATCTTAAATTATTAGATATAAATTATACTAATCGTTAAGCTTTAAGTATATAAACTTTCTTTTAAATTGATTATAAAAATCCATATTCTACATTATTTCTACTAATGCCCTTGACTAAATAGTATTTACCTCCTAGATTAGCATCATAAGGCGTAATACTAGTCCAATTATAGTTTTTCCCATAGCTACCCTTTGTTACAATTTGCCATGCCTTGATTAGCACCTTTTTGTGCTTTTGTGGGTCCGCGCAATCAAACTTTACCAAACAATGAATATGAAATCCATACTTACTATCAAAAGGTTCAGCAACCCAATAAATTTGATTAATTAAATTAAACTTTGATTCCAATAATTCATTCATAGCTTCAATATACCTTTTGGCAGACTTTACACTTAATGGATAATATGTTGATAGAGTGCAATAAAAAGTCCAATTTGTTTGACCTAGAAAGTCACCATATTCTTTAACTAATCGTTGGGTTTGAGGCAAAGAAGAGGTACTAGTATGTTTCATACATGAAATGTTGATTATCAATATTTTATCAATTCTTTGCTTACTTATGTGCGTAATTAATCGCAATAGCCGACCCTTCAACTTCTGATTTCTTGTACAATACCCTAACTCCAACTTTATAACCCTTTAAAATGCCTTTTTTGGTATATGAATGTAATGTTGGCAGAGAAATATTTAATTTTTTTGAGGCTTCTTTTCGTGTTAGAAACTCGTCTTCGGTTAGCTGCTGCTCATCCTTTGAAGGAAATTGGGGCCTTAGTTTATCTACAATTGCATTAGCTAATTGCTCAATTGGGAAAGTGAAACTTAAATTTGATGTCATTTTATGTTTTTTATTAATGCAAAATGACAAAGAACAAAACCCTTAAACAATACACCGTAATATTAGTGTAGACTTATTTTTTTGGGTGCTCGCCAATTTCAATCCTAATTCGCTTTGATTTTGGGAGATTATGCTTTCTTGATACTTCTTTTAAAACAGTAGATTTACTTGTATCTGACAGGGTTGCTATATTTTCTTTTAGAAAAATTGAAATTTGTTCTGCTGTATTATTAATTGCCCCAACCCTTCTTAACTCTTGAAATAACACATATAACTGATTGTTATTCAACAACCAATTAAGTTTAATTCTTTCATTATCACCTCTCATTTTTGGATCATTAATTAAACTTAAAAAATACTCATATCCTTCCGCAAGCTTGTTAATTGTCAACCTTTTTTTTATAAGACTTTTTTCAGTATGCGGTTGCGGAAATTGCCAGTAGCTAGAGTCTAATTGAAAATCATAATAGAGCCTATTATCTATAAGATAAAAATTAAAATCATCCCATTTCATCTTTTTAGATAAAATTACATTTGGCTTAATCTTGGATTCAATATCTTGATAAAACTCTTTTTTCAACTTAGTAATTGCTTTCCTCAATCCAATACTAAAATTGTGATTAATAGATCTATGTTCATTATACTTCATAAAGAAATAATCGCCAATTGAATCATGAATTGGATCTAATGAATAGTAAATAATTTCTCTATAATCTGATTGATCTAGTATGTTATCGTCATTTATCTCCATTTAGTCTTTATTTATCAGACTGAAAATACTAAACAACTTTTAGATTTCCTTTAATTAACCCCTCTTCCCTTTCTTTCCATATTATTTTAACTCTTTCAGCATTTTCCTTTGGTGTTTGTCTGATGTATTTATAGAAGCTCTTTTCCGTTTTATGGCCAGTTATTGCCATTATATCCCTAACATTTAACCCTTTGGCCATATATTCATTTGTTGCAAACGACCTTCTTGCCGTGTGTGATGAAACAAACTCGTATTTAGGTTTTTTGATAAGAATTTGCTTCCCCCCTTGAATTGCCTTTTTTGTTACTTCTATTTCCAAGCCTTGGCATTTCTTTACTATCTCATATAAATAGTCGTTAAATTTCTGGTTGCTAATTTTTTTTAAAGAGTTATTATATTTAGACAATAGCCTTTCAACCTCTTGTGTAATTGGAATAGCAACCCTTTCTTTTGTCTTAACCTGTGTAATTTCTATCATTCCATCGTTAATATGCTCAGGCTTGATATTGATAATATCACTAAATCTTAATCCAGTAAAACAACCTATTATGAACATATCTCTAACTCTGTCTAACTTTAGATTAGATTTTAAATCAAGGTTTAAAATCTCTTTAATCTCTAATGGGGTTAAATAGATTGTTTCAGCCAAAGAACTATTAGACCTAAATCTCCTGTTTGCAAATATGTTATTTGTGGTTATTCCTTCGTCAAAGGCCTCCCTTAAAAATACTTTTAAATTGGTGATTAGTTTGCCAATTGTATTAGGTGCCAAATTGAGTTTTGTAGTCAAGTACTCTACAAATTCATTATAAAAAACAAGGTCAATATTATCAAATTCAATCTTTGTTTTTTTAATCTTTTGGTAATTTTCAAGGTGTCGTTTAAGATTTTCAAATTGAAAAATGGTCTTAGGCGCCATAGGTGTACCTTTTGACAGGTGCACCCTTGTACCATTGTTCATTCGGGTTATGAACTGAAGATAATAGCCCCAAAATGACTTTTGATTGTACTCCTCTCTTTCCTCCTTTGTAGTCTTTGTGAAAAACTTATTTAAATTTTCCTTTAAATAAGTTTGTGGTATTATTGGAACTTTTCCAGACGAACTATGTTTTTTTGACCACTCTAATTCAAGTTTGGCTACAAAAGTTCTAATATCTTTTAGCCAAAAATTTAATTCAGCGCTATTTGTATGGGACTTCCTTACTTCTTGGCGCTCAAGATTCCAATATTTAGGTTCTATTTTCTTATCTGTATAGTGTGTAACCTTCTTATTTTGATATGTTATGTAACAATAAATCCAAACTGGATAATTTGCATTTTTGTCTTTAAGATAGAAATTAACTTTCATTTGACTCTAATTGAATTAGAACAAAAATAGCTTTAAAAATTTCAGGTTGGACTATTAGGTTGGACTTTTTTTTAACTACCCTTTATTTCTCTTAACTTTCATTAACCTTATTAATAAAGGCTTTAAGGTTATTTTATATTAAAAACGGTAAGATAAAATAATGATAAAAAATAAGGTTTGATTCCTCCCCCTACAGCCACTTAAAAAGCCGCTTCTAATTGGAGCGGCTTTTTTGTTTACAATCAAAGTTGGATTTAATTTTTTATACATCGTATCGAACCTCCATCTGCAGGGTAACTTAAGGTAATGGCTGCAGCATTGCTATAAAATCGAATACTTTTAACCTGATCTTTTTCTAATGCGGCACTGCTAGTCCAATAATAACCTACGGTTCCAATTTCTCCAATAACAGCATTATCATTATTCCGATTACCCGCTGCAGGTAATTTCAATGGAGACGAAAACGCACCTGTGGCATTATTTGAAGACCAACTAACTCTTTCAGCCTCCCACTCCGCTTCTGTTGGTAAGCGAAATCCAACGGGACAAGGATTATTTGTTCCGCTTACACCAGACCACAAATTTTTATTCTCAGTACTACGCCAATTTCTGGAAGCATAAATGAAATTCGCATTCCCCGGATTATCTGTTGCAGATAGAATTGTAGTTGTTGGAGATGTCCTTAATTGATGTCCATCTTTTCCTCTCCCCCATTGATACAGGTCTCCAAAAGACGAAGCGTCATTACTACTTGTTGCAACCCGAGTTGCACCTAAATTTCTATCCATCCAAATCTTACCATTTGCACCTACTACAGTATTAAATTCGGTAGTAGTAAATGTAACCTCGTTACCATAACTAGTGCCTTTGCTATTTGTAGCATATGCCCGAATAAAATATTTAGTTCCTAGAGTCAGTCCAGTTATTACACTTTGGAAAGATCCGATTCCTTGACCGTCTATTGTTTTTGTTTGCAAATCAATTGTTGGATTACTACTGGTGCCCCATACAACTCCTCTTACAGTAATCGTTGCGCCTCCATCTGAAGTTATATTCCCTCCCGAGTTAGCACCTGAAGTAGTAACAGATGACACATCGACTGTTGTAATTGTTGGTAAAAGAATTTCCACTTTAACAGTGCTAGATTTTTTACATGCAGTTAAAGCAAGAAATAAGATACAAATTCTAAGTAATTTCATTTTCAATATTTAATTTGATTAGGCATTTGCAATTTAAGCCATAAAATGAAAAGTGAACAAAATCTTGAACAATACAACTACCTTAAAACTTCAAATTCTTGAAGGCCTGAAAATACAACCAATGACCAAAGTTGTTGGGGTGGTTAATATTATTACTTAATAAAGAAGGTTGATCTTTTCTGGCAAATACTTTTTCAAAAATATCATACACATTCACATAAGCGCAGTTAGCTATTTCTGCCGCTTGCTTTGCTGCTTCTGTATACAAATTCATGGAGTGATTTGAATAATGCCAATTTTCGTTGGGCCTAAAACAAGAATAAATAATTACTTCAGCATTATTTTGCGCTCTTGTCATCTGCACAAGTTTAACAAGGTTATTCTCGTATTCTTTAGGTGACATACCACCAATATTGGCCTCATTCATTCCCCAACCTAGCAATACCAAATCAGGATTTTTTTTGCCGATATATGTCTCCCAATATGCAATGGCTTCAAGTGTTGTATAGCCTGGCAATGATGCATCTTGAAGATTAATGGTTGCCTTTGGATACTGCGTTTGCAAATAATGCACCCATCTATTTTGTAATCGATCATTAATATTTGAAAGGTCTATGCCAGCTGAAATACTGTTTCCATAAGATACAATGGAAACTTTTTCCCCATTTTCTAATTTGGATTTAAACTTAGATAAAAAAACGGTCGAGATTTTATCATCGTTTAAAATGTCTCTTTTTTTAGTAGCATAATCTACCCAAACAAAAAATGGATTGTTGCTATAATTTGAAAAGTTGTTTTGATCAAAATCCGTTTTTTCAAATAGTGGATGTTTTGCATAATCAGGAATGCGCGAACCAACAGTACGGGCAATGGTACCCTCTTTATAATCGATGGTATAATCTGTTCCTTCTGTATAAATAATACTACCCGAATCGGTAGGCAAATACGTGCTTCGAACCGTTACAGATCCTTTAACAATAGAAGTATACAAAAAATTGGATGGGCTGGTATTGGCAAGTACAAAACTCTCACCTTCTATTTTATTTAATTGCTTGGATGAAGTAGTCTTTGAAACAGTTTGGCAAGCCCATGCTAAGCACATCAGAAGCGGTAAACAAAACAAGTTGCTAATCTTAGACGAGTACATACCAAACGGTTAATGCACAAATCTAGTTTTATTTATATAAGTTTAATAATTTATATAATTTTTATTTTATTTATTTTTTTGCATCTCTATCTGAAAAATTTTGAGTTGACTTAAACCATTGATAAGTAGGCCATTCTGGGTTATTATAGGGCCAGGCACCACAGCCCAAGTATTTGAAATTGGGGTCCAAAATATTACTTCTGTGACCATTCGAATTCATCCACCCATCCACTAGCTTAGTAGCTAGTGACCAGTACGTTAGATCTTCATCAACAAAATTAAAAATATTTTCAGCACAGGTTCGATAATCAACACCTACTAATTTTAGTCTGTCTCCCATATTTACTTTGCCTGGCACCGGACTATCGTGCGCATAAAATTTATATTGCACCATATCTATCGAAAGCCCAAGCGCTGCTTTTTCTAGTGCAATTGAAAAATAAAATTCTGGCAAATTGTATCTGATGCGCTCTTCATTGGTTCTAAAAAAAATGGCCGCATTTAGTAACCGGTGATTAAATGTTGAGCCTGCAATTTTTTTATGCACTGCAGGTAATTGCTTAAATGTTTGTACCGAATAATTTTCGTAATACTTAGCATCCCAATGTTCTGCATTTGATTGCGCAAAACCAACAAAGCCGCACAATAACAATAGCGCAACACTTATAATTTTAAATTGACTAAGCCACATCAACTTCATTACAAATTCCCTTTCTTTAATTCACTCACCGCAAAATCTGTGGCTCTAGCCGTAAGCGCCATATAGGTTAATGAAGGATTTTGACATGCTGATGACGCCATACAAGAACCATCTGTAATGAAAACATTTTTTGCATCGTGCATTTGATTCCACTTATTAAGCACAGATGTTTTTGGATCCTTACCCATACGCGCCGTGCCCATTTCATGAATACAAAATCCGGGTGCTGGCATGGTATCGTAGGTAGATACATTTTTTAATCCTGCTGCTTCTAACATTTCTGCTGCACTGTTTTTCATATCCACACGCATCTTCATTTCATTTTCTTTAAACTCACAATCAATATCAAGCAATGGTAAACCCCACTTATCTTTTTTGTCTTTGCTAAGGGTTACTTTGTTTTCGTAGTATGGTAAATGCTCGCCCCATGAACCAATCCCCATTGTCCAGTTACCTGCCTCTGTAATGGTTTCTTTAAACGCTTCACCAATACCTTCTCCTTGTTGTCTACCTCTACCCGCGCCACCTTGGTAACCAAAGCCACGCACATAGCCAGCAGATGAACCGCCATCTAAATTTCTAAACCTTGGAATGTAAATACCATTTGGACGTCGGCCATAGGTATACTTATCTAAAAATCCTTCGTAGGTACCAGAAGCACCCACACCATAATGATGGTCCATTAAATTATGTCCTACTTGCAAACTACTATTACCAAAACCTTCAGGAAAAACTTCCGAAACAGAATTGAGTAGAATATGTGTAGTGCCTAATGTAGAAGCATTTAAGAAAACAATTTTTGCATAATACTCTTCCGTTAAATTGGTGTTTGAGTCTAATATGCGCACACCTTTTGCACGGCCGGTTTCTTTATCGTATAAAATTTCGGTAGTGATAGCGTCAGGGCGAAGTGTTAGATTACCCGTTGCAAAAGCAGCAGGAAGTGTGGCCGCATTGGAACTAAAATAACCACTAAATGGACAACCTTGATGACACTTGTTTCTGAATTGACAAGGGCCACGAGTGCCAATTTTAGCCGTATGATTAGCGGAACGACCAATAATCATAGGACGACCCATTTTTGTTTTTAATTCACTGGCAACAAGCTGTTCTACACAATTCATTTCCATCGCTGGCATAAACTCACCATCGGGTAACATAGAAAGTCCATCTCTATTGCCACTAATACCGGCAAATTTTTCGACGTAACTATACCATGGTGCTAAATCGCTGTAACGAATGGGCCAGTCTGTACCATGACCATCTTTTGCATTGGCTTCAAAATCTAAATCACTCCAGCGGTAACTCTGACGACCCCACATCAGTGAACGACCTCCTACATGATTGCCTCTAATCCAATCAAATGGTTTTACTGGGTTGTAGGGATGATCATTATCGTTTACAAAAAACTTTTTTGATACTTCATCGTACGCGTAACACTTACTTTGTATGGGCGAATTTTTTTTGTCTTCTTGCGTCGAACCATTACGGTGTTTTAATTCCCACGGATTTTTTTCGGTACCCTCATAATCTTTGATATGCTCTACATTTCGACCTCTTTCAAGTAAAATTGTTTTGAGTCCTTTTTCTGTTAATTCTTTAGCAGCCCATCCTCCAGAAATTCCAGAGCCTACTACAATTGCATCAAAAATGTTTTGCTTTGCCATTTTAAAAACGTGGTTTAGATGTTCTAATGATTGTAATTTATAATAATTTTTAGAGATATTAGCATTGACTTACTTTTGTACCCATGGGACAGAAAAAATTAATCCGGTTTGAAGCTATTAAAGGGTACGAAAACGTATTTGAATACCCGCTTAATGCCAAGGGTACTTGGAACGATTTTTTTAAAAACAACAACCCCATAACGCTTGAACTCGCTTGTGGCAAAGGAGAATACGCGGTAGGCCTGGGCAAAATGCACCCTAACCGCAATTTTATTGGTATCGATATTAAGGGTAACCGGATTTGGAGAGGGGCTACCAATGCACTTGAACTGGGCCTTACAAACGTGGCATTTATCCGGTCTTTAATTGATAAAGTACCCGATTATTTTAACCCTACCGAAATTGACGAAATCTGGATCACTTTCCCGGACCCACAACTCCGTGGCTCTAAGGCTAAAAAGCGCCTCACACACCCTAAATTTTTGCGTTTGTACCAGCAAATCTTAAAACCTGGTGGAATCATCCATTTAAAAACCGATAGTCCAGATTTATATCAATTTACCAAGCTTGTTATCAACTTATTTGAACTTCCGTTGTTAGAGGATATGGACAATGTATACGCGGGCGCAAACATCAAGCCAGAATTGCAGATAAAAACGCATTATGAGGGTTTAGACATTGCAGGAAGCAACCGTATTCATTATTTGTCTTTTACCATTAACAAAGAATTGCCGCTAGCATTAGACGCGCAATTAAAAAGTTTACTAAGTGAGCAAGAACCTGATTAAAGATGTAGATTACTATACGGATCCTTCTGGTAATTTTGTATTTACAGAAGCGTATCACCTTGCAAAAGGATACTGTTGTGGTCATGGTTGCAGACACTGCCCCTATGCCTACGAAGCAGTGCCAGAGCCACGCAAACAAATGTTACTGAATAAAGAAATTCATGAATTCCGCGAGCCGCAATAAAGCAGACAGTCCCAGTTTTTTTGAATTGGTATATCAGGTAGTTAGGCTTATACCTAAAGGGCGCGTAACTACATACGGCGCTATTGCAGCATATTTAGGAAGCAAACAAAGTTCCAGAGCAGTTGGCTACGCACTCAATGGCGCACATTTTATAAAACCAAAAGTACCCGCACAAAGAGTGGTGAATAGAAATGGTATGTTAAGCGGAAAAGCGCATTTTGAAACACCTACGCGGATGCAAGAGCTACTAGAAAAAGAAGGGGTTACCGTCAAAGACGAGACCATCCAAAACTTTAGTAAACACTTTTGGGACCCAACAAAAGAACTAGGTTTTTAAACCTATTTGTACTAAGCGTAATAAGGCGCAATAAACCAGTATACCACCGGACCTGTTACTGCCACATAAAACCATAATGGCCAGGTAATTTTTGCTAATTTTTTATGGGTAGCAAACTCCGCAGTTAATGCACGATAAGCTGTAAACAAAATGAATGGTAATATCACGGCTGCTAAAAATATATGCGTGCTTAAAATAACTAAATATAGGGTTCTGAAAGAGCCTACTGTAGCAGCTTCTGCTTCATTTAAAATTCCATCATGATCAATATCGCCAAATTTAGCTTCTCCAGCTAGTAAATGATGGGCGATATACGACACTAAAAACAAAACGGATAACACAAGCGCTGCCATCATCATTTTTTTGTGCATTTGATAGTTGCCATTTTTAACAGCTACAAGTGCCGCTACCAACAACACAGCAATAATGGTATTGATAACTGCATTGGCTTTAGCAAAAATGTGCACGTCAAAACCTAAGTCTATATCTAATTTAAATTTACTTAACAGTACAACAACAGTAAACACTACTACAGAAAATATGCCAATAAGCCATTTAGCAAGTTTGTCGTTTTTTGAAATAGATGCTTGTAACATAATATTGTTTTTTATAATTATTATCCATTCGTTTTTCTGTGTTGACGTATATACACTACAAAAAATATAGTAGCAGATATAATGATCAACCAAAGCCAAGCCAGGTCAAGTATTTTTCTAAAAATAGCACCTTTATTTTTCTTGTCTTTTTCGAGCATTAATAAACCAATATCTCTTGCAAGTTTTGCTACCGAAGTTGAATCAAGTCCATTGTAATATCCACGTACATAACGGTCTTTATCAAGCAACACAAACCTTGAAGTATGCACAAAGTCAGGACTGATAGGCTCTTCGCTAAATTTATCTACGCGTAATTCTTCAAAAGCAAATTTATAGATGCTGTCTTTATTACCTGTTAAAAACCACCAGTTATCATGATTGGCTCTAAAAATATCGGCATAATTTTTTAGCACCGGAACAGAGTCACGCTCGGGGTCTACGGTAAATGAAACAAATTGAACAACAGCCGTATCAATTTTATTGCGCACATTGCCACCCAGCTTAAAGGAGTGCTGGAGCTTTTGCATATTATATGTAAGCTTGGGGCATATACTTCTACAACTTGTAAAAACATAGTTTACCACCATTATTTTAGAGCTCTTATCGTAGAGGCTTACCGTGTCACCTAATTGATTAACGAGGGTAATATTGGCCGTTTTATGCCAAATGCTATCCGTTACTTCCTTGCCCTTTTCGATGCGGGTAACCACCGTATCTAATAGGTATTTACGAGGCATATCTACGGCGTTCTCACTTGCAGATTTAAGCCACAAATAGCAAACCAGCGGAAGACCGAGGGCAACAAGTAAACCTAAAATTGATTTTTTATTCATGTAAAGAGGTTCGTATAAAAAAACCACCAAACAAAGGTCGGTGGTTTTACTTATTTGATAACAATTTCATTTAGTGATTGTTCTGTACCGCCACAGTATCTTTTGCATGTGCAGTGGTATCTGCAGCAGCTTCGTGTGTAGCACCCGCTTCATGTCCTGCGCCATGACCTTCTGCCTTTTTTTCTACTTTAATAGTAGAACGCTCTTTGAAGTATGGATCGTAGGTGTTGCGTAAGTTTCTGAAAGAATTACCATCGTATAAGAAGGCGATAATAAACCAAATAAACAAGCCTAGAGGCACTACAATCGTCATGATAAGGTTTTTTAGTTCATGCTTTAAGTGCATGAAATAAGCAACGATATAAAACGCCTTTGCCATCATTAAAATAATAATAGCCCCTTTAATAGCAAGTCTTAAAGCTTCGGAAGTGATACCAATCATCCAGAAACCAAGAACTAATTCGATAATGGTTAATACTGATAAAATGATGGTAACTTTTTTTACTTCACCATTACCGTGGTTTTCTTCGTGTTGCGCAGTATGTGACATCAGGTTCTAAATTAATGTTGTTGAAATAATAAATTATACTAGGTAGAAGCAAGTAAATACAAATACCCAAACCAAGTCTACAAAGTGCCAGTATAATCCAGCTTTCTCGATCATGAGGTAATGACCACGTTGTTCAAATTTATCAAGGAGTGTCATGATCAGCATAATGATGTTGATAATCACACCAGAGAATACGTGGAACCCATGAAACCCAGTGATGGTAAAGAAGTAGTTGGTAAAGTTGGTAGAAGATGCAGTTCCATCCGCATTTAAAAATGGATTGCGACCCCACCATGCACCTTCGTGGTGTAAGTGATTCCACTCCCAAGCTTGACAGCTCAAAAATGCAATACCGCCAATGATGGTCCAAATCATGTATTTAACAACATCCTTCTTATTCATTTCATGTCCTGCTTTCACAGCAAGTACCATGGTTACAGAACTAACAATCAAAATAAATGTCATAACAGACACAAACACAAGTGGCGCATGAACTCCTTCTGGAGCAAATGGAAAACTTCTGAACACTTCGTTAGGGTCAGGCCATCCATTGGTTGAAAAACGAATGGTACCGTAAGAGATTAGAAAAGCACCAAATGTAAAGGCATCACTCATTAAGAAATACCACATCATTAATTTACCGTACTCGACGTTAAATGGGCTTTTTCCACCACCCCAAGACTTTGTTGTTTCTACTGTTGCTGTTGACATGTCTTATTAAAAATTTCGTTGCAAAAATATTGGCTATCAGTCAAAAAAGACGATTTCTGGGTAACTTTTTATTTGAATTAAGCGATCAATTGATAAAATATAAATAGGTAAATCCAAAGTACATCTACAAAATGCCAGTATGTAGCTACAATTTGGGTTGGAACAAGGTTTATTTGACCTTCTTGCACCCAAAAGGACCTAAAAAACGTAACAATTAGGGCAATAACACCTCCAAGTACGTGTAGCATGTGAAGGCCCGTAATTACAAACAAAAAGGAAGAAGCAGAATTACTTTGAGGTCCGATAAGCGCAATACCCCTAGTTTCTAAATCTTTAAACCCTTCCCATTGCATGCTTATAAAAACAACACCCAAAATTGCCGTGATGGTAATAAGGGTTTTATAAAATGAAGTTTTACCTGCCTTTAAAGCCGTATTGGCTAAAAACATGGTTACACTACTTGCTAATATTACAGCTGTAGAATACCAGAATACTTGTGGCAGCTCAATCGCCAACCAATTACCTTGATTTTTTTTAACAATGTAAGCACTGGTCATACCGGCAAACATCATCACAATGCTTCCGATAGCAATCCACATAATAAAACGGTGTGGATGAATTCTTTGTGGCTCGTTTGTTGCTATTGTAGACATACTAAATAAATTTTAATTCGTTGCTACTATTTTATTTTATCAGCTAGTAATGCAAGTAATACAATAGGTAAATAAATGTAACTACTAAACATTACGCGTCTTGCCGCTTTAACATCCATTTGCTGGTACAATCTGATACTTTGCACCACCATAAACACATTACAAACCATCACAACTACCGCGCTCACAAATCCTGTATAACCAAAATAATAAGGCAAGAACCCTACAGGTATCATTAGTACTGAATACATGATACCTTGTATCGCAGTGAATTTAGTTGGACCCTTATCAGCGGGTAACAACTTAAATCCTGCCTTACTATAATCTTCATGCGCCACCCAAGCAATTGCCCAAAAATGAGGAAATTGCCATAAAAACTGGATGCCAAAATAAATCCATCCGCCCATGCTAAAATCATCATTGCCAGCCACCCAACCAATCAAACAAGGTAATGCGCCAGGTAAAGCGCCCACCAACACTGCAATAGAATTTATTTTTTTTAGCGGGGTATAAATAAAAGCATACAAAAACAAACTAAATGCAGATAAAAGTGCCGATGACAAATTAAAGAAGTACCACATCATTCCAACACCCACAAGTCCAGCAATTACTGCAAAAGTGTAAGCCTCGGTTTGAGACATTCTTCCAGCAGCAACGGGTCTTGAACCTGTTCGCTTCATTACGGCATCCGTATCTTTTTCTACCGCCTGATTAATAGCGTTTGCACTTCCTGTAACCAGCATTCCAGCTAGAAACAAAAGGGCAATCATCCACCAATCAAACGCTTTTACTTTTGGAGCAAGTAAGTAACAAACGACACAAGAAAACACAACCGTAAAACTCAGCGTAAATTTAATTAGCTGGTAATAATCTTTAGCCTTGCTAGCAAAAGAATTAGAACGATTGTTTTCGTTGTCCATTTTAGTGCTGACTTTCGTCTGCTCCAACAGGTGTTGTTTGTGCTATAAAATCTACGCCATCTTTACCGTAATCGTAAGGCCAACGGTGTACTTCAGGAATTTCACCTACCCAGTTACCATGACCCGGATTGATAGGAGCTGTCCACTCAAGTGTTGTAGCATCCCATGGGTTTTGATTGGTTAATTTTCTTCCTTTGAAAATAGAATAGAAGAAATTGAACAAGAATAATAATTGAACCATGAATACAATCATAGATACCAAACTAATAAACTTGTTAAGCTCACCAAACTGCTTGAAGCTTTCCCAAATGCTAAAATCGTAGTAACGACGTGGCATACCTGCTAATCCTTCGTAGTGCATTGGCCAGAAAATTAAATAAGCACCTGCAATGGTTACCCAAAAATGGATATAACCAAGTGTGTTATTTAACTGCTTACCATACATTTTAGGGAACCAGTGGTAGATACCCGCAAACATACCAAACATAGATGCCACACCCATTACAATATGGAAGTGCGCAATTACAAAGTAGGTATCGTGTAAGTGAATATCGAGTGCAGAGTTTCCTAACCAAATACCTGTTAAACCACCAGAAATAAATAAGCTAACAAAACCAATTGCAAAGAGCATTGCTGGGGTGAAACGTATATTTCCTCTCCATAAAGTAGTTAACCAGTTAAATACTTTAATAGCAGAAGGAACGGCAATTAATAAAGTTAATAATACAAACACAGATCCTAGGAATGGATTAAGACCGGTCACAAACATGTGGTGCGCCCAAACCAAGAATGCTAAGATTGCAATTGCAAATAAAGATCCAATCATTGCCATGTAACCAAAAATTGGTTTACGTGAATTGATGGATAAAATTTCTGACACCATACCCATGGCCGGTAACAAGATGATGTATACCTCTGGGTGACCAAGGAACCAGAATAAGTGTTGGTATAAAATGGCAGATCCACCTTCGTTAGGTAAAGCGCCTACACCGTTTACAAATATGTCTGATAAGTAAAAGCTTGTTCCAAAGTTTCTATCAAAAATTAATAAAATAAATCCAGAAAATAATACTGGGAAAGATAATACACCAAGTACTGCAGTGAAGAATAATGCCCAAATAGTTAAAGGTAAACGCGTCATGCTCATACCTTTTGTACGCATGTTTAAAATGGTTGCGATGTAGTTTAGACCTCCTAATAAAGAAGAAACCACAAAAAGCGCCATTGAAACAATCCAAAGGTCCATACCTGTTTTAGAACCTGGAGAAGCATCACCTAATGCAGACAATGGAGGATATGCTGTCCAACCACCACTAAAGGGGCCTGTTTCAACAAACATAGAAGATAACATCACAATGCTAGCCGCAAAGAAAAACCAGTAGCTCAGCATATTCATGAAAGGAGATGCCATATCACGTGCACCCACTTGTAAAGGAATTAAGAAGTTGGCGAAAGTACCAGACAAACCTGCAGTTAATACAAAGAATACAAGAACTGTACCATGTGTAGTTACAAGTGCATAGTAAGCTTCTGGAGTGATACGACCACCCTTAGCCCATTTACCCAAAAGATCTTCTAGGAAAGGGAAAGTTGAATCTGGATAACCTAATTGCAAACGAAATAGTACACTCATTAAACCACCCAACACAGCCCATACCATACCCGTGATCAAGAATTGCTTCGCAATCATTTTATGGTCTTGGCTAAATACGTATTTAGTTAAGAAAGTGTCATGGTGTTCGTGATGACCGTGATCATCATGTCCGTGTGCATCTCCATGTAAAACTGCTTCGTGACTCATACCGTTTTATTTAAAAAAGTTAATTCTTTGTTTGTTTAATTTATTTTTTAACTACCGCTGCTACCACTGTTGTGTCTGCTGGTGCAGCACTTGGATCCTTTTCAGGAAATGCAGTATAGTAGTAAGGCTTTTGCTTAGCCATGATTGCATCAAATTCTTCTTGATCAACTACTTCAATAACACCTTTCATTGAGTAGTGACCGTTACCACACATTTGATCACAAGAAATTTCATATACAAAGTTTGGATTACCTGTAAGCTCCTTCATTTCTTTAGTGGTATATTTTGGTGTAAACCACATAGTAGTAGGGATACCAGGTACCGCATCCATCTTTAATCTGAAATGAGATAAACCTACGTCATGAATCACATCACGTGAACCTAACACAAGCTTAACAGGCTTACCTTTAATAAGGTAAACAGTTTGCTCCATTACGATATCGTCTTGTGCTAATTCATCATCCCAAATAAGACCTAAACTATTGCTAGCATTGTCAATATTTTTATAATACTTTTTACCAAAAGAACCATCCTTTCCTGGGTAACGGTAAATCCAACCAAATTGCTTTCCGGTAACTTCCACTACCATTGCATTTTTTGGAGGCTCACCTGTAAATAAAAACCAGTTACGAAGACCAATTACTACAAGCACTGTTAAAGCAATTGCAGGAATTACAGTCCAAATTAATTCTAGTTTAGTGCTATGCGCAAAGAATACAACTTTACGGTTGGTATCTTCTTGGTATTTGTATGCGAAAACAAATAAGATAACTTGTGTAGCAATAAACACGATGCCTGTTACAGCAAGTGTTACCCACAACATACTATCCACTCTTGCGCCTTCTACACTCGCTGCATCTTGTACTAGCAATGTTTTGTCATACAACAATTCGTTGCAATACCAAACACCCACTAAACCTAATACCAAGAAAACAACCATCAATAAACCATTGATTTTGTTGTTTTGCTTGCGACTTACTTCTTCGCCTTTTAATACAGATACATATTCGCTCGCTTTTGCAATCTGAAATATGACTACAAAAATGAGAACTACTACGGCTATGGTTAAAAACATTGTCATAATGCTATCAATATTTTATTGATTCTAATATTAATCGTCTAAATAATTATACTTGGTGTATGATACTTTCCTTTAAGAATGGATGACTCTTTGGAATCAGCGGCTTGCTTGCTAATGCACGGCTAACAAAGAAAATCATAAGACCCACAAATAAACTTAATATACCAAAGTCTAACCAACCAAGCGTTACGTGCTCTTTAGATAAAGAGCCCATTACCATTTGATAAAAATCGATCCAGTGACCAAATAAAATTAAGACCGCCATAAAAGCAACTAGGGTATAGTTTCTTTTTGCTGAACGCTTCATTAATATAATTAAAGGACAAAGGAAATTGATGATAAGGTTTAAGAAGAAAATGCCTTTGTATGGACCTTGCACTCTATGCTTGAAGTAAACAGTTTCTTCAGGAATATTTGCATACCAAATAAGCATGTACTGAGAGAACCATAAATAGGTCCAGAACACAGAAAAGGCAAACATGAACTTACCTATATCGTGTAAGTGCTCTTGTGTAGTTAACTCTAAATAACCTTTGTTTTTTAGATAAATAACCCAAAGAGCAATAAGACTCATACCAGACACAAATGAACTTGCAAATGTGTACCAGCTATACATAGTAGAGTACCAATGTGGATCAATACTCATCATCCATAACCAAGGAATGGTAGAACCTACTGTTAAACCAAACCACACTAAAAAGGTAGCAGCACGCACCGTGTTCTTGTAAATAAAAGATGCGCCTTCTTCTGCAGTCATTGGTTCACCATCTGCTTGATCGTTTAGCTTGCGAATACGCCATCCAAACAAACTCCACAAGCCAATAGTAAGGGTTGTCCAGATAACAAAGAATACTGGATTTAAAAAACCAGCCTTACCTTTTAAGATCGGATCGTTAGCAACTGCTTCCGTATCTAACCAGTGGTAGATATGGTGCTTATGACCAAAAATTACATACATTAAAACAGCAAAAGTAATAGCACCAAAAATAGGCACCATAGTAGAGATCGCCTCAGGAACCCTGCGGAATGATTGTTGGAAACCTCCCATTGCCATTGTTGTTACGCCAATGAAAAACATTGCAGCGTTACACACCAAAGTCCAGAAAATACTGTTGTACATAAGTGTTCCCCAAAACTGAGTTTGCTCATGTTCATCTGCACTAAAACCTTTGGTCACTAAACCTGTTACCAAAGCAACAAGACCAACAGCAATCAATGCTAGTGACCATGTTTTCATCTTTGCAGGTACCTCAAATTGCATTTTGATAGAAGCCATCTTTACTCTTTTAAAAAATTTTTATTTAGCAGCTTTTGCAGCCAATTGTTTGTTTTTTACATACTTGATAACCATCCAACGTTGCTTACGGTTTAACTGAGCAGCATAAGCACCCATTAAGTTTTTACCGTAGGTAACAGAATAAAACATTTGTCCTTCTGGCATAACAGATACAATAGGATCTGCTATTAAATTTTTTGGTGCAGAAGGATAAGGACCATCACCATTTTTCCATAATGGACCATTACCATCTAACTTAGATCCATGACAGATGCCACAGTTGATCAGATATAAACGCTCTGCTTCATCATTATCTGATTTAGATAAAGAATCGATCGGATTTTTTACAGCACGAGACGCGTAATAATTGGTGGTATCACCAGGCGCATCTTTTTCGATATGAAAAGGCATTTCAGCTCCACGCGCTAAAGTTCCAGCTACAGGCATGGCGGTGTAGTTGATCCCTTTTTCAGTTAGGTTACTATGGTCTGCGTAACTCTCATAGGCACGGCTGTACGCCATATCTGGCATATAGATAGAACCTGGTTCACGCTTAACACCATTACAGCTGCTAATGATAGCAGTGATGGTAAGAACGAGTATGATAGATAATTTCTTCATCGGATTTCTATTCAATAATTTATGCTGCAACAATTTCTTTATTTTGAAAAGGAACATCTTCGTTGTCGTAACGACCAAACCACCATCCTTCTTCGGCAACTTGAACGCTCAATTCGATGGCGCCGTTGCTTTGTAAAAATGCTTGTAAGTCGTCGGTGTTTGTAGTATCTGTACACTCAATGGCCATAACAAATAAATCGTCGGTAGCACGTGCGTGGAAATGATGCTTTTTAACACCTGGTGCTAATTGACATAAGTAGCAAAAGGTTAATACCATTCCTACCGCTGCAAAAAGTACAGTTAACTCAAACATGATTGGAATCCATGCTGGTAAAGCAAAGTGTGGCTTACCACCAATGTTTAAAGGCCAATCTTTTGTAAAGATCCAGCTGATAGTACTAAGGGCTGTTGTAGTACCTGTAATACCATAAATAAATCCTGCTGTGTGAAGACTTGTTTCTCTTAAGCCCATTGCATGATCTAGACCATGTACCGCAAATGGTGTGTACACGTCATGGATTTTATATCCTGCAGCACGCACTTTTTTAACTGCTGGAAAAAGCACCGCTTCATCCTCAAAACAGCCTACTACAAATTTCTTTTTTGCCATGTGTTCTATTTTATCGTTTGTTCAACGTAAATGATTAGTGATGATGGGTTTGGTCTTTAACAAATGCCTCTAATGGTTGCGCTTCAATCGCACTCATTTGATCTTTGTAACCATCGCCGGTTGTTTTTAATACATATTTAATTTCTGCAATTGCAATTACTGGGAAGTATTTAGCAAATAAGAAGAAACATGTAAAGAACAATCCGAAGGTTCCTGCATAGAAGCCCATTTCCCAAATAGTAGGACTGTAATATACAGACCAGCTAGACGGTAAATAATCTCTATATAAAGACGTTACGATAATTACGAAACGCTCAAACCACATACCAATGTTAACGATGATACTCATGAAGAATGTTACAAAAACATTTCTTCTCATTTTACGAGACCAGAAAATTTGAGGGCTTAATACGTTACAAGCCATCATACCCCAGTAGCTCCAACCATAAGGGCTAAATAAATAAGCACGAGAATACCAGAAAGTATAGCCTTCATATTTATTTTGAGAGTACCAACCCATAAACAATTCTGTTAAGTAAGCGATACCTACAATAGAACCTGTAAGTACAATTACTTTATTCATTGCTTCGATGTGACCAAGGGTTACGTAATCTTCCATTGCAAATACTTTACGTACAATGATCATAAGGGTTTGCACCATCGCAAATCCAGAGAAGATCGCACCCGCAACGAAGTACGGAGGGAAGATAGTAGTATGCCAACCAGGAATTACTGAAGTTGCGAAGTCAAAAGATACAATTGTGTGAACCGATAATACAAGTGGAGTAGATAAACCCGCAAGTACTAAAGATAAACTTTCATGACGCTGCCAGTGCTTGGTAGAACCTGTCCAACCAAATGAAGCAAGGCCATATAAACGCTTACGTAATTTTGTGAAAGCTCTATCACGAACGGTTGCAAAATCCGGAATCAATCCAGAATACCAGAATAATAATGATACAGTGAAATACGTAGAGATCGCAAATACGTCCCATAAAAGTGGTGAGTTAAAATTCACCCATAATGGACCACGTGTGTTAGGGTAAGGAAGTACAAAGAATGCCATCCATACACGACCCATGTGGAAGATAGGGAACTGACCCGCACACATAACGGCGAAGATAGTCATCGCTTCTGCAGCACGGTTTACACCTGTTCTCCATCCTTGACGGAATAAAAGTAAGATTGCTGAGATTAGGGTACCAGCGTGACCAATACCTACCCACCATACGAAGTTGGTGATATCCCATCCCCAACCCACTGTTTTGTTCAAGTTCCACTCTCCAATACCATAAGTAACCTCACGGTAAACACTGTATACACCAAATAATAAAAGTGCAACAGCAATGAAGAATCCGATGTACCATAACCTTGTTGGTTTGGCTTCGATAGGGCGAACAATGTCTTCGGTTACTTGGCGGTAATTTTTATTACCACTAACCAATGGCTCCCTAAGTTGTGATTCGTACTTTAAATGCATCTTATTCTATTTCAATTATTTTAATTATGCTTTTTTCTGTTCGTGTTTTGCTTCAGCGTGTTTAGCACCTTCATGTTTTTCGTCGGTGTTACGCACTTTAGCTAAGTATGTAACGCCAGGTAAAACGTGTAACTGCTCTAGTACATAGAAGCTACGATTAGGATTGTCTAAACGAACTTTAGTAATTGCAGAGTGCTTGCTATTAGCATTACCAAAAGTAATTGCTTCAGTAGGACAAGCTTGTTGACAAGCAACTTTTACATCTGTATCTTCTAAAGGACGAGAATCTTTTTTCGCTTTTAATTTTCCTTCTTGTAAACGTTGTACGCAGAAAGAACATTTTTCAATCACACCACGAGAACGAACAGTAACATCTGGGTTTAACACCATACGTGTAAGATCGTCACTCATATTTAATACCACATCATTTACGTGACCAGTTTGGTTGTCACCAAAGCTATCAGCACCTGTGTAATCTGCCCAGTTAAAACGACGTACTTTATAAGGACAGTTATTTGCGCAATAACGTGTACCAATACATCTGTTATAGGTCATTTGGTTTAAGCCTTCAGAGCTATGGTTGGTAGCAGCCACTGGACAAACGTTTTCACAAGGAGCGTTATCACAATGCTGACACATAAGTGGTTGGAACACTACATTTGGATTGTCCATATCACCGCTGTAATAACGGTCAATACGTAACCAATGCATTTCATGACCACGTAGTACTTCTGGTTTACCAACAACTGAAACGTTGTTTTCTGCATTACATGCAACCACACAAGCGCCACAACCAGTACAAGCATTTAAATCAACGCTCATACCCCATTTGATGCCTGGTCTATCATATACTGGATATAAAGTTCCAGCACCTTCAAACTTTTGTAGTACTTCTTCGTTGCTTAATTTTTCACCACCAGAAATTTGACCTCTTAACTCCTCAGCACGCTCTTCACGAATTTCTGTTGGGTGATGTTTGTACGCAGCAAGTGTTAACTCTTTCATTACTTCGGTACGGTTACCTTGCTCGGTATCGTAACGGCTATGTGTTTGTGTTAATGCTACTGGATATTTTTCGCCAGTTGCAACTACTTCAACACTTGTGTTTACGTATGAAATGTTATTGCCTTGTAAAGAAGCTAAACCAAACGCATTTTTACCTACGCCGTTTGCTGCTTTACCAATATTTTCTGAACGGCCATAACCTACCGCAATACCAATAGTTTCAGGGTGTGTACCCGGAATAATTAATACTGGAAGTTCGATCGACTTACCACCAACTGTAACTTTTACAACTGGCTTTGGAGGATTTACTTCGTAAGCATCTGCTTGACCGCCGTTATTTAAATCAATTTTTAATAATGTTCTTGCAAGTGCAGGAGAAACGATAACGTAGTTATCCCAAGTTGCACGAGTTACTGGATCTGGTAATTCTTGTAACCATGGGTTAGAAGCACCTTGTCCAGCACCGATACCAACTTTCTCATACAATACGAGTTCTAATGCACCACCTTTTTTAGCTGAAGTTGCTGCAGTAACTGCATTTGCAACTGCTGCGCTAGAAAAACTTCCTGCACTAAAAGCAGCAGGTGTTGTAGCTAGTACACCATCTTGTAATGCTTTATCCCAACCTGTAACACCACCTAATTTAGTTGACCAGTAACTTTTCAAGAAAGCTAAATAATCTGAAGCGTTGCCACTCCATTTTAGTAAGCTGTCTTGCCACTGACGTGTTTTAAATAAAGGATATATAGTTGGTTGAATAAATGAAACATTTCCTGAAACTGGTTCTGCATCACCCCAGCTTTCTAGGTAGTGATGATCAGGTAAAACAAACTTGCAAAGCACTGCAGTTTCGTCTGCTTTAGTTGCAAATGATATAGTGGTTTTTACTTTTGCAAGACCTGCTGTAAAACCAGCAGCATCATGCCAAGAGTATGCAGGGTTTGCACCCACTAAAATTAAAGTACCAACGCTACCTGCGTTCATATCTTTAACGAGTTGAACAAAGTTTGCATCAACACCAGCGCGGGTATTGTTACGAGCAGCCCAGTTAATAGTAGAACCGCCTGCACCTACCGCATTGTTAATTGCATTTACAATGATTTGAACATTCACATCATTGCTACCAGCAACTACAAGCGCAGCGCCTTTGTTTTCTAATAAAGCCTTTGCAGCATTTTGGATACCTGCTTTTAAAGTAGCATCCGAAATGCCTGTTACACCACCACCAGTCACAGCACTTAATAAAGCAGCTGCAATAGCACCTGTTTCAGAAGGACGGTGTAAATATTTTTCATCCGCATTTGAACCAGTAAGACTCGCTACACTTTCGAAGTGTATGTGCTTACTCATGCTAGGATTTTTTTCGTTGATTTTTTTACCAGTTGCATATTGCTTAGAAAAAGCAACAGGACTTAACCAAGTACCTAAGAAATCTGCACCTAAGCTAACAATCGCTTTTGCATTTTCGAAATGGTAATCAGGAATAGCAGCTACACCATTTGTTGCTGCATTTGCTTCAATTAAAGCACTGTAAGAAACAGCGTCATAAGTAACGTGTTTGCTACCCGGATATTTTGCTAAAAATTGAGCAATTACTTCTTTACTTGTTGGAGAAGTAATGGTACTTGAAACCACCACAACATTACCACCAATAGAAGCAGCAACCGCTTTATCAGCAGCTTCAAAAGTTACTTCTTTACCATCTATGGTTGGGAAACGTAAACGTGCTGTATCATATAAATCTAATACAGACGCTTGCACACGTGCAGAAGTGCCACCTTTAGTTACAGGGCATAAATCGTTACCCTCAATTTTAATAGGACGACCATCACGCACTTTAGCTACAACGCTTACTGCATCACCATCCTGTACATAAGTTGTTGCATAATAATTTGCAATACCTGGTACAATATCTTCTGGTTTATTTGCAAACGGAATCGCTTTTTTAATAGGCATTTCACAGCTTGCTGCAACAGCGGCTGCTGCAGTGCTAAAACCTACATATTTTAAAAAGTCTCTGCGGGGTGCAGCAGTTTCGAGAAATCCTTTGCTTTCGTCTGAAACAAAAGGAAGTTCTTCTTTGAACTCATCCTTTACATCTTGATTGTAAGCAGTAGACTGATTTTTTTCTCCAAAACTTTGCCAGTACTTTTTTTGCTCCATGATATATTTATTATCGGGTATAATGTTGTTATTAATAGTGACACTTTTGACACTCAGTACCACCAATGCTTTCTACTGTAACACCTTTAGTGCTATCCATTTTTCCAGATTTTAAATCTTGGTGGTATTTCTCGTAGATGCTGTAGAAACCGTTGTCTTTAAATTGAACTTTTGTTTCGCGGTGACAGTTAATACACCAGCCCATGCTAAGGTCATTTTGTTGTTTTACTTCACCCATTTTTTGAATTTCGCCATGACATGTTTGACAAGCCACTTGACCTGCTTTTACGTGCTGTGCGTGGTTGAAATAAACGTGATCCGGTAAATTGTGGATACGAACCCACTCAATTGGTTTTGCTTTTGAAGGATCCCAAGGTTTACCTGGTTCAAAACCCGCGTATTTGTATAATTTTTCAATTTCTTGTGTACCGTTCACTTCTTCCCCATCTTCTGTAAAGATTTTTTCTCCCTTGTATTCGTTAATTGCCATGTGACAGTTCATACAAACATTCACTGATGGGATCGTTGCTTGTTTACCTTGGTAAGCACCCGTATGACAATATTGACAATTGATTTGATTGATTCCAGCGTGTACCTTGTGAGAATAGTAAATAGGCTGAACAGGTTGATAATCCTGGCTTCTACCAAGTCCCATAGCACTTTTTGAAACTAGGTAACCACCTACAATAAAAAATACAACAGCTAAAAATGCAATGTATCTTTTGTTTCTCCAAAATGGTACGTCTACTTCTGGTGTTTGACCTTCACGTGTATCTGCTAATTTTTTTAAGTTGGCATTTACTTGTAATAAAATAAGCGCCACGACTGCTAAAATCAGAGATAAGATACCAAACAAAAGAGAGTTATCTTCTTCAACTGGCTCACCTGCAGCTGCAGCACCTGGAGCAGCAGCACCTGGGGCAGGTACAGAATTGATATACTTTAAGATTGCATCAATTTCCTCATCTTTTAAATTCGGGAATTGATTCATTGCGGTTTTGTTATACTCGAGGTATAATTTATTAGCATACGCGTCACCTGTTTTTAAAAAGGCAGCACTATTCCTGATCCAAGAATATAGCTTTTCTTTTGTTTCCCAACGGCCTTCAACCCCAGCAAGCGCAGGGCCTGTAGAGTTTTTATGCACCTGATGACAGGAAGCACAATTGGTATTAAACAAGGTTTTGCCGTCTTGAGCGGTAACGGTATTTGTAACTAATATGCCCAACAAGAAAACTGCACTAAAAAAGCAGTTCTTGACGATGCGACTTGTGTTGCTTCTAAAAGATGTCATATACACAAACGAATTCTATAGGTGGAAAAATATCCTTAATTGCGCGCAAAAATATGACAGGAAGCTGACAATAGCGAATAGTAAGCAACTTTTTTTTGTTCAAAACAATATTGAGTTTCAAGTATTTGTCGGGTTTTTTATGCAATTTTGATTCATGTTTAAGCGATTGAAGGAAAAATGGAAGTTAAGTTGGACTTCTTTTGTGCTCGTTTTTAGCACTTTTGCCATTGGTGGGAGCAGCTGCGGGTACCTAGGCAGAAAGCTTCTAACCCTTACTGGGCTTGAATCTGGAGTATTTTACTATGTATTATATGTAGTACTAATGTGTTTACTTTGGCCCATTTGTGTGATCGTTATAAGCATCCCACTCGGACAATTTGGATTTTTTAGAAATTACCTCCGAAAAATGAGCCAAACCATTTTTGGGGTGTCAAGTAAGGCACCAAAACCTCAAAATGGGAGTTTTAGCATCAAAAAACGCAATTTGGCCCTTTTTGCCTCAGGCGCTGGTTCCAATGCCCAAAAAATTATAGAACACTTTAAGGGTCACCCATCCATTCGCGTATCGCTCATCGTATGCAATAAAGCAGGTGCAGGGGTTATACAAATCGCTGCCGACAATGATGTGCCGGTACTGATGATAGAAAAAAAAGATTTTGAACAGGGTAACACATACGTGAAAGAGCTTTCCAAATATGAAATTGATTTTATCATACTCGCAGGATTTTTATGGAAAATGCCGGAAGCTTTTTTAAACGCATTTCCAAGACACATGATTAACATTCATCCGTCACTACTTCCAAAATTTGGTGGCAAAGGTATGTACGGCTCCCGCGTTCATGAAGCAGTGATTGCTGCTAATGAAAAAGAATCTGGCATCACCATTCATTATGTAAACGCACATTATGATGAAGGCGAACAATTGTTTCAAGCTACTTGCGCAGTTGATGCAAACGATACACCAGAATCACTCGCTACTAAAGTACACGCACTAGAACATTTGCATTTTGCACGCGTGATAGAAGATGTAATCGAAGGAAGATTATAATTTTTTTTGCATGTACACAACACTAGGCAGTGGATTATCGTAATAAGCCGTTACCGTTTCAAATCCAAATTTTTGATAGAGCTGTATAGCAGCTTGCAACCTTTCTAATGTATCTAATTTCATAGTTGTATATCCAAGTAATTGTGCTTCTTGTAATAACACTTTTACAAGTGCACCTCCTATTTTTAAATTTCGATACTGAGGTTCAACATACAACCTTTTCATTTCGCAAGTTTGCGCTTCTTGCAAGGGCTGTAACGCAATGCAGCCAACAGGTATAGCATTATAGTATGCAATAAAAAGCGCGCCGGTAGGCGCGCTGTATTTATATAAAGGATTATCGATTTCTGTATCAAAAGATTGAAAACAAAGATCCTCATTGAGCTCCCCCAAATAGGCTTTAAAAAGCGATTTAATACTTTCTAAAGCAGGACCCTCTGTAGTAACTTTTTGAATGTCTAACATGGATAACAGCGCATGCAATTAACCAGGCATTCTAGAAATATATTTCTCTATTTCTTTAACCTGATCAAGCACTTGTTTGGTAGTTGGCTTACAAGCTTTTGCTTTTCTGAAAAAATCTTTAGCAGCTCTAAACTCACGCTTATTAATAAAAATTTGACACATGGTTAAATATGCAACTGCTTCACTTTCTTTGTCCGGAATACCAAGTCTGATAGCAGCTCTAATATAAGATTCACCTTGCTTAAGATCCCCTTTTTGCATCGCCATCATACCCAATTGTAATTTATTAGCACCTTCTGCTTCTGGCATGGGTGATCCTAAATCATTACTCATTTTTAGGTGCTTTTCGGCAGTATCAAAATCTTGCGACATCATCGCTAAATTTCCTTTGATGGTATAATAAGTAGATCGCACAGGCTTATATAGTAAGCCCGGAAACCAAACAGATTTTAATATTTTTTCTACCTCTTCCACATTCCCCTGCTCCATTGGCTCTTGAATTAAACGAAGTGGTCCAATAAAGAAATGGCTTAAAATACCAATGATAAAAACAAGGTATATTGGGAAAGTTGGCCAAAAACCAGTTCCTGTAAAATTTAACCCAAGGCCTAAAACTAGTAGCAATAAGCTAAGCCAAAAACGGTATTTGATGATGATATTATAGAATTGCATCCCTTTAAATTTGAGCCGCTAAGATACATTGGTTTTATGAAAAGCGGCCAACCCACAAGCAATTTGTGGCGGTACGGGATTATCTGTTATTTTTGCTTCCCTTTTAGGGATGGTCCCGTAGTTCAATGGATAGAATAGAAGTTTCCTAAACTTTAGATCCAGGTTCGATTCCTGGCGGGACCACAAAGGCTCAACACATAGTGTTGGGCCTTCTTCATTTCGAGACAACGTCGAAAGCTTGCTTTCGTAAGTTGGAGAGAGATGAAGAAGGCAACAAGCCGCGAAGCGGTTTGTTAAAAGCCTTTGGGTTAGTACAATGTGGCAGGAAGTTAGCCGCAGGCTAACAGTCCTGGCGAAGGTTGGAAGTATTTACAAATGATTCGTCCAAGTAGCCAAATAAAGTCCAATGGCTATCAGTATTACTTTAATGTAATCATATGTAGTAACGCTACTTTTTTGCATGATTGGATTAAGACTACGGAGATGCAAAAAGGTTTAATGCCTTCAACTAGGGCACAAAAAAACACCACGCTCTAAATCAATGACTTCTCCCCCCAGATTAGTACGATTTATAACGTGGTGTCTACTACAAATCTAATGCAACCTCATACATATTCAATATTTTATCGTTACGTTTGCATTTAAATTGCAAACTATGAATCAGTTAGAACGGCTTCATTTTATTTATGAGCTGTTAGAAATTGAACCCCGGACCGTACAAGACATTTGCAAAGAACTATCCCAAAAGGGCATATCCACTGCAAACAGACAAATCTATAACGACCTTGCGCAACTCGAAAAAAACTATTTGAGGAAAAATCAAGCATTACAAATTACAACTGGGCAGCATAATCAAAAAACCTATCGACTAATTTACACCGACATTTCTATCGCTGTTACAGGATTTGACGTAAACTCTTATCAATTGAGTAGACTTTCCATGACTACTTATATTACAGAAGGACGTGGCGAATCTATCAATAAATTTAGAGATATCGTTGCAAAAAAAATAATGCACTTAGGCAAAACCAAATACGCCGCTTTGCCACTTGAACAAAATTTTAATTCGCACTTTTTTGAAAGAAAATATACAGCTGACTTTAATCAAATGTCTGAGGACATTATTTGGTCAATTGCAAATAATAAAATAATTGAGGTAGAAAATATTTACGGAGATGCCACCAATGTATCATCTGACATTACGTATCCTTTTAAATTCAAACCACTATTACTTGTATACCATAATGGCGCGTATTACACAGCAGGCTTTATCGCAAAGAATAACTTATTTATAACCATAGATTTATCAAAAATAGTAGCCTACAATATTACCAATCAAACTTTTGGGCATAAAAAATTACTTCCGCTTGCAAAATCGGAAATACAAAAAAGATTTGGCTTAACAGCAAATATTGACAATGAAGTGTATGATATAGAACTAGAATTTTCAAGTATCACTGGCGAATTTATAAGTCATTACAACTGGCATGTAACACAAAGCTTTACACAATTAAAAAATGGCAACTACCGCATGAAAATGCACTGCGGCATTAATAGAGAATTGTTTGGATGGATATTTAGATGGATGGGGAATGTGAAAATTATTGGTCCAAAAAAACTAAAAGACCTCTACCTACAACAGCTGGACATCATCAATAAAAATTATAGTAGCAATACATCTTTAAACTATTCCAACATTTTTAAACCTTCGGAAAACTAGTTTAATACCTTAGCATCTTGGTTTCGCATCCTTCACCAAACAATGCAGTATAATCTACCCAATTGCCATCAATCTTTACTTTTTTAGCAATGAGCCGAATGCCATGGCTATAATCGACATACCAATTTACATGACCCGCATACACCGGCTGAATAGGTTTACCATCAAGGGTATGCCAACCATAAATAGCCACCCGGTTTGGCCTTTGGTGCTCTAGCACTTTATTACTGAGTACCACATCTTTTTTAATGCCACTAATAAGCCCTTTTTTGCTTTTTCGCTGGCCTTCTATCATTAAATGATGCTGCCACATTGTAATGGTACTGTCCCTAAAGGCATACATAGGCACGGGTGCTAATTTTACTGTACTTGCTTTGTAAATAGCATCTACCATAGAAGGTGTAGGCAAAAAACACCCATAGGCATCAGCAATTTTTTGAGCCGCCATAGGTGTTATTGGAACCCTCGCCCAATTGCTGTTAGTGCCTACCATAAAATAATCTGGGGCTACATAAAAAGTAGCGTCTACTTCTTTACCATTAGCCGTTGTAAAGGTTGTAGTAACTGGAACAAAACTGAAATAAAAATCAGGTAATTGTCCGGCATTTGCATATTCTAGCGCCAACGAATCACGCTCCCGCCAATTATAACTTACGGCTTGTTTAAAAAATGCTTCCCCAGTGTGGGCGTCATTGCCAACTGCATGTGGTAACCCAGCCGGGCGCATGTTTTTAGTTGAAACACAGGCGCAAAAAAACAAACCAATAAGCAAGCAACTATTTTTCAATGGACCTAATTTTTTGTTCGATAGCGAGTGTTATTCTGTAAAATCCTAAATCGGTCATATGGGCGCCATCAACCGTGGCTTCACCATCATCACCAATTAAATTTGTAGTTTCTAAATAATGCAAATTACGTATCCCCTCTTTTCTTAAAAGCGCGTATGCATTTTTAAATATTTGATTGACCTCATTAATTTTTTGCCTGGTCACCAAATTAAATTTAGCAGTAGGGTACATAATATTTTCGACAAGTAAAATAGGAACGTTTGGTTGTAGTGCATGTAGTTGACGCAAAAATGGAACCGTTTTTTCCTGCGCCATAGCAGGTGTTAAATTAGGCCCGCAATCAATTACATACATAGATGCGTCGATCCCCGACATAATCACAGCCAGCATAGAATCGAGTTGGCCGTTTCCGCTAAAACCTAAATTAATCGTTTCACGCTTTAAGCGGCGTTCAAGTTGTGCAGGGTAAGCCATACCAGGGCGCATTGCAGAAGCCCCCTGTACAATGGAAGTGCCATATACCACGAGCGGCTTTTGTCCTTCAAAATAATTTTGATGTGGCTTATGAATAGTCGCGCCTTCTTCGATGCCAATAAAAAGAGAATCGCAGGTTTCATAATCAGGTAAATACAATAAATATTGACGCTTACTTCCATCCATATCTTTTACCAAATTAGATTCTTGGTATACTTGGCCGTTTGGTTTACCTACACCCGCAAAATACCAACTGCCATTATCTAGTCCGTAAAGATCAAGTCCTTTTACCAGCGTGCCCGCCACGTGCTGAAAAACAACTGAAGATCCCGTTTTCCATTTGGCAGAAATTTGCTTAGCATTGGTTTCAAAATACACTGCAAACCCAGTAGGATTTTTACTCAAATCCCATACTGGTTTACGGAGCAAGCCTTTGATTGTATCCGGAAATCGTTGATACACAGTTTGCTTTGGCATGGGCCTACCCAATAAGGTAAAATCCTGCATGTCGTAATAAACAGTTCTAGTTTGTGCAGTAGCATCAAACGAGGTAATTACAGCAAGCAAAAGAGTTAAGCAGTATTTCATACTTCAATTTAATCCTTTTTAGTAAATACAATGTGCTCTTGGGCCTTACCTTTGCAAAAAATATCCCTCTATGATGCGTTTGATTATAGCGAGTCTAATTTTAACTATAAGTATTTCAGCCATTGCACAAAACAAGGAGCTTTCGGAAGTAGTGGTTACGGCAAGCATGCTGCCACAACAAGAAAAAGAAACAGGGCGTAACATTGTAAGTATCAAAGGCTCTAGTTTACAAAACCTTCCCATCAGTAGCATAGACGAACTACTCAAATATTTACCTGGTATTGAAACCCAACAACGCGGACCCGCAGGTACACAAAGCAATATCATTATTAGAGGTGGCACGTTTCAGCAAGTACTCGTAATTATTGATGGTATCCGAATCAACGATCCACTAACGGGTCATTTTAATGGCTATATCCCACTTCACCCTGATGATATTAATAGAATTGAAATTATTAAAGGGGCCGCTTCTGCTATTTATGGTTCAGACGCTATTGGAGGCGTTGTAAATATCATTACCAACGGACTCCAGCAAAAAAACAACCACAAATTAAGCGTTGGTAGCAAATGGGGTAGCTACAATTCACGCTTCAATAATATTTGGTGGGGTGTTCAAAAACAAAAATGGAAACTAAGCCTGTCTTCACAACAAAACAAAGCCGATGGTGAACCATTAAGAGGCACCACCGGATATTTTAATAATACATTTTACGCTGCTAATTTCAACTACAATTTTGCATCTGATTGGAAGCTACATATTTTACACGCAAATGATAGCAGAGACTTTAATGCCCAAAATTTTTATACTACTTTTAAAAGTGATACGGCTTCAGAAATTGTAAAAAGCAGTTGGACACAAACAAGTTTGCAAAAGCAATTTGCACACACCACTGTAAAATTTGATGCGGCCTATAAAAACTTATCAGATCGTTTTAGATTTAATCCTTCCGGCAGTTTCAATGAGAATAAAACGTCTTTATTTGTTGCACAAGGAACGGTTCAGTTTTCGCGTAATCCCAATCACCAAATTGTTACAGGCGCTCAGTGGATCCACAAAAAAATTAAATCCAACGACAGGGGTAATCATGAACTAGCACATGGTGCCGCATTTGTAATTGCTACACATAAACTTCCTAAAAATATTTTTATCAATGAGAGTCTCCGAATAGATTGGGACCAAAGCTATGGCTGGGTGGTTATTCCGCAGGTGAACGCATCTTGGGTAAAGGGAAGTCTTACAACAAGAGCTTCTATTGGCAGAGGCGTTCGTGACGCAGATTTTACGGAGCGTTACAATAACTATAATAAAACACTGGTTACAGCAGGCAGCATTGGTAACCCTTATTTACAAACAGAAAAATCTTGGAGCTACGAACTAGGGGCAGATTACAGAATGGGGGCTCATTTTAAGTGGGGCGCTACTGTATTTTTTAGGGATCAAAATAATTTAATTGACTGGACCCCTACTCCTTTTCCTATGATGCCACGCCAATCAAATTTAATCGTCACCGGAAATTACACACTTGCTAGTAATATATCATCGGTGCAAACAAAAGGTATCGAAACAGATCTTACTTACAACAAAAAATGGGGAGATAATGTTGAATTAAACATAAGTACAGGACTGGTGTGGCTTAATTCTACTAGTCCAAACAAAACGCCATCGTTTTATATTTCGTCGCACGCCAGATTTTTATGGAACGAGCAAATTGTATTTAGAGCGCGTCAATTACAATTATCTGTAAATAGTGTATACAAAATTAGAAATGCACAAACAGCGTCTGCTATTAATGCTACACTCTCAGAAAATTATTTTTTAGTAAATAGCAAATTTGCCTATCTACTTAAAAAAAGAAGTAGCAATGTGTTTGTAGAAATAACAAACTTAACCAACACTACCTACTCCGATTTATTGGGTGCCATCATGCCAAGCAGATGGATTACTGCTGGTTTTCAAGTACAGCTATAATTAGATTTTTTGTAAGAGACCTGGCTTTTCTTGGTGTAATTTATAAATCAGTTCACCAAACAAAGTATTGGCCCAAGCAAACCATTTGCGGGTAAACTTAGTGGCATCATCTTTATGGAATGATTCGTGCATAAATCCTGTGCCAGCATGCGTTTGCATTAAATTTCTAACGCAGTGCATAATTTCTTTATCATCCACACTTGTAATAGCACGTAAAATAATACTCATTGGCCAGATGGTATCAGCTCCGGTGTGCGGACCACCAATACCTTCACCAGCTTTGCCTTTATAAAAGAATGGATTGTTTTCCGAAAGCACTACTTTACGCGTATTTAAATAAAGCGGATTGTTAGGCTCGATAGCGCCAAGGTATGGAAGTGATAATAAGGAAGGCACATTGGCGTCATCCATCATATGAAAACTACCATAGCCATTTACTTCAAAACCAATAATTTTTCCAAACTGTTGGTGCTGGATAATACCATGTTTTTGAAATGCAGCTTGCACCTGCGCTTTTAAAGCAAGCGCTCTTTTAGCAAGTGCAGACTCGTTTACAGATGGTAATTGAAGTAGCTCTGCCATCTTACCTAAAATATTGATGGCAAACATATTACTAGGCACTAGGAAAGGAAGTAAGGTACAATCGTCACTAGGTCTAAACGTTGATACAATTAAACCACATGGCTTTACTGGATATCCATAACCACTTAATGGAACACCATCAGTGGCCCATGCCGTTGTGCGCTGAAAACTATACGGGCCATTGCCATCAAAGCGCTGTTGTTCGGTAAAAGTATCGAGTATTAATTTTTGTGCGGCTTTCCAATCGGCGTCAAAAACAGAAGTATCTCCGGTTTGCTTGAAATAACCATGGGCTAGTCTTACCGGATAACAAAGGCTATCAATTTCCCACTTGCGCTCATGAATACCTGGCTTCATTTTAGTAATATCATCTTTCCACTCACTTACTTTATTGACGTCTTTATAAAATGCATTGGCATATGGATCCAGTAAAATACATTTTGTTTGTCTATTGATAACACCTGCAATAAGTGTTTGAAGGGGCTTGTCATTTTTTGTAAGTGGCAAATAAGGCCAAACCTGCGCCGTACTATCCCTGAGCCACATAGCATCAATATCACCCGTAATTACATAGGTATCTGGCTTGCCATTTACCATTTCAAAATCTACGGTGGTATCTAAGGTGTTAGGAAAGCAGTTTTCAAACAACCAACCTAGTTCTTTATTTGGCAAGTCTTTTTTTACCCGGTCAATAACGGCGTCAACAGCTGCACTCGTAAAATTACGATCGCCTGGTGCTGGTCTATTGCTTGTATAGTTTTGTGATAGCGGTGGCATTGCAAAGCCAGTCGCTTTTTGAAGTAAAAAACCCATACCCAGTAACGAAGACTTTTGTACAAATTGACGACGGTTGGTCATATAAAAAGAGTTTAAATTATTTTAATTGAAAAGATACTGAATTTTCAACTAAGGAATTCGTACCAATATATACTTGAAAGCTTCCTTTCTCACTTGCATGCTTTAAATCTGTATTGTAAAAGCGCAATAACTTTTCATCAATGGTAAATGTGACCGTTTTGCCTTCGCCTTTTTTCAAAAATACTTTTTGAAATCCTTTTAATTCTTTTAAGGGTCTTGTTATACTAGCGACGTCGTCTTTAATATACATCTGCACCACTTCTTCACCATCATAATTACCAGTATTAGTAAGGGTTACAGACGCCGTTAATGAAGTATTGGCAGTAAGGCTATTTGCAGACAAAATGGGTTTAGAATAATTAAAACTAGTATAACTCAATCCATAACCAAATGGTAGTAATGGAGAGTTTTCTACGTCTAAATAATTGGATCTATATTTTCCAAAAACATCGCCACCATTGGGTCTACCAGTATTTCGTACGCTATAGTATATGGGAACTTGTCCCACATTACGCGGAAAACTCATGGTCAATTTTCCAGCTGGATTGTAATCGCCATATAGTACTGATGCAACCGCATTACCTGCTTCGGTACCAGCGTGCCATACATCTAACACCGCTGTTGCAGATTTTAATTCATTGGCAATTGTAAGGGGTCTTCCATTCATTAACACAAGTACGAGTGGCTTACCCGTTTTAGATAATGCTTCAATTAATTTTTGTTGACTTACCGGAATGTCAAGACTTGTTCTACTAGCCGCCTCACCACTCATTTCACTGGCTTCACCCACCACAGCAACAATTACATCAGAAGCAGCAGCCACCGCTAGCGCTTCTGCTAATAACTCCTGAGGTGATCTAGTATCGATAGAAATTTTTTCGCCAAACACATTGATTTTTGCAGCAAATGCAGGATCATCAGAAATGTTAGCACCCTTTGCATACATTACTTTAGAACCAATTCCAGGGCGGTTATTAAATCCTTCTAACACAGCCACTGCCTGCTTTGCATCGGCATTGATAGACCAAGTACCCGGCAAATTAGATCGGTCGTTTGCAAGTGGCCCAATTAGCGCAATTTTTTGACTCGGCTTTAATGGTAGTACTTGATTGTCATTTTTTAAAAGAACAAAAGAACGCATCGCAGCTTCTTTTGCAAAGACACGTTTATCGGCACTTAATACTTCGGAAGCTCTTTCTTGCTTGAGGTATTTAAATGGGTCTTCAAATAGGCCCAGATCATATTTTGCTTCTAAAATTCTTTTACATGCCGCATCGATAGCAGCCATAGAAACTTTACCAGACTGTAATGATTTTTGTAGTGTATTTAAAAAACCTTCACTTACCATATCCATATCTAGTCCTGCATTAAGCGATAGTGCAGAAACAGCAGCGGTATCTCCAATTCCATGATTGATCATTTCGGTAATGGAGGTGTAATCAGAAACAACAAAACCTTTAAAGCCCCACTGATTTCTTAAAACATTTGTTAATAGCCATTTATTTCCGGAAGCAGGAACACCATCCACATCATTAAATGACGTCATTACTGAGCCAGCACCTGCATCAACCGCAGCTTTGTAAGGCGGAAAATAATCGTTGTACATTTTGAGCTTACTCATATCAACCGTATTGTAATCTCTACCAGCCTCTGGCGCACCATAGAGCGCAAAATGTTTTACACAAGAAAGTAGTGATTTACCCGTAGATAAATTAGCATTACCCGCACCACCCTGATAACCAATTACCATGGCTTTTGCAATAGCGCTTCCTAAAAAAGGATCTTCACCGGCGCCCTCAGCAACCCTTCCCCAGCGCGGATCACGTGCTATATCAACCATGGGAGAAAAAGTCCAGTTTAAACCATCAGCTGTAGCTTCAAGCGCAGCCATCTGAGCTGATTTTTCAATCATAGCCAAATCCCAACTAGCAGATAAAGCAAGTGGAATAGGGAAAGCGGTTTTGTATCCATGAATAATATCAGATCCAAATAACATAGGGATACGAAGCCTCGATTCACGCACCGCTAATTCCTGCACTTTCTTGATTTTTTCTAAACCAGCAATACCAAACATACCTCCCACTAAACCTCTTTTAATTTTTCCTTCTACGTCGGTACTTACAACAGTACCAGTAACAGAGGCATCACCAGGAATAATTAAATTGAGCTGACCCAATTTTTCTTGCAGGGTCATTTTAGCCATTAATGACGAAATGAACTGTGCTTTTGTTTGCTTTTGAGCAAAACTTGGTGAAGCAACTACCAAAGCTATAAAAACCAAAAATTTAGGAATAGAATACAAACGCATAAAGTCATTATTATTTAACAATATTAAGAACCTTTAACGATAATTAAGTTAAATACCCACTTAACTTTGCACAAAGCAAACGAATGAAATTTTTTTTACCATCCTTACTATGTTTAATGCTCATCAGCTCCAATGCACAGGGTCAAACATCTGCTGCATATACCGCTTCGATTAAACATTTTGACAGTTTACGCAATAAAGCTTTAACAGATAAAAATGGTTGGCTTAATCTAGCAGGCCTATACTGGCTAAAGCCGGGAGACAATACATTTGGAAGCGCTGCTACAAATACACTTGTGTTTAAGCATAAAAACATGCCAGCTGTTATTGGTAAATTTAAAGTGACAGCAAACAGGATAAGTTTTGAATTTGAAAAAGGCATAAATAAATTTCCAAACGACTATTCGGAAGAGATAGTGCTTTTTGATGCCGCAAACAAAACGGATACGAGTATCGTATTTAATCAGTTTAAATGGAGCATTATCAAGCGCGAAGATAAAATTGGAGTTCGCTTTAGAGACTTAAAAAATTCAGCACTTGCAGCATTTAAAGGAAACAAAAGATTTCCCATTGATGAAAAATGGAATTTACCAGCAAAATTATTGCCACCAGATCCAAGTGGTTTATTTATTACCAATGTGCTAGGGCAAACAACCGCACAAGATTATGCAGGTAAAATAAGTTTTGAGTACCAAGGAAAAAATTATGTGCTTGATGCTATTAATGAAGGCCCTGGTGATTTATTTGTTGTATTTGGTGATGCTACCAATGGTGTTAACACTTACCATACTGGAAGATTTGTATATGTGAACAGACCAGATAGCAATGGCAATACTTTTATTGATTTTAATAAAGCATTTAATCCGCCATGCGCATATACTCCTTATGCAACATGCCCGATACCACCTAAGCAAAACATACTTCCATTTAAGGTAACGGCTGGCGAAATATCAGATAAACATAAATAAGACTTTATCTAAATGCATAAAAAAAGGGGCGAACCACAGTTCGCCCCTTTTTTTATCGAATGTATATTACTATCTTCTAGTGAATGAATACGTGTAGTATCCACCATTTGATAAGTTAAGTACTACATCGTAAGTACCCGCTTTCATAGCAAGGTTATCACCGTTGAATTCTAGTATACCATCGGCACCAGTATCTCCAAGGTTGACATCCCAAGAACTGTTAAATCTAAACTTAAGTTCAGTATCAGCAGCAAGGGTAAAAGTTGTTTTCCAAACCTGAGCACCTCTATCATAAGTAAGCGCTACGTCAGGACTTCCACCCCAACCTGTAAATCCACCTACAATACCAACACCTGTTACAAGGTAGTTAGACCAAGTACTGTTTTTAGTATTGGCTCTTAACAAATAATAACCGCCAGCTGATACACTTAGGTTACCGCCGCTAGTACTAATTGCAGATGCAGTTCCACCATAGTTGGTTCCGTTCCAATCTGGTTGGCTTGTAAATTTAAATTCAGAACCAGAGGTGCCAAAGTCAACAAAACCATGGAAGTCTTCGTCGTTTTTAATAGAACCAAGTGAAGGTGCTTTATCTGGAGACCATCCTTGGTAACCACCCGCTACAAACAACATTCCAAAAGGAACTGGAGTAACAGTGAATTTACCACGTTGGAAATCAAAACGAATTCTGTACATGCCTGTCTTTGAAGGACCAGGGAAGTTATCATTGAAATTGAATCCAAAATCACCACCTAAATTTAAATCAGTTAGTGAATTATTGGCTACAGAGTATTTATTACTCCAATCACCATTTACTGGAAGAGCTAAATACTGCTGACCACCTTTTAGGTAAAATACACCTTCATAGGTTACAGAATCAACTCTTCTAAACTCCTGTGTTGGAACTGGAACAGGATTGTTCCAACCACCAATAGTAGCAGATCCAACTAAGAATAATCTTCTAGAAGTTGGAGGTTGTACTCTTGGAGGAATTACATAAGGAGTAGCAGTTAAGGTTAACACGTTTGATGTTAACTGATCGTTGTTATTTCCATAAGAAGAAATAATACGTACATCAATCTTGTAGGCAACGTTATAGTTAAAGCCAAATCCTAATAAAATAGCATTTAAATCTTTACCTAAAAATGCATAACTCATTCTTCCGTTTAAAACGATAGAAGCAGCTTTAGAAAAACCTCTTCCTGAAGAATCGATTTGTAAAATGTATTTAACAGTGTTATCATCAGTAGCATATTGTGGGTTGGTCCAAGTGAACAACACCGCAGTAGTTAATGAATCTGCTGTTTTTGTTGCGATAGTATTTGTAGATGCTTGCAATACAACACTCTTTCCTGACTCATACACAGTAAGAGGCGCAACTTTTTCACAAGACCAAAGTGCTACAGCAAAAGTGGCCGTGAAAAGCAATGTTTTTAAAATTTGTTTCATTTTTTACAATTTTAGTTGTTGTTCTTATTGTCTGGTTACAGTGTAAGTTCCTGCTTGGAAATCAACTGAAATTTTATAATTACCCGGAGTAGATGGGCCATCAAATCCTGGATCCGCATCTTTCTTTTCAAGTGTACCTGAAAAAGCATCGCCAGTTAATTTCTTATACTGTGTACCCCAAACGCCATTTTCTTGGATCATCTTGTAATTTCCACCACCTACAAAGGCTACAACACCCTCATACAATGTTTCTGTTATTCTAGCTAAACGCTGAGAAGTAACAAATGGAGCACCAAGTGGATTAGACCAACCAGATGCGAATGCATTACCAGTTACCCATAATGTTCCTGCAGTTGGTACTGGAACTTTTGGTGGAGGTGCATAAGGCAACACTCTAAATGCTAACACATTTGAAATTAATTCTGTTTGTGCAGCGCCTAAAGAAGCAATAATTCGTACTTCGATTCTTGCCGCTCTTCCTGGTCTTAATTTCAAATCAGAGATTACAATATTAAACGCCTTTTGGGTATAAGACACCGATAAATCTTTGCTGATAGAGATTGACTTTTTGTTAGGTCCTCTAAAATTAGCACCAGCAGTATCGATTTCTAAAGTGTAATTCACATTTTGAGAACTAACCCCAGAAGCAAATCTGTAGTTTGGATTTGTCCAATTAAATGTCACACCTAAATTATCTTCTGTTAAAAAGTTTAGTGCAATGCTATCTCTTGAAGTAGCAGAAAGCACCGGAGCCGTACCACTTATGTATGTATCTTTTGCCTCGTCTTTTTCACAAGCAGCAAAGAATACGATAGCAAGGCTCACGTAAACTAGTGATTGAATTATTTTTTTCATACAATTTATTTTAAATGTTTCAGACAAGTATTAGTAACCTGTGTTTTGAACTAGATTAGGATTAGATGAAATGTCTGCAGAAGGAATAGGATACAATCTTCTGAATGCATCTACATTGGTTCCGCCTCTTACACCACCTTTCCAAGGCCACAGATAGGTAGACTCAACAAATCTATTGTAACGGATAAGGTCTGTTCTTCTAAATCCTTCCCAATATAATTCTCTTGCACGCTCATCTAAAATGAAATCTAAAGTTAATTGAGATGATGTGATAGTACTTGCACCAGCTCTTGTTCTTAAAGCGTTGATATAATTTAAAGCAGTACCTGCATCACCAGTTCCACCTCTTAATACCGCTTCAGCGTATACTAAGTTCATTTCTGCAGAACGGAAAATAGGAAAATCGATATCAACCCAAGTTAAGTTTTTACCTGGTGTACCATTCATATTGATATTTCTAAATTTAGTGATTGCATAACCATCTGTAAATTTAGTTAAATCATTAATGTCAGCGGATTGACCACTGGTATGAAACTGTGAACGCTTATCAGCTGTTCCTGTTAAATCAGGGAACTTACTAGATAAACCAGTAGTAGTTCTTAAACCACCCCAACCACCATCAATACCAAATTGAGCAGCAACCATGTTACCGCCAACAGGAGCGTGTGCTAAGAAAGTTGTACCACCCCAGTTTTGTGTTTTTAAGCCATCATAGTTAATGGTTAAAATAAACTCAGAAGTATTTACATTATTATCTGCACGCATTAATTTAGTGTAGTCGCTAATTAATGTGTAACCTGCATCTAATACTCTTTTAGCGTAAGTTGCAGCATCTGTATTTCTAGCTGTACCAGTATATACTTGTGCATTTAAATACAAACGAGCAAGTAATGCCCAAGCCGCAGCTTTGTCTGCACGACCATATTCATTTCTACGGGCATCCACTAAATCAGCATCAATCGCTCTTAATTCAGATTCTACGAAAGCAAAAATTTGAGCACGTGATCTTTGCTTTGGCATAACAGAACCTAACGCTTCTGCATCCGTTACAAAAGGAATGTTACCAAATAAATCCATTAAAATAGAATATTGGTAAGCACGTAAAAATCTTGCTTCTGCTCTATATCTTTTAATTGCTTCAGCATCCGGACCTGTAATACCTTTTGCTGCAACAGTTGCATCAGCAGATTGACGAATGAAATCGTTAGCTAAAGTAATTTGATAGTAACAACGGTAGTAAAGACCTGTAAGCATTGGATTGCTTGCAGACCAGTTCATGTTGTGGAAGTCTTGAATACCTGGATCTCCCCAAGAAACAACGGCTTCATCGGTACTTAACTCTTGTGCTTTCCAATACAAGCGTAAGAAATCAGAAGTACCTTCATCGATACCTTGAATATCTCCGTTACCTGCTGGACCAGCATTACCTGTTAAAGCATAGCTCGCATATACTTTTGCGAAAGCTTGCCTATAACCATTTGCGTCGGCATACACAGTTGCTGATGTAACATCATTGGTAGGCAACAAGTCTAAAGTCTTGTTACAAGATGCTAATACAACAATCGCTCCAACGGTGGCTATGATTTGTTTGTATAGATTATTTTTCATTGTTATATTTTTTTGTACTATTGATTGAATTAGAAATCAAGATTTAGACCCAACACAATGGTTCTTGGACGAGGATAAAAATTGTTATCTATACCACCGTTCATCTCAGGATCTAAACCAGTATACTTAGTAATAGTTAATACGTTTTGTACAGTTGCGTTAATACGTAAAGAAGCTCTATCGCTAAATACTTTACCAACATTGTAACCTAAGTTAATGTTGTCAATACGTAAGAAAGAAGCGTTTTGTACATAGTAATCAGATAAGTAATAGTTAGAACCATTTCCACTAAATCCTGATTTCAAATAATCTCTAGAACCATTATTGATATAACCAATTGGGTTTAAGATATTTCTTAAAGTACCAGAACTAGATGCGATGTTATTGTATAAGTAGTTACCAATGTTAGCACGCATTACGATACCAGCATTCCACTTCTTATGGGTAACACTTGAACTTAAACCAAAAAACATTTGAGGATCTACACCTTTATACTGATATAAATCTCTTTCATTGATTACACCATCTCTGTTCAAGTCAGCATATAAACCATCGATAGGTTTATCGTTGGCATCATATACTTGCTTAAATACAAAGAATGCACCTCTTTGGTATCCAACAGAATGGATTAGAATATTGTTACCTGTACCGCCACTAATTCCTCCAAAACGAGCACCAGCGTATGCAGGATCGTCAGAGATTGTTAATTTAGTGATTCTGTTTTGGTTGTACGTTGCGTTGAACGCGATATCCCAAGTTGTGTTTTTGTTACGGATAGGCTGGATATTTAAAGTAAATTCAATACCCTTATTTTCCATCGTACCTACGTTAGCAACAATCTTATTGCTGAAGTTCGTACCAGCTGGCTGGTTTACTTCATTCAACAAATCAGAAGTTTCTCTTCTATAGGCCTCAATGGTACCAGAAATTCTATTATCAGCAAATCCAAAATCTAACGCTAAGTTAGTAGTTGCTGTTTGCTCCCACTTACGGTTAAAATAATAACCATTAGGGCGGAAGATTGGAGTGAATGTGTTACCAAATTGGTACTGTGCTGTATTGGTACCTAAGTTGTAATAAGAGATATAGTCATAGTAACCAATACCATCTTGTTGACCTGTTACACCATAACTCGCACGTAATTTAAGATCTGATAAAGATTTCATATTCTTAAATAAACCCTCTTCTTTTAATTTCCAAGCAACAGCTCCAGAGGGGAATACTGCAAAACGGTTATCTGGGTTAAATTTAGAAGATCCGTCTTGACGAAGAGAAGCAGTGAATAAATATTTACCTTTTACAGAAATATTCATTCTACCTAAATATGAACTTAAACGGTATTCAGGTTTATCGAAAGCAAAAACTGGGGTATTTACAACAGTGCCATTAAAAGTTTGATCAGCAAAGTTATAATTCGTTGTCAAATAATTTTGATACTCGTAACCACCAGTAAGTTCTACTCTTGTAGATAAGTAAGGAATTTCTTTGGTGTAGTTTAAATACGCATTCAAATAAGTATTATTTCTAGTTTGACGGTATTGATTGTTTACCCCACTATGAAACCTACCTGCAGCATCCTTAAAACGCATATAAGTAGTTGCTGCTTGGTCATTGATCACGATAGTTCCTTTACCTTCAGCAAGATCCATACCTGTATTTACAACAACGTGTAAATCAGGAATAAAATGTACTTTATAATCAACTACTGCATTAGCAATATGACGGGTAACATTACTTTGATCATTTTTGTCTAACAAAATACCAAGTGGGTTTCTTGGAGCTAATGCACGAAGACCATTTGATGATGTAGCATCTAACCAATTCCAATATCCATTGTACGCTTGCGTACCAGAATAAACAGGTTTAGTTGGATCAAAATAGGTAGCTGCACCAATAGCTCCTTGATCAGCAAATGTAGTTTGACTTGCTGCTAATTTATAGTTGATGTTAACAGTAAGGTGATTGTCAAAAAGTGTAGGACTTACATTTACACCAACTGTTGTTCTGTTCAATTTATCAGATTTTAAAATACCTGACTGCATTAAATTGCCAAGTGAAAAACGGTAAGGCAATTTTTTAAGTGCACCAGATACAGAAATGTTATTATCTGTCGTAAGCGCTGTTTGATAAATTTCATCTTGCCAATCGGTAGATGCTGTACCTAACATAGACGCATAACTAGGGCCTTTTGTTCTTACGATATCTCTAATTTCATCAGCAGAGAATACATCCGCTTTTTTAGTAACATTTGAAACACTGAACTGAGAGCTGAATGCATATTTTGGTGCACCAGACTTGCCCTTTTTAGTAGTGATGATGATTACACCATTAGATGCTCTTGCACCATAAATAGCTGTTGCAGATGCGTCTTTTAAAACTGAAAAAGATTCAATGTCGTTAGGGTTGATTAAGGCAAGCGCATTTGCTTGACCAGAAATGCCACCACCATCAATAGGCATACCGTCCACTACAATAAGTGGATCGTTACTTGCATTTAAAGATGCACCACCTCTGATACGAATAGTACTTCCTGAACCAGGTGCACCATTGTTACTTGTGATTTGCACACCCGCTACTTTACCTTGAATGAGTTGCTCCGGTGTAGAAATTACACCTTTGTTGAAGTCTTTAGAAGACACATTCACAACAGATCCAGTTAGGTCCTTTTTACGAACGCTACCATATCCAATTACCACTACATCACTTAACTGATCAACAGCAGGCGATAGAGCAACTGATACGGTGTTACCGCTTAAGGTTACTTCTTTGGTTTCAAAATTCAAAGAAGATACAACTAGTGTAGTTGCCTTAGCAGGAACTTTCAAACTAAATGACCCATCGGCATTTGTTTGTGCTCCAACACCAGATCCTTTTACAAGGATACTAGCAGCCGCTAACGGCGAACCATCTTTTGCATTGGTTACTTTTCCCGTAACCGTACGATCTTGTGCAATTGATGGCAAACAGAAAACTGTTAGCATCATCAGCATTGCAACAAGTGCTTTTTTAATGTTCATAGAATTACAATTTCAATTTGAATAAATACTAATTAGTGATTAAAAATGTTTGTGTTTTTTGTTTTTGATTTGATTGAATAGATATATGATAAACCCCTGGAGCGAGGCCTTTCTTATTGATTGTGAGTTGTTGTTGTCCTTTATTTTGCCATCCATTAAATATACCGTCTACCACAACCCCTGAGGTATTTAAAAGTTTAACTTGTACCTTCCCTGATTCAGGCAATTGATACTTAACAATCGCTGCTTGGGTTACCGGATTAGGAGAAATGGTAATGGTTGTATTTAATAGCGGTAAGTTGTTTACAGGCACCGAAGTTACCACTGTATTGTTTAGGTTTCTATTGGAATACACATAGTATTCTCCAGGCTGTAAGGATACACTTGCAGACCCGCCAGAAACCAACTGGTATTTATTTGAATATAAGCTATACCAAAAACCATCTGTTGGAAAAGCAACAGTAGCCGTTTGAGGTGTAACGTCAAAATTGCCTACAACTACTAATTTAATAGAGTCGCCATTCAGTTGCATAGACTTTATAGCCCCTGCCGTGTTTGTAGTATACTTATTAGATCCAAAATCGGAAACATAGGCAGGGGTTGCACGTAGCTTTAAAAATTTGGCATACGCATCAAATAATGCTTTACGATTTGGATCTTGTAAATAATCCCATTTAATAGGCTTTTCGGCTAAACGACAATTGTTGGCGTCTACAGTTAAATTGGTACAGGTATTAATACTAAAGTCATAACCAAGTTCACCAAATTGCCACATCAATTTAGGTCCTGGTGTTAGCGCCCAAAAAGCTGCGGCCATTTCATTTCTTTTTAAACCTGTTGCCGCGTTTCTGGCACTATAGCTACCGGAACCATTCCCAAAATTTAAATTCTTATACTGAAGTCTTTCTTCGTCGTGACTTTCCATGTAAGTTACCAAATGCTGCTGGGCAAAATTTCGAGCATTGGAAAAGCTTGTACCAAAATTGGATGTAGAAGTATACCCCATTGTGGCTTCTGCAAAAGTATAATTTGCATTACCCCATAATAACATTCCGTAGTCTGCTAATTCTTTTTCTTCAGAATTGTCTGCAAAATGTTCAAGCATGCAATAGCTTCCTGGGCTAGTCGCTTGCATAGTATCATATATAGCTTTCCAAATTTTTATACGGGAAGCGTCGTATGCACCCCATGCGCCAACATTGGTTGGATTGTTCACTTGTGTAAAACCTTTTGATAAATCCCATCTGTAACCATCAATATGAAATTCTTGCAACCAGTATTTAGTAACCCTGTTTACAAGGTCTTTGGTGGCTATTGATTCATGGTTAAAATCGTAACCAACATTAAAAGGATGTCTTGCATCCGGGTTTAACCATGGGTTATTTGTTGCAGGTTTATTATTTGTGCCATCCCAATACATTCTAGCAAGTGGTGAAGAACCAAAAACATGATTGAGCACCATATCCATAATTACGGCAATTCCTTGCTGATGCGCTGCATCAATAAATTCTTTGATCGCTTGTGGTGTGCCATAATATTTATCAGTAGCAAAAAAGAAATTAGGATTGTAACCCCAACTGCTATTGCCTTCAAACTCAGAAAATGGCATTAACTCAATAGTATTGATACCTAATTTTTTCAAATATGGCAGTGTATCTTTTAGTGTTTGAAAGTCATGCTTGGCAATAAAGTCACGAAGCAATAACTCATACACCACAATATTTTTTTTGTTGGGGCGCACAAAGCCAGCATCCTTCCAAACATACTTTGGTTGTGCGGTTTGAAGCACACTTACAATGCCCGTAGTTTTACCAACTGGGTAAGGTTTTAAATTGGGATATGTAGATGGAGCAATAAATTCGTCGTTCCAAGGATCGAGCACTTTGTGTGTGTTATAATCCGCTACTTTTAAAGACCCGTCAATAATATATTGGTAAGCATATTCTACACCAGGGGTTAAGCCTGTTAATCGAATCCAGAAACGCAAACTATCGGGTGTCATTTTCATAACGTGTGATAGTCCAGGTGTCCAATTATTAAAATCACCGGTAACAGTGATCGAAGTTTTTTTAGGTGCATATAAAACGAGTGTCACGGATGTATCGCCTGGTTCATAATTGATGCCATCTTTAACACCTGCTGGAAGTCCAACTAAGTTGGTCGCACCTGTCACTAAAAATGAAATAGAATCTCTTCGTGTAACTGATCCACTCACGCCTTGAATTACAATTTTTTGTGTGCCTACTTTTTGCAAAACAAATTTTTGCGCAACGCTGGTACCGGTTGTTGTAGCAATTAGTGAATCATTCACAAAAAGTGATAATGAAGCAGATGAACTAGCTCCCCCAGCAATTGAAATGGTATCACCCACGGCCTTTGAAATAGGCTCCAATGCTGGAATAAACGTAGGTTGTGTAAGTGGCGAATCGATGCGAACAGCTAGATTGTTATCATACACAGGAATATACATATCAGATGCATCCGCATTACGCAGCACCTGTGAACCAGTTGCATCTCTAAATAAAATGGCAATTTTTTGAATAGTTTCAGAACTGTTTGTGATGCCAAAAAAATTACGAAGACCTCCACTTATTGTAAACGACCAAATATTATTTGCAAGCTTAGTGCATTTAACTTTATTGTCTGCAACACCCCATGCCACAGGAACGTATCTCCAATTGCTACTAGAAGTACTCAGTGATGTGATGGCACCTATATGTACAAATATGTCTCCGGTAACATTTAAGATACCCTTGTTTCCTTTTGTAGCATCCGCAAAAATGGTAATTGAATTTGAAGTCTCGGTAACAAATGAGGGAGTTGTACGCAACAATTGTGCATGCACCGACAAGGCGGCTAACAAACAGCATAGCAGTACAAAAATTCTCATAAACAAGCGTTAGTTTGGCATCGTAGACCAAATGTGTAATTTTTACACGAAGTAAATTTAACTCATTTTCGTTTATATAGAATCTTCAGTATATTCTATTTATTTTTTTTATATATGTTTTTGATTGATTTTTAATGTAGAAAATTATTTTACTTCATAAAAAATGCCGGATTATTATCCGGCATTAACCAAAAACAGACCTAAACAAAAATATATTGATTCATTTATTGATACACTTTCACCCAGTCGACACTCATTCGTGCGGGGAAAATAGTGTCGTCGATACCGTACTTGCCACCTAAATTACCCCCTACAGCAATATTGAAAATCAAATGAAAGGTTTGATCAAATGGCCAAGCAGCTGAACCCGTATGCTCGTTTTTAAAAGTATTGTACAATTTGTTGTCAATATAAAAATCAATTTTTTCTGGAGTCCATTCAATTTCATAATCATGAAATTTAGTAGACAAATTTGGAACAATTAATGAAGCAGTTCTTTGTGTTCCAATCATACCATTGTAACGTTCTGTATGCACACTACCAAATGCAGAGTCTGGCGCAAAACCAACGGCTTCTAAAATATCAACCTCGCCACTCTTAGGCCACTCTCCATACACTTTGTTGGTTGGTAAAATCCATCCGGCAGGCCACAACCCTTTGCCAGTAGGTATTTTAGCCCTTATCACAATACGACCATACTTCCAATCGCCTTTGTTTTTTGTAACAAGTCTAGCTGATGTATAATTCGCACCTTCAAAATTTTCTTTGCGTGCTTCGATAATTAAATGTCCATTTTCGACGCGCGCATTTTCTTTGCGTGCACTCGTATAATATTGAACTTCGTTATTGCCCCATCCACAAATGCGAGGACAGCCGGTTCCAATATCATAACCCCACTTGGCAGAATCTGGTAAACCATTTATTAAAAAATCATCTTGCCACACCAGTTTGTTATACTTTCTTTGTTGCGCCTCTGATGCAGTAGCAACCAATAAAAGCAAGAAAAACAAACCTGTATTTCGAAACGTACACATAAATTATTGTATTAAAATTCTACTGATACACACGCACATAATCCACTTCATAAGTTGCAGTGGTTAAAGCAGCATCGACGGGCCCACCAAAGGTTCCACCCATGGCCAAATTCAACAGCACAAAGAAGTTTTGATTGAAAGGCAAAGTGCTATTATTGGCAAAAGAGAAATATTGAGTACCGTCTACAAAAAATTTGATTGAAAGAGGGGTCCATTCACATGCATATACATGAAATTCAGTGGTAGCCCCACTAATTATACGAGTTCCACCCACCGCATTACCCCCAAAATTACCTGGGAAATGTAGCGTACCATAAATCTTATTTACATCACTTCCCTTGTGCTCTACTATATCAATTTCACCACAGTTGGGCCAGTTTACTGTATTAATATTTGCTCCAAGCATCCATGCAGCAGGCCAAGTACCAGCTCCTACGGGCATTTTTGCGCGCACTTCAATTTTTCCATACTTGAAGGAGAACTTATCCTTTGTTAGAAGTCTTGCTGAAGTATATGCACTACCCCCCAAATTTTCTTTTCGAGCTATAATTTTTAAAGTTCCATTGGAGACAATGGCATTATCCGTTCTATTGGTGTAGTTCTGCAACTCTTGATTTCCCCATCCACCGGCACCAATATCATAATTCCATTTTGCTGGATTGGGTGCACCGGGTTGATCAAACTCATCAGACCATATTAAAGACTGCGCAACAGTAACAGAAACATCAATTGATTTTGAAATGGTTTGTCCCGATGTACTTTTTGCAATAACATTGACTTTATAATTTCCAGATGCCGGATATTTATACATCACTGTACCAGATGGAACTGTTTGAAAAATACCATTTCCAAAATCATAATCATAGGTTACAGCATTTGTTGCAGAGGCTACAAAATTTACGTTGCCACTATTGTCAGTATTAACAGTAGCCGTAACCGTTAAATTAGTAGGCGCAGGATTTACAACAGGTGCACTACCTTTCGAGCAGGACCCAAAAGACAATGCACCAATTAGTAAACTCAACAATAAAGATGATAAACGCACTTTATTATAATTATTTTGCCTTTAATTTTTGATACCAAGAGTTACCGTCTGCTCCGATATTTCTTAAATGAATTTCAGTAGCACTCGCACTTAAAATTTCATAAGTAGTTCCGCCAGTTCCAAAATTGATAATACCATTACCTGGAACCATAAATTGGATTCTTGTAGAATTCGCTGACGTAGATGCAGATGTAGCATCCATAAATGCTAATTTTTTAGTACCCGTAGTAACAATGTTAAAACATGCATCACCACCACTAAATCCGTAAAACGTACTAGCAGCGCCAATAGAAAATGACTGACCTTTATTATTAATTGTCATTGAAATATTGTTCAGCGCATCTTTAGTAAAAGTGATTTCATCGTCGTATGCACAAGCTTCTCTAGAATTAGGGGTCGCAGCATACCAAATGGGAGCAAATGCATCAGCTGGTCCTACACCAAAATGTCCAGGTGCATCTCTATCAGTCACCCATGTGCGAGAACCAGTGCCAGTGAATGCATCTAAAATTGCCTGCGGAATTGTGAAGGCAACAAATACGGTTACTTTTCTAGAAATCACAGAAACAGCACCGCCCGTACCAACAGCACGTACAGTAATGGTATAATCATTAACTCCAGGTGTTGCATACTTATACGTAATGGTACCAGAAGGAACCACCTGTGTTCTGCCATCACCAAAATCAATATTGTAGGTTAAAGCATCTGTTGCTTTAGCTGTAATGGTAACAGATCCTGTACCATTACCATTAGGATTGTTTGCATCAACACCAACTACTGCAGTAGTGAGCGTTAAGCCTGTTGGCGTTTTAATATTACCAAAACTATATTCAGTTTTTTTACAAGAAACAAACCCAATAGTTGTGATAAACAAAACCGCAACAATATATTTTAAATTATTTTTCATAATTGTAGGTTTTATCAAATTAATTTAAGGTGATATCATCAAATAAGAACGTAAAGTTTGCAGAACCATCACCTGCTGTTCCTAAATCAAAAATCAATACGATTTTCTGATAGGTTCTCGATGTATTGATGGCACTATAATCAAACGTTAATGTTTCCCAACCACCAGCTACGGTAGTTGTTGCTTCTTTTTCAAAGCTAATACCACCGTCATTTTGGTTTTCAACTTTCAATAGAAGCTTCGCACCTGCTCTTGGCGAAAACACTTTTACTCTAAACGTTTTTTTGGTAGAAAAATCGATTGGAGCCGCTAAACCAATCCAGCTTCCGCCCCAAATTTGACCTGCATTTTTAACCATTCTACCCACTTTAGCACTGTTGTTAATGCCACCAGACTGAGGGTTGTTGATTACAGTTGCAACACCACCATCAAAATTGTTGAATGTATAGGTAAGACTATTGGATTCGAAAGTTAGAGGAAGGCTTACTGTTTCTACAAAGTTGTTTGATAATTTTCTTACATCATCCCAGAAAAATACTTTACCATTTCCAGTATTTCCAAAATCAAAAAAGATTGAGGCCATGGTATAGGTAAAGTTTGGATTAAATGCCGCAGTACCTGGTGCTTGATTGTTAAAATCAAAAATCAATGTTTCCCATTCACCAGCCATTGTTGTAGTTGCAAAAGTTTCTACAGATCGCTGATTATTCGTATGGTCTTCAACCTTTAATAAAACGCGAATACCTGCTGCTGGAGAATACACCCTAACACTCATTTGAGAAGAAGAAGCTGTTAAAGGAATGGCTGTGGCAAAACCAGTGTTTGTGCCAATTGTTGTTCCAGCCCAAGTTTCAGCACCATTCACTTTGGTTGTTCTTTTAACTTTATTATTTGGGTTTGTAGGATCTACTGCGTCAACAGTTTGGTTATTACCAAAATCAGTAACGGTGTAGTTTACACCAGGCTCGTCAAAAGTAACTGGTAAGTCGATCCTAGAATTTGGCATCGCATCTGTTAATCTAATATCATCCATATAGAAAGTGAAATTAGCAGACCCATCACCAGGCGTTCCGTTATCAAAAATTACTACGATGTTATGGTATTGATTAGAAGTATTGATAGTTCTATAGTCAAATGCTAAATCTTCCCATGCATTTGCAACTGTTGTTAGCACTTCTTTTTCAAAAGCGATAGAACCGTTTCCTGCATTTTCAACTTTTAATAAAACCTTGGCGCCAACTCTTGGAGAATATACTTTCATTCTGAAAACCTTGTTGGTAGAAAAATCAATTGGACCACCAAGACCAATCCAACTTCCACCCCAAGGGTCACCAGCATTTTTTACCATTTTAGCAACTCTAGTAGAAGGGTTTGCAGCATTGTTGAAAGGATTTGTTACAACGGTTACATTACCGCCACTAAAATCATTCCAAGCGTAGTTGATAGACGTTGATTCGAAAGTAACTGGAAGCACAACAGGATCTACAATCGTAATCACTCTTGTAAAAGTTGTTGTTGCAGCACCACCACTTAAAGCAACGACTCTAACAGTATAAGAACCTGTTCTAGCATAGGTTTTAGAAATGGTTTGACCTTCTAAGAAGTTAGTTGGCACTTCGTTGGCTACATCCCCAAAATAAACTTGAAAGAAAGTCTCATACAATGCTTTTGCAGAAACATTCACTTTGTATTTATTAGCTGGATCAATTACAGCTGTAACCTCTAAATTTTCTGGCGCTCTAAACGTAACAGTTAACTTTTGAGTTACTGTTGTAGAAACACCAGCAACGTTGGTGCCGGTAATTTTTACATCATATACACCCTCTGGGTATACTTTTGAAGTACTTCCACCTGGCAAAACTTTAACTGGACCAGCAGTTCCGTGTCCGTAGGCAATTTCAAAACTTGCAACACCTTCACCATTGGGCGTAATTGTTACAAGGCCAGTATTGTCTTGGGTAATGGTAAACATCGCTCCCAATTTTGCAGATGTCGCTGCCGTTTGCACGAAAGAAACATCGTCATTGATTTCTTTTTTACATCCTGAGAATGTAGAAATGAGTATCAAGCCACTCAATAAATATTTTAATGTTTTCATACTATTTAATTCAATAGATTATACAATGAGATTAATATCCAGCATTTTGAGTTAATCCAGAAATATCAACCTCTTGTTGAGGTATTGGGAACACTTCATGCTTACCCACTCTAAAGCCGGTAATTTTTGAAGCCGCTTGTCCAGTTCTTACAAGGTCAAAGAAACGATCTCCTTCCATAGCAAGTTCTAATCGACGCTCATCCCAAATAGCTTGACGCAGAGCAGTTCCAGTAGCTGTAATGTTATTTGAAGCATTACCAAATGCTCTTTGTCTTACCTGATTTAAATAACCTTGCGCTTTTGAATCATTGGGTGCAGTAGCTCTATTAAATGCTTCAGCAGCCATTAATAAAACATCGGCGTAACGAATGATTCTAAAGTTGTTGAGGTAGTTTAATTCTACTTGACCAGAAGTTTCTCCTTTACGTGGTAAATACTTTTGGTTGTATAAACCCGTGTTTTTATATGGAGCCACTTGGTAGGTAATATTAAAAGAAGGATTGGCAGCTTTGTACGCTTCAATATCCAATACCGTTACCGCTTTTCTTCTATCGCCTGCAGTATAAGCAGCCGCTAAATTTTGCGTTGGTAAATTGGTGCTCCAACCGGCCGCATAAGGCATTTGAGCAGAACCATTTAAGCCTCTGATACCACACTGCTGAACAGCATAGTTACCTTGGCCACGTGTTGCTCCGCCCCAGTTGTAATAAGGAGATACATTAGAATATTGAATTTCAAAAACTGATTCAGGACCGTTTTCGCCAGTTGCTAAAAACATAGATCCAAAATCAGAAACGAGTGTAAATGCATTTGCGCTAATCACCGCTTCAAGCGTAGTTGCAGCTAAATCAAATTTATTTTGATAGAGGTATACTTTTCCAAGTAAAGCCTGTGCAGCATATTTTGTAATTCTCCCTTTTTGAACTTGCACTGCTGGAAGCGCTGTAACAGCTGCTGTTAAATCGGCTTCGATTTGCTTGTATACATCCGCCTTAGGTGAACGCTTTAAAGTTCTAGACTGTGCAAGACTTAAACGCTTATCTGTAAATAGAGGTACATCACCAAACATACGGACAAGTGTAAAGTAATAGTATGCACGTAAGAAATGTACTTCTCCATATAAAGCTTCCTTACCAGCAAACTCAATTTTTTCACCGGCTAAATTAGCAGCTTTATATTGAGTCATATAATTTGCACGGTTAACACCTTCATATGCAGATACCCAAATTTCTTGAAGGGTGCCGTTTACAGGTGTGTGCGTATAGTCATCAATTTGTTGTAACGATAATACGTCAGAAGCATTTTCACCACCAGATACAGCGTTATCAGAAGCAATATCACCAATAGGTACTACTTGGTTAATCCACTGTAATGGCGTGTAAACACTCACCAACATATTTCTGTAATCAGATGCTGACTTTAAATAGTCTTGCTCTGTGATAATAAAATCTTCGTGAGGATTGTAATCGACCCACTTTGTACAAGATATAAGCGTGGTAATAACTAAAACTACGCCTAGTATTTTTATTGAATTGATCTTCATAATTGTTTATTTAAGCAGTGAAGATTATAGTTTAATATCAAAGCCAAATGCAAATGTTCTAGCTTGAGGATATGCACCACGATCGATACCTGTATCTAAAATGCCACCCGCAATTTCAGGATCAAATCCAGTATACTTTGTAAATACAAAAGCATTTTTTACTTGTGCATATACGCGAATACTGTTGAACCATTTTTTAGAAGCTGGTGTGTTAAAGGTGTAACCGAGTTGAATATTCTTAATTTTTAAGAAAGAACCATCTTCAACATATCTATCTGATACTCTAATATTACTATTTGCATCTACAAAAGAATATCTTGGTAAACGCGCATCGTTTGTAGTACCCTCACCAGTCCAACGACCTAATACAGAACGGTCTTTGTTAGAGAAGTTTGCATTACGCTCGTATGCTCTATAAATATCATTTCCAACAGATGCGTACCAGAATGTATTGAAATCAAAGTTTTTGTACGTAAGGTTAAAACTCCAACCCATGGTAAACTTAGGGAAAGGATTTCCAATGTTGGTTTGGTCTGATGCATTGATAACACCATCACCATTTACGTCTACGTATTTGATATCGCCGGGCTGTGCACCTGGCTGTCTAGGTGAAGCTGCAATTTCTGCAGCATTTTGGAAAAGTCCTGCAGTTTTGTAGCCATAAAAATAACCTGGTGCAAATCCTTTTTCAAATACGGTAACACTTTGTGATTGACCATTAAAATAATATCCGCCCAAAATTTTTGCAGTACCATTATCATTGGTAGCCGTTACTAAATTGGTAGCAGTTGTGAAAGTTAATGCAGTATTGAATTTCAAATTCTTGCCAACAGATTCGTTGTAATTTAAAGTGAAATCAAAACCACTAGTTTTAGTAGCACCAATATTTGCAATAGGGCTAGGCACTGTTCCAAGATATAAAGAAGCTGATGGGGTAAACAATAAACCATCCACTGTTTTTTGGAAATAGTCAGCGTTAATCGAAAACTTGTTGTTAAATACAACTAGATCGAAACCAATATTAGATTGAATTTGCTTTTCCCATCTTAATGTGGTATTCGCAGCAGAACCTACAGTAGAACCTGGATAGAACACATCGTTAAATGTATATCCATTACTATTTGCAGTTGGTCCATAGCTTGGTCCGCCTGTAACAATGCTAACAAATTGTGGGTTTACATTTTCGTTACCGATGCTACCATAACTACCTCTAATTTTAAGTTGATCCACCCAGTCTGCCTTGAAGAATTTTTCTTTAGAAACAACCCATCCAAGTGATCCTGAGAAGAAGTTACCAAATTTATTATCAACACCAAATGCATAAGAACCATCTCTACGTGCACTAAATGAAGCTAAATATTTATCTTGATAATCGTAGTTAAGTCGAGAAAAATAAGAAAGGTTTCTTCTAAAATATTGGTAGTAGTAACCTGCTAAAGCATTGGTATTGGTAGCAACATTGTTACCTGTTGCAGCAGTAAAGTCTGCAAATTCCCAGCTGTTAAATGGAACATCTTGACGTGTAGCGCCAGCTGCATTACCACTTACTTTTGCTAAAGAAAAACCAAGCACTGTTTCAAAATTATGATCCTGCTTTAACTTGAAGTTATAGTTTGCAAAAGACTCCCAGGTGTAATTGAAGTTGCTTACTTTTTCATGAGCCACACTATTGAATCTTCCAGTTACTGTTGAACCGTCAGCATTCATTGAATTGTCTACGTTTTGTGGGCCATAGAACACAAGTGGAGTAAAGCTTTTAGCATTACCATCATACTTTGTGTAACCAAAACGAGAAGACAATGTTAGGTTGTTTAAAACCTTGTATTGCAATTCAAATTTTCCGTAAATTTTAGAACCAACATTTTTATTGTAGGTATTCTCTAATTTGGTAAGTGGGTTAAAAATTTCAGATAATAATAAATTACTGAAACCATATCTACCTACTGTATTTGGCACGTTGTTTAAAACGCTCACGGTTGGATCAAAATTGATTGCACTACCAATAACGCTATTGAATGAATTTTCTTGAATGCCCTTAGAGTTTAAAGTAACTGCTGTAGTATTCAATAAGAATTTAAGTTTCTTAGAAAGATCGAAAGTTAAGTTGGCAGAAAAGTTACCTCTATCAAAACGAGATTTATCATTTCCACCTACTATACCACCTTGGGTTAAATAGCCCGCAGATAAAAAGTAGGTCATATTTTCACTACCGCCTTGCGCTGCGATAGTATGAGACTGTAATGCAGCTCTTCTAAAAATTTGGTCCTGCCAATTGGTACCTACGCCCAATAAAGAAAGGTTTGGAAATACAATTGGGCCGCCGGCAGTTGTGCTACCTTCATTGATCATAGCACCATATTCTGTGGCATTTAAAACACCAAGGGTATTCATTACTTCTTGTACACCATAGTTACTATTAATAGTGATTGCTGCTTTTTGGCTTTTTCTACCGCCCTTAGTGGTCACCACAATAACACCATTACCACCTTTAACACCAAAAATGGCTGTAGTTGCAGCATCTTTTAAAACGTTGATTGACTCAATATCAGCGGCGTTAATTGCATTAAGGTCAGTGAGGGTTTGAGGAACCCCGTCAATAATTACCACTGGGTCAGTACCAGAGAAAGAAGGAATACCTCTAATTAAAACGGTTGGTTTAGCTCCCGGAGATCCTGATTGAATGACGTTAACACCAGACGCCTTACCTTGTAAAGCTTCTTCCGTTCTTACGGGTTTTAATTTTTCGATGTCACTTGACTTTACCGTAGAAATAGCACCAGATATTTTGGTAACCTTTTGGGTACCATAACCTACCACTACCACATCACCAAGTGTATTTGCCGGGTTTTGCTCTAAAGAAACTTCTACTTCACCTGCTTTTACTACCGTAACCTTGGAAGTAATTAAACCTGTGTAAGTGATTTCTAGGATAGAACCTACAGCTGTGTTAAGTGAAAACCGGCCATTGGCATCGGTGAGGGCAACTGATTTGCCCTTAACAGAAACAGAAGCCCCTACTAGCAATTCGCCAGTATTTTTGTTTTTTACTCTACCGGTAACGGCAATTGACTGAGCGTAAAGCGTTTCTACGCCAAGCCCGAGCATCAAAACAAGGCACATAAGAATAAATCTTATTTTCATAATGCAATCGTTTATGTGAAAGAAAAAAAATGAATTTTTGGCAACGTAAAATTAGTAACAGACACTACAAAATCTTTATTGTTTAACACTTCAATACTACATCACTATTTTTAACTAATTGATTATCAATAATGTAAATTACTACAATACTACATCAATGAACATTTCATATATTTAAGTTCTAATTAAATCTTTGAGCAGTGAAAAAAATTGTCTTTTTACTCCTTCTTCCCATTTTTGCTAGTAGCCAAAATACCATTGGCCTTCCTGATATTATAAATTATTCAAAACTATCCTATAATGCAGGGCTGCAGAACTGGGATGTTAAACAAGACAAAAACGGAATTGTTTACTTTGCCAACAACGAAGGCTTATTAAGTTTCGATGGCAAGAATTGGAAACTGTACCCCCTACCCAATAAAACCATTGTTAGATCGGTAGAAATTGGGAGCGACCATAAAATATACGTGGGAGGACAGGACGAACTTGGTTATTTTGCCCCAAATACCAACGGTAACCTAGTTTATACCTCACTTACAGCGTTAATTCCTGCTAAATTCAGGTCATTTGAAGACGTTTGGGACATCGTTTCTTTAGGTTCATCCCTGTTTTTTAGGTCTCCCAATAAAATTTTCCAGTACAATGGTGGTGCCATTACAGTATATAAAGCTCCTTCCGAATGGGCTTACTTAACCAGTTGTAACGGCAAATTATACGCCCACGACTACCAAACTGGCCTGATGACCTTTGAAAATGATAGCTGGCAACCAGTACTAACAAATTATAATTTCTCTAAAACCGACCCCATTACTGGCATGATACCAAGCGGATCCGGCGCCATCATTACCACTTTAAAAAGCGGGATTTTTTATTTTGCCAATGCTACCATCACCCCAATTAAGTCGGGCGCTTCTAATTTTATTCAAAATGAAAGGATTTATAGCGCCATCGCCATCAATAAAGAGTGGACGGCGCTGGCAACAAGTAATAGTGGCGTATACATTATTAATAACAAAGCCGAAATCATTCAAAAGTTTTCAAGTACCGAAGGTCTCCAGAGTAATAATATTTTAAGCATCTTCTTAGACAATAAACAAAATTTGTGGCTGGGCTTAAATAATGGGCTGGACTTTATTGCCTACAATAGTGCCATCAAACATATTTCACCCAAACTACTCGACGAATCAGGCTACACAGCGATGATTCAAAACCAACAACTGTATATTGGCACATCCAATGGGCTCTATACCGTTAAACTTCAACCATTAAAAGATTTAAGTTTTAGTAAAGGAGATTTTACGTTGGTGCAAAATACGAGCGGACAAACATGGGGCCTGTCACTTATTAATAACAAATTACTATTAGGACACCACGAAGGTGCCTTTTATGTAAACAATAATACAGCTACCTCCTTTTCAAGTAAACCCGGATTTTGGAATTTTACGCCACTTGGCAATATGTCACCTGCAAATTTTATTGTGGGCGGCACATATAGAGGACTTACCATTTTTGACGCCAAGGCCAATCAACTCTTTCAAACACTCGATATACCAAATTTTATTGAGTCATCAAGGTATGTAACCATCGATGCCGAAGAAAACATTTGGGTCTCGCATCCTTATCATGGCGTCTATAAAATTGAAAAAAATATGGACGGAAAGTATGCCACCAAACAATATCAGAAAAAAGAAGGGCTTCCTGCTTTACTAAACAATCATATCTATAAAATAAAAAATAGAATTGTAGCTGGTACAGAAAAAGGCGTGTATGAGTATAACTCAGAAAAAGACAAATTTGAACCCGCTACAAGTTATACGTCACTCATTGGCAACCAAAGTATTCGCTATTTAAAAGAAGACAAAGAAGGAAATATCTGGTTTATTCATGAAAAAGCACTTGGTGTAATAGACTATACAGGCAATCAACCACAGGTCATTTACATACCCGAACTGAATGCTAAAATGCTAAGTGGTTTTGAATATATATATGCCATTGATGGTAGTAATATTTTTTTAGGCGGAGAGAAAGGATTTTACCATATAAATTATGAGAAGTATAAAAAGCTAGCGCCAGCTTTAAACGTTCAAATAAGATCGGTGCATATTATTGACAACCTAGATAGCACTTTATTTGGTGGATACTTCAAAAATGTAAACGAAAGCCAAGTTCAAGATGCATCAAATAAGCCCCAGGTTGCCTACCGTTTTAAAACCATGCATTTTGATTTTACATCCGTTGCATTTGGATTTCAAAATAATCTAGAATATAGTTATAGATTGAAAGGATTTGAAAATAATTGGTCTGCGTGGACTAAAAGAACAGAAAAGGAATACACCAACCTAGTGCCAGGCAGTTATACTTTTGAAGTAAAAGTTAGAAACAACCTGGGCAATGAATCAGCGGTATCTAGTTACCAATTTACAATTGAAGCGCCGTGGTACCGAACAATACTAGCCTATCTACTTTATTTTATTGCTATTGGATTTGGCGTTTATAGGCTTCATATTTACCAGCGAAAAAAATTTAAAGCACAACAACAAAAATATGAACAAGAACAACAGCGTTTGCGATACATCCACGAGCTAGAAATTAATAAATCAGAAAGTGATTTGGTAACGCTTCGAAATGAAAAATTAGAAGTTGAAATCGAATATAAAAATTCTGAACTGGCTTCATCTGCGATGCATATTGTAAAAAAAGGTGAACTACTAACTAAAGTGAAAAGTGAACTAGGTAGCATCATAAAAAAAATTGACAACGAATACGCCATTGCCGAATTAAAAAAGATGGTAAAGGCACTCAATGAAGATGAAAATTTAGACCAGGAATGGGAATACTTTACCAAACATTTTGACAAAGTGCATTCTGACTTTATTGTAAAACTTAAGGAAAAACATAGCAATATCAGTAATAACGAACTTAAACTATGCGCTTATTTAAGAATGAATTTATCTACTAAAGAAATTGCACAGCTCATGAATATCTCTGTCAGGGGCGTAGAAATTAGCAGGTATCGACTTCGCAAAAAACTAAACCTAGCAACCGACATCAATTTATTTGATTACCTTATTAGTATAGGATAACTCAAATATTTCGTTGGGCCATGCAATGGTTTGACCATTTGATAACCATGATGGCATAGCAGCGCTTCGTTCTTTCAATTTTTGTGTAAGTAAATTAGACAAGGCTTTAGTTTTTGCAAGTTCAAGATTAGACAAATCATGCTGTTCCTCAATGTCTTTTGAGAGGTTGTATAATTCTAGCGTTTGCTGTTTATGAAAGTAAATGAGTTTCCAATCTCCTTGCCTGATAGCAGACGCCCATGAAATCCCTTTTAAATTAACATTAGTCCAGTTGTTGGGGTAGTGCCATATAATAGTCTTTTGTGCATCTACTTTTTTTTGTTTGCCGTGTAAAACAGGTAAAAAACTTTTTCCATCAACAACTTGCCTAATGGTTTTTGTGTTAGCGTTTGCCATTTGTAAAATGGTAGCAAAATAATCTTCCGAAACAATATACTGTTTAGATACAGAACCGGATTTTATTTGAGGCCCAGCAGCAATCATTGGCACACGAATGCCGCCTTCGTATAGTGATCCTTTACCTTGTTTGAGTGGCAGGTTTTGTGTATGCGGCTCACCCGATCTACTGCCTTGTAAACTAAGACCACCATTATCGGAAGTAAATAAAATATACGTATCCTTCTCGAGTCCATTTTTTTCTAAATAGTTCATGATATCGCCCAGGCTTTTATCCATACCCTCTATAAGTGCCGCGTATTTAGCTTCTGTATCGGTTAGGCCGGCATCTATGTATTTTTCATAAAAGCGAACGTCTTTATCGTAGGGTACGTGCACAGCGTAATGCGATAAATATAAAAAGAATGGCTTATTACTATTTCTATTATCAAGTGTATGAATAGCTTCTCTAGTTATAGCTTCCGTTAAATAAAGGTCTTCAGGTATATATTTTTCGAGCCCTCGAACAGCCCAGCTGATGTCTTTTTCATTTTGACGATAATTTTTTGATGCTAAAAAACTACCTGGATGTCCAGCTGCACTTCCTCCTATATTTATATCAAATCCCAAATGAATAGGCGAAGCTCCAGGCATCCCAGTAGGCGCAAAATGTGCTTTACCCGCGTGTATAGTATAATAACCAACCTCTTGTAAAATTTGTGGCAAAGGAGTTGCCACTACTGTATGCGTATATTGATCTGAATTATAACGTTCAGGCGTGAGTCCATTATAATTCCAATTGGCAGGCTTTAATACACTGTCTTTAAAATCAGTGGGTGTATTGCTATTTACATTGGTCCAATTGGTAACGCCATGCCTCGCCACATTCATTCCCGTCATCAGACTTACTCTTGTAGGTGTACACACTGCATTGGAATAGGCGTTAGTTAGCATCATACCTTTTGCAGCTAACTTTTTCATATTGGGTGTATGATAAATAGCATTGAATTTTGTTGGTTTATCCCAAAAAGGTAAAGAACAGTCCTGCCAACCCATGTCATCAACTAAGAATAAAATGATATTAGGCTGCTTTACTTGTGCATGCGATTGAATAGATGCAAAAACTACAAATAAAAAGATGAATACTTTTTTCATCTAAGAAAATTACTAAAAAAAATGGAACCTACACATAGTGCAGATTCCATTTAGGGGGGGGGGTATATATTCGAAATTAAACTAGAACGACTTTGATCCGTTTGGTTGATAACTATACCTGAAAGTATAATAACGTTGATCTCTTATCTTAACATTATCTGGGGCGCTAGCAGCTGGTGTTACACCGCCTTTATAATAATTTAATATTTCTACTTTCGCGAATTTCCCTGAAGCTGTTCTAATCACTAAGACACGACCAGGAATAGGAGTCACTAAGTTGTTTAATCCATCATACACATACCAACCTCTATTGCTGCCAAATGGCACTGCATATGAAGTAGGAACATTCTCTGTTCTAAATGTAGAATCAGAAGGGATTGTTTTTAAATCATTGAATAAACCAATATAAACAAAAGCTCCACCAGCAGCGGGTCCGCCGTTTCCACTATTGGTTAATATTGCTGTACCCCTAAATGCAATATCCCACTTATTGGTAGCACTATCAGATGAAGGAACCACCACACCTCTTTCCAAACTAAAAAACGTATACTTTCCAGCACCATAAGGCATTCCGCCAAAAGGAGGAACACCCGGTGTAATACCAATAATGGTATCAGCAGGCAAGTTGGTAACGGTAACAGAAACTACCGGATCAACCTTAGTAGTGTTGTCATCTTTATCACAAGCTGTAAAAAACAAAAATGCAGATAAAGCGTAGATGATTTTTTTCATGGTTTTCTATTTTTCGTTTGATTGTTTAATTGAATAGTTAATGGCTATAAATCCTGATCTACCAAAGAAATTTGGCATATTGATAGGGTCTTTATAATCAAGAATATTATTGCACCCTAGTTGTAGATTGAATTTTTTAGCAAGCAAAAAACCTACAGTTGCATTGAATTGTACAAACCCTGAAGCCTTAGCATCATTCGTGTTAAATAATCCATTACCATCGGTATCTGTTACATACCAACTACTTCTGTACAATGCACGAAGCGTAGCAAATGTTTGCTCCCTTTGATATTGAAATTTTAAATTGAGCTGATGCTTACTCCTATTAGGCAAGCCCACATAATCTGACACGCTTAATCGCTTACTATACCCATTGTTGTCTCGGGTAAAAACTTTTCCTTGCTCAATTTTATCAAGTTCTGACGCGTCACCTGATAGCAAAAATTGATAGCCGCTTGTAACCGAATAATACTTGCCAATTTTATAATCGGCATTAAATTCTAACCCTTTTGTATACGCTGTTTTTACATTGAGATAGCTAAATATTTGCGCGCCACCGGTTCTGTAAGCAACGAGTCTGCTATCTATTAAATTATTGATGTTGTTATAAAAGAGTCCAACCGAAAAAGTATGCTTTTTAGCTTCGGTATAATCAAAACATGCATGATATCCCGTAGAAAATTCTGGCTGTAAAGCATTTAAATTATAAAAATCAGATTCGACACTAGCAATTTGCCCAATGCCTTGTAGTGCATTGATAATTTTTTGCGCTTCAATAGAACCAAACACACTATATCCACCCGCTGCAGTGTTTGTGAAATTGAGATAAAGCTGTCTGAAATCAGGGGCTTTAAATCCACGTCCTACACTAGCCTTAAAGTTCATGTTGTTTGCAAGTGCATATTTTAATGCAAGTTTTGGACTAAAAGCTGCGGCAAAGAGCGCATTGTGATCATAGCGTGCACCACCAATAACAACAAGCTTTTCGATAGGCTTCCACTCTGATTGAAAAAAGGCATAGCCTACCTCATTTTCCTTGGTACTTTCTTTTTTGTCGTATCGTGTACTATTGGCTCTATCGAGTAAATAGCCAGCGCCAATAGATGTTTCAACATTTTTGAAAATAGAAAAATCTGTTTGAGACTCGAAGCGTAAAAATCGTTGCTTGAAATAATCGGTGTATGGGGCACCTGAAGATGTGGCTAGCTCCTGCTCACTGCTAAATGTGGTTGCGTAAAGTTTAGCATTTGTTTTTACACCACTACTAAATCGGTGATCCAATGATGCAGAAATATTTGCATCGTTATTGGATTCCTTTCCTTCAGAGTTCACAATAACGCCATTGTTTTCCACTGCAATTTCATTGGTGATACGCTCTCTATTGAACCTGAGAGAGCCAGACAATTTTGTTTTATCAGAAAAATGATACCCAAGTTGATGTTGCTGCGTAAACCTATTGATAGGCGTTACAAAGCTCGTTTGGCTATTGGGGCGTAGACTGAATCCACTGGTGTGGTAGTTGTTAACGAAGCCCTGATATGAAAACCTATTTTTCGAATAATTATACGTGGCGTTAATGTCTGAGGTATTAAAACTTCCATAACGAGCGCTCAATGCAAATTCATTTCTTTTAGGTGCTGTTGTAATGATATTGATAACACCTGCCATTGCTTCACTTCCATACAAACTAGAAGAAGGGCCTTTTACAATTTCAATTTGCTTAATATTGCCAATCGTGATTCTATTTAAATCAAGTATGCCTGCTGTTCGTCCTACTAGTGGTTCTCCGTTAAGTAATATTAAGGTATAATCAGGATTTAAACCCTGCATTTGAACACCCGCACCAAAGCCAGCGGTTAAAAATAATCCTGTTTGTTCTTGTAAAATATCGGCGAGTCTTACAGAGCCCGCTTGCGCAATTTGTTTACTGGAAATAAGCGTAACCGGAACCGCAACATTGCCTAATTTTTTTTCGGTTCTTGTGGCGGTCACAATAATTTCATTCGCAGAACCATATAATGTATCTGGGCGTGTGGTTTTACCCACCTGTCCTTGAACAGCTGTGATGCAAAAAAACAAACCCACTATTAAACCGCTAAACCGCATCTGCATTGATTTCAGGTGCAAATGTGGTTTATTGACCTAGGCTAATTGTCATAGAATTGTAGAACGGCATGGCGTCCTGGTTTTATGACGTTTTAATGACAAATTGCCTCTATTGTATTACTACATAATTCCATTTGTAAGCGGTTGAAGCTCCTACCGCAGTTCCATTTGTATTGATGGTAAATCCAGTTGTCGTAATGTTAACCCAAACAGCCTGGCTTGCAGCTAGGCTTGCTGTGGCAGCATTGGCAGGAGTAATAACCACTACTGGAGCCGATGAAAAAGCAGTGTTGTATGTTATAGTGGCTAAAACAGCATTTATAGAAGGGCTGGTTCCAGTTGTTAGCGCAACCACACCACTCATATCGGTACCAGTAACAGTAATTCCGGAAGGGGAAGTACCCGCACCCGTTGAAGCAGCAATACTTAATGCTCCAGAATTACCTTTTATGTGTTTTGCATTGATATCATTTGTGGTTACAATTGTTCCCGTTGTACTTACACGCGTAATATTTGTATTGCCGAGTACTATACTATTCGATGTCGAGTTTGAAGCACTCTGACCTATCGCTATCGCATTACTCACTCCATTGCCTATGTCTGCACCAAAACCA
>JBANFS010000004.1:0-158564 GCA_037975885.1 Bacteroidota bacterium
CTGGCCATGTAAAAATTAGTGCTGTTCATAAAACAAGTGGAGAGATTTCTTTAACAGAAGCCGATATAGTTGTAAGTGGCGGACGTGGATTAAAGGGCCCCGAAAACTGGGGAATATTACTTGACCTGGCAAAAGAACTAGGCGCTGCAACAGCTTGTTCTAGGCCTGTTGGTGACGCACATTGGCGCCCGCACCACGAGCACGTGGGTCAAACGGGTGTTCAGGTTGCTCCTAATTTATACATTGCCATTGGTATTTCTGGCGCTATACAGCACCTTGCTGGCGTGAACAGAAGTAAAACCATTGTAGTGATTAATAAAGATCCAGAAGCACCGTTTTTTAAAGCTGCCGACTATGGTATTGTAGGTGACGCCTTTGAAGTATTGCCTAAATTAACCGAAGCAATTAAAAAAATGAAAGCTTCGGCTTAGTTTTTAGCGCCCTTCTGTTGAATTCTATATTTTTTGAATTAATTTCGTGATGTCTATGAAAAAAATAGAACTCGAAATTGTTGCCCTATCCCATAGCATTACACAATCGCATTCTTATGCCGTTGTATTAGGTGAAGCGGGTGGCGGAGCGCGTAGACTTCCTATTGTTATTGGAGGATTTGAAGCACAGGCGATTGCTGTTGCTTTAGAGGATATGCATCCTAGCAGACCCCTCACCCATGATTTACTAAAAAATTTCATGACCGCTTTTCATGTAGAGCTGCAAGAAATCATTATCAACGATTTACAAGAAGGCATTTTTTATGCCAAACTGGTTTGCTTTACAGACCATGATACCATCGAAATAGATTCCCGCACTTCTGATGCGCTTGCATTAGCCGTTCGTTTTGGATGTCCTATTTATACCTACGAACATATTTTAGAAAACGCCGGCATTTTAATGGATGAAGGTGGTGTAAGCAAACAAAAAATAGAAGCCGTTGGCGGGGAACAACCCTTCGAAGATCAAGATGACATTACCAAACTAGACCTCGTTGCCCTCGAACAACTCTTACAAGAGGTGCTAGAAAACGAAGATTATATTAGGGCCATTGCTATTCGCGACGAAATCAATAAAAGGAAAACCAAATGATTTGTTTTCCTACCTGCAAAATCAATCTAGGATTACGTATTACCCAAAAAAGAGCGGATGGATTTCATGCATTAGAAACGGTATTTTTTCCCATTTCAATTAAGGATGCCCTTGAAATTATTGTTGAACCAGATGTTAATGCGGCGCCCATAACATTTACAAGTTCTGGATTAGCCATCAATGGTGACCCTTCCGATAATTTATGTTTTAAAGCGTACGGGTTATTAAAAAAAGACTACCCTACTATTCCAAACATAAAAATGCATTTGCATAAACAAATTCCGATGGGTGCAGGACTTGGAGGAGGATCTTCGGATGGCGCATTCACACTTGTAGCACTCAACCAATTATTTGATTTACAAATAACAGAAGACAAACTCATGCAGTATGCATTAACGCTGGGTAGTGATTGTCCATTTTTTATTTTAAATAAACCTGCATTTGCTACGGGCAGAGGAGAAATTTTAAAACTAATACATGTAAACCTTGATGGTTACAGTATAGTAATTGTAAATCCGGGTATTGCCATTTCAACAAAAATGGCCTTCTCTGTTATAACACCTAAAGTGCCGGATACAAATATGGAAGCAATTATTTGTGAATCGGTAACTAATTGGAAAGATTTTCTCATCAATGATTTTGAAGAACCCATTTTTAATTCCTTTCCTGAAATAGCAAACATCAAGCAAACACTTTATCAAAAAGGTGCAGTGTACGCTTCTATGTCAGGCACTGGCAGCACTGTCTATGGAATTTTTCCCACATCGATTATTGATACTTTAGATTTTAATTTTCCAGCACATTATTTTGTTGCGACTGCTTCTTAATGAAATAAACTATCGTTTGTTTGTTTGTTGATCTAACGAATGTTGATATCTCATTTTAGATTTCATTAAATATTTATTATTTTACGGATACGATTGCCTGCCATACATTATTTTATTCCTGAACATTAACTTCGGTTTCACATGCTTGTTTCTAAAAACAACCAGGGGTTGTATGACCCCGCTTTTGAACATGATGCATGCGGCATTGGTTTTGTTGCAAACATCAAAGGTATCAAGTCGCATCAAAATATTTCTGATGCACTAACGGTATTAGAAAACATGGAGCACCGTGGCGCTTCTGGTTTCGAAAAAAATACAGGTGATGGCGCAGGCTTAATGATTCAAATCCCACATGAATTTTTCTTTGATGAATGCATAAAACTTGGCGCACATTTGCCCAACTTTGGAAAGTATGCTGTAGGTGTTTTATTTTTTCCAAAAGATCCTGCTTTAAAAGAGGAATGCAGCGCAATATTTGACAGAGCTGCCGAAAAATTAGGACTAGAAATTATTACTTATCGCAAGGTGCCTGTAAACACAAATGGTATTGGCAAAACGGCATTATCGGTAGAACCTAGCATGGAACATGTGTTTATTAAATGTCCGGATGATATAAATTCACCAGAAGCATTTGAGCGTAAATTATTTGTTCTTAAAAATTACGCAACACATACCATCAACAATAGCATTAAAAAAGATGAGATTGGATTTTACATCGCTTCATTGTCTTATAAAACAATTATTTATAAAGGACAATTAACGAGTTTACAAGTACGAGATTATTTTGTTGATCTTTCGGATAAACGCGTAGTGTCTGCATTTGGACTCGTTCACTCTAGATTTGCTACCAATACTTTTCCATCTTGGAAATTAGCGCAACCATTCAGATACATTGCCCATAACGGTGAAATCAATACCCTTCAAGGAAATTTAAACTGGTTGCGTGCTGGTGAAAAAGGTTTTAGTACACCTAACTTTTCCAAAGAAGAAATGGAAATGTTATTACCCATTGTTACATCCGGACAATCAGACTCGGCATGCCTCGATAACATGATTGAGTTATTGTTTATGAGCGGCAGATCCTTACCACATGTAATGATGATGCTTATACCAGAAGCTTGGGACGGCAACCAAAGTATGGATGCAACCAAAAAAGCATTTTACGAATACCATGCCTGCTTTATGGAACCATGGGATGGCCCAGCTTCTATTTCATTTACTGATGGCAATATGATTGGCGCCACACTCGACAGAAATGGACTCAGACCTTCACGCTACTGTGTTACAAATGACAACCGCGTAATAATGGCTTCTGAAACGGGTGTACTACCCATCGATCCTTCTACCATAATTGAAAAGGGTCGACTACAACCAGGCAAAATGTTTGTAGTAGATATGGAACAAGGCCGCATTATTAGTGACGATGAACTCAAACAAAAAATTTGTAGTCAGCAGCCATATGGCGATTGGCTCAACCAATACAAAATTAAATTAGAAGAACTACCTGAGCCACGTGTAATGTTTACGCACCTCGAGCCAGATCAAGTATTCAAATACCAAAAAGTATTTGGCTATTCAACCGAAGATTTAAATTCCATTATTGCACCCATGGCAATAGATGGTAAAGAACCCATTGGTTCGATGGGTACAGATACCCCGCTAGCTATATTGAGCGAACAACCCCAGCACTTAAGTAGCTATTTCAAACAACTATTTGCGCAAGTAACCAACCCACCTATCGACCCAATTAGAGAACGCATGGTGATGTCACTGGCATCCTTTGCAGGTAGTAATGCAAATATTTTATCGGAAGATCCGCTTGCCTGCCACTGCGTTGCTCTAAAGCATCCAATACTTACCAACCACGATTTAGAAAAAATTAGAAGTATTGATACCGGCATATTTCAGGCCAAAACACTGCAAACCTATTTTAGAGCAGACAACAAGCCTGGGTCATTAAAAGCAGGGCTGGATAGACTTTGCCGCTACGCTGTTGACGCCGTAGAAGATGGTTTTGAAGTAATTATTTTAACGGACAGAGCTATCGATTCAGATCATGCACCAATTCCATCTTTACTTGCTACTGCAGCAGTGCATCATCACTTAATCAGAAAAGGTTACCGTGGCCAAGTTGGTATTATTGTAGAAGCCGGAGACGTTTGGGAAGTGCATCATTTTGCATGCCTCGTTGCATTTGGCGCAACAGCCATTAACCCGTATTTAGCACTCTCTAGTATTAGAGACATGAAAATTGCTGGCAAACTAGATACTACATTAGAAATTGACAAGCTCAAAAAAAATTATATCAAAGCCGTTAATGATGGACTTTTAAAAGTCTTTTCAAAAATGGGTATCTCTACTTTACAATCCTACCAGGGCGCGCAAATTTTTGAAATTATTGGCCTCAATAAAAAAGTAGTAGACACCTATTTTACAGGCGCCACTTCCCGTATAGAAGGCATGGGCCTCGACGAAATGGCAAAAGAAATAATGGCGAAACATTATTTTGCATTTCCTAAAAAACAAATTTCTGTTAATAGACTTACCGTAGGCGGCGTTTATCAGTGGAAACGCAAAGGTGAATTTCATTTGTTTAATCCGCAAACCATCCACTTGTTACAACACGCTACAAAGTCTAATGATTTTGAAGTGTATAAAAAATATGCAAGGCTTATTAATGACCAATCCGAAAAAGCAGCAACACTGCGTAGTCTATTTAAATTTAAAAAAGTAAGACCCAGTATTTCAATAGATGAAGTAGAACCTGCAACAAATATTTACAAACGCTTTGCAACAGGTGCTATGTCTTTTGGTTCTATATCTTGGGAAGCACATACCACACTTGCTATTGCCATGAACCGTTTAGGCGGAAAGAGTAATACTGGCGAAGGTGGAGAAGACGAACAGCGTTACACTCCACTTGCAAATGGCGATTCTATGCGTTCTTCAATCAAACAAGTTGCCAGTGCAAGATTTGGGGTAGACAGTTATTATTTAACAGAAGCCGACGAATTACAAATTAAAATGGCACAAGGCGCGAAGCCTGGTGAAGGCGGTCAATTACCTGGTCATAAAGTAGATGATTGGATTGGTAAAACAAGAAATGCAACACCAGGTGTTGGATTAATTTCACCACCACCCCACCACGACATTTATTCTATCGAAGATTTATCTCAATTAATATTTGATTTAAAAAATGCAAACCGCGCAGCGCGTATTAACGTAAAGCTTGTATCAAAAGCAGGCGTTGGTACTATAGCAGCAGGTGTAGCTAAAGCAAAAGCAGACGTGGTGCTTATTGCAGGCCATGATGGTGGAACGGGGGCCTCTCCTATTAGTTCCATTAAACATACTGGACTCCCTTGGGAATTAGGCCTCGCAGAAACGCATCAAACACTTGTAAAAAACAAATTACGCTCTAGAATTACGGTGCAAGCAGATGGTCAGATGAAAACGGGTAGAGACATTGCCGTGGCTACGCTCTTAGGTGCAGAAGAATGGGGTGTTGCCACAGCTGCTCTTATTGTGGAAGGTTGCATTATGATGCGCAAATGTCATTTAAATACCTGTCCTGTTGGTGTTGCTACTCAGGATCCTGAATTACGCAAACGCTTTACCGGCAACCCCGATCATATTGTTAACTTTTTTTCATTTATTACTGAGGAACTGCGTGAAATAATGGCAGAGCTTGGCTTTAAAACCATCGATGAAATGGTAGGTCAAGTGGATGCACTTGAAATGCGCGACGATATTACCCATTGGAAATATAGCAAACTAGATTTATCAAGTATTTTATACAAAGAACCAGCAGATGCTTCTACTGGCCTATACAAACAAGAAGCGCAGGATCATGAACTGTCAAATGTTTTGGACTGGAAATTATTAGAAGCTGCTAAAGATGCCATCGAGTCTGGCAAAAAAGTAAAAGCGGCTTTCCCAATCACTAATATTGATAGAACAACGGGCACGATTGTATCCAACGAAATCACTAAAAAATATAAAGCTGCTGGCCTACCTGAAGGAACCATTCATTATACATTTACTGGAACCGCGGGCCAAAGTTTTGGAGCCTTTAATACAAAAGGTGTTACCCTAGAAATAGAAGGCGATGCCAACGATTATTTTGGAAAAGGTTTAAGCGGCGCTTCACTTATTATTTATCCAAGTAAGAAGGCAACATTTGTTGCAGAGCATAATAGTATTATTGGAAACGTGGCTCTTTATGGTGCAACGTCAGGCAAGGCCTTTATTAGAGGTAAAGCCGGCGAACGTTTTGCAGTAAGAAACTCTGGTGCAGAAGTTGTAGTGGAAGGTGTTGGTGATCATGGTTGCGAATACATGACGGGAGGTAAAGCTATTATATTAGGAGAAACGGGCAGAAACTTTGCAGCGGGCATGAGCGGCGGTGTCGCTTACATTTATGATACAGCTGGGGATTTTGCAGATAAATGCAACACCGAAATGGTGGATTTAGATCCTTTAGACGCATCTGATAAAAGCTACTTGCAAAAAATGATTGAGCAGCATGCTGCTTTAACTGAAAGTAAAGTAGCACAGTTTATCATGTCTGATTTTGACAACCAATTAGCACATTTTGTAAAAGTATTTCCGAGAGATTATAAAGCAGTGCTTTTACAAAAAGAAAAAAACAATCAAAAAGCGATTTAAATTTTTTATAGATGGGTAAGCCTACCGGATTTATTGAATTTACTAGAGAACTGCCAAATAAAAGGGCGCCACAAGAAAGAGTAAAAGACTACAATGAATTTGTAGAACGCTATTCTGACCAAAAATTAAATGAGCAATCTGGAAGATGCATGAACTGCGGTGTTCCATTTTGTCATAATGGTTGTCCTTTAGGCAATATCATTCCAGAATTTAACGACGCTGTATATAATAGCAATTGGGAAGAAGCGTATGAAATATTAAGTGTCACCAATAATTTTCCTGAGTTTACTGGACGCATTTGTCCTGCACCCTGTGAAAGTGCTTGTGTACTTGGCATCAATCAACCCGCTATTGCTATCGAAGAAATTGAAAAGCATATTATCGAAATTGCTTTTGAAAAAGGATTTGTGAGGCCTAAAAATCCAAACATTAGAACGGGTAAAAAAATTGCAGTCATTGGATCTGGGCCTGCAGGACTTGCCACTGCTGCTCAATTAAATTATGCAGGACACCATGTTACAGTTTTTGAAAGAGATGATGCACCAGGAGGACTTTTAAGGTATGGCATCCCCGATTTTAAATTAGAAAAATGGGTAATTGATAGACGCATACAATTACTAGAAGCGGAAGGTGTTGTTTTTTCATGCAATACCAATATTGGTATTACCATAAAAATGGAGGAAATAATAAATGAGCACCATGCTGTTGTTATTGCAACTGGATCAACCATTCCAAGAGATTTAGATATTCCGGGTAGAGATTTAGAAGGTGTATATTTTGCCATGGATTTTTTAAAACAGCAAAACAAAAGAGTAAGTAATAAAGAAGTAATTGGCCAACCCATATTAGCAACAGGTCAAAACGTAATTGTAATTGGCGGTGGCGATACAGGAAGTGACTGTGTGGGTACTTCTAATAGACAAGGGGCTACTTCTGTTACGCAGTTAGAGCTTATGCCAAAGCCTCCTACCTCCAGAACAGATATGATGCCTTGGCCTTCCTATCCTATGACTTTAAAAACATCAAGCTCACACGAAGAAGGTGCAAATAGAGAATGGGCGGTACTTACCAAACGTTTTGTGGGAGAAGGCGGAAAACTTACAGGGATTGAACTTGTAGATATCTCTTGGAAAGCTTCAACTCCCGACAAACCGGCTAGATTTGAAGAAATAGAAGGAACAACCCGAATTATCCCTTGCCAAAAAGCATTTTTAGCCATGGGCTTTTTACACCCTCAACACAAAGGGTTTATTGATGAAATTGGCGTAAAACTGGATGCCAGAGGTAATGTATTCGCCAATGAAACGGATTATGAAACGAGCGTCAATAAAGTATTTGCCGCAGGAGATGCACGACGAGGGCAATCATTAGTGGTATGGGCTATTAGTGAAGGCCGGGAGTGTGCTAGAAAGGTAGATGAGTACCTTATGGGGTATTCTTCATTAGAATCTAAAGACAAAAGCTACTTAATTAATATATAATTTATTTTGTAATATATTATCCTTAATGCCTGATTTTTGATTAAATCAGGCATTTTTATTAATTATACTTTTTATTTAAACGAATTTCTATTCATTATATCCAAAATACTATTCACATTATAAATTATTTAATGTTTATATTTTACAATATTTAATACTTTATTTTTATTAATTTAGGGTATAATTACTCATATAATTATAATTTATTATTTATGTACCAAAAAAAGTTAAATGTATACAACGTAGCGCCGTTTTTAGTGCTATTGATTGTGGCTATCCTCGCCATTTTTGCACCTCCCGAACTTAGCTTTGAAGACAAAGCAGGGTTTTACAACGGAGCAGATATTACTTGGATATTAGTAGCTACCGCTCTTGTTTTTTTAATGACCCCAGGCTTAGCCTTTTTCTATGGCGGCATGGTACACCGGAAAAATGTGATTTCTACCATGATTAAAAGTGTGGTAGCAACAGGTGTAGTTACGATTATTTGGGTAACGGTTGGCTACAGTTTGTGCTTTGGTGAATCATTAGGAGGCTGGATTGGAAATCCAACTACGCATATATTTATGAAAGGAGTAAGCAGCGGAGCTCCATGGAGTTTAGCACCTTCTATACCACTTGGCTTATTTGCACTTTTTCAACTCATGTTTGCCATCATTACCCCAGGCTTAGTTGTAGGTGCTGTGGCTGAAAGAGTAAAGTTTACTTCCTATATTTTATTCATTGTATTATTTAGTCTTTTAGTATATGCTCCTATTGCACATTGGACATGGCATCCTGAAGGTGTTTTATTTAAAATGGGTGCTTTAGATTTTGCGGGCGGAACAGTCGTACACATATCGGCAGGTTGTGCAGCCTTAGCTGGTGCACTTGTATTAAAAAGAAGAAAAGCACATTTAGAACAACAAGAAATCCCCCCTGCTAATATCCCTTATGTTTTAATTGGAACAAGTTTATTATGGTTTGGTTGGTTTGGATTTAATGCTGGTTCTGCACTAGGCGCAAATGCACTTGCGGTAACTGCTTTTGCTACCACCAATACTGCAGCTGCTGCTGCCGGCTTATCATGGATGTTTTTTGACGTCATGCGTGGCAAAAAACCATCAGTACTTGGATTTTGTATTGGTGCTGTAGTAGGACTAGTAGCTATAACGCCTGCCGCTGGTTTTGTAGCAGTTCCGCAAAGTATTTTTATTGGTTTTACAGCTGCTATCATTTCAAATTTAGCGGTCTACTATAAATCAAAATCTAAATTAGATGATACATTAGACGTTTTCCCATGCCATGGAGTTGGCGGAATGGTAGGTATGATCATGACAGGCATTTTTGCTACTAAAACCGTAAATGGTGCTGGCGCTGAGGGTTTACTATATGGTAATACTGAATTCTTTATAACACAACTAAAAGCACTTGTAATTGTGGTAGCGTACAGCTTTTTAGTATCACTACTCATTTTTAAAACAATAAGCTTAATGCTTCCATTACGCGTTAGTCAGGAAGAAGAAGAAATTGGATTAGATGCAACACAACACGATGAAAAATATGGCAGAAACCCACATAAAATATAAAAAAACAAGGTACAGTCTTGACTAAATTCTCTGACCAGAATTTAAGACTGTACCTCTTAGTTTAAAAAAACCAACACAATGTTAAAGAAAATTCTAATTGCTAGTGCAATTTGCTGCACTATTGTTCCCTCATTTGCTCAAAAAGACAGTACAAAAAAATCTAACACCACATTTACAGCTTATGTAGATGGCTACTTTAGGGGATTACTAAAAAACGGCGACGGCAGCAATAATAACTATACCAGTTTTACAAATTCCCACAACAGTTTTCAACTTGGTATGGCGAGTATTAAAATCGACCAAAGTATTGGAAAATTAATCGCTAGTGTTGACCTAGGCGTCGGAAAAAGAGCCAATGAATTTTCTTATAATGACCATGATGTAATATCGAATATTAAACAAGCAACACTCTCCTACTTAGTTTCTGATAAACTTAAATTAACTACTGGAAAGTTTTCTACGCATATAGGATATGAATTACTAGACGCTACAAGCAATAGAAATTATAGTATGTCCTATGGATTTTCATATGGTCCATTTTTTCATACAGGTATTAAAGCAGATATAAGTTTAGGTGATAAATCAGCAATTATGATAGGTGTTGCTGACCCTACAGACTATTCAAGCTTTAATAAAAACCCCAAATATATAATAGCACAATTTAGTACAGCCTCCCCCAATAATAAATTGAAAGGCTATTTAAATCTTGTGCATGGAGATATCACTAAACAATATAATTTGGTGCTGCTTGCCACTTTATCAGATAAAATTAGTGCCGCATTTGATGGAAGTATCAACCAACAAAAAGTGGGTACCATATTTAGTAATTGGACTACAAAAGCATTTTATGTTAATTACGACCTTAACGAAATATTTGGATTAACCATTAGAGAAGATTTTTTTAGTGATCGAAATTTGAATCCAATTGGAATTGGCAGTATAAATGCTACCACTTTGTCTGGAAAAATAAAAGTTAAAAAACTAACCCTAATCCCTGAATTTAGATTAGATAGAGGTAATACGCCATTATTTGATACAAAAACAGGGTATACAAGCTGCGCCTCCAACTTTGTGCTAGCAGCAGTTTACACATTATAATAATTCTTGTCTAGTAAGCAATTGAAAAATTGCTTAAGTTAGCACCCATGAATTGGGGAATTCGCATCATCAGATATATCTATAGCATTTACGCACTACTTACTTTTGTTTTTGTAATGCTATGCGTGATGCCATTTGTTTTTTTAGCCATTCCATTTGGAAGGGTAAAAGGCGGCAATTTTATTTATCATTTGTGCAAAATATGGGCTGGGGTTTGGTATATTTTTTTAGGTGTTAGACACCAAGAAATTCATGAAATAGAACATGAAAAAAGCAGGCAATATATTTTTATTGCCAACCACAATTCCTACATGGACATCCCTCCTATTGTATTGCTGAAACATAGCCCACTGCGTATACTCGGCAAATATGAGTCATCAAAAATTCCGGTGTTTGGATGGATTTATAGACAAGCAGTCATACTTGTGGACAGAAGTAATGCTGAAAGAAGATCCCAAAGTGTTAAGGCATTAAAGCAGGCTATTGCTGATGGGCTATCTATTTTTTTATTCCCAGAAGGTACATTTAACGAATCGGAACAACCCCTTAAATCCTTTTTTGATGGCGCTTTCCGAATCGCTATTGAAACGCAAACACCCATCAAGCCACTCCTATTTATTGACACCATCGAGCGCATGCATTTTAGTACGGTTTTTTCAATTACCCCAGGCAAAAGTAGGGTGGTATATTTAGCGGATATTCCAGTAGAAGGCTTAACCATGGAAGACCTACCAGCATTAAAAGCAAAAGCCTACCAAATAATGGAAGAAGGCCTAAAAAGATACCGCAAATACCCAACCGTTTTAAGCGTATTTTAGCAAAAAATTGGGACCTTGTTTGCAGAAATTATTATACCACTTGCTTTACCAAAAAACTACACATGGGCTATTCCTGCTAGGTTTCAGGCCCTCGTAAGTCCAGGTATAAGAGTGGAAGTATTACTAGGGCGCAACAAAAAATATGCAGGCATTATTAAAAAAATTACCCTCGAAAAGCCTGCTGCTTTTGAACCCAAAGAAATCTTACAGGTAATAGACGAAACCCCCATCCTACACCCTACACAATTGGAATTTTGGGAATGGATTGCGGCCTATTATATGTGTACCGAAGGAGAAGTGATGCAAGCCGCAGTACCCGCCAATTTAAAATTAACCAGTGAGAGTATTTTAATTTGGAACGAAGACCGTACCCTCGATTTTTCTGATTTAACGGATAACGAATATATTGTAGCCGAAGCGCTGCACATCAAAAAGGAATTAAGACTTTCGGAAGTGCAACAATTAGTAGACAGTTCACACGTGTATCCGCTCATTAAAAAACTCATTGAAAAAGAAGTATGCTTTATTTGGGAAGCATTAAAAGATAAATACAAAGCAAAAAGAGAAACATTTATTCGTTTATCAGAAAACTATAGTAGCGAAGCAAGTATAGAAATACTATTAAACAACTGGACAAAGGCACCCAAACAAATGGAACTGCTACTTGCATTTCTACATTTGCAAAAATCGCAGGATACTGTAATCCAATCAGACCTATTAAAAAAAGCAGGTGCAAGTGCAGCACAATTAAAAGGACTTATTGAAAAAGGGATTTTAATAGCAGAAAAAAAAGCAGTAGACCGTTTTAATTACGGAATAAATAATGCCGAATTAGAAAACACCTATACCTTATCAGAAGCACAAACAAATGCCTACAATAACCTTGTTACCTTGTTTGACACAAAACCTGTTTGCTTAATGCATGGTGTAACGGCGAGTGGTAAAACGCAGATTTATATTAAACTCATAGAATCCTTTATAGCAAAGGGTCAGCAGGCACTGTACATGCTTCCTGAAATTGCTTTAACGGCGCAAATGATTCGCCGATTACAATATTATTTTGGCGACAAAATTGCTATTTACCATTCGAAATTTAATGCCAACGAACGCGTTGAAATTTGGAACAAAGTAAATTCGGGACAAATAAAAATTGTATTAGGTGCCAGATCATCTCTTTTATTACCGTTTAAAAATTTAGGACTTATTATTGCCGACGAAGAGCATGATGCTTCCTACAAGCAACAAGATCCTGCACCCCGTTACCATGCAAGAGACGCTGCTATATATTATGCAACCCTCTTTAATGCCAAAGTATTATTAGGTAGCGCAACCCCTTCTATTGAATCGTATTACAATGCGCTTCAACAAAAATTTGGCCTAGTAAGTTTACAAGAACGTTTTGGTGCGGCAACACTCCCTACCATTGATATTATCAATATTCAAAAATTACCTAAAAAAGGAAAAGTGGCCCTCACCGAACCACTTATTGCAGCCATACAAGAAACGCTCGCAAAAAATAAACAGGTTATCTTATTCCAGAACCGAAGAGGTTATGCGCCCTACATGATTTGTGATACCTGTGGATGGATTCCACAGTGTAAACAGTGCGACGTAACCCTCACCTACCATAAAGCAAAAAATACATTAACCTGTCATTACTGCGGTAGCAATTACCCAGTTGTGCATCAGTGCGCCGCTTGCGGTAGCAACCAGTTTACACAAAAGAATTTTGGCACCGAGCAAATACAAGAACTCCTATCGGAACTATTACCCGATGCTCGAATTGCACGCATGGATCATGATAGCGTAAAAGGAAAAAATGAACACGACGCCCTCATTAAATTATTTGAACAACGCGCCATTGATATTTTGGTTGGCACACAAATGGTTGTTAAAGGACTCGATTTTGAACACGTAAATCTAGTAGGCATTATTGACGCCGACGGTATATTAAGCTTCACAGATTTTAGGGTTAATGAAAAAGCCTATCAACTGATGGAGCAAGTAAGTGGGCGCGCAGGTCGAAAAGATGATCAAGGAAAGGTACTGATTCAGGTAAGCCAGGCCAACCATCCTGTATTACAATTTGTGCAACAGCATAACTATCCAGCACTATTTGATTTTGAAATACACAATAGACAGGCCTTTAATTATCCTCCATTTTCACGAATCATACTTATTACTTGCAAGCACGTAGATAAAAACATAGCACAGGAGGCCGCAAATATATTAATGCGGGGTTTGAGCAGCAGTTACGGTAAATATATTACTGGGCCTGCACAACCCGTTGTAGACCGTATTAGAAACCAATATTTGTGGGAACTGCTTTGTAAGATTCCAAAACAACAAGTAAGCATTGGCACATTTAAAAATAGATTGCAACAACAAATCATAATTTTGCAAACCAACAAAAGGTATAGATCAGTGAGCATTGTTATCAATGTAGATCCACTCTAAATTCAGATATGTTTATTTTTTACACAATCCTTATTTCGCAACTGAGCTGAAAATTTTTGACAAAAAAAAGAGCTGCCGTAAGGCAGCTCTTTTAATATCGAGTTCAATTACGTATTAGTAATTTAATTTTAGTTCTACTCTTCTGTTAGCAGCACGTCCTTTTGCAGTTTTGTTATCAGCAATTGGATTTTTAGAACCGTAACCAACAACCATAATTTTTGCTGCATCAACTTTACCTTTTGTTGTTAAGTAAGATTGAACAGATTTAGCACGGTTTTCAGATAGAGGATCATTGATAGCATCAGTACCTGTGTTATCGCAATGACCTTCAACAGTTAATTTTAAGTTAGCATCATCATTTAAAGCTTTTGCTACTTTATTTAAACCTTTGAAAGAGCTAGAAGCTAATTTAGCGCTACCAGTTACAAAAGTAATTTTCTTAGCACCATCTAAAACAGTTTTAGCAACTTCTTGCTTGATTGCAGGGCAACCATTGTTTTCTTTAACACCAGCAAGCGTTGGACACTTATCTTCTTCGTCGTTTACACCATCATTATCTGTATCTGGCACAGGACAACCTTGGTAACGAGCAACACCAGCTACAGTAGGGCATTTATCTTCTTCATCGTTGATACCATCTTTATCAGTATCAGGAATTGGACAACCTTGGTATTTAGCTAAACCTTTTACAGTTGGGCATTTATCGTTTTCGTCATTCACACCATCACCATCTGTATCAGGTACAGGGCAACCATCATATTTTGCAACTCCAGGAACAGTAGGACATTTGTCTTTACTATCTACCAATCCATCATTGTCGCTATCCTTTTCAGGAGCTGGTGGTGGTGGTGGAGGTGTAACTTTAACAGGCTCTGGTCTGTCCTTAATTGGAGAAACAACACCAATGTTGTATGTTAAATGATTGGTTGCTAAAGTTGACATCGCAGTTTTGTGCACAAAATTTGTAGTCAAGAAATTGTCATTTCCTAATTTAAATTGCAAGCCAAGTCCAATTGGAGCATAGGTAGCAAAATAAGTTCCACCGTACATAGACGCACCAGCACCAATAGTAAAGTAAGGAACTAAGAAATAATTATCCTTTAATAATTTTACATTCACAGCAACATCCGCTTCAAGTAACAATCTTTTAGCTGCAGGAACTGCAATACCAGATTTTGCTCTGAATGGATATCTTACTGAAGAAGCTCCAACGTTTACTTGTAAGTCAACATAATCAGAAAGGCCTTCTACATACTGAAAAGACATACCTGGATCTAAATCTTTAATTTTAGTCCACTGATTGTTGGTGATAACAGATGATGGTGAACCAGCACCAATTAAAGCTGCAGTTGTTACATCTTGCAATTGAAAATGGAATCCAATTGATGGTCTTTTTTTATAACTGATTGGGGTAGTTTGCGCAGTAGCAGAAACAGCCATTCCAATCACGATTAAAGAAAAGAGTAATTTCTTCATAAACAGTTTTTTATTAATTATTGCAAAAATACAAGCTGAAAGTGATTTTGAGAAAAAATTAATCAAAAAGTAGCGTATTAATTTAGCTCAATAGGTGTAAATTCTACTTATTTGGCAGTTTTTCTACTTTTTGGACTAAAACCTTCCCTATTCCTTGCTTAAATATGCCAATTTCTTTGGCTGCCACCCTTGTCAAATCAACAATTCGCCCTTTTTTGGACATAGACTTATGCATTCTATCGTTGATTTTCACAACAACAAATTGTTGGTTTTTGGGGTTCGTCACCAAAAGATAAGTACCTAAGGGAAAACCGTTACTAGCTGCGGTATATTTGACATGGCTAAAAGTAGCACCAGTTGCCGTTTTTCTTCCCTCAAATTTGAGGCTATAATAACTGGCAGTACCTTTTTTAATAGGACCAACCGGCCTATATCCAACCTCCTGAAAGTAAAAATTTGCAGCCGTATCAACATTTTGCTGAGCACTAGCCTGCACAACCCATAAAGCGCTGGTCAGGAGTAACATTAAAAGGTTTTTAAGAATGCTGGGCATATCCTTAAAGCTACAAAAAATAACAGTGAAAAGTAAAAAAATACAAAATCAGGAAGCCAGTATATTCAATTAAAAATTGAAATAGCAATCACAAGAAAATGTAATTCAATTATTTAGATAAAATCAACCTTTACAATAGCTGATAAATTGATGGGGCCGTGGATATGCGGAAAAACCTCATTAATAGAGGTTGCTAATTCAAATATTAGAGGGCTGGTTACTTTAGATTTGTCAATTGTAAGCTTTACTAAACCCGTTTGCCCCTTGTAATAACGGTCTAAAACACCAGCAACCTGATCGGTAGTACTGCAATGAATAAATCCTTCGGTTGCTAAACTATCTGCAGTATAAGCACCCTCAAGTTGTGCTTTTTCCCAAGCAGCAGCAGTTGTAATATGATAGATGTAACTAGACTCCATAATAATCATTTAATCCTTGATAATCAAAGGCATTTGCTGTGCTCGAAGCATCAAATCTACCAAAACAATGGAAGTTACAGCCTCTAAAACAACAGGGACACGAAGTGCAATACACAAATCGTGCCTTCCCTTAACGGAGAAAGGCTCTACTATATTGCGCTCCCAGTTCCAGCTTTGCTGTTCTTTGGGTGTTGAAGCGGTTGGTTTTATAGCAATTTTAAAATAGAGGTCGTTTGAATTGGTAATCCCCCCCACTATTCCGCCAGCATGGTTGGTACTTGTTTTACCAGAGGCATCCAAAATGGCGTCGTTGTGGTCCACCCCAAACATTTTTGCAGCGGCAAAGCCTGTTCCAAACTCGATACCTCTAACTGCGGGAATAGAAAAAACAGCGTGCGACAACAAAGATTCTACCGAATCAAAAAAATGTTCTCCTAGACCAACTGGTAAATTAGAAGCAGTGCAATCTACTATGCCGCCAATGCTATCTTTTGCATCAATGGCAACTTGTAAACCTTTTTCCAAATCGGCGTGGCCACCAATTTCTAAAATTTTTGAATGCACTTGAATACCTCTAGTTTTTGCCAATAATTTTTTTGCAATGACACCAGCGGCAACTAAGCATACGGTTAACCTGCCGCTAAAATGTCCACCTCCCCTATAATCTTCAAAGCCACCATATTTTGCGTGTGCAGTAAAATCGGCGTGACCTGGACGGGGCACTTCACGATGCTTGTCGTAATCTTCGGATCTAGTATTGTTATTTTCAAATAAAATAGTAATAGGCGCTCCGGTTGTAAATCCTTTAAAAATACCTGACTTAAAAATTGGCAGGTCGTCTTCTTTACGTGGCGTAGTACCTTTTTGAACACCCCCTTTTCTTCTTTCGGTATCTTCTAAAAAATCTGATTCTTGAAGCGGCAAACCTGCAGGACATCCATCTATAGTTATGCCCACACAAGCACCATGTGACTCACCAAAAATATGTACTCGAAATAAATGTCCAAAAGTATTCATGGGTAAAAAATTTATGACTGCCGTTTACTTGTAGTCAACCGTGGCTTTAAGATACGAAAGGTCTTTGAAAAAATCAGGATAGGATTTGTTAATCGCATCGGCCTCTTCAATTTCAACAACGCCATTTGCTTTTAAAGCAGCTACAGCACAGGCCATAGCAATGCGATGATCATGTCTTGAATGAACAGTAGCACCATTAACCCCCTTGCCTCCTTCAATAATCATTAGGTCATCTTGTAGTACAATTGACACCCCTAATTTTCCAAACTCTTGTTGCAATGTAATTGCTCTATCACTTTCTTTATGCGCAAGTCTACTCACCCCTTCTATCACTGTTTTGCCTGTACAATAAGACGCAAGAGCAACAAGTGGAGGAAATAAATCAGGACAATCAGTAGCATTAAAATGAAATGCTTTTAGTGGAAGTGGTGCAATTTCAATTTTTGTAGGTTGTATAGAAATTTGACAACCACAGTCAATTAAAGCTTGTAAAACTGCTTTATCTGCTTGTGTAGAAAATGGATCTAACCCTTCTACTACAATACCTCCAGCAATAGCACCAGCCACAAGTAAAAAAGAAGCGCCACTCCAATCCCCTTCTACCTGATATTTTATAGTTGTATTTTCTAACGCGTTAATCGGTGCTTTAAAAACAAACTGCTCATGATTCATACACTCGACGTTCCAACCAAAATGATTCATTACTGCAAGTGTAAGATCGATATAAGGTTTGCTTTTTAAACTAGTAACAGTGATGGTACAATCATTTGCACAGGCACCGCCATAAGCCATTAATAATCCTGTCAAAAATTGAGAACTGAGCGATCCATCTACCGTAATATTTTGTGGCTTAATTGGGCCTTGTATTTGTAGTGGTAATTTACCGGCATTAGAAGTAATAGATACGCCCACCTGCGGTAAAATCTCATCAAAAAAATGCATGGGTCTAGTTGTTAAACTTCCCATACCCATTATTGTTATAGGGTTATCACTCAACGCAGCAATAGGTGTAAACATGCGAATACCAAGCCCACTCTCACCACAATTAATGGTGTTACTTGCTGGGTTTACGCCGCCAGAAACAATATGTAAATCTTGGTTTTCTAATTTTGTAACAACAGCGCCTAGCTTTTGAATAACATCTATTGCAGCCAAATCATCGTTACTAACACCCGGATTTTTTATAATGGTTTCACCTTTTCTAATTAAGGCAGCAGCACACGCTCGCTGCATACTACTTTTACTAGCAGGTGCTGTAATAGTTCCAGAAATAATAGAAGGTGTAACGCGCGCAAGCATCATGATTGAATCCCTTTTAATATTTTTTCAAGTGTCACAAATGGAATGGTTTGAATAATAGCTTTGCCTAGTTTTTCTAACAAAATATAATGCACTGCATCTTTTGTTTTTTTCTTATCCTTTTGCAAAATAGAAATAGCCTTATTGGTATTAAAGGAAGCATAGGTTGGCAAACCATACTTTTCCAAAAGTGCAACAAGCGCGTGTCTATGTTTGAAACTCGATAACTGTTCTGAAATAACGGCCGCATAGGTCATGCCAATACTTATGGCCTGACCATGACTTAACTCGTAGGTATTTTCTAGTGCATGCCCAAGGGTGTGACCAAAGTTTAAAAGCTTGCGATCAGCCTTTTCAAACTCATCGGCAAGTACCACTTTGGTTTTGATCATTACATTTCGCTCTACAAGTTTTGCCGTTAAAGACAAGTTCTTTTTATATGCAGCAAGCGTATATGACTGTAATTGTTTAAAAAGTACGGCATCTTTAATTGCAGCATGCTTTATAATTTCTGCAAAGCCATTTTGCCATTCAGCTAATGGTAAAGATTTTAAAAAGCTGGTATCGAAAAGTAAAAAATTAGGTTGGCGAATAATACCTACCATATTTTTATAGACACCCACATCAATACCATTTTTACCACCTATAGAAGCATCTACCATAGCAAGTAAAGAAGTAGGCACAAAACCTACCGCTATACCGCGCATATATATGCTTGCTAAATAACCCGTAATATCTGTAATAACGCCGCCGCCTACACCAATTAAAGTGGTTTGACGATCGGCTCCAAATTCAATGAGCCTATCAATAATAACGTCTACTGTTTGCTGAACTTTATATTGCTCGCCAGGTTTTAAAACAATAGTAGACCAACCTTTAAACTTTTTTTTATGTGCTTCAAAAACATTTTCATCTGTAATAATTACACCCGACTCAACAGGTACTAATTTTTTTAATGCATCAAAAGAAGCATCAAAATAGTAGTTAACCGCTTTGCCAGAAAAATGAAAAGTTCTTTTTTTCATCCGTAAAATATTAAACACGAGCTCCTAATTAGGAGTTCATGATTTTATTTTGATGGTTGATACTTTCCATATGTACCGCATCAAAATATTTGGTAATAAATTCTTGACTAAGTCCAAGCTTCTCGCCTCTTTCGTATGCGCGCTCCAAAATTGCATTCCATCTATTGGTTTGTAAAATGGTAATGTTATTGTCTTTTTTATACTGCCCAATTTTATCAGCAACTTTCATACGCTGACCAATAAGTTGCAACAATTCATCATCAAGCTGGTTAATTTGCTGACGCATTTTTTCCATCACTGCATGCAATTCTTCAGAATCAATTTCTTCCGTTCTCCAAACAATTGAACCAATCATTTCGCCAAGACGCTCAGGCGTTACTTGTTGTTTAGCATCGCTCCAAGCATTGTCTGGATCGATATGGCTTTCAATAATGAGTCCATCAAAATCAAGGTCAATTGCTTTTTGTGCAACATCCATTAAAATATCTCTTCTACCACAAATATGCGAAGGGTCATTGATGAGCAACATGCCTGGGTTACGGCGTTTCATTTCGATTGCCAAATGCCACATAGGCGCATTTCTATATTCGGTATTTCCATAAGAACTGAAGCCTCTATGTATCAACCCAATATTTTTAATGCCTGCATTTGCAACGCGTTCTACAGCACCAATCCATAATTCTAAATCTGGATTGATAGGGTTTTTAATTAACACGGGAACATCAGCTCCTTTTAATGCATCCGCAACATCTTGCACACTAAAAGGATTTACGGTGGTTCTTGCACCAATCCATAAAACATCGACACCAAAATGAAGCGCATCTTCTACTTGTTTAGCAGTAGCTACCTCAACTGCCACAGGCAGTCCAGATTCTTTTTTTGCTTGCTGTAACCAAGGCAACCCTTTGGTACCTATACCTTCAAAACTACCAGGACGCGTACGCGGCTTCCAAATTCCAGCACGTAAAATATCTACTTTACCGGTTGCAGCTAGTCTGGTAGCTGTTTGAATTACTTGCTCTTCTGTTTCTGCACTGCAGGGTCCAGAGATAATTAAGGGTCTTTTTTGTAGAAGTGCTTCCACTCCTTTTTTTGTTTCGATTGCTTGCTCCATAAAAAAAATTATTCAATATAAAATTACTCGCCACGTCTTGGTCTGCGCTCACCGCCACTGTCAGCATCATTCATACGAATGCGTCGGCCTTTATAGTTCTTACCATCAAGTGCATTCACCATTTGTTTAGCAGCACCCTTTTCGATTTCAATCCAAGAGTTCATATCCTTCATATCAATACGACCTAAAACATCTTTTTTAAGATCACTCATGTCTAAGATATATTGCAAGAAACTTGCTTTGTAAAACCCATCTTTGGTACCAAGGTTTACAAAAAGTCGGCTATAACCATTACCACCACCTCTTGCATATTCTTTTCTATTATCACCTCTACCACCATCACGGTCTCTACCATCTCTACGTCTTGCTTGATCTGGCGCATCGCTTTGTTCGCGTCTACCCTTATCTCTATGGTTTAAATCTTCGGCGTTTTCGTAATATTTTAAGAAACGATCAAACTCCATGGCAGCCACACGCTTAAGTACATCTTCTTTGCTTACGTCGGCAAATTTTTCTGCAAGCATGGGTACATAAGTTTCATAATCTCCGTGGCTAATATCTGCAGACAATAATTTTTCCATGAAAAAGAAAAATTGTTTGCGGCAAACATCTTTACCACTTGGAATATCTAGTTTAGAAAACTTAGAATTATTGATACGTTCAATTTGCTTGAACTTGTACATCTCTTTTGAGTGCACAATTGAAATACAAATACCTTGTAAACCAGCACGTCCAGTTCTACCACTTCGGTGCGTATAAACTTCTACGTCATCTGGTAATTCGTAGTTGATTACGTGTGTAATTCCTTGTACGTCAATCCCTCTAGCAGCAACGTCTGTAGCAATAAGGAGTTGTAAAGTTTTATCTCTAAACTGCCCCATTACTTTGTCACGCTGAGCTTGTGTAAGATCGCCATGTAAAGCGTCAATATCATATCCTTCGCGTGTTAAACGTTCAGAAATTTCTTGCGCATCAATTTTAGTTCTGGTAAAAATGATACCATAAATACCCGGATTAAAATCAATGATTCTTTTAAGGGTTTGGTAACGGTGTTGTGCCGATGTAACATAATATTGGTGATCAATACTTTTGTTAGACGTATTTACTTTACCAACGGTTACTTCTACAGGATCTTTCATGTAACGCTTGCTCACCTTTCTAATTTCTGGTGGCATGGTTGCACTAAATAACCAAGTGCTTTCGCGCTGTGGTGTATTTTTTAAGATGAATTCGATATCATCCTGAAAGCCCATGTTAAGCATTTCATCCGCTTCATCTAAAACAACGTATTGTATTTGCTCTAGGTTGATTGCTTTACGCTCAATCAAATCAATTAAACGACCTGGGGTTGCCACAATAATTTGCACCCCTCTTTTTAAGTCTCTAATTTGTAAGCCAATTGAAGTACCGCCATATACGGCAACTACAGAAATACCTGGCATGTATTTCTTAAATAATTCAACTTCCTTTACAATTTGCATGCAAAGTTCTCTGGTAGGACAAACAACGAGTGCTTGCGGGTATTTTGCCTTTTCATCTATGATATGTAATAGAGGTAGTCCAAAAGCGGCTGTTTTTCCTGTTCCTGTTTGTGCCAAGCCAATAAAATCCTTGGTTCCACTTAGTAAAACCGGGATTGCTTGTTCTTGGATTGCTGTAGGGTTCACGTACCCTAATTCTGTGGTTGACTGAATCAATCTAGCATCAATTCCCAACTCTTCAAATGTCGTCATGTAGTAAAAATTTTGCGGCAAAGGTACTTATAAGGTAGGGTTTTGCCTGTTTTTTATTTATTCTAAGCCTGTTTTGGCTAAGCGGGCCTATTTTAAAATCCGCTTAATTCCATTGGCTTTCTCAATTAATTCAAGCAAATAATCGGGATCTTCCTTCTCTAAGCTTGCCTTAAATTTTCTTAATTGAGAGATATGTTCATTAAGAACGTCTAAAACGTTCTCTTTATTCTGCATGAGGATTGGAACCCACATACTTGGATTACTCTTGGCAAGGCGAACCGTACTCTCAAAACCACCACTCGCCAGCTCAAAAATGGCATCTTCTTCCCTTTCCTTCTCCAAAACGGTGTTTGCAAGGGCAAAAGATGTTATATGAGAAATATGACTAATGTATGCAACGTGTACATCATGGGCATCCGCATCCATGTACAAAAGGTGCATTCCCAGGGTCTGATACACCTGCTCCACCAGGGCAGCAGCATCTGGGTCGCTGGCTTCTTTAGAACAGATAACCGTAGCCTTGTCGGTAAAAGCATTTTTTACTGCAGCTTCCGGCCCACTGTACTCGGTACCCCACATAGGGTGCGTAGCCACAAAACGCCCCCTTTTTGGATGCGCCCCAGCAATTTTACAAATATTGTCTTTGGTGGAACCCACATCCATCACCACTTGCTTATTTGTGATATCAAGTATTTGGGGCAGTAAATTTTCGGCGGCATTGATAGGTGTCGCAATAATGATTAAATCAGACAGCGCAACGGCATCTTGTAAAGTATGCGCTTCATCAATAATACCAAGTGCGAGTGCCTGGGCCAAATGCTGCTCACTCGCATCTACCCCTATCACTTTTGTGGCAAAGCCCTTCTCTTTTAAAGTAAGTGCCATCGAACCACCAATTAAACCCGTACCAATTATCGTTACAATCATTGTTCTACAATTTATAATACAATACCTGCATTTTTAACCCTTTCAATAGCAAGTTCAAAACGCTCTACGGGCGCACATAAACTAATTCTTATAAATGCATTTCCGCCCGTTCCAAAAATGCCACCAGGCGTAATAAAAACATTGGCGTCGTAAAGCACTTTATCACTTAAAGCAAAACCATCGGCATAAGACGCAGGTATACTAGCCCACACAAACATGCCTACCTGCGTTTTTGAATAAGTGCAGTTTAATAAGTCCAATAACTCAAATACTTTTTCTCTACGTGCTTTGTAAATCACATTAATGCTATCATACCAATCTTTTCCAAGGCTTAGCGCCTTTGCAGCAGCGAGTTGTATTGGTAAATACATACCACTATCCATATTGGATTTAAAACGTAACACTTCCTCGATACGTTCTTTTTTTCCAGCCAACATACCCACTCTCCAACCAGCCATGTTAGAACTTTTGCTTAAAGAATTTAATTCAACCACCACTTCTTTGGCGCCTTTTACTGCAAGCAAACTTTTAGGTGATTCATTTAAAATAAAACTATACGGATTGTCATGACAAATCAATATTTGATGCTTCGTTGCAAAAGCAATTAGCGATTCAAAAAAAAGATCTGAAGGAAGTTGACCCGTTGGCATATGCGGATAATTCACCCACATTAATTTTACTTTGGATAAATCTGTTTTTTCGAGCGCCTCTAAATCTGGTTCCCAATTTCCAGTAAGTGCTAAATCGTAATACACGGGTTCTCCACCTGCTAATTTTACAGCACTGCTATAGGTTGGATAGCCAGGGTTTGGAATTAAAGCCTGATCACCAGCGTTTAAATACGTCATACAAATATGCATGATACCTTCTTTACTACCAATAAGTGGAAGTACTTCCGTGTCAGGATCTAACGTAACACCATACCATGTTTGATAGAATGCAGCAATGGCGTTTCGTAAAACGGGAGATCCTTTATAAGATTGATAGGCGTGCGCATTATCTGGAGCAGCGGCTTCTTGTAAAGCCTTTACCACAAGGGGATGTGGCGCTAAATCAGGACTACCAATACCCAGGTTTATAATTTGTTTACCCGCTTTATTAAGCTGCTCTATTTCGCGGAGCTTTTGTGAAAAATAATATTCACCAATCCCTTCTAGTCTTGACGCTAATTGCATTTCCATAACTACCCTTTTTTCATGTTGCCTTTTTGATAGACACCAAATATTTTAATATTATTTGTTAGTTCCTTTATTGAATCAAGTACTTGGTCAAGTTTTTTACGCTTGTCAAATTCCATATCCGCAAAAAAACCATATTTAAAATTACTCCCTGGGATAGGCATGCTTTGCAACTTGGTTAAGTTTACATCATACTTTGCAATTTGCGTAAGCACTTTAGCGAGTACCCCTTTTGTATGGTTGGTTTGAAAATAAATAGAAGCCTTATTAGCAAGTAAATCCTCCACCACATCCACCGCTCTTTCCAATACCAAAAAACGCGTATAATTATTTTTTTGTGTTTGAATATCGGGGCCAATAATGTCCAAATTAAAAAGCTCGGCAGCTAATTTACTAGCTACCGCAGCCACATGTTTAGACCTATGTTGCTGGATGTGTTTTGCACTTAGCGCGGTATCTTCTGACTCTACTAATTTCCAATTATTTTTTTCGAGATAATCCAAACATTGAAGTAGTGCCATGGGATGACTATGTACTTCTTTAATGTCCGCTAGTTGAACGCCTTTATTAACGAGCAAATTTTGACTAATAGATAAATACACTTCACCTGTTACTTTTAATTTAGAACCAAGTAGTAAATTATAGTTAGGTAAAATGCTGCCCGCTATAGAATTTTCGATAGCCATCATGGCACCCGCCGATTCTTTTTTATTCTCTGCTTTTTTGATCAGCGCACTAAATGATGCACAAGGCACAACGGCTACGTCTTTACCAAAAATAGTACGCGCCGCTACCTGATGGAAACTTCCTTCATAACCCTGAATGGCAATACCCAGTTCATTTACAGGCTTTCTTGTTATTTTATTTTTTGTTGGCATATAGTTAAAAAAAATCCCGGCCAGTTGGCCGGGATTGTATGTAAAAAATTTTTGTTACGCTAATACATATAATACCCGGCTCCTTTTTGTAAAGAAGTAATAGTAATAGAAACTAAACCAAGTATTTAATAATAATGCTCTCATCTCCTTTCAAATATAAGTATAAAAATCACTTAAAATAAAAAGAGATTAAAAAATTTATGCTAACAAACTTTAGTTATTAAAGGCTTTTGCGCATCAATCACATGCAAAAACCAAAATTACTATCAATAAAAAATAAGCCCTCTTGTAGAAACAAGAAGGCTATTTACGATTGCTTGCCATATGAAAATCTTGAAGATTGTTAAAACCGGCAAGCTAGTTTTGACCGTTTAAGGTCTAAACAATCTAGCTAATGTTTTAAAATTAGTGCTTAGTTGTATCAACAGCAGCAGCAGTTGTGTCAACAGCAGTAGTGTCTGCAGATACAGTTGCAGTTGTGTCAACAGCAGTAGTGTCTGCAGTTGCTTCTTTGTTTTCACCTGAATTACATGCTACGAAAGCTACTACAGCTAAAATTGCGAATACTTTTTTCATTTTTTTGGGTTTTTGTTTGAATGAATGTGCTTATTAATACCGAATGGGGTAAAAAGGTAACCCGCCAACCTCCTTTTTTTTTGAAAAAAAAGATTTCGCACTATATTGGGTTACTTTTATACCCTAAAGCGTATTAAAAGCAGTATTTAGTGAAAGCTACGAGTAACGAACAAGCATTATTAAGGGGGTTGGCGGCCAACGATTCCGCCATTATTGAACAACTCTACAAAGAGAACTTCATTACCATCCAGGCCTTTATTTTGGCCAATAATGGCTCTTATGACGATGCTCGCGACGTTTTTCAGGAAGCAATCATCGCCCTGTATGAAAAAGCACAATCAGGGTCGTTTGTTTTAACCTGTCAAATTAAAACGTATATATACTCGGTTTGTCGCAGACTATGGCTCAAAAAACTACAACAAATGGGGCGCTTCTCGCTCCCAGTAGATAATTTGGAAGAAACCATATCTGTAGAAGAAGACCTTGAACAACATGCTAAGCACGAAGCCGCCTACGCCATTATGGATCGGGCACTGAAAAGCTTAGGCGAACCTTGTAAAAGTCTATTGGAAGGCTACTACCTTCAAAAAATGGACATGCAAGCTTTGGCAGCCGAATTTGGTTATACCAACTCCGACAATGCCAAAAACCAGAAATACAAATGTTTGATGCGCCTTAAAAAGTTGTTTTTTGCGCAATACAATATTGGAGAATAAGTAACATGGAAGATTTAATATTATTAGAAACCATCGAAAAATACTTGAGCAACCAAATGGATGCCCAAGAAAAAGCTGCTTTCGAATTGGTTCGTAAAAACACCCCAGAAATTGACCAGATGGTGGTGGAGCATGCCATGTTCTTACAACAAATTAACGATTACAGCGCCATTAAATCAATCAAACAAACACTTGCTCAAACGCATCAAAATTTATTGGAGCGTGGCGAGATTTCAAATAGCGAAACCGTTTCTAGCAGCGCTAAAATTGTACAATTATTTCATAAGTATAAAAAAGTAGCTTCTATTGCCGCTTCTGTTGGCGGCGTAATTGCACTATTTATTAGCGGTCTAGCCTTATACTTTTCTCCAGTTAGCCACAACAATCAAATACAGCAACTAAGTAACGATATCGCGGCAATCAAAAAAAGTCAGCAATACCAAGGCAAACTTATTAATGAGGTAAAAAGCAAATTACCTGCAGGTGTTAAATTTATCAGTGGCGGTTCAGGATTCTTAATTGACGCCAAAGGTTTTATTGTTACCAACGCACACGTTATTAAAGGGACTGGCGCCATTGTGGTTGACAATAACGGTAAAGAATATGTTGCTGAAATTGCTTTAATAGATCAAGAAAAAGATTTAGCGATTTTAAAAATTGACGACGCAGATTTTACTTCTAAAAAATCACTCCCTTATTCTATTCGTAAATCAACTACTGACTTAGGCGAAGAAATATTCACCCTTGGTTATCCAAGAAATGAAATCGTTTATGGTACTGGTTATTTAAGTGCTAGAAGTGGTTATGAAGGCGACTCACTTTCCTATCAATTACAAATGAGTGCCAATCCTGGTAATTCAGGCGCTCCTGTGTTTGACAATGCTGGCGAAGTAATTGGTGTACTAAGTACTAGAGAGGCACAATTAGAAGGTGTTGTATTTGCACTTAAGTCTAACAATATTTTCAAAATAGTACGTGATTACAACGAAATGAACGATGGCGGTAAAGATATTAAAATATCTACCCGCTCAAGTATAAGCCGCATGTCACGCAAAAAGCAGATTGCAACACTTGAGTCTTGCGTGTACAATGTAAAGTCTTTTGATAAATAATTGTAATTAACAATTACAATACTATCCCCATAAATTGCTAGGATACAAACCCTTTTCTACAAGACTAGAAATACTCCCTTGCACAACAGGCGCATCTTCTTTATAAGTAACACCAAACCAATTTGCAGAAGTAGAACCTACTTTTACATTGCCTAGTTTAGCATTCACAAAATGTTTGGTAACGGAAGGCAAGAAAAATTCAGATTTTAATTCCATCCCTTGTGTATCCAAAAATCTAGAAAATTCTGATTCGCAAAGTGATACAAAGCTGGCTGGGTAACATAAAAAGTTCATGCTAACAGTGGTGTCTGCAGTTAAAGGAAATAACTGATCATTTTCTTCATACACTATAACACCCTCTTTATTTTTAAATATTTTTGTACGCTCGTTGATGTCAATTAAATTACCATTAGCATCTACACTACAAACTCCTCTACTTACCGTTCCATTGTCACTTAATGTTTTACCCAACTCATATCCAATAATTGAATAGGTTTGATCATTACACTCATTGTTTAAAAAAGAAGCGGCTTGCACAAAAGCATCTTTTCCATAAAAGTCATCGGCATTGATAACTGCAAATGGTTCATTTAATTTGCCTTTGCAACAAAGAACCGCGTGCGCAGTTCCCCAAGGCTTTACTCGCTCAGGTGTTACATTTTTACCATCCGTAAATGCAGCTAAATGCTGGTATACATAATCGGTAGCAATTTTACCCTTTAACTTTGGTTCAAAAATTGACTTAAATTGCTCACTAAACTCTTCTCTAATAATAAAAACTATTTTACCAAAACCTGCTTCAATCGCATCATAAATTGAATAATCCATGATAGTTTCGCCACTAGGTCCAAAAGATTGAATTTGTTTCATGCTACCGTAACGGCTTGCCATACCGGCTGCAAGAATTACTAAAGTTGGTTTCATAAGAGAATATTAAGGGCTGCGAAGCTAAATCATTCTTTAAAATAGTTGACACATATTACAAATGAATATTAATAATATTTATATACAAGATATCAGCCAATTAGTTAATAATATATTGAATATCAATATATTAAGAGCCGATGTGTTGGATCCCGTAGTAAGTGGCAATAAATGGTTTAAACTACAATTTTATGTGCGTGACGCCATTGCTGCTGGTAAAACAACACTGGCCACTTTTGGTGGCCCCTATTCCAACCATATCATTGCCACTGCAAAATATGGCGCAACCATGGGACTCAAAACCGTAGGTTTTATTAGAGGTGAAAAACCTACTTCCCTTTCACCTACCCTAACTGATGCCATCCAACATGGTATGACCCTACATTTTGTTTCCAGAGAAGACTTTGAGCAAACAGAAAAAATCATTAAAAAAAACGAAGATCCAAATTGGGCATGGGTACCAGAAGGCGGTTACGGAGTTACAGGTGCAGAGGGCGCAAAATCAATGCTAACCATTAAAGACACTAGCAGTTACGACACTATCGTTTGTGCAGTAGGTACTGGCACTATGATGGCTGGACTTATAAAAGCAGCAGCTCCACATCAAAAAGTAATTGGCCTATCCGTCTTAAAAAATAATATTTCAATTGACGCAGCAATAAAAGCGCTGTTGACCAAAGAGGAAGCCAACAAAAATTTTGAAATGATACATGATTATCATTTTGGCGGCTATGCAAAACACAAGCCAGTGCTGATTGATTTTATGAATGATTGTTACAAAAAAATGGAACTGCCACTAGATTTTGTGTACACGGCTAAATTAATGTACGGGGTCAGAGACCTTGCTACCAAAGGAAAATTTGAACCCTCCTCAAAAATACTTGTGATACATTCGGGCGGATTACAAGGAAACCGTTCTTTTAAGAAAGGAACTTTACAATTTTAAAATGAATCGTTACGATTTTAATGTAGCACCAAAAATTTGTTCAAAATTTTGTTTGACCAAATCTTTTACTTCTTGCATGGGCACTGCCCTCCCTAATTCTTTTTGCAAAGAAGTTACCTGCTTGTCCGGTATTCCGCAAGGAACAATATTGTTAAAATAAGACAAGTCGGTATTTACATTAAGTGCAAATCCATGCATGGTAATCCAACGGCTACATTTAATGCCCATCGCACAAATTTTACGCGCTAATTTTTTATTGTCAGGATCCAACCAAACACCTGTTTCGCCAGCACTTCTTCCAGCAGCAATACCATAATGCGCAAGTGTTTGAATAATCACTTCCTCTAAACTTCGGAGATACCAGCCTAAATCAGTTTTAAACTTCTCTAAATCAAGTATGGGATATCCCACCAATTGCTCCGGTCCATGAAAAGTGATATCTCCTCCTCTATTGATATGAAAATAATCGATACCATTGGCTTCCATGAAAGCAGTGGTCATAAGCACATTGGCCGCATTACCATTTTTACCTAGCGTGTACACCGGGGGATGCTCAACAAATAACAAATGATTTTTTGTAGGCCAATTCTGCACCGGAATTTCATTTTGATTACGGTAGCTGGCTTTAATTGCCGAATTCTCACTCAACAAAGACTCTTGGTAGGCCCAAACCTCTTTGTATTTGCGGATACCCAAGTCCTCAAAAAAAACTTCCTGCTGCATTGTACAAAAGTAGGAAGGTTTGGGGCTATTTTTGCAACAATGGAACCGGATATTGATTTATTTAATGAAGAAGGCGCTGAAACCCTCTACGAAAGAAAAACTTTTGTGATAGACAAGGGGCAAGAACCCTTTCGTATCGACAAATGGGTGCAAACGCATATGGAAGGTGCCACCCGAAGCAAGGTTCAACAAAGTATAGAAGCTGGATTTTTAACTGTTAACGGAAAAAATGTAAAAAGCAACTATAAGGTAAGGCCCGGCGACGAGATCTTAATCATGAGCCTGGTAAATCCAGAAACGCATGTTTTAAAAGCAGAAGATATTCCACTCAATATTGTTTTTGAAGATGACGCAGTCATGGTCATTAACAAACCACCAAACATGGTAGTGCATCCTGGCGTTGGAAATTATACCGGCACACTTTTAAATGGCGTTGCTTATCACTTGCAACAACAAAATCCAAACATAGACGAACAATCTTTACCACGTTTTGGTCTTGTACACCGCATCGACAAAAATACAACAGGTTTAATTGTACTTGCAAAAACAGCTGAGGCAGCAGCACATTTAGCAAAGCAGTTTTTTAACCATACCGTTGAAAGAAAATACACAGCACTTGTTTGGGGTGATGTAACGGAAGATACTGGAACCATTGTTGCAAATATTGCGCGTCACAAACAAAATAGAAAAATGTTTGACGCATACCCCGAAGGTGATATTGGTAAACACGCAATCACGCATTACAGCGTCATAGAAAGATTCAATTATGTAACACTCATTAGTTGTGTGTTAGAAACTGGTCGTACGCACCAAATTAGGGTGCACTTAAAACATATTGGTCATACTTTATTTAATGACCACGAATACGGTGGAGACCGCATTTTAAAAGGCACTATTTATACCAAATACAAACAGTTTGTAGACAATTGTTTTGAAGCCTGTCCTAGGTGCGCACTTCATGCTACCACACTTGGATTTGTACATCCCACCACCAACGAATTTATCAAATTTGAAGCAGCTATACCTGATGATATGCTAGCCGCTGTTCAAAAATGGCGTGGGTATGTACAAAATAAAACACGCACCGAATAGTGCGTGTTTTATAAAAGATATCACTAAAGTTTTTACTTCTTTACCGCTGCTTTTTGTAATGCACTTAATGTAGCAATGTATAAGCTACGGCCGTGTGTACCTAAAATAATTTCATTGTCACGCGGATGCACAGCAATATCATGTATGGGTACACTTGCAGGAAGTCCTTTGTTCCACATCATAGAACTATTACCACCATCAACACTCACATATAACCCTCCATCTGTTCCAACATATAAAATATTTTCATTTACAACGTCTTCTTTAATTACGTTTACGGGCTCCATAGGAAGGTCTTTCATAATTTGCTTCCATGTAGCGCCATAATCATCTGAACGGTATACATAAGCATTAAAATGATCGTTACGATATCCATTTAAAGTAACATAAACGCGGGCTTCATTAAAAGCACTCGCTACCACCCTACTAACATATAACCCTTTTGGTAATCCTTTATTTAATAAAGAAAAAGTATACCCGCCATCTTTAGTAACCTGTACATTTCCATCATCAGAACCAACATAAATAAGTCCAAACTTAATTGGGCTTTCACTAATAGTGGTTAATGTACCAAATGGAACATCCCCTTGCGCCGGGTTAGTAGTTAAATCAGCACTTAGGGTTACTAAACTATCGCCTCTATTAAATGAACGATGAAATTTATTACTTCCATAATAAAAAACATCTTGATTGTGCCTGCTCAATAAAATGGGCGTTTGCCAGTTATATCGAAGTGCCGACTCACCTAAGTCACGAGACGGTCTTACAGACTTTCTTTCTTTGGTGAGTAAATTTTGACGAGAGTATGCTCCAAATTGAGAACCACTATAAATCGTTTTGTTATCTCTAAAATCTACCTGCACTTGCATGCCATCACCCCCATTAATTCCTGTATATGGATTGTGTCCACTATCGTACCAATCATAATTTTCTTTGGTTAAACTTGAACCATACCAAGTGCCATTGTCTTGAAGTCCCCCATATACATTATATGGCTTGGCCATATCAAAAGCAATATTGTAAAACTGACCAACAGCTGGTGTATTGGCTTTAAACCAATGCTCACCATCATCGTAGGTAATATTACATCCTCCATCATTACCTAAAATCATATGGCTATCACGCTTTCCGTTCATCCAAACATAGTGATGATCCGAGTGCACATTTTCTTTACCAATTTCTTTGAAAGTTTTGCCACCATCGGTACTTAGTATAACTCCCACACCTGTTAATACAATTTTGTTTTCATTTGTTGGGCTTACAAATACTTTACCAAAATAATACCCATAGGTACTGTAAATACCAATGGTTTTATCATGTGTTTTTTTCCAGCTTGCACCACCATCATCGCTTCGGTATAATTCGGCACCATAAATAGGTGTTTCAAATAAAGCGGTGTTGGCATCATACAAATAATCCCAAATACAAGTTGGCGCCAAAGTCCCATTTTTTACAGCTTCTTTAATACCTGCAGCCGTATACTTTGTAGGAAGTTGGTTTCGAGGCGATTTTACAAATGCATTTAACTTTTTATCATCAAGTGCCGCAAAACTCTCTTTAGTTAAATCTTTAAAATCCCTTAATACATAACGTGAAGTATCGGTGGTATTTTTTAATGCCGTTTCTGGTTGATGAAAATTATTATCAACCACAGCAAATACAGTATTTGGGTTTTGAGGATACACCGCTAAGCCAATTCTACCAACACCATCACCATTTGGGAATCCAGAATTTGGCGTATTAATTTGCTTCCAAGTATTACCACCATCGGTACTTTTATAAATACCACTTGTTTTACCAGACTCTTCAAAATTTGAAGCCGTTCTGGTTTTATACCACATGGCAGCATATAAAATAGAAGGGTTTTTGCTGTCAATATCAATATCAACCGCACCAGTATTCGCATCTACATATAAAGTTTGATTCCAATTTTTGCCACCATCTGTTGTTTTGTATACGCCACGCTCTTTGTTAGGAGAATATAAATGACCCAATGCAGCAACCCATGCTGTATTAGGCTCTGCTTCATTGATAACAATTTTGCCAATGTGATGACTTTCAGGAAGCCCAAGATAATCCCAAGACTTTCCTCCATTGCTAGACTTGTAAACGCCAATACCAGCATACGATGATCTGCTACTATTAACCTCACCAGTGCCTACCCAAATAATTTTGTGTTTCCAGTTAACAGCTATTGCACCAATGGTAAGAATGGCTTCTGAGTCAAACACAGACGTGAAACTTTGGCCATTGTTGATTGTATGCCATAAACCGCCTGTAGCATACGCCACATAGAAATTTGTGGGATCCTCCGGGTTAACAGCCATATCTACAACTCTTCCACTCATAACTGTTGGTCCAATATTTCTAAAGGCAGTTCCGTTAATAGTGGAAACTTCTAATAATTTTTTACGCTGATCGATAGAGGATAACCTTTCGGATGCAGGCGTAGGTTTAATTTGAGCTGTGCTATACAAAGCCAATGTTAGCAAAAGGCAAAAACTGAGTATTTTTCTCATAATCGTACTTATAATTTGTATTTTTAAGTGATTAAATGTAAGAAAATGCGCCTTCTTTTTGTCCTTTTTTCTATAATATTTTACAACACAACGTATGGGCAGTGTAAAACCTTTAGGATCACTTCAAAAGGAGATACGCTTAATTGCACAGAAGCTAGTGGTATAAAAAGAGGCAAATGGAAAATAGAATTTCCTCCTATTAGAGGCGAAAGAGGCTACGTTGAAGAAGGGATTTTTGTGAATGATAAAAAAGAAGGTACTTGGCGCCGTTTTAATTTAATGGGCGATCCCATGGCCATCGAAAATTATAAATGGGGTTTAAAAAATGGAACTTGCACCTATTTAACCATTCAGGGTATTGAAAGAGAAGAATCTTGGAAAGCCATTGACCCTTCTAAACCCTATGATACCATTGATGTGCAGGATATCAACAATCCTAATTTATATGAAAAGGTAATTGTCAAAACTACGGGGGCATCTTTAAAGCATGGCACCTGGAAAATTTATGACCCCTATACCGGTCAAAGATTAAGAACCGAAAACTGGATATTGGATGTTTTGCAAGACCCCAATGCAAAAAAAGAAGATGCAACTGACACAAGCAGCTTGTTACCAAATACAAGTACACCCAAAGCAAAATCTGATACGGCTTCTAAAAAAGTAATCCCAAAAGAAGTACTAGAATTCCAAAAGAAAAACAAAGGCAAAAAAATAGTGGACGGTAAAACCGGTGGCTAACCCCTTACTTGATAGCAGCCATAAAGCTTTTTGCAAAATATTGTAACTGATAATCGATACTATTGCTCCAATAAGCTTTGTTATGTCCACCCGGTCTTTCGGTGTAATCATGATCAATTTTACTAGCAAGCAGCAACTGGTGCAAAGACCGGTTTACATCAATGAAAAAATCAGAAACGCCACAATCAAAAATGATATGTAACTGATTTGGTTTTAGGTTTTTTGCAATATTGATGACAGAATAATTGTCCCAATTTTGAGGATGATCTGTAATCGTTCCTAACGACTTTTTAATATCCCAATTATTTGGAAACGGCCTAATATCCACACCTCCACAAACACTGCCTGCGTTTCCAAATAAATTTGAATGACGCATACCTAAAAACAATCCGCCATGTCCACCCATACTAAGTCCAGTAATGGCCCGATGATCTTTATTGGCACTTGTTGGAAAATTTGCATCTATATATGGCAGCAATTCTTTAGTAATAAATGTTTCATATTTTATGGAATCATTAATTGGACTATCATAATACCAACTACCATATCCCCCATCCGGACATACAAGCATAACTTGGTATTGATCGGCTCTGGTTTGTAACTGAGGCGCATCTTTTAACCAACTTCCATAATTTCCACTGTATCCGTGCAGCAAATAGACAACCGGAAATTTTACACCCGTTTGCCCCTTAGCATTGTCTGGAATAACTACGGCTACTTTAATATTTTTATGCATGGCGTTACTATATACTACAACCGTATCAACACGTGCAGCATTTGAAACGAGCACAAAAAATAAACAAGCAACAATGGAGAAAATATTTTTCATAAAGATGGTTTAATAAAAAAAGCCACTTGAAGATAATTCAAGTGGCTTTAATTTGACAAATCATATATTATTTTTTCTTTTCTTGAGCAGCCTGCATTGGATTTAAACCAAAAGACTGACCTCTTCCTAGCGTACGTTGCTTAAACAAAGTAAACTTACTAGGCTCAGCACTTACGTTACCCCAGAAATTATTGGTTTCGTTAATATCTGCAGTTTCACGCATAGGATCAAGTTTAATACTCGCTACTTCTTTACGAGACATAAATACGCGCGATACCTTGTTCTCATTTTTACGCCAAATTTGCGCACCAATTCGTTCTGTTTCTTTGGTACCATCTTTGTATGTAAACTCAACAATAATTGGCATAACAAGTCCACCTTTATTGCTAAAAGTAATTTCATACAAATGCACATTGCTATAGTTTGCTTTTTCCTCATCAGATAAAACTTCCGGTGCACCAAAAGAAGGCATGGTATTTTTAGTTTCAGCATCATAAGGCTCAATACCTCTTGCATAACGCCAGTAGAAATCTCTTAAAGAGGTATCAGCATCTGTTGCAAAAATGATTGACTTATCTTCTCTATTTCTAATTTTAGAAATGTCTTCAAAACTATTAAGTGTAGGCTTGTCTATTGACATTTTCATGCCGCCAGCTCTTGCTGCACGCGGTTGCGCAGATGCGTCGTATACAGCATGAGCAACCGTATCAATAGCAATATCACAAGCTTCGATGCTATAAAACCAACCTCTCCAGAACCAATCCAAATCAACAGCACTAGCATCTTCCATGGTTCTAAATAAGTCTGCAGGTGTTGGATGTTTAAATGCCCAACGTCTAGCATATTCTCTAAATGCAAAATCAAAGAGTTCTCTACCCATGATGGTTTCACGTAAAATATTTAAACCTGTAGCTGGTTTAGAGTATGCGTTTGGCCCAAACTGAATAATGTTTTCGCTGTTGGTCATAATAGGCTCTAACTGATCTTTAGGCGCTTTCATATAATCAACAATACCAAAAGCTGGCCCTCTACGAGAAGGGTATTTATTGTCAAATAATTCTTCTGATAAGTATTCAACAAAAGTATTTAAACCTTCATCCATCCATGACCACTGACGCTCATCCGAGTTCACAATCATTGGGAAGAAGTTATGCCCTACTTCATGAATGATAACCCCAATCATACCAAGCTTTGTTGCTTCACTATAGGTACCATCTTTATTGGTACGACCATTGTTAAAACAAATCATTGGATATTCCATACCATTTGAAGCTTCAATACTTTGAGCTACAGGATACGGATAAGGGATTGAAAATTTAGAATAAGAACGAATGGTATGCGCAACTACTTTGGTAGAATATCTTCTCCATAAATTGTATGCTTCTTTAGGATAACCACTCATACACATTACCTTCTTACCCTCTACATAAGTTGGCATCGCGTCCCATATAAACTTACGGCTGGCAGTCCATGCAAAGTCACGTACATTGTCTGCTTTAAACACCCAAGTTTTTTTAGCGGTACTTTTTTGCTTCTCAGCATTTTTTGCTTCCTCAAGTGTTACTATTTCTATAACATCTTTTGCAGTTTGTGCTGTCTTCCAACGAGCTAACTGAGCAGGTGTTAAAACCTGAGCGTAGTTTTGACACTCCCCTGTTCCCATAATAACATGGTCGGCAGGTGCAGTGATAGATACATTGTAGTTACCAAAGGTTAAAGCAAACTCGCCTCTGCCTGTAAATTGGTGGTTTTGCCAACCCTGAAAATCAGAGTATACGCAAAGTCTTGGGAACCACTGTGCCATGGTAAACACGCTGTTACCATCTTCAGGGAATAGTTCGTAACCGCCTCTGCCTCTAAATACCATACGATCCGAAATTTTATAAGACCATGTGATATTGAAAACAAATTTTTGACCTGGTTGTAATGTTGCAGGTAAATCTACACGCATCATTGTTTGATTGATGGTGTATTTTAAAGCCTTACCAGTTGCGTCTGTAATTTTAGAAATAATATGACCATAGCCATTGTCTTTTTTGGCATCTTCCAAAGCTGCAATAGAAGCTTGAGAAACTTGACGTAAAGAACTTCCATCCTGAAAATCAGCTTTGTTTACGGTGCTATGTTCATTTTCATCCAGCTGTAACCATAAATACGTTAACGCATCTGGAGAGTTGTTAAAATACGTAATGGTTTCGCTTCCTTTTAATAAAAGGTTGGTCTCATCAAGCTCACACTTGATGTTATAGTCGGCGCGTTGTTGCCAGTATTTTGGCCCTGGCGCACCACTCGCTGTACGATACTCGTTTGGCGTAGATAAAATGGTTCCTAACTGCTCAAACTTATTTCCGTGGTTTGAGGTTGGGTTGTTTTGAATGTTTTGTGCAAATGATACGGCGCTCACTGCAACAAACATTAAAAATGCAAAAAATTGCTTCATAGCATAATGGATTAAAGATGAAAATACCGCTCAATGGCCATTTGAAGAGAAAGTGCAAGAATGCCACCGCTGACAATCAAAATAAAGTCTCTTCTAGGGGCCTTTAAAAGCGTTACGAATATAAATGAAATAACTAAAATAGCCATCACAATCAGAATTTGGCCTATTTCAAGTCCCAAATTAAAGGCCAGTAAGGCTGGCGCTATATTTTGCTGCAATCCCAACAAACTTTTTAGGTAAAAGCTAAATCCTAACCCGTGAATTAGGCCAAAAAATAGGGCAAAAAAATAAATTACCGGAAAACGGGTGTTAAAGCTAAACTTTTTGATAAACATATTACTGATAGATGTAATAAGTATGGTCACGGGAATTAGAAACTCGATCCAGTTGGTTGAGAAATCAAGGTAATTGAACACACTCAAAACAAGTGTAATGGAGTGACCAATGGTAAAAGCGGTAATCAAGATCAACCATTTTTTCCAATCTGAAAATTGATACCGGATACATAAAGCTGCCACAAATAAAATATGATCCATGCCAGACAAATTGGCGATATGATTGAATCCTATTTGAGTATACATCCAAAACTCATGCATAAAAATCAAAATTTAGTTAGACATTTGTTGTCAATTTCAGGATACCATGGTAAATATACTAATTCATTGGACGCTCACCAGCCTTCTAGCCATTTTACACCCATTTTTTGTATCTGTAATTGATATCACACACAACCCAAAAGAAAGGAGTATCGAAATGAGTGTGCGCATTTTTAATGAAGATTTAGAAAAAACACTACAAAAATACACCACTGCAAAAATTGATATTTTACAACCGGTCAACCGAGAATTTGTAAATGAAGAAATTCAAAAATACATTTCTAAACACCTAACGGTTATTGTAAATGGTAAACCCATAGCGTATAAGATTATTGGCTTTGAACAACAAAAAGAAAGTACCTGGTGTTATTTTGAAGCACAAAATATAAATAGTGCCAATACCGTAGGCATTGATTGTGACATACTTTACGACTTAGAAAATACGCAAGTAAACATCATACATGTAAAGTCTAAAGGGACTGAAAAAACCTACAAACTAGACTACCCTAATAAAACAGCAAACTTTGTATTTTAATTAGTCTTCCTCTGTAAGAGTTACGAGGATTTTATCAATACGGTGCTGATCCATATCTACAATTTCAAACATAAAAGTTTTCCAGACAAGTGTTTCACCAGTTGTTGGAATTTTTTCCAAAGAGTGTATGATAAAGCCTGCAAGGGTGTTAAATTCTTGATCTCCTTGCAACATGAATTCTGTTTTATCAAAATAACTTAAGAAATCATAAAACGGAAGCTGCGCATCAATTAAATATGTACCATCGGCTCTTTTTAAAATTTCATAATCTATATCTTCGGCTTGAGGTATATCTCCCACAATAGCTTCTAATATATCATTTAAGGTAATCAAACCCTCTATCGATCCGTATTCATTAACAATAAAACAGTGGTGTATTTTGGATTGCTTAAAACTTTCTAGCACTTGATACGCCGAGTTATTTTCAGGAACATATTTTGCGTCTTTTGCAATATCACTTACTAGTTTTGAGCCATCCGCAACAAATAAATCTTTAAGCGATACCACCCCCTTAATTTGATCAATACTACCCTCGCAAACTGGATACATAGAATGTAAACTTTCCGGCATTTGAGCCCTTATTTCTGCAATTGTTTTAGTGGACTCTAACCACAAAATATCACTCCGGTGCGTCATGAGTGAAGTAATATTTCTATCACTTAAATGAAAAACACGCTCAATAATTTCTTGCTCTGCTTCTTCAATAGTTCCTTGCTCAGTACCTTCACTAATGATTGCTTTTATTTCTTCTTCCGTTACCTGGTTGTCATTGGGCTTCATGCGCAAAATGCGCATGATTAAATGAGAGGACGCACTTAACAACCAAATAAATGGGTACATGATAAATGTTACTGATTGCATCACTACAGACACTGATTTTGCAATTCCTTCTGGATTACTAAGCCCAATGCGCTTTGGAACAAGTTCGCCTAGCACCAATGATACATACGTTAATAGTATTACAATAATGAGCGTTGCAACCGTTTGCGCATAAGGAGCAATGACAGCAAATTGTAATAGCCAATTTTGTAATGGCTCCTTAAAAGTCCCTCCCGAATAAATACCAGTTAAAACACCTACAAGCGTAATGCCAATTTGTATTGTAGATAAAAAAGTGTCAGGGTGATTGGCCAGCTTAAGCGCTCTTTTTGCATCTAGATCGCCTTTATCTGCTTGCGCCTCTAGCCTAGCCTTACGTGCAGAAACAAGCGCAATTTCGGCCATAGAAAAGAACCCATTAATAAGTATCAGTCCTAAAATTATAAAAATCTCTGTCATTGATGGATGGTGATTTGATGGAGGTCTACTTTGCCAAAGCTACGATAATATATGGGGTTACTTCTTTATCTCTTGTAGCCGGATTTAAAAATGGCAGTGTTAGCATACTTACCCCAAAATAAGTATTTTGATGGAGTATCTTAGAAGCAGGGAATCTTTGTTGTAATGCCGGATAGCTAGAAGCCTTGGTAATTAAAATTTGTTGTGGCGTTAAAAGTGTACTATCAAAAATTCGTTCAAAAGAATGATTGCCATAGAAATGAAGCGCCCTACTCTCATCAATCTCATACAGGTAAACACTTTTTTTAGGTAACTTATATTGATTGATAAATGCTGCTGCAGAAACACCAAGCTCATACTTTAAAAGCCTTGGATAAAAAGAAGTATTTAAAATAAAATTAATCCCAAGTATGGTATATAGGGCTAAAGAAATAAACTTTGGAGCAGGGGTTTGTTTAAAAAACAAAACATACCAGAAATAGCTGGCGCCTATCACAGTAAACACTTTAACATAAACAGGCATGTCTGTAAAAACCAAAAACACAATCCCCACTACTGCCACCCATAAAATTGAAAAGATGAACCCATGAAAATAGAGCAGTGCTTTTTGAAATTTTAAACAGCTTTGCGAATAATAAATTTGATGCAACCCTTTTGCAGTAACAACTGCAGCAAGTGGCAGTACTACAAATATATAATGCGGAAGTTGGGCCTGACTTCTAGCGAGCATACAATACGTAGCAATAAAACCCCCAGCAGCAATAAACTCTTGTGTGCTAAGCAGTTTCCATTTTAACTTAGCAAGATCATAAACCGATAAAACTAGTGCGGTTAAAAATATAAAAATCCAAGGCAAAAAACTCCAAAGCATATTTTCTAATAGAAAAGTGAAATGATTCATTTCATTGAATACATTTTCACCCGTATACCTGCCAAAACTTTGGGTCCAATAATAAAAACGAAGCCCCGACTGAATGGGCACGCCATGAATTATTTTTCCAGGATGTAGATCAAACTGATTATAGAGTCCAATACTCATTGGAATAAGTAGTACCCCTACTATAATGATACCCAGTATGTATTCCCACCTAAAAAATTGTTTCCAATTACGCTGTAATAAAAAATGAATAGCAAAGCTTACGCCCGGAACCACAATAGCAATTGGCCCTTTGGTTAACATACCAAGCCCAATACCAACAAAGGCACTCACAAAATGTTTCCATAAACTAGTTTGATACCAAGCCGCCAACTGCCAAATACTAAATATAACAAAACCCATTAGCATGGTATCACACCTAACGTCGTGTGCCATTAAAATAAAGGCTTGCGATGTAGCGAGCACTAGTGTTGCAAGCTGAGCTGTTAAGGTATTGTAGTACAAAAGTGTAAACCTGTAGGTAGACCATAATGCAAGACCTAAACAAAGTATAGAAGGCAAACGGTAGGCCCAATCATGCACACCAAATAGTTGAATACTTATGGAGGATAACCAAAATAATAATGGTGGCTTATCTAAATAATCTTTTCCTAAATCATAGAGTTGTAAATAATTACCTGTACTAGCCATTTCTCTACTCATCGAGGCATACTGTGCTGCATCGATATCAATGAGCGGAATACCCAGCATCCCTATCACACAAACAATGCAAGCGGCTAATAATGAAAAAATAAAAGTATTACGAGGCATGATTAACATTTAATGGATCTGATTTTTGATACGCCCAATAAACAAATTGGCCAATTAAAAATCCTAGCAATGCACCAAATAAAACATCAAGTGGATAGTGTACGCCAACATATACCTGGGCGTAACAAATAAGCGCCGCCCAAATAAATAATAGGTACTTCCACTTACCAAAAAAGCGGCCGAGGGTTAAAAATAAAAAAGTAGCTACCCCAAAATGATTGGTGGCATGTGAAGAAGTAAAACTATAACCTCCCGAGCAGTGATCTAGTAGCAACCTTACCTGACTTGAAAAAACAGGATCGTTGCAGGGCCTTGGACGCATTACCCAATTTTTAATGATACTGCTACTAAATTGGTCGGTTAACAACACTGTGATAAATGCAAACAACAACCACACCCATCCATTTTTGCCAAAATTGACAAAAACAAATACTATTAAAAATAAATAAAGGGGAATCCAAAAAGTAGATTCTCTAAAAAAAGGCATAAGTGTGTCTAATGCCGGGTGCGTAGCTACCCGGTTGATATATACAAACAATGATTGATCAAATGATTGTAAGGATTCAAAAATAGAAGACATAAACAATGACTTAATAATTAAAGATACTAAGATATTGAATGCTTTTTAGCTACCATAATAAGCCTATCCGAACTTTCCACATGGTAAGACCCTAACTGATAGTCTCCAAAAGTGGCTATTATTTCTAATCCAGCTTTTTGCATAAAAAGCTGGAAATCGGTCAAGCCATACTTTCTTACGCGTTCTTCAAAAACACCTAACAACTGTTTTGAAGCTACATCAACAACTTTTATTTCTTTGAATAAAAACAAATCGTCCTGCCATTTTTTGATATAAAATATCAAGTCATCAATTTGCGAAATAGCTTCTTGATTTGAATTTTCTTCTACAATACCCACATTTAAATAATCGATTACAAGTATGCCAGATTCTTTTAAGTTAGCTGCCATAGCAGTTATAGCCAATTGATGTTCTTCGTGTGTATCAAAATATCCAAAACTTGTAAAAAAATTAAACGCAAAATCAAAGTAATTTTCCTTAAAGGTTTCACGCATGTCATGACAAAAAAAGCTCAATCCATTTGTTTGCATGGTAGAAGCAGCTTCAATAGATGCAGGCGACAAATCAATGCCTGTTACATCAAATCCTGAATCAAATAAAGCCTTACTATGCCTACCCTTCCCGCAGGCAATATCAAGCATCGTCGCGTGCGGTTTTGGAGTCAAATATGTGATTAAATTATGTATAAACTGCAAAGCCTCCGTTTCATCACGGTGCTTATACAATGCATGATAATAGCTAGAATTAAACCAGTCTGAAAACCAACCCTTTTTGCTCATATAAATGTTTAAAACTCATGCGAAATTAGGGTAAGCAAAGCAACAAATTTGATTTATGTTTGCAGCTTTAATGAAGTATAGATATGGCATTAATTAAGAGCATTTCAGGTATAAGAGGCACCATTGGAGGCGTACCAGGTGAATCGTTGAGTCCGCTAGATATTGTTCGTTTTGCGGCAGCCTATGGATCATGGCTTTTAAAAAGTTCCAATGGCAATAAAAAAGTAGTGATTGGTAGAGACGGACGCATTAGTGGCGAAATGGTACAATCCCTTGTAGTTAACACACTTTTGTCTTTAGGAATTGATGTTATTGACCTTGGTCTTAGCACTACCCCTACCGTAGAAATGTCTGTGGTATTTGAAAAAGCAGCTGGAGGCATTATATTAACTGCAAGCCATAACCCCAAAGAATGGAACGCACTTAAATTACTCAATCATAAAGGTGAATTTATAAGTGGCGCAGATGGAGCAGCTTTACTAGAAATTGTAAACGCAGACAATTATCATTTTGCTAGTGTAGATCAGTTAGGCACTATAACAAAAAATGAAACGGCATTAGAAAAACACATAAATGCAATTACGGCTCATCCACTTGTAGATATTGCCGCTATTACAGCAAGCAACTTTTCTATTGTGGTAGATGCAATAAACAGTTCAGGTGCTTTTGCCGTACCTCAATTATTAAACGCATTAGGCGTAAAGCAAATTACCGTTATCAACGAAGAAGTGAACGGACGTTTTGCCCACAATCCAGAACCGCTCCCAGAAAATTTGAGGGCTTTATGTAGTGAAGTACTAAAGCAAAATGCAAGCTTGGGTATCGCTGTAGACCCAGACGTAGACAGGCTTTGCTTTGTTTGTGAAGATGGCACTTTATTTGGCGAAGAATACACGCTTGTAGCTGTTGCAGATTATGTATTGCAAAATAAAAAAGGCAATACCGTAAGCAACATGTCATCTACTAGAGCCTTAAGAGATATCACCCAAAAGCATGGTGGCATATACACACCAAGTGCAGTTGGTGAAGTAAATGTGGTTGCTAAAATGAAGGCTACGGATGCTGTAGTTGGGGGTGAAGGTAATGGTGGTATAATTGTTCCAGAATTACATTATGGCCGTGATGCATTAATTGGTATCGCTTTATTTTTATCACATCTAGCCAAAGAGAAAAAAACAGTGCAACAACTCAGAAATACCTACCCAGACTATTTTATGAGTAAGAATAAGATAGAACTTACTCCGGGTTTTGATTTAGAGAAAATATTTAGCAGCCTCAAGGAAAAATATAAAAACCACTCCATCAACACCGAAGATGGTTTAAAAATTGATTTTGAAAATGATTGGGTGCATTTAAGATCAAGCAATACAGAGCCAATTATTAGAATTTATGCCGAAAGCAATTCTCAAAATGTGGCCGACAATATTGCCCAAAAATTAATGAAAGACATCCAAGAGGCGGGTATTTCAACTCAATAAATAACAAATTCTTATCTTTGAAAGCATGGAAAGGATTTACCTAGACAATGCGGCCACTACCCCATTAGACCCAGCGGTGCTTGAGGCCATGATGCCGTATATGACCACGCATTTTGGAAATCCATCTTCTATCTATAGTTATGGTCGCGAAACACGCCTAGCCATAGAAAACGCTAGAAAAAAAGTTGCCGCATTATTAAACACCCGCCCCTCCGAAATATTTTTCACAAGTGGTGGTACGGAAAGCAGTAATACTGCTATTCATGCGGCTGTCAATGATTTAGGTTGTACGCATATTATCTCTTCTCCTATCGAACACCATGCAACTAGTCATACGGTTGAGCATTTAAATAAAATTGGAGCTGCCAAGCTAAGCTATGTCAAGCTTTTACCAAATGGACATATAGATATTACTGATTTAGAAACGCTGTTACAAAATAGTACCGACAAATGTTTGGTAACACTCATGCACGCCAACAATGAAATTGGCAACATGATTGACCTTCATGAAATTGGCAACTTGTGTAATCAATACAACGCCATTTTTCATAGTGACACCGTACAAACAGTAGGTCACTTCCCTTTTGATTTAAAAAACACACCTGTTCATTTTGTTACTGGAGCAGGTCATAAATTTCATGGGCCAAAAGGGGTTGGCATTTTATACATTCACGAATCCATTAAAATAAAGCCATTTGTTCATGGCGGAGCCCAGGAGCGCAATATGCGTGCAGGTACCGAAAATTTATATGGTATAGTTGGCTTTGCAAAAGCACTAGAAATTGCTACAGAACAGTTTGAAAAAGATAGTGCTTATATTGGCGAACTTAAAAAGTATATGATGGAAAAGCTTCAGCAAAATATTGCTGGGGTTACCTTTAATGGAGATCCACTTGGAAAATCGTTGTATACCGTTTTAAGCGTTAATTTCCCAGCATCTAGTAAAAGCGAAATGCTACTTTTTAATTTAGACATACATCATATTTGCGCAAGTGGCGGTAGTGCCTGTAGCAGTGGCGCAAATGCCGGATCTCATGTTATTAGAGCTATCAATAATAACCCGGACATTACAACCGTAAGATTTTCCTTTAGCAAACACAACACCAAAAATGAAATTGATGTTGTGATTGCCAATTTAAAGGAAATGATTTAATCTTATTTACTAGCCTCCTTAGACATTACTTTTCCAGGAATCTCAACTGATGGGTTGTACATCGATTGCATTTGACCCAGTGCTTGCAAGTAGGTCTCTGCTGTTTGCTTTTCCTGTGCCATATTATCGGCTTTTAATCCAGTAAGTGAATTGTAGTAATTTACTTGTTGCTGTAAGTCTTTTTTAACAGCCGCACTTACTTTTTGAATGAGGGCCTGGTCTCCAGCTAAATAACAAGCTTCTAAGAATAAAAGGGAATTACGGTTGTGCAAATTACCCCTGCTTGTTAAACCATATCCAAAATTGCTTTCATGCATCATTTTGTCTACTTTATTAAGCACCGCTCTAGCCTCTTCTTTTCTGTTTTTTGCAGCTAAATCAATCGCAAGCTCTGCATACGCAGATCTAATGCCACCTAGGTGTCTTCTATTTTCTTCATCAAAATAAACACCTGCTTTATCTGCATTACCAAATGCAAATTTGTTGGTTAGCTTATCAAGCATCCAATCAGTGTTTACCTTACTGTTTTTAACAGGTGCCAAACGGTAGCTTAATCCATCTCTACGCAAGTACTGATCAAAACCTAGTTCTGCACCAGCATTGGTAAAGTAAATTGGACGCTTCCAATTATTGGCAGCAATGATATTTAATACCGCTAATTCATTTTTCATTAGGGCATTACGTGGTAATGAAAAGTCTAATGAGGGCACAATACTATCTGTTGCATTTACAGTGCCATTTTTAATAGCTGCAGCTATATCTACCGGCACAGTTACATTTTTTACAGGGAAGCTGTAATCATTATCTGGATTGTCTTTGCCCACGTAATTTTTCATAACGTCGTATAAGTTATAAAACTTATCATCTGGCATAGAAGCATCTGGTCTGTACTCAATATAATCACGCTTACTACCTTCAATTTGATCTGCAGACCAGATTACATCAATAGCTGGGCTTTCATTTACTTTATAACGGAGTTGATTGATATACCAATCAATACCAAGTAAACTATAGTTAATTACACGAATATCTTTTCTAATACCTTCTACTTCTTGTGCATACCAAAGTGGATAGGTATCGTTGTCACCAAACGTAAATAAAATAGCATTGGGAGCACAACTTTCTAAATAATCTTTGGCTAAATCTCTGGCAATTACTTTATTGCTTCTATCATGATCATCCCACTCCTGACTTGCCATTAAAGCAGGAACAGCTAATAAGCATATAAGTGTTGCTAAACCAGCAGCGGTAGTTTGATTGATTGATTTGCTTAATAATTCTTTAACCATTAAAACACCTAATCCAATCCATACAGCAAAGGCGTAAAAACTTCCAACATAAGCGTAGTCACGCTCACGAGGCTGATACCCCGCCTGATTTAAGTAAAGAACAATCGCAAAACCTGTAAAGAAGAACATTAAAAAGTTAACACCAAAATCTGATTTTTTTTGTTTGTAATGGAAGTACATTCCAAGTAGTCCTAAAATAAATGGAAGGGCAAAAAGCGTATTGTGCGCCTTGTTATTTTTTAAGCTATCAGGCATTGCAGATTGATCGCCATATAATAAATTATCAATGGGTGCAATTCCTGTAATCCAGTTACCATCTCTGACATTGCCTGCAAACAAACCTTGGTTGTCGTTTTGCTTACCTGCAAAGTTCCACATAAAATACCTGAAATACATCCAGTTTAATTGATACCCAAAAAAGTATTTAATGTTATCAACTTGATTTGGAGAACGCTCATACGTTCCGTCTTGAAGTTTATTGATACCCAAGAAATAAGCGTAGTAATCTGCGTGATTTTGGTCATTACTTAGATCCCAAACACGTGGAAAAACCATTTTATCATCCGCAGCAAAAACATATTTACGGTCTTCACCTAGCTCTATGTATTTGTCTGTAGATTTTTGATAACGCATACCCGTGGTTTTTACATCAATAGGTCTTGCATTAAATTTCTGACCATATAGTAAAGGGAAATCGCCATACTGTTCACGTCCTAAATAACCCACTAAACTTATAGGATTATCAACATTGTACATATCAACAGATGGATTTGCACTGCTTCGAATCATGGTAGTTAAATAACTACTGTAACCAATCAACATAAAGGTTAAACACCATATACCAAGTCGTAGCATAGACCATCCTTTCGCTGCTGCCACTTTTAATCCATACCAGATAAGACCAGCAATTATAAGAAAGAATGTGGCAAATCCCGTAAAAAATGGCAACCCAAAATTATTGACAAAAATGCGGTCAAAAGTACCCGCAAATTTTACGGTATATTGAATAACACCCACCTGAACTATACCTGTAATAGCACAAGCAATTACAAAAAATATATAAATGCCTGCGTATGTTTTTTTATTGCCTTTCGTTAATGATTCAAGGTAATAGAGTAAACCAATACCAGCGATAGTACCAAGTAACATAAGTCCACCTAGTGTGCTATCCATTTCAACACCACGCTCAGGATTAACTTCGGCATTTGCTACAACAAGTCCACCAACAAATGCAAGTAAGCCACCTACCCCAATAATGCGCACAAACCATTTGCGAATAACTGCATAGTTGAAACTATCTTGTTTGCGGAAATAATAGACCATTACAATGGCCGGAATGGTTAATAGATTTAATAAGTGAACGCCAATAGAAAGGCCCATCATAAAGAAGATAAATACAATCCACTTATCTGCATCCGCTTCATCGGCATGATTTTCCCATTTTAAAATGGCCCAAAAAACAATAGCAGTAAAAAAAGAAGACAAGGCATAAACTTCACCTTCTACAGCACTATACCAAAATGAATCACTAAAAGTATAGGCAAGTGCCCCTACAACGCCAGCACCCATTACAGATATAATTTGGCTTGTTGATAAGTTTTCTGAAGTTTTGAGACCCATAATTTTGCGCGCAAAATGGGTAATGGTCCAAAATAAAAATAAAATAGTGAAAGCACTAGCTAGTGCACTCATGATATTTACAGCCTTTGCTGCTGTTAATGGATTGTCACCAAAAAGAACAATGAATACACGGCCAATAATAACAAATAAAGGCGCTCCTGGCGGATGCGGAATTTGCACCTTAAAACAACTACTTACAAACTCGCCACAATCCCACAAACTACCTCCTGCTTCTGCCGTTAATATGTACACAGTGGCAGCAATCAAAAACACAACCCAACCAATCAAATTATTAATTCTGGTAAATAACATAATTCTTCGTTTTAAAAGACAGACAAACATAACTTTTTAATCGTAAAATGTAAAGCCAAAAGGCCATTATTTCGTATTTTAAGATACTATTAAGGGTCAAAAAATCCTTGTTCCTGCTTATCTTTGTGGGCTCATGAGTCAAAATAGAACCGTTGCCTTTCATACACTGGGCTGCAAACTTAACTTTTCAGAAACCTCTACCCTTTCTAGAATACTAGAACAGGAGGGCTTTGATAAAAAAGAGTTTGAAGACCTCGCCGACGTGTACGTTATCAATACCTGTTCTGTAACAGACAATGCGGATAAGGAATGTAGGCAAATTGTGCGCCGCATTCAAAAAAGAGCCCCCGAAAGTTTTGTAGTAATTACAGGCTGCTATGCGCAGCTAAAACCGGCTCAAATAGCAGAAATACCCGGAGTAGACCTTGTATTAGGCGCGGCCGAAAAGTTTAACATAGCGGCCCATATCAGCACTTTATCCAAAGGAAACCCCACTACCATATGTAGTTGCGATATTGCAGATGTAACAGGATTTACAGCTTCATTTTCTCAAAATGACAGAACCCGCTGCTTTTTAAAAGTTCAGGATGGTTGCGATTATAACTGTTCATTTTGTACCATACCTATGGCTAGAGGTAAAAGCAGAAGTGATGTAGTTTCCAATGTGGTGGAGCAGGCAAAAAAGGTGGCAGCTAATGGTGCCAAAGAAATTGTTTTAACCGGCGTTAATTTAGGCGATTTTGGCAAAGGCCCGAATGGAGAAAAACATACCGAAACCTTTTTTGACCTAATTCAAGCACTTGATAATGTAGAAGGCATAGAACGCTTTAGGATATCTTCTATCGAACCCAATTTACTCACACCAGAAATTATAGAATTTGTAGCGAAGAGTAAAAAGTTCATGCCTCATTTTCATATACCTCTTCAAAGTGGTAGTGCCGAAATATTAGGCTTCATGCGCAGACGTTACAAAAAAGAATTATACCAAGAAAGAATTGCGCTAATCAAACAAATGATCCCACACTGTGCCATTGGGGTTGATGTGATTGTGGGCTTTCCTGGCGAAACAGATACACACTTTAAAGAAACTTTTGACTTCTTACACAATTTAGATATTAGCTACTTGCACGTGTTTACGTATTCCGAAAGGGATAATACCAAAGCATTAGAAATAAAGCCTGTAGTACCGATTGCCACCAGAAATGAACGCAATAAAACACTTCGTAATTTATCCTTTATGAAGCTCCAATATTTTACTTCCCAGCACGTTGGAAGTACTAGGAAAGTGCTTTTTGAAGACTATAATAAAAATGGAATGATGGAAGGGTACACCGATAATTATATCAGAATAACCACTCCATACAGAGCTGAATGGGCCAATCAAATTATTAATTGGGAAATGCGCTAAAGTCTATACTATATAAGGTTTACGTGTGAATGCGGGAATTCTACCACCATAACTTGTCCAAGACTTTGCAAGCGAACATATACTTTCTTTTTATCGCTATACGTAACCACACCCTCCCTGTCCATAAACACGCCGTAATTGATTCGGATTTTGGTGTCTTCTCTAAATCCTTCGTCAGAAATTAATTGAAGTGTTGCTTCTTTTTCACCGAGGTATTTTTTAATCATATCAATCTCCTCATCTCTAATGATAGCCGGCTTTCCTAAATAAAAAACGAAATTTAAAACGCCATCGGTCATTTTTACTTTAGTAGATTCAGTGGGATCTATATGAACAAACACATAGGACCTAAAAAGAGGCTCTTCAATAATTTTTTTTCGATCACTCCACTGCTTTTCTAATTTTTGAAGTGGACACCAACATTCCACCCCTTTTTTCTTGAGCTGCGTGTCAATTTTTTTCTCCCACCTTGGCTTGGTATATAGTGCATACCATTTTTTCTCTTGCTCCATACTATTACTCAAACTTAGAAATATAAAAACGGGGGCGTTTATTTAAACACAAAATTAGACTTAGCTAAAATCATTTTGTTCATCACTTTAACAGTCTCGCAAATTGGCATATCAGATGCAACTGCTGTAAGCCAAGCTTTGTATCGTTCTCCTTTATTTTTATCAGGATTATTATAAAACTTACTACTATCAACAGCTACAGGCTTAACAGATAAAGGCTTAGCTACTTTCATTAGCGCAGTATTTTGCTCTACCACTTTTTTAATTTTTGTTTGTAGTGCCTGATAATTTGCTAGACTCAAAGGTGCATAACCTTCAGAAGTGCGAGATATCCAAGCAAGATTGTTTTTTAATGTGCTAAAATTGGCGTCTTTTTCTACCCTTTCTTTTTCGGCTGCAATAGCAGACTCATACACCGCACTTTGGCTCCATAAAAAATAAGGCGCCGTTGCAATTTTATGAAAAGGCAGAGCCGACTCATTGTCTTTTTCTCTGATTTTTAAATACTCATAACTATCAGGTAAAACAATATCAGATTCTACACCACGAAGTTGCGTAGATGCACCATTAACGCGGTAAAACATTTGAAAAGTGAGCTTTAAAGCACCCATGTCTGTACGTCCACTAAACTGATCGATTGGATTGCCAAATGGAACATTGCGTTGAACAGTTCCCTTACCATACGTAGAAGTACTTCCAATAATAACGCCTCTCTTATAATCTTGAATAGCGCCAGCAAAAATTTCACTTGCAGAAGCGCTAAATTCATTCACCATAACCGCCAATGGCCCATCGTATAATGTACCAGATTGACGATCGCTTAAAATATTTGACTTGCCATCTCTATCTCTAACTTGAACCACAGGTCCTTGGTTAATAAATAGTCCAACCATTTGTATCACTTCATATAAAGAACCGCCTCCATTATTACGTAAATCAATCACAATTCCTTTTACGTTTTCGGCTTTAAATTTCACGATTTCTTTTGCAATATCTTCAGAGCAACGATTGCCGTCTTCTCTTTCATAATCAGCATAAAATTCAGGCAAATAAATATATCCAATTTTATCAGTTCCTTCTGTAACAATGGCGCTTCTTGCAAATGTTTCATCAAGCACAATTTCTTCTCTGATTAGCGTTACCACTTTTACTGTACCGGTGGTTTTTTTAATCGTTAAACGAACTTCTGTTCCTTTATTGCCTCTAATTAATTTCACCGCATCTTCGGTGGCATAACCAGCAACATCAACAGGTTCAGCGCTTCCTTGTGCTACTTTTAATATCACATCATTGGCTTCAATTTCTCTAGACTTCCATGCAGCACCACCCGGTTGTACGGACGCAATTTTAATGCCGTTTTCATCTTCCCCTAATTGTGCCCCAATACCATAAAAACGGCCGCTCATACCTTCATCAAAAGCACGTTTTTCGATAGGTGGAAAATAATCGGTGTGTGGATCCATCAAACCTGTGATGGCATTGATAAAGGCGTTAAATCGCTGGTCTTCATTAAATGTTTTTTGAATTCGATCAAAGCGTTTATTGGTTGCCTTTAACACCTGTTCTCTTGCCATTCTTTCAAGCGTTGAATCAGGCTTGGCTACATAATCTTTTTTACCTTTATTTTTTTCTCTCTGATCTAAATAATCTGCATAGCGTTCAAGTGCTGCATAGGTCAATTGTTTCCTCCAACGCTCTTTTTTTGCAGCAAGTGTATTTGGAAAATCTTGCTTGTCATTTTCTAGAAGCACCGAATCATTTGCATTGAAATCAAAGGGTGCTTTTAAAATTTCTTTGTATAAGAGAATGGTTTCTTGCAAACGCTTTGAATAAACCGCACTCACTGCAGGAACAAAAGCGATGGGAGCGCCTTTTATTTCATCATCTAAACTCGTTTCAAATTTTTTAAACGCAATTACATCAGATTGTAAGAACAAGGTTTTTTCTGGGTCCAATGCTTTTAAATAAGCTGTAAACACCTTTTTTGAAAAAGCATCATCTATTGCTTTTGGACTGTAATGTTGCGCTTCCAATAAAGCGCCAACCGTTGCCAATAATTTTTGACGTTGCGTTGGCTGAAGTTCTAGCGAAACGTTACTTACCTTAAATGCAAAAAAAATAGCACCAAATAATACAATGCCCCCTAATAGTAATCCTTTCCTTGTCTTCATAAATGCAATAAATTTTTCCATGTTGGAAATATGGTAAGAATCAAAAATAACTGAAAAGAAGTACCAAAAAACAGCATTTGACCCAAATTAACAAAGGTTTTGATGAGCGGTAAAAAAGAAAGTTCAAAATGAGATTTTGTAAAATGCGCAATTACCTTATTTTTGCACTCCCTTAAACGGAGAGCGTAGCTCAGTAGGTTAGAGCGTCAGTTTGTGGCACTGAAGGCCGTGGGTTCGAGACCCATCGTTCTCCCATCTTATTTTAAAACCTATAAGTACCTGCTTATAGGTTTTTTAAATTAACAACACTATGTCGCCTCTTATCCTTTCAATCCCTTTGATATCAGCATTTATAGGCTGGTTTACCAATTGGATCGCTATCAAAATGTTGTTTCATCCAAGACTTCCCGTAAAGATTTTAGGGCTCACTATTCAGGGGATTTTTCCAAAAAGACAACATCAATTTGCTCAAAAACTAGGCAAATTGGTAAGCGAAGAGCTGCTTTCATTTAAGGACATTGAAGCAAAAATAACCAATGGAAGCAACCTTAAACAGGTTATGCCAATCGTGGAAACCCATATAGACAACTTTTTGCGTAACAAATTGGCCTCAGAAATGCCCATTATTAGCATGTTTATTGGAGATAAAACCATCGAACAGCTTAAGTCTGTGTTTATGAAGGAGTTAGAAAGCTTATTTCCAGAACTTATGGCTAATTATATGGAAAAACTCAAGCATGAGCTTGATTTAGAAGCTATTGTAACAGAAAAAGTAAGCAATTTTAGCTCAGACAAATTAGAAGAGATTTTACAAGCCATCATGTCCAAAGAATTTAGGTTTATTGAAGTTATTGGTGCCATATTAGGCTTTTTAATAGGCATTGTTCAGGTGTTTATAACATGGATTGGCGGATAAATTCCATTTTTTTGCCGTTTACCGATTAAAAACAGCCATTTTTAGCCGTTTTCAAAACTTTACCCCCAAAAAATTGTCATATTACCGCTTGTCCATTGGATTTATTGGATTCAATTAATTGATGGACCTTTGCATAAATAATTATAAATTAATAAGATGCGTAAAATAATAGTAATAATAACATTATTCGTTGGAATCTGCTTAAATAGCCTTCAAGCGCAATATCCTGGCGCTAGAACTGGCGGCATGCCTAGTGGTGCCCAAACAAATATTGGACATTTTTACGGTAAGATTGTTGACAGCAAAACCAATAAGGCTTTAGATGCCATGACGGTCCAATTAACGGGCAATAAGTTTGATACAGTGAGTAAAAAAATGAAAGAAGTGGTATTGAATACTCAAATCACCAAGGCAAATGGAGATTTCAGCTTCGAAAACCTTTCTTTATTTGGCAATTATAAATTAAAGATTTCGGGACTAGGGTTCAAAACACTTGATCAAACCATCAGTTTTGGTATAAAAATGCCTCAACCAGGCGCTGCTCCTAACATGCAACAAATGTTGGGTATGGCAGATAAAGATTTAGGCAATATCAAAATCACTGCCGATGCAACAGACCTCGGTAACGTAACGGTTACTTCTTCAAGCAAACCGCAATTTGAAATGGGTATTGACCGTAAAATATTTAATGTCGATAAAAATTTAGTGAGCACGGGGCAGTCTGCCACAGAAATCATGAAAAATATTCCTTCTGTGAACGTAGACATTGATGGAAACGTAACATTAAGAAATGCTGCTCCAACAATTTTTGTAGATGGAAGACCCACTACCCTCACCCTTGATCAAATTCCTTCTGACATCGTAGATCGTGTAGAATTAATCACCAACCCATCTGCTAAATTTGATGCATCTGGCGGAAACGGCGGTATTATTAATGTCGTTTTAAAAAAGAATAAAAAGGTAGGCTATAACGGAGGATTAAGAACTGGAATTGACTCTCGTGCGAAAGTAAATTTAGGGGGCGACATTAACATCAGACAAGGCAAATTCAACACATTTTTATCAGCCAATTTAAACCAGTTTAAATCAATCAGTAATAGTGCAACAATAAGAGACAACTTCTTTGCTACTCCAAGTGGTATTAGCAATACTGCAAAATCAATTAACGAAGGTGGCTTTAGTTTCATACGTGGTGGCTTTGATTATTTTATTGACAATCGTAATACTTTATCATTTGCCGGCAATTACAACACGGGGAATTTCGATTCAGAAAATAATCAAAAAGCGGATTCTACCATCAAAGGTGTATACACTTCTTACAATCAGATTTTGAGTGGAAATGTTTCTACTTCAAATAATTTTGGTGGTCAGTTGAGCTTTAAACACAATTATGCAAAAAATGGTGAAAGCTTATCTGCAGATATAAATTACAACGAAAGAAATAGCAACAACACCTCAAACGTAAATACTCAAACATACTTCATCAATAATACTTTAAAAGGATTTCCACTTTTACAACAAACTCTCGGATCAGGAAATTCAAGCAACATTACAGGTCAATTGGATTATGAAAATCCAATCACAGATGACAGCAAACTTGAAGTGGGTTTAAGAGGCGCCGTTCGATTAAACGAATCGATATCTAATCAATTTAGATACAATCCTGTTACTGCAAAATATGATATGATTTCTAGAATCAGTAATAGTTTCAAATCCAATGATCAGGTTTATGCGGCTTATGCAACCTATACGTTTAGAGTCAATAAATTCAACTACCAATTAGGACTTCGTGCAGAGAGTTCAAATTATACTGGTACACTTTTAACAGCTACCGGGAAAGACTCTGCCAGCTTTAAAGTGCAATATCCATTAAGCTTAATCCCAACCGCATTTATTACCTACAAGCTTTCGGATAAGCAAGACCTTCAATTCAACTATGCTCGTCGAATTAACAGACCTAACTTCTGGCAGCTAATTCCTTATCCAGATTTTTCTGACCCTCAAAATATTAGTGTTGGAGACCCTGGCATTAGACCAGAATTCACAAATTCATTTGAGTTTTCTTATAATAATGCCTACAAAAAAGGTGCAAACTTTTTAGCTACTGCTTTTTTCAAATACAGCACTGATCTTATCACTAGATATGTATATACAGGCAAAAATGAATTAAACCCTCTTGATACGATGCCCGTATACTATAGTTCGTACATCAATGCCGACAACAGTATTATTTATGGCTTAGAACTAAGCAATAAAATGCCCGTAACAAAATGGTGGGACTTAACAATTAACGCCAATTTATTTAGCTCGCAAATTAATGCAACTATCCCTGGTCAAAATATTAGCAACGACGCAAGGATTAGTTGGTTTGCAAAAATGAACAGTAGCTTTAAATTAAACAAAACGCTTTCTATTCAATTAAGTGGTGACTACCAAGCAAAAACCATCCTTTCTCCAAATGTTGGAGGTGGCGGTGGACGCGGTGGCGGCGGCGGTGGATGGGGCGGCATGTTTGGCGGCGGTGCACAAACATCTGCACAAGGCTTCAATTTCCCTCGTTACGGACTTGATTTAGCCATTAGGAAAGAATGGACATGGAAAAATGGCAAGAGCGGATCTTTAACCATTAGCATGAATGATTTTTTAAGAACCCAATTATTTAAATCCTATTCTGAAAGCAACTTCTTTACACAAACAAGTGAGCGCAGAAGAGATCCACAGGTGTTAAGGGTAAACTTCAATTACCGTTTTGGCAAATTTGATGCTGCGCTTTTCAAACGTAAAAACACCAAAGCAGATCAGGGTGGAGGCGGAATGGATATGATGCAATAAAAATATTTGATTTCCGATGTTAGCGGTTCTTACCCGTTAACATCGGAACAAAAGAAAATATATCAAAAGACTCTTCGGTAATTTCACCACTACTGTCTTTACTAATTCGGATCATTCTTTGCTGATCCCCATCTCCTTCATTTACAGGTAACACCATAATGCCGCCTGGCTTTAATTGCTCCACTAATTTAGGAGGAATAAAAGGCGCAGCAGCTGTAATGATAATTTTATCAAAAGGCGCATAAGTTGGAAGTCCTTCAAAACCATCACCATAGAAAAATTTAATGGTGGGATACTTGGCTTTAAAAACATAGTCTTTGTGCAAGTCGTATAATTTTTTTTGACGCTCGATGGTATAAACCCGGGCCCCCATTTCTGCCAAAATAGTTGCTTGATATACGCTCCCAGTTCCAATCTCTAATACTTTGTCTGACTTATTAATTTGAAGTAACTGGGTTTGATACGCCACGGTGTGTGGGTGTGAAATCGTTTGCCCTTCACCTATTGGAAAAGCGCGGTCTTCATAGGCATGCGTAACAAATGCCGAATCTAAAAAATAATGCCTAGGCACTGCATTAATGGCTGTTAATACAGATTCATCGGTGATGCCTTTTTCACGAAGCAAGTCCACCATTTGTTTACGAAGTCCCTTGTGTACGTGTTTGTCTTCTAATTTTTGCTGCATAATAAACCCTATGCCAAAGACATGTCTTTAATAATTCGTTGAATTTTTTGATCTAATCCTGCAAAAGTATCGTCGTAGGCTTCTTTTGAGGCAAGTGTTGTGTGAACGCTAAAATAAAATTTTATTTTTGGCTCTGTACCAGATGGCCTTGCAGAAATCTTACTTCCATCGGCGGTAATAAATTGAAGCACATTACTTTTTGGCAATTGCAACTTCCAAGTTTCGCCACTTACTAAATTTTTACCAGTTTGCATTTCGTAATCCAACATTTCTACCACTTCTGATCCATCAATAGCTTTTGGGGTATTGGTGCGGAAGCCTTCCATCATTGCTGCAATTTCTTTTTGTCCATTCATCCCCTTTTTGGTAATACTTATGAGCTGCTCATAATAAAAACCATATTGCATATACAGTTCTATCATTTTATCAAACAGGCTTCTTCCTTTTGCTTTTTCATAAGCAGCCATTTCACATAGTAAAGCAACAGCACTAACTGCATCTTTGTCTCTGATTTCATTGCCAATCATAAGACCAAAACTTTCTTCACCACCAATTACATAGTTTTCATTGGCTTCTTTTTCTTTGATAAGCTCAGCTATCCATTTAAATCCTGTAAGCACGTTGTAACATGCTACCCCATTTTGTTTGGCAACCTCATTAATCATAGCAGTTGTAACAATCGTAGAAATAACCATGTCATTGGGCTTAGCAATACCCTTGGCTTTACGAGCTTCTATGAGGTATGCGAACGCAAGAACCGCCGTTTGATTACCATTCATAAGAACCCATTCCCCTTTATGGTTTTTAACCCCAATACCTACCCTGTCAGCATCTGGATCTGTTCCTAATAAAATATCTGCATTGAGTGATTTTGCCATAGCAAGCCCCATAGCCATGGTTTCACTTTCTTCAGGATTGGGATATCCCACCGTAGGAAAATTACCATCAGGTGTTGCTTGCGCTTCCACAATATGTACATTGGTAAATCCAAAACGAGACAATACTTCCGGAACCAGGGTGATACCTGTTCCATGAATTGGGGTATATACAATGGATAAATCATGTTGCGATTGAATCACTTCAGGATAAACGCTTAAGCTTTTAACCATGCTTATATATGCCTCATCCATTTCTTGTCCAATCAGTGTAATATTTGCTTCGCCACCAGTCCAATTTACCTCATCAACACTTGTAATGGCTTCAACTTCCCTTATCACATTTTTATCATGTGGCGGCACTAGTTGACCTCCATCATTCCAATAGGCTTTATATCCATTGTATTCTTTAGGATTGTGGGAAGCAGTGCAAACCACACCCGCCTTGCAACCCAGACGTCTAATAGCATAACTTAATTCGGGTGTTGGGCGTAGTGCCTCAAATAAATAAACCTGAATTCCATTTGCAGCAAATACACCTGCGGTGGTTTCTGCAAAAAACCTACTGTTGTTTCGGCTATCATGACCAATCACTACAGACATGAGCTCATTACCATATGTTTTTTTAAGATAGTTGGCAAAACCTTGCGTAGCCATCCCTACTGTGTATTTATTCATTCGGTTGGTACCCACACCCATAATACCGCGCAGGCCGCCAGTACCAAATTCTAGGTTTCTATAAAAAGAATCGGCTAATTCATCCGGCTGTAAACTGTTAATTGCATTTTTGGTTGCCTCGTCGTAATTACCAGAAAGCCATACCGATACTTTGTCTTGAATAGAATGATCCATATATAAAGATTGAATAGACAACAAAAATAATAAAAATTAAGCCTTGGTTTCAACGCAAACACCCTCAATTTCACTACCCTCAACGATTACCCGAATATGGTCTTGCAATGAAGTTGAAATAGACAGCCCTACATAATCAGGCTTTACAGGATAGTGCCTGTACATCCGTTCTACCAACACCAAGGTTTGAATACTTACTGGATAAAAATCGAGTAATGGCTTGATAGCATACAAAAGTGTTTTACCACTATTGGATACATCATCCACTAAAACAATATGTGCTCCAGTAAAATTAGCTGGCGCACTGTAAGTAATTGTGGAAGGCATTTCCTTGTCTAAAGAAGCTTCCAAAATAGTGATACTACACTGAACATAAGGAGTCAATAATTTGGCTATTTTCTGGGCTATCACCACCCCATTGTTTCGAATACCAATAAGTATTAACGAATTCGTAGAAGGTGAAATGTTTTCGGCTAATTCAAGTGCCATGCGGTGCATTTTTTGCTGGGCCGCAGCTGCAGACAAGATAGAATTAAAGGGCTCCATTATGGTAGATTTAGTACCAAATGTAATAAGAATATTTGCACAATACGAACTGAAACACAACTAAATAAAACAACTTATCTTTGACCCCTAATTGCGCACCATGGAAATGATAGCCCCACTGATTTTTTTAGCCCTTTTGGCTACTGCAGGTTTCCTTTTTTACAAAAAGGTAACCCTTATTAAAAAAACCATTTTTTTGGGCAAATCTGAAATTCAATACAATGAACCAGCCCGAAGATGGAAACAAGTATTACTACTTGCACTTGGACAAAAAAAGATGTTCAAAAATCCATTGGTTGCTTTTTTACACCTCATCATTTATGCTGGATTCATTATTATCAATTTAGAGGTACTAGAAATTGTTATTGATGGCATTACCGGAAAGCACCGTGTATTCCTACCTTATATTGGAAGCTACTATAGTTTATTTATCAATGTTTTTGAAGTCCTTGCGTTTGGCGTGACAGTCGTGTGTGTGATTTTTTTAGTGCGCCGAAATATTTTGTACATAAAAAGACTTGCGAGCAATGATTTAACAGGTTGGCCTAAAACAGATGCGAATCTGATCCTAGCCGTAGAAATCATATTAATGAGCTTATTTTTTTTAATGAATGGTGCGGATCAAGCGTTACAAAATGTACAAGCGCCGCATTATGTATCAACAGGATCATTTATTATTTCAAGCATGCTAGTACCCAGCTTAAGTGCTTTGTCCACAGAAACACTGGTACTTATTGAACGCAGTGCTTGGTGGCTTCACATTGCCGGTATTTTAGCCTTTTTAAATTACCTACCCTACTCTAAACATTTACATATTATTCTTGCCTTCCCAGCTGCCTACTATAGTGCATTAGAACCAGCAGGGAAAATGAAAAATATGCCATCGGTACAAAATGAAGTTTTGTATGCCATGGATCCATCAAAAGCACCCACAGATGCTGCACCACCCACTACATTTGGTGCCAAGGATATTTTTGATTTGAACTGGAAGAGTTTAATGGAGGCATACAGTTGTACTGAGTGCGGAAGATGCTCTGCTGCTTGCCCTGCCACTACAACGGGTAAACTATTAAGTCCTCGAAAAATTATGATGGCTACAAGAGACAGACTCGAAGAAGTAGCACAAAACATACATCAAAATAATAGCTTTGTTGACGACCAAAAAACACTCTTACATAATTATATCAGCGTTGAAGAATTAAGGGCATGTACCACTTGTAATGCCTGCGTAGAAGCCTGTCCGGTAAGTTTATCTCCACTTGATATAATTATGGAATTAAGAAGATCATTGATCATGGAGGAAAGTAATGCACCGTCAGAATGGAACAATACTTTTTCAAATATTGAAAACAATTTTGCCCCTTGGAAATTTTCGCCAGAAGACCGTGAAAACTGGGCAAAAGAAATTTAATCAACTATAGTTATGAAAGTAAATACAATGGCCGAAATGATGGCTTCAGGAACAATGCCAGAATACTTATTTTGGGTTGGTTGTGCAGGTAGCTTTGACCAGCGAGCACAAAAAATCACCAAAGCATTTTCACTTATTTTAGATAAAGTAGGTATTAGTTACGCCATTTTAGGGAAAGAAGAAGCCTGCACTGGCGATCCTGCAAGAAGAGCCGGCAACGAATTTTTATTTCAAATGATGGCCTATCAAAATATTCAAGTAATGAACGCTTATGGTGTTAAAAAAATAATTACCACCTGCCCACACTGCTTTAATACCATTAAAAATGAATACCCGGAGCTTGGTGGAAATTACGAAGTAATACACCATACAACGCTTTTACAGTCCTTAATCAATGAAGGCAAAATTGTATTAAAAGAAGGCGGTTCATTTAAAGGCAAAAAAATATCATACCATGACAGTTGTTATTTAGGTCGTGCAAATAATATTTATGAAGCTCCCCGTAAAGTATTAGAAATTTTTGACGCAGAACTTATTGAAATGAAAAGATGCCGCTCAAACGGGCTATGCTGTGGTGCTGGTGGGGCACAAATGTTTAAAGAAGAAGAAGCAGGAACTACCAGAATCAATATAGAAAGAGCAGAAGAAGCAGTGGCTACCGGTGCTCAAATTATAGCAGCGGCTTGTCCTTTTTGCAATACCATGATGACAGACGGCATCAAAAACAAAGAAAAAGAAAATGAAATGGAAGTGCTAGATATAGCAGAACTCATTGCAGAAAGCATGGCATAATTTAAATACAAAATCATGAATTTTTCTATAGAAGCACATATTCCCTCCGATTTTAACGACAACGCCCGTGTTTGGATTTTTCAGAGCAGCAGGTTGTTTAGCATGTCGGAAGCTTTTGAAATTGAAAGTATTTTAAATGACCATTGCAGCAGCTGGAAAAGCCATGGGCATCCTGTAAAAGGATATGCTAATTTATTTTTTGGCCAATTTATTGTGGTAATGGCCGATGAAACGGAGGCAACCGTTGGCGGCTGCAGTACAGATAGCTTATTCAGAATTATCAAACAAATAGAAGCGCTTTGCAAAGTAAACTTGTTTGACAGACAAATGCTTGCCTTTTTAGTAAAAGACAAGATTCAACTATTACCCCTTGCTCAAATTAAATTTGCCGTTTCAAACAATCATATCAGCCCTGATACGATTTATTTTAACAATACAGTAGGGACAAAAAAAGAATGGATGCAAAAGTGGATGATCCCTATGAGCGAGAGCTGGCTCGCAGCAAGGGTTTAACAGGCTTAGTTACTACTTTGTTTAACTGATAACTAATTGCGACTCTGTAATTTCTTGTATTACTTGAGCTAAATGATTCTAAATTAAAATTAGCGCCGTAAACAAATGTTTGAAACTGCTGCTGTGTTGTAGGGTCAATAATATTGATAGATACTATTAAACGGCGGTCTAAAAATTTACGCTGTACCCCTAAATTAACCGTTAAATTACTTCTACTTCTACCCTGTGGGTCTGCAAAATTATTATAGCGAGCTGTACCTTCAAAAGTTAGCAAATTGCTTGGCGTGAAATTGTAATTAAGGCTGGTATAAAATGTGGCGCCATCCCTATACTTATACAATAATTTTTCTGAAGTGCCGTACTGATTAAATGTATACCCCGCGCTCCCATTCATCCTAAATTTCTTGGTAAAAGTGTATCCACCCCAAGCACTTGCTTCATACTCTTTTCTATCAGCAATATTTTTCCAAGTTACTTCTGTTTTCCCGCCTGCTTGTAAAGTTCGTATGCTATTAAATACCTGCTTTAGCTGGTTGTAACCTAGTGATGTATTGATATAATATTTACCTTTTACATAACTAAAATTCCAGTCATAGTTGTGCGATAAAGTAGGCTCTAAATAAGGATTCCCAAACCTAATATTATAGGGATCACTATAATCGACATTGGGGTTTAATTCACCAATACCAGGTCTTCTAATGGTTGCCCTATAAACAAGGGTTGTATTCATTTCTTTTGAGAACTCTTTACGAAGGGTAAAATTGGGAAGTATATTCCAATACCCATTGTCTACATCACTAGCATTCCCCTTTAAAAAAACAAACTGCAAATTGGTATACTCAGCCTGAACACCAAAAGACAAACGGTACTTACTTTTAAAATTATAGGAAAGGCCTGCTCTAGCTGTTGCTACAAGCTGTTCGTTGGTAAAATCATTACTCAATAAATCGTTGGTTACAAACACTTGATCCGACTTTCGATAAAACAGGGTATTCACAAGGCCATGGTACCATGTATTTAAAACAGAAATCCCACCATTAAAATTATGCTGCTTGGTTTTTAAGGGGCGTAAAAAATCAATCCTTAAGGATGCCGAATTATTGTCGGTATTAAATAATTGTCTTTGGGTGGAATCTACCCCAGTTGGTGTTTTATCAGGAAAAAGAAACTGCTGAAAAAATGTTCTATTATTATGGGAACTCGATAAATTGGCATTTGCAATAAAGCGTAAATAACCAGGTCCTGTTTTTTGTTTGATATTATAACTTCCAGATAATACATGATTTAAACCGCCACCCACACTGTGGTTATTTCGGTTGCTAAGCCTGTAAATTTGCTGCTGGTTATTGATATTGGTAAAAGTATTATTGGAATTGTTATCGAATGAATTTGGATTGAGCTGATACGTAAGTGAAAGAATATGTTGTTTGTCAAATTCATAATCGGCCTGCGCGCGAAAGTTAGGTCTCGATGAAAAATTGGTAAACCTGTTTTGTGTATTAAAATAATTGGTAGAATCCCTATAAATATTTTCTCTTTTAGAATAACCATTACCGGTGATGGTACTTACGCCTACCCCACCATTTAAATTCAATACTAATTTTTGATTTCGGTAGCTACCATTAGCAGATGTTGATGATTCACCCCTTGTTCCAGCACTCACATTTACCCTTCCAACCCAACCAATTTTTCCTTTTTTGGTAACAATATTAATGACGCCTCCGGTTTCTGTCGCATATTGAGGTGGAGGGTTTGTCATCACCTCAATTTTTTCAATACTATTGCCAGGCAAACTCTCTAATAAGTCTTGGAGTTGTTGCGCATTTAAATCGGTGGGCTTGTCATCAATTAATATGCGCGGTTCTTTTCCTTTTAACAATATTTTCCCGTTAGGGTCATTGTTAATGAGGGGCATATTTTTTAATAACTCGGCAGTAGTTGCGCCGCCACTTAATGCACTTTCACCCACATTAAAAATGATTTTATCATCCTTGTTTTCTATGAGTGGTTTTTCGGCATAAACAATTACTTCAGAACTTGCAGCACTAGAAATGTTAAGCTTAACATCGCCCAAATTAAAGTCGTAACGCTCTTCTCTTAAATAAATACTGTCTATTTGAAGGTCCGCATATCCAACCATAGAAGCTCTGAGCTTGTAATATCCAAAAGGCAAATTCAAACATTCAAAAGCCCCGTTTTTATCCGATACTACTTGAACCGTCACAACAGTATCCGACATTTTTTTTAATTGGATACTAGCAAAAGATAAAGGCTTACTTGTCCCTGCGTCTAATACATTGCCAATAATAAGCCCCATTGACCTATTGGACTGAGAAAGAGGCTTCTGGCAATAGCCCTGAATACAGAAAAACAAGACCCCCATTATGGATAAAAAAGACTTCATAGTATCGATTACAAAATAAATCTTTATTAGCAAGTTGAGAAATAATAAGTGCTAATTGGCTATTTTTATGCAAATAATCGGCAACCATGTTAACGATCTACGGCATACCAAATTGCGATACGGTAAAAAAGAGTTTAGACTGGCTTACAAAACACAAAATCGAGTATGTGTTTCATAACTACAAAAAAGAAGGGATAACAGCTACCCTATTAAAAGATTGGATGTCGCAACAAGATTTTACGCTGATTGTAAATACAAAATCTGCTACCTATAAAAAACTTAGTCCAGTAGATCAGGCTAAATGCGCAAAAGCAAATACAGCAGTTGCAGTACTTATAGAAAATACCAGTTTAATTAAAAGGCCCATTGTAACCAAAAAGGGCAAAATAATTGCTATTGGATTTGACGCAGATACCTACGCTAGCCTATTTTAAAATAGATGCTAATGTTTGTAGGAGATCTTCGCCTCTCAAATCTTTTCCAATGATTTTTCCAGTAGGATCTAATAATAAATTAGCTGGAATACTTTGAATACGGTACAATTGCGCTACTTCATTACTCCAGTATTTTAAATCACTTACATGTGTCCAGGTAAGTTTATCGGCAGCAATTGCCTGAATCCAACTGTTTTTATCTTGATCTAATGAAACGCCCAATACAGTAAAGTTTTTTGACTTATACTTATTGTATGCTGCAACAACATTTGGATTTTCTTGTCTACAAGGTCTACACCAACTTGCCCAAAAATCTATGAGTACATACTTGCCTTTAAAAGAAGACAATTTAACAGGCTTGCCATTTTGATCATTCTGTGTAAACTCAGTAGCCATCGAACCAATTTGTCCAATTTTTGCATCGTTTACAGACTTTACAATCATTTCAGAAAAATATCCTTTTTGAGCAGTAGGCTGGAGTGCGTTAAACTTACTCTCGAGTTCGGCAGGACCTGAAAACAATGGCCCAACGGCATATAGTGCAAATGAACTTACTACAGATGCTGGGTTTGCATTTACAAATCCTACCGTTTCATTTAAAAGCACTTGCTTATAACTGTTAAATAAACCAATCAGTGAATCTCTCTTTGGCGTTTGTGTGGTTTCCGCTTGAATTAGTGGCACAATAGCGTTTAACTTATCTTTTAATGGCACAAACTGAAGTCTAAATTTTTCGTAGGTCTGGTGCAGTAAGGATCCAGTTAATTTAATTTGATCTGGGAAAGCTATATCACCATCAATTAAAACAGTTTCATTACCAATAAACATTTCTATATTTATTTGAGGTGCTGCAGAAAACGCAAGTTGCAAAAGCATTCCTTCATTTACATTCCCCTTTAACACAAAAGCGCCATCCGCAATGGTAGCAGTAGCAAGGGATTGTCCATTAAAAACATTTTTTAAAGTTGCCGTACTGCCATTTGTCAAGCCTTTCATTTTTCCAGTTACCGTAAAATCCGCAGCCATTGCAGATTGAAAAGCAAATAAAATTGAGAGTGTGTATATAATTAGTTTACGCATACTTAGTATTTGAGTCTATTGGTAAATTCTATTTTTTATTTCTATTTTTTAAAATCTCAATAACATCTTTCAAACTGTATCCTTTTGCTTGCAACAAAATTAAATAATGAAACAGTAAATCAGATGCTTCATTTAAAAATAAAAGCTCATTATCATCTTTAGATTCAATCACAAGTTCTACTGCTTCTTCACCTACTTTTTGTGCAATTTTATTGATCCCTTTAGAGAATAAAGAAGCTACGTAAGAGCTATCTGGGCTTTCATTTTTACGGCTAGCAATTACAGTTTCTAGATAGGTTAAAAAATGAGCCGCATTATTTTCTTCTCCCCAACAGGTATCAGTACCATTATGACAAGTAGGTCCAACCGGAACAACTTTTACTAAAAGTGCATCTGCATCACAATCAAGCAACATTTCTTTGAAATTCAAAAAATGACCACTTTCTTCCCCTTTTGTCCAAAGCCTATTTTTAGATCTGCTAAAAAAAGTAACTTTTTTAGTTGAGAGGGTTGTTTCGATAGCGTCAGCATTCATAAATCCAAGCATCAAAACCTTACTGGTTTCAATGTCTTGAACAATCGCTGGAACCAGCCCATCTGCATATTTTGAAAAATCAATTTTGTCTAACATAACGATGTGTAAATGTAAAAATTAAAGCCTAATTGGCAATCCTTTGTCAGATAAAAATGATTTTAAAGCAGCTATCCCTACTTCTTTAAAATGAAAGATACTGGCTGCAAGTGCTGCATCAGCAGCTCCGGCCTTAAAAACAGCTTCAAAATGCTCCATGGTTCCACCGCCACCTGACGCAATAACCGGAATAGAAACCGCTTGAGATACAGCAGCTGTAATTTCTAAAGCAAAGCCTGCTTTAGTACCATCATGATTCATAGATGTTAACAGAATTTCACCAGCGCCTAGGCTTGCAGCTTGTTGAGCCCAAGCAAGGCAAGTAGTTGTAGTGGGAAGCGTTCCGCCATTTAAATAAACGTACCACTGTCCATCCGCTTCTTGTTTGGTATCGATTGCTACCACAATACACTGACTCCCAAATTCTTTTGCCAAACTAGCTATAAGTGATGGATTTTTAAATGCAGCAGAATTAACTGCAATTTTATCGGCACCATTTTGTAGCAACACGCGCACGTCTTCAATACTTGATACACCCCCACCTACTGTAAATGGAATATTAATAACCGCTGCAATTTTTTTGGCTAGATCTGCTAATGTTTTACGTTTTTCGTTGGTTGCAGTAATGTCTAAAAAAACAAGTTCATCTATTCCTGCTGCTGCATAAAAAGCGCCTAGCTCAACAGGATCGCCAGCATCTCTAATATTTTCGAAATTGACACCTTTAACGGTTCTTCCATTTTTAATATCCAAACAGGCAATAATTCTTTTTGCTAACATAAAAATGAGTTATGCATTAAACTGTTGTAAAGATTCAAGTGAAATGCGGTTTTCGTAAATTGCCTTACCCACTATTGCCCCTGCACAACCAATAGCATCAAGTGTTTCTAAATCTTGCAATGAACTCACACCACCACTTGCTACTAGATTTAAATTTGGAAACAACTGAATGAGTGACCTATATAGTGCTGTAGAAGGGCCTTCTAACCTGCCATCTTTTGAAACATCGGTACAAAAAATATTAGAAATACCTTTTGCCAGATAATCACTTATAAAAGAGTCAATTGCTATGTTTGATGTTTGCATCCAACCATTAACAGCAATATAGTTGTCTTTTACATCCGCTCCTAAAAAAAACCGATCAGCACCATATACATCCACCCAACTTAAAAAAAGCGTAGGATTGGCTACAGCCATACTACCAATGGTAGCAAGGGTTGCGCCCCTTTCAAACACAAGTGCTACATCATCATTGGTTTTAATGCCACCCCCAAAGTCAATCACTAATTTTGTATTTAGCGCAATGCTTTCAAGCACTTTCCAATTTTTTACAGCACCGGCTTTAGCGCCATCTAAATCTACCAAATGTAATCGCTGTATGCCAGCTGCCTCAAAAGCTTTTGCAACTTCTAACGGGTCTTCATTGTAAATGGTTTTTTGTGCATAATCACCCTCTGTTAAACGAACACATTTTCCATCTATAATATCAATAGCAGGTATGATTTGCATCTTATATAATATCTAAAAAGTTTTGTAATATTTTTTCTCCAACAACTGCGCTTTTTTCGGGATGAAACTGCACCCCATAAAAATTATTTTTGTGTAGCGCCGCACTATAGGGCAAGATATAATTTGTAGTGGCTATAGTATCAGGCCCAAGGGCTGCATAATACCCATGCACAAAATAACAATAGGCGTTTGTTTGGAGACCTTTAAATAAGTTTGAAGAATAATCACTTATGGTATTCCAACCTACCTGCGGAATTTTATCGGTTCCATTAGGTAAAAACGAAACTACACGCTCATCAAATACAGATAAGCAGCTGGTGTTGTTTTCTTCCGAATAAGAACATAGTAGCTGCATGCCTAAACAAATGCCTAATACCGGCTGCTCCAGGTTTTTAATAACGGTATCTAAATTTCTTTCTTTTAAATACGCCATGGCTGTGCTCGCCTCTCCTACGCCCGGAAAAATTACTCGGTCAACCTTTTGTAATTCCTCTATATTATCTGTTACAACCGGACTAATACCGAGTCTTTCAAGTGCATAAGTAACCGATAATATATTTCCTGCATTATATTTTACAATCGCAACATTCATACTATGATTTACCTATTATTGATGATAAAAACTGAGCGGTAGTAGCAGTAACATCTGTACTATTTTCAAGAGCTCTAATATATGCAGAACCAATAATGGCGCCCGCTGTATGCCTACTGGCAAGTTCAAAGGATGCCGCATCTTTTACGCCAAACCCAACCAAAATGGGATTGTTTAACTGTAACTGTTTTAGTTTTTGCAAATAAGCATCTACAGCGTCAAAATTAAGGGCAGATCCTGTTGTAGCAGATGCGCTCACTGCATATAAAAATCCCGAACTTAAGGAGTCTAAATATTGAATACGTTCGGATGGCGTTTCGGGCGTTACTAAAAAGATAAAATCTAAATGGTACTTTTTTAAGATAGCGCCGTATTTTGTTTCAAACTCATAAGCTGGCATATCGGGTAAAATAAGACCATCTACGCCTACCGCTGCAGCTGCTGCACAAAATTTTTCGAAACCAAATTGCAACACTGGATTCATATAACCCATGAGTACCACAGGAATATTACTTGTGGATCTCAATGATTTCAATTGCTCCAATAAAACCTCAATTGACATACCATTTTCGATGGCTTTGGCGCCACTTTCTTGTATCACTGGCCCGTCAGCTAGTGGGTCTGAATATGGCATGCCTATTTCTACTAAATCAGCACCATTATTTTCAAGCGCAGCTATAATCGGTAGCGTACTATCCAGTGTTGGATAACCTGCCGTGCAGTATACGTTTAATACTTTTGACGACTTGGCATCAAATAGCTTTTTTAATCTTGTCATGAGTCTAATTTTTGCATGTATGTTGATAAATCTTTATCGCCTCTTCCACTCAAACAAATAACTACCGTATCAGTTGGTTTCCACTTTATTTGATCAAGTGCGGCAAAAGCATGCGCAGTTTCTAGGGCAGGAATAATACCTTCTGTTTTACTAACATGAAAAGCTGCATCCATGGCTTCATCATCGGTAGCACTTAAAAACAAACCTCTACCTGATGTAAATAAGTTAGCGTGCATTGGGCCAATACCAGGATAATCTAACCCAGCCGAAATACTATGTGGCTCTATCACCTGTCCATCAGGTGTTTGCATTAGTAGGCTTTTACTACCGTGTAAAATACCGGGCGTACCTAATTGTGTAGTGGCAGCACTCATACTCGTTTGCACACCATGGCCCGCTGCTTCAACAGCAACAATTTGGACAGAAGGTTCTTCTAAAAAATGATAGAAAGCTCCCGCAGCATTACTTCCACCACCTACACAAGCAATAACATGTGTTGGAAGTTCAGTACCTGTTTGCACTAGCAACTGTTTGCGTATTTCTGCACTAATCACACTTTGAAAACGTGCTACCATATCGGGATAAGGATGTGGGCCTACAACACTACCAATAATATAATGGGTATTGGTAGGATTATTGATCCAATCTCTAATGGCTTCATTGGTTGCATCTTTTAATGTTTTACTACCACTTGTAGCTGGTACAACTGTTGCACCAAGCATGCGCATGCGCGCTACATTGGGCGCTTGTCTTTCAATATCTTTTTCACCCATGTACACGATACATTCCATGCCTTTTAAGGCACAAACTGTGGCCGTTGCAACACCATGTTGTCCGGCACCTGTTTCTGCAATGATGCGCGTTTTCCCCAGCTTTTGTGCAAGTATTATTTGACCAATGGTATTGTTAATCTTATGCGCACCTGTGTGGCATAAATCTTCTCTTTTTAAGTAGATGGTTGTACCATACTGCGCACTCAGGCGTTTTGCTAAAAATAAAGGTGTTGGCCTACCCACATAATGGTGCAAAAGATCAGTCACCTCCTTTTTAAAATCCTCGTCATCCATTATTTGTAAATACTGGCTTTTAAGTTGTGCCACATTTGCAAATAACATTTCAGGAATAAAGGCGCCTCCAAAATCTCCGTAATAACCATGCTCGTTTGGATTTGTAAATATTTGTTGCATCATTAAAGGGATTTAATAGTTGGAATAAAAGATTGTAATAGTTGTATATTTTTTTGTCCTGGCGCCGTTTCAAACTTACTGTTAACATCTACTGCGATGCAATTTCCTGCCGCATCTGATCTAACATATGAAGTTATTTTAGAAACATCGTCAGGCCCAATGCCACCACTTAAAAAATAAGGCTTTTGTATGTTCGCGCTCGTAAGTTTAGACCAATCAAATGAAATGCCTGATCCCCCATACACACTAGAAGCGGTATCAAATAGTAAATAATCCACCTCTTCTACATATTCAGAGATTTTATAAGCTACGTCATCTGTTTCTGAAATTCTAAATGCTTTAATAACCGGATAGTGATTGGCCATTTCTTTGCAATAATTGGATGTTTCATCTCCATGTAGTTGCACCATATCTAGTCCTGCAGTATCTGCTGTCGATATCACATTTTCCATAGGTTCATTAACAAAAACCCCAACTTTTAAAACACCAGGCATTTGAAGATTCTTTATTTGTTCAAGCGTTAGCTTATTTAAAACATAGCGCTTTGATGCTGGATAAAATATAAATCCAATATAGTTAACCCCTTCTTTATGTAAAGCAAGGGCCTCATCTACACTGGTAATGCCACATACTTTAATTTTCATGTTCTCGATTTTTTAGATCAGCTACAAAGGCAGCAAATGCTGCAGCAGGATCCGGTGTTTTCATGAAATTTTCACCAATTAAAAAACCATCAAAGCCTTCTTTTTTTAGTTGTATAATGGTAGACACATCACTGATACCGCTCTCTGCAATTTTAGGTAAATGAGCCGGCAACATTTTGGCAAGTGCAATAGAATGCGCAAGGTCAACTTCAAATGTTTTTAGGTTACGGTTATTGATGCCAACCATATCTACGTTATCGCATACATGATCTAACTCCTCTTTACTATGAATTTCAAGTAACACTTCAAGTCCAGTATCTTTTGCAACTGCAGCTAGATGCTTAACCTCAGAGGGTGTAAGACAGGCCGCAATTAACAAAATCACTTCGGCGCCATGTGCTTTTGCTTCTATAATTTGATAGGGATCAATCATAAAATCTTTACGCAAAATGGGGGTTTCATGCACCGTTGCCGCCGTTAAATCTTGTAAAGTTCCACCAAAAAAATCAAGATCAGTTAATACCGACAGCCCAGAAGCGCCATGCGCCGAGTAAGCAGCCGTTACCGCTTCTACAGTGGCTGTATCATTAATAATTCCTTTACTAGGCGACTTCCTTTTAAATTCGGCAATGATCCCCGTTTTGCCAGGCATTGTAAGATAAGAAGCCATTGACAAAGCAGGCGCCTTATAAAAAGGCATTTGCTTTAATACGCTTTCAGCAACAAGTGCTTTTTGAACAGCTACCTCTTCTTTTTTACGGGCTATTATTTGCTCTAGTATATTCATATTATTGAACCGCTATTAATTGTTGTAAAACTTGATATGCTTTTTGACCATCTAAACTTTCAACAGCCGCCGCATAGGCCTCATCATACGTCACATAATTATGCGTGGCAAATAATGCAGATGCTGCATTGGCAAGCACTACGGCGTTTTGCGCCATCGTTCCTTCGCCCTTTATAATTTTTAAGAATATAGCAGCAGATGCTTCTACAGTATCTCCACCCACTAAATCTTCAGGGAAAACAATGCGTTTACCCAGCGATGTTGCAGAAACAATCCGCTCCCCATTTGCTGTAAATATTTTGGTATCACTTGTTAAAGAAATTTCATCGTAGCCATCAAGTCCATGAATGATGGTATAATTAACACCTTCTTCTTGCAATAAATAATGATAAATTCTAGCCATTTCTAAACTGTATACACCAATAAGTTGATGCGCCGGCTTAGCAGGATTTACGAGTGGCCCTAGCATATTAAAAAAAGTACGAACGCCTAAGTTTTTTCTGATAGGGCCCACTAATTTTAATGCAGGATGAAAAAGTGGTGCATGCAAAAAACAAATATTAGCAGCATCTAACTCCTGTTTTAATTTGGCTTCGTCGTTTTTAAAAACATAACCAAGCTGTTCCATAACATTGGAAGATCCACTAATGGTACTGGCACCATAGTTACCATGCTTGGCTACTTTTTGACCAGCACCTGCCACAATAAAACAGGACAGAGTAGAAATATTAAACGTATTTTTTCCATCACCGCCCGTACCTACGATATCCAGTAAATCATGCGTTCCCAAATTTACCGGCACAGCCAGTTCAAGTAGTGCATCTCTAAAGCCTTGTAGCTCCACTATGGTAATGCTGCGCATTAAAAACACAGTCATTAGAGATGCTAATTCGCTATCATTATAGGCGCCCGAAGACATTGACAGTAAAAGCTCTTTAGCTGCCGCTCTGGTTAGCGTTTTGTGTTCGAATAAATATTGTAAAATCTTTTTCATTTTAATACCCAGTTTTTAATAACCGTTTCGCCACTTGGCGTTAAAACACTTTCTGGATGAAATTGAACACCACACACATCATAGGAAGTATGCTCAATGGCCATAATTAGTCCGTTTTCATCTGTGGCTGTTACTTTTAGCACATTAGGTAGGTCTTTGCTTGCAATAACCCAACTATGGTAACGACCTACTTCGATGGTATCTCCTAAACCATTAAATAAATAATGCGTGTTATCAATTTTTATAGGGGTGGCAACACCATGATATACGGTAGATAAATTTTCTAGAGTAGCTCCAAATGCCTCACCAATGGCCTGATGACCAAGGCAAACCCCAAGTATAGATTTAGACGCAGCATACTGCTTAATTAATGGAAGCAGCAGCCCTGCTTCAGAAGGAATACCTGGCCCTGGAGACAATATAATTTTATCGTACGCCGCAACCTCTTCTAGCGTAATTTGATCATTTCTAACAACCGTCACTTTTTGATTCGTTATTTTTTCAACAAGGTGCACAAGGTTGTACGTAAAAGAATCATAATTATCAAAAACCAATATTTTCATACCAACTACTTTTATATTCCAGCAGCTAAAACCACTGCTCTTTTTAATGCATTTAATTTATTGTTCACTTCTTGTAATTCGCTTTCAGGATTCGATGAAACAACGACGCCTGCCCCTGCTTGATAGTAAAGCGTATTGTCTTTACTTAAAAAGCTGCGAATCATAATAGCATGGTTAAAATCACCATTAAAGCCTACAAAGCCAATAGCCCCTCCATAATAGCCGCGTGCCGTTGGCTCCAACCCGTCTATGATTTCAAGTGCCTTAAATTTTGGCGCGCCACTTAAAGTGCCGGCAGGAAATGTTTGCGCTAACACACTAAACGGATTTGCATCAGCTGCTAATGTGCCCACCACTTCGCTAACCAAATGAATCACATGCGAATAAAATTTGACCTGCTTGAACTGACTAACCTTTACGGCAGTGCATGACCTACTTAAATCATTGCGGGCAAGATCTACAAGCATTACATGCTCTGCATTTTCTTTGGCGTCTTCTAATAGTTTTGCAGAAAGCGCTTTATCCTCCTCATCATTACCTGTTCTTTTAAATGTTCCTGCAATTGGATGCATCACGGCTTTATTGTTTCGGACAATTAATTGCGCTTCCGGAGAAGAACCCATTAATTTATAATCACCATAATCAAAGAAAAATAAATATGGCGAAGGATTAACGCTCCTTAAAGCGCGGTATACATTAAACTCATCTCCTTTAAAGGACTGTTCAAATCTTCTACTGAGTACAATTTGAAAAACATCCCCACGTAAACAGTGCTGAATGCCTTTTTCTACCATGGCTTTGTATGCGTCGTCTGTAACATTTGAACGCTCATCACCTACTGGGTTAAATGGAAACTGCGGCACGTCTTTGTTTCGAATAAGGGATTCGATAAGTGAACTGTCTGCTTCTTCGCTTGCTAGTAAATTTTGACAAATAAATAATTCGTCTTTATAATGATCAAATACAATAACGTACTGATACAACCTATAACGAACGAGTGGAATATTTGTATTTTTGGCTTCGGAAAATGAAATAGTTTCAAATAAAGGAATGGCATCAAAACTGGTATACCCAAATAACCCTTGGGCAAAATTTGTTTCTTTGTGCGCATGGGGCACTACTTGATAACCTTGCATGTAATTCCACAACTGATGATTTATTTGTGAACCGGCTACCTCCTTTTTAATCGGGTCTTGATTTGGATATTTTATTTCGATGGTTTTTGAATCCCTAACTTCAATACCACCTATAGCATTAATACAAATAAAGGAGTAGCTATTTTCTGCAACATGCGCATCGGTGCTTTCTAGTAAGATAGTATCTCTAAACCGGTCTCTTAAACGCAGGTAAATACTAACGGGTGTATACACATCCGCTAACATTCTTTTACTTTCTGTACGTAAATCAATTTTTTTCATAGGATATAAATAAAAAGCCCCGACTTATGATCGGGGCTTTTGAAATTATTCAAAAAGTAGTGGACAGGCCATTACAATCCCCGATTGGAGTTAGTATGCCACCACCACTTGTTATTTAATACTTGTACCATGATTACAAATTTAAGAAAGATTAACGGGTTGGGCCAATTTTTTTTCTAGAAAAGGGATTCGGCTACAATTAAATCTTGGGGACGGGTAATTTTAAGATTGCTATACTCCCCTTCTATTAGATGAACCCTGTGCCCTGCGGCTTCCACCACGGTTGCTTCATCGGTAAAGCTAGCCTGGTAGGGCTGTTCAAAAGCAGGCAATAATAGGGTGCTTAAAAAGGTTTGTGGGGTTTGTATGATTTTAACTAGATTTCGGTCCACAATCTGATGGGAATCCCCTGAAATAAGCCTGATACTATCGGTGGCAGTAACAGCAGGTATTGCCGACCCCTGAACCAAGGCCTGTTCGTAGCATTTTTTAATTAAATCACTAGATACGAGGCATCTTACCCCATCATGCACAAAAATCACGCATGGTTCTTTAATAGCCTGTAAACCATTTTTTACAGAATCAAATCTGGTAGCACCACCCGCAATAAACTGTATATGAGAAAGCTGGGAAGGTTCAAAATAAGTGGCAGCTTCCTCCAAATAAGAGGCAGGCAAAACCAATATAATTTGAATATCATAATAGGCATAAAAAAACTGTTGCACGGTATGCCATATGATGGACCTCCCTTTCAAATGCAAAAATTGTTTAGGTACATCCGTACCCATTCTTACACCTGATCCACCCGCAACAATTACTGCCGTTTTTTTCATTGTCATTTATTTATAAATAGCTATTGCAGACTCGCCTTTACTATTTTGAAATGCGCGGTACATACCTGCACTATTAAACACCATCGCCGTATTGCCTTTGGCATCTACGCCAATCATACCACCTTCCCCATTAAGTGCCATTAATTTTTCATGCACGACCACTTCCATAGCAGCTTGTAAACTAAGGCCTTTATATTCCATGAGGCAACTAACATCATAAGCGGCTACGGATCTGATAAACATTTCACCATGACCCGTACAACTAATTGCACAGGTTTTATTGTTGGCATAGGTTCCACTTCCAATAATGGGACTATCGCCAATACGTCCATATTTTTTATTGGTCATCCCACCTGTAGAAGTGGCGCCAGCAATATTTCCCTTACAGTCACATGCAACGGCCCCTACGGTTCCAAACTTTTTATCTTTTAACAATTCCTCTAAGTGATGATTGGTATGATCTAGTGAATAGGAATCAGAATCGCGAATAGCCTTCCACTGATCATATCTAAATTGAGAATAAAAATATTCGTCGGGTGCTAACACAACACCTTGCTTGATAGCAAAATCATTGGCACCTTTTCCACTTAAAAAAACGTGGTTGCTATTACGCATTACTTCGGCAGCGAGCTGAATCGGATTTTTAACATTGCGAACAGCAGCGATTGCCCCTGCCTCTAATGTAGCGCCGTCCATAATTGCAGCATCCATTTCTTGCAATCCTTTTTTGGTAAATACACTACCCTTTCCTGCGTTGAATAAAATATTATTTTCTAGCGTAAAAATAGATGCCTGAATAGCATCCACTGCAGATCCACCATTTTGCAAGATGGAATAACCAGCATCCAACGCTTCTTGTAATCCGTTTTGATAGGCCTGCTCTAGTGCTGGAGACATATCTTCTTTTAAGATAGTACCCGCTCCTCCATGTATAACCAATGAAAATTGTTGCATAGTTTACTATTTAATTAAGTCAATAGTAGTTTACATTCAGCAAGTAAACGCGCTTTATTAATAGCCGCGGTACCTACTTCTTCACAAACAAGACCACCCGCAATGTTGGCCATTTCGGTGGCGAGTTCAATATTTTTTGTTGCTGCATATACAAGAGACGCAACTGCTATAACGGTATCACCTGCCCCACTTACATCTGCAATAGATCTAACGTGTGTAGGAATAATTTTTGCGTCAGTCCCTGTATCATAAAACATACCTTTTTCTGATAAAGTGATCAGCGATATTTGATGTGCTAAATGTGTTTGAAGTGCTGCATGCACTGTTCTTAAATTTTCGAGCGTAACAGAAGTTATAGGCACTTGCAACCCTTCTTTCACTTCTTTTAAATTGGGCTTAAAAAGTGTTACACCTTTGTATGCTAAAAAATTATTTTTTTTAGGATCCACCGACATTACAATATTTCGTGCTGCGCAAATATTGGTGGCTGCCTCAATAAATGTTGGCGTTAAAACCCCTTTATCATAATCTTCAAAAATAACAACATCTGGATTTTTTGCATCTAGGCAAGCAACAAATTTCTGAAGCAATACCGCTTCAATATCAGTACTGATAGGCGTTGTAATTTCTGCATCAAGGCGCATCATTTGCTGATTGCGACTCATCACACGCGTTTTATTGGTAGTAATGCGGGAAGCATGTGTAAGTAAATAACTGGTGTCAATATGTTCTGCTTCAAATAACGATTTAAGTAAAGCACCATCTGCATCTGAACCAATTACAGATACGATGGTTGTTTGCGCACCCAGTGCAACTGTATTTAAGGCTACATTGGCAGCACCACCTACGCGGTGTTCTTTGCGCTGAAGTGCCACTACCGGCACCGGCGCTTCTGGAGATATACGGTCTACTTGACCCCACCAATAGGTATCAAGCATAACGTCTCCAATGATTACAACTTTTAGCTTGCTAAAGTCTATGAAAAGTTGGTCAAAATTTGTCATGTTTATTTTTTATTACTTCGCACTGCAAGGTAATACAAAGGAATGCCTAATAGTGCAATAATGAGCCCAGGCCATGTAAAATTAGGCTTATATATAATCAATAATACACAAAACAGGGTTCCCATTAAAACATAGATAGCCGGTAAAACAGGATAACCTACCGCTTTATAAGGACGCTCCATTTCTGGACGTTTTTTTCGTAAAATAAAGATGCCAATAATGGTTAATACATAAAATATCACCACGATAAATGAAACCATATCCAATAAGTCGCCGTATTTACCACTTAAGCATAAAAGTGCCGCTACTACACACTGTGCCCATAAGGCCCACTCTGGTACTGCATTTTTATTAAGGGTAGATGCTTTCTTAAAAAACAAACCATCTTGTGCCATAGTGTAATACACCCTTGCACCAGCTAATATTAAACCATTGTTACAGCCAAACGTAGAAATCATGATCATAACTGCAATTACATAAGTGCCTATATTTCCAAAAATAGCATTCGCGGAAGATACGGCTACCCTATCTGCTGGTGCGTGAGCAATATCGTTTAATGGAAGTACACTGATGTACATGAGGTTAGCAGAGACATAAATAATGGTTACAATGAGTGTACCTAAAAATAAACTGAGTCCAATATTACGTTTTGGATTTTTAATTTCTCCTGCTATAAACGTTACGTTATTCCATGCATCACTACTAAAAATGGAACCCACCATTGAAGCAGCAATTGCGCCAAAAATAGCAAGACCAAGAACGGGTGTAGTACTATTATCTGCAGCAATGTTTTTCATAGACCAAGCGTCCTGCCAATTGGCATTCCAAATTTCTGATTTAGCGGCCAGTAAAAAACCAAATCCGATGAGACCAAAAAGAGAAACAAGTTTGGTTACTGTAAATGTGGTTTGAATGAGCTTACCGCCCTGAACACCTTTGGTATTGATATAGGTTAATAAAATAATGATGGCAATGGAAACGAGCTGTGCCGGATAAATTTTTAGTACCCCGAGCTGAAAAATAATATTGGCATCTGTCATTTCTAATGCTGGAAAAAAGTATCCAGCAAATTTGCTAAATGCAACACCCACGGCTGCGATGGTACCGGTTTGAATTACTGAAAAAAAGCTCCACCCATATAAAAAACCAAGTAGTGGATTGTACGACTCTTTTAAGTACACATACTGACCTCCTGCTTTAGGAAACATGGCACTTAACTCACCATAACTTAAAGCCGCTGTTAGGGTCATAAAGCCTGTTATTAGCCACACTGCTACCAACCAGCCTGCCGAACCTACATTGCGGGTAATATCGGCACTTACAATAAAGATACCAGAACCAATCATGCTACCAGCCACAATCATGGTGGCATCGAGTAATCCTAATGATGGTTTAAAATCAGTTGTAGTTGTACTCATAAAAAAAAGTTCTGTTGGTTAAAACAGAACTTCAAGATAATTAAAAAAAATAAGAAAATAGACCCCTATTTTTTTGCTTTATATAATTCATTTAAACCTTTTACAAGGTCTGCAGTAATATCGTAAGCGGTGTCTTTGTAATACATAGAAAGCATATCTGAATTGTTACCTAAAATAAAGGCGTAACCTTTACTTTTATTGTATTCAGCTAAATAATCGGTAATTTTTTTCTTTACGTCTTGTAGCTTTTTCATGCTTTCATCCTGCATTTCATTATTCATCATTTGCTCTTTGCTCTTGAATGTTTTATCCATTTGCTGTAGCTCTTGTTGTCTAGCATTTACTTCAGCTTCTGACATACGCTGACCATTTTTTTGCAACTCCTGGTATTTCGCCGCAAACACTTCTTTTAATTGATTGAGCTCATTGTTATTTTGCTGCGCTTTTGCTTGAATAGAATTACTCACTTCTTTATAGTAATTAAACTGAGATTCTACTGAGTCAATTTCAAAATAAGCGATTCTAAAGTCACCAGCTGCTACTGATTTAGAACCGGTTGCTACCGCAGACTTACTGCCACTAAATTGAAAATAAAATAAAACTGCAACTGCAATTCCTAAAACAACATTTAAAATGGTATTGATATTTTTCATAATACTAATTTATATATTTTATCTATTAAAAAGTAAAAGTAGGAAGTGTTGGCTTCCTACTTTTACAAATATACTAAGTCTATAAAATATTATTCTTCCTCATCAAAGCTCATCGCTTCTCTAGTAGTAGCTAATACTTCATATTCTTCTTTGCTTCCTACAATCATGTTCTCGAACTCTTTTTGTCCGGTACCTGCAGGAATCAAATGACCTGTAATTACATTTTCTTTAAGACCTAACATCAAGTCTTTTTTACCTTGTATTGCCGCTTGGCTTAATACTTTGGTCGTTTCTTGGAACGAAGCCGCAGAGATCCAACTTCTAACACCAAGAGACGCTTTGGTAATACCCAGTAATACTGGTGTAGCGGTTGCAGGTTTTGCATCACGCACTTCCACTAGTTTTCTGTCAGAACGGCGAAGAATTGAATTCTCTTCACGTAGTTCTCTTAATGTTATAATTTGACCAGCTTTATAGGTTGCACTTTCGCCAGCATCTGTAACTACTTTTTTATCATAGATACGGTCATTTTCTTCGATAAAGTCAAATCTATCTTCTAGATCCTCCTCTAAGAATTTAGTATCACCAGCATCTACAATTTCAACCTTCTTCATCATCTGACGTACAATCACTTCTACGTGCTTGTCATTGATTTTTACACCCTGTAAACGGTATACCTCTTGGATTTCATTTACAACGTACTCTTGTACCGCAAATGGTCCTTTAATAGCAAGGATTGCCGCAGGTGCAATTTGTCCATCAGACATTGGCGTACCTGCTTTAACGAAGTCACCATCTTGAACTAGAATTTGACGTGTTAGAGGTACTAAGTACTTCTTGATCATGCCATCTTTAGATTCAACAATGATTTCTCTGTTACCACGCTTAACGCTACCAAATGTAACCACACCATCGATTTCACAAACAATCGCAGGGTTACCTGGATTTCTTGCTTCAAATAGTTCTGTTACACGTGGAAGACCTCCTGTGATATCGCGGAGCTTACCTAAAATACGAGGGATTTTAACCATCACAAATCCAGCTTTAACTTCGTCGCCTTCTTCAACAGCGATGTGAGAGCCTACTGGTAAGTTGTAATGTTTGTTGTCTTTTCCTTCTACAATAATAGTAGGTATTTTGGTTTTATCTTTTGTTTCAATAACCACTTTTTCACGGTGACCTGTTTGTTCATCGGCCTCATCACGGTATGTAATACCTTCGAGAACGTTGTCAAATTTGATCTTACCGTTTTGCTCAGCAACGATAACGTTGTTGAATGGATCCCAAGTACAAATCACATCACCTTTCTTCACTTCTTGGCCATCTTTTACATTTAAAGTAGCACCATAAGGAACGTTGTTGGTAATCATTAAACGGTCGTTTTTAACGTCCATAATTCTTACCTCACCAGTACGTCCAATAACAATTTTAGCTTTTTTGCCTTCGTTGTTTAGAGACTCTACTGTACGTAATCCGTCAAACTGAATGGTACCATCAAACTTAGCTACGAGTGTTGATTCGATAGAAGCAGATCCTGCCACACCACCTACGTGGAACGTACGAAGTGTAAGCTGTGTACCTGGTTCACCAATTGATTGTGCAGCAATAATACCAACAGCGTCACCACGTTGTGCGAGGTAACCAGTTGCTAAGTTTTTACCATAACATTTTACGCAAACACCACGCTTACTTTCACAAGTAAGTACAGAACGAATCTCTACAGATTCGATACCTGCTTCATCAATTTCTTTAGCAACATCAGATGAAATTTCTTCGCCTGCATTGATAATTAATTGTTCCGTAACTGGATGGTAAACATTATGTAATGAAGTACGACCTTCAATTCTATCTGCTAATGGTTCAATAACATCTTCATTGTCTTTTAGTGCAGATGTAGCAATACCTCTTAAAGTACCACAATCATCATCCGCAATAACAACGTCTTGAGAAACGTCTACTAATCGGCGTGTTAAGTAACCAGCATCCGCTGTTTTTAACGCCGTATCAGCAAGACCTTTACGAGCACCGTGTGTAGAGATAAAGTAATCTAATACGTTAAGGCCGCTCTTAAAGTTAGACAAGATTGGGTTTTCAATTACCTCAGATCCTGCGCTACCACTCTTACGCGGCTTAGCCATTAGACCTCTAATACCTACTAGCTGCTTAACCTGTGTTTTACTACCACGAGCACCTGAATCAAGCATCATGTAAACAGAGTTAAAGCCTTGCTTATCTGTTTGCATTTCATGCATCAATGTTTCAGTAATTCTCGTATCCACACGACCCCATATATCAATAACTTGGTTGTAACGCTCGTTATTGGTAATAAGACCCATGTTGTAGTTTTCCCAAACTTCTTCTACTTCTGCTTTTGCATTTTCAAGTAACTCACCTCTTTGATCAGGAACGATTAAGTCGTTTACGTTAAATGATAAACCACCACGGAATGCCATTCTAAATCCTAATGTTTTAATATCATCCAGGAATTTAGCGGTTGTAGGAACGTTTGTGATTTTAATGATATCACCAATGATATCTCTTAAAGATTTTTTAGTTAAAAGTGCATTGATATAACCTACTGGTGCAGGTACGTGTTGGTTGAATAAAACACGACCAACAGTAGTATCAATTAATTTTTTAACTAGTACACCACCTTCACGAACATTGGTTTTTACTTTGATGTTAGCGTGTAAGTCTACACGGTTTTCATTGTAAGCAATGATTACTTCATCCATGCTGTAGAAAGCCATGCCCTGTCCTTTAACGGTTTCAGTAGCTGTGGTTTTCTTGCCCTTTGTAATATAGTATAAACCAAGTACCATGTCCTGAGAAGGAAGGGTGATTGGCGTACCATTTTGCGGGTTAAGGATGTTGTGAGAAGAAAGCATTAATAACTGTGCTTCCAGTACCGCTGCACTGCTAAGTGGAACGTGTACCGCCATTTGGTCACCATCGAAATCCGCGTTAAACGAAGACGTTACGAGTGGGTGTAGTTGAATGGCTTTACCCTCTACCAACTTAGGTTGGAATGCTTGAATAGACAAGCGGTGTAGTGTTGGAGCACGGTTTAATAATACCGGGTGACCTTTTAAAATATTTTCTAAGATATCCCAAATCACAGCTTCTTTTTTGTCTACTAATTTTTTAGCAGACTTCACTGTTTTTACAATACCTCTTTCAATTAATTTACGAATAACGAATGGCTTAAATAATTCGGCAGCCATATCTTTTGGTAATCCGCACTCGTGCATTTTTAACTCAGGTCCTACAACGATTACAGAACGACCAGAATAGTCTACACGCTTACCTAGTAAGTTTTGACGGAAACGACCTTGTTTACCTTTTAATACATCCGATAAAGATTTTAAAGCACGTCCACCTTCTGCTTTAACCGCATTAGATTTACGAGAGTTATCGAATAAAGAATCGATCGCTTCTTGTAACATACGTTTTTCATTACGTAAGATTACTTCTGGCGCTTTAATTTCTAACAAACGCTTTAAACGGTTGTTACGGATAATTACACGACGGTATAAATCGTTAAGATCCGAAGATGCAAAACGACCACCATCTAGAGGCACTAATGGACGAAGTTCTGGTGGAATAACTGGGATGTATTGCATCACCATCCACTCAGGCTTATTTACAATATGCGTACCTGCTTCACGGAAAGATTCTACAACGCTGAGGCGCTTTAAGGCATCTGCTTTACGTTGTTGAGAAGTTTCGTTTGCAGCAGCATTACGTAAAGAGAAACTTAAACTATCTAAATCAATTCTTTGCAATAAACCGTGAACGGCTTCCGCACCCATTTTAGCGATGAACTTATTTGGATCTTCGTCAGGTAAGAACTGGTTTTCTTTTGGTAAAGTATCTAATAGATCTAAGTATTCTTCTTCGGTTAAAAGATCACCCATGTTTAGGTTTTCTTTGATACCGCCTTGTAATACTACATAACGCTCGTAATAGATGATGGTTTCTAATTTCTTAGAACTCATCCCTAATAAATAACCAATTTTATTTGGTAAAGATTTAAAGTACCAAATGTGCACTACAGGTACCACTAATTTAATGTGGCCCATACGCTCACGACGTACTTTTTTCTCTGTTACTTCTACCCCACATCTGTCACACACAATGCCTTTGTAACGGATACGCTTGTACTTACCACAAGCACACTCATAATCTTTAACTGGACCAAAAATTCTTTCGCAGAATAAACCATCTCTTTCAGGCTTATACGTACGGTAGTTAATGGTTTCAGGCTTTAATACTTCACCGAAACTTCTTTCTAAAATATTATCTGGAGAAGCCAGACCGATAGTGATCTCGGAGAAAGTTAATCTTGGTCGATTGTCTCTTTTAATGGCCATATCTAGGTTGTAAATTTGTAATGATAATTGTTGTTAATAGATGTGTTGGTTTTTTAAAATCTTATTCAAATTTTAAGTCTAAACCTAAACCTCTCAATTCATGTACTAATACATTAAATGATTCTGGTACACCCGGACGTGGAATATTTTCACCTTTAACGATAGCTTCATAGGTTTTTGCTCTACCAATGATGTCATCAGATTTAAGGGTTAATAATTCCTGTAAGATGTTAGCAGCACCATATGCTTCTAGTGCCCAAACCTCCATCTCACCAAAACGCTGTCCACCAAACTGAGCCTTACCACCAAGCGGTTGCTGGGTAATTAAGCTGTATGGTCCGATAGAACGAGCGTGCATTTTATCATCAACCATGTGGTGTAGTTTAATCATATAGATAACACCTACAGTAGCTTTCTGATGGAAACGCTCTCCAGTTTCACCATCATATAAATACGTATGTCCATTTCTTGGGATACCCGCATCTTTACAATATTGCTCAATTTGATCAGTGCTTGCACCATCAAAAATTGGCGTAGCAAATTTCACACCTAATCGCTTACCTGTCCAACCTAAGATAGTTTCATAGATTTGACCAAGGTTCATACGAGAAGGTACCCCTAGTGGGTTAAGAACGATGTCTACCGGTGTACCGTCTTCCATAAATGGCATGTCTTCTGCACGCACAATTTTGGCAACGATACCTTTGTTTCCGTGACGACCCGCCATCTTATCTCCCACTTTAAGCTTACGCTTAACGGCTAAGTATACTTTCGCTAATTTTAATACACCTGCTGGTAATTCATCACCAATTGAGATGTTGAATTTCTCACGCTTGTAACGACCTAACTCTTCGTTGAAACGAATGCTATAGTTGTGTAATAAAGTATTGATTTGTTGATCTGTTTTTTCATCACCAGTCCAACCAAGTGGATTTACGTTTTGGTAATCGAGGGCAGCTAAGTTTTTCTGATTGAACTTAGAACCTTTAGGGATCAAGATTTCACCAAAGTTGTTGCTTACACCAGCAGAAGCTTTATCTTTTAATAGTGTTTGTAATTTATCAAGCAACAATTCTTTGATATGCTCGGTATTTTCCTCGTGCACTTTTTCTACTTTTTCAAGTAAAGCTTTTTCACGAATTTTTCCGTTTTTATCTTTTTTAGCGCGTTGGAATAATTTTTTATCAATCACCACACCTTCTGTACCGTTTGGTGCTTTTAAAGAAGCATCTTTTGCATCACCTGCTTTGTCACCAAAGATGGCACGTAAAAGTTTTTCTTCTGGTGTAGGATCTGATTCACCTTTAGGTGTAATCTTACCAATTAAAATATCACCTTCTTTGATGGTAGCACCAATTCTGATGATACCATGCTCATCTAAATCTTTGGTTGCTTCTTCAGAAACGTTAGGGATATCTGGTGTTAATTCCTCTTCACCTAATTTAGTATCACGTACTTCTAATTCATATTCATCGATGTGAACAGAAGTAAATAAATCTTCGCGAACAACTTTTTCACTAATTACAATCGCATCCTCGAAGTTGTAACCTTTCCATGGCATGAACGCCACTTGTAAGTTACGACCTAGCGCTAACTCACCATCTTTAGTTGCATAACCTTCGGTTAAGAAATCACCTTTCTTAACTTTTTGTCCTTTTTTAACAGCAGGACGTAGGTTAATACAAGTTGCTTGGTTTGTTTTGATAAACTTGGTTAGTTTATAAACTTGTAAATCGTCGCTGAAAGAAACCAAACGATCTAAATCATTTCTATCATAACGAACATGAATTTCGTTTGCATCAACAAACTCCACCACACCATTACCATCTGCATGGATTTGAATACGTGCATCACGTGCAGCTTTTCCTTCTAGACCTGTACCAACAATTGGTGCTTCAGGTATAATTAACGGAACTGCTTGACGTTGCATGTTTGATCCCATTAGGGCACGGTTGGCATCATCATGTTCTAAGAATGGAATTAAAGACGCACTCAAACCAACAATCTGGTTAGGTGCAACGTCCATATATTCTACATCTTCTTTATCTAAAATTGGGAAGTCTCCGGTTTGACGAGAAACAACTTTATCTTCTGCGAATTCTCCTTTTTCTGTTAATGGTGCGTTTGACTGTGCAATTTTTGCAGTATCCTCTTCTTCAGCGCTGAGGTACGTTAATTGCTTCATGTTTACTTTACCATTTTCTACTTTACGGTATGGTGTTTCAATGAATCCCATATCGTTGATAGAAGCATGTACACACAAAGTAGAAATTAGACCAATGTTTGGTCCTTCCGGTGTTTCGATGGTACATAAACGTCCGTAGTGAGAATAGTGTACGTCACGTACTTCAAATCCTGCACGCTCTCTACTTAAACCGCCGGGTCCAAGCGCAGAAATACGACGCTTGTGCGTGATCTCTGATAACGGATTTGTTTGGTCTAAGAATTGAGATAACTGTGAAGTACCAAAGAATGAATTGATTACACTAGAAAGTGTTCTTGCATTGATAAGGTCAACTGGTGTAAATACCTCGTTGTCACGCACGTTCATACGCTCACGAATGGTACGCGCCATACGCGCTAAACCAACACCAAATTGTGCATACAACTGCTCACCCACGGTACGTACACGACGATTGCTTAGGTGATCAATATCGTCAATCTCTGCTTTCGCATTGGTTAAACGAACTAAATATTTAACAATTTCGATGATGTCTTGCTTTGTTAAAACTTTTTTCTCTAATGGATAATCTAAGTCAAGCTTACGGTTGATTTTGTAACGACCAACTTCACCTAAATCATAACGCTTATCAGAGAAGAATAATTTATCAATGATACCACGCGCCGTTTCATTATCTGGAGCATCTGCACCACGTAATTGACGGTAAATATGTTGTACCGCTTCTAACTCAGAGTTAGAGGTATCTTTGTTTAATGTGTTGTAGATGATTGCATAATCACCACCAAATTCTTCTTTTTGAATAAAGACACTCTTCACATCCATCTCAACAATTGTTGCGATAGCAGCTTCATCTAAAACAGTATCACGCTCCATAACAATTTCGTTACGCTCGATGCTCACTACTTCACCTGTATCTTCATCCACAAAATCTTCTACCCATGTTCTTAAAACACGCGCAGCTAATTTGCGACCAACTTGATTGGCTAAAGATTTTTTATCGGCTTTGATTTCGTCAGCCATTCCAAATAATTCTAGAATGTCTTTGTCTGTTTCAAATCCAATTGAACGCAATAAGGTAGTTACTGGGAACTTCTTTTTACGATCGATATATGCATACATAACATTGTTGATGTCTGTAGCAAATTCCATCCATGCACCTTTAAAAGGAATTACACGAGCAGAATAAATTTTTGTTCCGTTCGGGTGAACTGATTGTCCAAAGAATACACCAGGTGAACGGTGTAACTGAGAAACAATAACACGCTCAGCACCATTAATTACAAACGTACCACGCGGTGTCATGTAAGGAATGTTTCCTAAGAATACATCCTGTACAATAGTTTGGAAATCCACGTGCTCTTCATCATTACAGCTTAAACGTAGTTTAGCTTTTAATGGAACTGCATACGTTAATCCACGCTCCATACACTCATCAAGTGTGTAACGTGGTGGATCAATAAAATAATCTAGGAACTCTAGTACGAAAATGTTACGCGTGTCTGTGATAGGAAAATTTTCCTTAAACACACGGAACAAACCTTCCACATTTCTGCGATCTGGTGTTGTTTCTAACTGAAAAAATTCTCTAAATGACTCTAACTGAATGTCAAGTAAATCTGGCGTTTCTGCCAAGTTCTTTGTTTTACCAAAGTTGACTCTGTTGTTCAAAATTGTTGTAGACATGTATATAAAACCGGTTTAAATACAAAAAATATTGAGACAAGTATCCCAATTTAAGGATGGCAAAGGTACGAAATGAGGGGCAGGAATCAAACAAATACTGGACCAAAATGTCCAAAAAATCAATAATTTTTACCGCAAAAGTCAGCCTGTCATGAAAAATGGCTAAAATTTTGTAAAATTTATTATAAAATATTGATTATCAATTAATTTTAAGAAAAAATATTTTGTTAAAATACTGTAAAGCTCAAAAAAAATATAGCAAGATGGCATAAAAAAAGCGGTTTCAACAAAGTTGAAACCGCTTTTTTTGGAATGTATTGGACTAGAACTAGTCGTAAATTACTTTACTTCTACTTCAGCACCAGCTTCTTTAAGCTTAGCTGCGATATCGTCAGCTTCTGCTTTAGAAACACCCTCTTTAACAGGTTTTGGTGCACCGTCTACTAGATCTTTTGCTTCTTTAAGTCCTAAGCCAGTTAATTCTTTTACAACTTTAACTACGCCTAATTTGCTTGCACCGCCGTTTACTAAGATTACATCAAAAGATGATTTCTCTTCTGCAGCAGCAGCTCCACCGCCATCACCTGCGCTTACAACAACTGCAGCAGCAGCTGGTTCAATACCGTAATCAGCTTTTAATACATCAGCTAATTCTTGTACTTCTTTTACTGTTAAGCCTACTAATTGTTCGGCTAATGCTTTAACGTCTGCCATTTGATTTAAATTTTTTCCGCCTTCATACTTTGTTACAAGTCCGGCGGAGGGTTTAAAAAAATTTGCCTTTATTTTCCCTCAGGCCTGGGATAATTTTTATGCTTCTGCTTCAGGTGCAGCAGCTTCTTCTACAGCAACCTCTACAGATGCAGCAACAACTTCAGTTTCTGTTTTTGAACTACCATTTTCGGCGTGGTTTAATAAAGCAGCAATTACGCGCTTAGCCGGAGATTGTAGTAATCCAAGAACTTCACCAATAAGTTCGTTTTTAGTTTTGATTTGAGTTAACGCCTTAAGTGTGTTATCACCAGAGTAAACGTCTCCGTTGATGAACGCAGCTTTTAATTGAGGCTTATCTCCACCCTTTCTGAACGCGCTGATGATAACAGCAGGATCTTTAGGATTTTCAGAAAACATAAGTGCAGTTACATTATTTAATGCTGGATATACTGCTGCATATTTTTCTGCATCGATAGCTTCTAATGCTTTACGGATAAGCGTGTTTTTAGCAACTTTCATTTCTACTTGCTTATCAAAACAAGTACGACGAAGTGCAGAAACCTGCTCTACTGTTAAAGATTCGGTATCGGTAATATAGAAGTTATTGTATTGAGTGAACTTTTGTTTAAGAACCTCAATCACTTCATTTTTTTGATCTTTTGTCATGTCTGATCTTTTTTAAAAACCCGGGTCATTTTTCTAGAAAATAGAAATCACCAGGAATTAGTTCATTAATGATTTTGTGTCTAACATAATGCCAGGACTCATGGTACTTGCCATGCTTACACCTTTGATGTAAGTTCCTTTAGAAGAAGAAGGCTTTAACTTAATAATAGCATTGATTAACTCTGTGCTATTTTCAGCAAGCTTATCTGGTGCAAAAGAGATACGTCCAATTGAAGCATGAACAATACCTGCTTTGTCAACCTTGAAAGCAATTTTACCACCTTTTACTTCATTAACAGCTGCTGCTACATCGTTAGTAACAGTACCTGTTTTAGGGTTTGGCATTAAGTTACGTGGACCTAATACTTTACCTAATTTACCAATCTTAGGCATTACAGCTGGTGTTGCAATGATTACATCCATATCAACCCAACCGCTTTCGATCTTTGCAATAAAATCATCAAGACCTACATAATCAGCACCCGCTTCTTTAGCTGATGCTTCTTTATCAGGTGTACAAAGAACTAATACTTTTTTTGTTTTACCAGTACCGTGTGGTAATGATACAGTACCTCTAACTTGTTGGTCTGCTTTTTTAGGATCTACACCTAAACGAATGTGTAAATCTACAGAGCTATCAAATTTTGTACAGTTAATTTCTTTTACAAGTGTAGACGCTTCTTTAAGGGAATAAGATTTGTTTTTATCCACCTTTGTAACTGCTACTTTTCTTTTTTTAGTAAGTGACATTTTTTAATAATTAAAGGTGAATAAATTAATTTTCCCAAGGAGCTTGGCCATCCACTGTGATACCCATACTACGTGCAGTACCAGCCACCATGCTCATAGCACTGTGAAGGGTAAATGCATTTAAGTCAGACATCTTGTCTTTTGCGATTTCTTCTACTTGCGCCCATGTAACTTTACCCACTTTTTGACGGTTGCTTTCTTTAGATCCTTTTTGGATCTTAGCAGCTTCCATTAATTGTACTGGTGCTGGTGCAGTTTTGATGATGAAGTCGAAAGACTTGTCTGCGTAGACAGTAATTAAAACAGGAACAACTTTTCCTTGTTTGTCTTGAGTTCTAGCATTAAACTGCTTACAGAACTCCATGATGTTAACACCCTTAGAACCAAGGGCCGGACCTACTGGAGGTGCAGGGTTGGCTTGACCGCCTTTAACCTGCAGCTTTACATAGCCTGTGATTTCTTTAGCCATTTTTTTTGATTTAATTGGTTATAGCGTAGTACCATCGTGGTCCTACTCCCAAAGTCAATCATTCTTCGTAAAAAGAACTTTTGGGGCAGCAAAGGTACAATTAAATAGTAAAAAAACAATGGAATTTGAAAAAAATAAGGGCTACCCACTGGATAGCCCTTATTACATTCATTATCAGTACGTTAGAAACCTAATTAGCTAAGTTTTTCGACTTGCATGTAGCTTAATTCTACTGGTGTAGAACGGCCAAAGATTTTAACGGTCACTTTTAGTTTTTTCTTCTCTTCGTTTACTTCTTCGATAACACCGTTGAAGTCGTTGAAAGGACCTTCAATAATTTTGATGGTTTCACCAATGATAAATGGTTCGCTGATGCTTCCACCCATATCATTCATTTCATCCACCTTACCTAACATTTTATTGACTTCACTTTTACGCAAAGAAATAATGTTTCCTTTTGATCCCTTTCCATCTGTTAAAAAGTGCATCACATTGCTGATATTGCTAATGTGCATCACCATGTCATCTGTTAATTTTCCGTCAAGCACTTCAATCATCACATAACCTGGAAAATAGTTTTTTTCACGCATTACTTTTTTACCATTTTGTACTTTGTACACTTTTTCCATTGGTAAAAAAATCTGCTTGATAAGCTCTTGCCAACCACTTCTTAAAATATCTTTATCTAGATATTCTTTTACTTTACGCTCCTTACCACTCACAACACGAAGCACATACCATTTTGTTTCTGGCTTTGCAACTGCAGGGGTTTCTGGGTTTGTAATATCTGTTAATGCTTCCATGATTAGATTACTTGAATAATGAATAAATCAACTTCAGCAATTGGTTGCTTGAAAAGTCCATAACCCACACCATTGCGGTAATGATAACAGTAGCTACAAGTACAATAACCGTACTTTGTTGCAACTGATTCCAAGTTGGCCAGGTCACTTTTTCTAGTAACTCATTGTAACTTTCTTTGAAGTAAGTTGTGATCTTGTTCATGAGAACAAATTAATAATTTAATAAAATAAAAACTTAGCACGGGCACTAGGATTCGAACCCAGATCAAAGGTTTTGGAGACCCGTATGCTACCGTTGCACCATGCCCGTATAAAGCTAAAAGCTATTCCGTTTGTAGCGGAACAGCTTTTAGAATTATTTGCAAATATAATAAAATCTATTTGCTTGCAGCTAAAAGCTTTCGCTTTTGGCTTATTTGATGATTTCAGTTACCTGACCAGCACCTACTGTTCTACCACCTTCACGAATCGCAAACTTAAGACCCTTTTCCATTGCGATAGGTTGGATTAATTTAACAGTTAAGTTGGTGTTATCACCAGGCATAACCATTTCTGTACCAGCTGGAAGTGTACACTCACCAGTTACGTCTGTTGTACGGAAATAGAATTGAGGACGGTATTTGTTAAAGAATGGAGTATGACGTCCACCTTCTTCTTTTGATAATACGTAAACCTCACCTTTAAATTCAGTGTGCGGAGTAATAGAACCTGGCTTACAGATTACCATACCACGACGGATATCTTTTTTCTCAATACCACGTAATAATAAACCTGCGTTATCACCAGCTTGACCTTCGTCCAATAATTTTTTGAACATCTCAACACCAGTTACTGTAGAAGTAAGAGGAGCATCCATCAAACCAACGATTTCAACACCTTCACCTACTTTGATGATACCACGCTCGATACGACCTGTAGCAACTGTACCACGACCTGTGATCGAGAATACATCTTCTACTGACATCAAGAACGCCATATCAACTGGACGTGGAGGAAGAGGGATATAAGTATCCACTGCAGCCATTAATTCGTCAATCTTACCAACCCATTTTGGATCTTCAGAAAGCGCTCCGGTTGCAGAACCTTGAATAATTGGAGTGTTGTCACCATCGAAACCGTATGAAGTTAATAACTCACGGATTTCCATTTCAACTAGTTCTAATAATTCAGGATCATCAACTAAGTCTACTTTGTTCATGAAAACAACGATACGAGGTACACCTACCTGACGAGCCAAAAGGATGTGCTCTTTGGTTTGTGGCATCGGACCATCAGTTGCAGCAACTACTAGGATGGCACCATCCATTTGTGCAGCACCAGTAATCATATTCTTTACATAGTCAGCGTGACCTGGACAGTCAACGTGTGCATAGTGACGATTATCGGTTTGATATTCTACGTGTGCAGTATTAATGGTAATACCACGCTCTCTTTCTTCAGGAGCACCATCGATTTCATCGTATTTTTTTGCAACGTTACCCATGCCCTTTTTAGCCAAAAGCGAAGTGATGGCAGCAGTTAAGGTGGTTTTACCGTGGTCAACGTGACCAATGGTACCAACGTTTACGTGAGGTTTTTCCCTCTTAAAGGTCTCTTTAGACATTTTTATCGGTTTTATTTGTGTTTTAAAAAATTTGCCTTTTGGGCTTTATTTATTTCGAATCATTCCTTTCGGAAAAATTGCTTTTTGGGTGTTCTACATTCATCCTCTACTCTTATCAGCGCGCTAAATTAAGTAATTTTTTGCGCTTTCTACTAATATTATGCGTTGCTTAATAGTTAAGAGCCGTTAGTGAGAATCGAACTCACGACCTCTTCCCTACCAAGGAAGTGCTCTACCACTGAGCTACAACGGCTTAGCATCGTTTAAAGCCTAGTGACTTTTAACGAACCGTGGAGCGGAAGACGAGGGTCGAACCCGCAACCTATAGCTTGGAAGGCTATCGCTCTACCAATTGAGCTACTTCCGCTTGTATTACAGAGCGTTTGCTGTGTAATCAGTTATTTTAAAGAACTAAGTGGGCAGAGTAGGGTTCGAACCTACGTACTCGTGAGAGAACAGATTTACAGTCTGTCGCCTTTAACCACTCGGCCATCTGCCCTTCAGAAGTATTTGCTTTAAAAAATTAGAGCCGAAGATGGGACTCGAACCCGCGACCTACTGATTACAAATCAGTTGCTCTACCAACTGAGCTACTCCGGCAATATACTTCTATAAAAAAAGAACAACCTCTTTTAAGGGACGGCAAAGGTAATGGAAAACTTTATTCAGCAAAATTTTGGACCATAAATTTTCAAATAGTTTTTAATGTTTTTTTTGAGACTGAGGCTAGTATGCTAAAATGGGTGCAAATACGGCTGTTTAAAAAGGGGAAGAAAGCACAAAAAAAGGCCTCCCTTTTGGGAGGCCGGCACTTCTATACCCAATAGGTTTAATGACCATCCGCATATGTTCCGCAGATATCCCAAAGATGTTCCGCAGATCTTACGCCGCCATTTTTTCTTTGTGTTTTTTAATTTGAGCCACCAAAGCGTCAAAAGCTCCATCAAAAGCAGCTTCAAAAGTTTTAGCGGTATTCTTTACAAAAAAATCGTGTTTAGGGACGTGTACACATATTTCGACGACTTTGTCTTTGATCTGGTGTACCACATTGTCGAGTTTTAAGAAGATTTCTATTTTGGTAATCCCGTCATGAAAGTGGCTTAGTTTTTTTGTTTTTTGAGTTACCCACTGGGTTAACTTTTCGTCTGCAACAAAGTGCACGGTTTGAATAATAACGTTCATACAACAACTCTTTAAATAGTGATTAAAATAATTGAAAAGAACAAAATGTAGTCCTCTACAATTTACTACTATTTAAACACAAGAAAAAGTTAATTATTTGAATGGTAAACCGCTTATGCTTTGGGATGCGCCTTCTTAAAAACCTCTTTTAGTTTTTCGATGGTGTTGTGCGTGTAAACTTGTGTGGCAGCTAGGCTACTATGGCCTAGGAGCTCCTTAACTGCATTGAGGTCTGCCCCATTGTTCATTAAATGTGTTGCAAAACTATGCCTTAAAATGTGTGGACTTTTTTGTTGTAGTGTAGTTACTAAACTCAAATAGTGTTTTACAAAAGCATACACCATGCGTGGCTGTAAGGCCTTACCATTTTCTGAAGTAAACAAATTGTCAATACCGGGTAGTTTTACCGGACGACTGGCACAGTAATCTTGCAATTGTTGGAGCAGATCTGGACCCAGCGGAAGCAGTCTTTCTTTGTTACCTTTTCCAACCACTTTTAATTGCTTTAACGATGGATCGAGTTGTGACTCTTTTAAATGCACTAACTCTGATAAACGCATACCCGTACTGTAAAATAATTGGAGCACCAATCTTTCGGTACTTCCCTTCCAATTGTCCGGAAATTCGATATGTGCAAATAAAGTTTCCATATCAACTTCGGCAACAAAAGCTGGTAGTCTTTTACGAACTTTAGGCGTAACAATGGTTGCCATGGGACTTGTTGGAAGCGCCCCAGTTTTAAGTTGGTATTTAAAAAAAGATTTGAGTGCTGATATTTTGCGGTTTAAACTCTTGGCCGTTAAACCCTCTTCTTTCATTTCGGCTAGCCAAGATCTAATATACATGGCCGTAATGGATTCTAGCGGTGGTGCATCAAATTGACTGGTGAGGTAGGCAAAAAACTGAGCAAGGTCGTTTTGATAGGCTATTAAAGTATGCTGGGCATAACGCTTCTCAAATTTGAGATGGTCTAGAAAAGGTTGCAATATGGCCGCGTATACATCAGACATGAACCAAAAGTTTGGGCATAAAAAAAGTAGCCTAAAGTTAAGATACTTAAGGCTACTTAGTATGATTTAGGAAATAAAGAGTAATTACCCTTCGATTTTTCCGCTAGCTATTTGTTGCTTGTAGATTGCTTTTAACACTTGTCCACGACGCACAACTGAAGGCTTAGTGAAAGCTTGACGCTCTCTTAATTGTAAAAGCGTTTTGCTTTTTTCAAACTTCTTTTTGTACTTCTTAAGCGCTTTGTCGATGTTTTCGCAATCTTTTGAGTCGATAATTAACATACTATGATACCTCCTTAGGTGATTTTTAGGATTGCAAAGATAAGGGATGATTATTAATATACAAACGGTTCCAAAAAATAATTTTCAAATAAAATAAATCAGAAAATTAGATCGACTTCCCTTTTAATGCCCCCTTAACTGCTTCATCCATAGCCCGCTCAGCAAAGGGCCTGGTGGTTTCGTTGAGGGCTTCTATTTTGGATTGAATCAGATTCTTATCTTCCATTGTGATGGCCAGTTGTAGCGCTTGCAAAGCAAGCGCGGTTTGGGTAACCTCGTCTGGACTTAACAAAGATTGGTGCTTCACCATAAACTTTTCGGTAACGGCAAGTAACTGCTCCCCCTCTGTTCTGGCTTCCACAAGCGCTCTAAGCACCATATCGGCAGCCGCATTTTCGATACTATCCTGTAGCATCTTTTCTACCTGATCATCCGTTAAATCTAGGGCCGGTTTTACTTCAATAATTTGTTCAACACCACTTCGTAACTCATTGGCTTTCACTACTAATATGCCATCTGCATTCAATAAAAATTGAATCTCTACTTTTGGAAGTCCAGCTGGCATACCAGGTATACCTGTTAGGTTAAACTCAGCTAGTTTGCGGTTATCTTTAACCAAATCACGCTCTCCCTGATACACCGAAATGCGCATGCTTGATTGCCCATCTACGTGGGTGGTATATTGTCTACCTACCTGTGTTGGCACTTTAGAATTACGTGGAACAAGCACTTCCATGAGGCCACCCATCGTTTCAATTCCAAGGCTTAAAGGTGTGATATCTAGAAGTAAAAAGTCTTTGTTATTGCCTGCTAAAATATCTGCCTGAACTGCCGCACCTAGTGCAACCACCTCATCCGGATTGATACTATCATTAACAGGCTTTCCAAAAAAGGAAGCCACCGCTGCCTTAACCGCTGGTATGCGTGTACTTCCACCAACCATAACAATAGAATCAATTTGACCAGGACTTAGCTTGGCATCGTTTAGGGCATTTTGACAACAAGCAATGGTTTTGTTGATAATTGAATCTATTAAAGATTCAAAAACCGGCTTAGTGATCAGATAAATTTGACCATCAATGGTTGTTTCAAATTGATCCGAACTGCTTAAAGTTTTTTTAGCTTCTTCTGCACTTAAACGTATGGTTTGTAGTAAGTTAGGATTGTTTTGTAAAACTTTAATATCAATTGATTTTTGATCCAACCAGTAATCAATTATAGCACGGTCAATATCATCTCCGCCCAAATAAGTATCCCCATTGGTAGAGAGTACATCAAATACTCCATCGGTTATTTTAAGGATTGAAATGTCAAAAGTACCGCCCCCTAAGTCGTATACCGCAATGGTTGTTTCCCCTTCCTTTTCAAGTCCTAAGCCATAAGCTAAACTTGCAGCCGTTGGCTCATTTACAATACGGAGTACATCCAGTCCAGCTAATTTACCAGCATCGCGGGTGGCCTGACGCTGTGCATCATTAAAATAAGCAGGCACCGTAATAACGGCTTTGGTTACGGGCGTTTTTAAAATATGTTCGGCACGCTTTTTAAGCTCTGCCAGTATGAAAGAAGATAAATCGGTGGGAGAATAAAAGCTGGAACCTACCTGCACTTTTACAAGCGCATCGGTATTGTCATCAATTACTTTGTAGGTGAAATAGCCAGCACTCTGGCTCACATCTTTGTAGCTTTTACCCATCAGGCGCTTGGCGCTAAAGATGGTATTAGCAGGGTCTGTTTCTAAGAAACGTTTGGCCCCCTGTCCTACTTCTGGATTGCCAAAAACGTCGAAGTGTACCACACTAGGTACTAAACTAGAACTATCGTGCTCTTTTAAAGCAACGGGTTGCTTTGTTTCAGGATGGATAATGGCCACTAAACTGTTGGTGGTACCCAAATCTATTCCTACAATCATTTCAGCCTTTTGAAGGCTACCTGTTGCGATATTAATGCCAATCTTTGCCATAAGTAGGCTGCGAAATTACGACTCTACCACCATAGTTCCACTCAAATGGTCATGCAAAGTGCTTCCTAAAAACGGAATAAAAAATGGATCTATAAGTATGAGCCTCGCTAATGACCTTATTAATATTTGCCCTATACTCGCTTTTAGCATACTAGCTGGGGTGCTTTTACCCGAAACTACCTTACAACCCGTAAGCCATTTGGCAGGCGATTTGGCAAATAGTAATTCAAAAAGAAAATAGTAGATAAACATGGATCCAAAAAAGAACCATCCAAAATTTAAGTGCATATAGCCCCAGTACAAAACATGAAAGTTCCACCACTTATACAGCAGTACCGCAAGTATCCAATAGAGTATCGTATCCACTAAAAAGTTTAATACCCGGGTGCCGTCTCCTACTTTTTTCATACAGCAAAAATAACGGCTTGAACCCGTAATACGCCTACTAACTATTCCTTACTTTTGCAACAAATAAGCACACCCCTATGACTTTGATAGAAGAACTACGTTGGAGAGGCATGATTCAGGACATGATGCCAGGAACAGAAGAATTACTAGCCAAAGAAATGGTGTCTGGCTATATTGGTTTTGACCCTACTTCAGATAGTTTACATATAGGAAGCCTCGTGCCTATTTTACTACTCGTTCATTTGCAAAATGCAGGACATAAGCCCTATGCACTTGTGGGTGGCGCTACCGGTATGGTGGGCGACCCTTCGGGTAAAAGTGAAGAGCGTAATTTATTATCAGAAGATATTTTGCTTCATAACCAAGAAGGCGTTCGTAAACAACTAGAAAAATTTTTAGACTTTGATGCTGCTAAAAAAAATGCAGCCGTTATGGTAAACAACTATGACTGGTTTAAAGAAATTAATTTTCTTTCTTTTATCAGAGACGCAGGTAAACATATTACTGTCAACTACATGATGGCTAAAGACAGTGTAAAAAAGAGATTAGAAGGCGATACCGGTATGAGCTTTACTGAATTTACCTATCAACTTATTCAGGGTTACGATTTTTACTGGTTGTACCAAAACAAAAATTGTAAACTTCAAATGGGCGGTAGTGATCAGTGGGGTAATATTACTACAGGAACCGAACTTATTAGACGCAAAACAGGCGGTGAAGCATTTGCATTTACCTGCCCACTTATCAAAAAAGCAGACGGCGGAAAATTTGGCAAAACTGAAAAAGGAAACATTTGGTTAGATCCTAAAAAAACGAGCCCCTATCAGTTCTATCAGTTTTGGCTCAATGCTTCTGATGACGACGCCAAAGGATGGATTAAAATATTTACCCTTTTGCCAGTTGCAGAAATTGAAGCTTTGCTTACAGAACATGAAGCTGCTCCACACTTAAGACTCCTACAAAAAAAATTAGCAGAGTGCCTAACGTCTTGGGTACATAGCGCCGCAGATTTAGACTTTGCCGTAAAAGCTTCTGAAATTTTATTTGGAAACGCCACTACAGAGGTATTACAAAGTTTAAATGAAAACGAACTTTTGCAAGTAATGGAAGGCGTGCCTACTGCAAAAATTAGCAAAGCTGCTCTAGCTAACGGTTACGACCTTATTGACTTACTGGTAGAAACAAATATTTTCCCTAGTAAAGGAGAAGCCAAAAAAATGTGGCAAGCGGGTGGTATTGGACTTAACAAAACAAAAATAGCCCCCGAAAAATCAAGCATTGATGCACATGACCTTTTACAAAGCAAGTATTTACTGCTTCAAAAAGGCAAGAAAAACTACTACTTGGTAATTGCCGAATAAAACGATTGCTACATAGCTGCTAATACATTCCACATCGCTTCCGCTAGTACTGCATTTCCTTTTTCGTTTAAATGCACGCGGTCGGTGGTTAATATTTTAGACTCCTGATTGGAAGGATTGTTAACCGTATTGTAATCCATAAATACTTTTCGTACATCCACAAGTGGCAAATTATTTTTTGCGCTAAAATCACGAATCCATTTGCTATATAAATTAAGATCCCCATCTAGCTGATTGCTATTGTCCGTTCTTTCACCAATAACACCTGGCGTACACACTACCACTTTAGCACCCGTTGCCTGAATTTTTTTAACGATAGCTTCATAAAATGGACCAAACTTCCAGTAATCGGTACCGGTACCTGAAGAAGCTTTATGCCACACATCATTTACTCCTATATATATAACAACGATATCCGGATTTTTCGCAAGCACATCATTATCCATGCGTAAGTATAAATCATATACTTTATTGCCGCCAATCCCAGCACCCACTAATTCATATTTTTGAGCCTTACCTGCAGTTGCAAGCATCTGCTCCATCACTCTAATGTATCCACCTGGTTTAGCGCCTTGCTCGGTTATTGAGTCGCCAAAAAAAACAATCTTTTTCTTTTTATCATCTCTAAAGGACAGTAAAAACAAGCAACCGATAAAAACAGATAATAAGAGTAATTTTTGCATGGGTTTAGTGTTTTGTCCTTTAAATATAAAACATTTGAACAAAGTGCGTCCGATTTGGGAGCCCGACGCTAAATTATAGTCTGATTTTGAGGGTTTTAGTGAAAATCAAGTCTAAATTATTTGGAAAATTTTAAGTTGCCCCTTATTTTTGCAGCCCATTCAGAAATGAATGGCCGGATTGCCTGATAGTATAATGGTAGTACGACTGTTTTTGGTGCAGTTTGTCTTGGTTCGAATCCAGGTCGGGCAACCAAATTAAAAAGCCGCAATTTTATTGCGGCTTTTTTTATGACTTTATATCAGCGGTATACATACTTTTAAACTTTCCTCCCACGCTAGTTGCTCAACGCCAAAATCTTGAATAATGGCACTGCAATCCATGAGCGAATAACGAGGTCTCTTGGCAGGTGTTGGAAAAGCCTCGGAGCCAATTTTAGCAACCGCGCAATTTGAATGAATCAATTGAGCAATGGCCACTGCAAAATCGTACCAACTAATTTTTGCGCTATTGCTATAATGGTAAATGCCACTATGCTTATTGCCTTTTTCTTTTTGGGTAACTATATGCATGATAGCCACAGCTAAATCGGCAGCATATGTTGGTGCTCCTATTTGATCGCCAACTACATTTAAGGATGGGCGCTCCCCCATTAAACGTATCATTGTTTTTACAAAATTATTGCCGAAACGACTATACACCCATGATGTTCTAATGATAATGCTACTAGGATTGTTTGTTATAGCCAACTGTTCGCCAACAGCTTTTGATTCGCCATAATAATTAACAGGATCTGTTGCATCAGAAGGTAAGTATGGGCTTGTACCATTGCCATTAAAAACATAATCGGTAGAAACAGTAATAAATAATGCATTCAACGCAGCTGCGTGCGCAGCTAATTTTCCTACGGCTGTCCCATTAATTTGAAAGGCTGCTTCTTTATCTGTTTCTGCTTTGTCTACTGCCGTATAAGCGGCGCAGTTGATAACAACTGAAGGCGTATTTGCTGCAAAAAAATTGTCAATAGAATCATTAGAAGATAAATCCAATTGAGATCTGTCAACAAATAAGAAATCATATTTCGTATCATATAATGGCGCAAGCAATTGAAGCTCCGAACCTAGTTGTCCATTTTTTCCTGTAACTACAATAAGCGGTTTAGACATGGGCAAATATTTTAAGAAAAGCTTTTAGGTTGCTTGGTCCATTCTGACTTTGGCAATGACTTAAAATAAGCATAGGTTTTTTGAAGACCTTCGGCACGAGAAACGGTTGGAGTCCAACCTAACAATTCAGATGCTTTGGTAATATCTGGTTGACGCTGCTTGGGATCATCAATAGGAAGTGGTTTGTAAATTATTTTTACGCCAGCATCCGTTAGTTTTAACACTTCTTCTGCAAAATCTTTTAATGAAATTTCGTGTGGGTTGCCAATATTTACTGGCATCGAATAATCGCTTAACAAGAGTCTGTAAATACCTTCAATTAAATCACTTACATAACAAAAGCTTCTTGTTTGAGAGCCGTCGCCAAAAACAGTAAGGTCTTCACCTCTTAGTGCCTGACCAATGAAAGCTGGTAAAGCCCTGCCATCATTGAGTCGCATGCGAGGACCGTAGGTATTAAATATGCGTACAATTCTGGTTTCAACACCATGAAATGTATGGTAAGCTCTTGTGATCGATTCCATAAATCTTTTGGCTTCATCGTATACGCCTCTTGGACCCACAGGATTTACGTTACCCCAATAAGATTCGGGCTGAGGATGCACAAGTGGATCTCCATATACTTCACTGGTACTAGCCACAAGTATTCTTGCTCCTTTATCTTTTGCAAGACCCAAGCAGTTATGCGTACCAAGCGCACCAACTTTTAAAGTTTGAATAGGAATTTTTAAATAATCGATAGGACTTGCTGGTGAAGCAAAATGTAAAATATAATCAAGCGGCCCATCAATAGTGATATGCTTTGTAATATCATGTAGTACAAATGAAAAATTGGGTAAGCCTTTTAAGTGCTCAATATTTTTTTCATCACCGGTAATTAAATTATCCATGGCAATTACAGTAGCCCCTTCAGATACAAATCGGTCGCACAAATGCGATCCCAAAAAACCCGCTGCACCTGTAATTAAAACCGTTTTATTTTTCATCATACTATATGCTCATTAAATGCTTGCTCTACCAATACTATAATAAGTGAATCCAAGCTCTTTCATCGCTTGCAATTCAAATAAATTTCTTCCATCAAAAATTAATTTAGAAACAAGTTTTTTAGAAATCTCCTCAAAATCTGGTGTTCTAAATACACTCCACTCTGTTGCAATAATTAGGGCATCTGCATTTTCAAGTGCAGCATACTGATTAGGCGCATAACTGATTGCATCTCCAATAACATCCTTTACATGCGCAGTGGCTTCCGGATCAAAAGCTGTAACTGCAGCCCCATTATCAAGTAAAGCTTGAATGATGGTTAACGCTGGAGCCTCTCTAATATCATCGGTATTGGGTTTAAATGCTAGTCCCCAAAGTGCAAAGTGTTTGCCAGCAAGGCTACCTTTAAAATGATTTTTTAACACTTCCACGATGTGCATTTTTTGCTTTTCGTTGACACGCTCTACCGCGTTTAATATTTTAAAATCATAATCATGCGAAGCCGCAGATTTAATTAATGCTTGCACATCTTTTGGAAAACAACTACCTCCATATCCAATCCCAGAAAATAAAAAACGTTTACCTATTCGGTCATCTGATCCAATTCCCCTTCTTACCATATCAACATCGGCACCCATTCTTTCACAGAGCTGTGCAATTTCATTCATGAATGAAATTTTAGTTGCTAAAAAAGAATTGGCTGCATATTTGGTAAGTTCGGCACTGGCTTCATCCATATAAATAACTGGATTGCCCTGGCGTACAAATGGCGCAAACAAATCACCCATTAATTTTTTAGCACGATCAGAACTGCTACCAATTACAACGCGGTCTGGTTTCATAAAATCATCTACAGCAACCCCTTCTCGCAAAAACTCCGGATTGCTTACTACGTCAAATTCACCACTATAATTTTTTGCAATAGCTGCACGCACTTTTGTTGCAGTGCCAACAGGCACAGTACTCTTGTCCACTATAACCGTATAGCCTTTGAGTAAAAAACCTAAATCGTCGGCTACTTTTAAAATGTATTGTAAATCGGCGTGACCATCGGCACCAGGTGGCGTAGGTAGCGCTAGAAAAATGATACTAGCTCCTTCAATTCCTTCTTTTAAATTGGTAGTAAATTGTAAGCGTCCTTCCTGAAGATTACGCAAAAAAAGTTTTTCTAGTCCTGGTTCGTATATGGTAATTTCACCACCAGACAAACGAGCCACTTTTGAAGCATCGATATCTACACAAGATACTTTGTTGCCTGTTTCAGCAAAACAAGTACCTGTTACAAGTCCAACATATCCAGTTCCAACTACTGCTATTTTCATAAATAAATTACTTGTTGATAAAACTTAAAACGGCCTCTGTAATATACGTCAACTGCTCTATATCCATTTCGGTGTGAATGGGAAGCGATAATACACGCGTTGTTAGATAATCGGTAGTCGCTAAATCTGATTCCGGTAAATTAAAAGAAGCAAACATTTTTTGTTTGTGTCCTGGTACTGGGTAATAAATCATAGATGGAATACCCTTCTCTGATAAATGCGCAATAAGTCCATCTCTGTCGCCATCAAATAATATAGTGTACTGGTGAAACACATGCGTACTATAAGCCGCCGTTTTAGGCGTTGTAATAACCGAACAATTTTCAAAAGCCTGGTTGAAAAATAATGCAACGTTTGCTCTTGCTTGGTTATAGCGATCTAAATGTTTTAACTTGATATTTAAAATGGCCGCTTGCATACTATCAAGTCTAGAATTACAACCAACAATATCATGGTAGTACCTTTTTTCTTGACCATGGTTGGCAATTGTTTTTAAGGTATGCGCCAATGTATCATCATTTGTAAATAATGCCCCACCGTCACCAAATGCACCTAGGTTTTTACTCGGATAAAAAGAGGTAGCACCAATATGCCCCATGGTTCCCGTTTTTTTAACGGTACCATCAGAAAAAGTATAGGAGCAACCAATAGCCTGTGCATTGTCTTCAATCACATATAAGTTGTGCTTTTTAGCAATGCTTAAAATCTCTTCCATTGGAGCAGCCTGACCGTATAAATGCACCGGAACAATGGCTTTTGTTTTAGGCGTAATTGCTTTTTCTAAAGAAGCAGGGTCCATACAAAAAGTAACAGGGTCTACTTCTACAAAAACAGGCTTTAACCTGAGTAGAGCTACCACCTCTGTAGTAGCGATATAAGTAAAAGAAGGCGTTATCACTTCATCTCCTGGCTCTAGTCCAATAGCCATCATAGCAATTTGCAAGGCATCGGTACCATTTGCACAAGGAATTACGTGCTTTACCCCCAAATAACTTGATAGAGACGCAGCAAAGTCTTGCACGGCCTTACCATTAATATAGGCTGCACTATCAAGTACTGCATGAATGGCAGCATCTACTTCGTCTTTAATTTGAAGGTATTGAGTTTTGGTATCCACCATCTGAATGGGTCTCATGTGCCAGAATTTATAGACCCAAAATTACTGCAAAAAAGCCTTTGTTTGACGCTTTACAACGAACCTTATTCTAGTATATAAAATGGGTAAATGGGCTTTAATTTGTTTATTTGCATTATAAATCATCCCAATTTGCTTTTTCTGTACCGCATATTCATTGGAATCTATCCAATTGCCGCATGGATACTTGGATTTGTCAATCCAAAAGCCAAACAGTGGTATACCGGCAGAAAAGAAATTTTAACACAGATAACAGCCGCTTTGGCGTCTAATACAAAACCAATTATTTGGATGCACTGCGCCTCACTCGGCGAATTTGAACAAGGACGTCCGGTTTTAGAAGGTCTGCAAAAGCAGTACCCAAATTATAGAATACTACTCACCTTTTTTTCGCCTTCTGGTTACGAGGTACATAAAAATTATGCAGGTGCCGATTATGTTTTTTACTTACCTATGGATAGCGCTGAAAATGCGCGTAAATTTTTGAAAATCACAAACCCTTCGATTGCCATTTTTGTAAAGTATGAATTCTGGCATTACTATCTTACAGAGTTGAAAAAACTACAAATACCTACTTTATTAATTGCCGGTATTTTTAGAAAAGACCAATTATTTTTTAAATGGTATGGCAGCTTTTATAAAAATTTACTTTCCCGATTTACGGCTTTTTTTGTACAAGACAAAAGTTCAGAATCTTTACTGCACTCCATTGGAATCAATAATGAAGTATACCTCTGTGGTGATACTAGATTTGACAGAGTGATTGAAATTGCAGCAGCATTTACACCCATTGATCCTATTGCGCATTTCTGTAACAACAGTTTAGTATTGGTGGCAGGGAGCACCTGGTTTCAAGATGATGAAACGATAGCTCATTTTGAAAAAACAAATCCGAATATTAAATTCATTATTGCACCCCACGATATTACAAATCAACGGCTTCAAAACTGCTTGGGACTTTATAAAAATGCCGTATTGTATTCCGATTATGTAAAGGGCTATAATTCTGTTCCACAAAACGTTAATACACTTATAATCGACAATGTGGGCATGCTAAGTAAACTATACCACTATGCCACTGTAACCTTTATTGGTGGCGGGTTTGGCGCAGATGGCATACACAATTGTTTAGAAGCAGCTGTGCATTATAAGCCTGTAATATTCGGCCCCGTATATGATAAATACATAGAAGCTTCAGGACTAGTAGATGCAGGTGGCGCTATCAGTATCCAAGACGCATTAGACTTTGAAGCTGTTGTAAATAAATTATTTAGCAATGAAGCGGATAGAATAAAAATGGGACAAGATGCCGGAGCATTTGTGCATGCACATAAGGGCGCTACCGCAAAAATCTTACGCTACATTCAGGAAAAACGTCTTTTAACGAGTTGATCAAAATGTTTGACAGTGGCACTGTCTTCATTCCAACCAATTTTTAATTTCAATTCTCGCTGTATCCAAAATTGAGCCTCCGGATAAATGGCAAAACTATCAATGGTTTTGATACTTCTTTCATACATACTTTCATCCCCTCTAAAAAGTTCTTGCACAAACAAAAACCGGTCATTGATACCAATGCCTTTTTTTAATTCCTTGATGGGCTCATTGTTAAGTACCGTTCCAATTTCAATTTGATTGGCGCGTAATTTTTCGTTGAGCACCGGCATAGAATGAATAGACTCCATCAACTGATTGATTTCAGCAAATTCATTTTTCTTTGGCTGCAGCGCAAGTGTTGGGATTTCTGTGGAGGTATCAAACAACCATCCACTGTTCATTTCTGATATAACTGGACCTTTTGCGGTTATGTCTGTAGGTGAGGGCTCCTGATAATCTGGAATAAATGGAACATCAATTTGAGCAAGTGCTGGAACTTCCGCCTGAACTTCAATTTGATCAAGTTTTTGCGTATCGTCTAAAATATCGAGGGGCAATTTGGCCTGAATAAGCTGTTCAGGCTTTTGGGCCCTAGCACCCCTAGGCATTACCACCGAAACCCCCATTTTAGTGGGCTTTTCGGGCTCTACCATTGGCGGATTCGTTGCTTCGAGTTCGGATAAAAGCATATGTGCAGTGGCCGTAAGCTGCTCGCCACTGGCGCCCTGATCAAAAAGATCTTTTAGTTTATGAATTAACGTACCAACTCTTTCCATTCTATGTAATACATTTGGGGTCTTAAATGGGACTGGTATCCGCTCCTATTTAACGTCTAATCTACAAATTTATTTGATACATGTTCATAGAACCTAACATAACAGGTGACAAAAGAGGCTGGATTGAAGTGATTTGCGGCAGCATGTTTAGCGGCAAAACCGAAGAATTAATTAGGAGACTCAAGCGGGCAAAAATTGCCAACCTAAAAATTGAAATCTATAAACCCGCAATTGATACCAGGTACAACGATTCAGAAGTGGTTAGCCACGACGCCAATAGTATCCCTTCTATTCCTGTAGACCATGCACAATCTATTTTATTACTAGCCGGTGATGTTGATGTAATAGGCATTGATGAAGCGCAGTTTTTTGATGCAGAAATTACTATGGTTTGTGAAACCTTAGCCTCTAGAGGTATTAGGGTTATTGTAGCAGGACTGGATATGGATTATTTAGGCAAACCCTTTGGTCAAATGCCTAACTTGTTAGCTGTTGCAGACTACATCACAAAGCTGCATGCCATTTGCATGAAGTGTGGCAATATTGCGCACGTGTCATTTAGAAAAACGGCCAACGAAAGCCAAGTATTACTTGGAGAAAAAGACACTTACGAACCTCGTTGTAGAAAATGCATGCATGAAAAATAAAAACGCCATACTTGCTTTATTGCAAAAAGATTTTTTGCTTGAACTCAGGCAGCAGTATACCTTGTATGGCATTGTACTCTATGTTGTAACAACCATCTTTGTAGTGTATTTATCGATGGGCCAACCCGATGATCAAGTTTGGAATGGACTTTTTTGGGTGATTCAATTGTTTGTTTGCGTAAATGCCGTTGCTAAAAGTTTTTTGCAAGAAGGTAGTGGTCGCATGTTATACTTTTACTCCATTACGAGTGCTCAAAATTTTGTATTATCAAAACTTATTTTTAATCTAGTACTCATGCTAGGCATGAGCTTGCTAAGCCTAGTTGTTTTTACGCTATTATTAGGAAACCCACTCACCCATGCCCTTGTATTTACGGGCATTGTTTGCCTGGGTGGCATGAGCATAAGTTTGGTATTTACTTTTTTAGCAGCCATCGCTGCAAAAGCGCAACAAAACGCTGCAATGATGGCTATCATGGGCTTTCCGCTCATCATACCACAACTACTATTACTCATGAAAATATCAGCAACAGGCTTTTCGTCTGTGATTCAGGGAGGCTTTATACAGATGGTATGCATGCTAGTTGGTCTAGACATTTTAGTAGTTGCCCTTGCCCTTATCCTGTTCCCTTATTTATGGAAAGATTAACAGGCGCATAAACACCGTATTAGAATCTTAAGTGTCTAACCGTTTGTCCTTTATTGATCAATTGCTTTAAAGAATCAATACCAATTTTTAAATGGTTTTCTACAAAAGCACTCGTCACTTTTACATCACTCGCTTCAGTTTTTACACCTTCTGGAACCATTGGCTGATCACTCACTAAAAGAAGTGCGCCTGTTGGAATTTTATTGTAAAAACCAACCGTAAATATGGTGGCTGTTTCCATATCAATAGCATGGGCACGAACACGTTGTAAATATTCTTTAAATACATCATCGTGTTCCCAAACCCTTCTATTGGTTGTATACACTGTACCTGTCCAATAATCGACATTGTAGTCTCTAATGGTAGTAGAGATCGCTTTTTGCAAAGCAAAGGCTGGCATTGCAGGAACTTCTGGAGGGAAATAGTCATTAGAAGTACCTTCACCTCTAATGGCCGCAATAGGTAATATTAAATCGCCTAAACTATTTCGTTTTTTAAGTCCTCCGCATTTACCCAAAAATAAAACTGCCTCAGGCTCGATAGCCGTTAATAAATCCATAACCGTTGCTGCCCCAGGGCTACCCATACCAAAATTAATAATGGTAATACCACCTGCTGTAGCACACTGCATTGGACGGTCTTTCCCAATCACTTCTACACCATTCCACGTAGCAAACAAATTAATATAATTACTAAAATTGGTAAGTAAAATATACTTTCCAAAATTTTGAAGCTGCTCACCGGTATACCTCGGAAGCCAGTTATTTACTATTTCTTCTTTCGTTTTCATAGGTTTGCATTTTAACCCAGTGTGGGTATATTTGAAAAAAGTTAATTGGCTAAATTACAAAAAAGCCGTGACAATCCAATTCTTATGATTCAAATAGAGTATCCAACATATGCGCATCAAATTAAAAGTTTGGATCATAAAGAGCAAATTTTTGACCCATTCAGAAAAATTTGGGTACGCTTAACGCCCGAAGAATGGGTTCGTCAAAACTTCTTACAAGTGCTGGTTCAAAAGCAGGATATACCCGCTTCACTTATTGCTATAGAAAAAGAGATCAAATGGGGAGAAACAAAAAAAAGGTTTGATATCCTTGTTTACAAAGACACCAAACCTTGGTTAATTGTTGAATGTAAAGAAATGAATGTTCCCTTAAGTGAATCAGTACTACAACAAGTGCTTCATTACAATAGCAAATTAGAAACGCAGTACATTATTATCACAAATGGAAATGACACATTTGGTTTTGACATAAGAAACGGCCAACCCACAGTCATGCATGCCCTTCCAAATTTTGTTACGGGTTAAGGGAAAATACCTAACTCTGCGTAAGACGTTCCCACCTTGTTAATCGCACATACATATGCAGCGGTACGCATATCAGGAATAGAAGGATTGTCTTTCCAAATTTGCATGATTTCGCGAGTAGCGGTAATCATTGTTTCTTCTAGTCCACTATGTACCAAATCTACTTCTTCTGGGCCATGCATAATAAAACCACGCTCTGTAGGAGATACTTTTTTACCCGTTAATTCTTCTATTTGAGAAAGAATATGCGAATTTAAATTTTCAGTAAATCTTTTTTCCATACGGCCATAACGCACATGGCTTAAGTTTTTAAGCCATTCAAAGTAGGATACTGTAACACCACCAGCATTCAAGTACATATCAGGCACTACAAGCGTCCCCTTGGCTGCAAATATTTCATCAGCTTCTGGTGTTAATGGGCCATTGGCAGCTTCACCAATAATCTTTGCTTGCACACGTGGGGCATTTTCGCCATTGATGACGTTTTCAAGTGCTGCAGGAATTAAAATATCGCAAGCTAGTTCTAATGCATCTGTGCTTTTTGCAATATTGGTGGCACCCGGAAAATTTAATATAGACCCCGTTTTTTTACGGTGTTGAAATACTTCTTCTTCATTTAATCCATCGGCATTAAAAATAGCACCTTCAAATTCTGCGATTGCAATAACTTTTGAGCCATGCTCTCTAAAAAATTTAGCACTATGGTATCCTACGTTTCCTAGCCCTTGAACAACCACTGTTTTGCCAGCAACACCCACAGTTAATCCACGCTTTTCCATTTCATCTTGCATATTGCACACTTCACGGATACCAAAGAAAACACCAAGACCCGTAGCTTCTTTTCTACCTCTTACACCACCTTGTGTAATAGGCTTACCCGTAACACAACCAGCGGCATCAATTTCACCTGGCTTTAATGAAGCATAGGTATCTACGATCCATGCCATTTCACGTTCGCCAGTACCATAATCTGGCGCAGGCACATCAATACCAGGTCCAATAAAATTCTTTTTAACGAGCTCTGCAGTATACCTACGAGTGATTTTTTCTAGCTCATATGCAGAGTGTTCACGTGGATTAATTTTAATTCCACCCTTACCACCTCCAAAAGGAACGTTAACAATAGCACACTTATATGTCATAAGAGATGCAAGCGCCATTACTTCGTCTTGGTTTACTTCTTCACTAAATCGAATACCTCCTTTACATGGAGATTTGTGTTGAGAGTGCTGTACACGGTAGGCTTCAATAACTTCGATGCGACCATCATCCATTTTTACTGGAAAGCGCATGCTGTACACACTATTACAAGCTTTAATTTGCTCTAGCAATCCATTTTCCCAATGGGTAAATTTAGACGCTTTGTCAAAACTTTTTTCTACACTTTTAAAAAAACTATATGGCGCATTTGTAGACATAACAATCGATTTATTTGTTTTCTAATTTTGATATTTTTTTGTCGATAGAATATACATATATAAAAAGCCCTGTTACAATGGTTGCAACAACAGCCATTACAACATAAATTTTCCCGTTGCTGCGCATCACATCTGTGTTTGCATTGACAGCTGCGTCTTGTGCATATACCGAAGCAACACAAACATGTGCCATCAATATAAGTAGCAATGATTTAAAATATTTTTTCATAATTTATTTTGCTTTAAGAATTTCGTATCTAATTTTTAAAGTACTCACCCAAACACCTAGTAAAGTCCAACCAATAACAGCTGGATAAAATACAGAACGCATATTGGCATCCATGTCTTTGCCATTAATGCCCGGATTACCTTCACTACCCTGGCCACCAGGATGTAATGATTCTGTAAGTCTTGGTAAAATCCATAGCGTTGGGAAGAGCATGAAAAATGCAAAAATATTATATACCGCTGCAATACGTGAGCGCTTGTCTTCGTCAGTCATACTTCCACGTAATACAAAATAAGCAAGGTAAATAAGCATGGCTATGGCTGCTCCATTTTGCTTGGGATCACCACTCCACGGACTACCCCATTGGTAGTTTGCCCAAATGGCACCTGTTGACAATCCTAAAAAACCATATAAGGTTCCGGTTGCTGCAAATGCTTTGGAATAAAAATCATCGATGGGTGATGTAGTGCGTAAATATTTTGCCGCATACCACACAGATACAAAAAGTAAAATCATCATGGCAAACCACATCGGTACATGAAAAAACATGTTGCGAATAGAATGCTCTAATCTGTCATCTAGTTTAGGAACTTTGACGATAAAACCATAAATACTGGTAAAAAATAGAAGCACAAATGCAAGCAATTTCCACCATCCTTTTCGAATCATATTCAATCATTTAGATGACCTACACTGTCAAGAAACTAACAGATGTAAGTGCAAAATTACAAGAACCCATACAATAATGAACAGTATTAACAAATATTAATCCACATTAGCATAAAATTGGCAAATTTATTTGTTTAATCTTGTGTAAAACTAAGGCTTAATGGGCACCCCTCTGTTACAAATTAACAACCTCACCGTTTCTTTCGAAAATGAGCAGGGAAGCTTTACTGCTGTAAAGAAACTGAACCTAAGTGTTTGTAGGGGTGAAATTAGAGCACTTGTTGGGGAATCGGGTTCTGGCAAATCCGTTACCTCTATGTCCATTTTACAGCTCATTCCAAGCCCTCCTGCCGCTTATAAAAACGGATCCATCATATTTTATAATTCCCTTAACGAATCCATCAATTTAGTAGCGGCAAGTGCAGCTGAAATGGAAGCGATTAGAGGCCGTAAAATTGCTATGATTTTTCAGGAACCCATGACTGCCTTAAATCCTGTAATTACATGTGGCAACCAAATCATTGAAACAATTATCCTGCATCAAGGCCTTACTAAAGAAGCAGCAAAAAAAGAAGCGATTCGTTTATTTACAAGTGTTCAAATAAATAATCCTGAAAAAGCAATTGATACCTATCCGCATGAATTAAGTGGTGGACAAAAGCAGCGGGTAATGATTGCCATGGCCATGAGTGGAAAACCTGATTTACTTATTTGTGATGAGCCAACTACAGCACTTGATGTACAGGTACAAAAAAGCATTTTAGAACTGCTCAAACAACTGCAACTTGAAACGGGCATGGGTATATTATTTATTACGCATGATTTAAATGTGGTAGCGTCTTTTGCAGACACTGTTACAGTACTCTACAAAGGTGAAGTAGTCGAAGAAAATACAACTAAAGCACTATTTGAAAACCCGGCACATCCTTACACCAAGGCACTTTTAGCCTGTAGACCAGGTCTTTACCCCAAGGGATATAAATTACCGGTTGTAAACGATTTTCTATCGAATTCAAATTATAAAGTCCCTCCGATTACGAATGATGATCAAGAATCAGCAATAAAATACAATAACACTTTACTAGAAGTCAATCATGTTTCTGTTCGCTTTCCAATAGCTACCAATATTTTTGGAAAAGTCACCAAAAGTTTTACCGCAGTAGATAATATTTCATTTGATATAAAAGAAGGTGAAACTTTAGGTCTTGTAGGACAATCGGGATGTGGCAAAACCACACTTGGAAGATCAATTGTTGGATTACAAAATATAAACGAAGGCTCAATATTATATAAAGGAGAAACCATAGCCGCTCCAAACAAAGCTTATAATCCGCATTACAAAAAAATCATTCAACTTATTTTTCAAGATCCGTATAGTTCATTACATCCACGTATGCGCATTGGTGACGCCATTGCTGAACCGTTACAAGTGCATCAAATTGTACCCAGTAAATCTGAAAGAAAAGAACGGGTCATTGACATGCTCGAAAAAGTGGAACTATCCGCTGATTGTTACAACAAATACCCGCATGAATTTAGTGGTGGCCAGCGTCAAAGAATTGTAATTGCAAGAGCACTCATTATGGAACCCAAATTTGTAATTTGCGATGAGAGTGTTTCGGCCCTAGACGTAAGCGTTCAAGCGCAGGTATTAAACCTACTTAACGACCTTAAAGCCTCTATGCAGTTTTCGGCGCTTTTTATCACCCACGACTTATCGGTGGTTAAATATATTAGTGACCGAATTATGGTGATGAACCAAGGAAAAATGGAAGAAATTGGGCCTGCCCAGGAGGTATACCATTCTCCTAAAAGCCTTTATACACAGGAACTTATTGCAGCCCTGCCTTAATTTTGGCAATTTTTACCTACTTTTGCAGCCTTCACTAAAAAATCATGCCGTAACATGAAATTATCACAATTCAAGTTCGATCTACCCCTTAACCTGATCGCACAAAATCCAACCAAAAAAAGAGAAGACAGTCGCCTTCTAGTAGTAGACAGAAAAAGTGGTCATATGGAAAATAAAAACTTCCGTGACATTTTAGAATACTATGATGATAAAGACGTTTTCGTAGTCAACAACACCAAAGTATTTCCAGCGCGCATGTATGGTCGCAAAGAAAAAACAGGTGCAAAAATTGAAGTTTTTTTACTGCGCGAATTAAACAAACCAAACCGTCTTTGGGATGTAATTGTTGATCCCGCAAGAAAAATTAGAGTAGGTAATAAATTATATTTTGGCGACAATGAAGAATTGGTTGCCGAAGTTATTGATAATACAACAAGCCGTGGTCGTACCATTCGTTTTTTATGGGATGACGATGATGAGAGCTTCAAAAAAATGTTAGAATTTTTAGGTGAAACACCACTACCTAAATATATCAAACGCAAACCAGACGAAGAAGATAAAGAGCGTTACCAAACAGTGTATGCAAAGCATGAAGGTGCTGTTGCTGCTCCTACTGCTGGTTTACACTTTAGTAAAGAGCTTATTAAAAGATGTGAAATATTGGGTGTACGTTTTGCAGAAGTAACGCTTCACACAGGTTTAGGTACATTTAGACCAATCGAAGTAGAAGATTTGAGCAAACACAAAATGGACGCTGAGTACTACCAAATCACAGATGAAGCTTGCAATATTGTAAACAAAGCCAAACAAAATGGTCGTCGTATTTGCTCAATTGGCACTACCACCATGCGCGCTATGGAAAGCAGCTTCACTGCCGAAAAATTATTGAAGCCAAGCGAAGGTTGGACCAATCACTTTATCCACCCTCCTTATAATTTTAACGTAGCAGATAGCCTTGTAACCAACTTCCATTTACCAAAAACAAGCTTACTCATTATGACTTGCGCTTTTGCAGGATACGATTTAGCTATGGAAGCTTATAAGAAAGCCATCAAAGACAAATACCGTTTCTTTAGTTACGGTGATGCGCTTTTAATTGTCTAATCTTAATTGACGAGATCATCTAAATCTGATCATTTAATCGAATACTCTTTTATAAAAAACCTAGTTAGCTTCTACTACCAACTGAAGTTTAGCTAGGTTTTTTTCCATTAAGGTACCTAATATTTTATCATTCATTAATGAGCTTATGCGCTCCCATGGGTACCATTTAACATCTTGCTCAAACTGCCACTGAACAATTGTAACAGCCTGCCCTGGATTGTATATAAACCTAAATTTTGTGATATAATTTGCTTCAGTCGTTTTCCAATTGGCTACTACAAGCGAATCAGAAACAGAAACGATTTGTATTTGTTGGCGTTTATCTGTAGCGGTACTATCCATCCCTTCTATCCACAAATGCCACTCCGATGTATTTTGAACGAGGGGTAAAATTGACCGAGGCTTTGCTTTAATATTGACTGCGCGGGATACAATGTTATGTGATGGCAGTAGAAGTCCACCTAGGGTAAATAAAACAAAAAAAACAACTGCACTAATCACACCTAATTTAATCACACGCATCTTAATCCCATTTAAACGTTTTAAAAGCAATGGCATACACGCCCACAATCCATAAACCTAGTATCAACAACTCTTTACCACAGGCCGCTAAAGAAGCGCCTTCAAATGCAATGTTACGCATGGCGTTATTAAAGTGTGTTAACGGAAGTGCATTACATATAGGCTGAAGCCAAGTTGGAAAAGCTTCTACCGAGAAAAAAGTGCCCGCTAATAGAAATTGTGGGAGTGTAAACAAGTTTGCAAAAGGGGGAATGGTACTTTCGTTTTTTGCAAGCCCACTCACAATAAATCCAAAGCCCATAAATAAAATTAGCGCAATAAAACTTAAAAGCATAATGGTTGCAAAAGTAGCAAGCCCGTGCACCAGTGTAAAACCAAATGCAAAATGACCAACCCCTATTACAATAATCGCTGTTAATAGTTGAAATATAACCCTGCTTAATGCTTCTCCTAATACAATATAAGCCCGCTTAATGGGTGTGGCATAAAAACGCTTGAGCACCAGTTGCTGACGGAGATTAAAGAATAAAAAAGCAACGCCAAACACACCTGAACTTAACAATGAAAACCCGAGCTGACCAGGTAAGATAAAATCAATGGTCTTATACGCTCTTCCGGGTATTTGTGAAATAGTAGCGTCCACGCGAGCAACGGTTTGGTTCCCCGCAAAGTATTTTTGATTCATGCCAGCAATCACACCACTTAATACAGACTGTAATAGCTGAATATTTTGAGGCATCACAGCGCCTGAGCTGGTTATTTTAATACTATACGCAGGACTCACTAAGCCCGTTTTTGCAATGAACAGATTTGCAGTGATTCTTCCCTTTTCAAGCTCTTGACGTAAGGTGTCCGCGCTACCCTTTACTATCTTCACCGTACTTAAATTAGTAAGCGCTGCATAAACAGGGTTTGTGGTGTCCGAATTAGGATCTATAGCAATTTTCACGGATGCTTTTCCATTGCCACCTCCAATAAATCCAAAAACTAAAATAAAGATGAGTGGAAAAGCAATACTAAAAACCACAGCAGAAGGACTACGCAAAATAGCTTTTAAGCTACCCTTTGTAATGGCCAACATGGCTCGTATTTGGCTGTAATTTGCAGACATAATAATGAATTAGTGAACAGTAATGATATAAGGTAATGCAGCCTGCGGAACGCCTACCATTGCTTTTACTTTTTTAACTTGTTGCATCATGCGTAATTGATCTGCCCCGAGTTCAGATTCTATCAAACGCATCGAAACAGTTCGCTTATAATTATTAAAGAGCTGCTCTAAAATATTCTTTTTTTCGGGATATTCTTTAAGCCTGTAGCTTGAAATTTTTGCCATCGACGCTGCAGCTTTTATAGCGTCTGAAAGCGTACCAATTTCATCAACTAAACCAACACTCATACCTCTAGTACCCGTCCAAACGCGGCCCTGTGCAATACTATCAACATATTCCATATTTCTTTTACGCCCATCAGAAACACGCGATTTAAACGTATTGTAAATAGAATCGGTTGAAGATTGAAAAAACTTTTTTTCAGGTTCTGTAAGTGCCCTATCCATACTTCCCATATCAGCAAACGGCCCTGTTCTTACTCTATCGGTAGTAATACCTATTTTGTTTTTCAAAAACGATTCGATATTTGGCACAATGCTAAATACACCAATAGAGCCTGTTATGGTAGACGCATTGGCAAATACTTTGTTTGCATTACATGCAATGTAATAACCACCCGATGCAGCCACATCGCCCATCGAAACAACCACTGGCTTTTCTTTTTTAGCAAGGCTTACTTCACGCCAAATAACATCACTTGCAAGTGCACTTCCTCCCGGTGAATTTACACGCAGCACAATCGCTTTCACAGATTTATCCAAACGCGCTTTTCTGATGAGCTCTTTATAGTCATCACTAGCCACCTGCTCATCTGTACCTGTTCCACTAATAATATCGCCGCTTGCATAAATGATAGCAATTTTTTCTGAAGCAGCAGATTCGTTGAGTGTTACTGATTTTGCGTATTCTCCAAAATAAATAAAATTAATTTTTGAATTAACCGCCAAATTTAAACGGCCGGTGATTTCGTTTTTAACTTGATCATCATATTTTAATCCATCTATTAAATTATATTTTACGGCGTCAGCAGCAGTTTGAATTTTACCTTCTACCGCTAGCGATCTAATAAACGCAGTGTCTAAATTACGCGCAGCAGCAGTTTGGTATAAGAATTGATTGTATAAATCACCAAGCCACACGCTTGTTTGTAAGCGGTTTGCATCCGTCATTTGTGTTTCACGAAGTGGTTCAGTAGCGCTTTTGAATTTGCCAGCATAAAATATTTGCGGCTTGATTTCTAGTTTATCTAGCATGCCTTTTAGGAATAAAAGATTACTTGAAAAGCCGGCCCATTCTAAGCCGCCTTGCGGATGTACAAAAATCTTTTGTGCCACATTAGCAACTGCATATCCTTTTTGCGTAATTGTTTCACCATAAGCAACAACAAACTTTTTAGTCTTCCTAAAATCAAGTAGTGCTTTTCTGATTTCTTCAGATGCAGCAAATCCATTTACATTAGTACTAGCTAAAATATAAATTCCTTTTACGTTCTCATCTTTTTTTGCATGCTCAATAAGTCTAACCAAGTCAAATAAAGAGGGGGTTTCAAAATTTTCATCGGTGGTTAATGAAGCAAAAGGATTTTCTTGCACAGTTTCTTTGTAGGGTTTAGAAAGGTCTAATACCAAAACTGCATCAGAACCAATAACCGGTTTATCAGAACTAGAAGCAGAAGCTGCAAGACCAATAAGCACCATAACGCCTAAAATCGTAAACACAATAAGTGCCAATAAACTGGCAATAAATATTTTAAAAAAACTCTTCATGACAATTGATTAAAATAAAAGCGGAACAATATTGTTCACAACTGCATTTAAAGACGTGAAATTAAAGATATTTGAGGCTATTAACGGGGTAATTTATGAACACAGCATATTTACTGATAGGCGGGAATTTAGGGGACCGAGCGGCTTATTTAGAGGAAGCAGTAGCGCATATTGAAGCGACGTGTGGTAGCATTACCAGCCGCTCCTCTATTTATGAAACCGCAGCATGGGGCAATACCAACCAGCCTGCATTTTATAACCAAGCGCTTAAACTCAGTACCCCACTCTCTCCAGCATCCCTTTTAGAACAACTTTTAGCCATAGAATTGGAGATGGGCAGGGTTCGCACCCAAAAATATGGCCCACGCACTATAGATTTAGACATTTTAATGATTGATGACAAGGTTTTAGACACCCCTGCGCTAACAATTCCCCACCCACAACTCCATAACCGCCGATTTGCGCTCTTGCCACTTGCGGAGATAGAACCTTCGCTTAAACACCCAGTTTTAGATCAAACAGTTAGCGAACTACTCGTAAACTGCACAGACACCCTTGATGTGCAAAAAAAATAAAGCTAAAAGCCAAGTTCGGCTTTATTTTTACCCATTGAGAATGAATGTATATGAAGCATCAGTTTATTACAATTGAAGGGAATATTGGAGCGGGTAAAACAACCCTGTCAAACATACTGGCACAAAAACTAAATGCGAAACTGATTTTAGAAGAATTTGCAGACAATCCTTTTTTGCCAAAATTTTACGAAAAGCCTGACCAATATGCATTTCCGTTGGAGTTATTTTTTATGGCCGAAAGATATAAGCAACTTAAAGATTTTTTAAATACACAAGACCTATTTCAACAAGTAACGATTTCTGATTACTTATTTACAAAATGCTTATTGTTTGCAAAAGTAAATTTACCTGGCGAAGAGTTCAGACTCTATCAAAAATTATTTGATATCATCCACCAACAAATAAGCGTTCCAGACATTTTAATTTATTTACACGCACCCGTACAAAAGCTGCAGGATAATATTAAAAAAAGAAATAGGAGTTACGAACAGGATATTAAAGACGACTACTTGTTTAATTTACAAGAAACCTATACCAGCTATATCAAACAACACAATATTAAAACCATTTTTATTGACGCAAGTAACGCTGATTTTATTGGCAACGATAAACATGTACAAGTGGTGTTAGATGCCCTCGAAAAAGATTTACCACAAGGACAACACTACTTTAATTTACCCTAACAGCTAGACCCACAAAATGCAACAAGACGCCTCTTCTACCCTAACAAAACATGACCCGTTTGAAGCCATGCGGATTGCCGAATTTAGGCATCTCATGTTTGGAAGATTCTTGTTTATCATGGGACTTCGTATGATGGGCACACTTGTTGGATGGTGGATTTACGAACTTACCAACGAACCCTTTGCTATTGGACTGATTGGTTTATCAGAAGTAATACCCGCAGTTTCTTTATCACTTTATGCCGGACATATTATTGATATCAGTGAAAAAAGAAAACTCTTATTAACTGGCGTTGCACTTTATTTTACCTGCGCCTTATTTTTATTATTGTTATCAACCAGATTTACGGCGGGCCAGTTAAGTAAACACTGGATTGCATTTAGTATTTACATAGCTATATTTTTTACTGGCGTTTTTAGATCTTTTACAGGGCCTACTTTTGGAACTATACTCTCTGCCATTGTACCTAAAAAAACTATTCAGAATGCAACAACTTGGGGACAGGGTGTTTGGTTAGGCGCATCCGTAACAGGCCATGCAATTGTTGGATTTTTAATAGCCTTATTAGGCAACACGGGGTCATTAGCCATCATTTGTACGCTTGTATTTGCTGGCTATTTATTTATGTACCAGCTTAAGCCAAAGCCTTCACTCAATGAACCTGGCGAGAAAAAAACCCTAGAAAGCGTAAAGGAAGGATTAAGGTACGTGTATCAAACCAAAGAATTATTTGGCGCATTAACACTTGATTTGTTTGCGGTATTATTTGGTGGCGCGGTTGCTATGATTCCAGTTTTTGCAAAAGACATTTTAAAAGTGGGGCCCATTGGATTTGGATGGCTTAATGCTGCATCCGATATAGGATCAGTGATTGTAATTGTATTACTTACCGCATTCCCATTAAAAAAGGCGCAAGGAAAAAAACTACTCATTTCGGTAGCTATATTTGGAATTTGCATTATTGTATTTGCCCTGTCAAAACTATTCTGGCTCACTTTTACCGTATTACTCATAAGCGGTATTGTAGATGGCATTAGCGTGGTAATTAGAGGCACCATATTACAACTCAAAACGCCCGACAATATGCGCGGGCGTGTGATGAGTGTAAATTCTATGTTTATTAATAGCAGCAATGAATTTGGCCAATTTGAAAGTGGCGTTGCTGCTAAAATGATGGGCGTAGTGCCTAGTGTTGTTTTTGGTGGATGTATGACACTTTTAGTGGTGGTTATTACTTGGTTTAAAGCACCCACACTAAAAGAAATGGAATACTAATCCGGTATTACCAGTTTATTATTACTTCTATTTACATCCGCCAATCTTAACGATGGATCAATCTCTATAGACTTGATGTCTTTAATTGATTTTGAAATAGCAACTTGATAAACAGGATCTACCCATTTCCATGCTGCATGCACTGTTCTTGGAATATTATTTTCGACTGGCTTTTCACCAAACTGCAAATTAAGCGGCACATAATGCATTTCTTGAGAACCATCTTTATAGGTAACCAACACATCAATAGGCATTGGCAGTTTACCAACACGTTTAATGGTAATATTTGTTTTATCCTGAATAAGATTGATATCACCAACTGCGTAGTCAATTGTTTTAGTAGAATTGATCCAATATTCTTTGTACCAATCAAGTTCTAATCCACTTCTTTTTTCGGCAACTCTAATAAAATCATTGGGATTGGGATGTTTAAAACGCCATGCATTGTAATAATCTAATAATACTTGATCTCTAACAGAATCGCCAATCACATAACCCAACTGACTCATAAACACAGCACCTTTACTATAGGCAGAAGTACTATACGCTAAATTGGTATTGTAATGATCCGAATGCGTACTTGCTGGCTCATCAAATGGGCTTTTAGTTAAATTAATATAACTTCTGTAAGATCCTTCAAATGGAAAACCCTTGCTACCATTGAGTTCAGCAAGTACACGCGTACTTGCATAATCAGTAAAGCCTTCATCCATCCATGGATATAACGATTCGTTAGAACCCATTAGCATTTGATACCAGGTATGCATCCATTCATGAATGGCAGTTCCTACACTAGCACTCTTAATTAAAGTGCCCATCGGATATTCCATACCACCATCGCCTCCTTGAATAAAGGTGTAGGTTTTATAAGGGTATGCACCAAAAGTTTTTGCAATGATTGGGTAAGCATTGTTTACCACATCTGCCATCTTTTGCCAATTGTTTTCTAAAGAGTCTACAGCTTTGTATACCACTCGAATAAGTGGCCCACCGCCCGCTGGTTTACGCGTAATCATTTTATACGTAGGATCTGCAGCCCACATAAAATCGTGCACATTGTAAGCCTGCCATTTCCATGTTTTTGTTGCACCTGTAGCAGCTGTAACTTTCGAACCAGGCGTTTCGTAACCCATTCCAATTTCTTGTGGATTTTGCAAATCGCCGCCTGCTGCAATAAAATAATTTTTATCAATGGTAATGTTCACATCAAAATCACCCCATACACCATAAAATTCTCTGGCAATGTACTGATTGGCATGCCAACCTTGATAATCATATTCTGCTACTTTAGGATACCACTGACTCATGCTATACCGAATCCCTTCTTTGTTATCTCTTCCACTCCTTCTCACTTGAAGCGGCACTTGTGCTTCAAACGATACTTCCATTTGCACAGAAGATTTTGGCAATACGGGTTTTGATAAAACAACTTCAAGTATGGTTTCATGTTCTTTTAGTAACTGTGCCACGCCATTTATTTTCACATACTTTACATGCTGATAGCCAATTTCAGAAGGCGTTAATTTACTAATGCGGTCTTTAACACGCGCATCCCAATCAAGACCATCACTCGTTTTAGAAGCAGGTCTAATCTGAATTTGCCCAAGCTCTCTACTTCTGATATCCATACTGCTTCCTGGCTGAAAGGCGTTCCAATAGGTATGAAAAAAAATCTTGTTTAGTGTATCTGAAGAATTGTTAGTGTATACAATTTTTTCGGTGCCATTAATTTTATTTGTCACTACATCCATATTTGCTTGAATGGTATACTTAATTCGCTGTTGCCATCTATCGGGCTGGGCAAATGCCATTGAAGCATGCATCGCAAATAAACATACGAAACCAAATAATAAAATCTTTTTCATTTTTATTCAATTAAAGTGTACCAATAAAATTAAGAATTTATTCGGCGCCAGCAACTACAATTACAATTTCGCCTTTCACCGATTTTGACTCAAAGTAAACCGCTAAATCTTGCAAAGTGCCCTGCTTATTTTCTTCAAACATTTTGGTAAGCTCTCTACTCACACTAGCTAACCGGTCAGCTCCAAAATAAACTGCCAACTCTTTGAGGGTTTTTACAAGCCGCATTGGACTTTCATATAAAATGATGGTTCGTGGCTCGACGGCCAATTCTTTTAACATGGTTTGTCTACCCTTTTTCAAAGGCAAAAATCCTTCAAAAACAAAGCGGTTTGAAGGAATGCCGCTGTTTACTAGTGCAGGCACAAAAGCCGTGGCTCCAGGCAAACATTCTACCTTAACACCTTCTTTAATGCATTCACGAACCAGTAAAAAGGCGGGGTCAGAGATACCTGGCGTACCTGCATCCGTAATGAGTGCAAAGGTTTTGCCCCCTTTTAATTGATCTACCAAATGCTCAACTATTTTGTGTTCGTTGTGCTGATGATAGGGAGATAACGGTTTTTGTATTTGATAATGCTGAAGTAGTTTAGAAGATGTACGGGTATCTTCACATAAAATAACATCAACTGATCGCAGTACTTCAACACCCCTAAATGTCATGTCTTTTAGATTACCAAGTGGCGTAGGAACCAGGTATAGCATGGCTTTGGGGTTGATATAACTTATGCTAAAAATTCAATTTCGAAATATTCCATTACTGCATTTGCAAGCAATTGCTTACTAGCATTTTCTGCAATTACTGTAGCTGCTTCTTTACTATCAGCTTCGATTTGTAAGTTTATATTTTTACCTACTCGTACATCCTGCACGGATGTAAGCGCTAAATTATGTAGCCCACTTAAAACGGCTTTACCTTGAGGATCTAATAAATCTTTTAAGGGCATTACCTTAATCTGAACATTGAAAATCATACGTACCAATATTTAAGGGACAAAGATAGAACTACATAGGCAATAAAAACAATGGGAACTGCAATCCATCCAAAACTAATCGCAGAAATAACAGCTACGGCCAATAAAATAAGAAGCGGAAGTAGATTTTTAAACGAAATCGAACTAAACTTAAAAGCCATCATGGGAAGGGTTGAAACCATTAAATAGCTGCAACCGAGTACCACCACATACCAAAACCATTTGTTGAGTAAAAGACCTGTTACAGCTGCTTGTTCTATGGGCGCATACCAATAAATAATGGGGAAAGAGGCAAATAGGAGCCCTACCGCCGGCACAGGAACCCCTGTAAAGCCAGTACTAGATTGTGCCGAAATATTAAACCTGGCTAGCCTGTATGCGGCCGCACAAGGTAATATAAAAACGGGCAGCAGCTGAAACCAAGATGCCGATAACCCATCCATATCCCCTGCAAGTGAAAGCCTTAAAAACTGATAAGCAATTAAAGAAGGGGCTACGCCAAAACTTACAAGATCCGCCAACGAATCTAATTGTTTACCCATCTCAGATGAACTGTCGAGTAACCTTGCTAAAAAGCCATCAAAATAATCTACAACGGCTGCAAGCGCCAAACATATACTAGCTCTATATATCTGTTGCGGTATTTCAATTAAATTTTCACCATCAACGCCTGCTGTAATTATGATGCCTGGCGTTGTAATATACACAACAGCTATGCATCCGAAAAACAAATTTAGTAAGGTAAATAAATTGGGGATTTGCTTTTTTATCATACTACTTATTTCTTTCTTTTGGCAGAAGTTGACTTCATAAATGATTCAATTTCATCTACCGTGATGGGAATATTTTTCATGAGATCTATATTTCCCGTTTTTGTAATCCAAAAATTATTTTCGATACGAATACCCATTTTTTCTTCTTCGATATAAATACCTGGCTCAATGGTAAATACCATGCCTGCTTGTATAGGCGCTGTTCTTGTTCCAAGATCATGTACATCAAGACCTAAATGATGCGAAATGCCGTGGTATAAATATTTTCGGTACGCAGGATTTTCTGGGTCTTGATTTTTAATAGCCGATTTTGTTAGTAGTCCAATTTTTTCAAATTGCTTAGTAGCTTCCACCCCAACTTTGTCCGTGTACTGTACAATAGAAATACCTGGCTTTAAAATAGACTTGGCATAATTATGTAAATGCAAACAAGCATTGTATACTTCTTTTTGACGCTTGGTAAACACACCACTTACAGGCACTGTTCTTGTTAAATCGGCACAGTATCCTCCATATTCGGCACCAAAGTCCATCAGTAACATTTCCCCTGCCTCGCAAACCTGATTGTTGGAAACATAATGAAGCGTTCTGGCTCTATCACCACTCGCAATAATGCTGTGGTATGCCGGACCTGTTGCACGCCTTTTTAAAAATTGATGGTAAATTTCTGCTTCAATTTCATACTCTGTTACCCCTGGTTTTATAAAACCTAAAAGATGTCTAAAAGTTTCATCCGTAATGTCAATTGCCTTGCCAATTACAGCCACTTCTTCTTTAGATTTTATAGCTCTTAACTTGTGCATAATTTTTGCAGCACGCTCATATCCATGGAGTGGATATTTTTCTTTCATTTCTGCAACAAACCTATAATCTCTACTTGCAATAGCAGTAGCTTTTCTATCATTTTCATTGGTGTCTAAATAAATGGTGTCTGCTGCATGCACCCATGTTTGAAGCAAGGCATCGATAGTATCTAACCATACAATGGTTTGAATACCAGATATAGTAGTTCCATCAGCGGTGCGAAGTCTTTTACCGTCCCACTTTTCTTTTAGTTCGTTAGGTCTTACAAGCACAAGCACCTCACGATATTTAGGATCGGGGCAATTAGGAAATAAAATGACCATCGAATCTTCCTGCTCAATACCAGACAACCAGAACAAATCAGTGTTTTGTTTAAAAGCATGAAGCGCATCACCATTTGAAGGCCACTCGTCATTGCTTACGAAAATAGCAATGCTGTTAGGTTTCATTTCCTTCATAAACCGCTTGCGGTTATCAATAAAAATTTGCTTGTTGAGCGGAAGATATTTCATAGGTGAAAAGATATGTGCTTGTCAATAATGCACTAAAAATAAGAAAAGAATTAGAATTTCACCGAAGGACATCTTACACCCCTAGCAAGGGCCGAAGAAACAACCCCTGTTTTAATGATAGATAATTCATAAGCGCCCCTTGTATTATTGGCTGCTTTTAGGGTTGAAACAGTAGCATCGTAATTAAAGGTAAAACGGGTATCGTTTAATTGGAAGCCAAAAACTGGAATAACAGCGTCACCATTTCGCATGTAAAGGCCCAAAATCATTTGCTTAGATCCATCACCACTTAAATCACGATTGGCATTAACGCCCAGAACTATTTCTGATGCTGTATTCATTTTACTTACGTAAACATTTGGATTTACAATCCAGGATTCTCCAATTTTTACACTCGCATTTAAAAATGCCGTATAGCGCATATCCAAACTTGCATTAGAAACAAGTGGATCAAAAAAACTTTCTCTGGGCCTATTAATATGCTGCGCACTTAAGCCAGCATTTATATAAAATTTTTCAGAAGCAAAATATGCATAATTGATACCTGCTTGTAAATCTGCGTAAGCCGTTTGACTAAATGCAAATGGTTCGTTAGATGGAATCGTAACGTCAAAAAACTGCCCATTCCACTGGTTATCAAATGACAATTTTGCAATGTCAATTCGCTTGCTAATAAAACCACCTGTAAACCCAATACTCAACAAACTACTATATCCAAGCATTTGATGATATGCCACAGACGCATATGCACTAGTATTAATTAAATTACCAGCTCCAGCGGCGTCTCTGTATAAAGCTCCTCCAACACCCATCCATCCATTTTCAAACTTGCCGGTAAATAGTTGCGCATCGCCCCAAACAGACATAGATTTAAAAGGCGTACCCACCGCACCCCACTGATTGCGGTAGTTTGCGCCAATACGATAATCATTATCTGGATTGAAACCTGTGTTGGCTGGGTTCACTAAAATAGGTGCATTAAAGTATTGACTAAAATGCAAATCTTGCGCATTTGCTTGCATCATGGCAGCAACAAAAACAAGAAACAATATGAAGTGCATTTTAGATTTCATGGGCTATCTGAGTAATGTAATGTCTCCTTTTTTAGCTAATTTTTCACCGGTATAAAACTCAACAACAGCACTGTAATGATAAACATCTTGTGCCTGTAATTTTCCTTTATAATAACCATCCCAACCTGTATTCATATCTGTGGTTGCAAATACGAGCTCACCCCATCTATTAAATATTTGGAAACTCACTTTTGAAATGCCAAACCCTCTAACAAATACGCGGTCATTAACACCATCACCGTTTGGCGAAAATGCATTTGGTATACTATAGCCAACTTCTACTGTTGCATCTATGGGTGTACAAGTGGTATCGGAACATCCAGTAACATTTGTTGCAACGAGACAAACATTGTAGGTCCCAGTTTTCTGATACTGATATGAAATAGTGGTATCTCTTTTTGATGTTACATAAGAATTGCCATCACCAAAAATCCATTTATAAGTAACGGCCCCCGTACTTGTATTTACCAACTGTATGGGCGTATTAGGCCTTGTAGGATTGGGTGAATACGTAAATGATGCTGTAGGTTTATTAACCACCACCAAATTTTTTACGATCGTGTCACGCTTATTACAAGTATTGGCATCTACAGCAATTAATTGCACAGGATAAGTCCCTGGTCTTGCATAAACATGCGAGGGATTTGTTTGTGTAGAGGTAGCTCCGTCACCAAAATCCCAGAAAAATTGCTGCCCCGCAGTTGATGTATTTCTAAAACTAGCATTAAACGGTGCGCACGCAGCTGGTGGCAAAGTAAAATTAGCAATCACATTGGGGGCTAAACTTATTTGTTTGATCAAGCTGTCTGGACTGTTGCAATAATTGGTATCATTTAATGTGAGCTTTACATTGTAAGCGCCAGCTACGGCATAAGTGTGTCTTATAGTACCAGTTCCTGAAGTTAATTTTGTTCCGTCACCAAAATCCCAGGTAAAACTTTTATTGGAGAATGGTTTAGAAACTGGACCTGTACTTGTATTATTAAATTCAAAAACCAATTGATCGCATGGTGGTACTTTAGCAAAATCAAATGATAAGGCAGCATCATCATTCCTAACATGCATGTTTATATAGGCGGTGTCAGCAATATTACATGTACTTGAATCGATAGCCACCAAGGAAACTTTAAAAACCCCAACTTTGGTAAAATTGTGTGCGATTTTTGCGGTAGTAGATGTTACGGATGGAGAGCCATCGCCAAAATTCCAAATATAAGATTTACCCTGGGCAAGTGTGTCGGTAAAATCTACGGTCATCGGAACACAACCAGAAGTATCTCTAACGCTACCTTTAATAGATGCTTTTAATCCAGCACCCACACCCGCTAAATTAAAAGCCAGTTTGATGGCGAGTAAATTACATTTAGCAGAGCTAGGATCTGCAGATAAATTATTGGGCGACCAAACGCCTGCAGTGCCTCTTAAAGCCGTTCCTGGGGCTGGATTAGAGCCTAAACAAGAGCATACGGATTGATAGATAGTGCCGTTTTTATCAAAACGGCTAGTTCCGCCATCTACATGGTCACCTAGTGGGCCATTGGCCCCAGTAATAGATCCAAAAAAAGTGGCGTACAAAATATTCTTAGCGCTTTTTTCGAGTACAAAAAAGTATAGATCTTCTCCGTCTGTGGTGGTACTTAATTGACCAGTGCCAAATGTAGCAAGACCTTTTGTTCCAGCAGATGGAAATCCTGGTGTAAGCGTACCACCCCATCCAGATACATACACATTTTCACAACGGTCCACTAAAAAAGCCGTAGGGGAAATATTTGGCACACTACCTGTTCCAGTTCCAAAATTTGCAGAGTAAATGAACTGCGTTAGATCCGGTTGTAATTTGGAAATAAATTGTTTGCCAGTAGCCTGATTGCCGCCACTATTAAATGGAGAATTGAAAATGGGCCAAGCGGTTGTGGTTGTGCCCATAATATAAGGGAAACCGAATTTGTCAAATTGTATACCGTAAATTAAATCCTCCCCTGCTGTACCAAAATAGCTAGTCGCAATTTGTCTTGTTCCATCAGGGCTAATAATTGTTACGTAACCATCTACCTTTCCTTGATTGGTGCCAAACAAAACACCTGCTTTACTTCCCGGAAAATCAGCACTAGCGGTTGCACCAGCTACATAAATAAATCCTGTTAATGGATTGAGCGCAAGCACGAATGCTGCATCATCATTATCGCCTCCTAAAAAAGAACTAAAAACAACTGCGTCTAAATTAGGCGTCATTTTTATGAGTACTCCATCCTGAAAACGGGTGGTTGTTCTTTTACCCGGCAAAGTTTGAAAACTTCCAGTTGTGGTTCTAAAGTCTTCGGACTGTGTAACAGATGCCAAAATGATATTTCCTGCACCATCCACAATAACTTCGCTTCGTGCATCATCGCCATAATTTCTTCGAGTAGATTCTGAAACTTGTGGCTTGATATAATTAGGTCTAATATTTACACCATCATCAGCGGTACCACCTATGCGCACAGATCCAATGATGGATGTGCTTGTTACATTTAATTTTGTAATCACAATGTCAAATAGTCCACCTAATGGACCATACGTAGACAAGCCCCTTACAGGATATCCAGAACCCGATGAAGTTCTACCCGCTATAATTAAATTACCACTTGCGTCCACCACTAAACTATGGGGTTGTTCATTTCCTCTGCCTCCAATATAGGTTGCATAAATCCGGTTCACACCACTAGGGTCAAATTTAATGATACCCATATCCATAGCACCAATATCTCCCTCTGGAACACCACCACCAAACGTAGTTTGAAATGCCCCATTGCTTACAGGAAAAGTTCCAAAACTTCCAAAGACAATTCCTCCTGCATAGAAATTTCCTTGCCCATCATATGTGGCGGTAAAACCCCAATTATCTGAGGTGCTACCAGTGTAACCAAAAAACACAATGGATGGATCAATAACAAGCGTTTCAGTTTTATCATAATCTCCTGCTATGGAAAATTTAACAATATTTCCTTTTACAGTGTAATCACAATTCACTTCTTTTTTGCCTTCCTTTTTTAATTGATAGCTATAAGGCGCTAATTCAGAAACAGTAGTTACCCTTGTTTTGATTTCTAGTGCGCGGTTTTTTAATTTAATGCCATCTGCTCCTTCTATGTATAATGCAATTTTTGAAACGTCTGCTCCTGGATGTACTATTATATCATACTTTAACTGAGCGTCGTTCGTGTAATACCTGATATCAATACCCGGATACAAATCTTTGTAAACAACTGCCTTATATATTTTACATCCACTTGCCCATCTACTAGAATCACTTCCTATAAAATAATTATTGTAAGAAGGTTGTATTTTTTCAGGAACAATGGTAGGATTAGGATTTGCATTTAAAAATTTGACTTCATATGCATGTGAATGTAACACGCCATCAAAATTTTCTGGTATTGTTGCAACATGATTTTTTTCGCGAGGGTGCGGGTTTAATGCCGCTAGATCTTGCGGGTCATGAACAAGTACACGATATCCATTATTTTGAAGTGCAAAAGCACCAGCCACTGTTTGCGCCTGAAATTTAATGGCACTTGGCCACTGCCCTTTATTTTCTGTGAATTCTAGGTACTGCTGCGCGTTCACCTCCACAATAGACAGGGTAAAAAGTAATAGTACAATACTAAATAATCTGCGCAGCAACATCTTGTTTTTTTATAAATTACGATATCTTACCCCAACCGGATCTAGCCTTCTGGGACTGAAGATAGTTTTTCAATTCTAAATTTTTTGTCAAAGTGAGGTTATGGTCCTCTTCTACCAGCTTTTCGGCTGCTATTTTAGCCACTTCCAGCACTTCTTTATCATTAACAATATTAGCCAGCTTAAAGTTCAAAGCACCACTTTGTCTGGTACCTTCAATATCCCCAGGACCCCTTAATTCAAGGTCTTTTTCGGCTATTAAGAACCCATCATTGGTAGCACACATAATCTTGATTCGCTCTCTTGCGTCGTTGCTTACTTTTTGACCTGTTAATAAAACGCAAAAACTTTTTTCGGAACCCCTTCCTACCCGTCCGCGTAACTGATGCAACTGAGAAAGACCAAATTTTTCGGAACTTTCTATAACCATAACAGAAGCATTGGGCACGTTTACGCCCACTTCAATAACAGTGGTCGCTACCATAATTTGAGTGTCTCCATTTACAAAACGCGCCATATTGATTTCCTTTTGATCGGCGGGTTGTCTTCCATGCACCATGCTAATTTTGTAATTGGGCTCAGGGAAAAAACTTTTTACTTGCTCATAGCCTTGCATCAAGTCTTCATAAGAAAGTTTTTCGCTCTCTTCAATTAATGGATATATAAAATAAGCTTGTCTCCCTTTTTCAATTTCTGTTTTTACAAAATCCATTACGGTTGCACGCGCCATTTCATTTCGGTGCACGGTTGTTATGGGTTGTCTACCTGGCGGCAACTCATCCATGATGCTATAATCAAGGTCGCCATACGCAGTCATGGCAAGGGTTCTAGGAATGGGCGTTGCTGTCATAACAAGTACATGCGGTGGTATCAACGCCTTCTCCCAAAGTTTAGCGCGCTGCGCAACGCCAAAGCGGTGCTGTTCATCAACTACCACAAAACCTAAATTGTTAAACTGAACTTTTTCTTCAATAACTGCGTGCGTGCCAACAACAAGGTGGATGGTTCCATCTTGCAATCCTTGCATAATTTTTTTCCTTGCTGCAGTTTTGGTACTACCCGTTAACAAAGCAAGTTCTACACCCATATCTTTTAATAATTCACTGAGCCCTTGATAATGTTGTTGTGCTAAAATTTCGGTGGGCGCCATTAAGCAACTCTGAAATCCATTGTCTGCAGCTAGGAGCATACTTAGAAGCGCAACTATGGTTTTACCGCTACCTACGTCGCCTTGCAACAGGCGGTTCATTTGACGACCTCTTGCAGTATCGTTTCTAATTTCTTTGAGCACTCTTTTTTGTGCGCCCGTTAATTCGAAAGGCAAATACTGATTGTAAAAAGTATTGAAGAAGTCGCCAACTTTTTCAAATATGACGCCCCTACTTGATTGATGTCTAGCAATACGCACTAAATTAAGGCGCACTTGTGCCACAAATAACTCTTCAAATTTTAAGCGCCTTAGCGCTGCTTTATAGGCTTTGTCAGAAACCGGGAAATGAATATTTGAATACGCCTCATACCGGTTCATGAGTTTATAATCAGCCAATATATTAGTAGGTAAATTTTCAGGTATATCTGCGGGTTTGATCATTGAAAATAGCTGATACGTGAGTTTTGCCAGCTGTCTTCCATTTAACCCTCTTGCCTTTAATTTTTCGGTGGCAGGATAAACAGGCTCCAAATAATCTTTGCCCCCTTCTTTGGCGGGGGTAAAGATTTCAATTTCGGGATGTACCATTTGAGGCTTCCCATTAAAAAATCCTGTTTTACCAAAAACAAGGTATTTCTGACCTGGAACCAGGTTCTTTTGCACCCAGTTAGCCCCCTGAAACCATGCTAGTTCCAGCGTGCCAGTATCATCTGTTAATTGCGCAATAAGGCGCCTAGCCCGTTTGTCACCCATTAAAGCAGGCTGCTGTAGGACACCAACCACCTGCACGAAGTCGGTGGCGGGGCTTATAGAGCCTATCTTGTGCACCTGGGTCTTGTCAATATGTCTGTGCGGATAATGTTCCAGTAAATCCGAAAAAGTATAAATAGACAGCTCCTTTTTCAATAATTCACCTCTTAAAGGGCCAACGCCTTTAAGGTATTCAATGGGTGAACCTAATATGTGATTGGAACCTTGAATAATGGGCAGTTTTAGGGTATTTCTATAGCAAATATCATGAAAAAGCGCCTTATCTTCGCGGCTATGGAAAAAGAGGTGGTTTTAAGTGGCATCAGGCCTACAGGATTCCTTCATTTAGGCAATTATTTTGGTGCCATGCGCAATTATGTGCGTATGCAAGATGAATTCAATTGTTACTTTTTTGTAGCCAATTGGCATAGCCTTACTACCCACCCCGATACCAAAGAATTACAAGCAAATGTTTTAAGGGTAATTGCCGAAAATATTGCTTGCGGTTTGGATCCAGAAAAAGTGGCTTTATACGTACAAAGTGACGTTCCTCAAATTGCGGAACTTTACTTGTATTTAAATATGATGGCGTACAAAGGTGAGTTGGAAAAAACTGTAACCTTTAAAGAAAAAGTTCGTTTACAACCAGAAAATGTAAACGCTGGATTACTTACTTATCCTGTATTACAAGCCGCAGATATTTTAATTCACCGCGCCGTAAAAGTACCTGTTGGTAAAGACCAGGAACAACACCTTGAAATGGCGCGCAATTACGCAGAACGCTTTAACCATAGGTATGGCGAGGTTTTACCACTTCCATATGCATTTAATTACGGCGGCGAACTTGTAAAAATTATGAGTTTAGATGGCGAGGGGAAAATGAGTAAAAGTGAAAATCAAATGAACACACTTTACTTAGCTGACGAAGATGATGTGATTCGTAAAAAAATCATGAAAGCAAAAACAGATGGTGGTCCATTAACACCCAACGCACCAATGCCTGCTTACATCGAAAACTTATTCACCCTCATGGGTCTTGTAAGTAGCGCAGATACCATAGAAAAATTTAGATCCGATTATAACAATAGTAGTGATGGCAATTGTATTATCCGCTACGGCGATTTAAAAAAACAACTAGCCGAAGACATGGCCGCTTTTATTAAACCCATTCGTGAAAAAGCAGCCGATTTGCAAAAAGACACGGCTACCCTTCAAAAAATCATGAAACTAGGGGCTGAAAAAGCAGGTGAAAGCGCCTCTAAAACGCTTAGCCTGGTAAGAAGCGCTATTGGCATGAACTATTATTAAAAAAAACAAACTTTAATTATCTTTTTAAGATACTCATTTCGTATTTTCAACCCTTATGGCAAAAGCTAAGAAACCCAAACACATCGCAATCGCAGGTAATATCGGCGCAGGTAAAACAACACTCACAGAAATGCTTAGTAAGCATTACCGTTGGATACCTCAATTTGAAGACGTAGACCACAATCCATACCTGATGGATTTCTATGAAGACATGCCTAGATGGAGTTTTAATTTACAAGTGTACTTTTTAAATGGTAGGCTTAACCAACTATTAGAAATCGCAAGAGGCACTGAAACCATTATTCAGGATAGAACTATTTACGAAGATGCCAATATTTTTGCGCCCAACTTACACGAAATGGGACTCATGAGTAAGCGTGATTTCGATAACTATTATGCGTTTTTTACCACGCTCAAATCCATGGTGCAACCTCCGGATTTACTCATTTATTTAAAAGCGTCTGTTCCTACCCTTGTATCACAAATACAAAAAAGAGGAAGAGAATATGAAGAAAATATCAGACTCGATTATTTAAAACGCCTGAACGAATATTACAATAAATGGATTGATGGTTACCAAGAAGGTCCATTACTTGTCATTGATTGTGATAAAAATAAATTTGGCGAAAACGAAGCTGACCTTGGTGATATCATAGGAAAAATTGATAGCACTTTATTTGGCCTCTTCTAGTTTCTCTTTCTAAATACCATACCCATGGCAACTGCAACCGGCGTCGTAACTGCTTCTATTGTAGATCAGTTTAAGGAACTTATTGGAAATGATTTTGTAGTAGCTGATGAAGAAAGCTTGCAACGTTATGGCAAAGACGAAACCGAAAATTTATTGTACCTACCAGCAGTTGTTGTAAAACCTAAGACTGCGCAGGAAATTGCCTCCATCTTAAAAATTTGCAACGAACATTTATTACCCGTTACACCAAGAGGAGCAGGTACTGGATTAACAGGTGGTGCGCTCCCACATTTAGGTGGTATATTGTTATCTACCGAAAGACTCAATCAAATACTTGACATAGACGAACGCAATTTGCAAGTAACCACCGAGCCTGGTGTAATTACAGAGGTATTGCAAAATGCTGTCAAAGAAAAAGGACTTTTTTATCCGCCCGACCCTGCTAGTAAAGGGAGTTGTTTTATTGGCGGCAATATCTCTGAAAACTCAGGAGGCCCTAAGGCTGTAAAATATGGTGTTGTAAAAGATTATGTGTTAAACCTAGAAGTAGTATTACCTACCGGCGAAATTATTTGGACAGGTTCAAATGTTTTAAAAAATGCAACCGGATATAACCTTACACAGTTAATTGTTGGTAGCGAAGGCACCCTTGGCATTGTTACTAAAATTGTACTCCGCCTAATACCACATCCAAAGTATGACTTATTAATGCTTGCTCCTTTTAATAGCCTAGAAAAAGCAAGCGAGGCAGTAAGCGCCATTTTTAGAGCGGGCATTACACCAAGCGCCATGGAGCTTATGGAAATTGACGCCATTACCCTTGCAACTAAACTATTAGACAGCACCGCCGTGCAATTAACTGACGGACTCGCAGCACATTTAATTATTGAAGTAGATGGCAATAACCTAGACGTATTAATGAATGAGATGGAAGCCATTTCAGAAGTATTAAACAACTACGAAGTAGGTGAAATTTATTTTGCAGAAGACGCGGAGCAAAAAAATGAACTTTGGAAAATTCGCCGAAAAGCAAATGAAGCAGCTGTTATGGCTGGCTTTACCATCGAAGAAGACGCAGTTGTACCAAGAGCCGAACTACCTAAACTGATTAAAGGTGTTAAAGAAATTGCAGCAAATAATGGATTTAAAGTAGTTTGTTATGGTCATGCTGGTGACGGTAATTTACATATTCGTATCAACCACCCTACCATTAAAAATAGCTACAACAATCCTGAAATGACAGCTGCACTGATGCCGTTATTTGAACTCATTGCAAGTTTAGGCGGAACCATTAGTGGAGAACACGGCGTGGGACTTATTCAAAAGCCATTTTTGAAAACCGTTTTTTCGGAAACGCATCTAAGACTCATGCGTTCTATTAAACAAACATTTGACCCCAATAATATTTTAAACGCGGGTAAAATTTTTGACTAAGGACTTGTATTAAAAACTTTGTAGTAGCTGCATCGCCTCCTCTGCTGTGCCCGCTACCATTAAACGGTGTTCAATATTTTCATATAAAAAACCTTGCGCTTGCATAGTTCGCATATGCGCTATTAGATGATCATAAAATCCATTACAGTTAAGCAAGATGATTTTTTTGTCATGGATTTTTAAGGTATTCCAAGTTAGCATTTCAAAAAGTTCATCTAGCGTTCCATTGCCACCTGGCAAAATAAGTGCAGCATCACATAGTTCATACATCATCTTTTTTCTTACATGCATATCAGAAACGACATGTAATTCAGTAATGCCTTCGTGCTGATGCTCCCAAGCAATTAAAATTTCCGGTATCACGCCAATCACTTTTACGCCGGCTGCCATAGCACCATTGGCTACTGCACCCATTAGACCTTTATTCCCTCCCCCATAAACAAGGCTTATACCTGCTGCACCGAGTAAATTTCCAAAGGACGTTGCCTCTTGCAAAAACTGAGGGTCTAACCCATCTTTGGAACCACAAAAAACAGCCACTGTTTGTATAGACATATATCAGATTCTTATGCGTGAAAAAGGAGCAATATCCTTACCTTTAAGGCCTACAATTTAACAAAAAATAACGATTGCTATGTCGCCCATTGTTTTATTTTCTTTTGTAATAGTATACTTTCTTATTTTACTTGTCGTAGCGAAAGTTACGGGTAAAAATAGCACCAACGATTCCTTCTTTATTGGCAATAGAAATAGCAATTGGATGCTTGTGGCATTTGGCATGGTGGGTACTTCATTAAGTGGTGTTACTTTTGTAAGCGTTCCAGGGCAAGTAGGGACACTTGTTGGTGGCACCAATTACGTAAATGCATTTTCCTATTTACAAATCACCCTTGGTTATGTAATTGGTTATTTAACCATCGCGTATGTACTTCTTCCTTTGTATTACAAGCTCAATTTAACCTCAATATATAATTACTTAAGCACCCGTCTTGGTATAGCTTCTTATAAAACAGGTGCTTCTTTTTTTATTTTATCAAGAACACTTGGTGCAACTGCAAGGCTTTATTTAGTAGTACGCATTTTACAAGACGCCATCCTACAAAGTTTTCATGTTCCATTTTGGGCTACTACGCTTATCATCCTTCTCATGATTCTTTTATACACTTATGAAGGAGGCGTAAAAACGATTGTTTGGACCGATACACTTCAAACATCCTGCATGCTTTTAGGACTATTGATATGTGTGTTTTATATCCTAAACCAACTACACGTAGGATTCTTTGAAAGCTTATCCACTATGGCAGACAAAGGATATACTAAAATCTTTTTTACAGATCCCTCTAGCAAATTATTTTTTGTGAAACAAATATTAGCGGGGGCATTTGTTACCATTACCATGACCGGGATGGATCAGGAAATGATGCAAAAAAACATTTCTGTTAAAACATTAAAAGATTCTCAAAAAAATGTAATCACGTTAGGCTTTACGATGCTTTTTGTGATTACCCTGTTTTTGTTTTTAGGTGGACTCCTATATTTGTATGCAAATGCAAATGGCTTATCCGTTACTGGCGACAAGTTATTCCCTAGCATTGCACTTGAGCACATGCCACCAGCTATGTCCATCATTTTTATCATTGCGCTTATTTCTGCATTATTCCCGAGTGCTGATGGTGCCATTACAGCGCTTACTGCAACGTTTTGTATTGATATATTAGGTATGCAACGCAGAGAAGATTGGGACGAAGCAAAAAAGAAATCCATTAGACAAAGAATTCATATTGGATTTGCACTTGTTTTTTTGTTATTTGTAATGGTGTACAAATGGATTGATAACCCAAGCATGATTGGGGTTATATTAAAAGTAGCCGCATATACCTATGGCCCACTATTAGGACTCTTTACGTTCGGCATACTTTTAAAAAGAAACGTGCTAGATAAATGGGTGCCCCTTGTTTGTATACTTTCTCCATTACTTTGTTTATTAATTGATATCAATCAAAAGGCACTCTTTGGATCTTTTGAAATTGGCCTCGAGCTTCTTATCATCAATGGACTCATTACATTTATAGGCCTTATGCTTATTTCTAAAAAAGAAAACGCGATTTAATCATTTAATGTCAGTTCCATTTATCATAGATCAAGCGACGGTGTATTCGGATGTTTTTACAACACCCGTAGACCCACTATTGCAACTGATATTAGATGAAACAAGAACAACGCATCCGAAAGCGCATATGCTAAGTGGCGAAGTACAAGGGCAATTTTTAAGCATTTTGTCTTGCCTTAAAAGGCCCTTGCGTATTGTAGAAATTGGAACATTTACTGGTTACAGCGCATTGTGTTTAGCAAAAGGGCTGGATGAAAAAGGAAAGTTGTACACCATAGAAAACAGAACAGAGGACGCTCAAACTGCTGACCGTTATTTTAAACAAAGTAAATTTGCGCATCAAATTGAACTACTCATTGGGGATGCTAAAGAGCTCATTCCTACCCTTCCAAATGAAATAGATGTAGTATTTATAGACGCCGATAAAACGGGCTATATTCAATACTATGAAATGGTTTTACCAAAGCTTGCAAAAGGCGGGATCATAATTGCCGATAACGTACTTTTCCATGGAGAAGTATTAGCAGAAACTATTTCAGGAAAAAATGCAGTAGCCATTCATTCATTTAACGAACACGTAAAAAATGACCCGCGAACCTCACAAGTCTTATTAACAGTTAGAGATGGCATGCTACTGATTCAAAAAAACGAACTATGAACTTAAAATTTATATGCATCCTTTTAACCTCTACCATCCTATCAGTGAGTGGTATTGCACAAACAATTGGCCCAGAAACAGCTGCCTATATCAATCAGTATAAAAACATTGCCATGCAGGAGCAAATTAGAACTGGGGTTCCTGCAGCCATCAAATTAGGACAAGCCATTCTAGAGTCACAAACAGGAAAAAGCAGGCTCGCCACTGAAGCCAATAATCATTTTGGAATCAAATGTAAAACAGAATGGAGAGGACCTAAAATTTACCACAATGATGACGCCAACGGCGAATGTTTTAGAGTATACGATAATGCAGAGGCTTCCTTCATAGATCACTCTAATTTTTTAAAAACAAGAACGCACTATGCATTTTTATTTAAACTAGACGTTAGAGATTTTACAAGCTGGGCATTTGGACTCAAACAAGCTGGATATGCTACCAATCCAAATTATCCGGCACAATTAATTAAAGCAATCAATGATTATGATTTAGCACAGTACTCGCTTATCGCAATTGAGCAAAAGAAAAAAGGGATTGATTTTGAAATTACACAACCAGTAGCAAAACAACCTGAAACAACCAATACGGTGGCTCCAGTTGTTCAACCATCTCCAACCAAAGAAGTAGCTACTACTAAAGAGGATTCACCTGCACTAAAGAAAGAAATTTCACCGGCCCCTACTAAAGAAGAAACACCAGCAACTACCAAAGAGGTGAAAACTAATGCGGTGAGTTTACTTGAAAATACTAAGGTAACCATCAATCATTCCAAGGCCATTCTTGCCACCAAAGGAACTTCACTTCTTGCAATTGCAAGCCAACAAAAAATTAGTTTAAGTAAATTGTTCGAATATAATGAGCTTGCTGAAATGAATATTTTAGACCAAGACCGCATTTTATTTATTGAAAAGAAACAAAAATATGGCGCGTCTGAAAGTCATACCACATTAGGGTCTGAAACACTTTACAGCATTGCCCAAAAAGAAGGGGTTCTTTTAAGTACAGTACTTTCGCTCAATGCGCCTATTGCAAAAGATAGCATTTTACCAGCCGGTCAAAAAATTAAATTGAGAGTAGAGGCGGTTTCAAAACCGAGTACCAAAAAAACTAAAAAATCTAAAAAAGGAAAGAAAAAATAAGGATATGTCTACAATACAACTACACGGAAAAAGTTTCGAAATATTTTTACCTGAAGCACTTATCCAAGAAAAAATTGCTGCACTTGCTAGTCAAATCAATACTGACTATGCTGGCAAAAAGCCCTTGTTTATTGCTGTATTAAACGGCTCCTTCATGTTTGCTTCCGATTTATTTAAATCCATTACCATAGAAGCAGAAATATGTTTTATCAAACTCGCTTCTTATAAAGGCACTGCCTCAACCGGACAAGTAATAACAGCAATAGGCCTAGACATAGATCTTACGAACAGACATATTATTGTTTTAGAAGACATTATTGATACGGGTAAAACACTTCATTCCTTTTTACCACAATTGCATAACCAGCAGCCAGCATCACTTAAAATTGGTGTATTACTGCACAAGCCAGATGCAACCGTATTTGAAGTGCCTATCGATTATTGCTGCTTTTCAATCCCTAATAAATTTGTATTAGGCTACGGATTAGACTATGATGGATACGGAAGAAACAGCAAGGATATTTACAAACTTGCCGAATAAACCAACACCAAACTATTGAAGAGGAATTAATTAAAGGCTTCTTTTACTCTGTCAAAAAAGCTCTTATCCGATTTACTAGGATTTGGCTTAAAATTATCACTTGCCTGGAGTTTTTCTAGCATTTCTTTTTCTTCGTCTGTGATAGTTTGTGGCGTCCAAATATTTACATAAATGAGCTGATCCCCTTTTGCATAACCTTGCACTTCAGGAAAACCTTTTCCTTTGAGTCTAAATATTTTACCACTTTGCGTTCCTGCTGGAATTTTAATTTTAGCACGCCCATCAATGGTTGGTACTTCAACCTGTGTACCAAAAACAGCATCTACAAAATTCAAGTGTAAATCATAGGCTACATTGAGACCATCGCGTTGTAATTCTGGATGTGTTTCCTCTTCAATTTGAATAATCAAATCGCCAGGGCTTCCACCTCTTTCTCCTGCATTACCTTTTCCGTTCATGCTCAATTGCATGCCTTCTTGAACACCCGCTGGGATATCAATAGAAATGGTTTCTTCACCATACATTCTACCCTCACCTTTACAAGTGCCGCATTTAGCGGTAACAGTTGTTCCTTCTCCATTACAAGACGAACAAGTAGTAACAGTTTGCATTTGACCTAAAAAGGTATTGGTCAATTTTCTTACCTGTCCACTACCACCACATGAACTACATGTTTGAACGCTGTTTTTATCTTTAGCGCCATTACCTCCGCAACCGGTACAAGTAACATGCTTTTTTACTTTTACATTTTTATTAACGCCCTTTGCTATCTCCTCAAAATTCAATTTGATTTTAATGCGCAAATTGCTTCCGCGCTGTCCTCTTGCGGCTCTACCTCCACCACCTCTTGATCTTCCACCGCCAAAAAATGAACCAAAAGCATCGTCACCAAACATATCTCCAAACTGGCTAAAGATATCGTCCATATTAGAGCTATGAGAAGACCCTCCTCCCATTCCTGGGCCAAATGCATTATGCCCAAAACGGTCATACTTTGCTTTTTTATCGGCGTCACTTAAAATCTCATAGGCTTCTGCAGCTTCTTTGAATTTTTCTTCTGCTTCTTTATCACCCGGATTTCTATCTGGGTGATATTGCATCGCTACTTTACGGTATGCTTTTTTAATTTCATCAGCAGATGAAGATTTAGACACCCCTAATATTTCGTAAAAATCTCTTTTTGCCATTGCGCATTTATTTTCCTACCACCACTTTTGCAAAGCGGATAATTTTATCATTTAAATAATACCCTTTAATCACATCATCAATTACTTTTCCTTTTAAGTCTTCGGTTGGTGCAGGAATTTCAGTAATGGCCTCATGCTTTTCTACATCAAAATCTTGGTGGATGCTTTCCATCACTTTAACACCTTTAGATTGCATGGTTGAACGCAATTTATTAAAAACAAGTTGAATGCCTTCCTTTTGAACAGCGATATCATCTGAACTTTGTAACTGCTTTTCGGCACGGTCGCAATCATCTAGCAAATCAAGCATCGATACAATAACGTCTTTGCCAGCCGTTTGAATGAGCTCTAAACGCTCTTTAGAGGTTCTTCTTCTATAATTATCAAACTCTGCCATTAAGCGCAGGTATTTGTCCTTTTGCTCTTGTAATTCGGCCTCTAGCTTGGTTATTGGATCTTCCTCGGCTACGGGTGTGTTTAAATGCTCGGTTCCAGGCACATTTTCATCGGTATTGAGCTCATTTTCAATATGTTGCTCCATTTCGTTTGGTATTGACTCTTCCATAACTATTGCTTATTAATTTACCCCTTTAGTATGGCAAAAATTTTGCCGTTGCAAAGAAAAGGGAAAAATTGGCAGATTAATCCGCCTTATCTTCGCTGACATGACAAAGTTGTTTCTAAAAAAGAAGATTGCGGCGCGTATCGCAAATGGTCACCCCTGGGTATTTGGCAATGAAGTAGACAAAATTGACGGCCCAATAGAGCCAGCTGCTACCGTGGATGTACATTATGCCGATGGAAAATTTGCAGGCAGGGGCTATATTAACCCAAAATCCCAGATTTTAGTACGCTTGCTTACCAGAAAGCCAGAAACCATAGATGCGGCCTTTTTTCACCGCCGTATTGCAGAAGCCTGGGCCTACCGTCAAAAAATTGGCTACACCGAAAACTGCCGCCTTGTTTTTGGAGAAGCAGATCAAATGCCTGCCCTTATTATTGATAAGTTCAATGACTATTTTGTCTTACAAACCTTGTCATTAGGCATGGATCACTGGAAGCCTGCTATTGTGGATGCCCTTAACACCATTTTTACACCCAAAGGTATTTACGAAAGAAACGATGTGCCGGTTAGAGAACTAGAAGGACTCACACAAATAAAAGGTTTTTTATCGGAGCCCTTTGACACAAATATCATCATCAATGAAAACGGATTACGCTTTCATGTGGATATTGAAAATGGACAAAAAACGGGATACTTTTTAGACCAACAAGACAACAGAAAAGCCATTCAACATATTGTAAAAGGCGCCGACGTTTTAGGTGCATTTACCTATACCGGAACTTTTGAAATTCACGCAGCACATTATGGTGCTAAGTCTGTGTTGGGTTTAGATATTTCTGAGAACGCAGTAGCACAAGCCAATAAAAATGCAGCGCTAAACGGCCTCGCTGATATATGCAAATTTGAAGCGATGAACGCGTTTGATGTACTCAAACAATGGGGTAAAGACGGAAGGCAGTATGACGTTGTAATGCTTGACCCACCTGCATTTACCAAAAGTAGAGAAAGTATTCAAAAAGCTATTACCGGGTACAAAGAAATTAATTTGCGGGGTATGAAATTGATTAAAAACGGAGGCTTTTTAGTAACGTCTAGTTGTACCAATCTAGTACAGCCTGAACTCTTTTTGCAAACCATTGAAATGGCAGCAAAAGACGCGCGCAAAAAAATTAGGCAAGTCACTTTTCAAGCGCAAGCTTCGGATCACCCCATTATTTGGGGTATGGAAAATACCAACTATTTGAAATTTTTAATTGTAGAAGTGACAGATAAATAAGTAAGGGAAATATATTACTTAATTACTTGAAATTTACCAGACTCAATGAGTCTACCTGCTTGGTCGCGGAGTTGAAAAACATACAAGCCACGCGTGTAATTTTCGTCTAAAATAAAGCTTACTTTTTTGTTGGATAAACGCTGCTCGCTCATTTTTTTTCCGTAGAAACTATAAATCGCAATTACGCTTGTAGACTCCACAGATTTATCAAATTCGAAATTGATAACGGTAGTTGCTGGGTTGGGGAAAAAACGCAATACTTTAGAAGCAGCAGGCGCAGTAAAAAAGGAATCATAATAACCATTACTACCAGGCACGAAACCGGTAGTAATGGTATATAAAATAGATAGTATTAATAAGTTCCTTTTGGTCATTGATTGTACCTAATTAGAACAAAGATACATAAAACTAGATTAAGCTAGTTTTGCAAGGGTTTCCTGAATAGCCGCAAAGTTTGGCAAATCACCAGGTGTAGGACATACTTCTGCGTACTGAATAACGCCTTCTTTATCAATTACAAAGGCAGCGCGCTTGCTAACACCTTGCATTTCAAAAGCTGGGAAAACATCGTACAATACACCAAATGCCTTGGCAGCATCTTTGTTAAAATCACTCAATAATGGGAAATTAAGGTTTTGCTCTTCTTTAAATTTACCAAGGGCAAACAAAGAATCTACAGAAACGCCAAATACAGTTGCACTGGTATTGTTGTACACTGCAATATTGTCTCTGATAGAGCAAAGCTCTGTGGTACAAACGCCAGTAAATGCTAGAGGGAAAAACAATAAAACTACGTTCTTGCCTTTTTGATCTGCTAAATGAACCAAGTTTTTATCGGTGTCAAATAAACTAAAATTAGGTGCTGTGGTGCCGGTTGTTAAACTCATATGTTTTGTTTTTTATTGTAACAAGTGAAAATAAATATTGTTTATTTTTTTAAAGTTTTTAGTTTTTGCATATTGGCATATGACTCTAATGAATCTACAAGTTCTTTATAGGCTACAGGATGTGATTCGTAATAATGATAACTATCAAAAAACTCTTTTTTAGTAAGCTTATGTACTGCAAACACCTGCTCATACAAAGGAATGTCTTCTTTTACTTTTAATAGTAGCGTATCCCCTACTAGTTTTCGGGCATACCATTCATCGGCCTTAAGCATATCAAACATAACCACTTTCATGGTGTTTACCGGTAGTACATTTTTAGGCGTTCCGCTATTACAGGCCACAAGGAACACTAAAGTAAATAAATATACTAGGCGCTGAATCATTTTAGTGCTTCTTTATATTTGGGTGCATTGGTAGGATCAAGTACCGATAATAATTCGGTGGCTTTAGAGCGGTCCTCTGCTTTTGCCTTTTTGAAAATACCGGATAATTCTGTGAATTTACTTTGTAAAAAGAACTGCTGAATCATATTGTTTTGATTGTCATCAGCAAAAGTTTTTAATTGAACAAGCGTCACAAGTATAGCAGTTTGCGCAAGCGCTTCATTGTCTATCAAATGATCCAACCCATTTCTGTAATACCCGTAAAAAATATCATGAATAACGTTGTTGCGTGCATTGGTTACATTTTCTGCCAGCCAAAAACGGTTACGCAGTCCGTCAAACATTTTCCAACCCTGAATCCCTTTTCCTTCGGGTGCATTGTTTACAATATTGAGTGCTTTTCTAAAATACAATTCACCCCCTTTAAGCGCAAAAGAATCGTAATCTAGACCAATAATCATATAGGCGTAATACGCAAAAATAGCCGGCAAATTAGCGGCGCCTGCATCAGTTCCCTGCACCCTTGCCTCATTGAATTCGAGGGGCTGAAATTCTTGGTATTTGAAAGTTACATCGGGGTCCTGAAAATTAACCATACTGGCTTTATAAGTAGAACCATACACAGGTCTCGCAGCTTGAATACTCAAAGTGGCCTTGTATACATTGGTTTCAACAATCGATTCAATATTTAAAATAAAACTACACTCAATTTTTTCTTGGGGCTTGTATATGTCCGAGGTCCACTTTCTATTGTTGAGCAGGTTTGTTAACTGCGTTTGAAGTGTAGTAAAAATTCTACGGTCAACAGTGGTTGCTATCCTATTAGATAACACCGTTACCCTAGCCTGTAATTCCTGAGCTTTAGCGCCGGAAAAAAAAGCAACAAATAAAATGGTAAGTAGTGTGTTTGCAATCTTCATAGCAAGTCAAATAGGATACTCTAAATTAACAAAAAAAGACAGTTAAAAAACTGTCTTTTTGTATAGAATAGGTTAATTGAATTAACGGAATAGATCGTTCTCTTCGTTTTTTCTGTAATACACTTTGCCTTCCATAAATTCTTGAGTTGCTAAAATAGCAGGATTAGGCATTTTTTCGTAAGCTCTAGAGATTTCGATTTGCTCTTTGTTTTCATGAATTTCTTCCAAGCTATCGGTATGACTTGCAAACTCCTCCAATTTGTTGTGCAATTCTTCTCTGATAGATACATTGATTTGATTGGCTCTACGTGCCACAATAGCAATAGACTCGTATAAATTACCAGTTTTTGCTTTGATATCTATTAGGCTCTTCGTTTCAACAACGCTTGGCGTGTTGGCACTTAATTGTCTTCTTAGCTTACTCATTTTTTTGTATTGTTTAAATAATTTGAAGATGCTGTTTTGTATTTATTTACATCAGCCACATACTTACTTGTATTGTAGCGTTCTAAAAAATCGTCACATTCTACTATCACTTTTGCATAACGCTCTTGTTGCTTTTCTTCGTAACTCATTTCGGCGTATTTATAATAAGATACCACAACTTGGTATTTATATAAGTCTGCTTTTTTTGAATCCGGAAAATTATCAGACACATTACCAAAAGCCACCGCTGCTGCTTTATAATAACCTAGGTTTAAATAAAGCTGTGCTGCTTTGAATTCTTTTTCTTCTAATTTCTCTCTGCACTGATCTATAATTTCTGTTGCATCCAAAACTCTTTTAGAACCTGGATGTCCATTAATAAACACCTGCATTAACTGCATAGTTTTATTGGTATTGGTTTGATCTAAATCTACTTTTGGTGATTCTTTAAAGAACGAATACGCACGCATGTATTCTATTTCTTCTAACTTGCTAGAACTTGGAAAATTTTCCAAAAAATTCTTGAACAAGTTTTCGGCATTCGAGTAGTCTTTTTGATAATAATAAGAGTACGCGAATTTATAATACATGTCTTCGTAACGAGGGGTACCTTTCATCACCTGAAAAATATCTTCGTACAAAACCTGCGCTTTACTGTAATCTTTTTTAGCATAATACTGTTCCGCCATCTTATACTTATACTCGACGTCCTTGCTCTTTAAGATTTTAGAAAACTTTGAGGAGCAGGAAACCAGTATAAAAGCCGCCAAAAAAACAATTACAATTCTATTCATACAAGTTGGCAAAATTAGTTAATTGTTAGCAAATTAGAAATTTGATTTCTGATATTGACTATCAACTAGTTAAGAAAAATATAAAAAGCTGCCTAACCGGGTGGTTAGACAGCTTTTTGACCTATTCCTAATGAAAGGGGACTAATTAGTTCCCGCCTTCACCTTCCTGCAATTTAGCCTTGATGTCAGCAAGAGCGCTTAAATCACCTAAGGTAGATTTTTCTACTTTAGACTGAACTGCTTTTACTGCCTTCTTGGTGTTGTCAGATTCTGCTTTGGCTTCTTTCTTAGCTACTTCTTTCTCTTCAGCTATTACTTGTTCCCATAGGCGAGCATGTGATAATACAATGCGCTTTTCATTGCGATCAAATTCGATCACCATAAATTGTGCTGTTTCATCTGCTTTCACCTGCGTACCATCTTCTTTGCTTAAGTGACGGTTAGGCACGAATCCTTCTAAGCCATATTGTAATTGTACAAGGGCACCTTTGTCATCCTTACGGGTAACAGTACCTTCATGTACAGATCCAATTGCAAAAGTTTCTTCTAATGCATTCCAAGGATCTTCTTCCAATTGCTTATGACCTAATTGTAATTTTCTATTTTCTTTATCAATGCTTAAGATAATGATATCAATTGCATCGCCTACTTTAGTGTAGTCAGAAGGGTGATTGAAACGCTTCAACCAGCTTAAGTCGCTGATGTGAATCATACCACCAATTCCTGGTTCCATTTCAACAAAAACACCATACGGAGTGATATTTTTTACCAATCCTTTGTGCTTGCTGTTTTCAGGGAATTTAGATTCGATGCTGCTCCAAGGATCTTGGCTCATTTGCTTAATAGATAAGCTCATTTTGCGAGCGTCCTTATCAAGTGTTACCACTTTAGCTTCATACTCATCTTGTAACTTAAAGAATTCTTTTGCGTTGATTGGTGTGTTAGCCCATGTGATTTCAGAAACGTGAACTAGACCTTCAACACCAGGTTGAATTTCTAAGAACGCACCGTAATCTTCAATGTTCACTACTTTACCTTTCACAACAGAACCTTCTGAAAGTCCTTCTGGTAATACATCCCAAGGGTGTGGAGTCAATTGTTTTAGACCTAAACTGATACGCTTTTTGTCGTCGTCGAAGTCTAATACCACCACTTGTAATTTCTGATCCATCTTCACCACTTCGCTTGGGTGAGAGATACGACCCCATGAAATATCTGTGATATATAACAAACCATCTAAACCACCTAAGTCCATAAATGCACCAAAGTCAGTGATGTTTTTAACAACACCTTCTAACACTTGACCTTTCTCTAATTTGCTCATGATCTCAGCACGTTGTGCTTCGATATCGCTTTCGATAAGGGCTTTGTGTGATACAACTGCGTTCTTAATGGTTTCGTTGATTTTTACAACTTTAAATTCCATAGTCTTACCAACAAACTGATCGTAATCAGTAACTGGCTTCACGTCAATTTGAGAACCTGGTAAGAAAGTTTCCATACCAAATACATCAACGATCAAGCCACCTTTTGTTTTGCTAGTAACAGTACCTGTAACCACTTCACCTGTTTTGTGCACTTCCATAATTCTTTCCCAAGCACGGAAGATGCGCGCAGATTTGCGGCTAAGGTGTAAGTTTCCTTGACGGTCTTCTTTTTCAACAACCATCACTTCTACTTCATCACCAATTTTTAATCCTTGTAAATCACGGAATTCATTTGAAGAAATAAGGCCATCACTTTTAAAACCAATGTTGATTACAACATCTGTTTTAGTTAAAGCAACAACGATACCATTCATGATTTCGCCATCTTGGATTTGTACGAAAGTGTCATCATACACTTTATCATACTTCTGTCTTTCAGCTTCGGCATAATGACTAACATTACGTTTGTCAATGCTCCAGTCAAAATCATCGTGCGCAGTTTCTACAACTGGCGCTGCTGCAGGGGCATTTGTTGTCGCAGTTACAGCTGTTGCCTCGGCACCAGTGCTGTCCTGAGCATCTGCGTTTAATTGTTTACGGAAAATTTGCATAAAATAACCCCGATGGTTTAATGAAATCGGGGGTGCAAAAGTAAGAAAAATCCAGTAAAAAACAGGGAAATAGGCTATAAATAGTGGGTTTTAGCCAACATTTTTAGATTGTGCAATAGACTTTGCGGCAATCCAGCCAGAAGTCCATGCATTTTGGAAATTAAACCCTCCTGTAATACCATCAATATCCATGATTTCACCAGCAAAATAGAGGCCTTTAACAAGCTTACTTTGCATGGTATTGGCGTCGATTTCAGATAATTTTACGCCCCCACAAGTAACAAATTCGTCCTTAAACGTGGTTTTGCCACTCACTTTACATTCAAAAGCCGTTAGGGTCGTAATGAGCTTATTTTGAGCCGCAGCGGTAAGGGTAGCCCAACTGCCCCCTGCGTCTATTCCACAAACCTCTAGTAAGTGTAACCACAATCTACCCGGCAGTTCAAAAGGGTTCCGCCCTCCTATTTTGATATTGCCCTGCTCAGACCTTATAAGTGGCCAAGCCGTGCGCAAATCTTGCTCTGCGTAGGTAGGAATCCAATTTACACGAATGGTAAACGAATAACCTAAATTAGCAAGTTCTCTTGCGCCCCATGCCGAGCATTTTAATATAGCTGGCCCACTCATACCCCAGTGCGTAATAAGCAAAGGGCCTGTTGCCATAATTTTTGATCCTGCAATTTTTACTTGTGCTTCTGGCACACTCACACCCATAAGTTCCGTGATAGGATTGCCTGGCATGTTAAATGTAAATAGTGATGGAACGGGCGCTTCAATGGTATGTCCAAGGTTTGTAATAAATTCAAACTGATGCGCTTTAGGAAATCCTCCAGTTGCCACACAAACATAATTGGCTTCTATTGTTTTGCTGGTTGTTTGTAATAAAAAAACGCCCGCATCATTCACGGCAATTTTTTCTACGGCAGTTTGTATTTGAACTTGAACTTTATATTTGTCTGCTTCTTTTAACAAACAATCGATAATAGTTTGCGAATCATTAGACGCAGGAAACATGCGACCATCCGCTTCTGTTTTTAAATCTACGCCACGTGAAGCAAACCACTCAATTGTATCTGTGGTATTAAACCAATGAAATGTTTTCTTTAAAAAATTTTGACCGCGCGGATATTTTTGCACGAGTTCAGGAAGTTCGAAACATGCATGTGTGGTATTGCAACGCCCACCGCCGCTCACCTTAACTTTAGCAAGTAGTTTATTGGACTTTTCTAGAATACAAACATCTAGATTAGGATTTAACCTGGCCGCATTGATGGCACAAAAAAAACCTGCTGCACCACCACCAATCACTACTAATTTTTCACGCATGGTAGTTGTATAAAAATTAATAGTAGCTACTATTTAAATTGGTGTTTGATTTTTCGGCGGCTTCAATAATACTAAAATCAGAAAGAATGAGTGCTTCATTTCTTTTCACACAAACATCGTGTTCAAAATGTACAGATACTTTTCCATCCTGGGTTTTTACCGTCCAACCGTCATCATCTGTGTATACTTTATGCGTGCCTAAATTGATCATAGGCTCGATAGCAAGTACTAAATTTTCTTTCATTTTAGGACCGTTCCCACGCTTACCATAGTTAGGTACCTGCGGGTCTTCGTGTAAATTTCTACCTAAGCCATGCCCTACTAATTCACGCACAACACCATACCCATTTTTAAATTCGGTATGTTCTTGAATGGCATATGAAATGTCTCCAATGCGGTTATTAACGGTGGCTTTTTCGATGCCTCTGTACAAAGACTCTTTGGTAACTTTTACAAGGTTTAAAATTTCTGGTGCTACATCACCCACAATAAAACTATACGCATGATCGCCATGCCAACCATTTAAAATAACCCCTAAATCAATAGAAACAATGTCTCCATTTTTAATGGGTGTTTCATTTGGGAAACCATGCACAACCACATCATTAACAGAAGCACATATATTAAATGGATACCCTCTGTAATTAAAAAAAGAAGGTACGGCACCATGGTCTTTTACAACCGTTTCGCACAACTTATCAATTTGCAAAGTAGTTACGCCTGGCTTAATAAACCCAGCCACCTGAGCCAGTGCTTTACTTACGAGTAAAGCTGCCTCTTTCATAAGTGCCACTTCTGCTTCTGTCTTATAAATCATACCAATATTTCTTCGCGTCATTGTTAAAAAAGAAAACCTGTCAGGCCACAAGCACTGACAGGTTTTATTATCATTATTGTAAAATAATATTACATGCCACTTGCAGTATCAACTTGTCTGCCTTGTACACGTCCGCCTTCCATTAATCCATCGTATTGACGCATTAATAAATAGGTTTCAATTTGTTGAAGTGTATCAAGCACAACACCTACCATAATTAATAATGAAGTACCTCCAAAGAAAGAGCTAAAACCTTGTGTAACACCTAAGCGTTGCGCAAAGCCTGGCATAATACCTACTAGGGCTAAAAAGATAGCACCTGGTAAAGTAATTTTGTCCATGATCGCTCCAATATAATCGGCAGTAGGTTGTCCTGGCTTAACACCTGGTACAAATCCATTATTGCGTTTTAAATCTTCAGAGATTTGTTTTGGATTAAAGATAAGTGCAGTGTAAAGGAAAGTAAATCCAATTACCATGATAGAGTAGATTGCCATATAAGGCCAGCTACTATGGTCGTTGAATACTTTTACAATTCCTTGTGCCGAATCTAAATTTGTAAAAGAAACAAGTGTAGGTAAGAACATAATTGCTTGTGCAAAAATGATTGGCATTACACCAGCACTGTTTACTTTAACAGGTAAGAATTGACGAGCACCACCAAACTGACGGCTGCCAACAATTTGCTTTGCATAGTTTACTGCAATTTTACGAACCCCTTGTACAAGTACAATAAGACCCATAATAATGGTAACTAAAATAGCAACCTCAATTAAAAATATTAAAAGTCCACCGCCGCCTTTTTGGCCTTTTGCGCTAAACTCCTGAATAATAGATTGTGGTAAACGAGCTAAGATACCCACCATGATAATGATAGAAGTACCATTACCTAAACCTTTGTCCTGAATTTTTTCGCCGAGCCACATAACAAACAAAGTACCAGCTGTTAATGTGATAACGGTAGAAAACCAAAAGTAAGGTGCGTATGCAGCAATGATAGCTGGCGCATAGCCTGGGCTGTTTAAATAAGCAACGTAAGCACCTGCTTGGAACGCTGTAACAATCACTGTTAGGTAACGTGTCCACTGGTTAATTTTTTTACGTCCACTATCTCCTTCTTTCTGAATTTTTTGCAACTGAGGAACCAAGATGGTCATCAATTGCATGAAAATTGAAGCAGAAATATATGGCATGATACCAAGTGCTAAAATAGATGCTTGAGAGAATGCACCACCTGCAAACATATCAAATATGCCAAGTAAGCCATTGCCCTGTGCAGCAGCAGAAGCCGCTTCTATTTTATTAGGATCGATACCAGGAAGGGTAATCTGCGTACCTAAACGATACGTTAATACTAGGGCAAGCGTAACAACAATTTTGTTACGTAGCTCATCGATTGCCCAGATATGTTTTAATGTTTGAATTAGTTTTTTCACTTAAATGCAATTGTAGCGTTAATAGTATTTACCATGGCAAAGCCAAGGCAATTTACGGGAAATTACTTTACAATTTCAAGGGTTCCGCCAGCAGCTTCAACAGCAGCTTTCGCCTTGTCACTTGCAGCATTTACCTTAAATGTAAGTTTAGCCTTTAATTCGCCATTTGCCAATACTTTTACACGATCCGTACGGCTAATTAAACCGTTGATGTATAAATTTTCTAAGCTAAATTCAGTGAAAGCATATTTTTCAACCAATTGATCGATTTGACCAAGGTTAAACACTTTAAATTCGATACGATTGTTGTTTTTAAACCCACGCTTAGGAACACGACGTTGAATTGGCATCTGACCACCTTCGTGACCCATTTTGCTTTTATAACCTGCACGGCTTTGACCACCTTTGTTACCTTTTGTAGAAGTACCACCTTTACCAGATGCTTCACCACGACCAATACGGATTGCTTTGTGCGTAGATCCTTCTGCTGGCTTTAAATTGTGTAGTTTCATGTTGTTTGATTTTGAACTTACGGGGTATCACCCCTCGCAATTGTTAAATAATAAAAAATTGAGTATCAAATTAAATAAAAATGAATCAATTGATAAATTGACTCATTTTTATAATAACGTATACATGCTTTAAAAAGTATTAAGCGATCTCTTCTACTTTTACTAAATGGCTCACTTTGTTTACCATTCCTAAAATTTGAGGAGTTGCTTCCACTTCTTTCGATGCATTTAGTTTTCTAAGACCTAATGCAATTAAAGTTTGTTTTTGGCGCTCAGATCTATCGATACCACTCTTGATCTGAGTTATTTTAATTTTTTTCATAACCAGAGGTTTTATCCGTTAAAAACTTTGCTTAGTTTAACACTACGTGTTTTTGCTACTTGTACAGGCTCTCTTAAAAGACTTAATGCCTTTAAAGTTGCTTTAACCACGTTGTGTGGGTTAGCAGAACCTAAACTTTTTGCTAATACGTCTGTGATACCAGCGCTTTCTAGTACTGCACGCATGCTACCTCCTGCGATTACACCCGCTCCATGTGCAGCTGGTTTAATCAACACTTTAGCAGCACCTTGCTTAGCCCATTGTTCGTGCGGGATAGTTCCGTGCATAACAGGGACTTTCAAAAGGTTTTTCTTTGCGTCATCGATACCTTTTGCAATTGCTTCTTGTACCTCTTTAGCCTTACCCAAACCTTGTCCTACAACACCATTTTCATTACCAACTACGACAAGTGCTGAGAAGCTGAATGTACGTCCACCTTTAGTGGTTTTAACCACGCGATTAATGGCAACTACTTTTTCTTTAAGTTCCACATCGCCAGTGGCTTTTACCTTATTTACGTTTACTTTAGACATTTATCTAACGATTAATTGTTGTTAGCTAATTAGAATTGAAGACCGGCTTCTCTTGCACCATCTGCCACAGACTTAACGCGGCCGTGATACAAATTACCACCTCTATCAAAAACCACGGCAGATAAGCCTAGTTCGATAGCTTTACGAGCAACTGCTGCGCCCACCAACTTAGATTTTTCAATCTTAGTGATTTTTTGAGCAGCAATATCTTTATCTCTTGAAGATGCAGATGCAAGTGTTACACTGTTGTCGTCATCTATTAATTGAGCATAGATTTCGGCATTGCTTCTGAATACAGACAAGCGAGGCTTCACAGCAGTACCTTGCACCTTTTTGCGGATGCGGTATCTGATTTTTTGCCTTTGAATTAATTTACCCATTGTATTTCTGTTTGAAACCTCCGATTCGGCCGGAGATCGTTGATTATTTTATTTATTATAAATCTTAGCTTATTTACCAGCAGCTTTACCAGCTTTTCTTCTAAGAATTTCACCAGCGTATTTAACACCTTTACCTTTGTACGGCTCTGGCTTACGTAGGCTTCTTAATTTTGCAGCTACCTGACCAATTAATTGTTTGTCGATACCTTCTAAGAAAATTTTTGGGTTTTGACCTTTTTCTGTAGTGGTAGCTACTTTTAATTCGCTAGGAACTTCAAAAATAATATTGTGAGAATAACCAAGTGCTAAGTCTAAAACGTTGCCAGTATTGGCAGCTTTAAAACCCACACCCACTAATTCTAATTCTTTTTTATAACCTTCAGTCACACCTTTTACAAGGTTGCTGATTAATGAACGGTATAAACCGTGCATTGCTCTGTGACGGATTTGTTCTGTAGGACGACTTACTAAAACTTCAGTTTCGGTAACAGTAACAATGATATCTCTATCTACTGTTTCTTTTAATTCGCCTTTAGGACCTTTTACAGTCACTACGTTTTCTTTGCTTACCGATACGGTAACTCCTGAAGGAATTGTAATCGGGGCTTTACCAATACGAGACATAGTCGATGTTGTTTAATTTGTTAATTGAATCCGGTACCGTGTTCTGCTCCGACTAAAAAGCATAATTGTCAGTGCCGGTGTTTATTTTAGTAGATGTAGCAAAGTACTTCGCCACCTACGTTTGCAGCTTTTGCTTGCTTATCTGTTAATACTCCTTTAGAAGTACTTAAGATAGCAATACCTAAACCGTTGATTACACGTTTAATTTCGGCAGGCTTAGCGTACTGGCGTAAACCTGGACGGCTAATTCTTTCGAGTGTGCGGATAGCTGGTTGCTTCGTATTTTCATCATACTTTAAAGCGATCTTGATAAGACCTTGCTTAGTATCTTCTTCGAATTTATACTTAAGAATATAACCTTGATTGTATAAAATCTCAGTCATACGCTTTTTTAAATTAGAGGCAGGAATTTCTACCATTCTGTGACCGGCCATTTGCGCGTTACGAATTCTCGTTAAGAAATCTGCTATTGGATCAGTTACCATTTTTATAAAAATTAAATCAGTTCAAAATTTGTTTACTAAAACGTGATGGGTACTACCAGCTCGCTTTTTTTACACCAGGAATCATTCCATTAAGTGCCATATCGCGGAACATTATCCTTGAGAGACCAAAGTATCTCATGTAGCCTTTAGGACGACCGGTTAATTGACAACGGTTTTTTAAGCGAACAGGAGACGCATTTTTTGGTAGAAGGTCTAACGCTGCATAATCACCTGCTTCTTTTAAAGCGGCACGCTTTTCTGCAAACTTCGCAACCATCTTCTCGCGTTTTCTTTGTCTGGCTTTTACTGATTCTTTTGCCATGTTTTATTTATTTGGGTTTGAGTAGGTTCCGGTGATTGTGTTATTACAAGGCCGGCTGCTACCAGTTTCTTTAATTTAATTAATTTCTTTTTTGGTTCCTTTGAATGGCATACCTAATTCTTTTAATAACTCGTACGCTTCTTCGTTGGTTTGCGCACTTGTTACAAAAGTGATATCCATACCTGTAATCTTCGTGATTTTATCAATATCGATTTCAGGGAAAATGATTTGTTCAGTAACACCTAATGTGTAGTTGCCGCGACCATCAAAAGCTTTATCGCTAATACCTTTGAAATCACGCACACGTGGAAGTGCTACAGATACCAAACGATCTAAAAATTCGTACATCTTCTCACCTCTTAAAGTTACGCGAGCACCAATTGGCATACCCTTACGTAATTTGAAGTTTGAGATATCTTTTTTAGACATGGTAGGAACTGCTTTCTGACCAGTAATCATGTTTAGTTCTTCTACAGCGATGTCAATTAATTTCTTATCGTTTACCGCACCATTAACGCCACGGTTGATACAAATTTTTTCTAATTTAGGAGCTTGCATTACAGTTTTGTAAGCGAACTTTTTCATTAAAGCAGGGATCACTTCTTTAGTGTACTTGTCTGCTAATCTTGGAGTATATTTTACTGTGCTCATTATTTAATTACCTCCCCTGATTTTTTTGATACACGAACTAATTTACCACTCTCGCGCGTACGCGTAGCTTTGGTTGGCTGACTCGTTTTTGCATCCCACAACATAATGTTACTAATGTTAATAGGTGCTTCTACTTTAACGATACCACCTTTTGTATTTTGTGCAGAAGGTTTCGTATGTTTTGTAACGATATTAACGCCTTCAACTACTACACGGCCTTTATCTACAATTACTTCTAATACCTTACGAGGCTTTTTCAAGTCCTTGTCATCACCGGCGATTACCACAACGGTATCTCCTTTTTTGATGTTGAATTTAGGTTTGAATCTTGTACTCATTGTTTTTAACTTAAACGTCTATTAATGACTTATTATTATAATACTTCTGGAGCTAGTGAAATAATCTTCATGTAACCTGCGTCACGAAGTTCACGAGCTACTGGTCCAAAAATACGTGTACCGCGTGGTTCGTCTGAATTGTTTAACAACACAACAGCGTTGTCATCGAAACGGATGTAAGAACCATCTTTACGACGTAATTTATTTTTAGTACGCACGATAACTGCTTTAGAAACCGTACCTTTTTTAACACCGCCTGCAGGGATTGCATCTTTAACAGTAACAACAATCTTATCACCAATTTTGGCGTAATCTTGACCACTGTTACCAAGTACCTTAATACAAAGGACTTCTTTTGCACCACTGTTATCAGCTACATTCAATCTACTTTCTTGCTGAATCATTTTTTTAGCTTTTAGCTGTTAGATCTATCACTTTTTTAGCGATAGAAGAATGTTTATTTTTCAGAGGCTACACCCGTATAATTTCTCATGGACGGTTTGTAGCATGAAGCCCGAGGGCCTATTTTGCTTTTTGGATAATTTCTACGAGTCTCCAACGCTTAGTTTTACTAAGAGGACGCGTTTCCATTATTTTTACTACGTCACCAATACCGCACTCTCCCTTTTCGTCGTGTGCGTGGAACTTTGTTGTTTTCTTTACGAACTTACCGTAGATAGGGTGTTTTACTTTTCTTTCTACAGCAACTGTAATGGTCTTATCCATTTTATCGCTAGTTACTAGCCCAGTTCTCGTTTTACGTAAATTTCTTACTTCAGCCATTGTTATTTATTTATGGTTTAGATATCTTATTAGATACCCATTTCTTTTTTCTTCAATTCCGTTTTAATACGTGCGATGTCTCTACGAAGCGCGCGAATATTCATCGGGTTTTCGAGTGGAGAAATAGCGTGTGCGAACTCAAGCTTTTTCAATCTTAATTGATCTTCTTGAATTTTAGCCTGAAGGTCTTGAACATTCATGTCCTTAAGGCTTTTGTTAAAATCGTATGATGTCTTGTTTGCCATTGCAAATTATGTTTTAAATTAAGCTTGCAAATCCCTTCTAGTAACGAATTTGGTTTTGATAGGTAGCTTTTGAGCCGCTAAGCCCATTGCTTCCTGCGCTACTTGCGCTGTAACACCGTCGCACTCAAAAATGATGCGTCCTGGTTCAACAACAGCAGCCCAGAATTCAGGGTTACCTTTACCCTTACCCATTCTCACCTCTGCAGGCTTACGGGTAATAA
>JBANFS010000005.1:0-153713 GCA_037975885.1 Bacteroidota bacterium
TGAGTAGAGCCAGTAGTATTGCGCTTTACGAATTACTTGGTGATGCGGGTATGATGAACACCGAATTTCAAAAATACCAAGCCATTGGTATTGACGATATTTATGCATATGCCAATTCAATTTTTGATCATAACAATTCAAATACGCTCTTGTATCACGCTCAATAAAAAATGACATGTTAGATAGAAAAATAATTCCAACGATAGAAGAGGCGGTTCATTTTGATTTGCAATTAAAAAATTGTGACCGGTTTGCACTGGACAATAAAGTACCGGTATATGCCATGAACGCAGGCGCACAAGATGTGGTAATGATAGAATGGGTTTTTGACGCCGGCAACTGGTATGATAAGCAGCCCATGGTGGCCGCTACCACTAATTTTTTAATTAAAAACGGTACGACTTCTAAAACGGCCTATCAAATCAATGATTTTTTTGAATTTCATGGTGCCTATTTAAATAGAAGTTGCTACAATGAAACAGCAAGTATTACCCTGCACTGTTTAAGTAAACATTTGGAAACCTTGCTTCCGGTGGTGCGTGAAATTATTGAAACCAGTATTTTTCCTGAAGAAGAATTAGCCATCTATATTCAAAATCAAAAACAGCGTTTGTCGGTTAATTTGCAAAAATGTGATTTCATTGCTAACCGTTTAATTGATGAATATTTATTTGGCATCAACCATCCATACGGTACATATTCTAACGCCGAAGATTATGACGCGCTAAACACAGATGCTATAAAAGCGTTTTACAAACAGTATTATTTAAACGGCTCTTGTAAAATTTTTGTAGCCGGGAAAATGCCAACTGGTTATGAATCGATGCTTAACAAAGCCTTTGGTACACTGGCTTTGCACGCAGATACACCTGTTGTGGTGGAGCATCCTATTGTAGCAGCTGCACAAAAAAAGGTGGAAATTATCAATGATGAAAATGGAGTACAAGGTGCTATTAGAATGGCCAGACCTTTTCCAAATAGACACCATCCCGATTTTCAAAAAGCGCATGTACTCAATACACTCTTTGGTGGATTTTTTGGCTCACGACTCATGAGTAATATTAGAGAAGACAAAGGATATACCTATGGCATTCATAGTTATTTTCAAAATCATGTGCACGCTAGTGCATGGATGATTAGTACCGAAGCCGGCCGTGATGTTTGTGCGGCTACCATAACAGAAGTACTAAAAGAAATGGAGCTACTGCGTAATGAGTTAGTGGATATGGAAGAATTGAATTTGGTGCGTAACTATATGATTGGCTCTTTATTAGGTGATTTAGATGGTCCTTTCCAGTTAATAGGCCGCTGGAAAAATTATGTATTAAACGGGTTGGACGAAAACTACTTTTATAAGAGCATCGAAACCATCAAATCAGTAACCCCTCAGGAGCTGCAAAGACTTGCAAATATCTACCTACAACCAGACGATTTTTACGAACTAGTGGTAATTTAAGGCCGATTTAAAATTTTATTTTCAAAATATTTATTTATCCAAATAATTGATTTTCAGTTATTTGGATATTTTTTGCCACTACGTTTCAAAAATATTTAGTACTATGTTTTGCATAGTACTAAATAAATACCCATCTTTGTGTCTCAATCAACAGCAATGGATATTCAAAACACACAATCGCAAATGCGGAAAGGGGTTTTAGAATTTTGCATCCTGTCTATCATTAATAGAGGTGAAGTATATCCGAGTGATATTATTGACCAAATGAAAGCAGCCAATTTGCATATTCTAGAAGGAACTTTATACCCGCTATTAACCAGGCTCAAAAATGCAGGTTTATTAAATTATAGATGGGTAGAAAGTGTGAGTGGACCACCACGTAAATATTTTGTAATGACAGATACAGGCAAAGAAGCTTTTTCTGTTTTATTACAAACTTGGAACGATATGGCAAATGCCGTTTCATTGTTAACACAACCACCAACTCCTAACACCGAAGCGTAACCGCTTTAAAATTTTGATCCATGAAAAAAGTAATCAATATAAATTTCCAAGGTCGCATCCTCCCTATTGAGGAAGCGTCTTACGAAACATTACAACAATACATAGAAAGTTTGCGTCAATATTTTGATGCAGAAGAAGGCCGAGATGAAATCATCAACGACATCGAATGTAGAATTGCAGAATTATGCGACGACCGATTAAAAAAAGGCGCCATTTGCATTACCGAGGATGATATGCGATTAATCATCGAAAGTATTGGTCGTCCCGCCGATTTTGAAGCACAGGATGGGTTTGAAGCAAGCGGTGCTTCAAGTAGCTCAAATGCAAAGCAGGAACAGTTTTCGGGCAATGACGAACAGCCTAGAAGGCTTTATCGTGACGAACAAAACAAAGTGATTGGTGGTGTTTGTGCCGGCATAGCAAATTATTTAAAATTAGATCCATTACTTGTGCGTGTATTATGGATACTGTTATTTGGTATTTCACTTTTTGCATACGTACTTTTATGGATTGCGGTTCCAAATACTTCAACCACTCAAATTGGTGGTGTGCGAAAAAGATTGTTTAGAGACATTGATACAAAGGTGATTGGTGGTGTGTGTGCGGGCTTGTCTAAATATTTTGATGTTAAAGTGGTATACATTCGACTTTTATTTTTAGTGCCTAGTATACTACTCGTTTTAAATTGGAATCATTTTCATTTGTTTCAATTTTGGGAATTTGATGACTTCCCTAATTTTATTGAGTTAACATTTAGCCCTAGCGCTGTATTTGTATACATTGTACTTTGGCTGGTTCTTCCAGAGGCTAGAACTACTGCAGATAAATTAGAAATGCGTGGCGAAAAGGTAGATATCAACAGCATTAAAAATACCATTCAAACCGATATGGAAGGCTTTAGCAAAAGAGCTCAAAGCTGGGGTTCCAATATCTACAATAAGACCCAAAAAAATGATTCTCAAACAACAACGGCTACTTCAAATGCAGTGCCAGAACCAGCGCAGCGCGGAGGTTGCCTTCATTTTGCAGGTCGTACTATTACCATTTTATTTAAAGCCTTTGTATATTTTGTTTTTGGTGTAGTTACCCTCTCTGTTTTAGCAGCCTTATTTGGTATAGGTATTGCAACTACTGGATTACTTCCATTACGCCGTTTTATTCTAGAAGATGGCGCACACAACTGGTATGCATTTGCAATCATTGTATTTTTTATCTGGGTGCCAGTTATTGGAATTGTTACCGCAATTATTAGAAAAGTTGCAGGTATTAAAAAAGCAAACGCTTGGGTACGCGGAGGATTTTGGTCATTATGGGCTTTGAGTTGGGTATTTATTCCACTCTTTTTTGCAACCCTTACCAAAAGTTTTTCTAAGCAAAATGAACCTCAGGAAGAAGTATACACACTTGCCAACGCGAAGGTGAATTATTTAGAAATAAGCGCGCAGCAAAAACTCAAATATTACAATCATTCTTGGTTAAAATTAGAACCTTTTACTTTCTTTGATAGCGATACTGTGTATGTAAGAAATTTACGCATTCGTATTGTAAAAGCAGCTGCTGATAGTTTTGAAGTTAAGTATGTACGTATTAGTAACGGTAAAACAGTAGCGGAAGCAGAGCGTCTTGCGAGCAAAATTAATTTTGATCTTATTCAACAGGACAGTAGCCTGTTTTTAGACAAAGGTATTGCGATTAATAAAACCGATAAATTTAGAAACCAGCACGTTATCATGACACTTGCAGTTCCAGTAGGTAAGCGTTTTAAAATTACCAATAGAGCATGGGAGCAAGTAAAAGTGAGCGTTAATAAAAGAGGGTTCCGATCTCAAACAGGTCCTAATATTGATTTTGCATTAGATGGCGACAATTCAGATTGGTACAACGATGCAGATGCATTTGATTATGACTATGACGTAGAATACATCATGACGCCAACAGGTTTAGAAAAAGTAAAAGGTCAGCCAAGTGATGATGATAGCGAAAATCCTGAGGCATTAAAAAACCGCTTAGAAGAATTAAAACGTGAAAGTGAAAAAATCGAAAACGATTTAAAGAAAACCTGGGAGCAAAAGCAAAAAGAAGCGGACGAGATTAAAAAACAGTTGGACAAAAAAGGCGATACCATCAAGCGAAATTCAACAAAAAATGAAGCGACTGTTTCGGATACTGTAAAAGCAATTGCTTTTGGATTTGATGCGATCAAACTGTTGGTTTCTAGGTTTCAGTCTTAACCAATTATTCTTATGGAATATGGATAAACCCCTTATTTTTGCAGGCAATATAAAGTACTGCTATGAAAAATACTCCGTTTACCCATAAGCACCTCGCACTGGGCGCAAAAATGGCTGAATTTGCTGGTTATAACATGCCTATTAGTTATTCAGGCATTAATGACGAGCACGCTGCTGTAAGAAACAATGCAGGTGTGTTTGATGTAAGTCATATGGGGGAGTTTATTTTAAAAGGTGAGGGTGCATTAGACCTTATCCAGCGCGTTACCTCTAACGATGCTTCGGTACTTAAAAACGGACATGCGCAGTATAGTTGTTTACCCAATGAAAACGGTGGTATTGTAGATGATTTACTGGTGTATTGTATAGAAGCCAATAAAGTATACATGTTGGTTGTAAACGCATCTAATATTGAAAAAGATTGGAACTGGATTGTTTCAAAAAATACAGCGGGTGTAGAAATGCACAACATTAGCGACAAAACTTGTTTGCTTGCCATTCAAGGTCCAAACGCTACAAAAATATTACAGCCGCTAACACAAATGGATATTTTAAACCTGCCTTATTATACGTTTACAAAAGGCGTTTTTGCAGGCGTAGAAAATGTACTGGTAAGTGCAACTGGCTACACTGGATCTGGCGGCGTAGAAATTTATTTTGAAGATAGCGATGGTGCTGCAGAAAAAATATGGAATGCTATTTTTGAAATTGGTACGCCTCAAGGGCTCAAACCCATTGGACTTGGCGCACGAGATACACTCCGTTTAGAAAAAGGATTTTGTTTATACGGAAATGACATTGACGACACGACGTCTCCACTAGAAGCGGGTCTTGGTTGGATTACAAAATTTACCAAAGATTTTACCAATAAATCATTTTTTGAACAGCAAAAAGCTGCGGGCGTTACTAAAAAATTAGTAGGCTTTGAAATGATTGATAGAGGTATTCCAAGACACGATTATATCATTAAAAATGAAGCGGGCGAAACCATTGGTAAAGTTACCAGTGGTACACAAGCGCCAAGCCTACAAAAGGCTGTGGGACTGGGTTACGTGGCTTCTGCACACGCTGCGGTAGGTTCTGAAATTTATATTGATATCAGAAACACGCCCGTAAAAGCAAAAGTGGTAAAGTTCCCTTTTGCGTAATAATGCTTTGTAGTTATTAGAATTTATACTCGAATTTTATAGACAGCTTTATTTATGTCTGTTTAATGTTTCTATTTGTTTATCGCAAATTTGAAAACAGACATTTATGAACGCAATTAAAAACAAAGTCCAGCTCATTGGGCACCTAGGTCAAACTCCCGAAATCACCAACTTCGAAGGGGGTCGAAAAGTAGCCAACCTCAATTTAGCTACCAACGAAATTTACAAAGACGCCAACGGCGAAAAAGTAACCGAAGCACAGTGGCACTCCGTTGTAGCTTGGGGCAAACTAGCCGAAATCGCCGAAAAATATTTAGTAAAGGGCATCGAAGTAGCCGTTGATGGCAAACTCGTCAATAGAAATTATACCGATAAAAACGGCGTAAAAAAATACGTAACCGAAGTGCACGCCAACGAACTTTTAATTCTTACAAAAAAAGGATAGCCCCTCTGTTCTTTTTTATGGCCAGCGCATTTGTGCTGGCCTTTTTATTTTCATTCATTTGGCTTTATATTTGCAGCCTCATGAATCAGTCCAAACCACATTTACATACCATTTTATCGCCCAAATTATTAGAACTATACAATGTGAGTGATTGCATTGTTGTTGTTATTGATGTATTTAGGGCTACTTCTACAATAGCAACAGCGCTTTACAATGGTGCTGATCGTATCATTCCTGTAGACAATGTAAACAAGTGCATCGAGGTAGGAAAGGCAACCGGCGGTATTACTGCTGGCGAGCGAGATGGAAAAATCATTGAAGGACTTTCTTATGGTAATTCACCTGCCGAATATCCGCGCAGCTTTATAGAAGGTAAAACACTGGTTCTTACAACAACCAATGGTACCAAGCTTTTGCACATGGCGCTCAACAATGGTGCAGATCAAATAATTACCGGTTCATTTCCTAATTTGTCGGCGGTTTGTGCGCATTTGATTGCACAAAACAAGCCGGTTGTTCTCGGTTGCTCTGCATGGAAAGACCGCGTCAATATCGAAGACGCCTTATTTGCAGGTGCTGTTATCGAGCAAATTAAAGATCATTTTACCATCCACTGCGATAGTTCACTTATGGCAAATGATTTATACAATCTCCATAAAGCAGATATTACACAGTTTATCCAAAAAACCACCCATTGGCACCGTTTGGCCTCTTATGGTTTAGAAGCTGACCTAACCTACTGTGTTACTCCAGACGTGGCTCCGGTGCTTCCGATCTACAAAAACGGTGATTTAGTACGCGCCAATTAGCAGCTTTTTCGTACTTTCGCAAATTGCCCTTTTTAAACAGGGTGCAATTTAGAACAGCACTATGGCGCTACCTTACTTGGTCAAACATATTTATAATAACGGTACCGAAGAGGTAATCAGAAGAGGCAAAAAAATTCATGCGTTGGGTAATGTAGAATTACTCGAGTATGACGACCTCATGGGCAATGTCAATTTCCGTGTTAAAGATGACGGGTATGCTACTTTTTATAAAGTGAGTATCTCTCAATTCAAGAATCCAAAATTTTTATCGGTTCGCTGCGCATGCCCATACAACTTATCAGAAATTTGTAGACACAAAGCGGGTGCACTATTTCATTTACAAGATTTACTAGACCGCAATCAATTAGGTAATTACGAAGCGGCTTATGATCAAAAGCATACGGTTGTTAAAATGAAACAACTTGAGCTCAAGCAAATAAAAATGCTTTCTGATCAAACTAGTTTTGAAGAGGCAAGTAATTTTTTGCGCACGGGTTCAGCAACCATCTTAGAAGCAAAGGAGGAGCGGGTTTCAGCCTCTTTGGTATATGAAGGACATACCTATCAGCTGCTCATTCAAAAAAATGAGGAGCGTAATTTTGACACTTCTTGTAACTGTGGATCTGAAACAGAACATCCACTTTGCGTACACAAAAACATTGTTTTTTTACAACTGCTCAATAAGTTTGGCCCAGGGTATTTTGATACCATTAGAAACTGGGATAAAGAAAAAAATAAATTATTAGCACTCTACGGTTATTCTTTATCGGATGACCTTTCTGGTAAATTTGAGTTTACGTACACGGCTGGCAAACCTTTTTTACGAGTATTAGATACAACGATTAAAAGAGTGGCCCTTCCATTAGGCAATGAAGCCATATCTATCGCGCCTAAAAAGCCAGATTTTATTCCTTTAGATAAAGAATCAGAAAGTATTGAAGAATCTGTCACCAAAGTAAAGGGAAAAACTTTTCAAAAATTAGGACTCGTTATTTCTACAAGTAGTATTCAATATCCATTTACCCAGTTTGATATTGTTGAAGGTGAAGTAGACGAAGACCAGCAACGTTTTTTAGGAAAAGTAGAGAAACAAGATCTTGCAAAGTTTATTAATATGGAAATGCTAGACGAGCAGGATAAATCACTCGTGCAGCAGCTCCGAAAATTAATGCCTTCCGAAGTAAGTAGGTATCTAGACCGGAATTCACCATTTAGTGGTATCTGGGAAAATATTGTGCAGCAGCACAATGATCAGCTCCCCGAAGAAACCAGGACGCTGATTAATGAATACCTCCATCCAAAAATTAAAAAATTATTTGAACACTGTGGCGAAAGCCTCTTGGTATATACCTTGCCAGAAAAAAAGCAGTTTGTAACGGCTAATTTAGAGTCTGCAGAGCTGGTGTGTAATTTTATAGTACCCTACTTTGAAATCCAATATACAAAAGGTGCTTACGAAATTGAATGTCGTGTAAAACTGCCACTCGCTGATGTGAATGTTTCAGAAAACGAATGTACCAGCCCATTGCTTTTCAAATACCATCAGCAGTATTTTACCTGGAAAAAATCGGAAGACATTTTAATGATGGAGTCTTTTTTACCAAGCGGTAAAGTTGTAATCAGAAAAGAAGAGTGGGCCGAGAAATTACAAACTTTTGTATTGCCGCTTTCTAAAATGTATCATATTCATTTTGGCAATGTAGAAAAAGAAGAGCTCAATAATATTACACCAGAGGTAAGTATACACCTTAAAGAGCGTGGCGATTATTTATTATTTCAGCCCGTATTTTCTTACCAAGGTTTTGAAGTGCGCGCGATTGATAAAGAAAAAATTATCGTTCCGCTTTCCGATAAAATATTAATGATACAACGTAACCTTGAAACGGAAGCGCGTATTATTTCAAAAATAGAATCTTTACATTCTGGTTTTGTAAGACCCGAGCAAAGTGATTTGCTGGCTTTAAAAGGAGCAGAAGTTTTAAAAAATAATTGGTTCTTTTTGTTTGTAGACGCTGTCAAAGACATGAGTATTCCGGTGTTTGGATTTGAAGCACTTAAAAATTTCAGGTTCAATACAGCAAAACCATCTACTAAAATATTTATCAGCAGCAATACTGATTGGTTTGATGCTAAAGTCGAAATTCATTTTGGAGAACAAAAAGTGAGTGTTGAAGACGTTAAAAAAGCGCTAGCAAGCAAACAGCAATTTGTACCACTACAGGATGGAACCCTTGGTATTTTACCAGAAGAGTGGATTAAAAAGTATTCACTGTTGTTTAGAGTGGGCGAAGGTCGTTCTGAAAATATCAAGCTAAGCAAATACCATTTTAGTGTTATTGAAGAGCTTTACTTACAACGTGACGAAGAAGAATTATTTTTTCAGCTAGAAGAAAAATACGAACGCCTCAAAGAAAATCATTCTATTAAAGATGTGCCTGCGCCTAAGCATTTAAAAGAAGTGTTGCGTCCATATCAAGAAAGTGGTTTTCAGTGGCTCAATTACCTTCGAGAAGTGCGTTGGGGCGGCATCTTAGCAGATGATATGGGTCTTGGTAAAACCATACAAGCCCTCAGTTTTTTACATCATTTAAAATCGGAAGAGGGTACTTTAAAAGCGCTTGTGGTTTGTCCTACAACGCTCATGTATAACTGGCAAAATGAAATTGGAAAATTCACGCCAAACATAAGTTTTTATGTACATCATGGTGCTGGACGTTCTCGCGATGCACTTGCATCCAACGAAGCAGATATTATTATTACAACTTACGGAACACTGCGTAGCGATATCAAACAATTTGTTGAAGTCGCATTTGATTATGTAGTACTTGATGAAAGCCAGGCGATAAAAAATCCAAATAGTAAGGTTACCAAAGCAGCTGGTTTATTAAAAGCAACCAATAGACTTTGTTTAAGTGGTACGCCACTTCAAAATAATACGTTTGACATATACGCGCAAATGAACTTTTTGAATCCTGGTATGCTAGGAAGTGTTGAGTTTTTCAAACAAGAATTTTCTATACCTATTGATAAGTTTGGCGAAAAAGAACAAAAAGATCACTTGCGCAAACTCTTGTATCCGTTTATGTTAAGGCGCACCAAAGAGCAGGTGGCCAAAGACTTGCCTGAAAAACAAGAGATGGTACTCTTTTGCGAAATGGGTGATGAGCAGCGCAAAATTTATGAAGCCTTCCGAAACGATTACCGCGATAAAATTTTAGGCGTAGTTGATAACCAAGGTATTCAAAAATCACAGTTAACTATTTTACAAGGCCTCATGAAGCTGCGTCAAATTTGTGATAGCCCTTCCATTATTAAAGACGAAGAAAAATTCCCGAACGTTTCTGTTAAGCTAGAAGAAATAGGTAGAGAAATCACAGAAAACATCAGCAACCATAAAGCGCTAGTGTTCTCTCAATTTTTAGGCATGCTCGCACTCATTAAAGAGCGTCTTACAGAGCTTGGCGTAGATTACGAATATTTTGATGGAAGCAGCACCGTACTAGAAAGAGAACGTGCCATCCAGCGTTTTCAAAATGATGAATCTTGCCGCGTATTTCTAATTTCACTGAAAGCGGGTGGCGTAGGTTTAAACCTAACGGCTGCTGATTATGTATATATTGTAGACCCTTGGTGGAACCCTGCAGTGGAGCAACAAGCCATTGACCGTACCCACCGTATTGGGCAAACAAAAAACATTTTTGCGTACCGCATGATTTGTACCGATACTGTAGAAGACAAAATATTAAAACTCCAAGACCGCAAGCGCAGTTTGGCACGTGAACTGATCACCGATGATGAAGGGTTTGTGAAGAGCCTTACGCGTGAAGACGTTGAATATTTGTTTAGCTAGACTTACTGAACTTCTGCAGCAGCGATGTTTGCATCTGGCGCTAGTTTAAACTCGTCTTTACAGCCTGCTGAGCAAAATCCAATCACTTTGTCTTTGTAATGTGCTGTATCTGAGATACCGGCAGTTACAGGCATGCCACAGGTAGGATCTTTTTTATTGTTTACCATAGATACTGGAAAACTAGTAGCTACTGCCTCCATATTTGTTTGTGCAGTGGTATCAGTCAGTTCTTGTTTTGGGGCTTCTGTGTTATTACAACTTGCAATAATGACTGTTGTAACGATTAATTGGGTGAATCTGTGTTTTATACCGGTGAACATAATGTATTGTTTTATTTTGTTACAATATTTTGTTTTTCAAAACGTTTTACAAAATTAACAACTTTATCCTTACAAAACGGGCTCTCACCGATATTACATGTCTGCGCCCTATTATCCTGCTACATTGCCTTTAAACTTTATTAAACAAAATCTGTCTAGCATTATAGATTAACTTTGCACTGCCTAATTAGCACCTTTTTATGAAAAAATTACTCTCTTTACTTTCACTTGTATTATTGGTTTCTTTTGCGAACGCTCAATCTGTAGCAACTGTAAAAGGAATTTTAATTGATTCCTTAAATAAACAATCTTTAAAAGACGCATCTATTGTTGTATTAGCTGCTAGTGATTCATCACTAGAAGTTTTTACGCTTGCTAAAGCAGATGGTAGTTTTATCATTAACAATGCACCTTTTGGTGAAATGCTCGTGCAAGTAAAATTTCAGGGCTACGAACCATTCTCTAAAAAAATTACTTTTTCTGCAAAAAATAGCAATGTTGATTTAGGAAAAATATATTTACAAACAGCTGCCAATGATTTAGGCAATGTAACGGTAACACAGTCGCCGGTTCAAATGAAAAAAGATACCGTCGAATTTACTGCGTCTGCGTTTAAAACAAAACCCAATGCAGTTGCCGAAGATTTACTTAAAAAAATTCCTGGTATTCAAGTGGATAAAGATGGTGGCATCAAGGCGCAAGGTGAAACAGTACAACGTGTACTTGTTGATGGCAAACGCTTTTTTGGTGACGATCCTAAAATGGCAACAAGAAATTTACCTCCAGATATCATTGACAAAATTCAAGTATTTGATGCGGCAAGTGATCAAAGTGCGTTTACCGGATTTGATGATGGTAACCGTGTTAAAACAATAAATATTACAACCCGCAAAGACAAACGTAAAGGTTACTTTGGTAGAGCAGCACTCGGTGCAGGCGCCAATAGTGACGATGCTTTGTATGACAATAGTGTTAATATAAGTAAGTTTAATGGCGACCAACAAATCACATTTACGGGTCAAGCCAACAATGTAAACAAGCAAAATTTTTCTGTACAGGATATGCTTGGTTCACTTGGCGGTGGCGGCTTTGGTGGTGCAGGCGGCGGCGGTCGTGGCGGCGGCGGCGGTGGAACAATGATTATGGGCGGCGGCGGTGGCGCTGGACTGCTTGGAACCGGTGGTGGCGGCGGTATTGTAAAAACACTTGCAGCCGGGTTGAATTACAAAGACAACTGGGGCACTAAAACGCAATTCTCTGGAAGTTATTTTTATAACGACCAAACAACTACTAGAGATCAAAACAGCTTAACAGAAAATTTAGTTACGGGTAGTACTGACTCTTCTATTTTTAGTAAGCAGGTACAAAGTTCAGTAACCAATAATAAAAATCACCGTATCAATTTCAATATCGAAACTAATTTTGATACCAGTAATACGCTCATCATTAGACCCAATATTAGTTTTCAAAATACACATGCTGAAACTTTCCAAAACACCAGTTCTACCCGTGGTAAACTTACAAACCTCAACAGCTCACGCGTAAATTCTATCAGAGACAATCAGGGTATCAATGGAAGTTTGGAAGCAACATTTAGACATCGTTTTGCAAAGCGTGGTCGTACTTATTCTATTGGCTTAAATAGCAGTTATAATACCAACGACGGTTCTGGAAGCAACTGGTCGCAAAATCAGTTTAATTTACCTTCACGTACCTATACCGATACGCTGGATCAAATTTATACAACCAACCGTGATGGCAGAAACAATAGTGCTACTTTATCTTACACAGAGCCTATTGGAAAAAATAAACAACTAGAATTCAACTATAATATTTCCAGTAATGTTAACAATTCTGGAAGAGCAACAAACAGCTATAATAAAGTAACGAGCAACTATGACATTGCAGTTCCTAATTTGAGCAATATTTTTGAAAATACATTTAACGCCAACAGGTTTACACTAAACTATCGTGTTCAAAATGCAAAATATAACTTTAGTATAGGATCTGGACTTCAAGTGGGAAATCTAGTAAGCAAAAACATTAGCACCAATGTTAATTTAAAGCAACACTTTGTAAATCTATTTCCATCTGCTAATTTTAGATACGATTTCACAAAGTCAAAGAACCTGCGTATGTTTTACAATGGACGTACGTCACAGCCAAGTGCAGAGCAGTTGCAGCCTGTTATTGACAATAGTAATCCATTACTTATCAGAACCGGTAATCCCAATCTAAAACAGCAGTTTTCACACTCTTTCAGATTCTTATTTAACTCATTCGATATTTTCACACAAAAAATAATCTTTGCAACCATTAGTGGTAGTTTTATTGAAAACGATATACAAAATTCAACAACCATTTCAAGTGGCGGTGTACAAACCATTAAGCCAGTTAACTTAAGTGGGACGTATAATGTAAACGGATTTTTCAATTACGGTTTCCCAATTAAAAAGCCAAAAAGTAATTTGAACTTGATGGCAAATGTTTCACGCAGTCAAACACAAACACTCGTAAATAACATTAGCAATTTCACACGCAATACCAATTTAGGAGGAACCATTTCATGGACAACCAATATCAAAGAAGGCTTTGACATGAATTTCTCTTCAAACTCTAATTTGACAATGGCTAGATATACGTTACAGCCTCAACAAAATGGAGACTTCTTTAGCCAAACGGTTTCCACTGAAGCAACTATTTATTCAAAGAGTGGTTGGGTATTGTCTACTGACTTTGATTACATTTATAATGCAGGTAGAAGTGAAGGATTTAATACAAGTATTCCACTTTGGAATGCGAGCTTATCTAAACAAATGCTAAAAAATAAAGCAGGCGAATTAAAATTTTATGTGTTTGACTTATTAAATCAAAATATCAGTATTTCTAGAAATGTAACGAGTAACTTTATCCAAGACCTACAAACTCGTGTTTTAAAGCGTTACTTCATGATTAGCTTTACGTATAATTTACGCAAGTTTGGAGCACCACAAGGTCCACAAAACCCAATGATGAAAATGATGCAAATGCCAGGTGCAGAACGTCAAATGAACAATATGATGCGAACATTTAGAGGTGGGGGCATGTAAAATCAATCAGATAATTTCAAAAAAAGGCTACTTCTAAACAGGGTAGCCTTTTTTAATGCTTACAATTGTTAGTAAAATTGATGTTTTTTGTGGAAAACCCCTCATTTTACTGCAAACTAACCTATTTTTACAGCCTCAAAAGTATAAGATAACCATTGGTGAAAATAACATTTCAATATAGAAAAACGGTATCTCAATCAGCAATTAGTTGTTTGGGTCCTATTTCTGTGGCTATGCTTTTGGTCCGATCGCGACGTGGATGCTGATAGGACGAGCAACTGGCACTTGCCCCTATCAGTGAAAAAATCCCCAGTTTAATTTTTCATTTTCTTTTTCTACAATTTTAATTGAAGGCGTTGGAACAAAAAATAATTGTTCGCGTAGCAAATGCTAGCGACGTTGCATATGCTCAAACCATTACAGACGAAATGGAATCTTCTGCAAAAGCCAGGGGTACTGGTATTGCCAAAAGAACTCCCGAATACGTTGCTAAAAAAATGGAAGAGGGCAAGGCGGTTATTGCAATTGAACCTGATGGTACATGGGTAGGCTTTTGCTATATCGAAGTTTGGGGACATGAAACATTTGTGGCCAATAGTGGACTCATTGTAGCACCTGCGCACAGGAAAAGTGGCGTTGCGAAACTCATCAAGCAAACCATTTTTAATTTATCCAGAGAAAGATATCCAAACTCAAAAATATTTGGATTGACAACGGGTCTTGCAGTGATGAAAATCAATAGTGACCTGGGTTACGAGCCTGTTACCTATAGTGAATTAACAGATGACGAAGAGTTTTGGGCAGGTTGTAAAAGCTGCGTGAACTATGAAATTTTACAAAGTAAAGAGCGTAAAAACTGTATGTGTACGGCTATGTTGTATGACCCTGCGGATCATTACACCAGACAAGAAACATCTGCAGAATTTAAAAGCAATTCTAAACTCTATGAGCGCTTTATGAAATTCAAACAAAATAGTTTGTTGCAATGGTTTAGAAAAAAAGAAAAGAAAGTAAGCCCGAATCAATCAATTGAAAAAAAATAATACAATGGCAAGTGAACTACATCAAGTAAAGGCAGGTGATAAGGTGGTACTCGGATTTAGCGGCGGTTTAGATACCTCTTATTGCGTTAAATATTTAACAGACGAAAAAGGGTATGAAGTGCATAGTGTTATTGTAAACACTGGCGGTTTTTCGGAAGAGGAATTAAAAAATATTGAAGCCCACGCTTATAATTTAGGCGTAAAAACACATACGACTATAGATGCTGTAACGTCCTACTACGATAGCATTATTAAGTATTTGATTTATGGCAATGTACTTAAAAACAACACTTACCCACTTAGCGTAAGTGCCGAGCGTCTCAGTCAAGCACTGCATATTGCAGCGCATGCCAAAAAAATGAATGCTACTGCCGTAGTGCATGGTAGTACAGGCGCCGGCAACGATCAGGTTCGTTTTGATATGGTTTTTCATATCATGATTCCTGGTGTAACCATTATTACTCCTATTAGAGATATGCAACTAAGCAGAGAAGATGAAATTGCGTATTTAAAATCTAAAGGCGTTAACATGAATTTTGAAAAAGCGGCTTATTCGATTAATAAAGGGCTATGGGGAACCAGTGTTGGTGGTAAAGAAACGCTAACTTCTAAAGGTATGTTGCCAGAGTCTGCATGGCCAACACAGGTAACTGCAACAGGTACAGAAGAAATAAGTTTGCATTTTGAAAAAGGTGCTTTAACCATGATCAACGACAAACGTTTTGATCATCCAACAAAAGCCATTCAATATTTACAAACCATCGCAGGTGCATATGGCATTGGTAGAGACATACACATTGGAGATACAATAATAGGTATCAAAGGACGTGTTGGTTTTGAAGCAGCAGCACCCATGGTTATTTTAAAAGCGCATCATGCACTTGAAAAACATGTGTTAACCAAGTGGCAATTAAATTGGAAAGATCAATTGGCGCAGTTTTATGGCAACTGGTTGCATGAAGGTCAAATTATGGATCCTGTGATGCGCGACATAGAAGCATTTTTAGAAAATGCACAAGAAAATGTTACAGGCACTGTATTTGTTCAATTACATCCTTACCGTTTTACAGTCATTGGTATTGAATCTGCCTTTGATTTAATGAGCAGCAAGTTTGGTAAATATGGTGAAATGAATAGTGGCTGGTCTGGTGAAGACGTTCGTGGATTCTCTAAAATATTTGGCAACCAAACATCTATTTACCATAGCATTAAAAATAGCCAATCATGAAAAAAATAAATGTTGGTATAGCGGGTGGTGCAGGATATACAGGTGGCGAACTAATCAGAATATTAATTCATCACCCACAGGTAAGCATCAGTTTTATTCATAGCAGTAGTAATGCGGGTAAACTGGTATCTGCTGTCCACACAGATTTGGTAGGCGATACAGATTTAGTATTTACGAGTGCTTTTTCTGATTCGATTGATGTATTGTTTTTGTGTGTGGGTCATGGCGAAGCAAAAAAATTATTAGCAGAGCAAAAAGTTGACGCATCTGTTTCCATCATTGATTTGTCACAAGATTTTAGACTCGCTGCAAATGCCACTATTGGGGATAGAACTTTTGTATACGGCCTTCCAGAACTCAACCGTGAAAAAATTGCCACTGCAAAAAATATTGCCAATCCAGGCTGTTTTGCAACCGCTATTCAACTCGCATTATTACCACTTGCAAAAGCAGGTCTCTTACAAGATATTTATACAACAGGTATTACAGGGTCTACGGGTGCAGGACAGTCATTAAGTGCAACTTCTCATTTTAGTTGGCGCGCTAATAATATTCAATCTTATAAAACACTCGATCATCAGCACGTTTTTGAAATTGTACAATCTATCAATCAGTTGCAATCAGACGCGCCACTTAGTACAAGCGGTGAAGGGCCTGGACTGCATTTTGTGCCATGGAGGGGTGATTTTACAAGGGGTATTTATACCAGTTCAGTAATGGATTGCAGTTTACCAATTGAGGCCGTTCAGGAAATGTATGCTAACTATTATGCGGCGCATCCATTTGTGGTGGTATCAGATGCTGCCATTCATTTAAAGCAGGTTGTGAATACCAATAAATGCGTATTGCAAATTGAAAAGAAGGGTGGCAAACTTGTTGTGCACACGGCTATTGATAATTTAATAAAAGGAGCTAGTGGTCATGCAGTTCAAAATATGAATTTACTTTTTGGACTCGACGAAACAGCGGGCCTTTTATTTAAAGCAAACTTTTTTTAGACATGAAACTATTTGATGTATATCCACTAAATAATATCACCATTACAAAAGCTGCTGGTTCGTATGTATGGGATGAAAAAGGTACGGAGTATCTAGACATGTATGGTGGACATGCTGTTATAAGTATTGGTCATACGCATCCATACTGGGTTTCAGCCATTGAAAAGCAACTACATCAAATTGCTTTTTATTCTAACTCTGTTATCATTCCTATTCAATCTCAATTAGCAGAAAAAATTGGAACAGTAAGCGGTAAACAAAATTTTCAACTTTTTTTATGCAATAGCGGCGCCGAAGCCAACGAAAACGCTTTAAAGCTTGCTTCTTTTGTAACTGGTCGTAAAAAAATTATTGCATTTACAAAATCTTTCCACGGAAGAACTTCACTTGCCGTTGCTGCTACAGACAACCCGTCTATTGTGGCTCCTGTAAATGAAACTGACAATATTATTTTCTTGCCTTTTAATGATGATGAGGCCTTAAAAGCTTGTTTTGAAGAAGAGGGTAACACCATTGCTGCTGTCATTATTGAAGGTATTCAAGGTGTTGGCGGTATTCGGGTAGCATCTAATTCTTTTCTACAAAGCATCAGGTCTTTGTGTGACAAGAACGGCGCTTTATATATTGCGGATAGTGTGCAGTGTGGTTATGGTAGAACAGGACAGTTTTTTGCGCATGACGCTGCTGGCGTAAACGCCGATATTTATTCGATGGCAAAAGGGATGGGTAATGGGTTTCCAATTGGCGGTATTTTAATTGCACCTCATATTGCTCCTAAATACGGCATGTTAGGTACCACATTTGGTGGTAATCATTTGGCATGCGCTGCTGCACTTGCAGTAGTAGAAGTAATGGATCATGAAAACTTATTAGCAAATGTTGCCACTAATGGCACTTACTTAATGGATGCGCTTTCAAAAATCCCGCAACTACAAAACGTAAGAGGCAGAGGCCTCATGATTGGTTTTGATGTACCGGATGAAATCAAAGATTTAAAAAAAGTATTACTGCAGGAGTTTAAAGTATTTACTGGCGAAGCCAAACCAAACGTAATCAGATTACTTCCTTCTTTGGCAATTACAAAAGAGGAAATAGATATATTCTTAGATAGACTTCAAAAAGCCATTCAATCTTTATCATGAAAAAATTTATCGAAGTAAGTGACGTTACAGATATACAAGCACTCATCAATAAAGGACTGGCATACAAGCAGCATCCATTCATGGATAAAGCACTTGGTGCTAATAAGCGCGTGGGTTTACTTTTTTTAAACCCAAGTTTGCGTACAAGACTAAGTACGCAAGTGGCTGCGCAAAATTTAGGCATGGATGCCATTGTTTTTAATGTAGACAAAGAAGGGTGGGCTTTAGAATTTGCAGAAAGTGCCATTATGAATGGGACTACTGTCGAACACGTAAAAGATGCAGCGCCAATTTTAGGACAGTACTTTGACATTTTATGTATCCGTACTTTTCCGGGCTTACAAAATAGAGATGAAGATTACTCCGAAAAAATTATCAATCAGTTTATAAAATATGCGGGTGTGCCAGTTGTAAGTCTCGAAAGCGCAACACTACATCCACTTCAATCATTAACGGATTTAATTACGATACAGGAATCCATTGCAGCAACTGGGCTTATTAAAAAACCAAAAGTGGTATTAACCTGGGCGCCGCATGTAAAAGCTTTACCACAATGTGTGGCCAATAGCTTTGCACAGTGGGCAACGGCTGCCAACTTTGCGGATGTTGTTGTTACCCATCCAGCGGGCTATGAACTTTCTGAAAAATATACCAAGGGCGCTACTATCACACATAATCAAGCTGAGGCTTTAGAAGGTGCCGATTTTGTGTATGTAAAAAACTGGAGCGCTTACGAAGATTATGGCAAAGTTTTTTGTACCGACCCTGCCTGGATGTTAACGGAAAATTCACTCAAGCATTCAAATAATGCAAAAGTAATGCACTGTTTGCCTGTAAGAAGAAATGTAGAACTATCTGATGAAATATTAGATAGCGCAAATAGTTTAGTTACCAAACAAGCAGGTAATAGAGTTTGGGCTGCACAAGCGGTATTATCCACCTTGTTAAATTCAAATCAGTAAGCGTGGAAAACATATCTATTATAAAAATTGGCGGCAATATCATAGACAATGAAGAAAATCTTGCTTCCTTTTTAAACGCATATGCGGCAGTAGAAGGAAAGAAAATTTTAATTCATGGCGGTGGTAAATTAGCTACTAAAATGGCTGCGGATTTAAATATACCCCAGCAAATGATAGATGGCAGAAGAATAACAGACGCTGCTACACTTAAAATTGTAACGATGGTATACGCTGGCTACATCAATAAAAATATTGTAGCAGCGCTTCAATCAAAAAACATACAAGCACTTGGTATTTGTGGTGCAGATGCAAATATTATAAGAGCACATAAAAGAATACACGCCAGTACCGATTATGGTTTTGTGGGTGACATTGACGTGGTAGATTCAAAACAAATTGTGCAGTTATTAGACGCTGGTTTATCACTTGTAGTGGCTCCTATCACACACGATGGTGCAGGACAGCTATTAAATACCAATGCTGATACCATGGCGCAGGCCATTGCAACTGCTATTAGTACTGTGTACGAAGTATCTTTGGTTTACTCTTTTGAAAAAAAGGGCGTGCTTTCTGATATCCATAATAATGATAGTGTTATTCCGGTAATTCATCCGGAAAATTATGCCAGTTTAAAGGCGAGCGGTCAAGTAAATGAAGGGATGATTCCAAAATTAGATAACGCTTTTGAGGCTTTGCAAAATGGCGTAAATAGGGTTATCATTGGAGATGCATTAGATATTGAAAAATTAATTGCTGGTACAGCTGGCACAACCATTCAAAAAAATTAATTATACTTGGAAGCAAATAAACACAATTACGTAGCTGCTGCAATCGCTTTATTACAAAAGCTTATCGCGGCGCCTTCTTTTAGTAAAGAGGAGGACGCTACTGCGTTCATTTTATTTGATTACTTGGGGCAAAATGGTGTAACACCTAATAGACATCTCAACAATGTTTGGGCTACCAATAAAAACTTTGACCCTTCAAAGCCAACGATACTTTTAAATTCTCATCACGATACGGTAAAGCCTAATGCAGGATATACGCTTGACCCTTATAATCCTATCATTCAAGAGGGCAAGTTGTATGGATTAGGAAGTAATGACGCAGGTGCTTCACTTGTTTCATTACTGCATGTTTTTTTACATTATTACAACATGTCAAATCTCGCATACAATATTATTTATGCGGGTACTGCCGAAGAAGAAATTTCTGGAAAAAACGGCATCGAAAGTTTGGTACCACATTTGCCCACTATTGATTGTGCGATTATTGGCGAACCCACAGGTATGCAATTAGCAGTAGCAGAGCGTGGCTTATTGGTGTTAGATGTAGTAGTGCCAGGTGTTGCAGGGCATGCGGCTAGAGGCGAAGGGCAAAATGCTATATATCAAGCACTACCTGTCATTGATGTGTTTAAAAATTATGTTTTTCCAAAATCTTCTGATTTATTAGGTCCGGTAAAGCAAACCGTAACCGTCATTGAAACTACCAACAAGGCGCATAATATTGTACCACCCGACTGCAAATTGGTGGTGGATGTGCGTGTGAATGAGTGTTATACGTTTGCGCAAATTATAGAAGAACTTCAATTGCAAATCAATAACGCAGCAGTAACCCTTACACCAAGAAGTATGCGTCTTAAATCTTCTGCGATTGCATTAGATCATTCGCTGGTTAAAGCGGGTATGGCTATTGGCAGTAAGCCCTACGGTTCACCAACTACTTCCGATAAAGCACTTGTGTCATTTCCAGCTTTAAAAATGGGTCCTGGTGAATCTGCAAGAAGTCATAGCGCAGATGAATTTGTTTATGTTGAAGAAATAGAAACGGGCATACAAAAATATATTGAATTATTAGATCAGGTGGTACTTAAAAAGTAACAACTGCATAAAAAATAAGAACGATGAAACTTTGGCAAAAAAATACAAACGTAGCAGCAGCTGTAGAAAGTTTTACGGTTGGAAACGATCCGGCATTTGATGCCATGCTCGCGCCTTTTGATGTGCTTGGCTCACTAGCACATGTGCGTATGCTTGCTCAGGTAGGTTTATTAGCATCTTCAGAAGCGCAGTTAATTGACGCTGCATTAAAAAATATTTATAAGCAGGTAATTGCACCAGGCTTTGTATTACCAGCGGGTGTAGAAGATATTCATTCTTATGTAGAACTCTTATTAACGGAGCAACTTGGCGATGCCGGCAAAAAAATTCATAGTGCTAGAAGTAGAAATGATCAAGTGTTAGTAGATTTAAAATTATACCTACGCCATGAAATCATGGAGCTTGTAGGTAGTGTGCAATCATTTTTTACATTACTGCAAGCACAAAGTGAAAAATATAAAAACCATTTACTGCCAGGTTATACGCATTTGCAACTTGCTATGCCGTCTTCATTTGGACTATGGTTTGGCGCTTACGCCGAAAGTTTGGTAGACGATTTAATTACATTGCAAAGTGCATATAAAGTAGTCAATAAAAATCCACTTGGTTCAGCTGCAGGTTATGGATCTTCTTTTCCAATTAGCAGAAGTGTAACCACAGTTTTACTTGGCTTCGAAAACTTAAACTATAATGTAGTGTACGCTCAAATGGGTAGAGGTAAAGCAGAGCGCATGACTGCTATGGCACTTGCAAATATTGCAGACACGCTTGCAAAAATGAGCATGGATGTATGTCTCTATTTAAATCAAAATTTTGACTTTATTGCTTTTCCTGCAGAGCTTACCACCGGTTCAAGCATCATGCCGCATAAGAAAAATCCGGATGTTTTTGAGCTAATTCGTTCACATTGCAACCGCATCAAAGCATTGCCAAACGAAATAATGCTGATGACCACTAATTTGCCCTCTGGATATCACCGCGATTTGCAATTACTAAAAGAGCATTTGTTTCCTGCTTTTAAAACCTTGCATGACTGCCTCGCGATGGCGCAATTGATGTTTGAGTCGATTCAGGTAAAAGAGACTATTCTCCTTGATGAAAAGTATAAATATGCGTTTAGCGTAGAAGAGGTAAACAAACTCGTTTTACAAGGCGTGCCATTTAGGGATGCCTATAAACAAGTGGGTATGGCTATCGAAAATGGGAATTTTAGCTACAGCACCAACCTAAACCACACCCACGAAGGTAGTATGGGTAATTTGTGTAATGATAAAATTGAAAAAATGATGCAAGAAGTCCTTGCTGGCTTTAATTTTGCAATTGCTAGTAATGCAGTAGCTGCTTTACTAAACGACTAATATTTTATTTACATTTGATACTTAAACAACAATACATGAAACGTCTTTTTATTTGTTTATTACTTGCTTCTTTTGGTGCCAATGCACAGGTTAAAAAAGCGGCAACTGTTCCAAAAATTGCTACAAAAACGGTAGCAAAGCCAACAATTGCTGTTAAGCCATTCAATAATTTTAAAAATAGTGCCGATAGTGCTGGTTATGCACTTGGTGTTCGTATTGGTCAAAATTTAAAGGCACAAGGTTTTGATGCAATCAAACTTCCTAATTTATACCGCGCTATTGGTGATGTTTTTACAGGAAAAGCGTCTGCACTTCCAGAAGCGGTGTTGGATAAATGTATCGGTGAATTTGTCCAAAAAGCAAATGAACAAAAATCGGCGGGTGCTAAAAAAGCGGGTGTGGAATTTTTAGCTGCCAATGCAAAAAAACCTGGCGTAGTTACACTCCCTTCCGGACTACAATATGTAGTAGTAAAAGCGGGTACAGATACGACAAGACCTAAATTAACAGACAAAGTAAAATGTCATTACCATGGTACGCTATTAAATGGTAGTATTTTTGATAGTTCGATGGATCGTGGGGAACCCGTTGTATTCCCTGTAAATGGCGTTATTAAAGGCTGGCAAGAAGCTTTACAACTTATGACAGTAGGTAGCAAATGGAAATTATATGTCCCTTCAGATTTAGCTTACGGAGATAGTTCTCCAAGTCCTTCGATTGGACCAGGATCACTACTTGTTTTTGATGTAGAATTAATTAGTATCGAAAAAGAATAGTTTTCTTTTCTAAAATCAGGCCATGCGTATTTTAAAATTTAGTAGTTCATTTTTTACAATTGCTTTCATTGCAATTTCTCTGCTACAAAGTTGCTCTCCCAATAATGTTACCATTCAAAATGACTATAAACAATATTTTGATGAGACAGCAACGACTGGTTCTTTTGGACTTTTTGATAATGGGTCCGGAGAGTTTTATATTTATAATCTAGCGCAGTTTAAAGACTCTAGCTATGCCCCAGCGTCTACATTTGAAATTGTGAATGCACTAGTAGGTATAGAAACTGGAAGAATTGTGGATGAAAAAATGATGCTTTCTGTAGATAGTGCTGGTCCCACTCGAATGGATAGTGCTTTTAAACAAACTTCAACGCCCTACTTTATGGAAGTGGCCAGAAGAATTGGAAAAGATACCATGCAGCACTGGTTAGATAGCTTGCAGTATGGAACAAAAAATATGGGTGCTGCTATAGATTCTTTTTGGTATAACAACAAATTGATGATCACCCCTGACGAACAGATGGGGCTTGTAAAAAAATTATATTTTGGCCAATTGCCTTTTCAAAAGCGAAGCCAAGAAATGGTTAAAATGTTGATGCTTCAAACAGCTAATACCAATTATAAATTAAGTTACAAGCAAGGCGTTAGCTATAAGCAAAATGGCAAAGCGGTTGCATGGATTGTTGGTTGGATTGAAGAAAACAAACATCCTTATTTTTTTGTTTTACAAACTGAAAGTGCCGCAAATACCGATATACAAACTGCGAGTATGACGGTCCTAAACAAAATATTAAAATCGCAGGGTTTTTTTGAAGGCAAAAGATAACCCTATTACAACACGTTTTATGATGCAATACTACTGTCCATCTTTAACACAAATAAGTCGTCTTAAAACAAGAGAAGTGACCATTGGTCAATTAAAACTAGGCAATGGTCATCCCATACGTGTTCAAACCATGACCACTACCGATACGCTTGACACAGCAGCAACTGTGGAACAAACCATCAGGTGTATTGAAGCAGGCGCAGAACTTGTTCGTATTACAGCGCCTAGCAAAAAAGAAGCAGAAAATTTACTCAATATAAAAAATGAATTACGTGCAAGAGGTTATGATACACCTATCGTTGCTGATATTCATTTTACACCCAATGCTGCAGAAATTGCAGCACGAATAGTAGAAAAAGTTCGTATCAATCCAGGCAATTATGTAGATAAGAAAAAATTTGAACTCATCGAATATTCTGACCAGGATTATGCAGAAGAAATAGAAAGAATCACAGAAAGGTTTACCCCACTTGTGCTTATTTGTAAGGAACATGGAACTGCCATGCGCATTGGTACCAACCATGGTTCATTAAGTGACCGTATCATGAGTAGATATGGCGATACACCCATGGGTATGGTGGAAAGCGCCATGGAATTTTTACGTATCGCAAGGGCCAATGATTACCACAACATTGTGCTTAGTATGAAAGCCAGCAATCCACAAGTAATGGTGCAGGCTTACCGTTTGCTCATTCAGCAGATGCAACTTGAATTCAATGAATGTTATCCTTTACACCTTGGTGTAACAGAAGCTGGTGATGGTGAAGATGGACGCGTAAAAAGTGCTGCAGGTATTGGCACTTTACTAGAAGATGGCATTGGTGATACCATTCGTGTTAGCTTAACAGAAGATCCTGAATTTGAGATCCCTGTTTGTAGAGATCTTGTAAAACGTTATACACAAGGGCCTAGTAATAATCATGGAGTAATTCCTCCGGTTCAAAAACTTACCTATGATCCATTTGTGTACAAACGTAGGCCAAGTATGGCAGTGTCTAATATAGGTGCTTCACAAGTACCTGTTGTTATTGCGGATTTTAGTAAGATTGAAAAAATTGGACCAGCACATTTAACGGCTATTGGCTACACCTACGATGCGGAAACCGATAAATGGAATATTGGTGATCAAGCAGCTGATTATATTTTTACAGGTCATCAGCTCATTGATTTTGAATTACCAGGCACTTTAAAAGTAATTGTGTATCCTGGAACCTGGGCTACTCAAAATAGTGCCGATAAGTATATACCTATTTTTGATATCGCTGGTTACGCTACTGAAACAGCAAAACATCCAAAGCAAAATTTTGTAATGATGGATTGCTTTAGTGACGAAACACCTATCAATGATTTTACCCATCTTGAGGCGGTGGCAAATGACCCAACTGCTATCTTATGTCTTAGCAGTAAGCATAAAAATGCAATGCCTGCCATGCGCCGAATGTTTATCGCGCTTCAGGAAAAACAAATCAACAATCCAGTGGTAATTACCATTGATAGCGACTGGAACACAACGGATGAGCACCTGATACACTTTGCAACAGAAGCGGGTGCGCTTTTACTCGATGGCTTTGGAGATGGAATTTGTTTTGGCTTAACTTCAAAAAGTTATGCAGCACAACTAGCCAATACTTCTAAAGATACCAGTGGCAGAAACTACAATTCAAATTCTAGTGTAGAAGCATTTATCAACGCTACTGCATTTACTATATTACAAGCTACCCGTACCCGCATTTCTAAAACAGAATATATTTCATGTCCTAGTTGTGGTAGAACCTTATTTAATTTGCAAGAAACAACTGCAAAAATTAGATCTGTCACCAATCATTTAAAAGGCGTTAAAATTGCTATCATGGGCTGTATTGTAAATGGTCCTGGTGAAATGGCTGACGCCGATTTTGGATATGTGGGAAGCGGTCCAGGAAAAATTACGCTTTATAAGGGTAAAGAAGTTGTCAAAAAAAATGTGGATAGTGAAATTGCAGTGGATGAACTCATATTGTTATTAAAAGCGCATGATGCATGGGTTGATCCTGCATAATTTAGAAATATATGTATCCAATTGTTTACACCATATTTTATCTTATTTCTTTATTACCACTTAGGGTATTGTATATTTTATCAGATGGCATTTATGGCATTTTATATTACATCATTGGGTACCGAAAAAAAGTTGTGCGTCAAAATTTGATGATTGCATTTCCAGAAAAATCAGACATCGAAAGAAAAAAAATTGAAAAAGCTTTTTACCACCAGTTTGTAGATACGTTTATTGAAGCGATTAAGCTCATAAGTATGAGCCCCAAAGAATTTAGCAAGCGTTTTTCTATTAATATTGAAGTGCTCAATAATTTATATGCTACTGGTCAAAACGTACAATTAATTGCTGGTCATTTTTTTAGTTGGGAATTTGCAAACCTGGGTATTGCCAAACAGTCAAAGTATCCATTTATTGGCGTATACATGCCGCTTTCCAATAAAGTGATCGATAAAATTATGTTCAAAATGCGAAGCCGTTTTGGTACCATTTTAATTTCAGCTTCAGAGTTTCGAAATAATTTTCACAAGTATGCAAGTGATAGATACACGTTAGCGCTTGTTGCCGATCAAAACCCTGGCAGGTTGGATAGAGCTTTTTGGGCTAAATTTTTTACCAAACCAGCACCCTTTGTATTGGGGCCAGAAAAAGGCGCACGTGCTAGTAATGCAGCTGTGGTGTTTGTTGACTTTTATGCTGTAAAAAGGGGTTATTATAAAGCTGAAATAGAACTAGTAACAACCTCTCCCAATTATTTTAAAGAGGGGGCGCTTACCAAATTACTCATTGAAAAAATTGAAACGGCTATTCGCAAAAGGCCTTCCAATTATTTGTGGAGTCATCGCAGATGGAAGTGGACTGAAGAGGCTGAAAAATACGCACACCTTATGATTTGATAGAAGACGCTTGTGTAAGCACTGTTTCTTCGATATCAAACTTATCTGAAAGTTCGCTAATGGCTTTAAAGCCACCTATCACATTTCTGATATTATGAATCCCTTGTCTTTTAATCAGAGATGAAGCAATTACACTTCTGTAGCCACCAGCACAATGAATATAAATGTTTTGATTGTCGTCAAAATTAGCCATGCTAGCAGGATCTGTTAACTCATCTAGTGGAATGGTCAATGCTTCTTTAATATGTCCTTTATCAAACTCCGACGTTTTTCTTACATCTACAATAACCATGTTTGGATCAAATGGAATATCCATAGCAAGCTCGTCGGCTTCTACATCAATAATTAAATCGGGCGTTTCGTTAGCGTCTACCCAAGCATTAAATCCGCCTGATAAATGTCCAATGATGTTTTCAAATCCAACGCGCGCAAGCCTAACAATGGATTCTTTTTCGGTACCTGGTTCACAAACAAGTAAAATAGCCTGGTCAAATGGTAAAAGACTTCCAGCAAATTCTGCAAAACGACCTTCTAGACCAATGCTGATTGATCCAGGAACAAAACCTTGTGTAAAAACAGTAGCATTTCTGGTATCAAGTATAATAGGATCAAATGTTTTTATTTGTTCTTTGAAAGCCGCAACGGGTAATGCTTTCATACCATTTGCTACAACAGTATCTAAACTTTCGTAGCCTTCCTTATTTATTTTCGCATTAATGGGAAAATATTGAGGTGGTGCAGCGAGCCCTTCGGTTACTGCAATAATAAAATCTTCTTTTGTTTGCGGTTGTAATGCGTAGTTGGTTTGCTTTTGCGTACCAATGGTGCTAAATGTTTCGGAACCTAAATTTTTTCCGCAGCTACTTCCTGCACCATGAGCGGGATAAACGATTACATCATCTGCTAGGGGCATAATTTTTTCATGCAAACTATCGTAGAGCATGCCCGCTAAATCTTCCATGGTTATTTCGTTGTCTTTTTGCGCAAGATCGGGTCTGCCTACATCTCCAACAAAAAGCGTATCACCTGTAAAAATCGCGTGGTCTTTTCCGGCTTCATCTTTAAGTAAGTAACAACTACTTTCAAGCGTATGGCCAGGTGTATGTAGTACCTGTATACTTACATTCCCTATTTGAAAAACTTGATTGTCTTTTGCAACAGTTATTTCAAATTTTGTAACTGTATTAGGCCCATAAACAATGCTAGCGCCAGTTGCAGCAGCTAGATCTAAATGACCGGAAACAAAATCGGCATGAAAATGCGTTTCAAAAATATATTGAATGGAAGCATTTCTTTGCTTTGCAAGTTGTAGATACGCATCGATGTCCCGTAAAGGATCTATGATGGCAGCAATACCATTGCTTTCAATATAGTAAGCTGCTTCTGAAATACAGCCTGTATACAGTTGTTGTACAAACATGATGAAATAAAAATACTACCCTACGAGTGTTTCCACAAATCCTACAACTTCCGCTAAACGCGTGTAGTTGACAGAATAAAAAATAAACTTGCCTTCTCTTGTAGTTGCAACAATACCAGCTCTTCTTAAAATCGCTAAATGTTGAGATGCTACAGATTGTTCGAGTCTAAGTTTTACATAGATTTCGGTAACAGTCATTTTCTGACTTTCGTCTAGTAATTTGATAATTTGTTGACGAAGCTTGTGGTTAATGGAGCGTAGTATAAGAGCTGCTTTTTTGGCGTGCAAAAAATCGACTTTTACAGGCGCTTTTCCATTATTTAAAACCACTGATTGTAATGAGTTGCTCATGACAATAAAGAGTTATTGGGGGGTTAATAAACTTAATTGCAATGTGAAGATACACTAAGAAAATGATAATGTATAAATAACTTATAATAAATTATTTTAATTTGGAAAAAATGTAAGTAAGATTAAATTAGGCTTTACGCGTATCATGAAAGGCTTTGATATACAGCGGTTCGCTGTAGGCCAGGTCTAAAAAATCGGCTAATGCAAAGGCGTTTTCGGTTAATGCTAGCATGTCTGATGCGCCGTATGAGATACTGGTATCAAAATGGGCATTGGGATGCTCGCAAATGGTCTTGAATTTTTCGGCCCCATCTCCCACAAATAAAATAGCTTCTTTATCAAGTTCGTTTTTAAAAGACAAGGGATCTAAAATGAGGGCAGTGCTAGTTGTTAAAGGTTCTAAACTTTGCGCATAAATACCTGTAAAAACCTCCATTCTTCTGGCGTCCAATAGCACACAAATGGCTGAATTGTGGTTGGGGTATTTATGTTTTGCAGCGGCAGCAATGATTTGAAGGGTATTGATACCGATTAGTGGCTTACCTAAGGCGTATGCAATTCCTTTGGCTGTTGCCATTCCAACACGAAGACCCGTGTAACTGCCCGGTCCTATGCTAATGGCAATCGCATCTATACTACTTAATGCAATACCAGTTTGCTTGCACAATGTTTCGATGGCAGGTTGAATAAAACTAGCATGACTTTTTTGATCAGTAGTTTCATGGCACGCGGTTACAGCTCCGTCTTTACTCATGCAAACGCTGGCGTGTGCCGTTGCGGTATAAATGAGTAAAAATGTTGCCATGTTAGTTGGTATTAATCTTGTATTGTGATTCTATTGCAAATTTAGGTTGGCAAACTCATAGAAAATCATCAACTTGCTTAAACTTAAAAATAAAAAGATGCCTAAAGAGATTATTCAAACAAATTTGGCCCCTGCGCCAATTGGTCCATACAACCAAGCTGTTAAAGCCAATGGTTTTATTTTTATAAGTGGTCAAATTGCACTCGATCCAGTAACTGGCGAAACAGTGACTGCAAATATTGAAGAAGAAACCCACTTAGTGATGAAAAATATTGCAGCCATTTTAGCGGAAGCAAAAATTTCATTCAGTCATATTGTTAAAACAACTATTTTACTAAGCGACATGTCACTGTTTGCAAAAGTAAATGAAGTCTATGGAAGCTATTTTGCAGACATGCCTCCTGCGCGTGAAACCTTTGCTGTTAAAGGGTTACCAAGGGGTGTCAATGTAGAAATTAGTACGACTGCTGTTGTTGAGTTATAAGGAGTCGTTTGCTTTGAGTATATACGTTGTAGAAAATTCCATTGTATGATTTGGTTCAATAATGAGCAGTCCAATTCCATTGTTAAAACTATCAGGGGCACTCGTTAAATTTTCTATAGCAATACTTTTTCTATGCGGCGGCGTATAAATTTGTAAGTACGGATAGTGTTTGTCAGGTGCAATGGTTAAAGTAACTATTTCGTTTTTTAAGGTGCACTGCTGCTGCGTTTCTGAATTTTGATCGAGTAAAAAACAATTATCTAAAAAAACGCCTTCCATTTTTTGCCCCTCTATAAATCTATTATCTTCAATGATATTTCCGGTAGGCAACAGATCTTCGCTAAATTCAAGTTGCTTGTTTGTTGTAAATGAAAGCGATGCTGTATCAATGTTATCGCCAACGCTAAAATAAGGGTGCCATCCATCCGAAAAAGGTATGGCGCTACTATGGTTATTGGTAGCCGTTGTAAATACCTGTAGCGTGTTGCCACTAGTAAGTTTCCACTTAACATGTAGAGTAAAACAAAAAGGATAGCCAGGGTCAGTTCCTTTATAATGATGGCTAAAGATCACTGACGCCTCCGTTGCTGTCGATTTTGTATGCGTAATTGTGAATGGAGCATTAAATAGGAGTCCATGAATAGCGTGTTCACCTAAATAAAAGCCTTCTATTGTATATTCTTTTTGATGGTAGCTGTACTTGCCATTCTGAAGCCGGCAAACAAAAGGGCTTAACTTGGAACTTTTAAATCCTGCAGTAGCCCCCACAACAGCATCAGCAATACTTGAAAATCCATCAATGCCATTGATAGTTCCGGTTTTAGTGGGTATTGTAAAGGCATTTAAAAGTGCCCCAAACGAATAAAGTTGAACGCGCGCGCCAGACCCATGGTCTTGAAGTTCAACTACCTCATAACCGCTTTCCTGAATTGTTGATACTGTAAACTGCATAGGATCCGTTTTGGTGCAAATTAATACCTTAAGCTACAAAAAAGCCCTCGATTTATAAAACTAACAATTGTTAATATTTTACCCTCTAATGTCTTATTTTTGCGGCAGAATTGGAAGTAACTATGAGCAACGCCAACAAGCACAAAATTAGAATTGTAACAGCAGCAAGTTTATTTGATGGGCATGATGCTTCTATCAATATTATGCGCCGAATTTTACAAGCGCAGGGTGCTGAAATTATTCATTTGGGTCACAATAGAACAGCACAAGAAATAGTTTCCTGCGCTATTGAGGAAGATGCTCAAGCAATAGCTGTAACAAGTTATCAGGGTGGTCATATTGAGTTCTTTAGTTACATGCGTGACTTGCTCGTTGAAAATGGATATGGACATATCAAAATATTTGGTGGCGGTGGGGGTACCATTTTACCAGAAGAGATTGAACAGTTGCATGCATACGGAATAACAAAAATTTATTCGCCGGATGATGGAAGACGTTTGGGGCTTGAAGGTATGATTAAAGAGCTCATTACTTTATCTGATTTTGAAGTTGAAGACAAAGGAGATTTTAATAAGCCCTTTACACTAGGTGGTCCTATAGATGTTAGAAATGTTGCAAGAGCCATCACGCGTTTAGAAAACAAGGATGGTCATGAAATAAATACAGCAGTATCTAATGCACAAATTCCAGTATTAGGTATTACGGGCACAGGTGGTGCAGGCAAGAGTTCTATCACAGATGAAATTGTAAGAAGGTATTTATATTTATTTCCAAACAAAACAATTGCTGTAATTTCTGTTGATCCTTCTAAGAAAAAAACAGGCGGCGCATTGCTCGGCGACCGCATAAGAATGAATGCTATAGCGCATCCTAGGGCTTACATGCGCAGCATGGCCACAAGGTCAGAAAATGTAGCGTTAAGTAAACACGTATCAGGTGCCATTGATATTTGTAAAGCCGCGGGGTACGATTTTATCATTTTAGAATCTGCCGGTGTTGGACAAAGTGATGCTTCCATTATCGATTATTGTTCCGTGAGTATGTATGCTATGACGCCAGAATATGGCGCAGCATCACAACTGGAAAAAATAAACATGATTGATTATGCAGATATTATTTGCATGAACAAATTTGACAAGTCTGGTGCAAAAGATGCACTTCATGATGTGCGAAAGCAGTACAAACGTAGTCATCAATTATGGGACGCTGCAGATGAAACACTGCCTGTTGTTGGCACCATTGCTGCGCAGTTTAATGATCCTGGGATACATACATTGGTAGATTTAATTTTTGAAACAGTAGCAGCTAAAACGGGCATCGTTTTTACTCCAACAGCGAGCGTTAATACAGTTTCTGAAGACTTAAAAAAAGTAGCACAACAAGCGCCTATTATTCCGGCTAATAAAGTGCGCTACTTGGCTGAAATAGCGTCGAGTAATAGGTCTTATGATGCTTGGGTATTAGAACAAGTGGCGCTTGCAACAAAACTGTATCAGCTAAATGGAACTTTAGAAATACTTGAAGCAAATAAAAATGATACAGCTATTAGTGAGGTTGCAAAAGCAAAAGAAAACATAGTAGCCGCGCTAGATCCAAGTTGTAAAACATTGATAGAAAACTGGCCATCAGTTGTAGAAAAATACAACGCCGATTTTTTAACGTATACAATTCGAGGTAAAAATATTTCTATTCCACTAACCACAACATCACTAAGTGGCAGTAAAATCGCAAAAGTAATGCTACCCACTTATACAGACAGTGGTAGTATTTTAAAATGGCAGTTGCAAGAAAACGTGCCTGGAAAATTTCCGTACACAGCTGGTGTATTTGAACTTAAAAGAGAAGGCGAAGATCCTACCCGAATGTTTGCTGGGGAAGGATGTCCGGAAAGAACCAACAGAAGATTTCATTATGTATCTGTAGATCAACCCGCAATACGTTTATCAACTGCGTTTGATAGTGTTACATTATATGGCGAAGACCCTGCAACGCGTCCGGATATTTTTGGAAAAATTGGTAACAGTGGCGTAAACATCGCCACCATTGATGATGCTAAAAAATTATACAGTGGCTTTGATTTGTGCGATCCAAAAACATCGGTGAGTATGACCATTAATGGCCCAGCTCCTATTATTTTGGCCTTTTTTATGCATGCTGCAATCGATCAACTTTGTGAAAAATGGATAGCAACTAATAATGCACAAGAACTTGTTCAAAAAGCATTTCAAAATAAATATGGAGCTGCCGCACCTCCTCAATATGCAGTATCAGATAGTGGTGATAAACTTCCTGAAGGTAATAATGGACTAGGTCTTCAATTACTTGGATTAAGTGGCGACGAAGTACTACCTGCGGATGTGTATGCAACCATAAAAGCACAAGCACTGTCTAGTGTGCGCGGCACGGTGCAAGCAGATATTCTAAAAGAAGATCAAGCACAAAACACTTGTATTTTTTCTACTGAGTTTGCGCTTAAATTAATGGGTGATGTACAATCCTATTTTATCACCCACAAAGTTCAAAACTTTTATAGTGTAAGTATTAGCGGTTATCATATTGCAGAAGCAGGTGCCAATCCAATTACCCAACTTGCATTTACACTCGCCAATGGATTTACCTATGTAGAATATTATTTAAGCAGGGGTATGCATATCGATGATTTTGCACCTAACTTATCTTTTTTCTTTAGTAATGGTATGGACCCCGAGTATAGTGTGATTGGTAGAGTTGCCAGAAGAATTTGGGCCAAAGCCATTAAATTTAAATACAAAGGAAACGAACGTTCGCAAAAATTAAAATACCATATTCAAACAAGTGGTAGAAGCTTGCACGCGCAAGAAATAGATTTTAATGATATCAGAACAACGCTTCAGGCACTTTACGCAATCTATGACAACTGTAATAGTTTGCATACCAACGCATACGATGAAGCCATTACAACTCCAACCGAGGAAAGTGTGAGAAGAGCCATGGCCATTCAATTAATTATCAATAAAGAACTGGGGGCAGCTAAAACTGAAAACTTTATTCAGGGTAGCTTTGCCATTGAAGCCTTAACAGATTTAGTGGAAGAAGCGGTTTTAATTGAGTTTGAAAAAATTAGTGAAAGAGGTGGTGTACTAGGTGCTATGGAAAGAATGTATCAGCGTAATAAAATTCAGGAAGAGAGCATGTACTACGAAACGCTGAAACATACCGGTGAACTCCCAATTGTTGGCGTGAATAGTTTTTTAAATAAAAAAGGAAGTCCTACTATTTTACCTACCGAAGTGATTCGTTCTACGACCATCGAAAAGGAAAGGCAAATAGATAATTTACATGCTTTTTGGAAACGCAATGAAGCAGTAGCGCCCATTAAAATTATGGCCTTAAAAAAGGCGGCTGTTGCTAATGAAAATCTATTTGAATCACTGATGGACGCTGTCAAATATTGTTCTTTGGGTCAAATTACCGAAGCTTTATATGAAGTGGGTGGGCAATATAGAAGAAATATGTAACTACCATTATTTTATTTAATTTAGTGTCCTAAACTATATTTTCGTATGCGGTTCATGCTTATTCGTACACTCTTTTTTGCGCTAGCACTTATACCAACTATATTAATGGCGCAGAGTCGTCGAATTGATACCACTATGAAAGTGGGTAAAGCAGGCTACCGTATCAATTGCTTCAACAAATCATCTGAAAAAAATCCAATTAGTATTTATCCAGTTGGTTTTGAAAGTGAAATGCGTGATTTTAGTTTTGAATTAAAAGGGGTTTTAATTGGCACAGAAGTAGATGATTTGAATAAAGATGGTTTTCCAGAATTATTATTATACGTTGCGAATTTTGACTCACTAAATAAAAGCTCGGTGATTGCTATTAGCTCTCAAGAAAATAAATCGGTAGCACCTATCGTTTTTCCTGACATACTCGATGATCCCAGGTTGCGCGATGGTTACAGGGGCTCAGATAAGTATATGCTTTTAGAAGGTGTTTTAATGCGAACCTATCCTTTGTATGAAAAAGATGCAAATGGTGTACAACAACCTACCGGAAAAATGCGCCGATTGATGTACCGTGTAGCACCAGGAGAACAAGGTTCTTTAAAATTTGTAGTGGCGCGGTTTTACGACTTTCAAAAAAAGTAATTTTACCTTCCCTGAACAATTGTAATTTTTGTGGCGATTTTTTCAGTACCACTATCATCTCTGCAAATAACCAAGTAAACACCACTGGCTACTTTTACACCATTTGTATTTTTAGCATCCCAAATAGCTTGCCCACCTAAGGCTCTAGTTTGATATACGAGCGCACCATATAAGTTGATGATTTTTACAAGTGCATTGTTGGTTAGGCCTCTAATAGCTATGCTACCATTGTATCCTGGCGGAACAGGATTTGGAAATACGAGTACTTGTTGCTGTGTTGCTACTCCTTCTGTAGCAGTACTTCTAAAACTACAAAGTCCATTATTCGTAGCAATAAAAACTTCGCCGGTTAGGGGGTCTATAGAAATTTTAGAAACGTCATTGCCGGGTAAAGGACTATTGCTTGATGAAAATCTATAAATAACTTTTTCTCCGGTAGCGCTGATGAGCCAAACGCCATTTTTGGTACCCACCCATTTTCTGTCGGCACCGTCAACTGCAATGGTTTGTACATTTTCATCCTTAAATAAAAGCCCTGCAAATCGATCTTGTTGCACAACAGGTAATAGTGCGTCACAACTTGCTGGCGTAAAAATATTTTCGGTGCATTGTATAATTCCAATACCTCTATCAGTTCCTACCCAAATAAATCCATTTTTATCTTTTTCAATGCAGTTTACTTGGTTGCTAGGTAAATTACCCAAACCCGTTCCTGCTTTATATTGTTTCCATTTATCATCTGCACTAGATGTTAAAGAATTTCCTGGATTGTAAACAAGTAGTCCATTTGCATTTGTGTTTACACACCAAATTTGTCCTATGTCATCTATTGCTAATGCACCCGCATCTGTTAAACCATAAGGGTTTGTAAATCCGGTCCATTTGCCATCCGGCTGGTAAACATGGAGTGATATTGCTGTACCTGGGTTGCTTACCCAAATATTTCCTTTGGTATCAACTGTTACACCAGTTGTAAAACAAGTGTTATTTGCTGCACCCTTAAGGCTACTATTGCGTGCGTTAAAAATTTGAACTTTGTTATTTTGCCATTTTGTCACACCCATTTGTGCGGTACTGAGCCAAATGCTATTGTCTAGATGATTGATTGCAATAGACTGAACGCCTGTTACGCTATCTAAACCATTTTGCGGCAGCCATTTTCCATTTTCTAGTACCGTCAATCCTTTTTTTGATGTAGAAGCAGCTAATACACCTGTACTTGTGGCTAGCAGTGCCGTGGTAATTTGCCCGCTTGGTCCACCTGGAATAATTTTTACAAAACTATTTGTACTAGGGTCTAATTTAATGAGGCCCGTTACACTGTCACTGATCCAAATGATGCCATTTGAAAAAATACAGGCAGTAGGGTTTATGAATATAGCAGGTTGTTCAAAAACAAGTCCGGTTGCATTACCCATGGTTAATTGGTGCACGCGTGCTTTGCTTGTTTGCTTATCCGTTGTTGCGATGGTAATTTTTTGTTCATTAAACAGCCAGGATTTTATTTGTTCCGATGCTTTATAAAATAAAGTAGTGGAAGCACTAGGCTGAATAAGTAAAAGACTATCATTTTTTTCAATGATGAGGCCAGTAGGTGTGCCACTTATTTTTGTTACGGGCATTGTGTTTGACGCGTTATAAAAAACAGTCCAAGATTTCGCATCCGCAATATTTGTGTTTGAAATAGCAGTGGTATAAATACCATTAGCTGTAGCAGCATACCAATTGCCAAGGCTTTTAGTAAGTGAAAAAACGTCTACTGTATTTCCATTAGCACCTAATATCCAACTTTCTTTTATTTCGTATTTGAATAAGTCAATGACTACAACACCTATGTTTGTGCTTACGTAGGCTATTCCTTTATCAGCGTATATCGAATTGATTTTTTGAATGCGACTTGTTCTCACAAGATCATAGATGTTTTTTACAAGGCCTCCTTTTATTACATCTATATTGTTATTGGTATAAGCAACCACCAACTGCTCTGTTTCGTTATCCCAGCAAATGGTAGCGATAGAAGCTTCAGATAAACCCGTTAGTTTATTAAAGAATTCGAACTGACCCGTATTGCTGGTGCTAAAAATAGCCTCCGAAGTGGCAGTGTAAATTTTATCTCCTTGTACAACTTCTAATGTTCCAGCATAACTATGGTGCACACGCCAGCTTCCAATAGGTGGTGCTTGCGAAAAAGCAGCCATTGTGAATGAAAGACCACAAATGAAAAATAAAATTCTTTTACAGAGGAACATGAATTAAAATTAATTCATAAAAACTAAATGACTGCCAAGTTATTTTTGATGGCAAATAATGCGAGGCCCACCCTGGTTTTAACGTCTAGCTTTTTAAACAAATGATCCCGGTAGGTATCTACTGTGCGTGGACTAATAAACATTTTGTCGGCAATTTCTTTGTAAGTTTTGTCGGTACAAACCCAGCCCATAAAGGCTTTTTCTTTTTCTGTTAATTGATTAACTTGATCCTGTTGTTTTTTTAGTGCCGATTCGTCGCCAATATAATGGATTAGTTTATCAGAAACCATATCGTTGCTAAAATAACCGTACTTTTTTATTTCGTTCAAGGCTGTATACAGTAGCATCGGTTCCGAATTCTTTAATAAATAACCATGACAACCATTTTTTAGCATTTGTATGATAGCATAATCGTTCTCATACATGCTGAGTGCAATGATTTTTGTATCGGGTAAATTTTCTCGAATCCACTGCGCTGTTTGATACCCATCCATTTCTGGCATATTAATATCTAACAGCACAATGCTTGGGGCTTTGTTTTTTTTGAGTGACTCGATAAATAAAAGGCCGTTGCCCGCTTCAATGGTTACTTTATAACCCTTAAATCCAGCAATCATATTGGCAAGTCCAGCCCGCATGAGGCGGTGATCATCTACAATGGCAATGGATATCATGAGCGCCGTGCACTTTAATAATAGTGCATGGCAGTAAGGTAGCTTATTTTATTGAATTGCGCTGTAGATAGCTTCTTGAATATTGGGCCTAACATTTAGTCTACCAAATTTGGTATTGTTCCTTGTTGGAGAAACCCTGCTAGATAAAAAGACATATACCAGTTGTTTGGTTGGGTCTACCCATACGCAAGTACCGGTAAATCCAGTGTGGCCGTATGTTTCAGAAGATACACTTTTAGAAGGGTAGGCTTCTTTTCTTGTAGCATTGTCTTTTTCAGGTTTATCAAAACCCAAACCTCTTCTAGAAATATCAGAATTGTAAGCGGTAAATTTTTGAATGGTAGATTTTTTTAAATAGCGTTTGCCGTTTAGTACACCTCCATTTAATAACATTTGATAGAGTTTGGCTAAATCATATGCATTGCTAAATAAACCGGCATGTCCAGCCACGCCACCAAACATTGCAGCACCCTCATCATGAACATCTCCATGGGTTTGTTGTGCTCTAAAATGGGCTTCTACCTCGGTAGGAATAATTTTACTTAATGGCATTTTTGCAGTAGGCAAAAAACCTGTGCTATGCATCTCTAGCGGTTTATAAAACTGCTCTGCTACATAGGCGTCCAAGCCCATGCCCGTAACGGATTCCACCACTTTTCCTAGAAAAATAAAATCATTATCACTGTATACATATTTCCCAGCTGTAGGCGTGCTACTAGATAGTATACGCGCATACATACTATCCTGCCAATCTTTTCGGAGGTATACATTTTCTGCAACACGAACTGGAAATTGTGGTGTAGCAGTTGTAGAAAAATATTTGGAAGATGGTTTATTGGTAGCTGGATCCAATACTTCTTTATAAAAAGTAATAAAAGGAACAAGTCCTGCTTGGTGTAACAAAAGATCAACTATTTTAATGGATGCTTTGTCTGATCCTCGAACCCATGGAATATAATCGCCAATGGTTTTATGCAGTTTTACTTTTTTGGTTTCAACAAGTTTCATGATGGCCACGGTAGTAGCAGATATTTTAGTGACAGAAGCCAAATCAAACACCATATCTGTTTGCATGGGAACCGTGTTGTTGTAATTGGTGGTTCCAAAAGCTTTGTTGTAAACCACTTTACCATTTTTGGCCACTAATACTACACAGCCCGGAATAGCAGCGCTATCAATGGCTGCTTTGGCAATGCTATCAATTTTTTGAAGCCCAGCGCTACTCATGCCTACTTCTTCTGGAACGGCTGTGTTAAAATAACTGGCCGTTTCGATACCGCTACCAAAACTAAAATTATCGCAAACGGTAACAGGTAATTTTCCTTCTGGCTGGGTAACACCTTGTAACAATTGTACGCCCGCTTTTTGTGTGATTTCGTCATCTTCATAACAAACCACTACATTATTGGCGCCACATAAATTTGCTACCGCGTAAGGATTTCCAAAACAGAAGTTAATGGTATTAGCCCCTTGTACTTTTGAGAGTAAGCCAAGTGCAGCATCAGAAATACCAAAATTATTGGCTGGCTTTCTGCTAAAATTATGCATCCCAACAATAACAGCGTCGTAACCACTTGTTAATTTGGCAATGCTATCTGCTTTAGTGGTGCTATCTGAAAAATTAAAGAGTACAATATCAGCACCATAGGTTTCTTTGATACTTGTTGCGAAACTATTTTCTTTAGGAGCGCCAATACCTATATACAATGTTTTTGTATTTTTTGATTGTAATGGTAATAATTTTTTATTCTCAAGTTTTAAAACGGTTAATGCTTTTTTTGCTAGTATCTCTTTTAGTTCGTTTGTAGAAGCATTTAGGTCTGCAGCTAAATTAGTAGTATCGATGGGTTGTAAGCGGTCGAGCCCTAAATTATATTTAGCGCGTAATACTTTTTTAACTCTTTGGTTAAGGTCTTCCCAGCTTAGCTTTCCGATGGCTATAGCTTCTTTTACTTTTTCAATGCTACCTTCAATATCGCCAGGTAAGCAAAGCATATCGTTACCAGCAATTAGAGACATTACAGACGCTTCACCTTTAGGAAAAAACTTTGAAACGCCTTTCATTTCTAGTGCATCAGTAAACGTGATACCATTGTATCCAAGTTCATTGCGGAGTAAATTTTGAACAGCAATGGCAGACAAAGAAGTTGGCAAATTGCTGGTCGTGTCTAATGCAGGAATTGACAAATGCGCCATCATAACACTACCAACGCCGGCTTTAATCATTTCTTTAAAAGGATATAATTCTAAAGAGTCAAGCGATCCCCTAGATTTATAAATGATGGGTAAATCATAGTGTGAGTCTACAGCTACGTCTCCGTGTCCTGGAAAATGTTTAGCACAAGCCATTACGTTTACGTCTTGCATGCCGCGCATATAAGCAACGCCATACTGCGCTACTTTGTATTTGTCTTCACCAAAACTTCTGTCATTGATCACTGGATTTTTTGGATTGTTGTTGATATCTACATCCGGTGCGTAATTAATTTGAATACCAAGGCGTTTGCATTGCTCACCTACAATGCGTCCAAATTGATAAATTAAATTGGCGTCATTCACGGCACCCATCATGAGTTGACGTGGAAAATTGATAACACTATCGAGTCGCATACCTAAACCCCACTCACCATCAATGGCAATCATAAGTGGTGTTTTAGCAAGTGATTGATAGGCATTGGTGAGGTTAGCTTGTCTGATGGGTCCACCCTGAAAAAAACACAAACCACCCACATTAAATTTGGTCACTAATTCGGTAACTTCTTTCACATGCGCTTCTCCTAAATTGCTATGTGCTCTTACAATCATTAGTTGAGCAATGCGCTCCTCGGGCGTTAATTTATTGAACTGTGCGTTTACCCAAGCTTCAGATGCTTCTGATTTTTCAGAAAAACGCTGCGCTTTACTTGTAAATAAAGAGCATCCTAAAACAGTAATGAGTAAGAATTTTTTCATGATGGTAAATTGAGTGTCACAATGTAAGATTTCTCTTAGTTTAATGGAAGGTATGGGCAAAAAAAAGTCGCAAAAGACAAGCTTTTGCGACTTTTATATAGGTTCTCTTAAATTATGCTTCTGTTTCTTCTTCAGGCTCTTCAGATAATTTAATTTCGATGTTATTGGCTTTTAAAATACTAAACCATTTTACCATCTTTTTCATATCACTAGGATAGACACGGTCAAAATCCATATCGGCATACACTTTTTTAAAGTAAGCCACAATAGCTGCAGGGTCTTTTTCGGAAGGAAGAGCTTCTTTAGAAGCTGCCATCGTTTGAAAAAGCTCTACTAGATTGATATTGTCACGAACGGTATACACTTCAATGCTTTCTAAATGAGAAAAGTTGTGTACTCTGCTACTTACAAACTTTGTGGTTTTGTCTTCTAAAGACTTAACGATAGCGCCATCTGTTTTGCTGGCAACCATTTCAAATAGACCACTAAGGCCAGAGATTGATACTAAATTACTGTACTCCATATGCTTTGTTTACGTTGTGCAAAGTAAAGGTAAAATAAGGTTAAAAAACTACTAATTCGTTTTTGAGGCTTCTGCTAGTGCTATATCAAGTCTTGCGCGCAGGGTTTCATAATCTGTGTAACCCCTCGCTAACAAATGAAATTTTGATTCATTGACTTGTAATAATACACATGGGAATCCGGTTACTTGTAATTGTTTGACCAGCGAAAACTCATAGTGGGCTTGATCTTTATAGGTTTCGCTGGCTAATTTTTCATAAAAAGTTTCGGGGGCAATACTATATTTTTCAAGTAAGTGTCTATACGCTTCATTGTCCGTTAAATCACGGCCCTCATAATGGAGGGCTATTTGTAAATCGGTTGCAAATTCTACCTGACGTTCGGGGTAAAACTCCTTAAAAATGGAAAGCGCAATGGCTGGTTTTTCTGAATGTGGGAACCAGTCGCTTAATTCGGGGTTTTTAATATGCCAGAGGTAGTCTTCCCCAAATTCTACGCCGGTTAATTCCTCCACATTTTTATAGGCACCTAAAATATAATGAGCGGTAGCGCTGATTGGAACGGGTTTTTCGGGCATAATCATGCCGCCAGAAAGCACTTCTACTTGTAAAGTAGGGTAGTTTTCGACTATTTTTTTGATAACAGGGCAAAAGCCATAGCACCAGCCACAATAGGCGTCGTAACAATAAAACAAGGTAGGATTCATAATGCAAAGATAATGCCAATACAAGATGCAACTAAGTTCTTTACCTTTGCAGTCTAAACATAATATATGCCAGGATTTGAATTTTTTGGTGACGAAGAAAGAAAAGAAGTGAATGAGGTTTTAGAAACCGGAATATTAATGCGTTACGGGTTTGATGGCCCCCGAAAAGGCATCTGGAAATCTAAAGAATTAGAAGCCGCAGTAACACAGGTTTTTGGTTGTAATCATGCACAACTTACCTCTAGTGGTACCGCTGCATTAACAACAGCAATGGCAGCACTTGGCATTGGAGTTGGTGACGAGGTAATCATGCCTTCATTTACTTTTGTAGCAAGTTTTGAAGCTATTTTAAGCGTTGGTGCCGTACCCGTTTTAGTAGATATTGATGAAACTTTAACCCTAGACCCAGCCGCAGTTAAAGCTGCAATAACACCCAAAACAAAATGTGTGATGCCCGTGCATATGTGCGGTAGCATGGCGGATATGGATGCGCTTCAGCAAATTTGTAATGACCATCATTTAATATTATTAGAAGACGCTTGTCAGAGTATTGGCGGCACCTACAAAGGAAAAAAATTAGGCACCATTGGACATGCAGGTACTTTTTCTTTTGACTTTGTAAAAACAATTACATGTGGCGAAGGTGGCGTTGTCATGACAAACGATAAAGACGTGTACACTAAATGTGATGCTTACACCGATCATGGTCATGACCACCTAGGCGTAGACCGTGGCGCAGACCTACATCCGTTTATTGGATACAATTTTAGAATCAGTGAACTGCACGCTGCCGTTGGGTTAGCGCAAATTAAAAAGCTTGATACTTTTTTATCTATCCAGCGCAAAAACAATAAATTATTACGCAGTTATTTAGAACAAGTACCTGGCATTACCTTTAGATCAGTGCCTGATGAAGACGGCGACAGCTGCAGTTTTTTATCTTGGATGCTTCCCACAGAAGCGGGTACAAAAGCTGCTATCGAGTCATTAAAAGAAGCAGGGGTATTTGCTGGTAATTTTTATTGGTACGCAAACAACTGGCATTATATAACTAAGTGGGATCATTTAAAAAATGCGATTACCCTTAATCGTTTAAATGACGCGCAAACAAACGCTTTGCTTTCTTTGCAAACCCAGTCTTTTGCAAAAAGCGACGCCATTATGAGCCGCACTGTTTCTACTGCCATTAGTTTACTTTGGACAGAAGAACAAATAAAAGAGAAGGGAGAAAAAATGTTAGCAGCGATTACCAAAGTGTTATAATTACTTGAATTTAACGGATGTCTTTAAGTCAATCTTTTCAACAAAAATTATTACAAAAGCTATCTCCGCAACAGATTCAGCTCATGAAGCTATTGCAGGTACCTACGGCTAATTTGGAAGAAAGGATTCAGTCTGAACTTGAAGAAAATCCGGCACTCGAAATGGCGGAGGGTGAAAAAGAAATTGAATTTGGTGAAGAGGTAGATAATGAGTTTGATGCTGAAATACCAGAGGATGAGCCTGCACCATTAGATGAATATGAGCCTTCGGATGATACTGATTTTATAGTAGATGACGATGGTGAAATTGCAGACTATAAATTAAAGGATGACAATTATCCTGAAATGGATGATAACGCTGTCATTCCAATTAAAATTGAAACAAGTTTTCATGAACTCTTAACCGATCAGCTTGGTATGTTGGAGCTTGATGAACGTGATTATACCATTGCAGAGCAGGTGCTTGGTAGTTTAGACGACGATGGTTATTTACGAAGAGCGTTATCTTCTATAGCTGATGATTTAGCATTCAGACAAGGTATAGAGGTTTCAAAAAAAGAAATTGAAAAAATAGTTTTACGAATTCAAGATTTTGACCCTGCGGGTATTGGTGCTAGAGATTTGCAAGAATGTCTTTTACTTCAATTGAAAAGAAAAAAATCGGAAGGCAAATCGGTACAATTAGCCATCACAATTCTTACAAAATACTTTGAAGAGTTTACAAAAAAGCACTACGAAAAAATCCAACGCCAATTGGATTTAAGTGACGCAGAAATTAAAGAAGTAGTGGGCCAAATTATAAAATTAAATCCTAAGCCCGGTGGTAATTTTACAAATATTGATAAGGCACAAACGTATATTATTCCGGATTTTTTTGTGCTTAACAATGGCGGTCAATTGGAGCTAACGTTAAATGCTAAAAATGCCCCAGAACTCCGTGTTAGTGAGGGTTACAGAGATATGCTAAAGGAGTATGAAAAAGGCAGTAAAAAAGATCCGCGTCAAAAAGAAGCAGTACTATTTATCAAGCAAAAAATTGATGCGGCAAAGTGGTTTATAGACATGATTGAACAGCGTCAAGCAACGCTTACAAATACCATGAAAGCCATACTAGTGCATCAGCAAGCTTTCTTTTTATCGGGTGATGAAACAGCATTGAAGCCCATGATTTTAAAAGATATTGCACTTCAAACTGGACTTGATATTTCTACCGTGAGTAGGGTTGCCAATAGCAAGTTTGTGCAAACTGAGTATGGTACTTTTAGACTTAAGTTTTTCTTTAGTGAATCATTAAGTACCGATAGCGGCGAAGAGGTAAGTACCCGGGAAGTGAAAAAAATATTAAGTGAGCTAATAGAGTCGGAAGAAAAACAATTGCCTTTAAGCGATGAAATTTTAACGGACATGCTTCAGCAAAAAGGATATAATATTGCAAGAAGAACCGTTGCAAAATACAGAGAGCAATTGCATATCCCTGTTGCACGTTTAAGAAAAGAATTATAATAGCATGACAACAACTACGCCTTCAACAACGCATCCAATCCTTCGCTTTTTGGCGCAAGTTGTGTCTTATGTATTGCACCCGCTGTTTATTCCAACTTACATTTTTTTATTACTCATGACGCTCTTTCCGTATGAGTTTGCAGGAATTACACCATGGCAGTTAAAGCTCCGTTTGTTTAGTGTTTTTTGGATGACTGCTTTTTTTCCTGCCTTTGCTGTTTTTTTATTGTGGCGTTTAAAGTTTTCAGAAAGTATTTATTTGCGTACCCAAAAAGAACGCATCATACCATATATCATTACGATGTTTTTTTATTGGTGGATGCATTACTTAAGTAGAAACTTTACCGACCAGCCAGTCGTTTTACAATTTTTTTATACGGGTATTTTTATGGCCACTTCTGTAGGTCTTATCGCAAACAATTTTTATAAAATCAGTTTGCATGGGATAGGTATGGGTGGGGCGAGCATGGCCATCGTTTTATTTGCATTTCATTATCATCAACCCATGGGTATAGTAATTGCAGGTGTTTTATTGCTTACAGGTATTGTAGCAAGTTGCAGGTTGTATATTTCTGACCACACCCTAAAAGAAGTATATATGGGATTATTAGTGGGTGCCCTTTGTCAAGCTACTGCGTATTTCTTTGTGCTCTAGCTATAAAAACTGAGTTTTTTAACCGACTTTTGCTCCGCAAAATCAAACCCCTCTACTATGTGGTATACTTTAGGACAATGGATCATAAAACGTCGTGTTTTTTTACTCCTTGCATTATTGGGCAGTACTTGTTTTATGGGGTATCACGCTTCAAAAGTGTCTCTTAGTTACGAGTTTACTAGAGCGATTCCAACCAACAATCCTAAATACCAAGATTATCAAGCATTTTTAAAACGATTTGGGGTAGATGGTAATACCATGGTTGTTGGTTTTGAAACGGATCATTTTTATGAAAAGTCTTATTTTAATGCAGTTGCAGATTTACAAAAAACAATCAAAAGCTTACAAGGTGTAACAGCTATTTTAAATATACCGGATGTAGTTAATCTAATCAATGACACGGCTGCTGCTCAATTTAAATCTGTAAAAATATTCACACCTCCCTATACCAATCAAGCAAGTTTAGATAGTGCTGCACTTGTATTTAAGTCGCTACCTTTTTATAAAACATTGCTCTACAGTCCTAGTTCAAATGCTTATTTAATGGGGGTTTCATTAGATGGTGCGATTATCAATTCAAAGAACAGATCGGCGCTTATTCAGGAAATTAATAAAGCCATTCAAGCATTTGAAAAAGAAACTAACTCAACAGTTCGCTTGAGCGGCCTTCCTTATATTAGAACCATTGTTGCTGATAGAATTAAAAAGGAGATGAACATCTTTTTAATTGCTTCTTTTGTTTTATCGGCATTAACACTGCTATTATTTTTTAGATCGATTAGCGCTATGCTCATGAGTATGGTAGTTGTTGCCATTGGTGTTATCTGGAGCCTTGGAACCGTTGTTTTACTAGGGTATAAAATAACACTTTTAACAGCGCTGATTCCACCACTTGTTGTGGTAATAGGTATTCCTAATTGCATTTATTTTTTTAATAAATACCATACTGCGTTTTTAGAATTAAAAGATAAGGACAAAGCAATTATTACGATGGTAGGCCGAATGGGTATTGTAACACTGTTTTGCAATATTGCTGCTGCTATTGGATTTGCTGTTTTTGCTTTAACTAAAAGTGCGCTCTTAAAAGAATTTGGACTCGTTGCCGGATTCAACATCATGGTATTATTTTTTATATCGCTAGTGTTTATACCTGCAGTACTTAGTTTTTTACCAGCGCCCAAGCCAAAACATACGCGTTATCTCGACAATAAAATTTTAGAAAAATTATTGGTTAAAATTGAGCGCTGGACTTTTCATCATGCGCGCTGGGTATATGGCGTAACTATAGTAATTACCGTGTTTGCGCTCATTGGAATGAGCAAGCTAAAATCTGAAGGATTTATTGTGGATGACCTTCCAAAGCAAGATAAAATTTACACCGACCTTAAATGGTTTGAAAAGAATTTTGGCGGCGTAATGCCACTTGAAATTATGGTGGACACCAAAAAGAAAAATGGTTTACTCCGCACCACCGGTCCTATTTCAAAAATTGAAGAGTTGTCTGTATATATCGCAGCACACCCCGAAACAGCAAGACCACTTTCGTTTGTTGAAGGATTAAAATTTGCAAAGCAGGCTTACTATGATGGTGATACTTTAAGTTATGATATTCCTTACGAGGGCGACCTCGCCTTTATGGGACCCTATTTGAAATCACCAGCGTCAAAAGATTCGGGGACTCAGGTTAAAAAAGAAGGCGTTGCAAAACTGCTTAACAGTTTTATGGATAGCACAAAGCAGGTAGCCCGCATTAGTGTGAATATGAAAGATCTTGGAAGCGCAAAACTTCCGGTTTTAATTAAAGATTTTGAAACAAAAGCCGCAGAAATTTTTGACACGGCGCATTATAAAGTAACATTTACGGGTAGTACCATTACATTTTTAGAGGGTTCTAGTTTTATCATCAAAGGTCTCGAGGAAAGCATTGTATGGGCATTTTTGCTTATTGCACTTTGTATGCTTTATTTGTTTAGATCTATTCGAATACTGCTATGTTCATTAATTCCAAACGTTATTCCACTTGTAATTACAGCAGGGGTAATGGGTTGGGCAGGTATTGCTTTAAAGCCTTCTACGGTATTAATATTTAGCATTGCGCTGGGTATTGCAATTGATGTAACCATCAGGTTTTTGATCAATTACAAACAAGAATTACCACATTATAATAACCAGGTGGGTCCAACACTGATTCAAACCATTAAGCACACAGGGATTAGTATTATTTATACTTCACTTGTGCTGATTGCGGGGTTTATTATATTTTGTATCAGTGATTTTGGAGGTACCAAAGCACTTGGATGGCTTACTTCTTTAACTCTTGTAGTGGGCACATTAACCAATTTGATCCTTTTGCCGGTGCTGATTTTGCATTTTCAGAAGCGCGACAAATAAGTTTGTTTCAATCCCTATCAATTTGTTTAATTTTTACTTAATAAATTAAGCATATTGCAAACATTTTTAATGTAACTTTATTGACTTGTATATAACTGATTATCAGTTTTTTATACATAATTTTTCCATTGAAATTCGCTAAATCGGTAAATAATTGATTAAATACTTGTAATTACCGCATGCAAAAAGGTGCTATTGTTAATATTTTATTAAATTCGCCACTGCATTTTTACACTAAAAACCAAAATATGAGAAAATTAGTTGTCATGATTTTGTGTGCAACATTTGCTTTTACGCAATCGTTCGCACAAAACCGCACGGTTACCGGTAAGGTTACTGATGAAAAAGGCGCTGCAATTGCTGGAGCAAGCGTAGTTGCTAAATCATCAAAAGGTGGTACAACCACAGCTGCTGATGGAACCTTTAAATTAACGGTGCCTAATTCAGTTAAAGTACTAACGATTTCTTCGTTAAACTTTGTTCAAAAAGACGTTACCATTGCTGCCAACAATACAGCAAACGCTTCACTTGCAGCTTCTGCTGCAGATGCATTAGATGAAGTAATTGTAGTTGGTTATGGTGCTGCCAAAAAGAAATCAGATGTGACTGGTTCTGTAGTATCTGTGAATGCAGAAAGATTACAGAATAGACCTTCTGCAAACATGTTTGATGCCTTACAAGGTCAGGTACCAGGCTTGCAAGTGTACAACAGTTCTGGAGAGCCTTCGGCTACACCATCTGTTCGTTTAAATGGTGTGGGATCTTTGGGTGCAAGCTCAACTCCACTCTATGTTTTGGATGGTGTTCCAATTGATCCGGGTACAATTGTTAGTTTAAACCCTGAAGATTTTGAATCAGTAACTGTTCTAAGAGACGCTTCTTCAACTTCTATTTATGGATCAAGAGCGGCAAACGGAGTAATTTATCTTACTACTAAAAAAGGTAAAGTAAACAGTTCTAAAATTACCATTCAATCACAATATGGTGTTTCTAATTTAGTAAAGCCAACACTTGATTTGTTCAATAATTTCATGAATACCAAGCAACTTACAGATTTTTGGGTTGCAACTGGATTCAGAACTCCTGCGCAAGTTGCCGCATTGTTATCACAATACAATGCTGATACCAAGTGGTACCAACAGTATTATAAAGAGAACATTCCAACACAACAAATTGATTTAAATATCTCTGGTGGTGGCGGAAAAACAACTTATTATATTTCAGGTTCTGCTTTCAAGCAAGAAGGTCTTACCTACCGTTCAGATTTTGAACGTTACACCATGCGTGCTAATTTAAATACCACCGTTAACAACTGGTTTAAATTAGGCGTTAACTTATCTGGTGGTTATGATGAAAGACAAACAAACCCTTATGGTTCAAACCAATTGAATAGAGGTTTATCTTTACTTCGTCAACCTTTCTACTCTGCTTATGACGCAAATGGCGTAAAATATCCAGATATCATTCCGGGTGGTAACTTTTACAACCCTAACTACTTAGCGGACAAAATTCAAAGTGTTGGAGCAAACGTACAATTCAACCCAAGTGGATATATTCAATTAAATCCATTTGCTGGCTTCACGCTTAAGTCACAAGCTGGTATGGAGTTTTATGATTTCAGAAGCTCTGGAAAAACATTGCCTTCGTTTTTAGGTTCTCTTAACAATGGTTCAGTTTCTGAATCATTCACAAGAGGTACTACCAAAACAATTACCAATACTGCAGAGTATTCTTTTAAATTGAAGCAGCGTAATAGCTTTACTTTACTTGCAGGTCAAGAATTTATTTCTAATAATACAAATGGTTTCAGTGGATCTTCTACAGGTCAAACAGATGACCGTTTAGTATTGATCTCTGCCGGCCCAACTAACTTCCAAGCAAGTTCATTTATGAATGAATATGCTTTTGCATCTTATTTTGGTCGTTTAAACTATAATTTAGATTCTAAATATTTTGTAGACTTATCAGTTCGTAATGACCAATCATCTCGTTTTGGTAGAGCTCTAAGAGGTGCTACTTTTTATTCTGCAGGTTTAATGTGGAAAGCAAAAAATGAGAAGTTCTTACAAAATGTAAGTTGGATCAACAATTTAGTAATCAAAGGAAGTATTGGTACAAGTGGTAACTCATCTATTGGTAACTACCAATCTTTAGCTACTGTGGGAACCAATCTATACAGCTCTTCTCCAGGTTGGGGCGTAAGCTCTGCGGGTAACCCAGAATTATCTTGGGAAACTCAAAAGCAAATTAACGTTGGAACTCAAGCTACTTTATTTAACAAGCTTAACATTGATGTAGAGTTTTTTGATCGTGTAACTTCTAACATGTTAATCAGCGTTCCATTCCCTTGGACTTCTGGTTTCTCTTCAGTTACTTCTAACGTAGGTAGCCTTAAAAACTCAGGTTTCAACGCAAACATTAATTACGATTTCATTAAAAAGAAATCTTCTTTCTTGAATGTATATGTAAACCTTGGTTATGTAGAACAAAAAGTAACCGAATTATTCCAAGGCAAGCAGTACTGGATTATTCCTAACACCGGTGTATGTTGGGCAGTGGGTCAACCAGTATCTTATTTCTACCCAATTTGGGCGGGCGTAGATCCTGCAAATGGAGATGCTACTTGGTACAGACCAAATCCAAATCCTGATAAAATTGTTGAAACAACAAAAACTTCAACTACCAACGCATTTAATACAGCTGGTTTGCAACAAAATACAGGTATTAATAGATATGCACCTTTCAATGGTGGTTTTGGATTTAGCGCTGGTGTAAGAGAGTTTTCTGTAAGTGCAGATTTCTCTTTCTCTAAGGGCAAATTCATGATCAACAACGACCGTTATTTCTTTGAAAACCCGAACCAATTTACTGGATTCAACCAATCTAATACAGTTCTTAATTACTGGAAACAACCAGGTGATAAAACTGTATTCCCAAGATATGGTGTTCAGTTCACGCAGTTTGATACTAGGTTAATTGAAGACGCTTCATTTATGCGTTTAAAAGCGTTGACATTTGCTTACGATTTTTCAAAAACATTGTTGAACAAGCAAAAAGTATTGACTGGAGCTAAGTTCTATGTTACCATGCGTAACATCTGGACATTAACCAATTATTCTGGTCCTGATCCTGAGGTTGATACCAACGTAACATTAGGTGCAAACCCTAACACAAGTCAAGTTGCTGTTGGTTTAAACCTTTCGTTCTAAGCTTTATATAACCAGTTAAATGAAAATGAAAATGAAAAAATTACTTATAAAAAACATGGTCGCTTTTGCAGCAATCCTTAGTTTAGGATCTTGCGAAAAAAAGCTTGACCTTTATCCATTTGATAGCATTGAGTTATCTCAGTCTTTTCAAACGGCTAAAGATGCGGCAACTTGGAATACAGGTTTATACGCAGATTTACGTGGTAGGGTGTATGGTTCATACAACATCTCTCAGGATGTGCAAGCAGATCAATTAAACGCTACCCTAGATTTTGGTAACAGAAATGGTAACCCGCATAGATGGGGAACTAGCTTCTTGTCTGACGATGGTGCTTTAAGTGGTGCTTGGCAGGGTTATTACTTTGCTTTAAGAAATGTAAATACCTGTATCGCAGGTTTTGAGACTATTAAAACTACCAATGCTACTGAAGCTGCACAGCTTAATAAATTCAAAGGAGATGCATACTTAGCACGTGCTTACTACTATTCTGAGTTGATTTTGCGTTTTGCAAAACCTTACGATAGAGCAACTGCTGCTACAGATTTAGGTGTGCCATTGGTATTAGAATTTAATATCAATGCTAGACCAGCAAGAGCTACAGTGCAAAAAGTGTATGATCAAATTTTATCTGATATCGCTACTGCAAAATTAAATCTAGCATCTACCGCTGGAACAGCAGGTGCTACAAGATTTACAATTGATGTTGCAACTGCACTAGAAGCTCGTGTACGTTTACACATGCAAGATTGGACTGGTGCGATGACTGCTGCTAATACTATTATTACAAGCAATCGTTATCCACTTTTAAACACCCTTACCAATTTAAATAACATGTGGACCAACGATTTGGCTACAGAAGTTATTTTCCAGTGTGCTGTGGTAAGACAAACAGAGCAAGCACCTACCAATTCTATTTATTTAGGATTTAATGGTGCGACTGGTAAGTTTACTCCAGATTTTATCCCAACTGTTGATTTTGTAAATATGTTTGCTGCTTCTGATTTAAGAAGACAAGTATATTTAAAGCAACTTCCAGTGATTATTCAGGGTGTTAACTATCCAACAATGTGGTGTGTAAATAAATTCCCTGGTAACCCAGCTTTATTTACTGGTGCTTTCACCAACTACCAACAAGCACCAAAGGTATTCCGTGCTGCAGAGCAGTTCTTGATTTACGCGGAAGCTGCTGCTAATGTAGGTGGTGCTAGTGAAGCGCTTGCTTTATCTACACTAAATACTTTACGTGTTGCTAGAGGCTTAACAGCATTATCAGGTTTAACTGGTGCTGCTTTAATGGCTGAAATCAGAAACGAAAGAACCAGAGAATTAGCGTTTGAAGGTTTCCGTTTATTTGACTTGAAGCGTTGGAAGTTAGGCTTTACAAGAGGTACACCACAAGATTTAGGTGCTATCAATACAACACCAGCTACTAGCTACCATCAAATTAATGTTGCGGCTAACAACCCTCAGTTTGTTTGGGGTATTCCTACGTATGAAATCAATATCAACACCAACCTAGTTCAAAATCCAGGATGGTAATTGATTGAGTTATTCAATAAAAAAAATGGCGCTCGATTTCGAGCGCCATTTTTTTTATCATCTATGCTAGTATTTATTTTAATACAGCAGCTAATGTTTTTTCTAAATCTTCACCTCTTAAACTGCTCGCAATAATTTTGCCAGTTGGGTCAATTAACACATTAAATGGAATGCCATCAAAACCATATAAAGGAACCATGGTAGATTCCCATTGTTTTAAATCACTTACGTGCTTCCAATTTAGTCCGTCGTTTTTAATGGCCTTTATCCATGCTTCTTTATCATTGTCTAAAGACACGCCTAAAATGGTAAAATTTTTATTTTTAAACTTATTGTAAGCAGCTACTACATTTGGATTTTCTTGCCTGCAAGGACCACACCAGCTAGCCCAAAAATCAACGAGTACATATTTACCTTTTAAAGAAGACAATGAAAAAGCTTTACCCTCTGTGTCAGGTAAATTAATTTCAGGTGCCTGCTTGTTTAATAGAGCATATACACTACCAGTGCTTGGAGCAGCCTGTTGAACCGTCATAAGCGCTTTAATTTTAGCAAGACCTGTGTGTTCTTTAAACTTGGTTGCAGCCTTGTCTACAAGCTGCTTAACAGCTTCTTCTGGCATTGTCCTGGTTGCCATACCAATCGCATAATAGATTGCAGCAGGGCTCTTTGAAGTATTAATAAATTCATTTACGATATTATTAATAGATAGAAGTTCGTTGTCTCTATTTTTAGTGAGTACCTGTATCAAGCTATCACTTCCAGACTGTTGTTTTAAGCTTTCTAGTGTATTAAAAACAACCATTAAGGAGGAATCTGCTACACTATATTTTGCAAATAAAGTTTGAAGGCTTTTACTTGCATCAGAGGCTTCGATTTCGTATTTTTTTGGTTGGTGCACATCAATATTTACACGAATACTTTTTTCGTCGTTTATCAGTAGAACTTCAGGTCCTTTCTCCAAGGATAGTCTGTAGAGGCCTTCTTCTAAAGCAGTTGCTCGCAGCTCAAATTTTCCATTTTCTTGTAAAGTTGCGGAGTCAAGTATCAAAGGCTCTGATCCTGCAAATGGTAATTCTTGTAAGTAAATTTTTTGACTTCCTCCGTTCTTTACCTTCCCACTTACCGTAAAGCCACCATATTTTTTTTCGGCACAGCCAATTAAAATGGTTACTGCAATTAGAGATACACTAATTGTTTTTTTCATGATTGATGTATTGATGAATAATTATTTACTTAATTTATTAATGAGCATGTCACTTACTTTATTTGGGTCTGCCTGTCCTTTGCTTATTTTTTTAACCGCCCCAATAAATAAGCCGATCAATCCTTTTTTACCCTTTTGATATTCAATTACTTTATCTGGCATACTAGCTATGGCAGCGTCTACCCATGTTTCTAAGATATCTGAATCATTTACTTGCAGCACATTTAATTCAGTGGCAACTGCTAAAACATCTGTTTTTTTGCCATCTACTAATAGAGGTAAAATTTTAGACGCAGACACCGAAAAATTTAATTGACCAGCATCTATAAGTTTAATAAGATCCGCTAGCGTAGCAGGTTGTAGCGCAAGATGCGAAAAATCTAGTCCAGCTTCATTCAAATAGGATTTAATGGGACCTAGCATCCAATTGGCCAACGATTTAAAGTTGTTTGTATGTATGGCGGCTGCTTCAAAATATTGAACGGTAGCTAAAGCGTCACAAAGCTGTGCAGCATCGTAAGCGCTCAATTGAAAGTGGCTCATTAATTTTTCTTCCACAGCGGCGGGTAAAATAGGAAGCCCCATTTTTATTGCATCAATATAGGTTTCGCTTAAGACAAATGGTGCTAAATCAGGATCTGGAAAATAGCGGTAATCATTTGCTTCTTCTTTATCGCGCATGGCAAATGTAGTATCGTTGAAAGCATCAAAACTTCTGGTTTGCTGTGTAATGGTACCACCTGCTTCAAGCACTTCAATCATTCTTGCTATTTCAAACTCAATGGCTTTTTTTACGTTGCGAATAGAGTTCAAATTTTTTACTTCTACTTTAGTACCTAATTTTTTCTCTCCTTTTAATCGAACTGATACATTGGCGTCACACCTTAGTGAGCCTTCTTCCATATTTCCATCACAAACGCCTAGCCACTGCACTAGTTTTCTAATTTCAGTAACATAAGCGAAAGCTTCATCGGCACTGTATAAATCAGGCTCTGTAACTATTTCGATGAGCGGCGTACCTGCTCTATTTAAGTCAATGAGCGTATGTGAAGGATCTATGTCGTGAATACTTTTTCCAGCGTCCTCTTCTAAGTGAATTCTATTTAATTGTACGAAGCGCTTTTGACCTTCTACCGCTATTTGTACTCTACCACCTGCACAAATAGGCGTGGTGTGTTGAGAAATCTGATAACCTTTGGGAAGATCTGGATAGAAGTAGTTTTTTCTGGCAAAGTAGTTTTCCTTGACAATGGTACAGCCGCAGGCAAGTCCCATCTTGATGGCAAATTCAACTGCTTTTTTATTGGTTTTTGGAAGACTACCCGGATGGCCCATAGTAACAGGGCTGATGTGGGTATTGGGGGCCGCGCCAAAAGTTGTGGCATCGGCGCAAAATAGCTTGCTTTTGGTAGCTAGCTGTGCGTGTACTTCTAACCCGATAACTGCTTCGTATTGTTTGCTTGAGGTCATCTCAAACAAAAATAAGATTAGTTACCGGGTTATCGCACACTTAAGATGCTTATATATTAGCCTTCTTTACTTTTTTTGGAATTTTAACAGTCACTTCTTTAGATTTTCCGTCACGTGTTAATTTCAGGGTGATGGCGTCGCCTGCTTTTAAATCACCTGCTTTTTCTTGAAGCGTAGTTACATCACAAATAGACGAACCATCTACAGAGGTAATGATATCATTTTTTGCAATACCTGCTTTTGCAGCTGGAGAACCCTCAGTAACTTCTAATACTTTAGCACCAGGACCTTCTGTTAGGTCTTCTATACTGATACCCATTTTTGGGCCATCATCAAATTTTGTAATAAAATCAAAAGACTCACCTATTTTGCTCATATCAAGCGGCATGCCTTTTACGATTTTTAGTTCGCCCACTTTTCCTTCTAGTTTTGGCAGTGGTGCATTCATATCATCAGATTTGAACATCATTACTTTTGGAATACCTTTTACACTACCCATCATTTCTGGTAAATTAGCGCCTTCAACAGGCTTACCATTAATGGTAACTTTTCCATTTTCTACAATCACCGTCATTTTTTGAGGGCCATCAGCCTTTCCGTGAACGATGGTGGTGTCCATTGTTTTTACAATGACAACTTTTTTTTCTTCCTGTGCATTCGCAGCTGTTACTACTAAACAGGCAGCTGTTAATAATGAAATAACTTTTTTCATAATGTTTGTTGTTTTTGGTATTTCAAATATATTTTTTTACGCTCAATAAAGGTTTAGTTTAACAAATTCTTTACAGATTCAATAACCTGGGTCAAATTGCTAGGATCCTGACCACCAGCGGTTGCCAGGCTTTTTTGACCACCCCCGCCACCTTTAATTAGCGGTGCAATTTGGTCTTTAATAATCTTTTGTGCTTCCATTCCTTTGCTTGCTTGTAAAGTGTCATCAACCAGCACAGCAACAGACGCTTTACCCTCTATATTAGCGGCGAGTACTACTAATAAGTTTGTATAATCTCCTTGTAGTTCAGTACATAATTTTTTAAGACCATCTGGGTTACCAACTGTTACAACGGCACCAATAAAATGCGTATCACCTATGCGAGACACTTTTGATGCTAGTTCTTTTTTGATACCAACAAGTGCTAGTGCTTCATAAGATTCGATGCGCTTTTTCAAAGACTGCAAATCGGCAACCATTTGTTGTACCGCCTTAACGGGCTCTTTTGTATTCTTTACAAGCTCTTTAATGATTTCAAGTTCAGCTAATGCGTCGTTTACTTGTGTATTAGCGCCTTCTCCGCATACCGCTTCTATACGTCTAACACCAGCTGCAACTGCAGACTCATGTTTTAATTTAAACAATCCTAACTCCCCTGTTCCTCCAACATGTGTCCCTCCACAAAGTTCAATAGAATAATTTGGATCCATGATAACGACCCTTACGGTATCACCATATTTCTCTCCAAATAAAGCCATGGCGCCAAGTGCAACAGCTTCATCCTTTGTCATTTCTTTAATAACAACAGGAATATTTTCTCTAATTTTTTCGTTGACAATGTTTTCTATTTGCTTCATTTCATTATCACTCACTTTTGCAAAATGAGAAAAGTCGAAACGAAGTTGTGCAGCATTTACAAGGCTCCCTTTTTGTGCCACATGAGTACCGAGTACTTGCCTTAAAGCAGCGTGTAGTAAGTGTGTAGCACTATGGTGTGCCGAAATATTTTTTCTATTATTTGTATTCACTTTTGCTACTACGGGTCCTTCTATAGAAGCAGGAAGTTCAGCAGTAAAATGAATAATGAGGTTATTTTCTTTTTTGGTGTCAATTACTTCAACACTTGAACCATTAAATTCAAGGACACCTGTATCACCAACCTGTCCGCCACTTTCGGCATAAAAAGGAGTAGTATCTAAAACAATTTGAAATCCAGTTGTTCCTTTAGCAGTTACTTTTCTATACTTTGTAACCTTGGTTGTTGCTTCGGTATTTGTGTAGCCGGTAAATGTTTGGGTCGTACTTTCATGAACAATAATCCAATCTGCAGCGTCTATGGCAGTGGCAGCTCTACTTCTATTTTTTTGCTGCTGCATTTCTGCTTCAAATCCATTTTCGTCTACCGCTAAATTATTTTCTTGAGCGATAAGTCTAGTAAGATCTATTGGGAAACCGTAGGTGTCAAAAAGTTCAAATGCGGCTTTACCTTCGATCGTTTTACTAGTAGAAGCTTTCATTAATTCATCAATTCTTTTTAGGCCCTTATCTAAGGTTCTTAAAAAAGAATCTTCTTCTTCTTTTACCACTTTGGTTACAAAAGCTTCTTGTGCATGTAATTCAGGAAACACTTCTGCAAACTGTGCGGCAAGTATTGGAACAAGTTGAAAAAGTAAAGGTTGTTTGTAATCGAGGTAGGTATAATAATAACGAACCGCTCTTCTTAAAATACGTCTAATCACATAGCCGGCGCCAGTATTAGAAGGTAGTTGACCATCAGCAATAGTAAAAGATATGGCTCTAATGTGATCCGCTAGTACTCTAAATGCAACCGCTTCTTTGCTGTCAGATCTATCATATTTTTTTCCAGTAATAGAAGCCACTGCATCTATGGTGCCGCTAAATACATCGGTATCATAATTACTTTGTTTGCCTTGTAGTACACGCACAAGTCGTTCAAATCCCATGCCCGTATCAACGTGTTTTGCAGGAAGTGGTTCAAGTGTTCCATCTTTTAAACGATTGTACTGCATGAATACATTGTTCCAAATTTCTATCACTTGCGGATGGTCATTATTCACAAGGTCTCTTCCTGGTATTAATTTTCTTTCTTCATCGGATCTGCAGTCTACATGAATTTCAGAACATGGACCGCAAGGACCTGTGTCACCCATTTCCCAGAAGTTATCTTTTTTGTTTCCGAAAATAATTTTGTCTTCCGGCACTAATTTTTTCCACGCTTCATATGCTACGGTAGACATTGGTAAACCTTCTGATTCGTCTCCTTTAAAAACAGAAACATATAAACGGTCTTTATCAATTTTATACACTTCGGTAAGTAACTCCCAACTCCATGCAATCGCCTCGTCTTTAAAATAATCTCCAAAGCTCCAGTTGCCCAGCATTTCAAACATGGTGTGGTGGTAGGTATCAACACCCACTTCTTCGAGGTCATTGTGTTTACCACTTACGCGTAAACATTTCTGGGTATCTACAATGCGTTTGTATTCGGGCTTACGATTGCCTAAAAAATAGTCTTTGAATTGGTTCATGCCCGCGTTGGTAAATAGTAGGGTAGGATCGTTTTTTACCACGATTGGGGCAGACGGAACTATTTGGTGTTTTTTGGAAGCAAAAAAGGCTAGAAATTCTTTTCTTATCTCGGCACTGGTCATCATAAAAGGGTTCAAATTTTAATATGCGTATTTTACTAGATAGCGGGCTATCTTTGTTCTATATTTTTATAGCTCCAAAGGTAAGGAATTGAGCCTTTAGCTACTGATACCAACACCCCTATGCGCAAAATAAAATATTACTATAATACCCATACCCTACGGTTCGAAAAGCTGGAGACGCCCCTTCGGGTTCGGCTCCTTCAGGTGTTTGGATTTATAGCAGCTTCTATCGTTACCGGAATTATCATTTTTGCCATTGCTTTTCAGTACATCGATTCCCCCAAAGAAAAAATACTCCGTCAGCAAAACGAAGATCTAAAAGAGGGATACGCTGTTATCGAAGAGCGCCTAAAGCAACTTGAATTAAAGATGGGCGAAATCACCAATCGAGACAATACCGTGTACCGCTCTATTTTTGAAGCCGACCCTATTGCAGATAGTGCCCGTATAAAGGATATGGAACAAAAAAAAGAGGTACAACTCGTGCAGCGTATGGGTTCTACCGATCTAGTGCATACCTTAATTGATCAACTCAACAGCTTAGCCCTGCGGATGGAATACCAAAACAAGTCTTTTAATGAGCTCATTGGCATGGTAAAAAATAAAGCAAAACTGCTTGCTGCCATTCCGGCCATACAGCCCATAAGCAATAAAAAATTATCCCGAATTGCTTCCGGCTTTGGTTACCGTATTGACCCCATTTATAAAACCAGAAAGGCGCATGAAGGGCTCGATTTTGCAGCACCTATTGGAACCCCCATTTATGCTACTGCAGATGGCGTAGTAGCCACATCAGGTTTTACTACCAGTGGCTTTGGCATCCATGTTATTGTAAATCACGGATATGGGTATAAAACAATTTATGGCCATATGGTGCGGGTAAAAGCTCGGGTAGGACAGCGAGTAAAAAGAGGGGAAGTCATTGGTTATGTAGGTAATTCAGGAAAAAGCACGGGTCCGCACCTGCATTACGAAGTGCATAAATCGGGCATTCCTATTGATCCTATCAACTTCTTTTACAATGATTTAACCCCTGCACAATTTGATAGGCTCTTAAAAATGGCAGCTGCCAATAACCAAAGTTTAGATTAATATTATGGAACCAGGTATACGTAAATATTTAATCCGCATTGTCAATACCATTTCCATGTTTTTGTTATGGATGGCAGTTAACTCATGCGCTGGCATTATGTATGGTGCCGCTTATTGGGAAAGTAGTTTTACCAGTACCAATGTAATTTTTTACACCTGGCTTTTATTGAGTACAGGATTACTATTTTGGTATCTCTACAATAAGTGGAAAGATCCTATCGATTACAACGAAGAGTAGTTATTTATCCTTGCTATCTAAAATTACGGGTGTATTTCCTTTGCCCATTACAATGACTTTTGAATTAGGAGAAGTGATAAGTCCTTTCATCATTTGTATTTGCTCGTACTGTAATTGTTTATCATTTAATCCAGTGCTAATAATGCGTTGATAGTCTGCAATACCTTGTGCTTCTACGCGCTTGCGCTCAGCTTCTTGTTTTTCTTTTTGAAGCACAAATTCCATTTTTTGAGCGTCTTGTTCTGCTTTAATTTTTTCTTCAATTGAAGTTTTAACGTTGTTAGGAAGTGTGATATTCCTAAGTAATAATTGCTCTAATATCAAGCCTCTTTTTTTAAAATCTGCTTCGATACTAGTAAAAATTTTATTTTGAAATTGATCTCTCTTGGTAGAGTATAAGTCAATGGCAGTAAAGTATACAGCGTTATCTCTAATTTTTGTTCTTGTTAGCGGTCTTACAATTTTGTCTTTGTAATCGAGGCCTGTTTCTTTAATTAATCTTGGTGCTTCAGTGCCTACAACGCGGTATAAAACCGTTAAGTCAATTGTTACTTCTAGGCCATCTGCTGTGAGTACACGAATGGCATCGTCCCCTTCTTTTTCACCTTCGTTATGAACACCACTCATGGTGTAGTTGAGGGTTTTAATATCTACATTGTACACATCTACAAGCGGATTAACGAAACTTAATCCACTGGTAAGTATTTCATTAGATACTTTACCAAATAAACTAGTAACACCAACTTGTCCAGCATCAATTTGTTTGACACATGCATTGAGTGCGCCAATAATAATGAGGACAATACCAAAAGCTCTAATACCTTTACCTAGTTTATTGAATTCTTCTTTTTGTTTTAGGATTAACATGCCTGCTACAAGTATGATAATGCCAATAATAATAATTGCCATGTTGTAATTTTTAATTTTTTATTTAACTGCTATGGTCTTGTATCACAAGCCATTTGCCTTTTATTTTTTCAAATAATAATGTAAAATAGCCACTTACATCACCTTTGCTTCTTTTCAATTCCCATTTTCCTAAAACACGGTAATGCTTTTTTTCGATGGGTGACAAAGAAAGTAAGGTAAATGTAAGCTTGCCCATTGCTGCCGTATCAGGGTAGCCTTTTTTATAATTGTTGAGCGTATTATTAAACCCATACGTAGGGCCCGATTTGCCAACAAAGAGTAAGGAGTCGGAAGGTAAATAGCCCTCCATAAAGTTTACTAAATCGCCGTTGTTCCAGGCTTTGGTTTGGGCTGCAAGTAATGCCCTGATGGCAGTTTCATCTGATAGATTTGCGGCTGTTTTAGTTTGTCCAAATGTTTGACTTGTAAATAGAAAGGCAAGTAAAAACAGTGAAAAAAAGCGGGGAAGCATGGTGCTTTAAATTTTACACTAAGCTACTACTTCTTATTGGTTTTGAAAGATAATTTAGGGGTTGTAACTTGCTTCTATGAGCTATAAGAAACACTTAAGTAAAGACAAGGTTTTAGCAAACATTCTTAAAAAGGATAGCCATGTGCTTTCGTTACAAAAAAACATCCCTTTGAGGCTTATGGCAAGTATTATTAGCCAGCAATTAAGTACCAAAGTAGCAGCTATTATATTTGACCGTTTTGTAGCCTTATATCCGGCTAAAAAGCCAACGGTTCAAAAAGTATTGGATACGCCTGAAGAGACCTTAAGGGGCATTGGTATCAGCTATGCGAAAATCAAATACATCTACGCAGTGGCAAATTTTTGCATCGAACATAAAATCACCGATAAAAAAATACAAGAACTTTCCAATGAAGCCATCATTGACCTTCTCACTCAAATAAAAGGCGTTGGCAAATGGACAGTAGAAATGCTTCTAATGTTTTCACTTGGTAGAGAAGATGTTTTTGCGGTTGATGATTTGGGTATTCAACAGGCCATGACAAAGCTGTATAATTTAGATCCTACCAACAAAAAGCAGCTAAAACTTGATATGTTAGAAAGGTCCAAAGCCTGGAGTCCATACCGGACCTATGCATGCCTTCATTTATGGCGTTGGAAAGACGATAAATAGGGGGGTATTAAACTTTTGCCCAATCTGGCAGTCCAACTATTTACCTTTATACTATGGCATTGCACCTCGATGACACAAGTTTGCTCGCTCAGTTTCAAAACCCTTCCACCAAAGAAAAGGGCTACACTGGTATTGTAAAAAAGTACCAAGAGCGGCTCTATTGGCATATAAGACGCATGCTAGTTGATCATGAAGACACCAACGATGTCTTGCAAAGTGTACTTATTAAAATTTGGAACGGACTAGAAAACTTTCGAGAGGATAGCAAACTCTTTACTTGGATGTACCGCATTGCTACCAACGAAACCCTCACATTTATTGAAAAGCAAAAAAAGAGAGCCACTGTTTCATTAGATCAGGGTACGGACGGATTTCAGGATAAAATAAAAGCAGAAGCAAATTTTAATGAAAATCAACTCGTTTGGAAATTGCAGTTAGCGATTAAAAGCCTTCCAGAAAAACAACAACTGGTTTTTAATTTAAGATACTATGATGAAATGCCATACCATCAAATGAGTGAATTATTAGAAACATCTGAAGGCGCTTTAAAAGCGAGTTATCATATTGCTGCCCAAAAAATTGAAGAATTTATTAAAAACAATTAAACCCTTTGGTAGATCTATGGTCTATCATTTACCGATGCACAACAACACTGACATACAAAGCGAATTAGAAACCATAAGTCCATTTTGGCAAACATTAGATGCTAACATGCCTTATCAAGTTCCTGCTCAATATTTTGAGCAGCTGCATGTTATTGTTAGAGCTAGTATCGAAAAAGAAGCGGTATACACGGAGTTAGAAAGTGTTGCACCCCTATTAAATACCATTCCTAAAACAAATGTGTTTCAAAAGCCTGCAGCAAAACAAAAAACACCAATATATCATTTTACAAAATGGGCTGTAGCGGCAGTATTTATAGGTATTGTAGCGGTTGGTGCATATATATTTAATAACAAGCCCCAAAAAATTGATTACACTGCATACATGAATGTTGATCAAACACAATTATTACAAACTATTAGTGATTCTACACTTTTATCTTATATGGACGTGCATGAAAATTTAATTTCGACACCTGACATTTCTATTCCGGAATATGATTTGGAAACCAGCACTTCATTAATTGAACAAAGTTCTGATGAAGAACTTTTAGAATATATCGAGTCAAGCAATTAATTAAAAAATAAAAAATAACAATTATGAAAAAGATCATCTTATTTATTCTGCTTTCTTTTCTTGTTGTGGGTGTCACTATGGCACAGCCTCCAGAAAGACCTATGGGTCCTCATGGTAAAGGCCCAAGACCGAGCAAAGAAAATGTAGAGGCTTTAAAAGTAGCTTTTATGACCAGACATTTAAATTTGACAAGTGAAGAAGCCCAAAAATTTTGGCCTGCGTATAACGCTTACTTTGAAGAATTAAAAAAAGTGCGCAAGGACAATAAAGAAGATGTATTGGCTTTTGAAGAAGCTGCATTGAACATTAAGAAGAAGTACAAGAATGATTTTAAAAAAGCGTTAGGTTCTGATGAGCGTGTCAATAAAGCCTTAACCGCAGATCGTGCATTTATGGGTATGATAAGAGAGGAGCTGCAAAACAGGAGAGAAGGTCAAGGCCCAAGGGATGCTAAAGAAGGCATGAAAAAGGGTGGTAAAAATAGAAGAGGATCAACACCTCCACCGCCTCCAGCTAAGGAAGAGCCAAATATTTAATGAGTAGCCCAAATAGGCGTAGCAATATCATGATAAAACAAGAAGGTCCATCCTTCTTGTTTTGCTTTTTCTAACCAAGATTGCCTTAGCTCCATACATTTTTTACCATCAAAATCGTATTTCGCCACAAACCTGCTTTTCATTTGTTGCAGTTGAGGTGCATCGTCTCCACCAAAAAATACGGTTTCGTTATTTTCGGTAATCCAAAATACTTGATGAAATTTTGAGTGGGCTCCGGTTACTTGGTATTTGATACCGCCTTCTATTTCACCTTCGTCACTATCAAGCCATACGACTTTACTAAATTCTCGAAGGGGTAAAATGTCTTCTGGAATATAAGAGGCAGATCCTATGCCAGTTGCATAGTCAAATTCTCTTTTTTGAATATAGTAGGTAGCGTAGGGGAAACTAATATACCTAGCCGTATGGTCAATATTACTAAATGTAGTGCCACCTGCATGGTCCTTGTGTAAATGACTCATGAGTACTTTAGTAATTGAAGCGGGCTTGATACCTGCTTTTTCTAGGTTTTCATGAATTTGTAAGGATCCATCAGTACCCGTATATCCAAGCCCTGTATCAATTAAAATAACGTCCTTACTCGTAATTACAACAAAGGGTTGAATTTCTACTAGAATACTTCCGATAGGTCTACTTTGAAGGGCTTCGGTGTTTGTATCAAAGGGTACAAATACTTTGGATTGATCAATGGTAAAACTGCCTTCGGATAATGGTATGATTTGCATGAAATATAAAGTTGAACTAACGCAGCACCATTTGTCTATCGGCGTCTAGTCTGAGCATGATAAAAATTAAAACGGTAAATGTAAGTAATGAAGATCCTCCGTAACTAATGAGTGGAAGTGTTATACCAACAATTGGAAAAAGACCAATTGTCATACTTACGTTTACGGCGATATGAAAAAACAAAATACTGGCAACACAGTAAGCGTATACCCTACTAAAAGTACTTCGCTGTCTTTCTGCGATGCGAACAATGCGAAATAAGAAATATAAGTAAAGTCCTAAAAAAATGGCACAACCAACAAAGCCAAAGGCTTCTCCAAGCGAAGTAAAAATAAAATCGGTGTCTTGTTCCGGCACATACTTACCTCTAGTTTGGGTGCCTTTTAAAAAGCCTCTTCCAAAAAAACCACCTGACCCAATCGCAATTTTACTTTGTCTTACATTGTAATCATCAGGTTTTCTAGCAGCTTTTCCTGTAACTTTTTCGTTGGATTTTTTATTTAAACTACAATCATAATCCTTACCCACCATGCTATAAATTCTGGTGCTTTGGTAACATTCTAATACGTTGTTGAAAATATAGGGTACCACATAACGCTGTACGCCAACGCATAAAATCCAAACAGATAAAATAGCGGTAATGGTAATGAGCCTTTGTTTTTTTCTAACTTGCCTGTAGGCTAAAAATATAATAATGCCTGCTAAAATGGTAAGTGTAATCGAGAGTGCGTCTCTTTCTACAATAAGGGTTGCGAGTGCTAATATGCCAAAGCAAGATCCAATAATTAAAAACTGTGCTGGAAGGCCTTCGCGGAACATTGCAATTAATAAACTAATGTAAACAAGTGCGAGCCCAAGTTCGTGTTGTAAAATGGATAGGGCAGCTGGCGTAAGCGCAATAACACCTGCAATTAATTGTGATTTCAAATTTGAAAAATCAACTTCCTGACGGGATATGAATTTTGCAATAGCAAGGGAGGTGAATATTTTACAAAGTTCGGCAGGTTGCAAATTAAATCCACCAACAAGTGGAATCCAAGATTTAGACCCATTGATATTTTTTCCGAGCACAAACGTGGCTAGCATGAGTAAGATGCCAAGTAAATAGGAGAGATTTGCAAAAGCAGTAAATATTTTACTATCTGTAAGTAAAATAAAGGTAGCAACTAGTGCACAAACACCACCAAATATAAGTTGCTTGCTATAGTTGGCTTTGCCACCTAAAAAAGTGGAAAGCCAATTAGAACCCACTTTATATTCAACCATAAAAATACATAATACTCCAATCGATACTAAAATACCATAAAGCCAAATGACCGTGTAATCAATGCCTTCTGTAGCTAAATTGTTATTTCTTCTATTCATTTTGTACCTGACTAATTTTTGGCTATTGCTTTTTTGATGTTCTCTTTTTTGATTGTGTTTGGTTCAGGCTTCATTAATCGCTTCATTTGAGGAGGGATTAAATTCATATTGGATAGCTGCTCAATTTTAGCTTTACGCTCGGGCCCTGCAATTGAATCTCTCAAATATTTTTCGATGAGCAAACTAGCAATTGGCGCTGCTGATGTGGCACCATAGCCTGCATTTTCGCACATTACGGCAATGGCAATGCGAGGATTTTCACGAGGGGCAAAAGCGCCAAAAAATGCGTGGTCTTTTAAAGATTCACCTCTATATGCATTTTCTACGGTTCCGGTTTTACCACATACATTGATGCCCGGAACTTTTGCATAAGCCCCTGTACCAAATTCCATGGTGCCTTGCATGCCTTCATGTACTTCTTCAAAAATACTTTCAGCAATATTTCTTGTCCTATGTTTTACTTTAAAGCGTGCAAGCATTTCGTAATCATCACCCCCTTCAATGGAATCAATTAAGTGTGGTAAATAGTACCAGCCTTTGTTGGCAATGATGGCCATTACATTGGCTAGTTGAGTAAGGGTTGTTGTAATTTCTCCTTGTCCAATGGAGTTAGAAATAATATTACATGCCTGCCAATTTTTACCAAATATTTTCTGGTAATATTTGGCGGTAGGGATGTTGCCCATTCTTTCTGAAGGAAGGTCTACCCCTAGTTTTTTTCCAAGCCCAAATGAATAAGCGTATTCGTTAAAGAGACCAAGGGTTATATCTCTATTATTAACTTTTGCATTGTCTAATATTCTACGAAAAGCAACTGCAAAATAACTATTGCATGATTTTGAAATAGCAGGCTTTAATGTAAATGTACCAGCAGCGTGACATCCCATTCTTCTACCGCAACCTAAATAACTACCACCACAACTTACCGTCATTTGATCATCAATCACACCTTCTGCCATACCAATTATACCTACCAGTGTTTTAAAGGTAGAGCCCGGAGAGTAGGTGGTACTAACGGTTCTATTCAGTAATGGTTTTCTAGGATCAAAGTACATCATGTCAACCAAATGCTTTTTTCTTTGGTTACCCGTTAGGTAATTGGGGTTATAGGTAGGCGCGCTAACCATACATAAAATGCCGCCTGTTTTTGGATCTATTGCAACAATACTACCCACTTTATTTTCCATCAGCTTCTCGCCAAGCTTTTGGAGTTCTACATCGATACTCGAGTATAAATTTTTTCCGGCTATAGCGGCTGTGTCAAACTCTCCTTTTTCCCAAGGCCCCTGAATTCTTCCTTTATTGTCTCTGATAAAACGCTTGATGCCGCGCTGACCCATAAGTACTTTTTCGTAACTATTTTCAAGTCCAGTAGTGCCAAAGTAGTCACCCATTTCGTAACCTTCATCTTTATGTCTGCGTAAAAACCCCGTATCTACTTCTGCTGTGTAACCCAACACTGCAGCGCCGCAATCGTATGGATAAGAACGCACCGATCTTTCACTGAGCGTAAAGCCAGGAAAACGGTACATGTTTTCGTTGAGGCGTGCAAAATTTTCGGTGGTGAGTAAGGGTTCAAATACACTTGGTTTAACAGCCCCATTTTTAAAAATTAAATCACGCATTCTTTTTTTATAAGTGGCGGTATCTATATTTAATAAGGCACAAAGTGCAAGGGTGTCTGTCCCTTTAGATTCTGCGGGGATCACTACCAAATCGTAACTAATGGTATTTTCAAGAATGGCTCTTTTTTTTCTGTCAAAAATGATTCCCCTATCTGGATAAATCACTTTACGGTAAAAGGCATTGTTGTCTGCAGCCATTTTGTATTTTGTTGAAAATACCTGAAGGTTAATGAGCTGAAGGGTAATTAAAACAAAAGCGCCTATAAAAATAAGTTGTACAATTCTACTTCGGTTTTGATTAAAGGCAGACATAGGAGCTTGGAAAAATAATTCAACTAAAATGTATTGCAAATTTGATGTAACAAAGCCAACAATACATCATTTTGTCAAAAAAAACTTATGCATACTTGTGGACAGTAGAAACTAGGCTGCGTTGGTTCTGTACTTGCCTTTTCTTAAAAAAAGAAGTTCAGAAAGTACAATCATCATAAAGCTTACAAGCGTAGTGCCAATGACTTTACCTAAAAAGTACACAAAGTCTCCAAATTGAAGCCATTCGATAAGCACCAAGTAAAAATGGTGGATAAATGTTAGCAGTCCTACATAAACCGCGTAAGGTGCCCAACCCATACTGTTTACACCCGGCTCGGCGTAGCTTTGTTCTATGGTTTCTTGCGGTAATAGTAGGTTTAAAAGGTAGGGTCTGATATAAGCGATAAGCACGCAGGGAGCGGCATGCAGCCCGGCAGTACCGGTAAAATAATCTAATGAAAGGCCAAACAAGAAAGCAACAATGAGGAGCGAAAACCTGTTCATAGAAAACGGCAACCAAAGTATATACAAGAAATATAAGTAGGGAATGATAAAACGGTGCACGGGCGGCACTTCGTTGAGTACCACAATTTGAAGTAACAGAAACAGCGCAAACCGAATGATATTTTTAAGTAAGCTATTCACGTGTCTTTGAATTGTTGTTTTCTATATCAAATTGCTCTTGGTAGCGAAGGTTCTCTACAAGGTATACAAACTGAACCGTAAAAAAGTTAACGGCTGTTTTAATTTTAAGGGTATAAAAATTACTAGAAGGGTCGGCGTCTATCTCAGCTACCTTGCCCACTATTTGGTATGGCGGGAAGTTTGCTGAGTAAGTGCTCGTAACAACCGTATCTCCTTTTACCACTTTAGCCCCCTTAGAAACGTTTCGTAAAAGCAGGTAATATGGACTAGCTCCATCCCATTCGATGCTACCCGCGTTATTGTCTTTTTTAAGCATAGCACTAACCCTGCTGTTGCGGTGAAGAAGACTCATAACCTTACTTGTATTGTCAGATACTTCAACTACAACACCAACAATGCCTTCTGGACTTACTGCTGCCATACCTTTTTTTACACCTTGTAAACGGCCGCGTTCAAGTGTTAAAAAATTGGTTTGTAAAGAAACGGTATTGCCAATTACTTTAGCCGGAAGCCAATTGTATTTTCTAAATTTATTGAGCGAGTCTTTGTATACCGAATCGGTTACAATTTGTATACTAGAATCTGGTACTGATATATTTGAACGTAGTAAATTTAAAAGACGCGCATTTTCGAGTGCTAATTGTTGATTGGTTTCTCTTAAAAAAAAGTAGCCACGCATATTGTAATAGCGCTCATTAATTTTTGAAGTTGCGTCACTCATTTTCGCAGAAAAAAAAGTTTGATGCGAAGTGCTTGCCTTAGTAAGCATATAAATGGAAGCTATTTGCAATAGCAAAAAGCTAAGTAATGTAAAATGCCTACGAATGAAATCAAAAATATTTTTCAAGGTAAATTATTAGCGCATGATGAACGGAAAACGCTGATAATTTTTAAGTGCTAAACCGGTACCGCGCACAACACTCTTAAGAGGGTCTTCTGCAACGTGAACAGGTAATTTAATTTTTGCACTTAATCTTTTATCGAGCCCACGTAGTAAAGCACCACCACCTGTGAGGTATAATCCGCGGCGATAAATATCCGCAGCAAGCTCTGGTGGCGTGGTTTCTAGGGCTTTTAAGATCGCTTCTTCAATTTTAAAAATACTCTTATCAAGTGCTTCAGCGATCTCTTGGTAACTCACCATAATTTGTTTAGGAATACCTGTTACAAGGTCTCTACCATTTACTGGTAAATCATCTGGTGGATTGTCTAAATCTTTCATGGCAGCGCCCACATTAATTTTAATTTGCTCTGCTGTACGCTCACCAATTAATAAACTATGATAACGGCGAAGTGCCTCCATAATGTCTGCGGTAAATTCATCACCTGCTACACGAATACTTTGATCACACACGATACCTGCAAGTGCAATAACGGTAATACCTGTTGTACCACCTCCAATATCAATGATCATATTTCCTACTGGTTCTTCAACATCTATACCAATACCTAGAGCAGCTGCCATAGGTTCGTGAATCATATAAACTTCTTTAGCACCTGCTTGTTCTGCAGAATCTCTTACGGCACGTTTTTCAACTTCGGTGATAGAAGAAGGAATACAAATTACCATACGCCAGCTTGGAGGGAACAATGGTTTTTTAGGGTAGATCATTTTCATCATCTCCCGAATCATTAATTCCGCTGCGTTAAAATCTGCAATTACACCATCTTTTAATGGACGAATGGTTCGAATGCTCTCATGCGTTTTTTCGTGCATCATGAGTGCCTTTTTACCAACTGCCAAAACTTCCTTTAAATTATTACGATTAAGGGCAACGATTGAAGGCTCGTTAACCACTACTTCATCATTGTGGATAATAAGGGTATTAGCAGTCCCCAAATCCATTGCAATTTCTTGCGTAAAAAAGTTAAATAATCCCATGGTATAATGCGTAAAGCTTGAGTAAATGTATTACTACAAAGGTGCTTGAAATAAATGGAAATAACAAAGCCTATTCTTACGAATTTTATCTGCTTATTTATTTTCAAATTCGTAGCCAATATCGCCTCTAAAATTCATGCCTTCAAATTCAATTTTTTGAAGACGCTGGGTGGCCGTTTTTACCGCTTCGCTAATATTTTCGCCATAGGCAGTAACGGCTAAAACCCTTCCCCCACTTGTAACAACGGCATTTTGACCCAGTGCAGTACCGGCCTGAAATACAAGGGTGTTTGGCGTATCGTTAACAGTTTCTAGTCCTTTAATGACCTTGTTTTTTTGGTAGCTACCAGGGTAGCCACCACTAACTGCCATTATGGTGGCGCAGCTTCTGGTGTCGTAACTTATATTAGCATCAATTAAAGTCCCATTATCCATGGCTGCAAAAAGAGCCACTAAATCAGTTTGTAAGCGCGGCATCACCACTTCCGTTTCTGGATCGCCCATACGGCAGTTGTATTCGATTACATAGGGTTCCCCCTCTACATTCATGAGGCCAAAAAATACAAAGCCATGGTAGCAAAGTTCTTCCTGAGCAAGACCGTTAATGGTAGGTTTAACAATGCGATCTTCAACTTTTTGCATAAAAACATCGTCCATAAAAGGAACAGGGCTCACACAGCCCATACCACCGGTATTAAGGCCTGTGTCGCCTTCTCCTATTCGTTTGTAGTCTTTGGCGTGACCAATAATTTGGTAGTCCATACCATTGGTAAGTGCAAAAACACTCACTTCTATTCCAGATAAAAATTGTTCAATCACTACACGGCTGCTGGCTTCACCAAACTGCTTATTTACAAGCATTTCGTCAAAGGTTTCAAGCGCCTCTTGATGCGTGGTTGCAATTACAACCCCTTTTCCAGCTGCTAAACCGTCGGCTTTTAGTACGATGGGAAGGGTGTGCGCAGCAATGTATGTTTTGCCTTCTTCTATGTTTTCTAAAGTAAATTCTGCGTAGGCGGCCGTAGGGATTTGGTGGCGCTGCATAAACTTCTTACTAAATGCTTTGCTGCCTTCTAATTGGGCTGCTTTCGCAGAAGGTCCCACCACAATAATTTCCCTAAGTGCGGGATCCGCCTCAAAAAAATCATAAATACCTTTTACAAGAGGCTCCTCGGGTCCTACTACCACAAGTCCAATTTGATGCGTGATGCATGCGGCTTTAATACCCTCAAAATCAGTAACTGAAATATCTAGATTGGTTCCAATGCCTGCTGTACCTGGGTTTCCGGGTGCAATATATAGCTCGTTGCAATGATGACTTTGTGACATTTTCCAAGCAAGCGCATGTTCTCTTCCGCCAGAACCAAGTAGTAAAATATTCATAGTAATAGGTATAAATGGGTAGGCAAAAGTATCATTTTCGCCGCTCATTTATGCGGGTGTTTCGCAGTAAAGATTTTATTGCTATTTTACAGCACCGGAAAATCAATAGTTTACAACGATAACGAGCCATTTATGAATCAAACTATTTCTCAGAAAGGTCACCCTAAAGGATTGTATGTACTTTTTGCCACAGAAATGTGGGAGCGCTTTAACTATTATGGTATGCGTGCCATATTGGTCCTGTTTATGACTAAGGCACTCATGTTTGACAAGATTTTTGCTTCTAATATATATGGTAGTTATACAGGATTAGTTTTTTTGACACCACTAGTGGGCGGTTATGTAGCTGATAGGTATTGGGGCAATAAGCGTTCTATTATTTTAGGAGGATTGGTGATGGCTATTGGCGAGTTTGTTTTATTTTTTTGCGGCTCTATGTATAAGACTAATCCAGAAATTGCTGGGTTGTTGTTTTTTGCAGGTCTGGGGCTCATGATAGCAGGCAATGGATTTTTTAAGCCCAATATTTCTGCCATGGTGGGGCAGTTGTATCCCGAAAATGATAAACGAAAAGATTCGGCGTACACTATATTTTATATGGGTATCAATACGGGTGGTGCCATTGGCCCCTTCGTGTGCGGATTTTTTGGTGACACGGGTAACCCCGCCGATTTTAAATGGGCATTTTTAGCTGCTGGAATAGGGATGTTATTGAGTGTTTTGGTAATGCACTTTTTCCATAATAAATATGTAGTAGATCAAAATAATCAAGTCCTAGGTTTAACACCAAAAGATGCGCCAGCTGCTGCCAATAAACCATTGTATGTGTTTGGCGGCTTATTTATTTTTTCGTTGATCTCAGTTGCACTGATATATGTAGAAGCCAATGTATTTAGTTATTTATTTTATTTATTACTTGGCTCCATTTCACTTATTGCGTTTTTAATTTTTTCTGATAAAACATTAAGTGCTTTAGAAAAGAAAAAAGTTTCTGTCATTTTTGTAGTATCATTTTTTGTGATATTTTTTTGGAGTGCTTTTGAGCAAGCGGGCGCTTCCCTTACTTTTTTTGCAGAAGAGCAAACCAATCGTACACTCGGTTCTTATACCATACCTTCTAGTTTTTTCCAATCAATGAATTCCACTTTTGTTGTGGCATTTGCTCCGCTATTTGCATGGCTTTGGTTAAAGCTTGGAAAATTTGAACCAGGCTCTCCAGCTAAAATGGCACTCGGATTATTTTTATTAGCACTTGGTTATTTATGGATTGCATTTGGGGTACACAATGTGGCACCTGGTGTTAAAGTAAGTATGATTTGGCTTACGGGTATGTATGCGCTTCATACTTGTGGAGAGCTTTGTTTATCGCCTATTGGACTATCACTTGTAAATAAATTAGCCCCTGTTAAATTTGCATCTTTGCTAATGGCCGTATGGTTTACAGCTAATGCATTTGCCAATAAATTTGCAGGGCTGTTAAGTGGTTTATATCCAGATGGTAAAACAACGTATTTTGCTGGCTATGCCATCACCAATTTATTTGACTTTTTTATTTTATTTGTTGCAATGGCAGGCACCGCTGCATTCGTTTTATTTTTAATTGCACGTAAGCTAAAAAACATGATGGACTAATCTATCATGATCCATTTTAAAATTTCTTAAAAACCAACTATATGTCTGAGCAAAAAAAAGTTTTTAAACCCTTTATTGCACCTGAAGAAAATGTAAAAGAACTAACCGTTAAATCTATTTTAGTGGGCAGTTTGTTTGGCGTTATTTTTGGAGCAGCAACCGTTTATCTTGCATTAAAAGCAGGTCTTACCGTATCCGCTTCTATTCCTATTGCAGTAATAGCCATTACACTTGGACGTAAGTTTTTAAAAACAACGATACTAGAAAATAATATCATTCAAACCACAGGATCTGCTGGTGAAAGTATTGCTGCGGGTGTAGCATTTACCCTTCCTGGATTTTTATTTTTATCATCACCAGATAGTGCCGAATATTTTAATTACCTCACCATTTTAATTCTTGCTATTATTGGCGGGCTCCTTGGTACACTTCTAATGATTCCGCTGCGTAAGGCGCTTATTGTTAATGAACATGAAAATCTTCCTTACCCAGAAGGAACGGCTTGTGGCGATGTATTAAAAGCTGGTGAAAAAGGTGGTGATTTTGCAAAAACAGCTTTTTGGGGATTAGGTGTTGCTTTTGCGTATGCCATTTTGCAAAAAGTATTACATGTGATTGCAGAAACCCCTTATTATGCAACCAAGCAAATCAATAAATTTTTTCCTTCTGCTAAAGTAAGTGGTGAAATCACACCAGAATATATGGGTGTGGGATATATTATTGGTCCAAAAATTGCAGGCGTACTCGTTGCGGGTAGTGTACTTAGTTGGATGGTGTTTATTCCACTTTTATCAACCCTTGTACCTGCCGATGTGATTGCGGCGCAACTGGTAAAACTTGGTTACTTAATGGATCTTGCAAAACCAGGTGGTAAAGGTGGATGGGACCCGGTAACGCATCAGTTTAATGATTATTCGGCAGCTATTTATTATGCCTATATCAGACAAGTTGGTGCAGGTGCTGTAACGGCGGGTGGTATCATTACTTTGTTAAAAACCATTCCTACGATTGTTAAATCTATCAAAGGAAGTTTTGCTTCTTTACAAAATAGTAAAGACCCAAGCGCTGCAGCTGTTTTAAGAACCGAAAAAGATTTGAGTTTAAAAGTAGTGGGCATTGGAAGTTTAGCACTTGTTGCACTCATTGCTGTATTACCGCAAGTGCCTGGTGAAAGCATTTTACAAAAACTATTAATTGGTGTGCTGGTGATTTTATTTGGTGCACTTTTTGTAACCGTATCGTCACGGATTGTAGGACTTATTGGTTCTTCAAATAACCCAATTAGTGGTATGACCATTGCTACTGTAATGGGCACGAGTTTAATATTTTTAAGTGTAGGCTGGACGGGCCAAGCATTTGAACCACTTGTACTTGTTGTAGGTGGAATGATATGTATTGCAGCTGCTAACGCGGGCGCTACATCCCAAGATTTAAAAAGCGGTTACATTGTTGGAGCTACACCACGCAATCAACAAATTGCACTTTTTGTGGGAGCGATTGTTTCATCGATTGTGATAGGTTTAACGGTTAAATTTTTAGATCGTCCTACCACCGAAATGATGGAACAGGGTATTCAGCACGCGATTGGTTCTGATAAATATCCAGCACCGCAGGCTACGCTCATGGCTACTTTAATTAAAGGTATTTTATCACAAAATTTAGATTGGCAATATGTAGTGGTGGGGGTGTTTTTAGCCATCACCATGGAGCTATGCGGTATTAAATCTTTAAGCTTTGCGATTGGTGTTTATTTGCCACTTGCAACTACACTACCTATATTTATTGGTGGCGCAATTAGAGGTATTGTTGAAGCGAAAGACAAAAAAGCAAACAAGCCAGCTGCAAGTGCCGAAGACGAAGACTTAAGTAAAGGGTCATTATTTGCAACTGGGCTAGTTGCAGGCGGTGCTGTTGCCGGAGTGCTTATTGCTTTTGCAACGGGTACAAGTGCAGGCGAAAAGTTTTTGGCATCCATTAGCCTAGAAGAAGGCATTGTACATAGCGTTTCTCAAAATGGATACTTTTTAATTGGTACTTTGTTTTTTGCTGCCATGGGCGCTATTTTATACAAAGTGGCCACTAAAAAAGCGGATGCATAAATAAACAGTAAGAGTCATTAAACTTTTACTGTTTTAAAGGCTCTAATAGAATATGAAGATTAACCTTACAAGCCAAACACATACGCGTGCCTTAGGGTATGTATTTGTGTTTGGCTTTTTGTTTTTAATGGCATTTATACAGCCAGCGCCTAAAATGCCCTATAAAAAAGCGGGTTTAACGGAGCAGGAAGCTGCCTTACACTTACTTAACCGCTTTACGTTTGGTCCGAGGCCAGGTCAGGTTGAGGAAGTAGTGAAGCAAGGACTCGAAAACTGGTTTTTGGAACAGTTGCAACCTGCAAAAGACAACGAAACGGTTCGTGTAAAGCTTTCTAGCTATTCTGCCCTTGCCATGCCCACCGATTCTATTGTAAATACGTACTTGCAGCCTGCGCAACTTTTAAGACTTGCCATTGCAAAAGGATATATCGATAAAGACTCGGTAGATAAAACAGATAGACCCGCTTATAGAGAAGCCCTCAAAAAACTCCAAGCCGATTATGGTTTTAGGCCACTACAAGAATTACAGCGCGAACTGATCAATCAAAAAGTAATTAGAGCGGTGTATAATGATGCGCAATTACAAGAAGTGCTAACTGATTTTTGGTTCAATCATTTTAATGTATCACTCACAAAAAATCAGGTGCAACAACTGGTGTTACCATACGAGCGTGATGCGATTAGGCCCAATGTTTTAAATAATTTTTCATCACTACTTTTTGCAACAGCAAAGCATCCGGCTATGCTACTCTATTTAGACAATGCACTAAGCATCAGCAATGAAAATGAATATGCAAAGCGTCAATTAAAAGCAGCACAGCGATTACTTGATTTAAATGCTGCTAAAAAAATGCTCGCTGCTGCTAGTGTTTCTGAAGATTCTATGCAAAAAATGGATGCTATGGAAAATCAGATGACAACGCAAATTAAAAAAAGAAAATCCCAGGGGTTAAATGAAAACTATGCGCGCGAAGTAATGGAATTGCATACCCTTGGAGTGAATGGCGGATACACGCAATCTGATGTTACGGAACTAGCGCGCGCCTTAACAGGCTGGGGCGTTAAACCCATGTATGAAGAAGGACCACTTGCTAAAAGGTTTTCAAATATCCCGCCTGCACAACTTGCACGCAGGGGTTTGCAAGTAGAAGATTGTTTTTTATATAGTGCTGAAAAGCATGACGAAAATGCAAAAACAATTCTTGGAAAAACTTTTCCTGCAAATGGTGGTTACAACGAAGGTATGGAAGCGCTTGCTATGCTTGCATCACACCCTGCAACGGCGCGATTTATTGCTACCAAACTAGCTGCTAAATTTATAGCGGACGATCCACCAACAGCCGTTGTAGAAGAAATGACTAAGACATTTATAGCATCTAAAGGTGATATTAAAGAAGTGTTATTAACCATGGTCATGCATCCTGGTTTTTGGATCAAGGCCAAAGAAAAAGAAAAAATAAAATCTCCATTTGAACTTGCGGTGAGTGCAGTACGCGCAACGGGTACCGAAGTGGTAGCTCCCTATCAGGTGTTTGCCTGGTCCGAAAAAATGGGTCAAAAATTTTATTTTTATCAGGCGCCAACGGGCTTTCCGGATAGGGCAAATTTTTGGATCAACACAGGATCACTATTAAATAGAATGAATTTTGGAATGGCCCTTGCTGCGCAAAAAATACCTGGTTTAAAAACCAATTTATTAGCGCTCAATCAAAATCATGAGCCTGAAAGTGTAGAAGAAGCACTTCAAATTTATACCAAACTACTATTACCGGTTGCCAATCAAAAAGAAAATTCGGAGCGTATTATGTCTATTGTGCGCGCACAAAATATCGATCAAAAAATTGCATCCGCCACTAAAGACACCGGCGGTATGCAAGACATGCAAAAGGAATCCATATCTGATATGAATAATACACCATTAAAAAGTATGGCACAGGTGGTTGGTGTGATTATTGGTTCACCTGCGTTTCAGCGCAAATAAATAAATGAAAATGGCAAACAGAAGGGCTTTTATGAAATCGGGTGCGCTTGCATTATTTGCTACTGGCATAAGTGGGCTTCCCCGTTTTATAACAGAAGCAGCAGCGGGCACACAAATGCTACCGATGTATAAAAAAAATAAAACCTTGGTTTGTATTTTCCAGCGCGGTGCGATGGATGGCTTAATGGCTGTAACACCCTTTGCAGACCCTGCTTTACAACTTGCAAGGCCAGGTTTATTTATGCGTCCAACAGCTAGCGAAGGTGGTTTATTTAATTTGGACGACCGTTACGCTATGCACCCTTCACTAAAAAGTTTGTTTCCTTATTTTAATGCAAAAAATTTAGCGGTGGTGCATGGGGTGGGTAGCCCTAATACGACTAGAAGTCATTTTGATGCCCAGGATTATATGGAGTCGGGCACACCGTTTGCAAAAGGTACCGCAAGTGGTTGGCTTAATAGAGCAGTAGGTTTACTTAATCATGCACCTACGCCGTTTTCTGCGGTAAGTGTTACAAGTTCTTTACCGCGTAGTTTATATGGTGATGCGGATGCGATTGCTATCAATAATTTACAAGATTTTTCGATCCAACTAAAAGGCAACCCAATGGCTGCTGGTAAAGCGGCAACTTCATTTGAAGAGCTTTACGATCAAACTGCAAACGAGCTACTCAATAAAACAGGTAAAGAAAGTTTTGAAGCACTCAAAATTTTAAAGTCAAACAATATCAAAAATTACCAGCCTGCAAATGGCGCGGTGTATCCAAACTCGGCACTTGGTAATTCTTTGAAACAAATTGCAACACTCATTAAAATGGATGTTGGATTAGAAGTAGGTTTTGCAGAGAGCGGTGGTTGGGATACGCATTTTAACCAGGGTACAACAAACGGTATTTTTGCACGTAACCTAAAAGATTTTTCAGATAGTATTGCCGCGTTTTGGCAAGATCTTGGAGAACGCCACGATGATGTTACGCTGATGACCATGACTGAATTTGGCCGAACCGTAGCGCAAAATGGAACCGGCGGAACCGATCATGGTAGAGCAAGCTGCCTATTTGTTTTAGGCAATGATGTGGCTGGCGGAAAAGTATACAGTAATATGGGAAGCCTTGCCAAAGAAAACCTCGAAGACAATAGAGACCTACCTGTTACCACCGATTTTAGAGCAGTGTTTAGTGCAGTTGCAGAAAATCACTTGCAGTTAAAAACAAATGGTAACTTATTTCCCGACTGGTCAGGTGATTCATTAAAAATGATGCTATAGTTTTCCGTTTTTAATTTCGTCTACAACAGCTGGATCTAATAGCGTACTTGTATCGCCTAAATTTTCTGTTTCCCCTTCTGCAATTTTGCGAAGAATACGGCGCATAATTTTACCACTTCTTGTTTTTGGAAGACCTGATACAAATTGTATTTTATCTGGTTTTGCAATCGCTCCAATAATCCGCGTAACGGTTTGTAAAATATCTTTTCGTACAAGTTCACCAGTACCGTGTGTGTCCTGTGCATGCGATCCACCATATATTACATACGCATAAATGCCTTGCCCTTTTACGTCATGCGGATAACCAACCACAGCGCTCTCTACAACACCGGCGTGCATGTTAATGGCGTTTTCTACTTCGGCGGTTCCAATTCTATGACCACTTACATTGAGTACGTCGTCAACCCTTCCTGTAATTCTAAAAAATCCATCTTTATCTTTTAATGCACCATCGCCCGTAAAATACATATTCTCGTAAGTAGCAAAATAATTGGTTCTGCAACGCTCATGATCACCGTAGGTAGTGCGTAAAATAGATGGCCATGGCGATTTGATACAAAGGTTTCCAGAGATGGTTTCATCGCCTTCCGGGACTACTTCTTTACCGTTTTCATCTACCAGTATCATTTCGAGACCTGGCATGGGAAGTGTTGCCCAGCTTGGCTTTGCAGGCGTTATGCCCGCTAAATTTGAAATCAGACAACCACCGGTTTCTGTTTGCCACCAAGTGTCTACGATAGGACAGCGGCCTTTGCCTACATTTTGATCATACCAGTGCCATGCTTCTTCGTTGATAGGTTCCCCAACGGTTCCTAATACTTCTAGTGACGATAAATTTTTTCCTTGAAGTGGACCTAAACCAAAACCCATTAAACTACGGATGGCTGTTGGCGCCGTGTATAAAATATTGACTTTGTATTTATCTACTACATCCCAAAATCTTCCGGCGTCAGGCCAGGTAGGAATGCCTTCAAATAATAGTGTGGTAGCACCAGCGCTTAATGGTCCGTACACGATATAACTATGTCCTGTAATCCAACCAATGTCTGCGGTACAAAAATGAATTTGACCAGGCTTGTACTGAAATACATTTACAAATGTGTAGTTGGTATACACCATATAACCACCGCAGGTATGCACCACGCCTTTTGGTTTTCCTGTAGAACCCGAAGTGTATAAAATAAATAAAGGATCTTCGGCGTCCATTTCTTCGGCTTCAATAAAACTGATTCCTTTTTCTTCTACTTGTTTCATTTCATCTTCCCACCAACAGTCGCGTCCTTTAATCATAGAAACTGGCGTGCGTGTGCGGGTTGCAACAATAACGCGCTTAACGGTTTTATTTCCAATGAGCGCATCATCAATCACTGATTTTAATGGAATGTCTTTAGCACCTCTGTATGCGCCATCACAAGTAACTATGAAGGCTGCATTTGCGTCTAATAAACGGTCTGCAATACTTTGTGCCGAAAATCCACCAAACACCACAGAGTGAATGGCGCCAATGCGGGCGCATGCAAGCACTGCAATAGCCAGTTCTGGAATCATACCCATGTAAATACAAACACGGTCACCTCTTTGAACGCCATTGTTTTTAAGTACTTGCGCAAACTGACAAACCTTTTCAAGGAGTTTGCTATAGGTGAGTACTCGACCCGCTTCATCAGGGGCATTGGGCTCCCAAATAAGTGCAGGTAAATGTCCTTTGGTAGGAATATGTCTATCCAAACAGTTTTCGGTGATATTTAATTTACCACCTTTAAACCATTCTACTTTTGGTTCTTTAAAATTCCATTCAAGTGTAGTGTCCCATTTTTTACGCCATGTAAAATGTTCTGCAACCTCGCCCCAAAAAGCAGCAGGGTCCTCAATACTTTTTTTGTATGCTTCTTTATACGCGTCAAAACTTGTAAGCTGATAAGGATAGGTCATGGCTTGTCGTTTGAAGTCATAAATATACGTTACTAACTATTTTATTATTCATTTATTACGCAAAGAATTAATAAACGCTTGTTCGTTTATTGAGGCGTAAAAAGTTGGAAAAATGCGTTGGTTGGCGTAAGTTGTTGCTACTATTGTTTAGCACATGAAAAAACAAAATAAAATTTGGCAGGTGATTACTGCCTCGTCCCTTGGTACCTTAATTGAGTGGTACGATTTTTATATTTTTGGAAGCCTCGCTACCGTTATTGCGGGTCAGTTTTTTCCTAAAACAAATCCAACGGCGGCGCTTTTATCTACACTAGCCACTTTTGCTGCTGGTTTTATTGTAAGGCCTTTTGGTGCGCTTGTTTTTGGAAGACTAGGTGATTTGGTAGGCCGTAAGTATACTTTTTTATTAACACTTGTTTTGATGGGTGGATCAACATTTGCGATTGGGCTCGTGCCTAGTTACGAATCTATTGGATTTGCAGCACCAATTATTGTATTAACGCTTCGTTTGCTGCAAGGCCTTGCGCTTGGTGGAGAATATGGCGGCGCTGCTACTTATGTGGCAGAGCATGCGCCTGCAGGAAGAAGGGGTTATTATACTTCATGGATTCAAACAACGGCAACACTTGGTTTATTTGTTTCATTAAGTGTGATTTTATTTACGCGCCATAGTTTAGATATTGACCCGGCTGTATCGATTGCAAAATTTAATGCATGGGGTTGGCGTATTCCGTTTTTGTTTTCAATTGTACTTGTGGGTGTTTCAATTTATATCCGTTTAAAAATGCAGGAGTCTCCGCTGTTTTCTAAATTAAAATCGGAAGGTGCTATTTCTGTAAATCCACTCAAAGAAAGTTTTGGCCATAAAGAAAATTTAAAGATGGTTTTGCTGGCGCTTTTTGGTGCAACCATGGGACAAGGTGTGGTGTGGTATACCGGTCAATTTTATGCGCAATCATTTATTGAAAATGTTTGTAAAATAGATTTTGATCAGTCGCGTACCATTTTAATTTGGGCCATTTTATTTGGCACGCCGCTATTTGTGGTGTTTGGTTCTTGGAGCGATAAAATTGGTAGAAAATGGATTATGCTAGTGGGTATGTTTCTGGCTGTTATCACATATAAGCCTTTATTTAAAGGGCTTTTAGAGCTTTCAGATACGACCACAAAAACCGAAGTGGTAGCTGCTGCAACTTCAAAAATTAATTCAGTTTCTATTCCTAATACACAAAATTTTGTACGAACAGCACTGTCCACAAAATCTTACACAGATGGCACCGTCGTAACCACCACTACCACCGATACTTTGTATGCAAATCCTGCACAAACAACAATAAAACCCGTTGTTAAAATAAGCAAAGTGCTTACGAATGGCATTTATTGGAAAATGGTACTTATTGTATTTATCATGATTGTGTATGTAACCATGGTATACGGGCCTATCGCTGCATTTTTAGTAGAATTATTCCCAACAAAAATTAGGTATACCTCCATGTCATTACCCTATCATATTGGTAATGGTGTGTTTGGTGGCCTCACGCCTTTTATTGCAACATTACTCACAACTATGTATACCGCAGATGCACTTGCTGGTCTTCAATACCCAATTATTGTAGCTGCCGTTTCTGTAATTATTGGCACCCTGTATCTCGATTCAAAAATTAACACCAAACACGATTAAAAATATTTGCTATGAATCAAATTAAAAAACTAGCTGGCATCATTTGGCTATTATTAGGTCCTGCAAGCATTTATTTTATAGTACGTGCGGCTGCGCATGAAGTTGCAATAAAACCTGGTGTCGATACGGTAATACAATGGGGTGTATTTGTAGTCATATTTATTCCCATAGCTATTGGCATGAGTATTTTTGGCTACTATGCCATTAAAGGCGAATACAATCACTGATTTTATAGATTGTTTATGAAAATGAAGTAGCCGGCTCTTACAAGAAATGATATCTTTGTATTATGTCTATTGAGGTAAAAGAGGTAAGTAAAAACTACGGAACACAAAAAGCCGTGCAGTCCATCAGTTTTTCTGTGGCGCCAGGCGCTGTGGTTGGATTTTTAGGCCCCAATGGTGCCGGGAAAAGCACGACACTCAAAATGATAGCCGGCTATTTAACCCCCGATGCTGGATCTATTACTGTTAACGGCATTGATGTGGTAAAAGATCCTATTGCAGCAAAAAAGCAAATAGGCTATTTAGCAGAAGCCAACCCGCTTTACTACGACATGTACGTTAAAGAATACCTCAGTTTTATTGGTAAAGTACACGGTATCCAAGGAGTATTAAATGCTGTAGCTAATTGCATCGACCTTACAGGCCTAGGTATCGAATCTCATAAAAAAATTGGTCAGTTATCGAAGGGGTATAAGCAGCGTGTTGGTCTAGCAGCGGCGCTTATTCATAACCCATCCGTGTTGTTATTAGACGAGCCTACCTCCGGCCTTGATCCCAATCAAATTATCGAAATTAGAAACGTAATTAAGGAGCAAGGGCAGGTAAAAACGGTGCTCTTTTCGTCACATATACTGCAAGAAGTAGAAGCCATCTGTGTCAGCGCCTTGATTTTATCAAAAGGTCAAATTGTGGCCAACGACTTATTGTCTAATCTCCTTAATAACAAGAGCCAGAGCCTAGAATCTGTGTTTAAGTCCCTAACAAGTGGCGCAGAAACGCCTATAAATGCTTAAATTGCATCCTTAATAGCAAACTAATTAGTCATAAAATAAGCAATCGAACATGAGTTACATTATTGAAGTTCACGCCCGTCAAATTTTAGATAGTCGTGGTAATCCTACCGTAGAAGTTGATGTATTAACAGATGATGGCGCTATTGGACGCGCAGCAGTACCAAGTGGTGCAAGTACAGGTATCCATGAAGCCGTTGAACTTCGTGATAACGATAAGAAAAAATATTTAGGCAAGGGTGTATTAAAAGCAGTTAAAAATGTAAACACATTAATTTCTGACGCCATTGTTGGTTTTGATATTACTCAACAAGCAGCAATCGACGAAGCGCTGATTGCACTTGATGGCACACCTAACAAAAGTAAACTCGGTGCTAACGCAATGCTTGCAGTTAGTATGGCCGTTGCAAAAGCAGCAGCAGAAGAAGCAGCGCTTCCACTTTTCAGATATATTGGCGGTACCAATGCAAAAACATTGCCTATCCCAATGATGAATATCTTAAACGGTGGTGCACACGCAGATAATAAAATTGATTTCCAAGAATTCATGATCATGCCTGTAGGCGCTACATCATTTAGCGAAGGCTTAAGATGGGGCGTTGAAATTTTTCACACACTAAAATCTGTGTTAAAGAAAAAAGGATACAGCACTAACGTTGGTGATGAAGGTGGATTTGCACCAAATATCCAAAGCAACGAAGAGGCCATTGAAACCGTACTTGCTGCTATTAGTGCGGCAGGTTACAAAACTGGTTCTCAAATTGTAATTGCTATGGACGCTGCAAATAGTGAATTATGGGACGCTAAGAAAAAGAAATATGTTTTCCATAAGAGTAGCGGTAAAGTAATGAGCAGCGATGAGCTTGTGAAGTACTGGGAAAAATGGGTTAAACAATATCCAATTGCATCTATCGAAGATGGTATGGCAGAAGATGACTGGAATGGCTGGAAAGCCCTTACACAAGCGGTTGGCAGCAAATGTCAATTAGTAGGTGACGATTTATTTGTTACCAACGTAGACCGTTTACAAACAGGTATCGATAAAAAAATTGCCAATGGCTTACTCGTAAAAGTAAACCAGATTGGTACTTTAACTGAAACGATTAACGCAGTTACACTTGCTCAACACAATGGTTATAATACCATCATGAGTCATAGAAGTGGTGAGACAGAAGATACAACCATTGCTGACTTAGCAGTTGCATTAAACTGTGGTCAAATTAAAACGGGTTCTGCTTCAAGAACAGACCGTATTGCAAAATACAATCAGTTAATCCGTATCGAAGAAATGTTAGGGTCAACAGCCATCTATCCGAAAGGGAAAATCAAATTTGGCACAAAATAATTTTTACTACAATGAAAAAAGTAACATCCATACTAACCAATAAATACCTGCTTGCAGGCATATTTTTTATTGTATGGATGTTATTTTTTGACCAACGAAATTATTTTCAGCAAAAGGAAACCATGGCCGAACTTGATAAGTTGGAAACCAAAAAAAAGTATTACCAAGAGCAAATTGAAAAAGCCAAAGCCGAGCTTACCGATTTGCAAAATGATCCTGCTGCCCTCGAAAAATTTGCGCGCGAACGTTACCTCATGAAGCGCGATGGCGAAGACGTTTATATTATCGAAGATTCTTTAGCCCCCACAAAATAAAGCAGATCCTATCTCGTTTATAAGTGGTATGGAACCGTTTAAAGAGGAAGATTTGTTGTTGTATCTCTATAAGGAGTGCCCTAAGGCCACCTCTGATGCCATACATACTGCTTTAGAGGAAGGTAATTACTTGCTCGAAGAACAATTAAAAACCCTCCGCCGTTCTATTGCCCAGCTAAATGCTTTGGAGCTCAAAAGACCCTCTCTTTTTTCGCTTAAAGCGGTTAAAAATTATTCTAAAAAAGGATTGGACTAGTATTTCCATGACTAAAAAAGAAAGATACGCCGGCGTCATTGCTTATTTTGAAGCGCAGGTTCCTATCGCGGAAACCGAGCTTATATACAATAATCCTTTTGAGCTATTAGTAGCCGTTATTTTATCGGCGCAGTGTACCGACAAACGCGTGAATCTTACCACACCTGCCATTTTTGCAAAATTTCCAACGCCACAAAAAATGGCAAAAGCTAGTTTTGACGAAATGTTTGCGCTCATAAAAAGCATTTCTTATCCAAGTAATAAGTCTAAACATTTAATTGGCATGGCTAATTTACTGCTGTCAAAATTTGGCGGCGAAGTGCCCATGACGGTAGATGAACTAGTGGAACTTCCAGGGGTGGGTAGAAAAACGGCTAACGTTATTACCAGTGTTATTGATCAGCAACCCAATATGGCCGTGGATACACACGTATTTAGGGTAAGTAAAAGACTGGGGCTTGTGGCACAAAAAGCGAGTACGCCCCTTGCCGTGGAAAAAGAACTCATAAAAAATATTCCTTCGGAACTGGTGCACAAAGCACACCACTGGCTAATATTACATGGCAGGTATACCTGTTTAGCTAGGTCGCCAAAATGTGAAAACTGTGGCCTGCAAACAAATTGCCGATATTACAATACCAAGGTATTAAAAGTCAAATCCTAGCGAGAAATAATAGAGCGGCTTTCCTTTAAATACGCCTTTCATTGGCCATCCAGCATCAAGCTTCATAAAGTAACCTAGTAAGGTACTTCTTACACCAAAGCCATAACCACCTGCAAAAGGCCCAAGACCACCCGCATCGAGTTTCACCACCACTGGAGAGTTAACATCAACAATCACGTCACCTGGGCGTTTGATGCCATTGTACTTGCCATTCCAAGCTGTTCCTAAATCTATAAACTGCGTGATTTGGAAGTTGCGTAAAAATGCGTTGTTGATAGGTCTATTAAATATGGTTGCAAAAAGAGGCAGTCTAAATTCTGAATTGATTACAAATGCATTGTTGCCGTTTGCAATATTTTGTTGGTAGCCTCTCATGTTTACAGCTAATGATTGGAAGGCATAGCTCTGATCCTGCGCTGGAAAATTTTGACTATTAAACTTTGGGTTGATCCAGCTATCAACACCCCCTAGGTAATAAATAATTTTTTGTCCGCCCCACGAAAAATCAGCAGCAGCTCTTCCGGCCCAAATAAAATTTCTGTAAATTTTATAGTAGTAGCGTGCATCAAATCCTAGATTTAAAGTTGCCTTACCATTGTTCATTTCTGTTTTAAGGCTTGGCATATTGAGGTCAAAGAAAATTTTATAACGCAGTCCGTTCCAAATATTTTGTGTTGGGTTGATGGTATTATCATGCACATACTCGATGCGTGATACCATAAATTTACTAACCGTGTCGGGGTAGGAAAGTGCACCTGGGTCTGGATAGCCTACTCTATTATCGTAAGATTTTAAAATGCCTCTATCAACGCGAAGGCCAAAAGTGACACGTAAACTTTTTACTTCATTAAATGGGTACGCAATATTACCTTGGAATAAATTGGTAATAAGCATATTAGAATAAGGCGTATTAAAGTAGTTGGTTACATTGCTTCTATAGTAAGTGGCGCCCCAGTCTAATCTCTTTTTAAAGTTCTGGTAGCTAAAAATGATATCCTTGTCTTTGAGGTCGGTTCCAAAACGAATACCACCCATAAACTTATGGTCCTCTAATAAATCGCTAGTGCCAATTCTTAAATTGAAGTTGAAATTATTACCATTGTTTAATTGAATGGGGCCTGCGCCACCTGCATAAGGTTGATATCTATTGAGTAATAAGTTGTTTGAAAATCCACTCAAAATATAGTCGCTACTAAATTTAAGTCGGTAGTCAAATAGTTTGGAATCACTTAAAATATTTTTTGCCTTAGCAGATAATAGATCCGCTTTTTTTACAGAAAAACTATCTGCGGGTTCGTCGGAAAATTCTGATTGAAAAAGATTGGCTTTTGCAGAAGTGTCAATTGTTTTTTTGTAGACAATGGCGTTACCTTCTGCTGCTCTCATTTCATCCATTACTTTTTTCATGTAAGTAGTGGGTCTCAAATTGAGGTTTCTCTTTTTTAGTGCGATAGAGTCTACGCGTAGTTTGTATAAGAATTTATAATCGCCTTCACGTCTTACTTCGCTCACCTGGCCTTTATCGCCAGCTATTCTAGTTTCTAGCAGTGAGCTTTGGTAATTGGTAATAGGGAATGAGTACGTAGAGTCTTTGTAAACTTGAAAAAAACTAATGCTATCTGGCTTTTCTCTTTGCCATGCATTTAGGGTAGAGTCAATTTCTTTGGGTGATGCGTTGCGAAGCATATCGTCACCAATATGATAGAGTGTATCTAGTCCATTTCTTTGCGTTGCAAAAAATCCTGCCCATCTGTTACCAACGCCGTTTTCATCAGCTACAAAAGTAAAGTGGTTGGTGTTGTATCCCATTGGATAGCTTGCATTTCCGTATTTTAAATTGGTAAGTTGTGTGATTTGTTTGTTTTTACTATTGTTTAAATAGTCAACCATAAACACGTTAAAATGATATTTGCTAGGTATTGCGGTGTCGCTATTTGGCGCATACGGGCTAGGCCTGTTAGACGAAAATAAAATACCAGATTTGTTAGGAAAAGAAACAAAACTTGGATGCAAATCATCATAAACGTCGTCTGTAAACTGCGTTAATTGGTTTTCTTCAATTTTGTAGGTAAAAATATCGGTATGGCCATTTTTTGCAGCACTCATCACTACATTATTGGCGTCTAGCATATAGGATGCATCTAAAATTTGATCGATGCCTGCAATTTTTTGCTTGAACCGCTTAATGCGCGTTACCACGTCATACACAAACATTTTAATGGCACCTTCTTCCGAATAGATGACTAATAATTTGGTTCCTTTATTATCCCAGGCCATAATTGGATAGTTGGGATTGATATCTCCTTGATTCGTTCTTACGCCAGATTTTAAAAGCACACGACCATCGTAAAAATTTTCCATCAGCTTTACACTGTAAATGCCTCTGTTAAATTCCACTACTGCATAATTGTTGCTTTTTGGATTTGGGTTGGCTTGAAATCTGAAATAATCTTTTTTAGAAACGTCTTCTGAAATATTCAATTGGCCTTTTGGTGAATTTTTTCGCTGACGAATGTCTTTAGCATATTTATCTTGTTCATATTCCATGAATTCGGATAATACTTCTTTGAATTTCTTTTTGCAAACTTTTAAAAAGGCACTATTTAAGTTTTTATAAATTCTAGCTAGATAAAGTAGATATGTGATGTTTTCTTTTCTATACTTTACGCTGATAAAATTCCAGAATGCATGCCCTGCAAGGGTTGGCTTGTCAAATGCAAATTGATAAAACGTATTGTATCTGCCACTAAGCATAGCACTTTTAAGCGCGTCGTCTTTTTCTACACTCCAGTTTTCGGCAGCATACACAACATAACCATCGAGCATCCATTTGGGTAAATCTAATAATGCTTGGTTGCTTGCAAATTCTCCAATGTCTTCTCCAAAAAGTAAATTATCAGATAATACTTTGGCGATGCCTTCTTTAATTTGTCTTTTTAAATTAGCGTGATTGCCATCAAAGTAAACCACAATTTTATTGTTCACCAGTTTTGTTAGACCACCAGCACTTTGCCAGTCTGATCCTAGGCCAATATTGCTGCTTTTATAATCATCATAATTACTGTATACAATAATGTTGGCCCTACGTTGTAAAGAATATTCTACAAAATTTTCGATAGCGCCTAATTCTTGCTCTGCAACCTGTGCCACAAACTTGCCAAGTTCTACCCCACCTTGTGATGTATATGTATTAAAATTGGGGGATTGATGAAATTTCCACACCAGTTTTTTATATTGTACTCTATTTTTACCAAACTCTACAGCATTGACCTGCGACTGGCCAAAAACAGCCAAACTACACATGATAAAAATTAGTCCTATTCTTTTCAATTTCATAACCGAACTTTAGTGTTTTAAAATTAGTCAATTACCTTGTAAAATTTTCATAAAACGCGCATGATCCACATTAAAGCCTTCACTTTTAGCCCAATTTCAGAAAATACCTATGTTTTATACAATAACGAGGGCAAAGCTATCATAATTGACCCTGGTTGCTACTTTCCGAACGAACAAGAAACGTTAAAAGATTTCTTGACAGATAACAGCTTAACACCGGTATACCTGCTTAATACCCACTGCCATCTCGATCATGTGTTTGGGAACAAGTGGGTACATGAAACCTACAGTTTGGAGCCTCATTTGCATCCAAATGAGGAGGCCATGTTAGCGCTAGCACCGGTATCAGGTGAGCGTTGGGGTTTACCCTTTCAAAACTACACGGGGCCGCTGCATTTTTTAAATGATGGCGACACTGTATTATTAGGAGAAACTGAAATTCAAGTGATTTTAGCGCCAGGTCATTCGCCTGGAAGTATTTGCTTTTATATTCCTTCCCAAGGTGATTTGATAGGTGGTGACGTTTTATTTAGAGGAAGTATTGGAAGAACAGACCTTCCGGGTGGCGATTCAGAAACGCTTTTGAATAGTATTCGCGAAAAACTTTGGGTATTGCCTGACGAAACGGTGGTGTATTCGGGACATGGTATCAAAACAACCATTGGGTACGAAAAAAGAAATAATCCTTTTTTGTAACTAAATCTATAACTATATCACTACTGTGCGAGGTATGTTTTTAAAAGCATGAGTCCTATATTTTTATAGGGAGGTATATAGTCTTGAAAACTTGTTTTAGCTGCACCTTTTAGTTGATCATTCATTTGTTTCCAAATGGCAGGCCAAACAATATCTTGTCCTTTTTCAATCGTCTCCGCTATTTGGCTTAAAAGCGCAGCGTTGATAACGCCTTTGCCTATTTGTTTGCTGGCAATTACCTGTGTTTCTGGGGCGCGCTTTAGTACCGCTGCTAATTTTTGATAACCGCCACAACTCCCTAGTAGCACAAGTTTGACACTACTGTCAATGCTAGCGACGGTATGGTTTGCATAATAGCTATGGCCTCTATGCACAATAATGCTAGGCGTTATTTGCTTTTCTGATAAATAAGCCGATAAACTATCCTGGGCTTTTAAATCAAGTTCTTCTTTTTCATCGAGTGGCGCATTTGCATAAATACTTATACGGCCATTTGTGCTACTCACTTCCGTAAAATATTTTTGTTTGATTATTTTCCAGCCAGTCTTGTTAAAACTATTTATAAAGGCATTAAAAATTTGTGCGCCATCTTTATCGCCATAAAAATATTGTCTGATAACTACTTTTTGTTGGTTATTTTTTAATGTGTTCATCGAAAGAACTCCAACGTTATTGAGTAGTGCATGCGTTGTATTATTATTTCTATTGTCTTCTAAAAAAGCTGTGCACAATTCATCTAATAAAGCATAGAGACTGCTACTTTTATTTTTTCTAATTTCTGTAAGTAATAAATTTTGCATGCTTGTATCTGTGATACTAGAAAAGGCATCTGCAACATCTACAGCGTCTTCTAATGTAGGCGCCTTGTCCAAATCACGCACAAAACTGCGCATATAATAACCACTTATATCGAGTGGCATATGAGATAAAAAATTTTGTAGCGTATTGTAATTCGCTGCTACTGCAATAAATTTTTTAAAAAAATCTTGATGTACTATGGTGAGTAAATCACTTGTGGTTTTGGTCCCAAGTTTTTGAATGATGAGCGGATAAACGCCTGATACAAAACTAGATGTATAGAGTTCGTCGGCACCTAGAACTGCAATATAATAGAGTTCATGCGGGCTTAAATTAGCTAGTTTTTTGAACCGAAAACTAGCTATCTCTGTTTGGTGTAAACCATTGATATCATTAACATACAGCTCCATCACAAGACTTTTAAGCCTCGATAATAGTGCCGCTTCTGCCACGAGCTTCTGGCCCATTTTTTTTCCTTCCACCTGTTGGATTCTCGTATGTACCAGAAGTTTAAAATAGTTTTCTGATTGGTCTTGTGGAATAAGCGGCGTGATGGTGTCGATACTCATTTTACCAGTATAGAGCGCGTCCAAAAATGGAAAATAATAACGCCCGGTTTTCATAAATGCAAGCCTCCCAATCCATTTGACAAGTGGATGATTAATAGACTGAATTTTTTTACCAAGCGCACTTGGTGCTGCCGCATAATTGTATACTATTTCTGCATTTTTAAATGCAGCAGCGATAAGTATACTGTCGGCGTATCTGTTGCTAGAGATTTGTGGGCCTTGTTTATCCAATATTTGTAACACTTGCTCAGGATTGTTCTGACAGTTTTTTAAAACAATGATGTCTCTAGAAGCACCGTATCCTATATTATCAGTAAAGCTTTGGCTTGCCAATAAAATATTTCCAATACTTACATTTTCCTTTGCAATAACATCACTCATGTTAAGTCCTTTAGCGCTTAAGTGCATAGCTGTTGTGAACGCACGAACACATACGGCAACTTCTTCCGAATTTATTTTATTGAGTTTAAGTCCTAATTGAATTTCAGATAATAAATTATTTAAGCCACGTAGCCATTTAAATTTTTCATTATCGGATAGCCCCAAATTTGATTCAATCCATTTTCTATTTTCAAAAACCGCAACTTGTAAACTATCTTTTAGTGGTAAATTTTGGGCAATTGAAGGCAGCGTGATCAGGGCTTTTTCATTTTCAATGATATAATCATGACTCAACCCCCTGATGGTAGGAATGGGCGGCATTTGATCACCCTTTTTAGTGGATTGAGCGGCTACGGTTATAGTGCATAGTACTGCCCATAGCATAAGGATTATTGGCAAATACACCGCTTTTAATATGTTGCTCTGGTTTTTCATATGAAATCTCGTAAAAATACAACCTTATAAACCAGTTGGAGGCTTATTTTGTTAAAAGCCCCTTAAAAGCCTTAACAATTACATAATATTCCTAAAAGATGGCTTTACCAATCTTTAAAATTAAATTTGTGTAAACTATTTATCAATTATGGCTGCTGCCCCTATAAAAAAAATATTGATTGCCGACGACGAACCCGATATTTTAGAAATAGTGGGCTACAATTTGCAAAAAGAGGGCTACGAGGTTCACACTGCAAAAAATGGCGATGAAGCCGTCGATCTTGCAAAAAAAATAAAACCAGATTTACTGATACTCGATATTATGATGCCTAAAAAAACGGGTATTCAGGTTTGTGAAATATTGCGCGCCCTAACAGAATTTAAAGATACTCTCATTATTTTTTTAACAGCAATGAGTGACGAAGCTTCACAAATAACGGGACTAGAAATTGGCGCAGATGATTATGTAAACAAGCCCATTTCTCCCAAAGTACTTGTAAGTCGTGTGAATGCACTCTTTAGAAGGGTTTCGCCAAAAGAAGCTTCTTCTGTGATGCAGTTTGGCTCGGTGCAAATTGATAGTATCAAGTTTATGGTTACCATTGGTGGCGATGAAAAGGTACTCGCTAAAAAAGAGTTTGAACTTTTACACTTACTCGCTTCTAGGCCTGGCCGCGTTTTTTTACGAAACGAAATACTCTCGCAAATTTGGGGTAACGAAGTAATTGTTGGCGACCGCACCATCGATGTGCACATCCGAAAAATTCGTCAAAAATTAGGAATCGACTGCATTACCACTGTTAAAGGCGTGGGATATAAGTTTGATTTACCTTAATTTGCAGCATGAAAAACCTTTCCATTCAGCAACTGGCGGCCTTCGCGGCAGCAATTATAGCGCTTGGTTTTTCTAGTACTATTGGCTTCATTTACCATAGTTGGTATCATTTTGGGGTTACTTTTCTAACCACGGGCATCGCATCTTATTTACTGATCCGTTATATTTTTGAAATTTTCGTAAACCGAAAAATCAAACTTATTTACAAGCTCATTTACCAAACAAAAGCAACAAAAAGAGAAGAAACCTATTTTAAATATATTTTACCAAAAAAAGAACTAGATGAAGTAGGGGAAGAAGTGGTGCAGTGGGCCGAGCAGCGTAGTGCCGAGATTGAGCAACTTAAAACCAACGAAAACTACCGCAAAGAATTTTTACAAAACCTATCTCACGAAATTAAAACACCCATTTTTGCAATTCAAGGGTATGTAGACACTTTATTAGATGGCGCACTAGAAAGTCCTGAAACAGCTGTTCGCTTTTTAAAAAATGCGTCTAAAAATGTAGACCGGATGGTAAATCTGGTAAAAGATCTTGATGAAATTGCAAAGCTTGAAATGGGTGAACAGCCGCTCAATAAGTCTACTTTTTTTATTCAAGATATCATCAAAGAAGTGTTTGATGCTTTGTCTATTAAGGCAGCCAAACAAAATATTAGCTGCAGTTTCAAAAAAGGATCTGAGGGTCAAACATTGGTGTTTGCTGACAAAGAAAAAGTACGTCAGGTGCTCAATAATCTAGTGGTCAATGCATCTAAATACGGAAAGCAAGACGGATCTATTGTAGCCAGTGTTTACAAAACCGATGAAGACCATGTGCTCATCGAAATTAGTGACGATGGTATTGGCATCGCTGAAGAACATTTGCCCCGCATATTTGAACGTTTTTACAGAACCGATAAAGGACGCAGTAGAGACGCTGGTGGCGCCGGTATTGGACTTGCGATTTGTAAACATATAATCGAAGCACATGGTCAAACCATCCATGTACGCAGTAAATTAGATATTGGAACCACGATTGGTTTCACGCTCGCTACAAGCGCATAATTCTTTTTCTATATTCCCGATCTCTACCTAATTTGCAGGCTTAATACGCATTTCAAATGGCAAAAATATTGGTTACTGGCGGTTGTGGTTATATAGGTTCGCATACCATTGTAGACTTATTATCAAATGGTTTTGATGTTATCTCCATAGACAATTTTTCTAGGTCTTCTAATTATGCGGTAGCAGCCATCGAAAAAATTACAGGAAAGCGTATTAAAAATTACGAAGTAGATTTAAAAAATTTTGATGATACATTAGCGGTTTTTCAGGAAAACTCAGACATTGCTGGTATCATTCATTTTGCGGCTTACAAAGCAGTTGGTGAATCGGTACAGGAGCCTTTGTTTTATTATGAAAACAATATTGGATCGCTTGTAAACATTTTAAAGTGTGTGCAGGAATTTGACATTCCTCATTTTGTATTTTCATCTTCATGTACGGTGTATGGCAATCCGGATGCATCACCAGTAACTGAAAACTCAGAAGTTAAAAAAGCAGAATCGCCGTATGGTGCTACCAAGCAAATGGGCGAAGAAATACTACAAAACATCGCAGCAGCAGGCGGCGCAAATGTTATACTACTTCGCTATTTTAATCCAGTAGGCGCACACCCATCAGCACTGATTGGTGAACTTCCTATTGGCAGACCACAAAACTTAGTACCTGCAATTACACAAACTGCCATTGGCAAACTGCCTACAATGATGGTCTATGGTAACGATTATCCAACCCGTGATGGTAGTTGTATTCGAGACTATATTCACGTTTGTGATATTGCTAGCGCACATACATTAGCACTTCAATATTTGTTAGCAGAAAAAAATGCAGATGCCTGCGAAGTATTTAATTTGGGAACTGGTAAAGGCATTTCTGTACTCGAAGCCATTCAAACTTTTGAAGCTGTTAGTGGAACTGCATTAAATTACGAAATAGGTCCACGCAGGGCTGGCGATATTGTGGCTATTTATGCCAACAATGAAAAAGCCATCAGTAAACTTGGGTGGAAAATTAATTACACCATAGAAGATATGATGCGTACGGCTTGGGCTTGGGAAAAGGGGGTGCAATTAAAAGAGTCGATTGCAAAAAACTAATTTATTGCACGAGCATCTTTTCGGCGTTTTCAGCCATCTGTAAAGCCTCAATAAATTCTTCAATTTCACCTCCAATAACAGCGTCTAAATTGTATGATGTTAAACCAATACGATGGTCTGTAACCCTTCCCTGTGGCCAGTTGTAGGTTCTTATCTTAGCACTTCTATCACCGGTACTTACGAGTGTTTTTCTGCGGGTAGAAATTTCTTCTTCTTGTTTGCGTACCTGCTCTTCGTATAATTTAGTACGAAGCATATTCATTGCTTTTTCGCGGTTACCAAGTTGCGATCTTTCTGTTTGGCAAACCACCACAACGCCAGTAGGAATATGCGTTAAAAAAACTTTGGTTTCTACTTTGTTTACATTTTGTCCACCCGCACCACCACTTCTCGCAGTTTCCATTTTTACATCACTCTCTTTCAATTCAAAATCCACTTCTTCTGCCTCAGGCATTACTGCAACTGTAGCAGCTGAAGTGTGCACACGACCCTGGGTTTCAGTATTTGGAACACGTTGCACACGGTGAACACCACTTTCAAATTTAAGGGTACCATACACGTCTTCTCCCGTTACTTCAAGAATTACTTCTTTGTAACCACCAACAGTACCTTCACTTTCACTAACAATGGCTGTCTTCCAACCTTTTTTAGCGCAGTAACGTAAATACATACCTAGTAAATCACCAGCAAATAAACTGGCTTCGTCTCCACCGGTCCCTGCTCTAATTTCTAAAATGGCATTTTTATCGTCTTGTGGGTCTTTAGGAATTAAAAGCTTGGTTAATGTAGCTTCTAATTGTTCTTTTTGAATTTCTAATTCTGGTAATTCCATTTTAGCCAACTCACGCATATCTTCATCACTACTATTCTGGCTTTCTTTGGCAAATGTGTAATCCGAAAGTACCCTTACATACTTTTCGTAAGGTTGTACAATTTTCTCTAATGAACGGTACTCCTTACTATATGCTCCAAACTGTTTTTGGTCATTGATAATTTCGGGATTGGTAAGGGCAATGCCTACCTGATCAAAACGGGCTTTTATGGCTTCTAACTTATCGAGCATAGGGTATTGTAGTTCTTATTGGAGGGCAAATTTACGTTATTCAGGTGGAGATTTTCAACCTAAATGAGCCTAAAGAATACTTATCTTCCCGTATAATTTTAGATGTATGCTACCCAAACGCTATTCGTTCCTTGTTTTGATTGTTTTTTTAGCCTTTTCTGTGCAGGCTCAAATGCCAAGCCAAACTGCTGATATCATCATTAAAAATGCCAAAATATTAGATGGCACGGGTAATTCATGGTTTTATGGCGACATCGCTATAGGTAGTGGTAAAATTATTCAAATTGGAAAATTAGCGGGTTGGAATGCTAAAAAAGTAATTGATGCGACCGGCCTTGTGGCAGCACCAGGATTTATTGATGTGCACACACATATAGAAGGCGACGAGGTTAAAAATCCGGAGGCCACTAATTTCATTTATGATGGTGTTACAACAGTAATTACGGGTAATTGTGGTTCATCGGATGCAAATATTGGAAGGTACCTACGCAAAATTGATAGCCTAAAAACATCGGTCAATGTAGCAGCATTAATCGGACACAACGATGTTAGAAAAGCGGTGATGGGAAGAGCAAGTAGAAACCCTACCGAAGCAGAAATGCAAGCCATGGAAAATATTGTTGACAAAGCCATGCGTGATGGAGCCGTGGGGATGTCCACCGGACTCATTTATATTCCGGGCACTTATTCTACTACCGAAGAAATTGTGCGCTTGGCAAAAGTAGCGGCAAAATATAATGGCGTTTACGCGTCACATATGCGCGATGAAGGTGACAGTGTTGTAGCTGCCATAGAAGAAGCGCTTTACATTGGAACGGCTGCAAATATGCCGGTTCAAATTTCTCATTTTAAATTAAGTGGTCAACAAAACTGGGGCCGAAGTCGTGAAACCTTACCGCTTATTATCAATGCCCGAAAAAATGGACTCGATGTAACCATCGATCAATATCCATACACCGCAAGTAGTACCTCTTTAAGTACACTCATTCCAGACTGGGTACTCGCAGATGGTCAAGACTCTATTGTTGCGAGGCTTGCGAGACCTTCCGTGCGAAAAGAAGTGACTAACTATATGTTAGCGCGACTCGCAAAAAGAAAACTAAAGCATTTTAGTTATCCAGTAGTTGCTTACTATGCAAAAGATACCACACTCAATGGAAAAAGTATTGAAGAAGTAAATACAACACTAGGAAAAAAACATTCGGCAAAACAGGAAGCAGAAACCATTATTGAAATGATGGAAAAAGGTGGCGCTTCCATGGTGTTTCATGGCATGAGTGAATCAGACATTAAAGCCATTATGCGTTACCCATTTAACATGTTTGCTTCCGATGCAAGTATTCGTGTTTACAAAGAAGGCAATCCGCATCCAAGAGGTTATGGCACCAATGCAAGGGTCCTAAAAAAATATGTACGTGAAGAAAACGTAATTGGTTTAGAAGAAGCCGTGCGCCGCATGACATCACTCCCTGCACAAAAATTTGGATTTACCGACAGAGGCTTGCTTCGTCAAAATTTTGCCGCTGATATTGTTTTATTCAATGAAGCAGAAGTGGGCGACAGAGCCGAATACAAAAATCCCCACCAATATGCAACAGGCTTTAGTTACATCATTGTAAATGGTGTTGTTACGGTAGATGCAGGTATACACACGGGGGCAAGAGCAGGGGTTGCAATCAGAAAATAATTTACTCCTCTCTATGTTTTTGAAAGCTAATATGGTACTCCTGAATTTGTGTAGGATTTGTTGGCGTTAATGTGAAACTGATTTTTATTGTTCCGTTTTGTGCATGAATATAATAATAACCACGCAGTTCATTTTCCGGCATAAAATTTCCAGATCCTGTAATGGGTCCAGCTGCTTCAAAAATTGAACTAGCTTCTTTGATTAACGCGTCTATTTTATAATCATCAAAAAAGTTTTCGGCAAATAAATTAGAAGCTGCTGCGTTTTTCCAACTTGGTAATAGTGCCGTTAATTTTGCTTGCGCATTTTTTAATACCGCAGATGCTGGTAAAATTCTGGGTTGTAAGTCTACATTTCCCATTCTTAAAATGGTATCAATGACCATGGTGTTGAGTACTGCAGTTGGGGCGTAGGTTACGTTTGCTAGCAGTATTACGCCTAGTCCATATTCAGGAAGTATTCTCCAATTGCTTCCAAAACCTGGAAGCCCACCACTGTGCGCAATGCTTGTTCGGCCGGTACAATCTTTTAACCAACTTAACCCATAACCATAAGCGGCCGTTGTTGCACAGGCTCTACCCGATGGATATTTGTAAGTCGCATTGAGTCCAATAAACCTACTAGGCTGGTGCATTTCTCTAATGGAGCTTCTGCTAATGGGTCCGTTGCTAGTGCCGTTTCGGGCTGGCCAAGCATCCAAATGAAGCGATACATATTTACTAAAAGATTCTAGACTTGTAATCATTCCTCCCATGGCTCCATAAATACCATCATGTAATAAAGGCTCTTCTGTCCAGTTGTTATTGATCCATCTATAACCGTGTGCGAGCTTTGCATCATCAATGCTAGAAAATTCCCAACTGGCTTCCATATTAAGCGGCTTCCAAATATTTTCTTTGATATACACGCCATAATTTTTGCCCGTTACTTTTTCTATGATATAGCCAAGCATGGTAAAACCTACATTGCTGTATTCATACGATAAACCAGTAGCGGTAGAAAAATGAATTCCTTTTTTGATGAATGCTAAAAATTCTTGAGACGTTTTTTCAAGCTGACGGTCTCCCCATGGATTGTCTTCTGGAAATCCTGCCGAGTGCGTGAGTAAATCTCTAATGGTAATGGGTGCAGCATCTGTGGTGAGCCCTTGATTTTTTAATTCAGGAATATACTTGCTGGCTTTATCGTCGAGGTTTAATTTGCCTTCATCTCTTAACTTTAAAATGGCCATCGCCGTAAAACTTTTAGACATCGAAGCAATTCTAAACATGCTTTTAGGCGTAGCGGGCGTTTTGGTTTTCAAATTGGTATAGCCACTACTCGTTGTATACACAAGCTTTCCGTCTAGTACGATGCCAAAACTGTAGCCCGGAAAGTGATTTTCTGCAGCATATTTTTGCACCATCTTTTCAACTACCGGAAATGCGATGCGCAGTTTTTCTAGCCTATTACTGTCTTTAAAGTAAGGAGGTTGATAACCCACTTGTGCCGCAATAAAAAATGGTAGCAACCCAAAAGCTGCTACCATTTTAAATATGAATAATTTATTTTGTTGCATTAATCTCTGCTTGATAGTTTACTGAGTAATCTTAAGATTTCTAAATATAGCCATACAATGGTTACCATAAGGCCAAAAGCTGCATACCACTCCATAAATTGAGGAGCACCCCTTTGTGCACCCTGTTCAATCATATCAAAATCTAAAATTAAATTGAGTGCTGCAATTGCTACAATAAATAAGCTAATGCCAATACTTAACATCGAATTATCTCTTACAAAACTTACGTCAACACCAAATAAACCAAGTACCCAAGTAAGTAAATAAAAGATGGCAATGCCAAGCATGGCGCTCATCATCATGGACTTAAATTTTTCGGTTGGTTTAATTACTCTAAAATTGTAGAGTAAAAACATGGCAACCGCAACGCCAAATGTTAAGCCTACTGCTTGAACCACAATGCCTGGGTAAAATGCGTCGTTAAACATTTTTGATATAGCGCCTAAAAATAAGCCTTCAAGTATTGCATAAGCGGGTGCTAGTGCAGGGGCCCAGTTAGGTTTAAAAGTGATGGCTAGTGCTGTTATGAGTCCACCTATAACACCCACAATCATAAGGGTTTGTGCGAGGGTTGGATTGTTTTGATCAATTAAATGCCAGGTGTAGCCTGCGCCTGCAATTACACCAATGAGCATGAGTCCAAATTTATTCATGGTGCCTCTAACAGACATCGTGCCTTCTGCGTTTGCCTGTGCGTGACCGGCTTTGTCGAACATTTTTTCTGAAAGGGTAGGATTTCCTGATTCAAATAGTGCCATGGTTGTTTAATTTTTATTACTCAAATATACAATAAGATTTATTTTTTTAGAAGCCTCTTTACAAGACTTTAACAGTTAAAAAACCATTGGCTACCTCCTTAGTAAATTGTAACTTTACCGCAATTAAAGAAGCTCATGGAAAAGAAGGAAACATTACTGCAGGACGTTGTGATCAAATTTGCTGGTGACAGTGGTGACGGTATGCAATTAACCGGTCAGCAGTTTACCAATAACACCGCTTTACTGGGTATTGACCTCGCTACTTTTCCAGACTTTCCCGCCGAAATTCGGGCCCCAATTGGAACGCTTCCGGGTGTGAGTGGCTTCCAATTACGTTTTTCTAGTGACCGTGTATTTACACCTGGTGATGATTGTGATGTGCTTGTTGCGATGAACGCCGCTGCTTTAAAAGTAAATTTAAAAGCCATTAAAAAAGGTGGAAAAATTATTGCGAACGTTGATGGTTTTGACGCTAAAAATTTACGCTTAGCCAATTACCCGGATGGTGTGAACCCATTGGAGGACGGCAGTTTGGAGGGTTTTGAACTGATAAAAGTAGACGTTACCAAACTAACTCGAGAGGCATTAAAAGACTTTACTGATTTAGGTACCAAAGAAAGAGACCGTGCAAAAAACATGTTTGTGTTAGGTCTTATTTACTGGATGTACAATAGAAATTTAGACAACACGATTACTTTCTTGAATGAAAAATTTGGTAAAAAAGATACCATCTTACAAAGTAATATTAAAGTGTTGCAAGCAGGATTTAACTATGGCGATACCACCGAAACTTTTTCGAGTCGTTACCGTGTAGAAAAAGCCAAAATGGTACCTGGTACTTACCGAAGTATCATGGGAAATCAGGCCCTTTCGATGGGTTTAATTGCAGCAAGTGAAAAATCGGGCTTATCTATATTTTTAGGCACTTATCCAATTACACCGGCTTCCGATATTTTACACGAGCTTAGTAAGCACAAGGCTTTTGGAGTTAAAACCTTCCAAGCCGAAGATGAAATTGCGGGTATCTCTGCTGCCATTGGTGCTAGCTATGGGGGCTCTATAGGTATAACCACTACATCAGGGCCTGGTATGGCACTTAAAACTGAAGCGATGGGCCTTGCTGTTATGTTAGAGATCCCACTCGTTATTATAAACATTCAACGCGGCGGTCCTTCTACCGGACTTCCTACCAAAACTGAGCAGAGTGACTTGTTGCAAGCCTATTATGGACGTAATGGAGAATGTCCAATGCCAATTATTGCCTCTTCTACACCTAGCGACTGTTTTGATGCTGCTTATGAAGCGGTGCGTATTGCCGTGCAACACATGACACCGGTTATACTATTAAGTGATGGATATATTGCCAATGGTGCAGAGCCTTGGAAATTTCCTGTAGCTGCAGATTTAGCGCCTATTCAAGTGAATTTTAAAACAACACTTGATGAAGGAGAAACAAAATTCATGCCGTATAAAAGAGACGAGAAGTTGGTGCGTCCATGGGCTGTTCCAGGAACGCCAGGTTTTGAACACCGCATTGGCGGTATCGAAAAGCAAGACATTACGGGCAATGTAAGTTACGATCCGGATAATCACCAGCACATGGTAAATACCCGTCAGGCCAAAGTTGATATGATTGCTGATTATATTCCGCTTCAACAATTAGACAGTGGTGCTGCAACTGGTAAAGTATTGGTACTAGGTTGGGGTTCTACTTATGGTGCGATTAAAACGGCAGTTACAGAATTACAAGCAGCAGGACATGCGGTAAGCCATGCACATATCAAATACATGCGTCCTTTCCCTAAAAATTTAGGAAGCATCATTGCAGGATTTGATAAAGTATTAATTCCTGAAATAAACAATGGTCAACTTATAAAAATAATTAGAGACCAGTATTTGGTAGATGCAAAAGGCTTTAATAAAGTAATGGGAGTCCCTATCACCAAAGGTGAAATTATAGAGACCGTATTAAATATGCTTTAATAGACTAGTCTTTGTTTCCAGCCGAAAATATTTGATCTACAGCGCCACCTAGCATTGGAAATTTTTCTTTTACAAAACCAGCAATGGTTACAATAGCTTGTTGTGCCTGCTCTGGCGTTAAAGATGCTTCTTTAACTAAGCGTTCTACTAATTCGTTCATATCAATTGTTTTAAGCAACTTTTAGAGAACTAAGTTTGCTTTTGCTAAACTTTTGTTCTGCGTAATCAAGGGTAACAATAAATTTTTGTGTGTCTGTGCCCGGAAGTTCAAACATGGCGTCGGTTAAAATACTTTCACAAATACTTCTAAGGCCTCTAGCGCCAAGTTTATATTGCATGGCTTTGCCTACCATAAAATCAAGTACTTCCTCTTCAATAATAAGTTCAATACCTTCTAGTTCAAATAAACGGTGGTATTGTTTGAGTAATGAATTTTTAGGCTCTGTTAAAATACTGCGTAATATACTAGCATCTAATGGTTCTAAGTGAGTTACTACGGGAAGTCTTCCTAGTAATTCGGGGATGAGCCCAAAGCTTTTTAAATCCTGTGCATTGATAAATTGCAGTAAATTTTTTCTAGCATTTTCCTGCTCGTCTTTATTAACACTAAAGCCAATGGCATTGGTGTTAATACGTCTTGCAATTACTTTATCGATACCATCAAAAGCGCCACCGCAAATAAATAAAATATTTTTAGTGTCTACCTTAATCATTTTTTGTTCGGGATGCTTACGTCCACCTTGTGGTGGCACCAGTGCTTCTGTGCCCTCCAGCATTTTTAATAAACCTTGCTGAACACCTTCGCCACTTACATCACGCGTAATAGAAGGGTTGTCTCCTTTGCGTGCAATTTTATCAATTTCATCTACGTAAACAATGCCTCTTTCAGCAGCCGCTACGTCGTAATCACAGTTTTGTAATAAACGGGTAAGCATGCTCTCAACGTCTTCACCAACATAGCCTGCTTCTGTAAAAACAGTGGCATCTACAATTGCAAAAGGAACATTTAAAAGTCTTGCGATGGTTTTGGCTAAAAGTGTTTTACCTGTACCGGTTTCGCCTACCATAATAATGTTGCTTTTTTCAATTTCAACATCATCTGCTTGTGGTTTTTGTGCCACACGCTTAAAGTGATTGTATACCGCTACCGACAAGATTTTTTTTGCATCATCTTGCCCAATAATGTATTCGTCTAAAAACTTTTTTATTTCTATGGGCTTACGCACATTGAGTTTAAAGTTCCCTTTCTCGCCCTCTTTTTTAACCGTTACTTCTTGTGCGATAATTTCTTGTGCATGCTCTACACAGTTCTCGCAAATATGCGAATGCTGGCCTGCAATGAGGATTTTTACCTCGTCTCGGCTTCTACCACAAAAAGAACAGGTTAATTGATTTGCTTTTGCCATAAAACGGTTGCTCCTTATATCTTTTCTAGTACACTATCCACAATACCATACGCTACGGCTTCTTTAGCATCCATCCAATAATCACGATCAAAGTCTTTCATGATTTGATCTACTGTTTTACCACAGTTTTCTGCTAAGATGCGCGCGCCAATTTCTTTTGTTTTTCTAATTTGCTCAGCTTGTATTTCAATATCAGCGCTTGTTGCTTGCATGTAGCCACCTAAACTTGGTTGGTGTATCATTACTTCGCCGTGCGGATAAATATATCGCTTGCCTTTGGTACCAGCACTTAATAAAATAGAACCCATGCTAGCCGCAAGACCCATACAAATAGTAGATACAGGGCTTTGAATGAGTTTCATGGTATCGTACATCACCATACCACTAGTTACAACACCACCCGGGCTATTGATGTAAAATTTAATTTCTGCGCCTGGTTTGTCTGCGTCTAATAAAAGTAATTTGTTCACTACTTCTTTAGCAGATTTATCATCTACTACACCCCACAAATAAACGGTTCTCTTTTCAAAGAAAAGTTTTTCCATTTTTTTCATGAGCATTCCGTTATTCTCAGGCTTGTCTTCTTTTACAGATTCTTCTTCGTCTTCCATTAAGAATGGATTTACAATATATTTTAAGTCTGTCATGGCGTTATTATTTTTTTTCTTTGCGTGGGTTGGTTAATAATACTTCATCTACCAGTCCATATTCTTTTGCGTCTTGTGCAGTCATCCAAAAATCTCTATCGCTATCTTTTGCAATGGTAGCTTCGTCTTTACCGGTGTGATGCGCTGTGATAGCGTATAATTCTGATCTTAATTTTTTAATTTCTCTTGCAGTGATTTCAATATCTGTTGCTTGTCCGCCAATGGCACCACTAGGTTGGTGCATCATGATTCGGCTATGCTTAAGAGCGGTACGTTTTCCTTTAACACCAGCGCATAATAAAATTTGTCCCATGCTTGCTGCCATACCCGTGCAAATAGTGGCAACATCTGGCCCTATAAACTGCATGGTATCATAAATGCCAAGACCAGCATATACACTTCCTCCTGGGCTATTGATATACATTTGGATATCGCGGGTACGGTCCGTGCTTTCTAAAAACAAAAGCTGCGCTGTAACAATATTTGCTACGTAGTCGTTGATACCCTCGCCTAAAAATATAATACGGTCCATCATTAAACGTGAAAACACATCCATGCTAGCCACGTTCATGGGGCGCTCCTCAATAATATAAGGAGTGAGGTTGGTTACCTGGCTGTAATTGTGCAGTGTTGCACTGCTAATACCGCGGTGCTTAATAGCATACTGCTCAAATTCTTTTCCTAGATTCATATACTTTTATTTTCGCTTTGAAGATAAGTTATTTGCTTATCATAAAAAAAGCCGGGTTACCCCAGCTTTCTCTTATGATACTATAAGATTAGTGGTGGTGATTGTGCAACTTTTTTGCAAAATCTTCGGCGCTAATGCTTTCCTCTTTGGCAGAAACTTGTGTTTCAATGATGCCAAATAATTTTTCGGTACTAATGCGGTGGTAGCTATCCTCCACAAATTTACGGTCTTGCATCATGCGGTTAGCATAATCTTCAACCCATTGTTGGTTATCACCTAAAGCACCTAGTTGACCGCCAATGTAGCTAAACAATTGTTGCTTCGCAAAAGCACGGATATCGTCAGGCATTACTTCAATTTTATTATCGGCAGCTAATTTGCTGCTTACGAGCGTCCATTTTAATTGACCAGCAAAGCTTGGGTAATCTGCTTCAGCTTCTGCTTCGGTTTTTGGTTTTTCTCCCCCTGTTTGTAACCAACGCTTTAAAAAGCCTTCTGGTAATTCCATTGGGGTATGGTCTACAAAGTGGTGATAAATTTGGTCGTGAATTTGATTGCGAGATTGTGCATCATAATAAGCTTCCATTTCCTTTTTTACTTCTGCAGTAAATTCCTCTGCAGTAGCAATTGCAGCATTAGGGTATACGCTTGCAAAAAACTCAGCGTTCATTTCAGCCTTTTCTACTAGACCTACTTTTGTAATTTGTAAGCTAAAATATTTATCAGCATCAGCGTCTGTTAAACCTAAATCAGCTAAAATTGCTTCTTTTTCTTTTGCTTCAAACGCTTTGCCTACTTGCAATACAATACTGTCTTCGTTTTTCTTACCAATTAAATTTTTTCTGAACTTAGGCTCAAAATATTTTACTAGTAAAGAGTTGTCTTTTGAGATACCACCTTCAATAACTACACCAGCCTTGTCGCACTCAACAAACTTTACATTTAGCACATTATCATCACCAGTTACTGCTTCAGGCTCTGTCATTTTACCGCTACGAATTTGTAAACGCTCAATTTCGTCTTGCAGCATTTGATCCGTTACGTTTATTTTATAGCGAGTAACTTTTACTTTTTTCAAGTCAATATCTACTGCTGGCTTAAGTCCAATTTCAAAAGCAAAGGTGTAGCTCTCTGGATTGTTTACATCCATATTGCGTAACTCGCTATCTAAAGGAAGCGGTTGAGCAAAAATATCTAGTTGTTCCGCTTGTAAGTAGCTGTTTAATTCCTGCTCAACTGTTTTTAAAACTTCGTCTGTAAAAACGCTTTGACCATACATTTTTTTAACAAGTCCTGCAGGTACCATTCCTTTTCTAAAACCAGGAATATTTGCAGTTTTTGCATATTTTTTGAGGCTCACTTCAAAATTGCCTAAGTAGTCTGCCTTATCTAAGGTTACTGTTAGTTTGTCTGTAAGCTTTGCAATGTTCTCTCTCGTAACTTTTGCCATGTCTTCTTATTTATAAGGTTTTGCCTGAGGCCCAAATAGGCCAAAGGGGTTAAATGGGCTGCAAAGGTAAGAATTGTAGGCTAAAAACACCTCTATTATTTGCCAAAAGCGGCAATATTGCTGCTAAAGATCTTTACGGCAATGGCGAGCAAAATCACACCAAAAAACTTCCGAACGGCCATTAAACCACCCTCTCCAAGGCCTTTTTGGATCCAATTCAGTGATTTTAAGACGATAAATACAATAACTAGGTTTACAACGATACCCGATAAAATGTAAACTTCTTCAAAATTGGCCTTTAATGACATAATGGTAGTAAGGGTTCCGCTTCCAGCAATAATGGGGAAAGCAATGGGTACCATGGTACTAGATTTGGAGTCTTTGTCGCCTTTAAAAATTTCGTGCCCAAGTACCATTTCGAGGCCTAATAAAAAGATCACTACAGACCCACCCACGGCAAAAGAGCGAATGTCAAGGCCTAAAACGTTTAAAAAAGGCTTGCCAACAAATAAAAAGGCAATCATGAGTGCTCCAGAAATTAGGGTGGCATTACCAGATTTAATGCCACCCATTTTTTCTTTCAAGGATATTAAAAGCGGAATAGATCCGACAATATCTATAACCGCAAATAGTGTAAATGTAACCGTGATGAGTTGGTCAAATTGGAAGTTCATATTGGTAAGTATTGTTGCCCTTCTTACAAATATAACCAATTATTTTACCAACTGAACATGGCCCCAATACTTGCATTTAGCGGCATGGTTTTAAAGCCATAGACCTCATAATATTTGGTGTTGGTGAAGTTTTGAATGTCAGCAGTAAAGCGCCAATATTTATTAAGTTGGTAACCAACATTTGCAGCAATTGTTGCATAAGATTTCAAAAGTATATCAGGCGCCGCATAACCACCAACATCATATCTTTTGCTCGCATACCTGCCTGTAATTTCGAGTCGCAATTTTGTATTGACTTGAGCGCTGATACCCATATTTAATTGGTGCGCGGGCCTACGTAGTAAATAATCGTATGTGATGGTGTCTTGATTGGTGATTCTATTTTGCGTGGTTTCTTTGCCAGCTAAAAAAGTATAGTTAGCAAAAGCAGTAACGCCGTTCGCAAATGATTTTCTCAGTTCAAACTCTAATCCGTTCACTATTTGTTTTACATAATTAAAATACTGATAATTGATGTAGTTGTAATCGATTCCATTTGCTGTTTGTCTGTTAAAATATACAAGCCTTGTTTGAAGCGTTTTGTTTTGGTAACTAAAACCAGCTTCGTAACTGGTTGCTTTTTCTGGATCTAGTTTGTCGTTGATACTTATTTGGTATAAGGATGGTGCTTTAAATCCAGAAGACACACTTGCAAAAATTCTTGTGTTTGCACTCAGTGCAAAAGATGGATTTAAAGTAAAGGTTTGGTTGCTACCATACACCGAATGTTTGTTGGCACGACCACCTAATTCGAGGGTTAATTTTTTATCTAGGCCAGTGTAGAGTAATGAACCATAAATGGCAGATTGCTCGGCAAATCTAGTAGGATCATTAAATTTGTAAGGGCCCCAACCGCTCACAGAAAGATAGTTTTGACTATATGAACCTTTTCTGTAATCCAGTCCTGCAAGGGCTGTTAGCCTGTCTGATAATTTAACGCTGGTATATATTTCGGCGTAATCAGAAGCAGCTACGTAATCGTTTTTTTCAAACCAAGTACTTGTTTTATGCGCACTGTCATTTAAAAAATGTCGATCCAAAGTATTGTGCTGATAGGTACCTGTAATTTGCCAATCATTTTTCTTGTAAACAAAACCAGTACCTATTAGTAAGCTGCTATTTTCGATGGTAAAATCTCTATCATCTCTAAAAACGCCCGCGTCAACACCTGCTTTGTATTTGTTGTACATGCTAAATGCCTTAACCGAAAAATGTTCGGTAGCTGCGTAGTTGATTTGGCCATGAAGTGCGGTTCCTTTATAGGCGTCTGCATCAAAATTATTTTTTCCAGTTGTATCATTTGCTGCAGAAAATCCTTTTGAATTGCTATGTGCAATGCGGCCAGAGTATGACCATTTATTTTTTTTGCCTGCAACTTGTAAGTTGTTTTTTTGAGTACCAAAACTACCCAAAATACTACTAGCATTAATTTGTAATGGCCTCGTAATATCTTTACTGGTGGTAATAATATTGATTACACCTGCAATGGCGTCACTACCATACAGGGTAGATTGCGCGCCTCTGCAAATTTCTATACGCTCAATACTACTTGTTGCAAAAAGATTTAAGTCTAAATCGTTGTTGATAAATGATGGATCATTTACTGGGATGCCGTCAAGTAATACAAGTGTTCTGCCGCCAGATGCGCCGCGCGTAAAAATAGTTTGAACACTTCCTGCATTGTTGCTAGCCCCATTGACCGTAACACCAACTTGTTCTTGAAGCAGGGTGGCTAAATTTTTGTTGCCCATTTTTTCCAAATCTGATTTGGTAATAACGGTAACCACTTTGCCGGTGGTAGATTGTTTTTGTGCCATTTTATTGGCCGTCACCACAACTTCGTCGAGTGTGGTGGTGTCTTGTTGTGCGCTTACCATTTTCGCTGAAAATAGCAAGCTGAGGAGCATTAATTTTTTGCCCATTGTTTGTTTTTTTTAATTTGAACAATGAGCTTTCAAGAGTTAAAACGGTAGAAACATAAATAGCCGCTGATACAGCATTTACATTCCATGCTTTTCGCCCGAAAGCCGTGAATGATGGTTTGTGATTGGCAGGTCTTCTGGCTTACGCGCTTCCAACGGGCCTTCCCATCCTAGAATAGAACAGTGGCTGAGGTGTTGGTTGCCTTTTTGCGTTTACAGCTACGGGGATAGCGCAAGACTTACACTTGCTTCCCTTTTAATTCCGAAAAATTCGAAAACCAATTACAAAGCGAATGTAGGTATTCTACATTCAATTAGCTAAACAGGCTCCCTTTTAGTTTTACACCATGCGTTGAAAACTCCCTGAAAGTTTACTACATTTAAGCCCACACTTTATGATATGCAATCGAAACAAAAATTAAATTTATTTAGCTTCACCATGATCGTGGTAGGGCTTGTAATTGGGATGGGAATTTTCAGAACCGCAGCTACCAGTGCTAAAGATGCCATTGAACCCTCTGTTTATTTTAGTGCTTGGATAGTAGGTGGCCTAGTTGCCATGTGTGGCGCGCTCACGTATGCAGAAATTGGAAGTCGTTACCCTGTTACGGGCGGCTATTATAAAGTATTTTCTTATGCCTACCATCCAAGTGTTGCTTTTGCAATTAACTGCATCATTTTAATTAGTAACGCCGCTAGCTTGAGTGGCGTTGCACTTATTGGTAGTGGGTATATCGCTAAATTGTTTCCAGGACACAGTTGGTCTGATATTGATAAAGCACTGTTAAGTGTAGCTGCTATTTTAGTTTTTTATTTTATCAATTTGCGCGGATTAAAAATGAGTGCGCGCGCGCAAAACGTACTCATGCTTATAAAAATAAGTATGATAATCGTTATCATTGCAGCTTTATTTTTTCCGCATGAAACCCTTTTGCACGCTGCATCTGCCCCGGCTCAAGCTGCAACGAATATGAGTTGGATTCAAAGCTTTGGCATTAGTTTAATAGCAGTATCGTTTACTTATGGTGGCTATCAACAAACCATCAATTTTGGTAATGAAGTTGAGAAGCCATCAAAAACCATACCTAAAGGAATTTTTATTGGCATCAGCATCATTATTGCGTTATATCTACTCGCTAATTTCAGTTACTATATGATTATTGGTTTTGACAATATGAAAGGCGAAAGAGAAATTGCATATGCGCTTATTCAACAAACTTTTGGCAATCAGGCTGCTAATATTTTTTCTTTCTTTTTATTTTTTGGCGTCCTAGCTTATGTGAATGCATTATTAATGAGTAACCCAAGAGTAATGTACGCTATGAGTGCCGAAGGAACACTCCCCGCTGTTTTTTCTAAACAAGATAAAAAAACGGATGTTCTCGTTTTTTCGTTAACTATTTTTGCGGCGGTATGTATTGTAATTTTATTTTTCGCACAAACTTTTGAAAAGATTTTAAACTTCACCATCTTTTTGGACTGCTTTGGGATGGTAGCTTCCAGTGCTGCCATTTTTAAACTCCGCAGTAAAACCAAGCACCTGGATGGTACGGGCATCTTTAAAATGAAACTATTTCCACTAATACCCCTGTTTTTTATCGCCAATTACCTCTTTGTGGGCGTTAGTATAGCCATCCAAACTCCAGAAACAGCAGGGGTAGGGGTTGCCGTGTTGGCTGCATTTATGGTACTCTATTTTGTTACTTCTAGGTACCGAAAATCGGGTCCCAAGACTGCTGAATAGATAAATTCACCCTTCATAACACATAAATTGCCAAAATACCCCCTTTCTTTCCGTCTGTCTAAATTTTAGGGCAAAGGCCATTTAATGCACTATTTTTGCTCTTCTATGAAATCAATATTTACCCTCCTTGCTGCCCTTGTTGTATTACAGGCTCAGTCCCAAACCGAAAAGTGGGACCTCAAACGTTGTGTAGAATATGCGACTAGTCATAACATTTCTGTTAAACAAGCTGATATTCAGGCACGTATTGCAGCGGTGCAAACCAAACTTTCTAAACTAGCACTATACCCATCTGTATCAGGTAATTCTGGAATGGGTGTGCGTTTTGGTAGATCTATTGACCCAACTACCAACGCCTTTGCTACTACACAGTTTTTATTCCAAAATATAGGGTTGTCTGGGGGAATGCAACTATATAACTATGGTAGTCTAAAAAATAGCGTTGCTGTTGCAGATTTAAACGCCAAAGCAGCCCTTGCCGATATTGATAGAATTGCCAACGATATTTCTTTAAACGTGGCTAATTTTTATCTAAACGTATTGGCATCAGCTGAGCAAGTAAAAATTACACAAGTGCAAATTGCACAAACATTAACGCAATTAGAAATCACCAAAAAAAGAGTAGATGCTGGTGCATTACCAGAATTAAATTTGGCTGAAATTGAAGTGCAGCTTGCTTCTGATAGTAGTAATTACATTGCAGCTTATACAGGCTACGAGCAAAATATTTTAAATTTACAAGGGTTATTAAACCTAGATCCTGCCGTGCCTTTTGAAGTGGCTACGCCAAATATCAGTAACATTCCTATTCCAAGTTTTGCCGAATTGCAACCCGCTATGGTATATGAAATGGCACTTGGTACACAGCCACTACAAAAAGCTAATGCCATTCGTTTAGAAGCTGCTAAAAAATCGGTATTGGTGGCAAAAGCACAGCAATATCCAACCTTAACGGTGGGTGGTAATTTGGCATCCAATTTTTCTAATTCTTTCAGAAGAACAACGGGTGCAAGCTTTTTAGGATATGGCACACCAGTGCCTGGCTTTGATCCAAAAGTATCTATTGGAGGCCAAGATTATTTTGTACAAAGTCCCATGTATAAACTCAATCAAACCAACCGAAATATCAGTGAAATATGGGATGGTTGGGCCAAACAGCTAAGTAACAACTTTGGACAGAACATTGGATTTAATCTATCTATCCCCATTTTTAATGGTGGTCAAGCTAAAGGGGCGTATCAACGTGCTAACCTAAATGTTAAATCTGCAGAGTTGCAAAAAGAACAAGCGGATATTACGTTAAAGCAAAATATTTATACCGCTTACAACAATGCAACCGCTGCTTTGCAAAAATTAAACGCAAGTACAAAAGCAGTTGAAACAGCGCAAAAAGCATATGATTTTGCTTCAAAAAGATATGAAGTAGGGCTTTTAAGTTCGCTGGATTTAATTACCAATCAAAATAATTTGTTGCGTGCTAAAGTGCAACAATTAAGTAACCAATACGATTATATATTTAAAATGAAAGTGCTTGAGTTTTACAAAGGACAAGGCATTGCACTTTAATATAGCATCATTACATTTTTAAAAAGTTTGAAATAAAATACCATGAATAAAAAATTACTTTGGACGATCGTTTCACTTGCCCTTTTAATTGTTGTGTTCGTAACACTTAAAAAAACCGGCGTTATTGGAAAAGAAGATGGACTTACTGTTTCTGCAGAAAAAGCCGAAATGCGAACCATCATTGAAACAGTGAATGCGAGTGGTAAAGTATATCCAGAAATTGAAGTAAAAGTGAGTCCGGATATCAGTGGAGAAATTGTTGAGCTAAACGTAAATGAAGGTGATAGTGTTACAAAAGGCCAAGTATTAGCCCGTATATACGCAGACATTTACTCTACGCAGCGTGATCAAGTAGCCGCTGGTGTAAACCAGGCTAGAGCGCAGCTTGCAAATTCATCAGCAAGTATTGCTGGACTCAAAGCAACGCTTGATAACGCAAAGCAGGTATATGATCGTCAGCTTAAATTATACAACGACAAAGTAACTTCTCGTCAAGAATTTGAACAAGCACAACAAGCATTAAGAACTGCAGAAGCAAATTATAATGGCGCCAGAGAAGGACTTAAAGGTACGCAAGCTGCAATCAGCGGTGCAGAGGCTCAATTAGCGCGTGCCAATAAAGATTTATCAAGAACAACACTTGTAGCACCCATGAATGGTATTATAAGTTTGCTTGCAGTAAAAAAAGGCGAGCGTGTTGTGGGGACTGCACAAATGGCTGGTACAGAAATGATGCGTGTAGCAGATATGCGTAGCATCGAAATTAGAGTAGACGTTGGCGAGAATGATATTCCTAAAGTAAAAATTGGCGATACAGCAGTAGTTGAAGTAGATGCTTATACCAATAGAAAATTTAAAGGGCTGGTTTATAAAATTGCAAATCCTATCACTTCAGCAGCAGGAGCAGCAGGTAGTAGTTCTGAAGTAACCAACTACAAAGTACATATTCGTTTACTTGCAAGTAGCTATCAAGATTTAATTGTAGCTGGCAATAGCTTTCCTTTTAGACCTGGCATGAGTGCAAGTGCAGATATTCAAACCAAAACCAAAGTAAACGTTTTATCGATTCCATTAAACGCAGTAACAACAAGAGACAAGTCGGAAGGTAAAGCAGGTGCAAGTACTGGTAAAGAGGATAAAAAAGAAGAAGCTGCTCCTACTACCGATAAAAAATCATTAGAAGCAGATGATACCGAAGAAGTAGTATTTGTTCTACAAAAAGACAACCGCGTTAAAAAAGTAAAAGTAAAAACAGATATTCAAGACCTCAATTATATCGAAATTATTGATGGTATTAAGGCAGGCGATCAAGTAATTACAGGTCCTTACAATACGGTTAGCAAGCTTATTAAAGATAGTAGCCTTGTAAAAGTTGTAAGTAAGGATAAACTCTTTGAAGACAAGAAAAAAGACTAAGATTTTCAATAAAAAATCCTTTCGTATGTTTGTGGTTGATCAACAACCAAATTAGATATGCGTTTTGGAATTATCGGAAGTGGAAGTTGGGCAACAGCCCTTGCTAAAATCTTAACAGATAATGGCAATGCTATTCATTGGTGGGTAAGAAATTCTGACACCATCCAGTATATCCAAAAGCGCAAACACAATCCACATTATTTAAGCGCCGCTTATTTTAACCAGGCTCAGCTACATTTGACGGATAACGTAGAAGAGCTCGTGGCGGCTGTGGATGTGGTTGTGGTGGCCGTTCCATCTGCGTATGTGAGTTCTATATTTGAAGGCATTGATGCTAGCTTACTTGAAGGCAAAAAAATCGTATCTGCTGTAAAAGGTATATTGCCAGATCATAATGTTTTACTCAATCAATACCTGCACACTACATTTAATTTTCCACTCGATCATTATTTTACACTATTAGGTCCTTGTCATGCAGAAGAAGTGGCCTCCGAAAAACTATCTTATTTAACTTTTTCTGGGACTACGCATGAAACAGCGCAGGAAATAGCATCCCATTTTAATTGTGATTATATCAATACGGTTGTTAATACCGACATCTATGGTTCTCAGTTTGCGTCTGTATTAAAAAATATATATGCACTCGGTGCTGGTATTGCACATGGACTTGATTACGGCGATAATTTTTTAAGTGTATACATTGCAAATTGTGCCAACGAAATGGCTAATTTTTTACAAAAATGTGACCACTGTGAAGGGGCGTCTAAAGTTGTAGTTGCACCTAATTATAATGCCTCTGTGTATTTAGGCGATTTACTTGTTACCTGTTATTCATTGTACTCGCGGAATCGAACTTTTGGAAACATGATTGGTAAAGGGTACTCTGTAAAAGCGGCTCAACTCGAATTAAATATGGTGGCCGAAGGGTATAATGCTAGTAAATGTATTTTCGAAATCAATCAGACCTATGGCGCCGAAATGCCTATTGCTACAGGTATCTACCAGATTTTATGGAAGCATGTACACGCGGCAAATGGGTTTTCTGAAATAGAAAAAATACTCCTATAATTTTTTTTGAGGCTACACTTCAAAAAAATCTGCAGCAATTCCGTCTAAAAAAAATTTTCCTTGCGCCGTTGCTAACAAATAATCTCCTTGTTCAATTAATTGACCTTTGTCAATATAGGCGCTCGATATATTTTTTGTTCTAGCTACAAATTCTTTACCAAATGTTTTTTCTAAATAAGTGTACGAACATCCTTCAATGGTTCGAAGGGATGTCATCATGTATTCGTTATACTGCGTAGACACCGATAATATTTCAGACTCAAACGGAACGGTATTATTTTCAATACTACTTATATATAGTGCATTGTTTGCAATATTCCACTGACGCGAGTTGCCTGTAAATGAATGTGCGGATGGGCCAATGCCTAAATATTTTTTTTGTTGCCAGTAACTGGTATTGTGTTTGCTTCTATAGCCGGGTAGTGCAAAGTTCGAAAACTCGTATTGTTCATAGCCCGCCTTGTTTGTACGCTCCATTAAGATATCAAAATGTGCCGCTTGTTTTGCAGTATCAATATCTTCTTTTGCACCTTTTTGTATCAGTGCACTGAGCGCTGTTTTTGGTTCTACTGTTAAAGCATAACAGGATAAATGTTGCACTTCTAGTGCAACTGCCGTATCAATATTTTGTATCCAGTTGTTATGGGTGAGTGTAGGAATTCCATAAATAAGATCTATCGAAATATTGGATATCCCAACTTCTTGTGCCCCCTTTATGGCCTCTATGGCAGCATCGGATCTGTGCGCCCGGTTCATCCAAATAAGGTCTTCGTCAACAAAAGATTGCACACCCATGCTCAGTCTATTGATCCCCATAGATTTAAATGAGCTTAGTTTTTCTTTTGAAATATCATCAGGGTTTGCCTCAAGTGTAATTTCTACTGTTGGCGAAAGGGAAAAGTGCTTGTTAATGGTATCAAGGATATGCCCCGTATCTGGCGTGGGCAGTAGAGAAGGGGTTCCACCTCCAAAATAGATGGTATCAATAATAAGGTTGGGGTCTTCAAAAAAATGCTGTTGTAATTCAATTTCTTTGCAAATGGCTTGTACCATGGGATCTAACAATTTGGTAGAAGCGCTAAAATGAAAATTACAATAGTGGCAGGCCTGCTTGCAAAAAGGAATATGAATATAAATGCCTGCCATGTAAATGTTTATGTTGCAAATCTACCAAATAGTTGCTACTATGCCGTTGATGTTAGACGAAGCTCCTTATTTTTGTAACCATGCAAATCCGTTATTTGTTCGTTCTGGTTGCTTTTTTGAGTGCATCGCTTTTGATGGGCTCTAGCTTGATGGCACAGCAAAATATGGATACTACTTTATTGCAGGATACTTCCTCCATGATGTCTTCCACAGACTCAGTGTATGCAGACAGTGTCAAAAGGGCATCTGATTCTTTATCTATGCTAGCCAAAAAAAAGGCAGTTATAGATACAACCTCGTATCAGAAACTAATGACGCATCCATATTTGCCTATGCAAACAAAACCGTCTTTTAGAATTAATGAACTTCGCATTGCACCTAATTTTGATGGTCGTTTCTATTTACTTATAGGGATGCTTTTTTATTTGGCTTTTATCAAAGTCACATTTCCAAAGTATTTTTCCAATCTATTTCAACTTATTTTCCAAAGCCCAGTAAGACAAAAACAAACTAGAGAGCAATTGCAGCAAAATAATTTGGCGGCTCTGTTTAGTAATATTTTGTTTATTCTCAATGCCTCCATATTTGTTTCGCTGTTGGCGGTTAAAAATGCTTGGGTAGATTTTTCATTGTATACCAGTATAGCCTATAGCGCTGCCCTCTTTGCAGGACTTTATGTATTCAAGTTCTTGTTTTTATGGTTCTCTGGTTGGCTATTTGGACAAACGGAGGCGATTGGCAATTATAGTTTTATCGTTTTTTTGACCAATAAAGTAATGGGTGTTTTTCTTATTCCTGCTATTTTGCTATTGGCATTTTCACCGATTTCTGTTCAGGATTTTGCCTATAATATTGCATTAATCGTCATCAGTATCTTATTTGTTTACAGGTATCTTATATCTTACTCTATTGTAAGGACCTCTTTGAAGGTGAGTGCCTTCCATTTTTTCTTGTACCTTTGCACCTGCGAAGTACTTCCTATGTTCGTTTTATACAAACTGACGATGGATTTTATTAGCGGAACTTTTTAACTTTGCACAACCTTAGATAAGTAGCATGGCAAAAATCGGATCAAAAACTGGGACAGCTGTTAAGGCAGCCACTACAAAAAGAATTTTAATTTCTCAGCCAAAACCGGAAAGTGATAAATCTCCATATTACGATTTAGAGCGTAAGTACCAGGTTGAACTCGTGTTCCATCCTTTTATTAAATTAGATGGTATTCCTGCTAAAGAATTTAGAAAACAAAAAATTGATATCGCTGCTTATACAGGCGTCATTTTCACGAGCAGAAATGCGATTGATCATTTCTTTCGCACCGCAGAGGAAATGAAAGCTACTATCAGTCAAGACACAAAGTACTTTTGTATTACGGAGGCTGTTGCACTTTATTTACAAAAATTTATTTTATACAGAAAGCGTAAAGTATTTTACGGCGCAGACGGCTCGACTAAAAGCATGCTTGATGTTATCAATAAGCACAAAGAGAATGAAAAATTCCTCTATGTATGTAGTGAAAATCAGCAAGACAATGATATTTGCGGCTGGCTTAAACTGCACAAATGCAGTTTTGATTTAGCATTCATGTACCGTAGTATCAGCAATGATATTACCCCTTTATTTGCAAAAAAGGGTTTCGAAATAATTTGCTTTTTTACCCCTAGTGGCGTAAAAAGTTTGTTTGATAATTTCCCAGACTTTAAACAAAACAAAGTGATCATCGGCGCTTTTGGTAGCAATACTTCTAAAGCAGTAGAAGATGCTAATCTTCGTTTAGATATTAAAGCACCAGTTCCTCAAAGACCAAGCTTAGTAGCCGCTTTAGACCACTATTTGCAATCCCTTGTCGCAAAAAAATAATCTTTTTGCAAACGAATCATTCTACGCCTAATTTATTAATAAAGGAAACCAGTCCTTACCTGCTTCAACACGCGTATAATCCTGTGGAGTGGCATCCTTGGGGAGAAGACGCTTTACAACTTGCTAAAGATTTAGATAAACCAATTTTAGTGAGTATTGGTTATGCAGCCTGTCATTGGTGTCATGTCATGGAACGTGAAAGTTTTGAAGATTTGGCTACTGCCAAAATCATGAATGATCACTTTATTAATATTAAAATTGATAGAGAAGAAAGGCCCGACCTGGATCATATTTATATGGATGCCGTACAAGCCATGACAGGAAGTGGGGGTTGGCCGCTCAATGTTTTTTTGACGCCCGATAAAAAACCTTTTTACGGAGGTACTTATTTTCCACCCGAACCCATGCACAATAGGGCGAGTTGGAAAGATGTATTGCTAGGTGTGTCAAAAGGCTTTAAAGAAAATAGAGATCAGATTGATGCGCAGGCAGATAAGCTAACGCAGCACTTGTTAAGTTCTAACGGATTTGGATTTCAAAATAACAATACGGGGGCAGGTCCTGCACTTAGTGATATGGATGCTGCGGTTTCTGCGCTACTTTCGCAAGGGGACTCAGTTTGGGGTGGCTTTGGCGGCGCCCCTAAATTTCCGCAAACAGCTTCTATTCGTTTTTTATTGAAATATCATTTTTTCAATCCAACGCATGAAAATTCATTGGCGCATGCGCTGCTATGTTTGGATAAAATGATGGAAGGCGGCATTTATGATCAATTGGGCGGCGGATTTTCACGGTATAGTACCGACGTGCAGTGGCTCGCACCTCACTTCGAAAAAATGTTATACGATAACGCACTTATTGTAACTACATTATCAGAAGCCTATCAACTAACAAAAAAAGAATCTTACCGTAAAGCCATTACTGAAACACTTCAATTTGTTGAAAGAGAATTAATGGACTCTGATGGCGGTTTTTATAGTGCACTTGATGCGGATAGTGAAGGAGTGGAAGGAAAATTTTATACATGGTCCGCAGCAGAAATCACTCAGTTTCTAAAAAATGATGCACCACTATTTATGGCGTATTATGGGGTAACGGAAGCTGGTAATTGGGAGCACACCAATATTTTACATACACCAAAGACTGCAGGCATTGTAGCGCAAAGCTTTGGTATTACTGAATCTGAACTATTATCAACGATTCAAAATTGCAATGCTGTTTTGATGGTGGAGCGAAACAAAAGAGTTCGACCTCAAACAGACGACAAACAATTACTAGGTTGGAATGCGCTCATGAATACGGCTTTTAGTAAAGCCTATGCCGCAACGGGAAATAAAAATTATTTAATACGTGCGCAAAAAAATATGGCGCACCTATTTGAATGTTTCAAAGATTCAAATGGTGATGGTTGGCTACACACTTATAAAAATGGTCAAGCAAAAACACCTGCTTTTTTAGATGATTATGCGTATTTGATTGAGGCGCTCATTCAACTACAAATCGTATCTGGTGATTTTTATTGGCTTGAAAAAGCGGGTGAAATCACAGATTATGTGAATGAGCATTTCCTAGAATCTAGCACTGGATTTTATTTTTATACCCATGATGCACAAACCGATGTTATTCTAAGAAAAAAAGAGGTGTACGATGGGGCTACCCCCAGCGGGAACGCGGTTATGGCTAGTAATTTGCTTCATTTAAGTGTCGTATACGGCAGCGACAAGTATTTGTCCCTAAGTAAAAAGACTTGTCAATCCCTTTTACCTGCTATAGCCAAACATCCGGGTTCCTTTGGTGTTTGGGCCGGCGTTGTCTACAATCAGGTGGTTGGATTGAGGGAGTTGACCCTCATTGGACCAGGTGTTTTGCCTTACCTGGAGGCAGCGCTTCCCCTGTATCGACCTAATTTAATCTTAAATATTTCAGAAAATCGGTCAAAAAGCATTTCGGCGATTTCCGATAAATTAATTGATAATCAACAAGTTACGTTTCAAGTCTGTGAAAATTATGCCTGCCAGCTCCATCAACTCACTGATTTTGACAGTTTTTTAGCAATTGTGTAACTGGGAATCAACTATTTTGCACTTCGGTTTTAGCCAATCCCCCGGCAAAACAGTGTAACATTAAACAAAAAATTACTGGATAGAATTTTACCCTGGATCTCTAAATTTATTGGTTTTAAAGCGCTAAAACTCAGGTTTCTGACGTTTCAAAACTTATATTTGTCACTGTTATAAATCACACAGATCAGATGAAAGGATATTTAACTACAATTACCTTGGCGTTTTTTACGTTGAGTTTGACTTCTTGCTTCTTTGGAAAAAACAAAGGTAAGGGGCTTCCTGATGACGGGCAGTTACATGGCGTTGCTCCTTCAGCCAAGCAAAGCATGTTAACACCAAGGACCATGGTATACGTTCCGCCCGGAACTTTTCACATGGGCCCAAGTGATGAAGACGTTAGTTTTAATTACAGCAATCGTAATAGAATGGTGTCTATTCCTGGTTTTTGGATGGATGCTACAGAAATCACCAACAACCATTATCGTCAGTTCGTAAACTGGGTTCGTGATTCACTTGCTTACAAAATTACTTCTGGTGTAGGACTCAACAATCCTTCAGATACCACAGCGGTAAATTGGAAAAAAGTGGCTTTATACAAATACGATAACAAGCAACTAGGCACGTTAAATGGTCTTACATACGAAAACGCACTGACTAGAAAATTGGCCATCGATCCAGATAGTTTAATTTACAGAGTTCGTTATTTTGACTTACCTGCTGCTGCAAAAATCAATAAAAACGATCCTACTCAAAAAGGTCGTGATCAAATTGTGAGTTATGCAGTGCCTGTATATCCAGATACCTTGGTTTGGATCAGAGACTTCTCTTATTCTTACAACGAGCCTTTAGCAAAAAGATATTACGCGCATCCGGCATACGGTAACTACCCTGTAGTTGGTGTTACTTGGAAACAATCGGTTGCATTTTGTCATTGGAGAACGCATATTCAAAATGCTGATTTTGAAAAAAAGAAAATTGCTGTGGATGGTGATTATAGATTGCCAAATGAAGCAGAGTGGGAATACGCAGCAAGAGGCGGTCGTACCAGTACGATGTTCCCTTGGGGTTCTCCTTACTTAAGAAACAAAAAGGGTTGTTTGCTTGCAAACTTTAAGCCTGGTAGAGGTAACTATCCAGAAGATGGTGGTTTTTACACAGTTAAAGCAAATGCATACTGGCCTAACGATTTTGGTTTATACAATATGTCAGGGAACGTTGCAGAATGGACAGCGTCTTATTTCTACGAAGGCTCTTACAATTTCATGTCTGACTTAAGTCCGGATGTTAGAATTGAAGCCGATGAAAATGATCCTCCAAGAATGAAGCGTAAAGTAGTTAGAGGCGGTAGCTGGAAAGACGTTGGTAACGCTTTACAAGTGAGTGCGCGTGCTTACGAATACCAAGACACAGCAAAATCTTATATCGGCTTTAGAACCGTTATTGATTTAGCACCAAGAACAAAAAGATAATTCCATTACAAAATATTCATTTCAACTTTTTAATTCATAAAAATCTAAACCATGTCTTCAGTTCAACCAAAAACAATCAGTCTACTTGGATTACAAGTTCCAGAAAAACAAACCATGAAACTTGTAAACATTTTTGTATGTACCGGTGCATCTGTCGTAATTTTTGGTGCAATGGCAAAAATTCTTCACTTATCATGGGCAGATTGGGCGCTTAAAATTGGTTTAACAACAGAGGCAATTATCTTCTTGATTTACGCTATTTTACCTCCAGAGGGACATGCAACTCCACCAGAAGGTGATAAAAATGGCGGCTCAATTACTACTTCTGTAGCAACTGAAATGGTAAAAAAATTCGATGAAATATTTGCCAACGCAGGTTTAACACAAGAAAATTTATCTAAGCTTAGCACGAGCTTTCAAAAATTAGGCACTACTGTTGATCAAATTGGTCAGATTGGTGATGTGGTAAAATCTACTTCAGATTTTTCTGCTAAAACAAATGAAGCGGCTATCGCGCTTGGTTCTATCAAAGACGCTGCAACCAAAGCAACTGATTCTTTAGGAAGTATTTCTTTAGCTTCAGATAGCACTAACGAATACCACAAACAAGTACAAGGATTAGCTAAAAACTTAGGTTCATTAAATACTATTTATGAACTTGAATTACAAGAAAGCAACAACCATCTGAAAGCACTTAACCAGTTCTATGGCAAATTAGCGCAAGCTTCTGAAGCAATGAACGGTACTGCAGAAGATGCATTAAAAGCAAAAGAACAAATTGGTGCCCTTGCTAATAATTTGGGTAAATTAAATCAAGTATACGGTAACATGTTAACTGCGATGCAGGGTAGATAGTAACCAACCAAGATTTAAAACTCATTATTAATAAGACTACCTAAATAGTACAATATGTCACTACCTAAGGAACCGCGACAGAAAATGATTAACATGATGTACCTAGTGCTTACTGCACTATTGGCACTGAATGTTTCGGCCGAAATTTTAAACGCTTTTAAAACCGTAGATCGCAGTTTGATGATTGCGAGTGCGCAAGCTGACAAGCAAAATACACAAGCATTTAGATATTTCGAAGAATGGGCAAAGGACCCTGCTAAACAAGCTCAAGCAGCTTACTACGAACAATTTGCGAAGCAAGCTAAATTTTTGTCTGAAGATGTTTATAATTACATCGAAGGACTTAAAGCTGACCTAAAAAAGGAGTCTGGTCTCAAAATTGTTGACGGAAAAGAAGAATATAAAGAGGATGATTTAGATGCTGGAACTCGTTTATTAGTTGAAGAGGCACCTGAAGGAAAAGGAAAAGGAAAAGAGCTTTTTGAAAAATTGAAAAAATATAAAGAACAACTTTTGCAGATTAATGACTCCATGAGAGCTGATATCGAAACAGGCTTGCCGATTGATTTAACTATTCCTCCTACTGCAAGTGAAGCAGGAAAAAATAATTGGGCTTACTCTTATTTTCATATGACGCCTACTATTGCAGCTGTTACGATTTTAAGTAAATTCCAAAACGACGTCAGAAACTCAGAAGCAAAAGCTGTTGAATATTTTCTGAAAAAAGTAGGAAGTTTGCCTAATCCCCCAACTGATCAAAGTGTTATTGTTTTGGGTAGTGCATCTAAATTATACCCAGGCGAAGAGTTAGTAATCACTGCTGGTGTAGGAGCATTTAGTAAGTCTGCTTTGCCAAGTGTCTCAGTAGATGGAGCATCTGCACCCGTTAATAGTAGTGGTGTTGCCGAATATAAGTTAACTGCTGGCGGACCAGGAACTTACAGTAAAAAAGTAACAGTAACTTATAAAGATTTAAAAGGCTTAACCCAAACTGAAAGCAAAGTTGTTGAATATACTGTTGGCGTTGCTGCTGGATTAACTGTTTCTACAGATAAAACAAGAGTTTTTTATGTTGGGTTAGATAATCCTCTTAGTGTAACCGGTGCAGGTGGTTCGACTAAATTAAGTGTAAATGTCACAGGCCCTGTTACTTTAGCAAATACACAAGTTGCAGGTTCTTACATTATTAAGGCAACTGCAGCTGGTATGGCAACCCTAACTGTAAGTGATGGACAATCAAAACCACAAGTGATAAAAATTCCTGTTAAAAGAATTCCGGACCCAACTCCAAAATTGATTGGCGGAGGTGGGACCTATTTAACCGGCGGGGCAATCAGTTTAGGTAATTTTCAAACTGTACCTGGTTTTGCTCAAGCCTCTCCAATGGACTTTGTATTTGAAGGAGTAAATTTCCAAGTAGTAAAATATACAATGATATGCAGTGGCGGGAAAAATTTCTCAATGTCATTAGGCAAAGGCACCTTTAATGGAGCTTCATTTGCTAGCGCACAATCATTAATAAGTAACTGTACTAAAGGAACAACTGTGGTATTTACTGACATTGTCGTACAAGGACCAGATGGAACAAGGAAACTAAACCAAGATTTAACTTTTGTACTATTATAATTTATAAGTCATGAAAAAAAATGCATTTGGATTTTGCATACTTCTCTTAATAAGTTTTCAATCTATTTCACAAGGTTGGGGAGGTCTAGGGAATGGAGGTAATAATTCATCTACTGTAAAAAATACATCAGGTGAATTATATTATCAGCTAAGAACCACTTCGAGCCCTTCAATGCCTAGTGCTGTTTCTTATAATTTTGCAAATCAAACTTTCAGATCTCTAAGTCCTAATTGGAAAACAACGCCGCCGGCTGCATTTACTGATTATTGGATCTCTAAATTTGTAGTAACTGAAACAAATATTGGCGGTGGTGTTGGTGTGCCTCAGTTTGAGACACCTACATTAAGAACCAATCTTCAGCCGACTACTGCTGCTCAAGCAGCTACTGTAACGGGAACTGTTAGAGATTTGACTTTAGATGGTGGTGAAGCTGACAAGAAAGTGCTTAAATCATTACGTGGTGAATATGTTAATGATAACTTTAAATTAAGTGATTCCGCTAAAAATTTTAATCGAAAAATTAAACCATTAGAATACGAGTATTTAAGAGAAGACGATTGGATTTTCTCCGAGTTTATTTGGCGCGAAATTGACGCTAGAGAAAAAATGAATCAAGCATTTATGTATCCTGGCGTTGATAACACTGGGGATCAGAGATTCTTATCTATATTACTTAATTCTATTAAAAACGATAGTGTATGGGCATTTGATCCAGTTGGCGAAGGCGATCGATTTACAAAGAGAATTTTTTATGATGAAATTGCTGAAAGAATAAATGGACCTAAAGCAAAAAAAATCATTACTGAAGACCCAGATAGACCTGGGGTAGTTGTAAATGACGTTGTTTACTATTATGATAGAACTCAGGGGTTAGATATTGACTCTGTTTATACTTTTAGATTAAAAGAGCAATGGATTGTTGATAAGGAATCTAGTAGACTTTATTGTAGAATAATCGGCATTTGTCCAGTTGCCACAATAACTGACGTAGATAAGGTGACAGGAAAAAAAGTTCAATCTAAGCAAGACCTTTTTTGGGTTTATTACCCAGATTTGAGAAATAGTTTAATTACAAAAAAGGTGTACAATCCAAAAAACTATGCGGGCCGTATGACATGGGAAGAGCTTTTTGAAAGCCGTTTCTTCTCAAGTTATATTGTAAAATCTAGCAATAACAATCCAAAGAGTAAGTATTTACAAGAATTAATTAAGAACCCACTCTTTAGATTGTTAGAAGGTGAAAATATTAAAGAAAGAATTTTCAATTACGAACAAGACTTATGGTCTTACTAATTGTAAAACATCTTAATAAAAAAAGGGACTTTTCAAGTCCCTTTTTTTATGGGTTGGCCTCAAAAAATTTTTGAAGTGCGGCTGCTTTTTTGGCGCCAATAAGTGCAGCAATATTTTGGATAGGCTCTTTTTTAATATTTGCCACAGATTTAAATTCGTTAAGAAGAATTTCTCTTGTAGCTGGCCCAATGCCTTCAATGTTTTCTAGCGCAGTTGTAAATGTGCCTTTAGATCTTTTGTTTCTATGAAAAGTAATGCCAAAACGGTGTACTTCATCTCTAATACCTCTTAGTAGTTTTAAACTATCACTATCCCAAGGTAATTTTAGGGACTGGCTATCACCTGCAAAAAATATTTCTTCTTCATTTTTAGCGAGACCTACAAGTGTTGTGCTACCAGTTAGACCTAAAGCCTCTATGCTTTCCAGTGCAGCGCTTAATTGCCCCTTGCCTCCATCAATTACAATCAGCTGTGGCATAGGGTCGCCAGATTCTTGTACCCTTTTATACCTTCTATACACCACTTCTTTCATGGTAGCAAAATCGTTGATGCCCTCTACCGTTTTTACATTAAAATGGCGGTAATCTTTTTTACTAGGCATTCCGTCTTTAAAACATACCATCGCGGATACAGGAAAGCTTCCCTGAAAGTTTGAGTTATCAAAACATTCGATATGGGTGGGCATTTCCTGTAAATGCAAATAAGATTGTAGTTCGGTGAGTACAGATTTTTTTTCAGATGGCGTTTTGCCTTCTAGTTGTAATATTTTTTTAAGTTGCAGCTCTCTTGTAAAATATGTGACGTTTTTAATAGAGAGGTCGAGTAACTTTTTTTTGTCTCCAAGTTTTGGAACTGTGATGGTAATGTTTTTATCAAAATAATCAACCGGATAGGGGACAATAACTTCCGTACTAAGGCTATTAAAATCGGCTCTTATTCTTTCGATAGCAAAACAAAGTAGTTCATCCTCGGGTTCATCTAATTTACCTTCTAACGGAACTGTATGGGTTTGTATGATACTTCCGTTTTGAACCATCAGGTAATTAACATAGGCTAGTTTACCGTCTTTTATAATCGAAAAAACATCTAGATTGGAAAAGTGCTTACCTACTACCACCGATTTTTCTTGGTAGGTAAGTAAGAGGTCCATTTTATATTTTAACTGGGCTGCTTTTTCAAAATCGAGGGCCTCTGCATGCGCTTGCATTTCTTTTTTTAAATGGTTCATGAGTTGACTCATGTTGCCTTTTAGTAAGCCTTTTAACTGCTCTAAACTATCATTGTAATCTGCTTCGGTTTGTAATGCAGCGCAGGGAGCCAAACAGTTACCTAAATGGTACTCTAGGCAAGGTTTAAATTTTTGTTTATCGATATTTTCTTGGCTCAAATTAAGCTTACAAGTGCGTAGTGGAATAAACTGCTTGATAAAACTTAACACTTCTCTTATGGTTCCTTTAGAGGTAAATGGGCCAAGGTAAATCGATCCGTCATTGTATTTTTTCCAGGTAGAAAAGACGCGCGGAAACCTTTCTTTTTTGATAACTAAATACGGGTAGCCTTTGTCATCTTTTAATAAAATATTATAGCGAGGCTTGTATTGCTTAATTAAGGAATTCTCAAGTAGTAATGCATCTTGCTCCGAGTCAACAATTGTAAATTCAATCCGATCGATTTTTTGAACCAGTTCGATGGTCTTAAAACTGCTTTGATTTTTTGTAAAATAGGAGGCGATTCTTTTTTTAAGACACTTTGCCTTACCAACATAAATCAGTACATCCTTTGCATCATAGTATTTATAGATGCCAGGGTCTGACGGTAATTTATGTGCTATTTTTTGGTACTGCTCTTGGGTCATTTATGGAAGTATAACGCGAACAGCAATCGTTTTGTTGAGTAAGTATCCCTTAGTTGTTTCTTTACTAATGGATCTGGTAAATCCTTCATTTGCCTTCCAGCTCAATTGCTCTATGCTTGTGGTGTCTTTACCGGTAAACTGTTTTCTTATAAAAATTCGTTTAATAAGGGATGTTTTTTCATCCATTAAGATATCAATATTTCTAACCGGAACGTCATTACTATATGGTGTATAATTGATATTAAAACTTGAAGTCCCAGCGTCTCTGAACACTGATTCTTTGTAATTCTTTTTTTGAATACTATCGCTAATATCTGATTCAATAAATGAATGCACAAGCGTTCTGATGGAAGCGCCATCTGCTATAATGCTATCTTTAATTGTGCCATCCGTTGTAACAATACTATACCTTGCATCAAGGCTATCAAAATGTTTTAATTGATTATTAAAATAGGCAGCAATCGGATAAAAGCTGGTGGTATCAGAACTTATATTGTCCGCATTGGTGGACACTTTGTTATTGTTGCAGCCGATAGCTATCACGCAAACGATGCATGCAATGAATACTGATTTCATGCCATAAAATTACTTAAACTGTTTGCTCCAACCTATTCGGAAGCCGTAATCAATCAAATTTTCTTTGATGGGATAAGGGTTGTTGTAAGTGGGGAGTGCCTGGTATCTGATTTGTGGCCCTAACTGCCATATGGTATTGCCTTTTTGATAGCTAAATTGAATACCAATACTGGTATTCATATTCCATTTTCGTACGTAGTCATTGCCAGCGGCATAATTTGCATAGTCTGCAGAAAGGAGATAAACATTTTTATTGACATTGTAAGTAGGCTGAATTGTGGCCTGTGTATGAATACCAAATTTCTTAAACCTTAAAAGCTGGTAATCGAGTCCAATAGGCATGGCCAGCTGGTATACCTTATTATTAAGATGTGCTGCTCTAAAGCCAACATTGTTATTGTAGCTCGACATGACAGAAATATTTTGCACTCTACCGCCATTTACCAATGCAAGGGTAGTAGCATTGGCGCCGGTTTCATAGGTGTCAATCTGGTATTGTCTGATATTCAATTGAAGTCCTGTTTTGAATTGCAATCTTTTAGTAACCGGATAATTGAATGTAAATCCAAGTTCTAATCCAATATCAGGCCTATGTCTTACCGCTTGGTTAAATGTTGGGGATTGACCGTAAACCGAGTTGATTGGGATTGCTATGAGTGAAGGTTGAATTAACTCTTTTACTTTTTGATCATTAAGCACCCTGAAGCTAGCAGAAGGTGTAGCATAAAATTGAACGCTGTATTTTTTCTTTTTTTGTACTTGGGTTGGACTAGCAGCAAGTTCAAAATTATGATTTACCTGCGCATGTATAAGTGCAGGTAAAAGGGAAGTGTTATTTATTTTGTTTCTACTGTCAATACTTGTAACAATATTGGTTGCTTCAAGTCGATCTGATTTAGTCTCCGTTAGTGATTCAATTTCATCCAAAGAATTGTTTACATGCATTTCATTGCTTCCATTTGAAGTTGACAACCTGGCCGTAGACGCAATATCCATTACACGCAAAGGCATAGTTGATAAGACTTTTCTAACCTTCGTTTGTAAGGCAGGTTTTGATGCTATCACTTGAGCACTAGATTGATAAGTAGTAAAAGGCTTATCTAGTGAATTGGTTGTGTTTTTTGGCTTCACAAGATTATTCGTAAGCACAACCGGCGCGGATTTTTGTGTTGCAATAAATGTGGAAACCGTAAGTGCTACAAGTACCGTTAAAGCAATGATGGTAAGGGCTGGCCATGATTTATTCCCATGCACTTCTGTACGTATGTTGGCCCAAACACGACTAGATGGGTACATCTTGTGTTCGTTTACCTCGTCAAGTAAAAACTCCTCAAAAGCATCTAGTTGATTCCTCTTTTCCATATCTGCCCGCTTCACGTAATTATTTTTGTATCACCGACAACAACTCAAATTTCTCTTTGGGTGCTTCAATAATTCTTTTTTTAATTAAAATAGTAGAAAGCATTGTTTTAGCCCTTGTGTATTGGCTTCTACTTGTGCTTTCTTCGATGTCTAACAATGTGCTAATTTCTCTATGGCTATAGCCTTCTATCGCAAATAAATTGAGCACCGTTTTATAGCCAATTGGCAAGAGTCTGATGCATTCAACAATTTGTTTTGACTGCATGATAGAAGCAATGGATTCTTCCTTTACTTCTAAATTTTCAGCACTTGTTAATTCTAGGCTCTCTGTAAATTTTTTATATTTTTTTAAAAAGTTAATACTGGTGTGAACCATAATACGCCTAATCCAACCCTCAAATGAACCCTTGTTTTGAAACGTATGTATTTGTGTGAAAACTTTAATAAACCCTTCTTGCAGCATGTCTTCTGCATCTTCTCGATTTTGCGCAAACCGGTAACAAACGCTCAGCATTTTGGGGCTATACCTATTAAATAGCTCCCTTTGTGAAGCGGCGTCGTTTTGTAAACAACCTGCAATAATGGCTTGCTCCGTCATTGAATAGGGTTAATTGTTATCCTAATTTAGGTAAAAAAAGGGTAAAAAGGGTATATTTTAAGTATAAATTCATTAATTTAAGGTCAAATTCATACTGTAAATCCCCCCACCAGCAATCATGGAAAAAAACAGATTCACTGAGTTTACCCCACCACCAACTACTGGCTTGCAACCGTATGCTGGCAGTTTTGGGGCACCTGAGCTCAGGCATCTTTTACGAAGAACCCTTTTTGGTGCCACAAAAGACGATATGGCTTATTTTTCCGGCAAATCTGTTACCCAGGTTGTTGGTGAATTATTGAATCCTACGGCGCCGTTACCGGCGCCTCCGGTTAAAGAATATGTAGTAGCAGCTACTACACTCGTTCCTGATACAAATATTGCTGCGGGAAGCACTTGGGTGGGTGATATTAACAATGATGGCACCATTGCTAGCTATAGACGCGCATCGTTTAAAAAATGGTGGGTTGGAAATCTTATTAATCAAGACAGAAGCATTCGTGAAAAAATGACGCTTTTTTGGCACAATCATTTTGCCACGGAAACCAATGACGTTGGTAATGCGCAATATGTATACAAGCATCATCATTTGCTACGCAGCAGTGCACTTGGGAATTTCAAAACACTTACAAAAAACATAACCCTTGATCCGGCGATGCTCGTTTATTTAAATGGGCAATATAATACGGTCACTGCGCCCGATGAAAACTACGCGCGTGAAATTCAAGAACTTTTTTGTTGTGGTAAAGGCCCTGGCTCATTGTACACTGAGGGCGATGTAAAAGCGGCGGCAAGGGTATTAACAGGTTGGCGAAATAATGCAACCACATTAAGTGCTTATTTTACAGCCTCCAGACATGACACTGGCAATAAAATATTTTCATCTTTTTATAATAACACAGTTATCACAGGTCGCAATTCTGCTACAGCTGGAGAACAGGAATTAGATGATTTGCTAAATATGATTTTTGCAGCTCAGGAAGTTGCAAAATATATATGTAGAAGACTTTACAGGTGGTTTGTGTATTATGATATCGATGATACAGTCGAGCAAAATATAATTACGCCTCTTGCTAATTTATTTCGTTCAAGCAATTATGAAATACTTCCGGTACTAGATATGCTTTTAAAAAGCGAACATTTCTTTGATGCATTGTCTAGAGGTTGTGTTATTAAAAGTCCCGCCGAACTGGTGATTGGATTTTGCAGAGAATCGGAAATTGTTTTTCAACCCGACGCAGATTATTTTACCAATTATGGATTTTACAATTACATGGTTAGTTGGCTTAGTAATATGCAACAAAACATTGGGGACCCTCCGGATGTAAGTGGATGGAAGGCTTATTACCAAGAGCCTCAATTCAATGAAGTTTGGATCAATAGTGATACGTTACCAAAGCGTAATCAGTTTACCGACACCATGCTTGTAAGCGGCTATACTTTTAATAGTAAAAAAATTCAATTTGATCCACTTGCCTATGCAAGAACATTTTCGAATCCCAGTGATCCAAATGCTTTTATTTCCGAACTAACAGAACGTTTGTTGGGGTTAGATATCTCTGCTGCATCAAAAGCGCAGCTAAAAAAAGATATTTTACTAAATGGTCAAAGCCTAGATATTTATTGGACACAGGCCTGGGATTTATATATATCAACGCCTACTAATACTGCTAATACTACTTCGGTTCGTAATAAAATAAGAGACCTTGTAAAATATTTAATGAATCTAGCAGAGTATCAGCTAGTTTAAATAATCCCCCATGAAACGTAGAGACTTTTTAAAAAATACTGTCCCCGCTGGCGTAGTGATACCGTCGCTTGTGGGTGGATTTTCATTTAAGGCATTTGGTGCTGAAAATCCTATTGCACAATCACTCTTGCTTCCTGCTGCTATCGAAAATGATCACGTACTTGTAATTATACAATTAAATGGCGGTAATGATGGATTGAATACGGTGATTCCGCTCGAAAATTTTTCTAATTACGTAAACGCACGTTCTAATATCTATATTCCGGAAAATAAAGTTTTAAAATTATCAGGTGTTACCAAAGCGGGCTTACATCCTGCAATGACAGGCCTTCAAGCCATGTATGATGATGGGGAATTAAGTATCGTTCAGTCTGTGGGTTATCCGCAACCTAATTTTTCGCATTTCAGGGCTACTGATATTTGGATGAGTGCGAGTGATAGCAATACAGTTGTTAATAGTGGTTGGGCGGGAAGATTTTTAGATGCTGAGTTTCCAAATTTTCCCAATGGATACCCAAATGCTACGATGACAGATCCATTAGCGATTCAAATTGGTTCTGCTACATCATTAACATTTCAGGGCCCTGCTGTAAGTATGGGTATGAGTATTAGTAATACATCTAGTTTTTATAATTTAATCAATGGTGTTCGTGATACGGCGCCTAATACCCCGGCCGGAAAAGAACTCAATTTTGTGCGCATGGTGGCACAACAAACACAGCAGTATGCATCTGTTATAAAAGATGCTGCAGCCAAAGTGCCAACACAAGTAACCTATCCAACAAGTAATTCATTAGCAGATCAATTAAAAATTGTTGCAAGACTGATTAAGGGAGGTTTAAAAACGCGTGTATACATGGTTAATTTTGGCGGCTTTGATACCCATGCGGTTCAAGTAAATGCCGCAGACACCACCACTGGCGCTCATGCAACATTATTAGGTAAAGTAAGCGATGCAATTAGGGCTTTTCAAAAAGACCTTAAATTTTTAGGCGTGGATGACCGTGTGGCGGGTATGACATTTTCTGAGTTTGGTAGACGCGTTAAATCCAATGGCAGTTCCGGTACCGATCATGGTGCAGCAGCGCCTTTATTTGTTTTTGGAAAAAATGTAATTCCTGGTGTTTTAGGAGCTACGCCTAAATTTGGCGCCAACGTAACTGTTGGAGAAAATGTACCATTTGAATTTGATTTTAGAAGTGTATATGCGACGCTACTATCCAATTGGCTTTGCGTTTCAGATACGGATCTACAGCAAATTATGCTTAAAAATTTTCAAACACTACCACTCGTCAATGCGGCAGCATGTAAGAAAGCCGTTAATTTATCTGGTGAAGACCTAGTGCATAATTATCCCAATCCATTTACTAGCAAAACAGTTATCTCCTTTAAAACCGCTGGTGGACACACCCTTATTCAGGTGATGGATATGTTAGGGCGCGTAATTACGAATTTAACAGATCGTGACTATGCCGCAGGAACGTATACGGTTGTATTTGATTCTGGCAACCTTCCAACTGGAGTCTATTATGCTAGGCTTCAAAACATGTCTGTACAACAGGTTCATACGATGTTAAAAGTGAAATAGGTTTGCTTTAAAATTCTTGCTTACTTTGTGTGATGGAAATTAGTTTTAATACACCTGCCCTTCTTTTTCCGGCCATTAGTTTAATTATGCTTGCCTATACCAATAGGTTTTTAGCACTTAGTAGTAGGGTTAGAAGTTTGCATGATAAATACCAAAGTCAAGAGCAAAAACACATTATACACGGACAAATAAAAAATCTTCGATACCGCTTAAAGCTCATTAAAAATATGCAAGCATTAGGAGTGGTTACATTTTTAGGATGCATCCTTTGTATGTACCTTATTTATGTTCAGTTTATGCTAGCTGCAAATATTGTTTTTGCAATTAGTTTAATTTCTTTTTCTGCTTCTTTATTGCTTTCACTTTTAGAAATTCAATTAAGTACCAAGGCCCTTGAGTTGGAGCTTAGTGATATGGAAGGTCTCGAAGATCCTTCTGTAATTGAATACTTTAAAAAGAAATTTGGCAAAGATTAAGACACCCTATTTATCGTGTTACTTTTCTTTCTCCAATTTGTTGACGCCACATAGCAAAATAAAGGCCTTTCTCGGCAAGTAGTGCTTCGTGTGTTCCTGTTTCAACAATTTGACCTTTTTCCAACACATAAATTCGGTTGGCATGCATGATGGTACTTAACCTATGTGCAATCATTACGGTAATTTGTTCGCGCTCTTCTGATATAGCATGTATGGTTCTAGTAATTTCTTCCTCTGTAATACTATCAAGTGATGAAGTTGCTTCGTCAAAAATAAGTAAGTGCGGATGTCTGAGTAGTGCCCGCGCAATTGATAATCTTTGTTTTTCTCCTCCACTAAGTTTTAAACCACCTTCGCCAATTATACTATCTAGCCCCTGCTCAGCTTTGGATAAAATAGAATGGCAACTTGCTTTTTCAAGTGCTACAATCATTTCAGCATCGGTTGCACCAGGGTATACAAAGCTTAAATTTTCTCGGATGGTTCCAGCAAATAATTGTGTGTCCTGGGTAACAAAACCAATTTGATTTCTCAGTTCTTCAAAATCAATATCATTTTCTTTGGCGCCATTGTATTCTATATATCCATTTTGAGGTCTATAGAGCCCTACCAGTAATTTAACAAGGGTACTTTTGCCTGCACCAGAAGGTCCAACAAAAGCAATGGTTTCTCCTAGTTTAACTTCAAATGAGATATTATCAAGTGCCTTAAACTGCGCACTTTGGTGTTGAAAAGAAACGCCCGAAAACGAAAGGGTTTGAATGTCACCAACATTTTTTGGATGCGCTGGTCTGGCTTCAACTTCACGACTCATTAGTTTATGAAAGTTTTGAAGCGATGCCTCAGCTTCTCTATAACTTAAAATAATGCTGCCAATTTCTTGAAGTGGTCCAAAAATAAAGAAGCTGTAAAACTGTAATGAAATTAATTGGCCTACAGTTAATACATCTCTATAAATAAGCCACATGAGTGTAAATGTGATTACTTGTCTTAAAAAGTTCACAAGCGTCCCTTGTATAAAACTGAGTGAACGAATATTTTTTACTTTTTTAAGTTCAAGCCCTAAAATTTTATAGGTATTGGTATTGAGTCTTTTTACTTCTTGATCTGTTAAGCCTAAACTTTTTACAAGTTCAATATTTCGTAAGCTTTCGGTGGTGGTACCTGCAAGTGCAGTAGTTTCACCAACGATTGCTTTTTGGATTACTTTAATTTTTTTACTGAGTAAATTGGTAACGGCGCCAATAAGAAGCGCGCCACCTAAATAAATAGGAACAATCGACCAGTGAAGTCTGGTAGCATAAATAGATACGAACACCACACTTACAATAATGCCAAACAGCACATTGGTAACATAGCCAATAAATTTTTCAGTGTCGGCTCTTACTTTTGTTAAGATGGAAAGTGTTTCACCACTGCGTTGATCTTCAAAATCTTGGTAAGGCAATCGCATGGAGTGTTGCAGTCCGTCTGTAAATATTTTAGCACCAAATTTTTGTATTACTACATTCACTGTGTAATCCTGAAATGCCTTTGCTAGCCTACTTACCATGGCCGTACCCACGAGTAAAAAAAGCATACCCATGATGCCTTTGATAAATTCGCTTTCAGATCTAAAACTACCGTCGGCATTGGTTTTTGCATGATTGGCAAACTGATCTATAAGCTTCCCAAAGATCATAGGATCAAATAAAGAAAAAGTTTGGTTAATACCTGCTAGTAGTAACGCTAAAAGGACTAGCCCTTTATAGGGCTTTAAATAAGTAATGAGTAATTTCATAATATGGTATAATTATTCAGCTGCTGAAGCTGCTTCGTTACAGGTAGCTATAAATGCCAACATTTCTTCACGACCCGTTTTTAATTCGGCGCTTGTTACAAAATGGCGCGGTAAAAATTGCCAGCTCTCTTTCAAGACATTAAAAAAGCTTTCTACATTTCTTTTTACAACACCAGGCTTCTCTTTATCAATTTTAGTAAAAACGAGTGTAAATACAATCCCCCAACTATCCAATTGACTAATAAATTCTAAATCATTTTTTTGAGGACCATGTCTACTATCAATTAGTACAAATACTTGTACCAGATTTTCTCTTTTTTTGAAATAGCCTTCAATCATTTGTTCCCAGCGTCTTCTATCTGTTTGGGATCTTTTTGCATATCCGTATCCTGGTAAGTCAACAATAAACCATTTATCCCTCGGCCCTTTTGCTTTAAGGGTACTTTCTATTTCAAAATGATTGATGAGTTGAGTTTTTCCGGGCGTACCTGAAGTTTTAGCTAAGCTCTTCTGACCGGTAATCATATTTATTAAAGAAGACTTACCTACATTACTGCGTCCTATAAATGCATATTCGGGTCTATCTGGCTTTGGGCATTTATCAAAACTAGGGCTAGAAACCAAATAGCTGGCTTTTGTAATTTCCATGCTGCAAGTTAACAAAAAGCCCGCTTAGTTTAGTAAGCGGGCTAATAAAAGGAAGGGGTATGGAGGGATTAGAATGATTTTCTGAGCGCCAGGGATAAATTTCTACCTGGTGCAGATATGCCACTTGCAAAATATCGGTAGTTGACGTCAAAAATATTTTCTAGTGCAATTTGTGTTTGCCACTGTTTTCCCATATTGAATTCAAATTTGGCATTGATCGTAAACCAACTTGGCATTCCTTCTAGTGTAGCATATTGCTGATTGTCTTCACCATTTGGATTATAGTCTTTTATTCTCTTCCATCCGTTAAATAAACTATAAATACTCGCGTTCCCTTTTTTAAAGGATTGGTTGATGGATATTTTTCCATAAAACGGCGGAATATGGTCTAGCGGAACTTGAACTCCTTTTTGATCGGTATATTTTCCTTCCGTATAAGTAGCCACTCCCTCTATATTTAATTGTCTTGTTATTTTTAATGAAGCATTACCGCTCCATCCAAATACATATGCTTTAGCTTTATTTTGTGAGGCAAAAACTGCACTATTTACGCCACCATATAAAATACTGTCTTTTCCATTGAAATTAAACCTATCAACTACTAAGGCTTGTTTAAATGCTGTATAAAAAACAGCACCGCCTACTTTTAAGTTTCCAATTGTATGGCTAAAGCTTAGCTCTGTATTATACGTGTATTCAGGTTTTATATTCGCATTTGGCACAATTACTGAACCAGTTCTTGTGTCAAATACTTTGGACAAGTCGTCTACATTGGGTGCTCTAAATCCACTGCTTGCGACAAAACTAATTTTTGTTCTATTTTCTACAGCATAAACCAGACCTATGTTTCCAGTTATTGCGATATGTTGCTGTATCACTTTATTAAATGGAAAACGCATGAGAGAAGTGTCTGCAAATCTTGCATCGAGCTTTGTTAGATTTAAACGTACGCCATCATTGAATGTAAGTCTTTTTGAAAATTTATACGTATGCTGTGCATACAACGCATTTGATTGCATCGTTGTTGGACCATCGGCATATCTAGTTGTAATTGCACTTAAAGCGCCGGTTACAATATTTCTTCTTTCGGCAGTAGATCTCACAAAATTTTGGTAACTCTCGGCACCTAAATGAAGTTCATGATTACCGCTTGAGTGTTTAGCATCAATAACGATTCCAAATACATTTACTTTTTCCCATCTAAAGTCTTTATTGTTGTTTTGGAATCTTCTAGTAATCCTGCTTTCTTCAACATTCTGGTAATTCGCAGTAATTTTTACGTCTTGAAAAAAACCATTTAGTTTACTTGCTGTAAAGTGATATCCCACTAAATTCCTAACCTGTGGTCCATAATACCACTCTGCAAATACTGGTCTTCCATTTGAGATTTCGCTCAATCTATCATATCTTGGAATGTCACTACTATTGGAGAGTTGAATATTTAACACATGTCTAATGTTTTCACTTGGCACAAATAAAATTTTTTGTAAAAAATCATATTGTTGATAGCCACTGGTTACTTGCTTATTGGGATTGGGATTCACTGTAATGATATCGCTGTTGTTTGCCCTTGTAACAATAAAGTTCTTTTTGCCAAACTCAGGATATCTAATACTTCTATTGTTTCCTTGTATCATATCTCCAAAAGACCCTGCCGTAAATGCCGTTAAAGAAGCCCATTTATTGCCTCCAATATTGAGTTGCACATTGGCTCTTTTTTCGTCTGTGGCGCTAGCATATCTGAGCGTGCTACTACCTGATACGACCGTTTTTTTTGAACTTGACAATAGGGGATCTTTTGTTATCATATTAACAGCACCCCCAAGCGCATCACTTCCATATAGCGTAGATGTAGGGCCATAAATGATTTCTACCCTATCTAAAATCATATTATCTACAGTAATGACATTTTGTAAATGCCCCGATCTATAGATTGCATTGTTTAACCGAATGCCATCTACGTTTAATAAAATCCTGCTAGCCTCAAATCCTCTAATGATGGGGCTACTTCCACCTTGTTGACTTTTTTGGACAAACACCTGTCCACTATTAAGTAATACATCGCCACTATTTGGCTGTAATTGAATCGAATTCTGATCTCTGAGAACACTGATTGTTTGAGCTATTTTCCCCGCTTTTTCGGGAAACTTGTTGGTATATACAATAATGTCGTTGAGTTTGGTAACCGTATCTTGGTTTCGGTTACTTTGTGCAATAGCTATGTTAGACATAGCTATTATCCCTATAAGTAATAGAGATGCATATTTTGTATGCATAATAGAAATGTTAAGTGTGAAAAAAAATGTTTCGATTATATCGCTATATCAATTTCACTAACATTTTGGTGGTGGTGTAGTAATGTTTTTTGTTAATTGAGTAAGTGGGGATGTAAGATTTGGGTAGGGTTTATTTATATATTCTTTAATCGATGCTAGGTATGTATCAAGTTGTTGTTTTTCAAAAACAAGAGTAAAAATTTTAGTTACCAGCCACTTGGTTGTTTTGCTATTTTTTTGATCAAACAGTTTTGCTGTAGAAGCAATGATTGCATCTTCGGCGCTATCGTAAATACCTATGCAAACAATATCTCCAGATGGAAGAGTTGTGTAGGATTTAACATCAAAAAGAGCGTTGTTGATTCTTAGCTCACTATCTTTTTCAACCCAATTAATTTTGTTTTTTGCTACCCTAACTTTTATTAGGCTACTTTTTTCCAATTTTTCTGCAGCCATTACTTTAACAACCTGCTTTGATACTTGCAGGTAAATGCTCATAAGCGTTGTTACGCTTATGAGCAAAATCATTAAAAGGGCTACAATTTTTTTCAAACCTACTTTTTATCGTCTTTTTTTCTAACTAAGCTATCAATTGGGTATGTAGCCTTCATAGAATCGAGTACCGACTGGGCCCAACTCGTTAAAACAACTCTCTCCTCTTGGGTTAATTTTGCTTCGTTGTGAATCAGACTATAAGACTCAAGTGGCATTTCACCTTCTTTCACTTGCTCAATAACCTCTTCCATTTTATGGTATTGCTTGCGTAGTTTATAATTGGCAAAATCATCCAAATTGAAATGTTTTTTTCCATCTACAATATGATCGTTGATCCACCAAGCAAGTGGCTGAACACTAGCGTACCATGGATACTTTGTGTTATTGCTATGACAATCATTACAAGCTTTTATTAAAATAGCATCCACTTCTTTGGACACAGGATATAGGGTTGCAATATTTTTTGAATGGTCTTCTGAAATATTTTTTTCGGGTCTAAAGGCTTGTAACAGAAGTAAGGCAACGACTAGTCCGAGCCCAAATTTTTTTAACAAACTCATGGTAGTTTTTTTTAAATTAAAATATTGCCGGTCATTTCTGCCGGTATTGGTAATTCCATTAATTGTAAAACAGTAGGTGCAATGTCTCCTAGTTTACCTGGTTTAAGGGTTATTTTTAAATCATTGTCTACTAGAAATAAAGGTACCAAATTTAACGTATGTGCCGTGTTAGGAGTTCCGTCTTCGTTGATCATGTAATCAGCGTTGCCATGGTCTGCAGTAACTAGTAGGGTATACCCGTGTGCAAGACCTGCTTTTGCCACTCTTTCTACACAAGCGTCTACGGTTTCCACTGCTTTAATGGCTGCTTCAAAAACGCCTGTATGGCCTACCATGTCTGCGTTTGCATAGTTGAGGCATATAAAATCTGCTGATTCGGCTTCTATTTCTGGTATCAATAAATCGGTGATGCCAACAGCACTCATTTCAGGTTGTAAATCATAGGTAGCCACTTTTGGCGATGCCACCATAATTCTATTTTCTCCTTCAAAAGGCTTTTCTCTTCCGCCGCTAAAAAAGAAAGTAACGTGCGGATATTTTTCAGTTTCTGCAATTCTGATTTGCTTTTTACCATGGGCAGCCAATACTTCACCTAATGTATTTTGTAGATTATCATTTTCAAATACTACATGCACGCCTTTAAATGTTTGATCGTACTGTGTCATGGTGGTATAATGAAGCTGTAATGGCTGCATGTTAAATTCAGGAAATGCTTGTTGCGTTAACACTTCTGTAATTTCTCTGCAACGGTCTGTTCTAAAATTAAAACAGAACACAGCGTCGCCTTCTTTGATAGTAGCAACAGGTTCGTTGTTATCATTGACAATAACAGTAGGCAATAAAAATTCGTCGGTGGTATCTGCAGCGTATGCGGCTTCTAAAGCACTAGTTGCGCTAGTAGCACGGGGCCCAACACTATGCACTAAACAATCATAAGCAAGCTTTACTCTTTCCCATCTTTTGTCGCGGTCCATGGCATAGTAACGACCACTAATGGTTGCGATGGTGCCTACGCTATTTTGTAAATGTTGTGAAAGGGTGGTAATAAAACCAAGACCACTTTTAGGGTCTGTATCTCTACCGTCTGTGAAAGCATGAATATAAACCTCGGTAAGTCCATTTGCTTTGCAATAATCACAAATAGAAGTTAGATGATTGATATGTGCGTGCACGCCACCGTCACTAACAAGTCCCATTAAGTGCAGTGGTTTGTTATTTGTTTTAGCGTACGTTACTGCCTCTAAAAATGTTGGGTTATTTGCAAGCTCGCCCGTTTTAATGGCAACATTGATGCGTTGTAACTCTTGATAAACGATACGGCCTGCGCCAATGTTTAAATGACCTACTTCTGAATTGCCCATTTGACCTTCTGGCAGGCCTACGTCTTCGCCACAAGTAACAAGTGTACTGTTTGCGTATTTTGTATAGAGGCTATTTACAAATGGCGTTTTTGATTGTTGGATGGCATCAGACATTTTTTGTTTGCCCAAGCCCCATCCGTCCATAATGACGAGAATTACTTTGCGTTTCATACAACAAATTTACAACCTTTATTTTTGAGGTAAAACTTCAATTTTAAAGGGTTTAGTGGCATTAATTGCTGCATCTTAGTTATTTTTGGGTGAGTCAATTAAAACCAGACCATGAAAAAGTATCTATTAGGCCTTTTATTCCCACTACTGCTGTTAACTACAGCATTTGAAGGGCCTTTTCAGGGAGATGCAGACCTGGTTGTTGCTGCACTAAAATCTGGAAATCCTGCAGAGATCGCCAAGCATTTTGCCGTGGTAGTAGACGTTAAATTTTTGACTGCTCCTGAAGATAAAATTGTTGCAACTGAAAAAGCTGCCGAAAAGCTAGCTGCATTTTATGCTGAACATAAGATCAAGGGTTTTGAACGCACTGCCCAAAGAGAAATTGGTAATACCATGTATTTGACGGGTAAAATTTCAGGTGCTTCAAAAAATTATAACATTACGCTGATGCTCATGAAAAAAAATGGAGCCCCATACCATATCGTAACCCTTCGTGTTAATTAATTGACCACTTTATTTTCATGAGCAAAAAAAATAAATCAGACGCAAGAGGCTTCATTTATAGTACCGATCCAAATTTTAGCTTTGAGCCGGAGCATGAGGAGGTGCAAGAAACTTTACCGCCAGCAAAGCAAACACTTCGTATCAGGTTAGATACCAAACATAGAGCTGGTAAGGCTGTTACGCTCATTACAGGATTTATTGGCACAAGCGATGACGCAGAAAAACTAGCTAAACAATTAAAAAATTTTTGCGGCACGGGCGGCTCAGTCAAAGACGCCGAAATAATTGTACAAGGAGATCAGCGCGACAAAGTGCTACAGTGGTTATTAAAAAATGGATATAGCGCTACCAAAAAAATATAGCCCCAACATACTTAGTAATCGATCTCTAATTTTAATTTTTCTTTCAATTCTTTTAACAGCGGATACTGCTCACTAATACGTTCAAACTTTTGTTTGCTGTTTAAGCGCATGTGAATTGGTACGTCTTCTTTTTCTGTAGCGTCAACAATGATGCTAAATTTGATAGACCTGTTATTAAACGTAGCAAATATTTGATCAATGAGCATCATGCGCTCCTGTTCAACAAATTTTTGTGCCGTTAAGCCAGGTACACGAACCGTAAAATGAATATCGTTTTCTATTTCAAGTACAGCCATTTTAAAGGTTCCAGCTGCAGAGTGTTTTTGTTGTGCTTCAAGGGTGGAGCCATAAGCATCCCAACAAGCCCTAAGCTTTTCCATATGTAAAGATTCTGCTTCTTTTACTTCTTCAATAGCGTATTGATCGCCATATTTTTCACGCAACGCCGTTAATAGATTCTTTTTAGGACCCGTAGTTTGAGCGGGCGCTGATGCTGGAGTAGAAGTAGCTGCTGCTTTTGGAGGGGCCGCTGGCATACTTGGAGCCACACTTGTATCTATCGAAAGGCTTGGTTTGTTGGTAGTTGAACTATTAGGAGGGGTAACAACTTGTATCGAAGGGATGCTTCTTGTTTTGATGGCTACTGGTCCATCAATCCGTTTTTTTTTTACAATAGATCCATTTTCTGAGGCAAGCTCTATCGCTTCTTGTAAAAAATTAAGTTTAATGAGCGTGAGTTCTACGTGTAATCTTTTGTTACGCGCCATTTTATAATTGATCTCTGCTTCATTTAAAATATTTAGTGCACTTACTAAATATGACATACCCATAGCTGCTGCTGTCGAAATATATTTTTCTTGCATGCCTTCAACTACTTCTAATAAAGGAGCAGATTTAGGATCTTTACAAACTAGTATATTACGAATGAATTCTGCAAAACCATTGAGTACCATATCACCTTCAAAACCTTTTCTATTGATTTCATCGTAAAGGATCATGGATGCAGCCAAATCCTTTGCCTGCATGCTTTCTAGCATTTTAAAGAAGTAGTCTTCGTCTAAAATATTTAAATGCTCGAGGGTGTTTTGATAGGTTAAACTGCCGCCTGTAAAACTTACAATTTTATCTAAAATGCTGAGTGAATCACGCATACAGCCTTCGCTCTTTTGTGCAATCACTTGAAGCGCTGCACGCTCGGCTTTAATAGATTCTTTACCCGCAATTTCTTCTAAGTGTTCTACAGTATCGTTGTTGGTGATTCTTTTAAAATCAAAAATTTGACAACGACTTAATATGGTTGGAAGTATCTTATGTTTTTCGGTAGTTGCTAAAATAAAAATTGCATAAGAAGGCGGTTCTTCTAGCGTTTTTAAAAATGCATTAAAGGCACTGGCACTGAGCATGTGTACCTCATCTACAATATACACTTTGTATTTACCAGCCTGAGGTGCAAATCTTACCTGCTCAACTAGTGACCTAATATCATCTACCGAGTTGTTACTTGCCGCATCCAGTTCATGAATATTTAAAGAAGTACCAGCGTCAAAAGATACACAGCTGTTACAGGTGTTACAAGCTTCACCATCTGGTGTTGGGCTTGTACAGTTGATGGTTTTAGCTAAAATTCTGGCACATGTTGTTTTACCAACGCCTCTTGGTCCACAAAACAAAAACGCATGTGCGAGTTGGTTGTTTTTAATGGCGTTTTTAAGGGTTGTCGTAATATGTGACTGCCCAACAACGGTATTAAAGTTTTGGGGTCTATACTTACGTGCCGATACAACAAAATGATTTTCCATAACAGGGTTGCAATATAAGCACAACGGTAGGCTTACCCTTATCTAAACCCCACCTTTTTTGCACATGGGTATAATTTTAGCCGTACACCATTTCAGGGTGACGCTCAAAAGGCTTGGAGGCATCAAAAAGACACCTAAAAGTGACCATTCTGCGGCTTGGACTGGCACCTAAACTCTTATAGATATTGAGCATTTTTGGATTCCAATCACCAGCCCATCCCATTTCGTAACGGTCATACCAATCTTTGTTTTTAATAAGTAGAGAGCATTCCTGAATCATAAAGCTGTCTATACCAAGTGATTGATATTTTGGAACAATACCAAAAGCCAGTCCGGTTAGTTGTTTGTTTTTGCCCGTTTTTGTCATGTATAACAAGCGAAGTTTTTCGAACCAGCCCAGCTTACCATTAAAATGTTTGAAATATTGATTGAGGTCCGGAATATTAATGAACATACCAATGGGCTCTTCTTTATAATAAGCAAACCAAACAAGACGCTCGTCCATAATTGGTTTCATGGTTTTAAAAAGCTTGATCACTTGTTCTTTGGTAATTTCTTTGGCCTCACCATGTTGCGCCCATGCGGCGTTGTATACCGTAGCAAAGTCGCCCGCATATTTTTCAAGCTCGCTTAATTTAACATGCTTGGCTACATAGTCGGGCTTTGCTGCAAAACGCGCGTGTCTTTCAGGAAACCTACTAGGAAGTTCGTCCTTAACGCTCATGGCGTAATAGTACTGGTTATAATAATTTTGAAATCCGTAGTTGGTAAATAGTGTTTCGTAATATTCAGGATTATACGACATACCATACATAGGAGGCTTATCAAACCCTTCTACCATCAGTCCCCACCACTTGTCTCTGTCTCCAAAATTGATGGGTCCATCCATGGCTTCCATTCCTTTTTGAGCAAGCCAATCTTTAGCTGTATCAAATAATAAATTTGCAGCCGCTTGGTCGTTGATGCAATCAAAAAAACCAACACCACCCGTTTTAAAATCGGTTCCTTTATTAATATATTTTGAATTGGTAAATGCTGCAATACGACCTACCAGTATACCATCATCTGTTTCTAGTATCCATCTTTTGGCTTCTCCGTATTTGAAATTTTTATTTTTAAGTGGATTAAAAACATCGTTGACCTCATTGTTAAGTGGTCTAATATAATTAGGGTTACCAGCATTGATAATAGCTTGCACTTCTAAAAAATCTTGTGCGGTAGCTGCGCTCGTTACTTCAATTAAATGCATCTTATTTCTTTGATTCAAAGTTAGGATATGGATTTTAGAGTTGGGGTTCTTCTTTTTTAAATAAAATACGTTCCATTTTTTTATCATGGTCGTAAATATCTTTTCTAAATTGTAAAACGCCATTGCTATCTACCCAGCTTGTAAAATATGCAATAAAAACAGGGATTGTTTTTTTAAGTGTCACCCATTTTTCTTTTTGCTGGCGCATGGCCGTATCTATTTTAATAGCTGTCCAACTGGTATCATTTCTGAGAAGATAGCCGGCCATTTTGCGGGCGTCACCTAATCTAATACAGCCATGGCTTAGGCTCCTGTTTTGCTTTGCAAAAAGATGTTTGCCGGGTGTATCGTGTAAGTAAATATTATAGGCATTTGGAAATAAGAATTTTACAAGTCCTAGTGAATTGTCGGAACCCGGTAATTGTCTAACAGTAGGTACATCGCCGGGGATGATGATTTCCATATTTTTAGAAGCCAAGTAATTTTTATTTTTTCTCATGCCAGGTAAAATTTCTGCTTTCACAATACTTGGCGGCACATTCCAGTAAGGGCTAAAAACGATGTAGCGCATTCTGTTACTAAAAATAACCGTGTTATTGGATTCTGATCCAACAATAACGGGCATTTTAAATTGAATTTTACTACTATCAAAAACAAGTAGTTGATAGGCTGGAATATTTACAACAATATAATTACTATCCATCATGGCGGGCATCCAGCGTAAGCGCTCTAAATTAATGGCAATGGTATTTACATAGTCTTGAATAGGTGTGCCAATGGCTTTTAATAAGGCTTTGTCAATGATACTACTTGAAGCAAGCCCCATTCTTTCTTGAAATTTATTAATGGCAATGCCAAGTGTATTGCTATAAAGTGATGTGGTATCTGTGCTTTTAAAATCTCCTAATAAACGCAGTTTCTTTTTTACCTGCCTAATAACCGGCACCATTTCTCCCTTTTTAATTTTTATGTTGGAGGGGTTAATTTGTATACCCGTATCAAGTGCTGCAATAGCCGATAGGTTTGCAAAATTTTCAAGTAAAAGTTTAAAATTTTGACTACCAGTGTTAAATCCCATTTTGGTAGCAGGGCTTAGCCAGTTTTTTAATTGATTAGCAAGGGTCAATGATTTTTTTGGAATACGCCAATTGACTGATGTAGGATCCATATCACTGGGCATTAGCCAGATATCAGCATATTTAAAAAATGAAAGACTTAAAGATAGCTCTATTTCTGCCGCTCCATTATTTTGATAAAAACTTTGTTTGGTTAATTTCGTAATAAAACTACTATCAACCGTATTTGGCGAAATTTTGTTTACGTGCGTTATAAAATCTTTGGCTGTTTGCTTTACACCTTTTGGTTGCATCCAAACGTATTGATGATTATTGGAGGTGTAAAATTCCTTAATGGCAGCGCTGTATTTTTGATCTACTTGGTTATTAGCAATAAAAGAATCAATAACAGCTTCCGTTAAACTGTCTTTTTGTTGCTTATTGTAAATATTACCCCAGCTATCGAAAGTGCTTGTGAGGGTGAATGCAAAAAGCATCAAGCCAAAAATTAAACGACTGCGAAAATTTGAATTGGTTGATTGCATGCAGTTATTTATTTGCGCGTTTAATTTTTATAGATAAGTAAAGCGGCTGCAACCATGCCAGCGGTTTCTGTCCTTAACCTTGTGGCACCAAGGCTTACAGGTAAGTAGTTAGCGCTTAGTGCTGTTTCAATTTCAGAAGGTGTAAAATCACCTTCGGGTCCTATCATTATACTGGTATCGTTGTTCGTTGGTGCGTCTTTGAGTTCTGTTTTATTGCCCTCTTCACAGTGTGCAATGAGCCCCTGAGACGATGGATGTTCTTTCATAAAAGCAGCAACAGATAATGGCTCTGTTAAAATAGGCAACCATGTTTGTTTACTCTGAATAAGCGCTGCAACAAGAACCCCTTGCATACGCTCTTGTTTGAGGTTAGAACGCTCGCTTCGCTCGCAAATTAACGGGACAATTTTTGTCACGCCCATTTCCGTCGCTTTTTCTAAAAACCATTCAAAGCGCCCCGTATTTTTTAAAAGCCCAATGGCAATGCAAACATTTTTTTGTGGACGAGGCGTATGCGATACTGTATCAATTTTTACGACCGTCTTTTTTTTGTCTGGCTCCACAATACTTGCTGTATATAGGTTTCCGATGCCATCGGTGAGGTGCAGGCTTTCGCCGGCGCGCATGCGTAGCACCTGGACACAATGTTTTGACGTCAGTTCACTTAATTCGAAGTGGGTGCTTGACGCTTCAATGCTAGGTTCAAAAAAATAGGGTAGTGCCGACATGATATTTGCTAAAAAGTAGAAAAATTAAAACGGTGTTTCGTTGTCAAATCCTTCATCAAAATCACCCTCATTCATTTTGCTTTCTTTTTGAATAAATAGTTTAGCGCTGTCTTGTGCACCTGTGCCAGCTGTACTTCCAGGGGCTACAGGTTTCCAGTTGCTGGATCCAAATCCAGAGCCATCGCCATCCCATTCTTCAAATTTTTGAATGTCAAGTTTGGCGCGTAGTTTAATGGTATCGAGTTGACCATTTCTATGTTTTGCAATTCTTACGTGTGTTTCTCCATGTGTACTTTCGCCCATATCGTTACTCATTACTTCGTAATATTCTGGACGGTAAATAAACATTACCATATCTGCGTCTTGTTCAATTGCTCCCGATTCACGAAGGTCACTCAACTGTGGCATTTTGCTTTCTTTTCTTGTTTCTACCGCACGACTCAACTGCGAAAGTGCAACGATAGGAATGTTTAATTCTTTCGCAAGCGCTTTTAAACTTCGAGAGATATTTGAAATTTCTTGTTCACGGTTATTATTTCTATCACCACTACCGCTCATTAATTGTAGGTAGTCGATAATGATAATGCCAACCTTGTGTTTGTTTACAAGACGACGCGCTTTCGCTCTAAATTCAAAAATATTTAAAGCGGCTGTATCATCAATATAAAGCGGAGCACGCTCTAATTTTTTTAATCCCTTTGCGTGTAGTTGTTGGTATTCATAATCTTCTAGTTTACCCCTAGAAATTTTTTCCATTTTAATTTCACTCTCTGCACTTAAAATACGTTGCACAAGCTGTGGCGCACTCATCTCTAACGAGAAAAACCCAACAGGGATAGGCTTTGTAGGGTGTAATGCTGCGTTACGTGCCAGGTTAAGTGCGAAAGCAGTTTTACCCACAGACGGTCTTGCCGCAAGGATAATTAAATCGGTAGGTTGCCATCCGTACGTGATACGGTCTAGTGTTGGGAAGCCACTTGGCACACCAGAAATATCTTCTGTTTTGGTACGTAATTCATCAATACGGTTAATGGTTTTTGCAAGTACTTGACCTATTTCTTCAAAATTCTTTTTAAGATAATTGTTGGTAATGTTAAACATTTTTGTTTCACTATCATCTAGTAAATCAAAAACGTCGGTGCTATCTTCATAAGCGTCTCCAATAATTTCACCACTAATTCTGATCAGTTCACGCTGAATAAATTTTTGTAAAATAATTCTTGCGTGTGCATCAATGTTAGCAGCCGATACAACCGAGTTGGTGAGTTTGGTAATTTGGTAAGGTCCACCTACAAGGTCTAATTCATTTTTTGATTTAAGGCCTTCCACCACCGTTAAAATATCGATAGGTACACTATCATTTTGCAGTTGCTGCATCACTTTAAAAATCAGCTGATGCGCTTCTACGTAAAAACATTCTGGCTTAATAATTTCTGATACGGTATCAAAAGCGCTTTTTTCAAGCATGATTGCACCCAGTACCGCCTCCTCTAACTCTTTGGCTTGCGGGGGTACTTTACCATAGAGCATGCTGCTCATATCTATCGAAGGCTTTCTAGTTTTGCGGTTGGTATTAGTAATCTTAACGTCCATTTTTAGCTTGCTTTACAAAGTCGAATAATTGGCTGCATTTGATGCAGAACAGAGCGAATATGCACCAAGATTTGCGCTTTTTCAAGTATTTCTTCGCTATTTTTCGTCCACACGGAACTAACCGTTCCACGCAGGTTTTTACTGCGCTATCCACACAATTTACTACTGTTATCCACCAATATCAAAACTTATTCCACTAAAAAAGGTCATTATTAACAAATCTTGTGCAGAAAGAAGTATTGGATGAATCTGCGTTTTGTTCTCAGGAAAGCGTAGCATTTACGGCTATAAAAACTTATTTTTGAGGCCCTTAAACACGTATAAGCAATCATGACCATAAGTTATAACTGGCTATCTGAATACCTCCCTTGGAGCATTGAACCCGAAAAATTGTCTAAAATTTTAACGTCTATTGGTTTAGAAGTTGAAAGCTTAACATTTTATGAAAATGTGAAAGGAGGACTTGCCGGCTTAACGGTTGGAGAAGTGCTTACTGTCGCGCAGCATCCAAATGCTGATAAATTAAAAATCACCACTGTAAATATTGGTGCCGAAGCCCCATTACAAATTGTTTGTGGTGCATCCAATGTTGCCGTAGGACAAAAAGTAATTGTAGCAACTGTTGGTACCACTATTTACCCAAGCTCTGGTGAGCCTTTAACCATGCGTGTTGCAAAAATTAGAGGAGAAGAAAGTTTTGGTATGATTTGCGCCGAAGACGAAATAGGTCTCGGTACCAGTCATGACGGCATCATGGTTTTAGCTGCGGACACTGTTGTTGGAACACCCGCTGCCACGCTGTTTGAGCCCTATCAAGACTGGGTGTATGAAATTGGTTTAACACCCAACCGAATGGATGCGATGAGCCATTATGGTGTTGCAAAAGACGTGTGTGCTTATTTAACCCACCACGAAAAAGAAGCAAAACCAGTAACACCTTTTCCATCATCATTTGCTCCCGACCAAAATAACAAAACGATTGCTGTTAGCATCGAAAACGAAGCAGCGTGTAAGCGTTATGCAGGTATCGAATTAACGGGCGTAACAGTTGCTGATTCTCCAGCTTGGTTAAAAAATAGATTAACCGCGATTGGCGTAAGACCTATCAATAATATCGTAGACGTTACCAATTATATTTTACACGAAACAGGCCAACCACTGCATGCATTTGATGCTGCTGCAATTACAGGTGGCAAAGTGATTGTAAAAAATGTGGCTGGGGGTACTGCTTTTACAACCCTTGATACCAAAGAAAGAAAACTACAAGATTCAGATTTACTAATATGTAATGCCACAAATCCTATGTGCATTGCGGGTGTGTTTGGTGGTACTGCAAGTGGCGTTCACGCTGGTACGACTTCTATATTTTTAGAGAGCGCTTGGTTTCATCCAACAACCATTCGTAAAACGTCTTTACACCATGGTCTTCGTACCGATGCTGCTACTAGATTTGAAAAAGGGGTTGATATTGCTTCAACGGTTCAGGTATTAAAAAGAGCCGCATTACTTATTAAAGAAGTGGCTGGCGGTAGCATCAGTTCTGACATTACTGATATCTATCCGTCGGTGACGCCTAAAACAGAAGTCGCTGTTAAATACCATTATATCAAAAAATTAAGCGGTAAAAATTACCATCCCGAAGCGGTTAAAAAAATCTTGACTGCACTGGGTTTTGAAGTGCTTGGGGAAGGTATCGATGAACTCCGTGTTGCAGTGCCTTACAGTAAACCAGACATTAGTATCCCTGCCGATATAGTAGAAGAAATTTTACGTATTGATGGACTCGATAATATTGAAATTCCGACTACCATTACCATTAGCCCTGCTGTAGAAGTAGCAAGTGCTAAAGAAGTGATCAAAGAAAAAACAACACAGTTTTTAGTTGGTAAAGGCTTTGTAGAAATCTTTACAAACTCTATTACCAATAGTCAATATTTTACGCCAGCTGTTTTAGAAACGGCCGTTAAAATGATGAATAATTTAAGTGCCGATTTAGACGTGCTTCGTCCATCGATGCTTGAAACCGGACTAGAAACAATCGCTTACAATTGCAATAGACGTAACCACAATTTGCGTTTGTTTGAATTTGGCAAAACCTATGTTACCAGCGGTTCTGGGCAGTATTCCGAAAAGGAACATTTGTGTATTTACTTAAGCGGTTTAGACACCGAAGAAGGTTGGCGTGTGAAATCCAAAGAGCAAGACCTTTTAATGGCAAAAGGCATTTTGCAGGCCATTGCTACAATTACAGGTTTGCCTCCTATTAGCTGGTCATTAGACGACACTGCTAAGGATACCGCAAGCACCTGTGTTGCTGCAACAGTGGGCGGTATTCATATTGCTACTTTACAAGAAGTGTCGCCAAAAAAACGACAACAATTTGATATCAAGCAAGGCGTTGTTTTTGTAGATATAGATGTGGCTGCACTTGTTACCGCCGCCGAAAAACAAAAAATTGTTTATAAAGAAGTATCTAAGTTTCCGGCTGTGCAAAGAGATTTGGCACTGGTAGTGGACCGCGCTGTAACCTATGCTGCCATTGAACTTGCGGTGGGTACGGTAAAACTTCCTAAGCTAAAAGGCATCCGTTTATTTGATGTATTTGAAAGCGATAAATTAGGCGTTAACAAAAAGTCGATGGCACTTAGTTTTACATTTGTAGACGAAGAAAAAACCATGACCGACACCGAAACGGATAGTATGGTATCAAAATTAATTGGGGCTTTTGAAAAAGAATTAGGTGCCGAAATCAGAAAATAAGCACTTATATTTATACGCATATTTACATGTTTGAATTCGAAACACATATCAAATCTTTGCAAGAAAAGTTGCAGTTGTTGCTTAAAAATCAGCAGCAGTTAGTGCGTGAAAATCAGCGCCTAACCGCCGATTTAGAAAAAGCAACAAGCATTGTACACCAAAAAGAGGAGATGCTGCGTAACCTTCAACAGCAGTTAGATGGTTTACAGGTAAGTTCTGCGGGTGGCTATTCGGATCAGGAAAAAGCAGCCCTCGAAAAGCGCATTAATACCTACCTCAAAGAAATTGACCACTGTTTAACGCTTCTTAAATAAATAGTATGTCTGAGCTCATCCCTATCAATATTGTTATTGCAGATCGTAGCTATCGCATCCGTATTGAACCCGCTGAGGAGGAAATGGTGCGTAAATCTGCTAGTCTAATCAATGATAAAATAGCCGAATACCGTCAAAATTTGGCTGGTAAGGACATGCAGGACTATGTTGCAATGGTTCTTTTGTGGTTTGCCACCGAGCAAAATACCAGCACCATCCACGAACTAAAGTGGAAAGAAGCAGCTGAAAAGATAAACTCTCTCGAAAAACTCATTGATAAAGCGCTGATTTAAGTATCTTCGTTCCTATCCGTTTACTTATTAAAGTAAATCTTCATGTGTATGCGTGAAAGAATGATTGTGAACAACTTAAAAAAAGCTAAAAATGGACCAGACGATTGTCTCTATAATACTTGCCGCCACCTCACTTGTAGTAGGGGTTGTTGCGGGAAGGGTTTTCTTCGCTAAAAATACCAAAAAGCAAATTGAAGAAGCCAACACACAAGCTGCTAACATCTTAAAAGAAGCCGAATTAAGAGCTGAAACCATTAAAAAGGAAAAGCAACTAGAGGCTAAAGAAAGATTTGTTCAACTTAAAGCTGAACATGAAAGAGAAGTGCTAGAACGCAACCGCAAAGTAGTAGACGTAGAAAACAGACTCAAGCAAAAAGAAATTGCAGTTAACCAAAAAGAAGCTTCGCTAGACAAACAAGTCAAAGAAAACGAAGCCATCAAAGAAAACCTAAACAGGCAAATTGATGTGGTAAACGCTAAGCGTACAGAGCTTGAAAAACACCAAGAAGAACATATTCGCCGCCTCGAAAAAATTGCCAATTTAAGTGCCGATGATGCGCGTGAGCAACTTATCGAGAGCCTTAAAAATGAAGCACAAACACGTGCTTTATCGATGCAACAAGACATCATTGAAGATGCCAAGCAAAAGGCCAATAAAGAAGCACGTAAAATTGTTATTCAAACCATACAACGTACGGCAGCAGAGCAAACCATCGAAAATACCGTTACGGTATTTAACCTTGAAACCGACGAAATTAAAGGTCAAATTATTGGTAGAGAAGGTCGTAACATTAGAGCGATTGAAGCTGCAACGGGCGTAGACTTAATTGTCGACGATACACCGGAAGCGATCATCTTATCTTCTTTCGATCCACTACGCCGTGAGATTGCTCGTTTGAGTTTACAACGCCTTGTTTCTGATGGCCGTATTCACCCTGCGCGAATTGAAGAAGTCGTAGAAAAAACGCGCAGACAATTAGAAGAGCAGGTAATGGAAATTGGAGAGCGTACTGTTATAGAGATGGGTATCCATGGTCTTCACAAAGAGCTTATCCGTATTGTAGGTAAAATGCGCTTCAGATCTTCGTATGGCCAAAACCTACTCATGCACTCAAGAGAAACAGCCAACTTGTGTGGTATTATGGCATCTGAGTTAGGCATGAACCCTAAACTCGCTAAAAGAGCTGGTCTATTACACGATATAGGTAAGGTTCCTGACGAAGAAACAGAATTGAGCCATGCTTTATTAGGTGCTAAACTCGCAGAAAAATATGGTGAGAATCCGGCGGTTGTAAACGCCATTGGAGCCCACCACGATGAAATGGAAATGCAATACGTGATTTCTCCTATTATTCAGGCTTGTGACGCCATTTCTGGCGCTCGCCCGGGTGCACGTAGGGAAATCATGCAACAATATTTACAGCGTATTAAAGACCTAGAAAACCTAGCTTTAGCGTACCAAGGAGTAGAAAAGGCCTATGCCATTCAGGCGGGTCGTGAACTTCGCGTAATCGTTGAGGCTGAGAAGGTTACGGATGGTGACAGCGATAAATTGAGCTTCGAAATTGCCCAAAAAATCCAAACCGAGATGACCTATCCAGGACAAATTAAAGTAACCGTAATTAGAGAGAAAAGGGCAGTAAACGTAGCTAGGTAAAAAAAATTGCAAATCACTTCCGATTTTCGATTTTTACCCCTACCTTTGCCGTCCGCAAAAATTAAAAGA
>JBANFS010000006.1:0-90414 GCA_037975885.1 Bacteroidota bacterium
TAATAACAACTGTATTGACTCCTTAACACAGGTGCTTACTACCATATATCCGCAACCTAAAGCAGCTTTTACCATTAGTTCCGATAGTATTTGTATGGGCGATGTGGTAAACTTTACAGACCAGTCTGATGGCAAATCAAGCCCTATTAATAAATGGGTATGGGATCTAGGACAAACCGATGCATCAAGTGTTCAAAACCCAAATAAGCGTTTTAGAGACTCCGGTATTTTTACCATCAAACTATTTGGTTTTAATGGACAAAACTGCGTGAGTGATACCGTTTCTAAAACAATAACATCTTTCCCATATCCACACCTCAATTTAGGGCCTGATTTTAAAATACTAGAAGGAGGTACCGCGCTTATTAAACCAGCTTTTGTTTTTGGTAACAACCTTACGTATTTATGGAAGCCAGCACTGTATTTGAATAGCGATACCGCTGCAGTACCCCGTACCACGCCACTAGCTGATGTTACCTATATACTAGAACTTACAGGACTTGGTGGTTGCATGGTAACCGACGATATTTTTATAAAACTATTACTCGCACCAGAAGTACCCAATGCATTTTCTCCAAATGGAGATGGCATTAACGATAACTGGGAAATTAAATACCTAGAAAGCTACCCAGGCGCTACCATTGATGTATACAACAGATACGGACAACCCGTGTTTAAATCTATGGGGTATGATAAACCTTGGAATGGACAGTACAACGGAAGCCCACTACCCATTGGCACTTACTACTATATTATCAATCCTAAAAATGGACGAAAAATAATAACAGGTTCTGTTACTATTATAAAATAGTGAAAATGAAAAAAACAATATTCATATCCCTCATTTTTATACTGCCCCTTATTAGTATGGCGCAACAGCGTCCTTATTATACGCAGTATATTTTAAATAATTTCTTAATCAATCCAGCGCTTGCAGGTATTGAAAATTATTGGGATGTAAAAACTTCGCATCGAATTCAGTGGCAAGGTGTACAAGATGCACCGGTAACAACTTATTTAACTTTTCATGGGCCACTTAAAAAGCAAGCGTACGCTGGAGGAAATCCAACTAGCATGTCTGCGCCTGGTGAAAACCCAAGAGGTAGAGCATATTGGCAAAACTATCAAGCACCAGAACCACATCATGGTGTTGGGTTTACGGTATTAAACGATCAAACAGGCCCACTCAATAGATTTGCAGCTTATGGAACTTATGCCTACCATAGAGGCATAGCAGCACAAACAACATTGTCATTTGGAGTATCTGCAGGGATGACCAATTTAACTTTAAACACTAGTAAACTAAACTTTGGTAATACCACCATTGATCCTGCAGTTGGATCAAGCGGTCTGATAAATAACATTAAACCAGATATCAGTGCGGGGTTATGGCTCTATTCTAATGATTATTTTGTGGGCTTATCGGCACAACAAATTATACCACAAAATGTAGCTTTTTCAGATAATAAAGTATACCTCACACAAGGTAAATTGGTTCCACATATTTTTTTAAGTGCTGGTTACCGTTTACAAGTTTCTGAAGACCTAAGTTTATTACCATCAACACTTATCAGATATATAAGTCCTTTACCAATAGGAGTAGATATCAATACAAAATTGATGTATCAAGACTTAATTTGGTTTGGTGGGTCTTACCGTTTTAAAGAAGGTTATGCAGGAATGGTTGGATTTAATGTAAACAACAATATCAATATTGGATATTCTTACGACTTTGTTACTTCTTCATTAAATACAGTGAGTAGGGGCACACATGAAATTTTAATTGGATTTCAGCTAGGCAATAAATACGGTGATTGGTGTCCTAAAAATTTGTGGTAGTAGGTTGATCTGATAAATAAGAAATTAGTAAGGCTTTATCATCATTAAATAAGTCAATTAGTAATTGCTTTACTTTAAATTCCTTGGCCTGCTCTTTGGTGTAATTAGCTTTATAAATATGCTGCTTGGAACTAGTATCTCTTTTTACAATACCTTTTTCAAACATAATTTGCATGAGTTTTAAGGTAGTGGTATAGCCCGTTTTTGAGGCTAGTATTTCATGTACTTTTTTTACCGAAGCAGCACCTTCCCTCCAAAGCACAGTAAGTATCTCAAATTCTTTTTCTGTAGGTTTTACATATTTTCCCATACCCAATATTGAATTACAATAGTACAAAAAAAATCCCTCCAAAAGAGGAGGGATTTACATTCATATACTTTAAAAGTTATTCTTTGGTTGCCATTTTAATATGCAAATAACTTTTGTACTTTTCATTTTGTTCTGGTGTAAGTGCCTTTCCGTTTACAGATATGTTACCATCTTTAACTTGGATGTTTACATTGTCTTTTGGTGCTAAACCGTCTTCTTGTAAAGCTTGCACTAAAGTTTTAGAATCAGCACTCATGGTAACAGTGTTAGCAGTGTCTACAAGCGCTTTAGAAGTGTCTGTGCTAATGATAGACATTTCGATGGTTTGAGATTTTGTAACAGTATTACTTGATGTAGGATGCATTTTAGCAAGCGTAGGCGCAATTACTAAAGATACAATTGACATGAGTTTAATTAAGATGTTCATTGAAGGACCAGATGTATCTTTAAATGGATCACCCACAGTATCACCCGTTACAGATGCTTTGTGTGGTTCAGATTTTTTATAGAACATCTCACCATTTATTTCAACACCTTTTTCAAAAGATTTTTTTGCATTATCCCAAGCACCACCAGCGTTGTTTTGGAAAATTCCCATTAACACACCACTTACAGTAGCACCCGCTAAGAAACCACCTAAAGCTTCTGGGCCTAATAAAAATCCTACTAATAAAGGAGATACAATAGTGATTGCACCAGGTAACATCATTTTTTTAAGAGAGGCCTCAGTAGAGATTGCCACACACTTATCGTATTCTGGTTTACCAGTACCTTCCATGATACCAGGGATGGTACGGAACTGACGACGAACTTCTTCTACCATTGACATAGCAGCTTCACCCACCGCTCTAATAGCTAATGAAGAGAAGATGAAAGGAATCATACCACCTACAAATAATGCAGCTAATACATCCGCTTTATAAATATCGATGTGCTGATTGTCAGGCATTGCAACACCAACAAACGCAGCAAATAAGGCAAGTGAAGTTAACGCTGCAGAAGCAATGGCAAAACCTTTACCACTTGCTGCAGTTGTGTTACCTACTGCATCCAAAATATCTGTTTTTTCACGAACCTCAGCTGGTAATTCACTCATTTCTGCAATACCACCAGCGTTATCAGCGATAGGGCCAAATGCATCAATAGCAAGTTGCATACCAGTTGTAGCCATCATACCTGCAGCAGCAATTGCTACCCCGTATAAACCAGCACAATAGTATGAACCAAAAATACCAGCAGCTAATACTAAAATTGGTAAGAAAGTAGATTCCATACCAATAGCTAAACCACCAATAATATTTGTAGCGTGACCAGTACTTGATTGTTTAATAATACTTAATACTGGACGCTTACCCATTGCAGTATAGTACTCAGTAATGATGCTCATTAAAACACCTACTACTAAACCAACACCAATAGCACCAATAACACCATTTCTTGTAAATTCTAAACCGCGTAAGTACATTGTTTCAGGTAATACATTACCTACTAAGAAATAACATACTACAGCTGTTAAAATCATTGAACCATAGTTACCCATGTTGAGTGCATTTTGCACGGTAGCTGTATTTAAACCAGCTTTATCACTAATTCTTACAAATAGGGTACCTACAATCGACAATAGAATACCGATACCAGCAATTAACATAGGTAATAAAATAGGAGATAAGCCACCAAATGCATCTACCAATGGAGATTTGTCAGCACCTGTAACTTCTTGACCTAATACCATTGTTGCTAAAACGGTTGCAACATAAGAGCCAAATAAATCGGCACCCATACCAGCAACGTCACCAACGTTGTCACCAACGTTATCTGCAATGGTTGCAGGGTTACGAGGATCATCTTCAGGAATACCTGCTTCTACTTTACCCACTAAATCTGCTCCTACGTCTGCAGCTTTGGTATAAATACCACCACCTACACGCGCAAATAAAGCAATAGATTCAGCACCTAAAGAGAATCCAGTTAAAATTTCTATCGTACGTAACATACCTTCTGCATCACCATCTGGTGCGAAGTAATGTTTTAAGATCAAAAACAATCCACCTAAACCTAATACTGCTAGGCCAGAAACACCCATTCCCATTACAGATCCACCTGTAAATGATACTTTAAGGGCACGTGATAAGCTTGTTTTAGCTGCTTCAGCAGTACGAACGTTTGCTTTAGTTGCAACTTTCATACCAATGTAACCTGCAGTTGCACTAAACACAGCACCAATGATAAATGAAATGGCAATACTCCAATGGCTAGATTCGTTAGAATTAGCCATGAAACCTAAAAGTAAAGCTACAATAACCACGAAGTAGGCAAGAATTTTCCATTCTGCTTTTAAAAATGCCATAGCACCTTCAGCAATGTAGTCACTGATTTCTTTCATTCTTGGGTTACCAGCATCTTGCTTTGATACCCATAAAAATTTAACGAGTGTGTAAAGGAGACCTATAAGTCCCATCGCCGGAACGGCATAAAACAACATGTTGTTCATAATCGATTGGATCTAGTAAAAAATTAGATTTTAAAAGTCTGCAAAAATAAGGGTAATTGGCTAAAAATCACCCATTTTGACTGCTGTTTGTATAAGTTTTTGGTTCATTTAGGTACTATTCAGCAACGGAAGTTGTATCGGAACCCGCCAAAAAGGAAGCTGCTATGTTCTTGGCTTTGTAGATATTACGGTTAAATCTATTTCCTAATACGATAATGGTTGCCGTATCCTTGATAAAACGGCTAAATACAGAGTTATTACCATGCCACCATCCATTGTGATAAATGATTTTTTGATTGGGCTGTTCAAGCATCCTCCACCCAAGTCCATAGTTATGAATAGAGGGTCTATCGTTACTTCCTGGCAAAAATGCCATTTCTAAAGTAGTTTGGCTAATATAAGTCCCTTGATATAATGCTTTATCCCATAATAAAAGGTCACGTACCGTACTATATATATTTTTATCACCATATATACAATCAAATTTTTCAAGTAAATAAGGTCGATTATTGGGATAATAGGAAGGTTGATAATTACCTGAATCCTTAAGTGAAAACACATAACTATGCTCCATACCTAAAGGCGTAAAAATGTTCTCTTTTACATAAGTAGGGTAGTCTTTACCCGACAACTTTTCGATAATGAGGGCTAGTAAAGCAAAATTGGTATTGGAATAACTAAATGCACGGTTGGCTCCAAAAATGACTGCGGGTTTGTACCTCATCATAAAATCAAGCATATCCTGATTGGAAATTAAACCTGGCTTAACTTCAACAGGTAATTTGACGGTACGGTATTTTTTAATCCATCTGCCTCTTTTCCCCTTTACTTTATAGCTCTCCAATTTCTTATCTACCATAAAATAGGCATAATTATTTAAGCCACTGCGGTGGTTAAGAAGCATTCGAACAGTAATTTCTGGATAAGGAAACCCAGTTAAATAGGTATCAACGGTTTTATCTAAATCAATTTTCCCTTCTTCCCATAGCTTTAAAATAGCCATTGCCGTAAAGGTTTTAGAAGTAGAGGCAATATGAAATGGGGTAGTAGGCGTGATGGGTGATTTTGACTTTACGTCATACAGTCCTTGATAATCTTCAAATAAAATTTGGCCATTTTTGGCTACTAATATAGAACCACTAAAGCCACGCTTACCTAATATATCTTGGTATGAGGCACGTATTTGAGCCTCATATTTTTGCTTTGTACTAGAATCAATAACTGAAAATATATACGGAGTTGAAGGAATAGACTTAGGCTTGGCACCACATGCAATGAGTACAAAGAATAAACAAAATGCGTAAAGATATTTAGCAACCATATGTTAGTTTTTCAATGATTGCTAAATTATCACATTAAACAGGTTCGGGATACAAACGTGAATAACTGTTGGGCAAACCAAACTTTCTACACACAATTGCTTAAATTTGCCATCATGAGCAAGCAAGCACCAACCAGTTTCCCAAAAGAAAAAATCAATATTTTATTCCTAGAAAATATTAGTGAAAAGGCTGTCCAACAATTTAAGCAAAATGGATATGCCAATGTTAAAAAAATAGCTGGTGCACTCAGTGAAGATGAATTAATCAAAGAAATTAAAGACGTTCATTTAATTGGTATTCGTTCAAAAACTCAAATTACTCCAAAGGTTTTAGCAGCTGCAAAAAAATTGCAAGCTATTGGATGTTTTTGTATTGGCGTTAACCAAGTTGATATTAAAGCAGCCTCTAAAAAAGGTGTGGTTGTTTTTAACGCGCCCTATAGTAATACCCGAAGTGTTGCCGAACTCGTGATTGGAATTTCTGCAATGCTCATACGCCGAATTTCTGATAAAAATATGGCAGCGCATAATGGCATTTGGATGAAAGAAGCCAAAGGAAGTTTTGAACTACGCGGAAAAACTTTAGGACTTGTGGGTTATGGAAATATTGGATCTCAAGTAAGTGTGTTAGCAGAAGCCATTGGTATGAAAGTGATGTTTCATGATACTGAAACCAAACTTCCATTAGGTAACGCTGTACCTGCAAAAAATTTAAAAGAATTACTAACTGTTTCAGATATTGTTTCATTACACGTACCTGAAACACCTCAAACAAAAAATTTAATCAATAAAACCAACCTTAAATATTGTAAGAAAGGTGCTTTATTGTTGAACTACGCAAGGGGAGAAGTCGTAGATTTAAAAGCATTAGCAGAAGCTATTAAAGACGGACATATTGGCGGTGCAGGCATAGATGTATTTCCTGTTGAGCCAGAAAAAAATGGAGATGCATTTACCACTCCATTACAAGGTTTACCCAATGTTATTTTAACGCCACATATTGGCGGCTCCACCGAAGAAGCGCAACAAAATATTGGCGAAGACGTAAGCATCAAATTATTTCAATACCTAGAACGTGGTATCACCAATGGTTCGCACTCTGTTCCATCAATTGCATTACCACCTGTTGAAGGCGCGCACCGCATTTTACATATGCATAACAATGTACCGGGTGTGTTAAGTGCAATCAATACCGCTCTTTCTAAAAACAACATCAATATTGTAGGGCAATATTTAAAAACCAATGAAGAAATTGGATACGTTGTTTTAGATGTAGATACCAAATTATCTAAACGTGCACTTGAACTTTTAAAAGAAGTAAAAGAGACGATTAAAGTAAGAATGCTTTATTAAAATTCGGCGTTAAATTTACGCAATTGCAGCAAGCATGGATTTAATGTCTGCAGTATCAACTAGCATATTTGATAAATTTTCCTGCATGGATTCTTTTACAAATTGCATATTGGTTGGCACAACTTTTCTTGCTGAAGAATGAAATTCTTTTGCATTTGTTACCTGCTTTATATTTCCAATATTATTACCTCTAACGCCACTGCCTGGCATAATAATTATTTGATCACCCGCTTCTTGTACAAGTGATTTTAGCAGTTCTAAAGCATTTGGTGCACTAGGCACTTGACCACTGGTTAAAATTCTTTTACAACCTGTTTCAATAATATCATGTAGGCCACGTATGGGATCATTGCATCTGTCAAAAGCTCTATGAAATGTAACTTCCATAGGTGCTGCAAGTTGAACAAGCTCTTTGGTACGCACTTTATCGATACTACCATCTGGTAACAATAAACCAATAACAACACCCGCAAAACCAAGTTCTTTACATAAACGGATATCATTTTTCATCACGTCAAACTCTGCGCGTGTATATAAAAAATCGCCACCACGTGGTCTTATTATTGGAAAAACAGGAATTGAAATGGTAGATGAAACCACACTTAAAGTTCCATAAGATGGGGTAGTACCACCCTCATTTGGATTTTCACAAAGCTCTAAACGGTTGGCACCAGCGGCCTCGGCTTGTATGGCCGATTCTATGTTAAATACTGCAACTTCAAGCATGTATACAAAAATTGTAATCGTAAAATTAAAGAATGTGTTTTCCGTCCACTAAAATATTAGAATCATCTGCGGTACAAACAGCAAAGTTGAATCCTTTTTGAATACAATATCCACCATATTCACCACGCTTATTAATAGCAATAAAACCTACTTGAATATCACGCGCTTTATCGCCTTTGATTTTGATAATACGCTCAACTGCTTTTTTACAAGCTTGTTCTGGTGAATTGCCCATACGCATGAGTTCAACTACTAAATGTGATCCACAAATACGAATTACATCTTCGCCCTGACCCGTTGCTGTTGCGGCACCCACCTCATTGTCTACAAATAAACCAGCACCAATAATAGGAGAATCTCCAAGGCGTCCACGCATTTTAAAACCCATACCTGATGTGGTACAGCTACCACTTAAATTACCATTGGCATCTAATGCCACCATACCAATGGTGTCATGATTCCAGTTACCATTTTCTAGTTTATTAGGCGCAAATGCCGATTGTGACTTTAGATTGTTACCAGAGTTTTCTATATTGATAATAGGCTTGTATTCACTTTTTTCGAGCCATTTTTTATAGGCACGATCAGCGTCAGGAGATAATTTTTCAGATTCTAAAGGAAATCCTTCGGCTACCGCAAATTGCTGGGCACCAGAACCAACCAGCATTACATGGGGCGTTTTTTCCATAACACGCCTTGCCACAGATATCGGATGTTTGATTCGCTCTAAAAATGCCACAGAGCCACAATTGGCAAATTCGTCCATAATACAGGCGTCGAGGGTCACATAACCATCACGGTCTGGATTGGCGCCAAGACCCACACAACAGTTTTGGCTATTTTCAGTAACCATTACACCTTGTTCAACAGCGTCGATTGCTCGGCCGCCATTTTTTAAAACCGCCCACGCAGCTTTATTAGCATTTAAACCTTCGGCCCAAGTAGAAATAACAATTGGCTTTTTACCAGCCGGTTGATTAGACTTACTGGTAAAGCCAGAAAATGTGATGGCTGATAAACCAAGTGAACTGAGTTCTAAAAATTTGCGTCGTTGTAACATGGAGCTTATTTGTGTTAGGGTATAATGAGATTCAAATATAACCAATATAGACTTAGTTAAGATTAGCCAATGATGCTACAATATTGACAGCTTATGCCTGATTTAGATTTATTATTTTATCCTATAATTAATATTATGTTAAATAGATACTTTGAATAAACTAAGCTCCTAGTCTATGGCTGCCAAATGAAATGACTTAATATTGCGCATGCATATTCTCATTGTAAACAATACTTCTATCCCTGTTCACAAATATGGCGGCACCGAAAGAGTAATTTGGTGGCTTGGTAAAGCCCTGGTTCAGTCAGGCCATCAGGTTTCATATTTAGTTGCTCCAGGATCTAGTTGCGAATTTGCAAACGTATATGCCTACAACGAATCGGTTCCATTTAATACTTTAATTCCGGACGGTATTGATGTGGTGCATTTGAACCACCATGTAAACGAAACTCCAAAAATACCCTATATCCAAACCATGCATGGAAACTTAAACCATGCTATGGAATTAGACCAAAACACCGTTTTTGTATCTAAAAATCATGCAGCCCGTTTTGGGTCTGATTGTTATGTACACAATGGTATTGATCCTATGGATTATGGAACACCTATTTTAAAAAAAGACGCGGTTAAAAACTACTTTCACTTTTTGGGAGATGCCGCCTGGCGTGTTAAAAACGTTAAGGGTGCTATCCAAATAGCCAAATTGGCGCATCAAAAATTGAGGGTTATTGGTGGTGTGCGTTTTAATTTTAATCAGGGCATTCGACTAACTTTTGATACGCATGTTAGATTTGATGGCATGCAGGGTGGAGCTGAAAAAAACGAAATTATTAAATATTCTAAGGGGCTTATTTTTCCTGTGCGCTGGCACGAACCTTTTGGACTTGCACTTATTGAAAGTTTATATTTTGGATGTCCGGTTTTTGGAACGCCTTATGGTTCTTTACCAGAAATTGTAATACCTGAGGTTGGCCATTTAACAACAACAGCATTAGGTTTAGCTGATGCTGCTTCGCATGTAAATGATTTTAATAGAAAAAAATGTCACGAATATGTGTTGGATAAGTTTACACATATTCAAATGATGGCGGCTTACATACGACTCTATGAAAAAGTGTTGAATGGAGAAAAATTGAACCCAAAGGCCCCTATTTTACAATCCATTCAACACGAAAAATTTTTACCGTTTAACTAACCTATTGAAGTTAGTTAAAAGAATTTTGTAAGGCATCATACTCTTTGTACTTAGCCTCGTACATATCATACTTTTGTGGATCCTTACCTCTAAATTTATTTCTTTTTATTTCATACAAATTGGTAAGATAACGAACACAGTTATTTAATAAGTTATTGTCTCTTTTTGTTTTTTCTGACTTGCCTTTTAATGCCGCAAAAGATTTTTCTAGTGCATCAATAGATAAGTCAATATTTTTGTGAAGTTCAATGTCAAGCGCTGCATTTTGTTGTTTTAAAGGCGCTTGAGCTGCGGCTAATTTATCTGCAGCAGCTTTATTAACTGCGGCTTTAGCTTGTGGTGTTTTTGCAGCCGATTTTTTAGCAGCAAACTCCTCTTCATTGGCTGTACTAATAGCACGGAGCGTTCTAATATTTGCGCTTATCCTGTCGTCATACTCACCAAAAATGTTATAATAAATAACACCTACGTTAAAGATAGCAGGGGCATTTGCACTATTTTTCTGATATGCTTTTTGAAATGCATCCGCAGCTTTGAGCGTATATTTAATTTGGGTTGCACTGTCTAAATCTTTCTCTTTGTTTTTTACATTCACAAACAAATCACCAAATTGTAAATATTTTTGCTCAGTTAATTTACCAGCCGCATCTTCTGTGTCATATAAAGTTGTCTTTTTCGCTAAATCATAATTGGTGTCGATAAAGTCAATTTCATAATCGTCCCATACTTCTTTAGGATAAATTTCCTTACCTAACGCTAGGTATTTAAAAAATGATGCTTCATTATTTGTTTTAGTGTAATGCTGAACTAAAAAACGATATAAATCTAAATAGATGGCTTCATTAACTTTACTATCCGCAAGACGACCATAATATTTAGCAGCTTCATCCATTTGGTTAGCATTCTGATACGCATATCCAGTGTATAAAAGTGCGGTTGTATCCATTGTAATAGAAGCAGATGCTGCCCATTTATTTTGGATAATAATATCGATGTATTTAATGGCTTTCACGAAATTTTCAGCAGCAGGCACCCAAGATTTTTCGTTGAAAACAGTAACTCCATTCTGAAAGTATGTTCCATACATATCAAAGTAAGGTTCTACCCCACCCAACTCTTTTATTTTTGTAAAACCTGCATCTAAAGACGCGTATTTTTCCAAAGCAGCAGCAGCAACATCGCCTGCATTTGGATACTTTGCACGAGCAGCCGCATCTTTAAAAAGCGCAGCATAAGTACGGGCCTGATAATAATAAAATTCAGGTTTATCTTTAACTTTTGGGTCGTTGGCAAGTTTATCTACCTCGGTTTTAGCATCTTCCCATTTAGTGATAAGAACCGCATTTTTTAGCTTTTTAAAATCTTGCGCTGATGTTATTTGTGCAACAGCTGCAAATAAAAGCACTAATAAAATCTTCTTCATAACTGGAGTTTTATTAAAAAATAAAATTATTAATTAGTAATTGTGTTATCTGATTCACCTTGTACATCTGTAGCAGCATCATCCGAAGAACCCGCCTGAGTATCTGTATCGGCAGCAGCATTTTCAGTAGCTTCTGCTCCCTCAACACCTTCGATTGGCGCTTCCTCTTCAGCTTCTTCGATTTGAGAAATAGCTGCAATTTCATCACCCTCATCAATTCTGATTAGTTTAACACCTTGCGTTGCTCTCCCCGCCTCTCTGATATCTTGGATACCTGTTCTGATAGTAACGCCCGATTTACAAGTGATGATCAAATCTTCTTTTTCGGTTACATATAAGATACCTACAAGGCTTCCGGTTTTTTCGGTAACGTTAATAGTTTTTACACCCTTACCGCCCCTATTTGTAATACGGTACTCGTCTATTGGTGTACGCTTGCCATATCCTTTTTCACTTACCACTAAAATAGTACGGGTAGCATCTTCTTTGTTTACACAAATCATACCTACTACTTCGTCTTTTTCGTCGTCTACTTCAATACCTGTAACACCAATGGCACCGCGGCCAGTGGCACGCACTTTTACTTCTTCGAAGCGAATGGCGCGACCAGATTTTAAAGCCAACATAATTTCTGAAGCACCATCTGTCATGCGCGCTTCTAGTAATTCGTCACCTTCATTAATAGTAATAGCATTTACGCCATTAGCTCTTGGTCTACTAAAATCTTCGAGAGAAGTTTTTTTGATGATCCCTTTTTTGGTACAAAGTATGATGTAGTGATTTTGAACAAAATCTTTGTCTGCTAATTTTTTAACCTCGATAATTGCTTTTACTTTATCGTCTGGCGGAATTTGAATCAGGTTTTGAATAGCGCGTCCTTTAGATTGTTTTTCACCTTCAGGAATTTCATAAACACGAAGCCAGAAACATCTACCTTTTTCGGTAAAGAACATCATCGTATCGTGTGTAGAAGCTACAAATAAATGCTCTACATAATCTTCCTCTCTGGTTTTAGAACCTACTGCACCCCTACCACCGCGTCTTTGTTGACGGTACTCGGTTGCAGAAGTACGCTTGATATAACCTAAATGAGAAATGGTGATTACCACATCTTCATCTTCAATTAAATCTTCGATACGCATTTCATCTGCGAGGTATTGAATTTCACTTTTACGAGCGTCACCAAATTTTTCTTTTACTTCAAGTAATTCGGTTCTGATAAGCGCATAACGTAAATCTTCAGAAGCAAGTAGTGCTTTCAAATCTTTGATGGTGTTAATTAAACCATTGAATTCTTCAATGATTTTATCACGCTCCATACCAGTTAAACGTTGTAAACGAAGTTCGAGTATAGCTTTTGCTTGCGCTTCAGATAAACCTTCTTCTTGGTTGTATAGCTGACTGGTAACTTCATCAAACATTTCTTGCTTAAGCATCCAGCGCTCAGCTTTACTACGTGCAATTAATGTATCTTTTGCTTCATCAGGTGTACGGCTTGCTCTAATAAGCGCGATCACTTCATCCAAATGATCCAGCGCTTTTAAATAACCTTCTAAAATATGTGCACGTTCTTCCGCTTTTTTAAGTTCAAACTTGGCGCGGCGAATCACAACATCCATTCTAAACTCGATGAACTCAACAATTAAATCGCGGAGGTTCATGATTTTAGGTTTACCTTTTGACAAGGCAACGTTATTGATACCATAGCTAGTTTGAAGCTCCGTAAATTTGTATAATTGATTGATAACAACCTGTGCAACAGCATCACGTTTTAAATCGAGTACAATACGTGTTCCTTCACGCTTGTTACTTTCATTGTTAACGTTGGAAATGCCTTCGATGGTTTTATCGTTAACGAGTTGTCCAATACGGTCTGTTAAATTATCACGGTTTACTTGATAAGGAACTTCTGTAATTACGATTTGCTCGCGACCACTTTGTTTGGTATCTACATGGCATTTACCGCGCACGACTACTCTACCTCGTCCGGTAAGCAATCCTTGCTTCACACCTTCCATTCCAAAAATTACACCACCTGTAGGAAAATCGGGCGCCTTAACGTACGTGATTAATTCTTCTACGGCAATGTCTCTATTATCTACGTATGCAACACAACCATCTATTACTTCACTTAAGTTGTGCGGCATCATGTTGGTAGCCATACCCACGGCGATACCAGAAGAACCGTTTACCAAAAGTTGCGGAATACGCGTTGGTAAAACAGTAGGTTCTTTTAAAGAATCATCAAAGTTAAGTTGGAAATCAACGGTATCTTTTTCGATATCGTCAATCATTGCTTCTGCAATTTTTTGAAGACGCGCCTCGGTGTAACGCATGGCAGCTGGTGGATCACCATCTTGGTTACCAAAGTTACCCTGACCATCTACCAGCGTGTAACGCATGGTCCAATCCTGGGCCATACGAACAAGGGTATCGTAAATAGAAGCATCACCGTGTGGGTGAAACTTACCCATTACTTCCCCTACTATACGCGCAGATTTTTTATAAGGCTTATTGAAATTATTGCCAAGCTCATTCATGGCATATAAAACCCTGCGGTGAACAGGTTTAAAACCATCACGTGCGTCAGGTAAAGCACGTCCAACAATCACAGACATCGAGTAATCGATGTATGCAGTTTTCATTTGCTCTTCGATATTAACCTGTATTATACGGTCGTTATCGGAGGTTTGTTCTGGTATCAAATTTTCTTCCATAATTTCTAATCTATAAACGTATCTGTATCAACAATTTGACACGCCAGTTTGGCGGCTTACGAAGATACTTTTTTTAACACGGAAATAGACTAAAATGAACCCCAAAAAGAGGGTGTTTTATCCACAATTTTACACACAAAATGTAGGTAAATAATGGGCTAAAATGGACTATGGAACCTGAACCCATTCATAATCTAGCTGACGCTTGTCTAAATTGGCCGCAATGACCTTTATAAACACTTTATCGCCCATTTTAAAGGTACGCCCACTCCTTTTGCCTACAAGGCTATAATCAGATTCTATATGCCTAAAATCGTCAAATTCGGAGAGTCCTACAATGGATACCAAACCCTCACATTTATGGGCCACAGTTTCTACCCAAAAACCAAAACTTGAAACACCACTTACCACCCCTTCAAAAGTATCTCCAACATAGTCGCGCATAAACTCTACTTGTTTGTATTTATTGGAGGCTCTTTCACATTCCATGGCGGCACGTTCGCGATCGGAACTATGCTTACATTTTTCTTCCATTTTTTTATCGGCAATAGGCTTGTTGTCAAGTACTGTTTGAAGCACACGGTGCACAAGTACATCGGGGTATCTTCTAATTGGAGAAGTGAAATGACAATAGAAGTCAAATGCGAGTCCGTAGTGACCAATATTTTGTGTCGAATAAACGGCTTTTGCCATCGTTCTAATACCTAATTGCTCTAGTACATGTTGCTCTGGTTTACCCTTTGCATCTTCTAACAATTGATTAAAACTTGCCGAAATTTTTTCGGGTGAACTGGCATCAAAACCATGTCCATATTTTTTTGCGTACTGCACAAAAGGCGCCAGTTTTTCTGGGTCTGGTTGGTCGTGAATACGGTATGGAAAAGGAAGTGCTTGTTTATTGATTTGAATTTTGGAAATATTTTCGGCTACTGTTTTGTTGGCCAGTAACATAAACTCCTCAATGAGTTGATGCGCTGGTTTACTTTCTTTGATGCTAATACCAATAGGTTTTGCATTTTCGTCGAGTGTAAAACGCACTTCTTGAGAAGAAAAATTAATGGCTCCTTTTTTAAATCTAGCTTGTCTTAATTTTTGTGCAAGGCTGTTAAGGAGTATGATATCTTCGACATTTTCGCCCTCCTGCATATCAATAATGGTTTGCACATCTTCGTATGCATATCGCTTATCAGAATGTATTACTGTTCGGCCCAGCCAATACTGTTTTACCTGCGCTTCGTCGTTCATTTGAAAAATAGCAGAAAAGGTAAATTTGTCTTCGTTGGGACGTAACGAACACAATTCGTTTGAAATTTTTTCAGGAAGCATTGGATTTACACGGTCTGGCAAATACACAGACGTGGCACGCTTATATGCCTCGGCGTCTAAATCAGTATCTGGTAAAACGTAATAGCTAACGTCTGCAATGTGCACCCCAATTTCGTATAGACCACTCGGTAATTTTCGAATAGAAAGTGCATCATCAAAATCTTTAGCATCGGCAGGGTCAATGGTAAATGTTTTGATATCACGGCAATCTCTCCGTTTTGCAATTTCTGCTTCATCTAAAACAACAGGTAAAGCTTCTGCTGCTTCTAATACGTCTTGCGGAAAAAATAGAGGGAAGCCTGCCTGCGCCAAGAGCTCCTTCATAGCAGCGTCATTTTCATCTTCAGGAGACATGACAGCGATTACTTCACCTACTGGTTTTTTGTCGTCTTTATCCCATTTAATAAGCTTAGCAGCTACCCTATCTTTATTTTTAGCACCATTTAAATATTGAAGCGGAATAAAAATATCGGGCATGGGTTTATCGGTGTCTGGCACAAAAAATGCAAACTTATCAGAGAGCTGAATATGTCCTATAAATTCGGTTTGACGGCGTTCTACTACTTCTACAACCTTCCCTTCTTTTTTGCCCGTACGTCCATTTTCGCGAGTAATTTTTACACGCACGGTATCGCCATGTAGGGCGTTGCCCATATCAGAAGGACGCACCATAATATCAATGGCATTGTTATCTACAATTACGTAGCCCATGCCAGAGCGGGTGATATCAATTTTACCTTTTAAAGTAGCAACCACAATGGGTTTTGCTGTTTTCTTTTGTTTTGACTTTTTTGCTTTACTCATGTTGCATATTGGCGTTAAACCCATTGATAAATGAAAGGATCAACTCGTCAAATTGAGGGCCTTCGTCAAATAAAAAAGAGTGTTTGATAGGGAGTACAAAAAAAGGCAGTTCCTTTAATTCTTCTTGGAATTTTGTTAGTCGCACTGCGTCTTTTTCTGTGGTGATGATAAATTTATGTTGGGCAGCAATACTATTAAACTGACCCACTACATCTTGTAAATCATCAATTGAAAAAATATGATGATCTGCGTAATCTTGTTGGTAATACGTTTTTGTCTGTTCGTGTAAATAACTTTTGAGCGGCTTTGGATTAGCAATACCACACATTAAAAGCACTTCATCCTGATTTGTTATGGGGCGTTTATTAGCCATATCTAAAATATGGTAGGGTGTTTCATATGTAATGCAGGTAAAAAACACACGCTGGTAATTTTTAGGACGTAATGACCTAATTATTTTTTGCCTTTGCGGTTCAGATAAATCAGGTGGACATTTGGTAACAATAATAACCTGTGCCCTTTTTGCAGAACCTCTTTCATCTCTTAAATCGCCGGTGGGCAAAAAGAAATCATGGTTATAGGTATTGCCAAATTCGGTGAGTAAAATATTAAACCCTGCCATTACTGATCTGTGCTGAAAAGCATCGTCTAAAATAATGGCTTGTAAATCTTTGATGTCGTGTAATAATTGTGGAATGGCATCCAACCTTTCTTCTCCAACAGCAACCGGTACCGATGGAAATTTTTTATGAAAGAGCATGGGCTCATCTCCTATTTCGAGTGCAGTTGTAGATGCACCTGCTAACACATAACCTTTTGTTTTTCTTTTATAGCCTCTGCTAACTGTGGCCACTTTATACCGGGTATGTAATAACGCTAACAAATATTCTACCATCGGTGATTTACCCGTACCACCCACTGCCAAATTACCTACACAAATAAGCGGGAAATTAAACCTCGCTGAACTCAAATACTGTTTGTCAAACAGCCAATTACGGATTTTAATAAATGCCCCATACAAAATAGCAAGCGGCAATAATAAAACACGAAAGGAAGTAAGAAAAATGGTATTAAAATTCATAGATGCGACTCGGCGTAATGAGGTAGTGCAAAGGTACGTCAAATTGGTCTGTATCTGCTATATGCTCGATGGGGTCAAAATATGAAAAACCCATGGCAATCACCCCCTGATTGCAAGAAGCTAAAAAGCGGTCGTAATAGCCTTTGCCATAACCCACTCTATACCCTTCTGAATCAGCAACAAGTAATGGTACAAATACCAAATCGATCGTTTCAGGATCTACTGGGTTTGGAGCATCTGGCTCAAGTACACCAAACTTACCTGGCTTGTATACCGTGTTTTCATCTATTTGGTGCGCCGTAAATTGATGGGCTTCTGGATCCATTACTGGATATGCTATAGAAAGCCCAGGAACCATATGACGTAAATAGCCAGAAAATAAATGTGTATTGGGCTCTGCCTGATTGGGCATGGGCCAATAAGTAAGCAATTTTCTGATGGCCGAAAAATCAAACTTTTGAAACTGAATGAGCATTAAATCATCAAACTGCAAACGCGTTTTGCTGGGCAATTCTTGGCGTTTAGTTTTGTACAATTCTCTTAATGCTTGCTTATTCATAGGGCACTATGTTGCAACAAAAAATGAAAAAATAGTTGTCCCGTAATTGCGCTGAAATGAGTAACCTTCAAAATTTTTATAGTCGTTACGTGGTGTATGCTCTAACACAAAAAAACCACCCGGCTTAATCAGTTTTTTAGCAACGATAATTTTAGGTAGTTCATCGATGGTACCTAATGCATAAGGCGGTCCAGCAAAAATAAAATCATAAGCGGTGGTACAACTATTTAAATAGGCAAACACATCGAGCTTTAATACCTGTGCACCTTCTATTTTTAACAGCGCGATATTTTTTTGAATAAACGCCTGCATGATAGGGTCTTTTTCAATCAGCGTTAGCTTGGCTGCTCCCCTAGATGCAAGTTCGTAACTTATACAACCGGTGCCTCCAAATAAGTCGAGTGTTTCAATCTCATCAAAAGACATTCTACTTTGTAAAATATTAAAGAGACCTTCTTTTGCAATATCTGTGGTTGGCCTGGTGTGGGGCATATTGGTGGGTGGACTAATTCGGCGTCCACCATATTTTCCTGAAATGATCCTCATGCTAATGGCTTCAAAAAGGCTGTAAAAAAATGAGCGGTTTGCGCTTCAAACATAGCCGGCAATACTTTTTCTTGACGCGGCTTTTTATATTCGACCATCGGAAAAATTTGCTCTACACATACAGCCGCCGCAGAACTTGCATCAATAAAGCCCATTATATTTACTTTAATGTTAGCCGCATCAATTTGGTGAGCGGCATTCATATGCAAAAGATGATAGCAAATGTCTTCGGTACTTGAAAAAGTAAAACTTTGAATAACCTGTAGTGTACTTGACACAAACAAACTGGCAATAAAATGATTTTTATAAAACTGCAGTTTTAACATGGGTTTGTCAGAAACCGCTTCGGCATAAAGTCCGGTAATATTGGGTGTATAGGCATGCGCTAATTGATGCAGCGGATACCTAGTATTTAAAACATCTAGTAAGCCATTGGGTATGCGGTAACAATTAATCAGCGAAGGCGTGTTTTTTATTTTTTCGTGCTTTAGTGAAGCCTCAACAGCTGGTCCAAATAATAATTGTAAATAATCATTAGCAGCTTCGGTATTAAATTTTTCTAACGGAACAATGACTGCAGTTGCATTATTCATAAATACTTGAACAGCGCTTACTGGCTTTTGCAATAAGCTGGATACAGCAGCTGCTTCAGAAAAAATGGACTCCCAATTATTTTCAAGCGCACTCCCTCCTGTCTCCCATTCAAAAAATTCGAAAGCTTGAACCGCCTGATTCCCCATATTAATGAGTGAACAAGCAATATGGTCGTTTGCAATATCAAATTGTAGTAATTCGGCAGTTGATGTTAAAGTAACTGAAGCATCACCATAAAAGGAATATGTTTTTTGAATAGCCATTGGATTTCACTGCTTAATTATGTGCAATAATATAAAAAAAGAAGGTGATTTGAACACACTAATATATAGTAGATTTGCAAACCCTATGTCTAGCAGTCCAAACACGTCTAATTTACAGGTAAACAGCTCTCACAAGCAAATATTATCCATTGCCTTACCCATTAGCGCCTCCATTTTGGTGCCCCAAATTAACTTTATCACCAATAATATCTTTTTGGGTGGATTGGGACAAGAAGCATTAGGACTTGCTGGAATTACCGGGGTGTTTTACTTAATTTTTGCTGTTATTGGACATGGTCTCAACAATGGTTTACAATCCCTTATTTCACGTAGGGCCGGCGAAAATAATATTGCAGAAATAGGAAATCTGTTTTCGCAAGGCATACGCATTGCGCTCGCATTTTCATTGATAGGTATATTATTAACCTGGTTGGTTGTTCCGGCACTATTCAAATTTGCACTCCACGATCCACTACTTGTAGATAAAGCCGTAAACTTTTTAAATATCAGAATTGTAGGCCTTCCCCTATTATTTGTATACCAAATGCGTAATGCATTACTGGTGGGTACCAACCAAACCAAGTACCTAATTATTGGTACAGCCACTGAAGCGGTTACCAATATCTTTTTTGATTACGGTTTTATTTATGGCAAATTTGGTTTACCCAATCTAGGTTTTAATGGCGCCGCTTACGCTTCAATTATTTCTGAATTTGCAGGCCTTGCTATTTTATTTGTGCTCATTCATGTAAAAGGAATCAGCAAACAGTTTCAACTATTTAAGTATTGGGCTTTTGACTGGATCAATATCAAACTCATTTTAAAGATTTCTAGTCCAATTGTTTTACAATATGCTATCAGTATTATTAGCTGGGAGTTCTTTTATATTTTAATTGAACACCATGGTGCTAGGGATTTAGCCGTGTCCAATACCATGCGTAATATTTTTGGATTCTTTGGATGCTTTACTTGGGCATTTGGCGCAACGGCCAATAGTATGGTGAGTAATTTAATGGGACAAAATTTAAATGAACAGGTACCATTGGTTATCAACCGCATTATGATGTGGAGTGCGGGCATGGCCATTATGGTTTGTACCTTCTTAAATATTTTTCCAACGCAAGTACTTTCTATATACGGTCAAGGGCCAGCATTTATTGAAGCTGGCATTCCAGTACTACGCATTGTTTCGATGGCACTTGTGCTAATGTCAGTATCGGTGGTATGGCTCAACTCGGTAACAGGTACAGGCAACACAACCGTAAATTTATACAGTGAGTTTGCTGCCATTATTTTATACTGCAGCTATGTATACATAGTACTAGAGCACCTCAAATTACCCATCGAATGGGGCTGGATGAGTGAAGTGATATACTGGGTAACCCTATTTATCCCTTCATTTATATATATGAAAAGTGGAAGGTGGAAAAAACTAGCCAAGTACTAATTTGTCTACTAAATCGATGTAAGACCTCATCGCATCCTCTTTAGACATGCCCGCTAATTTTTGCCAAGCATTAAATTTAAAGGTCGCAACAAAATCAAATGCATTTTCTGGCTTGTTAGCATCTGTAGCATCACCAATAGTCCCTTGCTTATATAAAGAATACAATGAAAGAAGCGTTTCGTTGTCCGGCTTTTCCGTTAAAGTTTTTGTTTTTTCAAATGCAGCTTCAAATTTTGCTTGTAATTCCATGATTGTTTATTTATTGTGCAGCAGCTAGCATTTTTGCACCGGCTGCTTTTAATGAAATATCTTCTGTTTTTCTGGTAGGAAGTTTTACCATTTTAGTTAGCACTTCTAATACTTTTGTGGGCTGATGCAACTGATCGTATATTTTTGCAAGCTCTAAATAGGTGTTTACAAAATAAGGATCTAGGGTTCTTGCTTTTTCTAGATATACAATGGCACTATCTATACTTCCTTCGGGTAATCCTCCATACATGAGTTTAACGGCCGCTTTTTTTACAAGGTTTAAATTGGCCATTTCCATATGCCACTTACCTACTGTAAAATTTGCTTTGGCATGACCCGGATTAATGGCAAGCGCTTCGTCTGCATATATTTTTGAATTACGCACACACTCAATTAATTTTTTATTGTCGGGTTGAATTTCAGAAAGTTTAGCCTGCGTTAATGCCATTACATAAGCAGCTTCTGTATTTTTTGGATTGGCACTATACGCTCTTACAGCATATGCACCAGCCGATGATAAAAACAATTGTTTTGACTTCGTATCTTTTTCATTAAAGCCAGCAAGCATGGTAGAAAGTTCTGCAGCTTTAACCAATGCTGTTATATTGGTTGGCTCCTGACTTAACACCAGTTTGTATTTATCTAATGCTTCAATTTCTTTTTGAGAACGCTCCAATTGCAAACCTTCTTTTAATAAAGTTGCAACATCCTGTGCTTGCGCAAAATTTAAAAATGTACCAACAAATATGGCTATCAAAAAGATTATTTTTTTCATGGCTTCAAATCTTTTCGGTTCATGGTTAAACCCACGGCTACAGAACCTACCATACCTGCAATGGGCGGCACCATTTTTTGAATATGTATAGATATTTCCTGAGCAGTAGAAAATTTTTCAAAAACAGCAAGTGTAAAATTAGCAGCAACGGTTTCTAGTAAAGGTGTTGCCTCCTTCATTTGATGTTGTAAAATAGAAAACACAGCCCCATAATCGATGGTATCTGCTAATTGTGTGATAGGAAAACTACTAGGCTGATAAACAACAGTAACGTTGACCTTAAAGGTATTGCCTACTAATTTTTCTTCTTCAAACAACCCATGATAACCATGCAGTAAAATATCAACTAAATGTATGGTTTGGGTCATAATCAAAAATTAAGCCAGGCCTTCTGCTGTTAAATAACGTTCTGCGTCAAGTGCTGCCATACAACCACTACCAGCAGCTGTAACAGCTTGTCTGTAATTTTTATCTTGCACATCACCTGCTGCAAAAACACCTGGAACATTTGTTTTGGTGGTACCCGGAATGGTTGTGATATATCCGGTTTCATCCATGTTAATGAAGTCCTTAAATATTTTGCTATTAGGCTCGTGACCAATGGCAACAAAAAATCCTGAAATAGGTATTTCTTGAGTGTCGCCTGTTTTATTATTTTTAATACGCACTGCTTCTACTTTTTGTGCGCCTAAAATTTCGTCGGTATCGGTGTTCCAGTATACTTTAATGTTTGGCGTATTTAAAACACGGTCTTGCATTACTTTACTTGCACGCATTTGCTCTTTTCGCACAAACATGTGAACGGTTGTACATAGCTTAGATAAATACACGGCTTCTTCAGCAGCGGTATCACCAGCACCTACAATGGCTACTTCTTTTCCCTTAAAGAAAAATCCATCACAAACAGCGCAAGCACTTACACCAAAACCATTTAAACGCTGTTCACTTTCTAGGCCTAACCATTTTGCAGAAGCACCTGTAGAAATAATTACACTATCAGCTGCAATCCATTTTTCTTCGTCAATTTCAACTAAAAATGGACGCTTACTAAAATCTACTTTTGTAGCCATACCATATCTGATATCAGCACCCATACGTTTTGCCTGCGATTCAAAATGTACCATCATTTCTGGTCCTTGAATACCATCTGGATAACCCGGATAGTTTTCAACCTCTGTTGTAATGGTTAACTGACCTCCTGGTTGAATACCTTGGTATAAAACAGGCTTCATGTTAGCACGAGCAGCATAAATAGCAGCTGTGTAACCTGCAGGGCCAGAACCAATTATTAAAACGTGTACTTTTTCTGAAATTTCTTGAGACATAAACTTATATTTTACAAAAAAGCCCCAACAATGATTACTTGTAGGGGCTTCTCTTTTATAATTTTTAATTAGCCCAAATAAGCTTTTAAGGCGTTGCTGTAACGTGCTTTTTGTAAACGTTTAATAGCGCGCTCTTTAATTTGTCTGATTCGCTCTTTGGTTAAATCATATTTCATTCCAATTTGCTCAATGGTTACACCATTTTCGCCATCTAAACCAAAATATGCATTTACTATTTCTGCTTCACGAGGGCTTAACGATTTTAAAACGCGTCTGATTTCTTCACGTAAAGAATCTTTCATAACGTCCTCATCGGTATCATCAGAACCTTCCAATAAATCTCCCATCGCAACATCTTCTGCTTCGTGTACTGGAGCATCTAGTGAAGTGTGACGCGTATTGGATTGGAAAATATTATTGATTTCAGTTTCAGACATTTCTAAAATTTCTGCTAACTCCTCGGTAGAAGGCTCACGCTCATGCTCCTGCTCAAAAGCCATGTATGCTTTGTTGGCTTTGTTGTAGGTACCAATTTTGTTTTGAGGTAAACGAACCAAACGACCTTGCTCTGCTAATGCTTGCAAAATTGATTGACGAATCCACCACACAGCATAAGAAATGAATTTGAAACCTTTTGTTTCATCAAAACGTTGTGCTGCTTTTATAAGACCTAGATTTCCTTCATTGATTAAATCAGATAAAGACAAACCTTGGTGTTGGTATTGTTTAGCAACCGAAACCACGAAACGTAAATTGGCTTGTACCAATTTATCGAGTGCACGTTGATCCCCCATTTTAATGCGTTGCGCCAAAGTCGTTTCCTCTTCTGGAGTAATCATTGAAATTTTAGAAATTTCTTGAAGGTATTTTTCAACTGCTTGCGAGTCACGGTTGGTAATCTGTGTAGCGATTTTGAGCTGCCTCATGCTGTCTTACAATTAGTTCTTTGAATAGCTTATAAAGTGGGCGAAGATACAAAATTGCCCTACAAAAACCGCATAAAATGTCGATTTTATTACGATTTGGAATCTTATCTTCGCAGCCATGATAGACTTTAGGTCCGATACTGTAACAAAACCTAGCCCCAAAATGTTGGCCGCCATGTCAAGTGCCCCCGTGGGTGACGATGTTTTTGGCGAAGATCCTACCGTAAATGCCCTCGAAAAAATGGCTGCCAATCTCTTTGGAATGGAAGCTGCCCTCTTTTGTCCGAGTGGCACCATGACCAATCAGTTAGCGATTAAATGTCATACAAATGCCGGCGACGAAGTTATTTGTGATGAGCTTTCCCATATTTACCAGTATGAAGGCGGAGGTATCGCTTTTAATTCAGGTGCATCGGTAAGGTTATTAAAAGGCGACAGAGGCCGTATTACCGCTAGCCAGGTAGCCATGTCTATTAATCCCGACGACATTCACAAGCCTCCTACTACCCTTGTCTCACTGGAAAATACGGTTAACAGAGCTGGAGGAAGTATTTATCAACTAACTGATATTAAACCTATTAGAGAGGTTTGTTCAACTAAAAATTTAGCACTTCATTTAGATGGTGCCAGACTTTTTAACGCCCTTGTCGCTACCGGTGACACTGCCATTAGCTACGGTGAGACATTTGACAGTATTAGTATATGCCTAAGCAAAGGTCTTGGCGCCCCTATTGGAAGTTTGCTTTTAGGAAATGGGCATTTTATTAAAAAAGCCAAGCGTTTTAGAAAGGTATTTGGAGGCGGCATGAGACAAGCTGGCTTCATTGCAGCTGCTGGCATTTATGCCTTAGAAAATAATATTGATCGTTTAGCACAAGATCATACACATGCCAAGCAACTCGCGGCGGCTTTATCTGAACTAGATTTTGTGGGAGAAATACTCCCCGTAGAAACCAATATCATCATATTTGAAGTGAAAGGACGCTTTACCGCCCCAGAACTTATTAAGATATTGCAACCATTTAACATATTTGCTTTTACGGTCTCAGAACACCAAATTAGATTTGTACTCCATTTAGATATTACCCCAGCTATGGTAGAAGAAACGATAGCTGTATTACATAAATTATAGAATTGAAGCGTTATGTTACCGAGAATTAACCCAACCAACACGCAAGCTTGGTTTGTTTTACAAAAGCATTATGAAGAAGAAATGAACCGCAGACATATGCGCGATTTATTTGCTTCGGATCCAGATAGATTTAATAAGTTTTCCATTAGGCTGGGAGAAATTCTTTTTGACTATTCTAAAAATATCATCAACGAGAAAACCCTCAAGCTTTTATTACAACTAGCCGAAGACTGTAATGTTAAGCAGGCCATTGCTGATCAGTTTGCTGGAGCTCCTATCAACGAAACAGAAAACAGAGCCGTTTTACATACCGCTTTAAGAAGTTTTGACACTAACCCTATTTTAGTGGATGGCGCAGATATTAAGCCTGGTATTCAAAAAGTACGTGCACAAATGGAGGCATTTTGCGCGGCCATTCATAGCGGAAAGCACACAGGCTATACCGGTAAAAAAATCAAATACATTGTAAATATTGGTATTGGCGGAAGCGATTTAGGTCCGGTAATGGTAACTGAAGCCTTAAAACCTTACTGGGTTGAAGGCATTCAAACCTATTTTGTATCCAATGTAGATGGTAGCCATATTGCAGAAACATTAAAAAAAGTAACGCCCGACGAAACCTTGTTTTTAATTGCTTCTAAAACATTTACCACACAAGAAACCATGACCAATGCCCAAACGGCAAGAGACTGGTTTTTACAACACGCTACCGACCAAAAACATATTGCCCTTCATTTTGCGGCACTTAGTACCAACGAAAAAGCAGTGACTGCATTTGGAATTGATCCAAAAAATATGTTTGAATTTTGGGACTGGGTTGGTGGTCGTTATTCTTTATGGAGTGCTATTGGATTATCCATTGCACTAACCATTGGCTACAACAATTTTGAAGCATTACTAAAAGGTGCAGAGGCAACCGACAAGCATGTTGCTTCTACCCCATTTGATAAAAATATTTCGGTACTAATGGCGCTTATTGGCATTTGGTACACCAATTTTTTTGGCGCACAAAGTGAAGCCATTTTACCATACGATCAGTACATGCACCGTTTTGCTGCTTATTTCCAACAAGGTAATATGGAAAGCAACGGTAAAAGTATTGATAGAAGCGGCAACCCTGTTAACTATGCAACAGGCCCTGTTATTTGGGGTGAGCCGGGCACCAATGGTCAGCACGCTTTTTACCAACTCATTCACCAAGGAACTTTATTAATTCCTTCCGATTTTATTGCACCTGCAATTTCGCATAATGCCATTGGTGACCACCACGTAAAACTGTTAAGTAATTTCTTTGCTCAAACAGAAGCGTTACTGAATGGTAAATCAGAAAATGAAGTGATGGTGGAATTTATGAAAACATCAATGGATGAAAAAGATGTAAAACGTTTAACACCGTATAAAGTTTTTGAAGGCAATAAACCCACCAACTCCTTTTTAATCAAAGAAATTAATCCGTTTAATTTAGGAAGTTTAATTGCACTCTACGAACATAAAATTTTTGTACAAGGCGTTATTTGGAACATATTTAGTTTTGATCAGTGGGGTGTAGAACTTGGAAAACAACTCGCCAATAAAGTGTTACCAGAACTTGAAAACAACGATACCATCAGTTCTCACGACGCTTCTACCAATGGTCTCATTAATGCATACAAGGCCTTTAGAAATGGAAATTAATATTAGACCCATTGCACCCGAACACAACAAAGCGCTAGCTACTATAATTAGATCGGCACTAGAAGAGTTTGGAGCCAATAAGCCGGGCACCGTTTACTATGACGATAGTACCGATCATTTGTACGAACTATTTTCTGGCACGCCTCAAAGCTTCTATTTTGTAGCACAGGATGGTGATACGGTTTTGGGTGGTGCTGGTATTTTCCCTACCGAAGGATTAGGCTCCACTACTTGCGAACTTGTGAAAATGTATTTAACACCTAGTGCTAGAGGAACAGGACTAGGCAAGAAATTAATTGCTACTTGTTTAGAAGAAGCAAAAAAAATTGGATTCACTAAAGTATACCTAGAAACCATGCCTGAATTAAAAAAGGCAGTTAGTGTCTACGAAAAATTTGGCTTCACCTACTTAGATGGCCCCATGGGAAATACAGGTCACAATGGATGTGACATTTGGATGCTAAAAGATATTTAATCGAAAAATTAAACTACCACTTATCTACCTCTTCGGTACTTAAGTTGTCACCAGCACTAACATCCGGCTTTGGAGTTGGAGCTTCTTCCTTTGTAGGAGCAGCAGGTTCTGATGCAACTGGCGCTTCAGGAGCACTAGCAGCTGGAGCAGCATGCGTGTATCCTCCCTCTTGACCTTCGCCTTCTTCATACTCATGGTTAAAAGCATCAAAATCAAAATCAGGCATTAAATCTGTTTTCACATAATCTACTGCTTCGCTGAGTGCTTTTACAAACTTGTTGAAATCTTCTTTGTATAAAAATATTTTATGACGGTCGTAGCCAGAATCATCGGCACGCTTTCTACTTTCTGTAATTGTTAAGTAATAATCACTACCTCTTGTTTCTCTTACATCAAAGAAATAAGTTCTTCTTTTGCCAGCTTTAATTCTTTTGCTGTAAACACTTTCCATTTTCCTTTCGTTGTTCTCGTACGCCACAGTTGTAAGTTTTAAATTTTAGATAAATGATCTGTAACAAATATAAGATTGTTTGGGAACAAGCAAAATTTTAGAAAAAACTATGAATAACATGTGAAAAACGCCTAAAAAAGGGCTTAATCGTCGTTTTCGGTACGCTGCAAACGGTAAAGTTCGGCGTAATAACCCTCGGCTTCCAGGAGTGTTTCGTGGGTACCCATTTCGAGGATACGGCCCTCTTCTAGCACAATAATGGTATCGAAGTTAAGTACCGAAAATATGCGGTGGGTAATCACAATGGCCGTTTTTTGGTCTAAAAAGCCCGCCAAATTGTTTAATATCTTGTGCTCCGTTTTGGCATCCACGGCGCTCAAACAATCGTCTAATATCAGCAGCTCTGGAGATTTTAAAAGTGCCCGTGCAATAGAAATACGCTGCTTTTGCCCACCACTTAAAGTCACACCTCTTTCACCAATAAGGGTATCATATCCTTTTTCAAAACCCTCAATTTCTTTGTCTACGGCAGCTAAAGAGGCAGCATTTTTAATAGCATCTAACCCTACCTGTTCTTTACTTCCAAACGAAATATTATCGGCAACGGTATCACTAAATAAAAACACGTCTTGTTGCACATAACTTATGTGATGACGAAGCGCCTGCACATCAAACTCCGGTAGCGGAATGCCACCCATGGTAATTTGCCCACTGGTGGGGTCATAAAAACGAAGTAATAACTGTGCAAGTGTAGATTTTCCAGAACCCGTTTTACCCAGCACTAAAATTTTTTGACCTTTTTTAATCGTAAGCGAAAAATTGGAAATTGCTTTAATACCTGTGTGGTTGTAAACAAAATTTACATTGTCAAAAACAATATCGCCACTGGTTGAAGGTTGCACCGCATTTGGTGGAGTTGATACTTTTTCTTTAATAACCAAAAACTCATTGAGCCTTTTTTGAGAAGCCGCAGCGCGCTGAATCATACTAGCCGTCCAGCCAATTGCACTTACCGGAAACGTAAGCATGTTAATATAAATCACAAACTCTACAATCACCCCAACCCGGCTTGGATCCTCTAAGGCTTGCAGTCCGCCTAAAAAAATAGTAACTATAGTACTGAGGCCAATAAGCAGTGCCATCGATGGAAAATAAATGGATTCTACCTTGGCTAAATCGATGGCATTTTTTTTGTATTCTTCGCTATTTTTTTCAAAAAAAGATAGCATTGCTTTTTCTTGTACAAAAGATTTAATTACCCTAATGCCCGCATAGGTTTCCTGTGCATTGGTTGTTAAATTTGACAATAAGCCCTGAATTTTTTCACTCTTTTTATTGATGATACTATTTACAAAATAAATGGTGATGGCCAAAATGGGAAGCGGCGCTAATACATACAGCGTAAGGGTTACGTCTTTTTTGAGCATGTAATACAGTGCAAGCCCAATGAGTGTTACCAGGTTTATTAAATACATGATGGCAGGCCCAGTATACATACGAACCCTACTAACATCTTCCGTAATACGGCTCATTAAATCGCCGGTGTTATGCGTTTTATAAAATCCTGCATCGAGGGCTTGATACTTTGCGTACACTTCGTTTTTTTGATCGTACTCGATATGCCTACTCATTACAATAATGGTTTGGCGCATAAAAAATAACATCACACCTCTGAGTACGGCTAAAATTAAAATGGTGACACTACAAATGGCCACGAGTTTTGCAAAACTAATTTGCTGGGTATTCAACCAATCAATTAATATATTAACGATGTAACTATGCGTTTGAACATGCGGTAATTTTGTAGCGCCCGGCAAGTGCTGCTGCACCTGACTCACCACATAGCCAGTAATTTGAGGGGCGATAACAGCAAAAAAATTAGAGAGCACCACAAAAAAAGTACCCAGCAAAAAACGCTCTTTATACTTCCATAAATATTTATTGACTGCAGCTAATTCTTTCACAAACCTTGGGTTGATATATTTGCAAATGTATGATGGAGAACTTGATTCAATCAATTACTTTTGTAACATGCTTACCAAACCCGAAAAAGACTTTCTAGACTATTGGTCAAAAAACAGAATTGCCGAAAAAACAAGCAAACGTCCATTTTTAATTGGGCTCTCGGCAGGACTTGTATTTGGACTTGTAGTGCTCGTGGTTTTATATTCTGGTTGGTACACGAGGGCCAATATGCAGGCCAATAGCAAACTAAATGGGTTTGTATTTTTTGCAGGCATTTTAATCGTTTCTTTTTTTATGGCCTATCTATATCGTAGTTTTAGTTGGGAAAATAGAGAACAGCAATTTAAAGAGCTGTTGGCCAAACAAAAGCGGGAAAAACCCAAAAACTAACCCCTTACAAGATTTTTAAGGTACATGGCCTTTATCTCATTAAATTTGCAATAACTCTATAATTTGTATTTTATGAAAAGAAATGTTTGGATGGCTTTTTTATTAGCCCCGTTTTTATTTGCTGCTTGCGGAAAAACAAATACTGAATGTGTACCTGCTACCGTTGCCTCTGAAAAAGCTGCTATGGTTGCTTACTGCACTGCCAATAATATTACCTACACCGAGCATTCTAGCGGTATTTTATATGAAATAATGTCTCCAGGACTTGGCACTCAACCAGCCCTAACCAATACGGTTTCAACTGTTTATACGGGTAAATTATTAAATGGCACCCAATTTGATGCAAGTGCTAACCCAGTTAGCTTTTTATTAAGTGGAGTTATTAAAGGTTGGCAAATTGGTATCCCCCTCATTAAAAAAGGTGGACGAATTAAAATGGTAATCCCATCTTCATTAGCCTATGGTTGCAATGGCTCAGGATCTATTGCGCCCAATAGCCCTCTTTATTTTGAGGTTACGCTCACAGATGTACGATAAATAATTGATTTTTAATTAGTTAGATGAAAAAAGCGGTGTTTAGGCCTATATTATAGTCATTCCCCTATCTTTGCCGCTCTAAAAAAATATGTAAACCCTTACCCATATGCAACTGAAAGGTTTAGTTCGATTTTTTGCGATAGCGCTGATTTTGATTTGTTTGTACCAGCTATCATTTACATGGTTTGTTCGTAGTCACGAAAAAGCAATGGATGAAAAAGCACAGGCTTGGATGAAAAGATTTCCAACCCCTGAACAAAAATATCCTGGTGACAAAGAAAAGCAGGCTATTTATGCCGATAGTTTAGCAGAACTTAAAAAAGAAAGAGTACTTCGTTTATTAGATAGTACCAAAGAAACCAAATTAGCTTTTGGCCTTGTTACCTACCGTAGTGCTAAAGAAAGTGAATTGATGTTAGGTCTAGACCTTCAAGGTGGTATGAGTGTTACCATGGAAGTTGGTTTGGATGGTTTAATCAAATCATTGGCTAACTATACAAAAGACGCCAACTTTAATAAAGCATTAGAAAACGCCGTAGCGCGTAAAGCCAATAGTGGCGCTAACCTTATTACTTTATTTGAAGAAGAATTTAAGAAAGTAAACCCTACTGGAAAATTAGCACCTTTCTTTGCTGCACGCAGTAATGGTAAAGTAAAAATTGATGCTTCTGATAATGCAGTAAACGAATATTTAACAGCGCAAGCAACTGCTGCTTTTAACAATACCTACCGCATTTTACGTACGAGAATTGACCGCTTTGGTGTGGCTTCTCCAAGTATCAACCCTGATCCAGCAAAAGGTATTATCAATATCGAATTAGCAGGCGTAAATGATAAAGAGCGCGTACGTTCTTATTTACAATCAACGGCTAACCTTCAGTTTTTTGAAGTATATACTTTTGAAAGCACTGACTTACAAAATGGTATTGTAGCTGCCGACAAAGCAGTACAAGACATGCTAGAAGGCGCTCCTGTGGCTGCTGATACTGCTGCAGTAAAAGATACTGCTGCTAAAAAAGCAACCGCTAAATTAAAAGATAGCGCTAACGCAAATCCTATTGCACGTTTGGTTCAGTTCACTCAACCATATAACGATGGTACTGGTAAACCTGTTTTCCCTGCTGCTATTGGATATATTCAATCTAAAGATACAGGTACCTTAAATAGTTACTTAAGACTTGATTTTGTGAAAACAAAATTCCCTGCTAACCTACAATTCATGTATGGTAAAGCAGAAGCAAGTACCGATCCTAAGTTCAAAGACATCCTAACTTTATATGCAATCAAAACATTAGACAATGGTCAAGCCGAATTAGAAGGTGATCATATTTCTAGTGCTTCTCAAGATTATGATGAGCGTGGAAGAATTGCGATCAAAATGAATATGGATAAAGTGGGTACCAGCTTGTGGGCTAAAATGACCACAAAAAATGCGGGTAAGCCAATTGCTATTGTACTCGATAATTTTGTGTATTCTGCTCCTAATGTAAACGAACCAATTACAACTGGTAACTCTCAAATTAGTGGTAGCTATTCTTTAAAAGAAGCACAAGATTTATCTGAAATATTAGAGAGCGGTAAATTACCTGCTCCTGCTAAAATTGTTCAAGAACAACAAGTAGGCCCTACCCTAGGTAAAGAATCTATTATGGGTGGTGGTTTATCATTCTTCATTTCTTTCTTGGTGATTTTTGCCCTCATGCTTCTTTACTTTAATACTGCAGGATGGGTTGCAAACATTGCACTTATCTTAAACTTATTATTTACGGTAGGTATTTTAAGTGCGCTTGGATTTACACTAACTGCACCTGGTATTGCCGGTTTAGTACTTACCATTGGTATGGCGGTGGACACCAACGTACTTATTTTTGAGCGTATTAAAGAAGAATTAACCAAAGGCAAGAGCTATCCATTAGCTGTAACCGATGGTTATAGAAGATCTTTAGCGCCAGTACTTGATGGTCACATCACTACTTTATTAACAGCGATTATTCTAGCATACTTTGGTCTAGGTCCAGTACTTGGATTTGCAACTACTCAAATTATTGGTATTTTATTATCATTATTCTGTGGTATCCTAGTTTCAAGATTAATTACTGACTGGTACACAAATAAAAATAGACACCTCGAATACTTTACAGGAGTTTCTAGATCTATCTTCCAAAAAGCACAATTCAAGTTTATTGAATACCGCAAATTTGCGTACGCATTATCTGCTGTGATTTTTGTACTAGGTGTAGCAAGTTTCTTTAATGGTTTTGACGAAGGTGTTGAATTTGCGGGTGGCCGTAGCTACACTGTTAAGTTTGACAAACCAGTAAATGTTGAAGAAGTTAGAAATGAACTAAAAGCAACATTTGGTGAAGCGCCAATTATCAAAACAGTAAACGCTAACAATCAATTAAACATTACCACTTCTTACAAAATCAAAGAAACAGGTAACAACGTAGATTCTTTAGTTGAGAAAATGTTGTTTACAGGTTTAGCTAAACAATTACCTGCTAATTTAACTTTCAATGAATTTGAAAGTAAGTATAAGCAAAGTTCTCAAACTGTACTACCAACTATCTCTGACGATTTAAAAGCGGGTGCAACCAAAGCAACAGTGATTGCAATGATTGTGATTTGCTTATTTATCTTCATCCGTTTTAGAGATTGGAGATACTCTTTAGGTACTGTATTTGCTTTATTACACGACGTATTTGTAACACTTATCATATTTAGTTTTGCGCGTACAATTGTACCGTTCCCACTAGAAATTGATCAGCACTTTATTGCTGCCGTGTTAACCGTTATTGGATTTAGTATGAACGATACCATCATTGTATACGACCGTATTAGAGAAGATAGCAGATTACACCCAAGCATGGACAACGCGTCTGTAATCAACAAAGCGATCAACGAAACATTGAGCCGTACCATCATGACTTCATTAACTGTATTCTTAACCATCTTAATATTATTCATATTTGGTGGTGAAGTAACCAAAGGATTTGCCTTTGCTATGTTAGTGGGTGTGATCACAGGTACTTACTCTTCTATCTTTGTGGCAGCTCCAATCTTAGTAGATTTCTCTAAGAACAAAAAGCTAAGCAAAGCAGCTAAAAAATAAGAACCTTACATAAAAGATTCCATAAAAAAGCCCCGCACTTTAATTGGTTGCGAGGCTTTTTTTATGGAGAAAATTTTTGTGTTGCGCAAAGTATTATGCAGCCCTAAATGATGTTGATCTAAACGGCAAATGAAGTACCGCAACCGCAGGTTTTACTTGCGTTAGGGTTGCTAAATGTAAAACCACGGCTATTGAGTCCACCCTGCCAGTCCACTTCCATACCAAACAGGTATAGTTGGTGGCTATTATTCATGATACAGCCAATGCCCTCTATTTCAAAATGTGTGTCTTCTGGTAAGGGTAAATCAAAGCCAAGTACGTAAGTCATACCGCTGCAACCTCCCCCTTTAACGCCAATTCTAAGGCGCTGGTTGGCATCAAAGCCATCTTCTGCCATCAGGCGCTTAATTTCCACTATTGCGCCCTCTGTTAAGGTTACTGGAGCCGTTTGTGTGATTGTTGAGCTAGACATAAGATCTAATTTTAGGCAAAGCTACTAAGAGCAGCGCAGATTGCCTTATTTTTGAAAAAATTTAGCAAATGCTTGATACAACAACTGTTTTAACTGTTGTCATTGCAGTAATCATTGGGCTATTTGTTGCTACCCTCATATACCTTCAACAAAAAATTGGAGTAGCTTCAAAAGCAGTAGACAAAGACACCCAATTACTAAAATTACAAGCCTACGAGAGGCTCATCTTACTTGCCAACCGCATAGCCATTCCCAATTTAGTTTCACGTCTTCAACAAGACGGTAAAAGCAGTTCAAGTATATCTTCTACCGATCAACAACTACTACTTGTGGCCACCATCAAAGAAGAGTTTGAACACAATGTTACACAACAATTGTATGTTTCAAAAACGGCTTGGGACGCAGTCACAAATTTCAAAGAAAAAAATATTTTACTCATACACCAAGCAGCTGCAACACTTCCTGTAGGTGCCACCGCTGGAGAACTCAATAGATTGCTTATTAGTTTTTTAGCAAATGACCCGTCTGGAGACTTGCACCAACTCGTTAGCGAAGTTTTAAGCCTCGAAGTAAAACAAATTTTATAATGAGCTCTAATCATAAAAAAACAGATAGCGGCATCAACATCAAAACCGTCTACAACGCATCAGATATTGCCGCAAATAAAGAGGCCATAGAAAATGCACAGCCTGGCCAGTTCCCTTATACCAGAGGCGTTCAGCACGATATGTACCGCGGCAAACTTTGGACAATGCGCCAATATGCAGGTTTTTCTACCGCCGAAGAAAGCAATAAGCGTTATCATTATTTATTGTCACAAGGCGTTATGGGCCTCAGTGTTGCTTTTGATTTACCTACACAAATTGGATATGATAGCGATCACGAATTAGCAGATGGTGAAGTTGGAAAAGTGGGCGTTGCCATTGATAGTATCGATGACATGGAAATACTTTTTAAAGGTATTGATCTAGAAAAAGTTAGTACCTCTATGACTATCAATGCTACTGGATTTATTTTACTGGCTTTTTATGTAGCACTTGCAAAAAAACAAGGCGCAGATTTGCACAAACTTACAGGCACCATACAAAACGACATTTTAAAAGAATACGCTGCTAGAGGCACTTACATTTATCCGCCTAAACCATCTATGCGTATCATTACCGATATTTTTGAATGGTGTAGTGTGCATGTACCAAAATGGAATACCATTTCTATTTCGGGGTATCATATTAGAGAAGCTGGTAGTACTGCTGTTCAAGAAATTGCATTTACGTTAAGCAATGGTAAAGCCTATGTAAAAGCAGCCATCGAAAAAGGAATGGACATCAATGTGTTTGGTAAACGACTCTCCTTCTTTTTTAATGCACATAATAATTTATTTGAAGAAGTAGCCAAATTTAGAGCAGCCAGAACCATGTGGGCATCCATTATGAAAGAGCTTGGTGCCACTGATCCTAAAGCCATGATGCTTCGTTTTCATACACAAACAGGTGGTGCCACACTTACCGCACAACAACCGCTTAATAATATTAGCCGCGTTACCATTCAAACCCTTGCCGCTGTTTTAGGCGGTACACAAAGTTTGCATACCAATGGTTACGACGAAGCCCTTAATTTACCTACCGAAGAAGCAGCACGTATTGCTTTAAGAACCCAACAAATTGTTGCGTTTGAAAGTGGCGCACCAGATACCGTAGATCCATTAGCGGGTAGTTATTTTATTGAAAGCTTAACTGCAGAAGTAGAACAAAAAGCCTGGGAACTGATTCAAAAAATAGACGCCATGGGTGGCAGCGTAGCTGCCATAGAATCTGGTTTTATGCAAGATGAAATTGCAAAAAGTGCCTACGCCTACCAAAAAGATATTGAATCTGGCGAAAAAATTATTGTTGGCGTCAATAAATTTACCATCGATGAAGCCCCAACTAATATTGCATTTAAAATAGATGATAGCATTAGACAGGTTCAAATTGACAATATCAATACCCTCAAAAAAAATAGAGACAACACTAAAGTTGCCGCTTGTTTAGACGCCATTATCACTGCAGCAAAAAGTACAGATAATATCATGCCACTTGTAGTAGAAGCTGTAGAAAACAAAGCCACCCTTGGTGAAATCTCAAACGCATTAAGATCTGTGTTTGGCGAATTTTAAAAAAATTATATAAACTTTTTTATCATGAAAAATGTATCCCTAGCCTTTTTACTTGCTGTTACATCACTATCTGCTGTAGCCCAAAAAAAGCAAACAACGGCGGCAATCACGCCCCCTGCCAACTATGCAGCTTTAGTAGCAGAAGTAACGCCTCAGTTAACTACCTGGCGCAGACATTTTCATGAACATCCAGAATTAAGCAATCGTGAATTTAATACAGGTAAATACATTGCCAACTACATGCGCTCTATTGGTTATGAAGTAAAAGAAAACGTTGCTAATACCGGTGTTGTTGCTATTTTAAAAGGTGGCAAACCAGGCCCAGTAGTTGCACTAAGAGCTGACATTGACGCACTACCTGTTACAGAAAGAAATAGTTTACCCTTTGCCTCTAAAGTAGTTACAGAATACAATGGACAAAAAGTGGGTGTTATGCACGCTTGTGGTCATGACGCGCATACTTCTATATTAATGGGTACGGCAACAGTGCTTAAAAAAATGCAAGCAGATGTACCAGGCACTGTGGTGTTTTTATTTCAACCCGCCGAAGAAGGTTCTCCAGAAGGTGAAGAAGGTGGTGCTCCCCTAATGATTAAACAAGGAGTATTAGAAAATCCAAAAGTAGACGTGGTTTTTGGTATGCATATTAAGTCGGAAGTACCTGTTGGTGAAATTCAGTATAAGGCACAGGGCTTTATGGCTTCTTCCGATTGGATTAAAATTGTGGTGAATGGTAAAGGGGCACACGGTTCCAAACCTTGGACTGGCGTAGATCCTATTGCAGCTTCTGCACAAATCATTCAAGGGCTACAAAATATTGTGAGTAGACAAATGGAGCTTACCAAAGCACCGGTTGTAATTACCATTGGCGCCATTCATGGTGGTGTGCGTAACAACATCATTCCAGAGTCTTGTGAAATGATTGGAACTTTAAGAACCCTAGACCCTGCCATGCAAAAAGAATTGCATGAGCGCATTAAAAATACGGTACATCATATTGCAGCGAGCGCTGGCGCAACCGCAGATGTTACCATTACTACCAAAACACTGGTTACCTATAACGATCCTGCCCTTGTAAAACTTACAGTTCCGTTTTTAGAAACAGCCGCCGGTAAAGGCAATGTAAAAGAAAGAGATTGGGATACAGGCGCCGAAGACTTTTCATTTTTTGGAGAAAAAACACCCGCATTTTTCTTTTACTTAGGTGCAATGCCTAAAGGGATGAAACCATCAGAAGCTTCTTTACACCATACACCTGAATTTTTTATTGATGAATCAGGATTTGATTTGGGCGTAAAAGCATTTTGCCAATTGGTATTTGACTATGCAGGAACAAAAAAGTAGTTGATTAGTTACGGGCGCCAAAAAGTAAGCTTCCGATTCTAACCATCGTGCTGCCAGATTTAATAGCAAGTGCATAATCGGCACTCATACCCATACTTAATACAGCACTCGGCTGTACATTAAAGTGATGTGTTGTAAATAGCTCTTGCAAATATTTAAACTCGGAAGCAACTACTTCCTGATCATCAGAAAAGGATGCCATACCCATCAGTCCTCTTATATTTACGTTGGGTAAATGTTTGGCAGCCTCTAGTGCATCAGATAATTCGGAAGCGTCCATACCAAATTTTGTTTCCTCTTTGGCAATATGCACTTGTAACAAACAATCGATTACTCGGTTATTTTTTAGCGCTTGCTTATTTATTTCTTGCAATAATTTTAAACTGTCTACCCCATGAATTAGGTGTACAAAGGGGGCAATGTATTTGACTTTATTGCTTTGTAAATGACCAATAAAATGCCAGTTAATATTGGAAGGTAGTACCGCCTGTTTTTCAACAAGTTCCTGCACGTAATTTTCACCAAAATCAAGTTGCCCTAATTTATAAAGCGCTTCAATATCGGAAGCAGGTTTAAGTTTACTCACCGCTACCAGGGTAACTGATGAATTTGCAAACTCCTGAATAATTTGATGGTATGCTATTTCATTAACCGCCATAAAACCTGCTATTTATGCAAAGGTACACACAAGTGCTTATTTTCCCATAATAATGCCAGGTTGTAAGCAGGGCAACGATATTCGAACTTTGCAAACGCCAATTTACTGAGTGGGCGCTTTACTGGGTTAGGAAGCATCGACGCCATATTGGCAATAAAAAATGGATAGTCACTTTGTTCAATGGCAGCAGTATCAAACGCTTGGGGTGTTTGAACATCACCAGCAATGCCACCGAATTCAATACGCGCCGATTGTAATAAAATGGTTTCGAGTGGATCTTTACTAATCGCAAGTAACGAATCTGTACTTTGTAACAAACTTGGTTTAAGCGCCATTAACGCCTCTATATTTTGCTGCTTTCCAGATTTTAATAAGCGGGCAATATGGTACAAAATAACCTCAGGTTTAGCATAATGCGGTGCAATAAAATTAGCCTTACGCATATGCCAATTGTTTTGAATAGCCGTTGTAATCAGTTGTAAAGAAGCTGAGTCTGAACTTGTCCATGGTAAATCATAAGCATTTACAAAACTGAGCACATTACATAGTACCGCCATGTCAAAATCGATGGGCATTTTTTTACCAAACCATGTAGAGTATGCAGGTATTGTTTCAAAAGCTGTAAGGGTATTTTTAACGGTTTTACCCTTTGTATTGGCAAACAACTGCATGGTGTCGTGTATGGCAGATGCGCGCTCCCTTGAAACTTCCTGTGCCCACAATAAAATAACGGTGTCATCAAAATCATCAGGTAAGGATTGCGATTTATCAAATTTATTAAGCCAACCCGCATTAGGAAAAATTTGAGGCGTATCGGTACGCCAAAAATTATAGGTATCTCTCCCCTGCTTATTTTTAAAAAGCCCTACTTGTGACAATGCATCTTTTGCTATTTGATTGATAATCCCTTGTTGGAAAGGCGTACAATTCTTTTGGTACTTTTTTAGTGTTAGGACAATAAGACCGGTAAAAAAAACATTGGGGTCGTTTTTAATGTTATTTTTATTGTAAGCATATACCCTAGTGGACGGGAAAATCCCGGGAGGAAACCCTGTATTTGTTTGTTGTAGGGCTTGTATCTTTGTTAGCAACTGATAAGACCAAATGGTATCAGTGCTTGCTTGCGAATTACCTCGCAAAGCAAGGGCACAAAAAACAACAAATAATATTGGATGAATTCTTTTCATGAATGGGTTAGCAATTTACAAGATTCACCCAATAAACCACCTACAAACCCCTTACCAATATGTATGTAAGACTTTCAATTGTTGTTTACCCTAATTGGTTAGGCTGGGCTGGATTTTTATCGATGGCGCTATTTAGATTTCCATTATGGTTTTCTAGTAGCCTTAGATTTTGGAAATTGATGGGTACCGGCAAAAATGGAACTTTTGATAAAAATCCGGATTGGAATAGATGGGCTGTACTAGAGGTATATGATTCCCCAACATCAACCCCAACATTTATAACTGGATGGTGGAAACTATTTAACGCCACACAAACCATGTATGAATTAGAACCTATTGAGGGGCACGGACTATGGGATGGTAAACAAGTTTTTGGTGAGCTTCCTAAAAATTCAGACTATGAAGGTAAAATAGCCGTACTTACAAGAGCCACCATTAAATTATCAGGCCTTAAAAGATTTTGGGAACATGTAGACGCCATTGCGGGTCAAATGGCAAGTGCTCCTGGTTTTATAACATCGGTGGGTATTGGTGAAGTTCCATTTATTAAGCAAGCCACTTTTAGCATTTGGGAATCCAAAGAACTCATGCGCAGCTTTGCCTATAAACTTCCTTTACACAAAGAAGTCATTAAAAAAACCCATCAAGAAAAATGGTATTCCGAAGATATGTTTACAAGGTTTAAAGTGATTGAGAAATAAATGTTGAAGAGATTAGCTTCGCTGAGCCCTTTGTGGGGGGACTGCAAACTAAAAAGCTAAGCGATGGCTGCGCCATCGATTCTTTTTTTTATGGGCTCAATTTCGCTTGAACTTATGGTTCAGACTCATTATTCCCATAAAAAAAAGCCAGCACAAAGTGCTGGCTTTTTAGTCTGCGGAGAGAGAGGGATTCGAACCCCCGGACCTGTAACAGTCAACGGTTTTCAAGACCGCCGCATTCGACCGCTCTGCCATCTCTCCGCGGCAAAAGTACGGTTTGAAAAGCAGCAACCAAAAAAAAAGTAAAAAAAATCTGAAACACCCTATTTTATTGACTTTGAGGGCGTTATTTTGGCAAATCTGGGAGTTTTTCGACCACCAAAAGGTCAGCGAGGTCTACATTTATGGGTAGCTGGCCTATCTGAACAATGGCTCTTTTGCCCCTAATTTCCAGTACCGTTCCTACCTGATAATTCTTTTTAAGCTTCACCAAACTACCTACTACTACTTTGGCAGTGGTTTCTTTGTATTGTTTATCTACCTTTTTAGCAAGCTTATTAACCACCACTTGCTCTTTACCCTTAAATAGTAAATGCTGCAAGTTTTTGATCACTTCGCTTTTATTTTCGGCCTTCTTATAATCCAAAACAACTTGTTTAAGTTTGCGCTCCATGTCTTTTAAATACACGAGCCTTTCTTCGGTTATTTGATTTTGTTGTTTTAAGAGTTCTACCTGCTGACGGTGCTTTTCTTTATTAAGCACCAGTTCCATTTCTTTTTTGAGCTTTTCATTTTCACGCAGCATTTTATGTAACTGCAATTTCTCTTTATCCAAATGCTGTAAGTCCTGCTCTGTGCGGTTCAGTAATTTGTCAAGCTTAAAATGATCTTCGTCTACCAGTTTACGAGCTCTATTAATCAGTGCTTTAGGAAGGCCTATTCGTTCTGCAATTGCAAATGTGTAAGAGCTACCCGGCTTACCAATAATAAGCTTGTACATTGGAAGCAAATGCACTTCATCAAACTGCATGGCACCATTAATAATACCTTGCGTATGATTGGCCATTACTTTTAAATTGAGGTAGTGCGTGGTAACAACACCGAGTGCATGCTTGCGAGATAATTCTTCTAATATCACTTCTGCAAAAGCGCCCCCTAAATTAGGATCACTTCCACTTCCTAATTCATCAATAAAAAATAAGGTTTTACCATTTGCCACTTCAATAAAATGCTTCATATGCATCAAGTGACTCGAGTAGGTACTTAATTCAAATTCTAAATTTTGTGTGTCGCCAATATGTATAAAGAGTTGCTTAAAAATACCCATTTGAGAGTCCGGACTTACCGGCACCAAAAGCCCACTCTGCATCATCATTTGATTGAGGCCAATGGTTTTCATGGTAACCGTTTTACCTCCGGCATTAGGTCCGCTAATAATTAAAATACGCTGATGTGCGTCTAATTTAATGTTAACAGGAATGGTATTTTTTCCAGCACCCTTATTGTATAAATATAAAAGCGGATGGTACGCATTAATAAGTTCGATATGCGCTTTGTCAAGTAGCTCAGGTAAATTAGCATTCATGTCGATAGCTAATTTTGCCTTGGCTCTGATAAAATCAAATTCGCCTGCTATTTGTAAATAGGCCGATAAAAGTGGTGCATACACAGACATGGCAGCAGTAAGTGCACGTAAAATGCGCTGCACTTCTTTGGCTTCTTCATGCTCTAATGCAAAAACTTCGTTGTTGAGTTCGATGGTTTCATCGGGTTCAATAAATGCTGTTTTTCTACTATCACTTTCGCCGTGTAAAATTCCTTTTATTTGTCTTTTGTGTTCCGAAAAAACAGCCACTACCCTTCTACCATTACTAAAACTTTCGTCAATATCTGCAGTGTATCCAGCTTTGGCTAATTTTTGAACTACTTTTTCAAACATGCGCCTCAGCTCATTTCTGCGCTTGTATAAACTCAGTCTAATTTTTTGTAAATCATCAGATGCATTGTCTTTCACAACACCTTGTTCATCTAATACAGCATCAATACTATCCTTGATATTTTTTTCATAATATGCATCTGTTAATACCTGCGCCAAAGAACTAAATGCCGCGCGTTTTTCGGGATCAAACCATCTAAAAATATTTTCGGCATTAATGGTTAATTTTCTAATCAGCATCCACTGCTCACCGCCTAGTAATGCGCCAGGAATCCCTAATAATTTTAATTCTTTTTGTAAGTGATACGTAAAATCATTTGGGAAATACTGCGCCTGTCTTAATAGCATTGCAAACTCGTGAGTTTGGCGCAGCTCTTTATGGATATAATCTTTGTGTGTATGTATGCGTAAATTGTTAGCACGCTCTTGAGCGTACACAGTTTTACAATGCGCTTCTAAAAGTGCTTTTACCTTGTCAAACTCCAGTTGGTAAAGGGCGGTATCGGGGTATAAACGCATCATTGTTGTATAAACAGCCGCAAAGGTAAGCGAAGCGCGCTTAAACCTTTTACAAGATTTTATGTTTTAGTAATAATAGTGGATCAACCAATGATCCTTAATTTTGACTACAAACAAAGCCTTATGCGTTTATTACTTGTAACCCTCTTTGCGGCAACCTGCCTAAATGCATGTAGTCAACCCGTAAAAACTAAAACCAAACCAGCCATGAGTACCCCTTCAGATAAGCTTGAAACCATTTATTTAGGAGAAGGATGTTTTTGGTGTACCGAAGCGTTTTTCCAGCGTGTTAACGGCGTTGTTAGTGTAGAAAGTGGCTATGGTGGTGGTTTTGTAGAAAACCCTACTTATGAGCAGGTATGTGATAAAAATACCGGCCACGTAGAACTTGCAAAAGTGGTTTTTGATCCTGCAGTTGTGAGCATCGACGAAATACTTGAAATATTTTGGAAAACACATGATCCAACCACACTTGACCAACAAGGTAATGATATAGGCCCTCAATATAAAAGTGTTGTGTATTATGTTACAGAAACACAAAAGCAAATAGCAGAAAAGTACAAAGAGGCACTTGACAAAAGCGGTGCTTTTAGCGCACCTATTGTTACGACCATTGAGCCTTTCAAAAATTATTATCCTGCCGAAAACTACCACCAAAATTATTACAACAACAATACCAATCAGGGCTATTGCCGTTTTGTAATTGCACCAAAATTGGAGAAGTTTGAAAAAGTGTTTAAGTCAAAACTAAAACACTAATTAGGGAGCTTGGCATGCCTTAGTTCCAATAAATTAAGGGCATTGGGTTTAAACCCTGTTATGTTTGGTTGCACCAAATGAATGGCCATATCATACCACATTGGAATAATAGGCGCTTCATTAATTACCAGCTGATCCATGGCTCTGTATAGCTCGTACCGCACACTATCGCGTGTTTCTAAAAGTGCTTTCTCGTATAGCAGATCAAATTTATCATTTTTAAAACGCGTATAATTAGGTGGCGCAGGATTCTTGCTATAAAACATCGCCATATAATTTTCTGCGTCGGGATAATCGGCAATCCAACTAGCTCTAAAAAATAGTGCCGCAGACTTAGCCGTTTGTTCCAACAATAAACTTTTTTGAATCACTTCTACCTGTACGGGTATCCCAACTTCTTCCATTTGTTTGGCAGCAAAAGAAGCTATATCGGCGTAAATAGCAACCGTTAATAATTTAGTTGTTGATAATCCTTTGCCACCCGGATAACCAGCAGCAGCAAGGAGTTCACGCGCTTTAGCCGGATTGTAGGTATAGCCTTTTACATATTCAACGTTGTTAGAAGGAAGCCCCGCAGGCACAAATCCAGCCTGGGCCGGAATACCAATAGAATTGCGCATATACATCATCAACTGTTTTTTGTTGATAGCGTAATTCATGGCCTGACGAACAAGTGTATTACTGGTAGCTGCACCTTTAGTAATTGGGTTATTATTATCCACTACAATTCCAAAATACTCGGTGTTTAAATAAGGATGTTTTAATAAATTAATTTTCCCTTCCCAGTCTTTTCGAAGCGTTCCGTTTTTAGTTAAAATTTCATCTTTAAATGATGCGTCAATGTCATTTACAAAACTGAGCTTTCCTTGCCTAAATTGTAAAAACTCGGTGGCTTTGTTGTCAAAGAAATTAATTTTTACCGCGTCTATGTATGGTAGTCGAACACCCACACTATCAACCTCCCAATAATTTTTGTTTTTATGAAGTATCATCGCCTCTCCTTCATCCCAAGACTTAAGGGAAAAAGGCCCAGTGCCACAAGGGTGCCTTCTAAAATCTTTGCCATATTTTTCAACGACTTCTTTGGGCACCACACTACAATACTGCGTGCTTAAAATTCCCATTATAGGGTGAAACGGACGCTGCAACCTTAGTTCAAATGTAGAGTCATTGATAACAACAAAAGGCATGATAGAATCTACCCTGCCATTAAAAATCCAAGCACCACTACTTGCCACTGTTTTATCTATAATTCTGGCTAGACTATAAGCTACGTCTGCGGCAACTAATTTTCGACCAACACCTCCTTTAAATGCATCATCATTTGTAAAATAAACATTGGTGCGGAGGTGAAAACGGTAGGTTTTTCGGTCTTCACTTACCTCCCATGATTTTGCCAGCGAGGGTACAATATTTAAGTTGCTATCAATTTCTACCAGGGTATTATAAATCTGGTGCACCGCCCACATGATGGATTGGTTTTTTGCAAAAGCCGGATCTAGGGTTGCAATACCAGTGGCCTCATTGTAGCTAAATACATTTTTTGAAGTCGTAGTATTTTGGGAACAGGACGCTAATAAACAAAGCGCCAAACCCAATAAAAAAGTGAGTTTAGGCGTTTTAACAGCATTATATAGGGCGCTCTGGTGCATCTTGGCACCGAATATCCTATTTTTAAGCGATCAATAAAAAGGTTCTCGTAAAAAAGTAGATAAAATAGTTCATGGGTAGCATAAGAAAACAAACCATCATTTCCAGCATTCTTGTGTATGTTGGGTTTGCCATTGGCTTTGTCAACAACTATTTTTTTACCAGAAACGGTTCATTCACCCCGGCCGAATATGGTCTTACGCGCATCTTTACCGATTTTGCCCAAAACATGTTTGCCTTTGGATCTCTTGGTGTGGTTCCCATTATTTATAAGTTTTACCCTTATTACAAAGACAACCTTCAAGAAAAAGAAATTGACCTGATTACATGGTCGTTTTTCTTATCCGTTATAGGATTTGTTTTGGTACTTGCCTGCGGTGTTTATTTTGAACCCTATTTTATTGAAAAGTACCAGGTAAAATCGCCACTGATTCTTGATTATTATTTTTGGATGTTCCCCTTTGCCATGGGCATGCTGTTTTTTTGTGTGCTTGAAAGTTTTAGTTGGGCACTTAATTTATCGGTGGTATCAAACTTTTTAAAAGAGACTGGACTAAGGCTCTTAACGGCCGTTTTAATTGCACTATTCTATTTAAAAATTATAGATTTTAAAGTATTTATTTACTTGTTTTCTATTCAGTACATCATCCTGTTTTTTATATTACTAGGCTACTTAATTAAATCAGGCAAACTACATTTTCCAACCACCCTTAGCCGAGTTACCAAAAAATTTTGGAAAAAAATGGTGTCTATTCAAGTACTTGTATTTGGAGGCGCCCTCATTGCAGCCCTTGCTGCCACTATCGATAGCTTTTTAATTGCTGGTATGTTAGGCCTTACCGAAGTAGGTATTTTTGTTTGGGCACAGTATGCAGCAGCGCTTATTCAAGTGCCACAACGAAGCATTCAGGCTGTTTCTATTGGTGTATTGTCGAAAGCTTGGAAAGACAAAAATTTTCCTGAAATCAACCGCATTTATGCGCGCTCCTGTATTAATTTATTAATTATGGCGCTCTTTATTTTTGGCAATATCTGGCTCAATGCTAAAGAAGGTATGATTGTGCTCAACATCCAAAAAGAATACTTAGATGGACTTGGTGTCATATTTGTTTTAGGCATGGTTCGCATTCTTGATGCGGGCACCGGACTCAATGCCATTGTTATTAACACCTCTACTTTTTGGCGTTTCGATTTTTATAGTGGTGTTGTTTTATTAGCGTTAAGGCTTCCACTTACCTATTTCCTGATAAAAAATTATGGTATTATTGGTTCAGCCTTTGCTGAACTTTTTGCCTACGGTACCTATAATTTTATTAGGTTCGAATTTTTAAGGCGCAAATTTAACATGCAACCTTTTACGCGTAAAACAGCTTACACACTCCTATTGGGCGCCGGTGCTTATGCAATTACTTATTTTGCCTTTGATGGCATTACTGGATGGACGGGTATCTTATTGAAAGGTAGTTTGTTTTCGTTGCTCATGATAAGCGGTGTATTTTATTTAAACCTCACACCAGATGCACGCCAATTGTATGAGGGATGGAAACAAAAATGGATACAAAAATAGTAACTTTGCAAAAATTATTCCAATGAAGGCAGGTATTTTAGGTGGTGGACAACTGGGTAGAATGCTTTTACAAGCAGCTGCAAATTACACAGTAGAAACATTTGTTTTAGAAAACGATCCGCACTGCCCTGCCGCACATTTATGCCACAACTTTATACAAGGCGATATCACAAATTTTGATGACGTGTATGCGTTTGGTAAAAAAGTAGACGTATTAACCATCGAAATTGAAAATGTAAATATTGAAGCGCTAGAAAAATTGGAAGCAGAAGGCGTAAAAATTATTCCAAAACCTAGTGCCATTAAAATAATAAAAAACAAAATCAAGCAAAAAGGATTTTACCAAGTAAACGAAATCCCTACTTCCGATTTTGTAATTACCCATACCAAAGAAAGCTTGCCACATCACCATGCATTTTTACCTGCTGTTCATAAACTTGGCGAAGGTGGATATGATGGAAAAGGCGTTCAAATTATTAGAACAAAAGACGAATTTGAAAAGGGTTTTGACGCACCTTCGGTACTAGAAAAAATGGTAGCCATCGATAAAGAACTTGCTATGATTGTAGCGATTGCTCAGGATGGTTCTGCAGTCTTATACCCCCCTGCCGAAATGGTATTTGATCCGGTACTCAACTTACTCGATTATCAAATTAGCCCAGCTATATTACCTGAAAAGGTTTCTTGGAAAGCAGAAGCCATTGCATTAAAACTTGTAAAAGCATTTAATAGCCCTGGACTTTTTGCGGTAGAATTATTTGTTACCAAAGACGAAGAAGTTTTTGTAAACGAAACAGCGCCTCGAGTGCACAATAGTGGACACCATAGTATTGAAGCAAATTACTCGAGCCAGTATGATATGTTATGGCGCATCATGCTTAATTATCCTTTAGGTAATCCAGACGCAATTTTACCTTCTGCCATCGTAAACATTTTAGGTGCTGAGGGACATAGTGGCGAAGCGGTTTATACCAATCTTGCCGAGGTATTAAGTATGGACAATGTGTTTGTGCATTTATATGGGAAAAAGCAAACAAAGCCTGGCCGTAAAATGGGGCACGTAACCATTATGCACACCAACTATCAAGACCTCAGGTACAAGGCCAATAAAATTAAGCACACATTAAAAGTGGAGGCAAAAAAGTAATTAGCGGATTTCTTTTTTAGAAGTTCCGTTGGCCATTTTTTTATTAATGTTTAACGGCCTTGTATAACCAATACCCATCATGCTTTTGATTTGCATGCCTGGCGAATTTTTATTTTCTCCAAATAGTCTTACATCATCATCGTAAATAAGATCCAGGTTGTAATTCGCCGAAAAGTATTTATTGATTTTAAAGGAGAAAAAATTAGTCATAAATACGTCAATATTTTCTGGCTTATTTGAATAGTTCGAGAACAGATCTAAACGGCCTCTATAATTGATATTTCGGGCAATTACATTGTTGTGGTTGATGGTTGCAAACAAACCCACATCTTGTACTACATTTTGTCCTTTGGGCACCCCATACTTACCTTGTGCAGCTAGTTTATTGTTGGCTACAATTGTCCAACGTGCTGTAAGTGGAGATAAGAAAATCGATAACTTATCAGAAGTTTTACTATCAAACCCTGCCGATAAAAATACGTAGGCTGGTGATAAAAAAGATGACGCAAAATTGGCCACATTGTTAGAGAATGTATATCCATCAAAGTATTGCGACCTAAAATTAAAAAGCGCCGACATATACCACTTTCCTGTACTATCAATTTTATACCCGTATTTACTTAAGATATCAAAACGATCATCATTTTTCCGGCTTCCCAAACTAGTGGTTTGCACATAGCCTAGGTTCATATCAAAATTGTTATCCCAGTTTTGACGGCCTTTTTTGTAGTATAGAAAATAATTGAAATAGCTATTTACGGATAATGAAAAGTTATCGCCTCCTGCTGCCCAATTACTTAATGACCCTTGAGACAAGTTTGCGTTAAAAACGCCACCTCTTTTCCAGCGCCAATTAGCCGTGTCGTTATCTTTACGAATGGTACGCGCCGACTCATTTCTAATTTTATTGAGCATTTCTTGTCCAAAAGCCTGACTTCCAATAAAAAAAGCAACCAATAAGGTTAGGCCATACTTCATGCAGTCAAAATTATAATTGCTACAAAACTAATTGATTAACAGAATTTTTAGCGTTTTATAGCTGACAAACTGGCACAAATCGGTGATTTTATGTTAATTTTGCCATTAAATTAGATAGTAAGGATGGAAACCCTCGCTTTAGCTGGAAAAGAACACGACGAACTTAGACAAGGAGAAGCTTTCAAACCCTTCTCAAACGATCCCAATACGTATAAAAAAAGCTTCTACATCGAAAGTTATGGCTGTGCCATGAACTTTGCAGACAGTGAAGTAATTGCCTCTATATTAAATAAAGAAGGATATGGTGCTACTAGAAATGTAGAAAACGCCGATCTAATTTTTTTAAACACCTGCTCTATCAGAGAAAAGGCGGAACAAACCGTTCGCAAACGCCTCACCGAATTTAGAAAGATAAAGGAACAAAAGCCTGGTACTTTAATTGGAATGCTGGGTTGTATGGCGGAGAGGCTCAAATCTAAATTATTAGAGGAAGAGAAATTAGTGGATATGGTAGTAGGTCCGGATGCCTACAGAAGCCTTCCAGGACTTATTGAAGAAGCAGAAACCGGACAAAAAGCAGTAAATGTCCTTTTAAGTAGAGACGAAACTTACGCAGATATCGCACCAGTAAGACTTGACAGCAATGGCATTAGCGCATTTGTGTCTATCATGCGTGGTTGTAATAACATGTGTAGTTTTTGTGTGGTACCATTTACAAGAGGTAGAGAAAGAAGTAGAGACGCCCATTCCATTGTTGCAGAAGCTACCGATTTATTTAATAGAGGATTTAAGGAAGTGACACTACTTGGTCAAAACGTAGATAGCTACCACTGGATTAATGAGCAAAACAATGAGGCCGTAACTTTTGCGATGCTTTTAGAAAAAGTGGCTTTAATTGACCCAAGTTTACGGGTTCGTTTTAGTACTTCTCACCCTAAAGATATTACGGACGAAGTATTACATACCATTGTTAAATACCCTAATATTTGCAAATACATTCACTTACCGGTTCAAAGCGGAAGCACTAGACTTCTGCAACTCATGAACCGTACGTACACACGCGAATGGTATATTGCTAAAGTAAACCGCATTTTTGAACTCATCCCCGACTGCGGTATCAGTTCCGATATTATAGCAGGTTTTTGTACAGAAACCGAAGAAGATCATCAAGATACGTTAAGCATTATGGAACATTGTAAATACGACATGAGCTATATGTATTTTTACAGTGAAAGGCCTGGAACCCTTGCTGCCAAAAGATATACCGATGACATTCCTGAGCCTGTTAAAAAAAGAAGGCTTCAAGAAATTGTAGATATGCAAGGCGTACTTTCTACTGCAAGCAACCAAAAAGATGTAGGTGCAGTTTTTGAAGTACTAGTAGAAGGCAATAGCCGAAAAAATGAAAACGATTGGACTGGACGCACTTCACAAAATAAAGTGTTGGTGTTTCCAAAAACAGCTGGTATTGATTTAAAAGGCAAGTATGCTCAAGTTAAAGTAACGGGCTACACTAGAACTACCCTACTGGGCGAACAAGTTGGATAGAATTATTTGAACGAATTAATAAGGTCAATTATGGATCTTCAAAGTATAAAAAACAGATTTAACATCATTGGTAATGCACCCGCATTAAACCATGCCCTCAACACAGCCGTGCAAGTGGCGGCCACCGATTTAACGGTATTAATTGTTGGTGAAAGTGGCGTAGGTAAAGAAGTTTTTTCTCAAATCATTCATGCGTTATCGGCGCGCAAACACAACCCTTTTATTGCGGTTAACTGTGGCGCTATTCCGGAGGGCACTATCGATTCTGAACTATTTGGTCACGAAAAAGGTTCTTTTACAGGTGCTGTTGATAGCCGTAAAGGATATTTTGAAACCGTTAGTGGCGGCACCATATTTTTAGATGAAATTGGTGAAATGCCTATTGGCACGCAAGCACGTCTACTGCGGGTTTTAGAAACCGGCGAGTTTATTAGAGTGGGCTCATCTAAAGTTCAAAAAACGGATGTTCGTGTTATTGCAGCAACCAATAGAGAACTTTTAGAGTTTACACAAAAAGGAAGATTTAGAGAAGACTTGTATTACCGTTTAAGCACCGTGCCTATTCGTGTGCCCTCATTAAGAGACCGTAAAGAAGACGTGAGTTTATTATTCAGAAAATTTGTAGTAGACTTTGCAGAACGTTATAAAACAACACCGGTTCAATTAGACGAAGAAGCTAAAGCAATACTCATAAACCATCCATGGCAAGGTAATGTACGTGAACTCAAAAATATTGCCGAGCAAATTTCTGTATTAAGTAATACCAACTTAATTAACGCTACTACCCTACAAGGATTTTTACCGGATCAAAGTAAATTTTCTAGAATGCCTGTATTGGCAGGACAAAACCAAGGAAGTGAGTTTGCCAATGAACGCGAGATTTTATACAAGCTCTTTTTTGATATGAAAAAAGATGTAACGGAGCTTAAAAAAATGTTTGTAGAAATACTTCAAAACCCATCATTAGCAGGCGCTGCGGCTAATTTTACTAGAGAATCTATTTTACAAGATTTTACAGGTCATGAAGTAGACAACAATCCACAACATTTTATTGCGCAACCTAGCACTACAACAACTGCGCAACCATTACTACTCCAAGACAATGACATGCACCAGCATGAAGAAATTGAAGAGTCTTTAAATATCATAGATAAAGAAAAAGAACTGATTTTAAAAGCACTCAAAAAACACAAAGGCAAAAGAAGAGACGCTTCTTTAGATTTAGGAATTAGTGAAAGGACACTGTATAGAAAATTAAAAGAGTACGACATTGAAGATTAACTTTCAATATGAAAACACTTAGCATGAGCCACACCAAAAAATATTTTAACCTATTTATTATAGCTGCCATCCTACTTACAAGTTGTGGTATTTATAAATTTAATGACGCTAGTATTGACCCGGCCGTTAAAACCATTAAACTAGGTTTTATTGAAAATAGGGCCCGTTACGTAAACCCACAATTGAGCCCTAAACTCAATGACAAATGGCAGTTAAAAATTGCCAGCCAAACAAAACTTACCAGAACTACAAGCGATGATGCACATTATATTATTAGTGGCACCATTACCAATTATGACGCTTCGCAAACGGTGGGTGTTAGCAATCAACAAGCATCTACCAACCGTTTAACGGTAACCGTTCATATTGTATTTAGAAATACGCTTACCAATAAAACCGAAGAGTTTGACGTGAGCAGAAGTTTTGATTTTGACGCCAATTTAACCCTCACACAAGCAGAAGCCAGACTACTAGATGAAATGGTAAGATCATTAACCGATGACATGTTTAACCGTATTTTTTCAAACTGGTAATCTATTTGTACATTTAACCTCTAGTATTATAAAATGAGTCAATTCAGTAATTCAGTAGCGAAACACCTCACAGGCAAAGAAAACCTGTCTGCTACTTCTGTTGATGTACTAGAAAGCCTACATAAACAATACCCATTTTTTGCCCCGGCCACCGTGCTAGTAGCTGCCAAAAGCCAAAATAAAGGCACAGAAACGAGTAAAGCTGCTATTGCCGTTGGAAATACGGGCTGGTTTCAGCATGTATTAACCGCCCCGGTACCTTCGGCAATTAGCAATGTTATTAGCAAACAGCTCGCCGATTTCAATAAACCGGTTACTCCAGACCAAATTTTGGAGATAGAATCGCCGGTTTTATACCATACCATCGATTATTTTGCCTCACAAGGCATCAAAATAGACCTAAATCAGGGTCATCAAGACGAATTGTCTACAAAGCTTAAGAAGTTCACAGATTGGCTAAAAGAGGTCAAACACCCAGCCCCAGAGACCCAAACAACAGCCGATTTAGAGGCAGATACCCCCTTTTCTAGCGAATCTGACATAGAAAAGGCCGTGGTAACCATTGCCGAAAAATCGAACGAATCTAGGGAGGTTGTAACCGAAACCATGGCAGAAGTACTTGGTAAACAGGGTCGCCGAGAAAAGGCAATTCAGCTCTACCAAAAATTAAGTTTCATAAATCCTGAAAAATCCGTTTATTTTGCTGCCAAGATTCAACAATTAAAAGGATTATAAGATGACTATTTTGTTTCTAGTGTTAATAGTAGCTGCTTGTGTAGCTTTAGGTTTTGTAGTATTAATTCAAAACCCAAAAGGTGGTGGATTATCAGGTAATGTTGGTGGCATAAGCAACCAATTTATGGGTGTTAAACAAACCACTGACGTTTTAGAAAAAGGTACTTGGTTATTTGCTGGTATCATTGCTATTTTGGCTTTACTTTCTACCCTTTTCTTAAAAGGTGGAACAACAGCTGCTCCTGAAGATTCATTACTACAAAAAGTAAACACATCAAGTGCAGCGCCTGCAGCTCCAGCACCGGCTCCTAATCCGGCAACAACTGCAGATACCACAAAAAAATAAATCAAACTATTGATATTTAAAACCCTGTCTGTTTATGCAGTCAGGGTTTTTTGTTTAAATTGAAGTCATGAAAAAAATTGGAACGACCATACTGCTCTTTGTACTTCTTGGAGGTATTGTTACCGCCTGGAGTATTTTTTCGTCGATCACCAATTTTTCAGTCTCCCAAAAAAGCTTTACGGTAGACCAATCAATTGTAAAAAAAAGAGCTGTTATCAGCTACCTAAGTAAAGAAGGCCTCATTTCAAATAGTTTAGGACTGCACATACTTTCGCTCGTTCTTCCCAATTGGGATTTGGTAAGACCTGGCAAATACCAATTAAAAAAAGGACAAACAGCTTGGCAAATTGCAAGAATGCTAAAAAATGGTAGAGTTGCAGAAGTGAAACTTGTGATAAATAAACTACGCACCAAAGAAGACTTTGCACAGCTTATTGGCAATCAGTTTTCTACAGATTCTACAACCGTAATGCAGTTTATTACCAACAATGATTCATTGCAACCCTTTGGCGTAGATACAAGCAGTTTTTACGCAATGATTATTCAGGATACCTATCAATTTTATTGGGATACACCGTTTAAACAAATACTAACAAAATTAAAATCTTACCAAGAAAAATTTTGGGATGATATTGATAGGCGCAACAAATTACAAACAAAACATTTAACGGATATTGAAGCCTACACACTCGCATCTATTGTTGATGAAGAAACCAATGTAGTTTCAGATAAATACAAAATAGCAAGCGTATATATTAATAGGCTCGCTAAAGAAATGCCGTTACAGGCTTGCCCTACCATCAAATTTGCGCTTAAAGATTTTACCATTACGCGCATTTACGAAAAGTATTTATCAAGCCCATCTCCGTATAATACCTACCGCAAAAAAGGTTTACCACCGGGCCCTATTTGTACGCCACTTCCTGCAACCATCGACATAGTGCTCAATGCACCAAATACCAATTACTTGTATTTTGTTGCTAAAAGTGATTTTAGTGGTATGCACCATTTTAGTCCAACTTACGAAGAGCATAACAGATACGCCATCGAATATCAAAAAGCCCTAGACATTTATATGGCCAAAAAAAATAAAAAGCCTTGATAAAATTACACCGCATCATATTATCATGGCCGCCCATCGATTACGTTGTTAAAAAAAGTAAAACGCTGGTGATACCCGGATTTCAGGGCATGCCCGTATATGATGTTGTTGTGTTTTTTTTCAAACAAATCAATAAAGTAGGATTAAACGAAAGGGCTTCTGCCATTACTTTTAACCTAATAATGGCCTTACCGGCAGCCATGCTTTTTTTATTCTCACTGATACCCTATTTTCCTACTTCCTTTAAAGTAGAGGCTCAAATTCTAAAACTATTCAAAGACATTACCCCCAACAGCCAAACCTACGCAGTTATAAAAAATCTAATCAACGATTTATTACAAAAGCACGTGGGTATTTTTTCGTTTGGTTTTCTTTTACTCATTTTTTACGCTTCAAATGCCATGATGGGCATTATTAGAACCTTTGATAGATCTATTCAAGAGCAAAAAGGTTTTTTCATGCACAGACGCTGGCGTGCTATCAGGTTAACAGCCATTTTAATTGTACTGATCATTGCATCTTCTCTAATATTAATTGGTCAAGAGCAGCTTGCATCGTTAGTAAGAAGTTTATTTCAACTTAAAAGAAAAACTACACTTCCCTACTGGAATGGTGTAAGATGGTCTATAATTATTGGACTTTTATTTACAGGCATTTCACTCATTTATACCTATGCGCCATCTGTTAAAAAGAAATGGCCTTTTGTTTCCCCTGGCTCTTTACTAGCCACTACCTTAACACTATTAACAACACTAGTTTTTTCTTATTGGGTAGACATGTTTGCCAGCTCTAGCTACAACAAAGTATATGGTTCTATTGGAACGGTATTGATCATCATGCTTCTCATGTATTTCAATTCCCTAATCTTATTAATAGGCTTTGAATTAAACGTGAGTCTTACCTTTTTGACCAAGGAAAAAAATAAGCCTGCAAAAAATTAATCTTTACAATTAATCGTCAGCGCACCAATCCCCGAGCAACCTTTCTTGACGCTCGATTGTCATGGTTTGTTCGTTGTAATGTCCAGCTTTCATTTTTTGACGATGCGCCTCGTAAATAGATACCGCACAAGCCACCGAAATATTTAGGCTTTTTATAAATCCAAGCTGAGGAATAATAAAATTACCATCGGACAGTTCTATAGATTCTTGACTTACGCCATCATGCTCATTACCAAAAACTAACGCCACCGAATCCGTAAAATCTATATCATATAAACTCACCGCATCATGAGATAAATGCGTGGTGAAAATTTTATTGTAATTTTTTCTTAGAGCATCGAAACACTCTTTGACATTTGTAAACTGATGCACGGTTAACCATTTAGCTGCACTACTACTGCTTTTAACACCAAAATAATCGTGCTTTGCAATTTTAGTATTGAGGACATAAATATCCTGAATACCTACTGCATCACAAGTGCGCATAACTGCCGATATATTGTGTGGATCATTTACATTTTCCATCACAACTGTTAAATTAGTTTGTCTATTTTTAATCACCGATAACATTCGGTTGTAGCGCTCTGGTGTCATATGCAGTAATTTAAAGTAGCGTAATGCCTAAACCAGGCTTATCCGTAATATGTACTGTTCCGTTATCAAATGTGATGCCCGTAGCAATGTCTTCAGAAAGTAGTAACGGTCCATCCATATCTACATGATCTAATTGCGGCAAAAAATGCGCGATGGCCGCAGAACCAAGCGTAGACTCATTCATAGAGCCCATCATTACTTTTAAACCAAGTGAGCGGGCTGTTTCAATCATGCGCAGTGCAGGTGTTGGTCCGCTACATTTTGTAAGTTTAATATTGATGCCATGAAAATGTCCTGCACATTTTTGAACATCGGATTCCATCACGCAACTTTCATCGGCATATAAAGGAAGCTCCGATTTTTCATAGAGTATTTTCATGCCTTCCCAGTTGTCTTTGGCAAGTGGTTGTTCAATAAATTCGACGCCCATTTTTGCAAGTAATGGAATTTTTGTAAGCGCTTCTTCGGTGGTCCAACCAGCATTAGCATCTACTCTAAATACTGCTTTTGTAGCTGCCGTTAGGGCTTCCATAATTTCTATATCCTCTGGTGTACCCAGTTTAATTTTATAAACCGGCCAAGGTTTAGCATTCATTTTTTCAACCATTGTAGGGATGGTATCAATGCCAATCGTATAATCTGTAATGGGTGTATTTTCCCATTTTGTGTTCCATAATGTATAAAGTGGCTGCCCCTTCATTTTTCCATACAAATCCCAACAGGCCATATCAAGTGCCGATACTAAAAATGGATTGTTTGGAAATAAATGATGCAAATAATGCCAATAACGCGCAGGATCTGTAAGTGCAAACTTTTCTACCATCGCTCTTTTTGACTCCAGGTCTTCGATCATTTTTTCGACAGTAATATTATAGTAAACAATGGCAGGGGCTTCTCCAAAACCAGTAAAATTACCGAGCGATAATGAAACAATTAGTGATGGCTGATGCGTTTTAGTACGTCCATTTGAAATGGTAAATGGATACTCAAATGGTAACGCGATAGATTTATAATTAAGTTGCAATGCTCATTATTTAGGTAGGACAAATATAAAGCAGAAACCATAAACTATGGCTGTGCTTATGCCCTGCCGCTCGCTACAATAAAGGAATGTAATTCAGTGTTGAAACGGTCTTGTTGCAACAGGTTTTCGAGGGTCATATGCATACGGTACTGCCAGTAATGTGAAGGGTTGGCCGGAACATTGATACGCTCGTCGTTAGGATTTTGTCTACGCAAATCAGCGTCACTACCTAGTAAATCTTGAAGCTGGAACGTACTCCACATTGCAGGCGCATATAAATGCTGCATCACAATAGCTTTATTGATATCCGCTTCACAAAACTGAGGTGCTTTGCCTGACTGTCCTAAAATTTGATTGAAAAAAGCTTGTGTTTGATGCGCATTTTCTTCCCACCAACCTCTAATGGTACTCATATCATGTGTAGATGGTGTTACCACGCTTAAATAAGGCGCATCTTTTGGATGGAAGAATTGCGTATGCGGGTTTTTAGGCATCCTTTGTATTTCGAGGCTTAAGAGTCCTAATTGATTCATTACATCAGGCACGCATGAAGGCACCAAGCCAAGGTCTTCACCACAAACAAGCATATTTGTTACACGCTTAAGGGCAGGTAGTTTATTGAGTGCTTCTTTTTTCCAAAAATCGTCTTGCCTTCTAAAAAAATAATCGACGTATAATTCACGCAAATGATGTTGTGTAGTACCGTCTAGTGCTTTAAAAGCAGCCGTATTTTCGATACCAAATCTTAAGTGAAAATAATTTTTTCCAGCGTAGGCTTTTTCTTTTGCCTCAATAAATAACACATTGCTTATCACATTATACAAGCCCTGTTTAATTTTATTATGAAAATCATCAGCAGGCAATGCTGCAAAATGTTTTTCAACCAAACGCTGTGTTGCAAAAGCTGGTTGTAAAGTATACTTGCCAAAACCATCATACGTGAGATAGTTAGCCTTCACCACTTCATTATCATATCCAAAATAATCCCATAATACTTTATCTGTAATAATAGGCTTTGCATATTCATGCGCACTGATATGTATGCCACGCTCTTTTAATTCATTTTCATGAACCGGAATAGCAGGAACAAAATGTCCTAAAATGCCTTCAACGGCGTCCATAGGAATACTCCAAATTCGAAAGAAACCTAAAATATGATCAATTCTAAAAGCGTCAAAATAAACACTCATTTGTTCGAAGCGCTGCTTCCACCATGCAAAACCATTGGTGGTCATTTCATCCCAATTGTACGTTGGGAAACCCCAGTTCTGACCCGCTACCGCAAAATCATCGGGAGGAGCACCGGCTTGCATGTCCATGTGAAACAAACTAGGATGTTGCCATGCATCAACCCCATATCTGTAAACTCCAATAGCAATATCACCTTTTACAATAACACCGTTTTCATGCGCATACGCAGTAGCCTCTCTTAATTGAACATCAAGTAGGTACTGAATAAAATAATATTTTTCTACAATTAATTGTACGGCAGAATCAGATTCAACTAGTAATTTAAAATCAGTTTCGGAATAGGTATTGTGTTTTGGCCATGCATTAAAATCGATGGTACCATACTGATCCCTACAATAACAAAAAGCAGCATAGGATGCTAGCCAGTGTTGATGCATTGCATAAAAATCTTTAAAGCCTTTACTTGCAAGGGTTTTAGCACCTATTAATGCATACAGCTCATCTAATATTTCATATTTAATACTTGACACTGCTTCATAATCGACAACATCAAGTGCATTAAGTACTGATTTAGCTGCAGCAAGTTTTGCAACTAATTGTTTATTAGAAGCAGGTATTAATGAATCAAGATTTATATAAAGAGGATGTAGTGCAAATGCAGAAATAGCAGCATATGGATAAGAGTCTTTCCATGAATGCGTTGCAGTCGTATCATTAATAGGAAGTAATTGTATTTTTTTAAGCCCAACTTTTTTAGCCCAGTCTACCAGTAATTTAATATCTGCAAATTCTCCAACCCCTAGCCCATTATTTGACCGTAAACTAAATACCGGAATAGCAACCCCTGCTCCTTTCCATGTATTGTTTGGAAGGAGTGTAAATCCATCATTTACGATGGTAAGTTTGCTAGCGCTTGGTGCATCATGTAAAATTCGGTTGTTCCCATTTTCAAAAGCAACAAATGATTTTTTTGCAGCATCATAAATTCCGTACTTATAAGCAATCGGAAATTTAGCTTTTGATAAATCAAGTGATACCGAAAAATAATCTTCCCCCTCTTTACGAGAAAGTAAGATTGGATTTTTTGCATCCCAGGCTTGTAAATGTGCACTGTCTCCTAGCAAACAAATTGTTTGTGTGGGAGTTAATAAAGGACTTTTTACTTTTAATTGATGCGTAACAACTTTAGGTGTTGGCACATCAATACTAGCAAAACTATTTTTTAAAAGCACATTTTTAAAAGGCTCTGTATAAAATGCATTTTCAAAATAACCTGCTGCATTCCAACTATCAACAAATAAAACCGATTCTGTATTGATAGCAGAAGGGTTAAAAGTTTTATCCTTACCCCAATCATAACTAATGGTACCATCTGCATTTTTAATAAAGTATTGGTAGCTAATGCTTTCATCAACAATATCTTTTGCTCCAAATGGCAGCGTTAGTTTCCAGTAATTTTCATTGAAATATGTAAGCGGAACGGCTTTTTCGATGTCATTGTTTCCTAAAAGTGGATGATTACCAACAACATATATAATTTGACCAAACTGAGTTGTAAAACGTAATTGAAATACCAAGGTAAAGCCAATAGCCTTTTTAGTTTCAAGACTAGGCGCAGATATCACATCTACCTCTTTATGCATGAGGGTATCCAAATTCTTTTCCTTGGCCAACACAATCGTTTTAGTGCTCGCTAAATTAATAAACAATGTGTAATTATCACACAATAGTTAATGGAAAAATCTTTAAAGAAAGTAAAAAGCGGTAAAATTGGATTTTTACAGGGTAAATCATAAACCCAAAATCATGTCTGCCCCTTTTTGGGCAATCATAATAGTTGCGGCATTGGTATTACCAGACACAATGGTAGGCATAATAGATGCATCAATAACGCGCAAATTTGTAATTCCGTGCACTTTAAGCTCATGATTTACAACGGCTTGAGCATCATTACCCATTTTACAAGTACCTACTGGATGGTAAAGGGTTTCAAGTGTTTTATTGATATGATCTTCTATTATTTTATCAGTGGCTGGAGGCGTAGGAAGTAGCATTTCGCCATCTCTAAAAGCGTCAAAAGCACCTGCATGAAGTACTTCGATGGCCTTACGCATGCCTTTTACAAGTAAGGCTCTATCATCAGGGTCCGATAATGGATTGAGTGCAATACTTGGCGGCTCCGAGGGGTTAGATGACTTTAATTTAATTTGACCCCTACTTTTTGGATGTAAAATAATGGACATGATAGAAAATCCACTGTATGTAGGATACGTATTAACATTATATATATCTGTAGAATAATCAGGCTTCACCGTCAAAGGCACAAAATGAAACTGAACATTAGGCTGCCCTTCTCCCATACTACCATCTTCTTCTAATTTAAAAAATGCATTGGCCTCAAGCGGGCTATTTGAAAGTGGCCCCGTTTTGAATATTATGTGCTGAAGACCCGCGATGCCCATTTTAATTGGCTTGAGTAAGTCATTACCGGTGGGCACCGTTGCTAGTGCACTTGCCCCACTCCATACATGATCTTGTAAATTTTTTCCAACACCCGGCAAATGCGTAACAGATAAAATACCATGTTTTGACAATTCATTTTTATCACCTATGCCTGATAACATTAAAATTTGTGGAGATTGAATCGCACCTGCTGACACAATGACTTCTTTGTTGCAATTGTATATTTCCGTTTGACCATTTTTATTTTTCACCTCCACACCTACTGCAACACCTGACTCTAGCAACACGCGTTTAACATACGTGTGCGTTAATACCATCAAGTTTTTTCTTTTAATGATGGGTTTTAAAAAAGCAGCAGCCGTACTATGACGTTGATTATTTTTTATGGTAAATTGTAAAAGGCATGCACCTAACTGCTCTGCGCCATTGTAATCTGGATTTGACGGTATGCCTTTCTGGGCGCAGGCTTCAACAAATGCATTAGCTACATTAGAAGGTGCAGCAGCATGTGTTACATGCAAGGGGCCATCCGTTCCATGATACTCATTGGTGAAATTTAAATTTCGCTCCGACATTTTAAAGTAAGGCAGTACGGATGCATAATCCCAACCCTCGTTACCAAGTGCTGCCCAACTGTCATAATCTTGTTTGTTACCGCGCACATATGCCATTGCATTGGTGGCACTACAACCTCCTAAAACTTTTCCTCTTGGAATAAATAATTTTCGATTACTTACCGCCTCGCAGGGTTCTGTCCAAAAAGCCCAATCAACTTCTGAATTATTTAATTTTGAATAGGCCCCAGGAATATTAATTTCCGTTTTAGAATCGGGTCCTCCCGCTTCTATTAAAAGTACTTTTGTAGCCGGATTTTCTGACAAACGATTTGCCAAAACACATCCAGCCGAGCCTGCTCCAATAATTATATAATCATATAGCATACTTAAATATAATAAAAAAGACAAAAGAACGTATTTTTAGCCCCAGCTATGACGGAGAAAAAAGCACATCCACTGGTTATATATACAGACGGTTCATCAAGAGGTAACCCAGGCCCTGGAGGCTATGGTGCCCTATTAATTTGGGGCGATAAAGTAAAAGAATTATGGGGTGGATATAAATACACCACCAATAACCGAATGGAACTCATGGGTGTAATTCAAGCACTTATGGCCGTTACCAAAAAAAACATACCCATTACTATTTATACTGATAGCCAGTACATTGTAAATAGTGTTGAAAAAAAATGGCTCGATAATTGGATTAAAACTGATTTTAAAGGCGGCAAAAAAAACAAAGACCTCTGGCTCATATATGCTAAACTAGCCAAAGACTTCACCATCAAATTTGTTTGGGTTAAAGGGCACGCCGAAAATAAATTCAACAATCGCTGCGACGAACTTGCAACTGCCGCCGCCGATGGATCTGAACTGTTGGATGATGATGGGTATGAAGGAAATTAATTACCTAACCCAATACCATAAAATACCGGGATCTGGATTTACAGTACCACCACCAGCATCATAAATCCAAGGTGTTGGACTCCAACCACATAGAGACACTAATGTACCCCACCAATTACCAGAACCATCATCAACGGTTATAACACCACAACCACCCCCAGCACTAGAGCTATACCAAGGCATTCGTTGCATTAACCCATTTTCGCTAACATAATTCCAGTCACCAAATTTAGTATTTAGTGTAATATTTGTTTGTGAATTATCGGATTTCACAAAACTATAAGAGCCATTTGCAGTCCAAATCCCACCTGAACTACGCCTTGAAGTTGCATCAATCATGTATTGAAATCCAGAAGTACTTCGCTTTATAAAGTCAGCCCAACCAATTATGGAATAATTAGAAGTATTTATGTTTAAAACATCTGATGTATTAGAAAATGGAATCGAAGTATTTAAAGAAATTGCATTAGCATAGTTCCATCCTGAATTACTGGAATTCTTAAGTATTAAAGTCCAACCTCCCCCATCTGTTGTCATATCAGCATAAATCTGAAAAGGATTACCACTATTGATATTAGCATTTTTAATCCAATAAATACCATCAGTACTTGCAGGAAAATCTTGCTTTATTTGATATGCACTCGAGCCAGCAGTTGCACTTGTTAGACCATCATTGGTTGGCCTTAATTTTCCCGAAATAAAATTTGAAACACAAGAATTACTTAATGTAAAACCAGTTAGTGTTGCATTGTATTGGGCTCCAGTAGCAGCACTATTAACCAGAGTTGTAATAGAATTATTAATACCACAAGCAACCCCCTCATTAAATTTAAAATACGCCACTAAATTAGATTCTGAGCCACTTAACTCATTATTCATTGCAGCTGTAATTTCGGCACCTGTTTTTGCAACACTCCAAATACGCAAATCATCAAATGTAGCACTAGGTGCAGGATCTCCCCATCCCCAGTTACTTCTTCCGATGTAATTATTATTACGAGTAACATTTGCAGGTGTTGGAAAATTTGCAGTTCCAGAAGCTATACCATTGATATAGATGGTTGCTACACTACCAGAAAGTGTAGCTGCTAAGTGTGTCCATTGATTAAGAGGTATTTGAGAAGAAGCTTCAAATTGAGCACCTCCAACATAAAACCCAGGCTTACCACTTGTACCATAAGAAGTAGCAAATAAAACATTATTATTCCCTGCACCATTTCCAAAATCAATAATTCTACTCCAATTGGTATGTGCTGTTGGATACACCCAACATTCTATTGTAAAATTTCCAGAAAAATAAGTGGCTGCTGGCAGTGATGCATAATTTTGCAATGAAGTACTAAAATTTAATGCATTATAAGATTGCGAGGGATTATTAGCAGGGATCTTTGTATGATTTTGCGCAAAGAAGATTTTATTTTGTGCTTGAACAAAATCTGAGATAAATAATAATATAAATAATAAATATTTTTTCATTTGCTTTTAATAAATATCTATAAACCAAATCTTGTTTTCGAGCCATTAAAATTTGTCAAAATTTCTTGACTCGTTAATGCACTATTATAAATTCGCACAAGTCCCATATTACCTGCAAAAAACCTACTTCCATCCCATGCTCCCATTTTTAAGTTTGTATTAGTAATTGAAGGAGGATTTGAATAATTTTCAGTATTTGTAAGTGTCCCGTTTACATAAAATGAAATTGTCTTTGCAGATTTAGAATAAACTGCTGCAACTTGATACCATGTGTTCGTGTTAAAACTGAATGTAGAATATTTATCACTCTCTCCATTTAAGGCAAATTGTAATAAATTACCAGCAAATTGAAAATGTACGTAGCCGGAATTCCAACCATCATGATTTAAAATCACCCTGAAGTCGGCAAGAACTGTAGGTTTGACCCAAGCTTCATAAGTAAGGTTATCTGTTGAGGAAAGGCCTGAAGAAAAACTTACATAATCATTATTGCCATCAAAAACAAGTGATCCTCCATTAGAACTATTATATCCAACTCCATTCACCAATGTGCCATCTACTGAATTTCCAGAAACATCCCCTAGCGTAGTGCCAGATCCAGGATAGCTAAGCTGATTGCTAACATCGTAGGAACGAATTAACCCTGAATTAACCTGAAAACCGCAATTATCTTTAAATAAAAATGAATTTCCATAACCAGTCCCACCTTTAAATATACTTTCGATAGCAAGCGGTGTACATGTTGTTTGTGTAAGATTTTTTTCTTGTGAACCAAGACCAGTGCCGCCATAAAATATATCAACCACTTGCATGCTTGAACACGTTGTTTGTTGAATTACATTTTCCTGAGAACCAAAACCTGTCCCACCATAATATATATCAACCACTTGCGTCTCTGAACATGAACTTTGTAAGAAAAGTTTTTGTTGCCCACCAAGACCGTTACCTCCATAAAATATATCAACAACACTTGCCGGCGTACAAATATTCTGAATGAGTTGATCTTGACTTGACCCAAACCCTACACCACCTGAAAACATAGTTGTTGGTATAGTAGGCTTAGAATTTATTACTCCACGCATAGCAGGCATGAAGATTTGAGCTTTAGAAAAAAGCGTATTCAAAAGAAATATTAATATGACTGAAACGCGTAAAAACATTTTCAAAGATTAGTTAGTTCTTACTCCTCGTCCACCAAAATTTGGCCAATCTTGATTATTATCGTTCCCTGTATTGGGTCTACCATGACGATTCCATGCTCTATTAGAAATGGAAAAGCCCTCCCATTGATTGTTCCAACTAAACCCTCTAGAACCTAACATATTTTCAAACCATCCCGTTACATTAAAAAAAGCATCGCTAGTTAAATTACCATCACCATGATTTGCCGAATTAAACGCTGACCAATCTTCGCCATGAAATCCAACAACACGCTCACCCATTCCACCAGTCATATCTAATATACCGTAATAAGTTGCCCCGGCATTTACTCTAGTACTTGTTGCAGTTGCTGCTATTCCTACTCGATAATTAATGTTGGATGTAACATTTCCCATCCCTAAACCAGTCCCACTTAATACTTCAGTTGACTTAAATCTATCTGTAATATTTTTAGAATTAAATCCTAAAAAATCAGTTGTACCCCATGCATATTCGTTCACAACAGGATAAATAGTGCCCCTACATGCTTTTTCAAATTCAAATTCTGTCATTGGTCTTAATGCAGCCCAATCTAAAAATGATAAAAACTGCTTAGCTCCTAAACCAACTGCAAATCCTAACGCATCATTATCTTGGTCAAAATTATTATCGTCTGTAGCATCATTTGCATATACCGCTGGCTTCAGTATTGTTAATGCCTCGCCTGGAGTTTTTATTTCAATTCTGTATCCGTTATATGAATTAGCAATTAAAGTACCAGTTGGAGATTCTGGAGGGATTGCATTTGGATCACGCATTAATCTAAGCTGTTGATTATAGGTTAAAGTGTTTAAAAAAGAGACATATTGAGCACTAGTAATTTCATATTTCATACAATAAAAAGCATTATAACCCAGAGGGAATGTGCTTGGCAATGCAACAGAAGAACCTATACTATTTCGACTATAATTACTTGCAGCACCAATTCCTGCAGCTTGAATTGCCGCTGTAATTAATTTTGGATTAAATGTATTACCATCTGTAAAATTAATTGCCCATGGGCCAGCATTAGGATGTCCATCACCAATATAAAATTCAGCCTGCGGCACATTCACCATTTCAACTCCATAAACCCCTATATTATCAGTATTTATTGCTGAACTAAGCGTCAAAGTAACAGTTACTTGAGTTATATTTCCTTTACCAGCAGCAGCATTTGTTCTTCTAATAAATACTCCTTTATTGTCAGAAGACAGATCAACTTGAAGTTGGGACCCTCCAACACTATGCCCACTTGCAGCTAAATCTGCGTGGACCCATGGATTCTGACTTGCTTGATTACAAGCTTGTCTTTTTACAAAAACCCATACTGCATCCCAATTTGATGGGCCTGTTGTTACCAACCAACTATTATCCCATTTAATCGTAAAACTTACGGTGCTTCCAGAAATAGAAGGTGTACCCATCACTAAGTTGTTTGCAAAACTATTGGCACTCAAAAATGCCATCAATGCAATTAGTAAACATGTTTTTTTCATAGTAACTGATTATAAAAAAATTTAAATTTTAATTATTGCATATCACCAGCTGTAACAATAATGTTACCTCCAATATGAACGATTGTAGCTAACGCATAATTACCTGCAGTTGCCGTATAGTTATTCCTGTTTTTTATTGTAACACTTGAACCTGCAGCAAATGTGACTTTATTGGCGTCTACACTTTTCTGTAATACCATACAGTTAAAACCAGTTGGCAATGAAGCTGCAAAAGTGATTGTAATGGCAGCACTAGGATTACAAATAATTATTTTCCCTTTATATGTCTCAGCATTATTTGCGTCAATCGTAAAACTTGAAGTAACCTCACTCGTTACAGCTGCATTTGCAGTTGCTGCTCCATTAACATTTATATCATTGCTAAAGGTTTTAGCTCCTGCAAAAGTTTGTGATCCGGTTGTCACAACACCACCATTACTTGCATCTGCAGGTGCCAAATTTAACACGCCAGATGTAATGCTAGCCCCATTTGCAGTAGACGATCCGCTAATTGAACCAACTGATGTACTATTAGGTGTGGTCCAAGTTGGGGCACCAGTGCCAGCAGAAGTTAACACTTGACCCGTAGTACCAGCAGCAGTAAAACCAGTAACACCAGCACCAGATTGATACAATACAGCGCCTGCAGCACCTCCAACTATGTTTGTCGCATTTACTGTTTGCGTTGATCCATATCCATTACCTAAATTCCAATAAAATGCATTGCCATCGTAATAGAATGATAAAATATCTTTCGCACTATTGGTACTTGATAAAGTAATTCCAGTTGAAGAACCTAATACCCTATTAGTTGTTGCAGTTGGCAATGTTAATGAATAAGTACCTCCAGACGCAGGTTGCGAAATTATTAATGTCCCACTTGAACCAACTGGTGGCAGTGAAGAAAAAGCTAGTGTACTATTTGTGTTAAGTGTAACACTTGCATTTAATCCAGACATGGGATTCCATGAAATATTACTTCCTGCAGTCAAAGCTTGAGGCGTTGAAGAATAAATAGGTGCGTTAAATGCTCCTGATGTTTTAACAGATGTAATTGAGGAATTTCCTAACGTTACAGTATTACTACCATTACCAATTGCATTATAACCAATGACGATTTCATTGTTTGCGTTATTTGCTAGCGGCCTTGCATTAAAACCAAGTAATACAGAATTATTTATCGCAGTATTTGAAGTGGTATTATCAGCAATATATCTACCAGCAAATGCACCCAAAACGGCGTTATTACTTCCTGTGGCATTTCTGTCAATTGCAGCAACTCCAATAGCCGTATTTGCTTGACCGGTTGTATTTTGTTCCTGAGACTGAACACCAATAGATGTGTTATAACGTCCAATTGTATTTGAAATAAGTGCACTTTCACCAACGGCTGTATTTACATCACCGCTTGTATTACTATACATTGCACCTTTACCAATTGCCGTATTACTACCTCCAGTTGTTGTACTTCGCAATGTTTCATAGCCTATCCCTACATTATAACTTGCTGTTGTATTATTTTGAAGAGCAAAAGTACCAACCGCTGTATTAGATGAACCTGAAAGACCAGCTGTCATTGCATATGAACCTAATGCAGTATTATTAAATGCACCACTACCATTTGTTAGAGCGGCAGTTCCTACAGCGGTATTGCGACTTCCATTAGCTGCTCCACCTTGTCTAATTGCATTTGAACCAACAGCGGTATTGTCATTACCTTCATTACCTGTGTTTGTCAAACTTGCTAATGACATTGTTCCTACAGCAGTATTATTACTACCCGGAGACCCATACAATAAAGAATAAGCACCAATCATTGTATTTGCAGAACCTGATGCGGGTGCACCTATTCGAATTGAATTTACAAGTATGTTATCATTAAAAGTTTTACTTCCTGAAATAGTTTGGTTACCTGTAGAAATTAAACCAGGATTTATCCCATCAGCAGCTGACAATGTTAATGATGTTCCACTTATTGTTCCACCAGCTGCGTATGAAGTAGCAGAAGTATAATTTAACGAAGAAACACCTGCAGTTATGCCAACAATACTTGCACCAGTTAATCGACCTTTGCTGTCTACGGTAAACGTAGGGATTGCAGTTGATGATCCATATGAACCAGCATTTACACCCGTATTACTTAATGTAGTCGAAAAAGATCCAGATCCAGATCCTGTAATATCACCTGATAAAGTTGTTGTAGCATTGGCAGCCATTACATCTGTACCAATGGTTAACCCTAAATTCGCTCTTGCACCAGCTGCTGTACTTGCACCAGTTCCTCCATTTGCAACCAGGACGGTTCCTGACAATGTTGATGCTGCAGTAGAGATTGTAATATCTGCACTACCATCAAATGCTACTCCATTAATATTTTTAGGTGCTGCCAACTTTGTAGCAGTGGCTGAGTTACCTGTAGTATTTTGATTCCAAATAGGAATAGGACCAGTTAAATCTGAGTAGGCACCACTAAATAGTGTAGGCTTGTTAGTCAAATCAGAATAAGAGCCACTAAACAATGTAGGCTTCCCGGTTAAATCTGAGTAGGCACCACTAAATAGTGTAGGCTTGTTAGTCAAATCAGAATAAGAGCCACTAAACAATGTAGGCTTCCCGGTTAAATCTGAATATGCCCCACTAAATAATGTAGGCTTATTTAAAATTTTTGCCGGACCTGCTGTTGCGGTCCAATCAGCATTTACTTGGCCAGCTAAAATATTTCCAGCCATTTGATCTACGTATGTTTTAACCGATTTAACGGAAGGGTATTTACTATCAGAAACACCATCTGCGGCAATATCAACACTTTTATTTGAAAGATTTTCTTTTAATGCAAGTGCTACATTTACATCTGAGGTGTTTGCTTTTAATGCAAGAGCAGTATTTGTGGCAAAAGAACTTAAATCCTGATCACCGGTATTAGTTCCAGTTATGGCTGCTAGTTTTATTTTTTCTGCAGTGGTGTAATCGTTTGTTGATAATTCTTTACCAACAACTTTATCTACTTTTGTAGCTAAACTAGTAGTGACGTCAGAAATATTTGCCTTTAAGTTTATTCTATTAGAAATAGAAACCGTATCTCTATTAAATCGACTATTTAACATGACTACTGTATCTGCAATATTTAACTTGGTATCAAGTGCTTTTTGCGTTTCATTGCTTATAGGTTTATCAATGTCAGCAGTATTATTCACTTTCTCTAACCCAACTTTTGCAGGATTAATCCCCATTGCTACTTTTATATCCGTAACAGAACCATCAGCTAATTTAGAATTAGTAACAGCTTTTGAAGCAATAGTTGGAGCAGGATAATTTCCTGTTAGATCTCCTGAGGCACTTCCTGAAGGTGTCGAATACAATGCATATGGAACACTTTGTAACTTTGTAGTACCAGCAATTGTATAATTACTTTGACCAGCTGGATCTATCTCTAGTCTAATGTGTTTATTTCCCGTAGCCCATTCAACCGCTCCGATGCTTCCTAAAACATAAAAAGCGTCAGGACTTCCAATTACTATATTAAATAGACCAACATAGTTGGTTCTAACGCGTCTTGTTTCTTGATAAGCCATTTTACCGGCAAGTGCGCTATCAATAATTGAAATTCTAACAGAAATTTCCTGATATCGAATTGGCTCACCATTTGCATTTCTGGCAATACCCTGGTAATTTAATGTTTGAGGGATTTGGGCCTGAACAGATTCAAATAAAACAATTGTGACTAGTAATAAAAGAAGCTTTTTCATCCGTTAATTGATTTTTTGAAATTTAAAAACACCCGTTTTTTCTATTTTATATGAATTAGGTCGAACTAAAACTTTAAAAAAATAGTTCCCACTTGCCAATCTGCTAATGTTCCATTTTTGAGAAATTGGCTTTTCAGATTTAACGAGCTCTTTTGTTCCTAGAATTTTGCCGTTCAAGTCATATAAAGTCACATAGATATAACCAATATCCCCAGACCTGAAATCAAGGTTTACTTCATACTTAGCTGGGACTGGATATACTCTTACTTCATCCAATTGAAGGTCTTTTGTATTTAAAATAGGCTTGTGAAACCAATCTGAAGGTTGAAGCACCCCACTCGTTACAAAAGCTTTGGAAGTCAAAATGAGATTTTCATTAGTTTTTCTACCAAAAAATGATTCAATAATGGTGCTTTCACCAATACTCCAATCCACCAAAAAATCTTGAGAAATCTTACTGGTCCCTCCTCCTAAATTAAATGTGCCGGGCGTTGCATTACTTCCAATAGTTTGACCTGAAGCAACATTGAAAAACAATAAAATAATGAAGGGTAAATATTTAATCATAAGCAATAGACTTTACAAGTTGCTTATATTAAAATATTTTAACAAATAGTAGAAGTAAATCTAGATATAATGAGGTAAAAATTTATGTTACCTTGATTATTAGGCACTTATAGTATTAATAAAATCCGAAGGTGTTCCACCATGAAACTTTTTAAAAGGCTTATAGAGGTGATGACGAGAGTTAAATCCTGCTTCTTTTGCTAAAGCATCGATCGAATAATGTTTAAATTTTGGAGACTTAACGAGTTCAATAAAATAGTCAACCCTAGATTTATTAACTAGATTACTAAAACTCATATTGTATTTTTTTATACAATGTTCTTGTAAAGACTCGTTTGACTCGATACCATTTTGAGTACAAAATTGTTCTAGCGTTGCATCTTCATTCAAATAATATTGTTTGATAAAAAACGGAGTATAAAAATTTGCATCCGATATTGTACTATATTTTTCTTTAATAAATGAATTTGATATAGCTAGTTTAACACTTTGATTATTGATAAACCTTGGTCGATAAAAAACTATGAACAAAATTAAATACCCTAGAACAATAAGCATAGCATTACCAAATTCAAAAGATACTAAAGCAGAATTCATTATACCAAATACCGCAACACTAAAAAACTCTAGAGTTACAAAGGCTTTTGTCCAATTTTTTACTTTGTCATAATAAAAATTTCCTTCTGATGATTTTTTGAAAATCAAATAAATGATTCGCATATTGATGGTAGTAAACAAGGCTAATAATATCAACCTTGGAATCAAGTTTACTTTAAAACTAAATTTTTGAGTAAACATCATAACGGGATCCATCGTAGCTACCTTACTTATAAACTCAGGCGTAATCACATAAATATAAACGCGATAAATTGATATAATCAATACCACTGTAGCACCCGCTAGCAATAAATAAATCCACCGCTTATCTTTTCCAACGTATAAATGGGAAAGTATAAGAGCCATAGAGGACCACATCAAAAATTTTAGGGCTGGAAAAAATAAAAGTATGTATTCATTCAAGTGGTTTAACCATATAAGAAAACTAAATAACCCAACACTTGAAGTGAGAAGTAAAAAAAAGATCTTTAAAATGATGGGGCGTTTAACAGTAAAAAGAACATCAAAAAATACAATGATTGCAAATACAACTATTGAAAAAAATAAGTAGGAATAAATTGAACCGGCTGTAGACATTTGAACCAATTTTATTGGGAGCTAAAAAATGTTTCAAAAGTTAGAATAGCAGCAAAACTGACGCTAGAAGTATCTTTTACAAACCAATCAGAGTCATGCAGTAGCAGCCTTTCTATTCACAAGCAAACTATATGCACCAAACAACACTGCTCCAAAAATAAATGTAGCAATCATGCTATTCGCGTAAAATGGAATACCATCTACATAACACTGCATTAAACCAGCAAAAGTTTTAGGTCTATTCCATCCACCACCAAAAGCCCACACAGAAAAATTAGAAAGAATAAAATAAGCAGTAGGGCCTGCTAAAAAAGCAAGGCTCATAGATGCAATTTTTTTTGTTTGAATTAAAAATCCAAAAACTGCTAAACCAGCAATCAAAACATAGTTAAGCCACTGTCCACTGTAAAAACCTTGGTAGTCTGTTAAGTGGTTCATGTACAATACTTCAAAAAATAAATCTGAAATAAACATAGAAACTAGTGGCATTGCAAAAGCCCACTTTTTATTTTTCACACACAGCGCTCCACTAAATAATGCAATGGCAATTTGAGGTGCAAAACCCATGGGTCTGTTAGGCATGATTCTGTAAAGTGCACTTGCTACAATTGTGAGTACTAAAGCAACGATTATAGATCTAGAAATTTTCATGTATTTAATGTTTCAAAACAAAAATAGGTACTTCGCAACACTCTTACTACCATCAATTTTCCTCATGTTGTGAATAAGCTGCCAAAGAAGGCACAAATGCTCTATAAATAAGGGTTTTACCAGACGCATGTATGTTTAACTTATTGCCAGGAAAAACAACAAAAGCCTCACCTGTTTTAATAGTCATCTGGTTGTTTACAACACAACCGCCCTCCACTACCAAAAACATATCCATACTTTCAGCTTCATAACTGTAGGAATTAGAGCCATCAAGGGTAATGGATGCGATACCAAAGTCTTGAACCGGCGCTGGATAAACGCTTTCGCCCATGCAAGGCTTGGTGCCTTCTATTATGACAGGGTCAATAGATTCAAACTTTATATTAAGGATAAGCTCTTCAACGTCTATATGCTTTGGCGTCAGACCACCCCTTAAAACATTGTCGCTATTGGCCATTAACTCCACATTTTGACCCTCCAAATAGGCATGTGGTACGCCAGCGTCCTGAAATATCCCCTGCCCTGGCATTACACAAACAATATTAAATAGGTAGATCGAAAAAACGCCTTTGTCTATAGGTAATATACCTGCTGCATTTTCATACAATTTAGCCACCCACCAATCTGGGGCGTTTCTGTCCACTTTACCTTCTTGTTTGTTCCGAAGGGCCCTTTTAACCACCGGACTTAAAAAGCTATCAACCTGCGCCTGTTCCATTTCCATCAAAAACTGATACAAACCCTTTAATCCCTCAGATTTGTACAAGGGTACTAATACCTGAAATTCTGCTATATTTTCTAACGTTTCTAGTATTTTAGCTTCAGATTTAAATCCATGTAACAGCCAGAACTCACTCATAGCCAGCATAATCTCTGGTTTATGGTTGGTGTCTTTATAATTTCGGTTAGGTGCATTTAATGCTATACCTGCAGCTTCTTCCTTTTCAAATGCGACTTTTGCATATTCTTTGGTGGGATGCACTTGAATAGAAAGCATGTCTTTAACATCCAAAACTTTAAAAAGGTATGGTAAACCTCCAAAATGGGAATAAACTGGTTCAGATAATGCTGCTTTTGGATCTGTGGCAATGGCATCAGAAAGTAAAACGGATTGTTGGTTTACCTCAATACTGGAAGGCCCTCCAGCATGAATACCCAACCAATACTCTGCAAAGGGTTTATGATTTGGGTTTTCTATACTTAATAGCTTAGGCAAAAATGTGGTACCACCCCAGCTATAGTGCTGAACAGTACCTTGTAATTTATGAACGCTATACTTGAAAGACATGTTGCTTTTTTTATAGAAACGAAAAAATCCCGCTGATGTTTTATCAACTTTTAATTTTAACAAAATGCTATCGCACAACATTCAGATAGGAAAAAAGGGAGAAACATTTGCAGTCTCCTTCCTATTGGAACTTGGCTATACAGTATTAGACCTCAACTGGAGGCATCACCACTGGGAGCTTGACATCATTGCAACGATTGGCAATACACTTCATTTTATAGAAGTAAAAACAAGAACAAGCCTCCTGTTTGGAAATCCCGAAGAACATATTTCAGCAAAAAAAATGAGGCATTTAAAAAATGCTGCCTGCCATTATCATTACCTAAACCCTCAATATAAAAATATACAGTTTGATGTGATAGCGATTAACTTTGAGACAAATAATGATCCAAAAATCTATTTTATAGAGGATGTTTACTTCTAATAGCGCTCCATCATTTTTTCAACCATCTTAAATGTGGCTGGGCAGTATGATATATTTTGCTTGTGTACGTGTAAGTATTCAACAAACTTTTTCTTTTTGAGATGTGGGAAACCTGCACAGTCTGCGGGTCTTACCTCATAAATAGAACACATATTAGTGCTCAAATTTAAAAACTGACAAGGCTGTGAAACATTCACCCAGTCATTATCTTTGGCATCATACTCGAGCCAAGTAGCTTTAAACTCTTTGGGAGAAATATTAAAATGTCCAGCAATTCTTTTAATATCGGTAGCCGTAAATGTAGGGCTCATGCTTTTACAACAATTGGCACAACTCAAACAGTCCACTTCTTTCCAAACTTCGGCATCAATTGCGGGTGCATTTTTATCTAAATCTTTAGGGGGCTTGCGTCCAATTTTTGATAAGAAACTTTTAAAAGATTTTTCGTGTTTTTTTGCTTTCTGCTTAAACGACTTAAGATTCACCTGCATTTCTTTGCTTTACTTTGAATAAATTTGGTGTCGCAATATCGGTTAGCTTACCTTCATTTCCAAATTAACCGGTAAACACTGCGGAATTAAAAATTAACGGATGTGGGAAGCCTATAAAAAAGGATACAAAGCATACTTACGATTGGAGAAGTCTTTGAGCGATCACTCGGTGGAAGCCTACCTGCATGACGTTACCAAACTAACACAGTATTTACAAGTAGTGAATCAGGAAAAAAATCCTGCAGCCCTTACCCTTAAAGACTTACAGGCATTTGTAAAATGGATTGGAGAACTTGGCATGGGCGCTACAACACAGGCCCGAATTATTTCAGGCATTAGAAGTTTTTATAAATACCTACTCACAGAACAATTGGTTACTATCGATCCATCTACCCTACTCGAAGCCCCAAAAACCAGACGAAAATTACCCGACACTTTAAGCTTTGAAGAAATAGAACAGCTTATTGGCGCCATTGATTTATCAAGCCCCGAGGGCACTAGAAATAAAGCCATTTTAGAAACCATGTACAGTTGTGGACTACGTGTCAGCGAACTAGTGGGGCTAAAAATTTCATGTTTGTACTTAGATATTGGTTTTATAAGGGTAATTGGTAAAGGCGATAAAGAGAGACTGGTGCCTATTGGAACAGACGCCATTAAATGCATTAAAATATACAAAGACACCGTAAGATCACACCAGACTGTGTCTGAGAAAAACCAGGATATTTTGTTTTTAAACAGACGCGGCAATGCATTAAGCCGGGTGATGATATTTTATATAATCAAAAGCCTGGCACTTACTGCTGGCATCACAAAAGTGATTTCACCACATACCTTTAGGCATAGTTTTGCCACCCATTTAGTGGAGGGCGGTGCCGATTTAAGGGCCGTTCAAGAAATGCTAGGCCACGAAAGCATCACTACCACCGAAATTTACACCCACCTTAACCGCGATTTTTTAAGGGATACCCTTCAACAGTTTCACCCTGCTTTTAAAAAATAGTGTTAGGTTTGCTGTACTAAAAACATAAAGTTTTACCTATGAAAAAAATACTCACCATTGTAGCTGCTTTTGTAACCGTGTTTGCAAGCGCTCAAATTAAAATGCCTCAGGCAAGTACCACTCAAAAAATCACACAAGATTTTGGTATGGGATCTATCGAACTTACCTATTCTCGTCCTAACATTAAAGGACGTACTGCATTAAAAGAAAAAAGTGAATTAGCACCCCTTGGCAGCTTATGGCGCCTTGGAGCTAACGCAGCAACAAAAATTAAATTTACAGACAAAGTAACTATTGGTGGTACCGAATTAGAAGCTGGAACCTATGTTATTTATGCTATCCCTGGTAAAGAAATTTGGGACGTGATTATTAATAAAGGGGTAAACAACTGGGGTACTGATGGCTACAAAGAAGCAGAAGACGTTGTTCGTGTAAAAGTAAAAGCACAAAAAGCTGCAAACTTTGCAGAAACTTTTACCATGCAGTTTGAAAACATCGCTGCAGAAACATGTGAACTACATATGGCTTGGGCTGGTGTTCAAGTAGCCGTTCCAATTAGTACAAATATTAAAGACCGAGTTCGTGCACAAGTAGAAAAAGCATTGGCTGCAGATGCTGTGCAAGCAAACACTTACAATACGGCTGCGAGTTTTTATTATGAGTTTGACAAAGACTACAACAAAGCGTTGGTTAACATTACCAAAGCGGTAGAAGCTAACAAAGAAGCGTATTGGATGTTTTTATTAAAAGCTAGAATTGAAAAAGCATTAGGTGATAAAGTAAGTGCAAAAGCAAGTGCGCAAAAATGTATTGACATTGCAACAGGCAAAAATGCAGACTATGTAACTTTTGCAAATGAATTAATCAAAAGCTTATAATACTGATTTGCGAATAACACCAAAATGTATATAACTAAAAAGGCCCGCTACAAAGAAGCGGGCCTTTTTATATGCTTTTCATTTATTTTTTCTCTGCCATATCAGGAATCGCTTCTACCTTGTAAGCACCAGCATCTAATTTGGCTTTAGTTTCAGTAAACGCAATTAATGTTTCCTGGATATCAGCGTCAGTATGCGCTGCTGTAGGAATTAAGCGGTAAATAATATGTCCTTTAGGAATAACAGGATAAACTACAATCGAGCAAAATATTTTATAGTTTTCACGCAAGTCCATTACCATCGCAGTTGCTTCTTCCACCCCACCTTTCATGTACACAGGCGTAACTGGCGTATCTGTTTTACCAATATCAAAACCACGCTCTTTTAATCCAGCTTGTAATTTTAATGCATTGCTCCATAACTTTTCTTTAAGTTCTGGCATCGTGCGAAGCATTTCGAGGCGCTTTAAATTACCAATCACAAGTGGCATTGGTAAACTCTTTGCAAAAATTTGAGAACGTATATTGTAACGAATAAAATCGATGATGGTTTTATCACCTGCTAAAAATGCTCCGATAGAAGCCATTGATTTTGCAAATGTCGAGAAGTATAGATCAATTGCGTCTTGACAACCTTGTGCTTCACCGGCACCGGCACCTGTTTTTCCAAGCGTACCAAAACCATGTGCATCATCAACTAATAATCTAAAATCATACTTGCCTTTTAATGCAGCAATTTCTTTCAGTTTTCCTTGATCACCAGCCATACCAAATACACCTTCGGTGATTACTAAAATACCACCTGCCTTTTGCTTTTCAATAAGCGCAGTAGCACGTTGCATTTGTTTTTCAAAATCTTCAAGATCGTTGTGCTTAAATACATAACGGTGACCTGGGTGTAAACGAAGTCCATCAATAATACATGCATGGCTTTCTGCGTCGTAAACAATTACATCATGTCTTCCACATATAGCATCAATGGTACTCATGATACCTTGATAACCAAAGTTCATTAATATCGCGTCTTGTTTAAAAACAAACGCAGCAAGCTCACTTTCTAATTGTTCGTGCTGATCAGTATTACCACTCATCATACGCGCGCCCATTGGAGATGCCAGCCCGTATGTAGCAGCAGCTTCCGCATCTGCTTTTCTAATTTCCGGATGATTGGCTAAACCTAAGTAGTTGTTAAGGCTCCATACAATCATGTCTTTGCCTCTAAATTTCATTCTACTTCCTATTTCACCTTCTAACTTAGGGAAAGCAAAGTAACCATGTGCTCTTTCACGGTGCTGACCTAATGGCCCAGCGTTCTTAAGGAGTTTCTCAAAGATGTCTGCCATATATTATCATTATTTCTTTGGTAATCAATAAAAATTGATGCAAAATTAATCTTTTTATGCACTCAATTAGCGTTGGATTTATGCACCATTGTGTACCTTAGTCGCTGAAATATGTTAAAAACGCATTTTAATACCCCATTTCTTATGAAAAAGCACTTGATTTTTAGTCTTTTAAGCCTTTTCGCAATATGTGCCAATAATGGCGTTATTGCTCAAAAAACAACGTCAGCTACGGCGCAAAAAGGGAGTTTAGCACCTTCTGTAGTAAGACCTAAGCTGGTAGTAGGCATTGTAGTGGATCAAATGCGATGGGATTATTTGGTGCGTTTTAGACCTCTTTTTAAAGCAAATGGTGGATTAACCAGATTATTAAGCCAAGGTTATTCTTGCGAAAATAATTTTATCCCATATACCCCAACAGTAACGGCTTGTGGGCACACTTGTGCTTATACAGGTTCTGTTCCTGCCATTCATGGCATTACGGGCAACGCATGGTGGGACAATCAACTGATGCGTAGCGTGTATTGTAGTGAAGACAAAACAGTAAAAGGTGTTGGCAGTAAAACAGAGGCAGATGGTCAAATGAGCCCACGCAACATGCTTACCACCACTATTGGTGATGAATTAAGACTCGCTACCAATTTCAAAAGTAAAGTGGTAGGTATTGCGATTAAAGATAGAGGCGCTATTTTACCTGCAGGCCATAGTGCTACAGGTGCATATTGGTATGAAGGTGCTTCTGGAAATTTTATTACGAGCACCTATTACACCAATCAATTGCCAAGTTGGGTGAATGAATTTAACAATAGAAAAGTAGTTGACTCTTTGTATAAATTAGGTTGGAACACTGCTTTGCCTGCTTCAACTTATACCGATTATGCTACAGCAGATCAAAAAGATTATGAAGGCAAACCTTTTGGAAAAGATGCTTTAGGATTTCCTTACGACTTGTCTAAATTTATAGGCAAAGATTACGGTAAAATTTCATCTACGCCTCTAGGTAATATTCTCACCACAGAAATGGCTAAAGCAGCTGTTGTTGCCGAAAAATTAGGACAAACCGGTAACACTGATATGCTTACCGTGAGTTATTCTTCTCCTGATTATATTGGCCACTCTTTTGGTCCTAACTCATGGGAAAATGTAGATGACTATGTTAGACTTGACGAAGAACTAGGCAGATTTTTTACCTTTTTGGATACACAAGTTGGAAATGGACAGTACACGGTATTTTTAACTGCAGATCATGCTGTGGCGCATGTTCCAGGCTTTATGACTGAAAACAAATTACCTGGTGGTGCAGTCAATGATGCGGGTATTCAAAAAGAAATGAACGCTCAATTAAAAGCAAAATATGGTATCGATAATTTAGTAGTGAGCATGTACAATTATCAAGTGCATTTAAACCACGTTAAATTAGATTCTGCTAAAATTGATGACGCTCCTATTAAAAACTGGATTGCTAGTTACATGAAAAAAAATGAAGCGGTTGCTAATGCGTTTCCTACTTCAGAAATCATGACTACGCCGATTAATAAAACACTTCGTGAAATGCTTGCGAATGGTTTTTACCCTCGCAGAAGTGGTGATGTTCAAATCATTTTTAAACCTGGCTATATCGATGGTGGTAACACCGGAACTACACATGGCTTATGGTATCCGTACGATGCGCATATTCCATTATTATGGTATGGTTTTGGTATCAATAAAGGAAGCTCTCACAAAGAAACCTACATGACTGATATTGCCGTAACACTGGCTGCACTATTAAAAGTACAAATGCCAAATGGTGCTGTAGGAAAAGTAATTGAAGAAGTGATTAAGAAGTAAATTGTTGATGAAGGGTTAATACCTGCGGAATTAGTAATGCTTTTTCGTTGTTGTCAATAACAATATCACAACGCTCCATTTTTTTGGTATCATCTAGTTGATGCTGCATGCGCTTTAGCACTTCTTCACGTGTAACATGATCTCTTGCCATCACCCTTGTTATGCGCAGATCTTCTGGTGCCGTAACACCAATAATAAAATCGAGCCCAACATTTGTTCCAGCTTCAAATAATAAAGCGGCTTCTTTAACAATATAAGGACTACCCTGCTTCTCCCAGTGTTTGGCCCATGTATCAGCCGCTTTGATGGTTGCGGGATGCACCAGGGCATTAAGTTTTGCGAGCTGGTCTGGGTTATTAAAAACAAGGGTTGCTAGATATTTTCTATCTAACAACCCATTCTTATAAGTTTCTGATCCGAACGCCGCAATGATTTGCTCGCGTAACGCTGGATCCGAATTTAATATACTTTTTGCAATGGCATCAGCGTCAAAAACAGGTACGCCCAGTACTTTAAAAATACCTGCTACCGTTGATTTACCGGCACCAATACTTCCTGTAATACCAATCTTAAGCATTTGCTTTAGCTATCGCTAAAGTCCAATCCATGCTAATAGAAGACTTTTCAATTTTAAGGTAGCTACCAGGGCTAACTTCTAATTGAAGCGTTCCATCTTCATTGATTTTATTGATAGTGCCGTGGATACCAGCGATGGTAACAATACGATCACCTTTTTGCATGTTATCAATAAATTTCTTTTGGTCTTTTGCTTTTTTAGCTTGCGGGCGAATCATGAATAACCAGAAAACTAAAATAATGGCACCCATCATTACTAATTGTACCATACCGCCTCCACCTTGTTGTGGATTACCTGCTAACAATACTAAACTTAAACTGTTCATCTCTATTTTTTTTTGTTATTTGAAGCATTAAAATTAACCTTTTGAATCTTACCAGACTCGGTTAATTCTTTATGAATATTATCTAAAATTCCGTTTACAAATTGACCACTTTGTGCGGTACTATAATCCTTTGCTAAATCAATATACTCATTTATGGTTACTTTGGTTGGAATGGTTTCAAAAAATAACAATTCGCAAACACCCATACGCATCAAAATCATGTCCAGCAGGGCTATACGCTCTGCATCCCAGTTTTTTAATTTAGGCTTAATTAATTCTGCAGCTACTTCTTTTTTATCAATGGTGGTTTCCAATAAGCTTTGTGCAAACTGCCATTTTTCGGCACCTACCATTTCTAATAAGTTAACGCCAGCCGGTTTTTGAATGTAATTTAATACCAGCTGTTCCATCATTTCAGCGTCATCGTCCCAGTTATGAAATACTTCTTCGATATGCTCAATAAATGCTTCGTTAGGAAGCATAAGGTTTGTAAAAATAAACTTGATAATTTCTTTTTCCTTGGCCTTGTCTCTGGCGTCACTAGCGGTGTATAATTGATAAATATCAGAAGCTGTTAAGGCATCAAAAGTCTTTTTTAAGAGGTCTTTTGAAATGGTGTTGTTTGGCTTAAATACCTCAAGTGCCTCTTTAAAACTTTCACTTTCGATGATTTCCCATAAGAGTGAATTGCCCGCAATTTTGGTGTTTACGTTTAAATCGTCGGATGAAGGCAGGTTACGGGCAGCACGGTTAAAGGCGCTGGTTTCGGCGTAACGGGCCACTTCTGTAATGAAATAAAGGAGGTAAACGAATAGCTCATTACTCAGATCTAGCTGTTTTTTAAGCACTTGTGCAGGCTTAGGGAGCTTGGCTCCAGCTTCGGCAGTTTCTATAATATATAGGAGCTGCATCACTTTCACACGGATATTTCTTCTACTTATCATCTGGTAAGAACTTATTTGGGTGGGCAAATGTAGAAAGAAATTGCCCACAAACCGCCTAAAAATGAAAATTTGACACTTGTAAACCAAAACTTACCGCATCTTTGCTGCCCGTTCTGACAGGCTTTCGCCATTTTAGGTAGACTAGCAGGGTAAACCCTGAAATTTTGACCTAGCAATCCCCTTGGCATAATAATAGATGAATAGGTACTGTTCTGGTTAACGATTTACGTTTAGGAACAGATTTTTTAACACAAACATTAAAAAACAATTAGGTATGGCTAAGAAATTAAGCGTAAAGCCCTTACACGACAGAGTGATTGTAAAGGCTGCTGCCGCAGAAGAAAAAACTGCTGGCGGAATCATTATCCCTGATACTGCAAAAGAAAAACCACAACGCGGTGTTGTAGTTGCAGTTGGTACTGGTAAAAAAGATGAACCAATGACTGTAAAAGTGGGTGACAATGTACTATATGGCAAATATGCTGGTACAGAAATCCAAATCGAAGGTCAAGATTTATTAATCATGCGTGAAAGTGATTTACTTGCAATTGTATAGTATACACTTGTAACTAATCTGAAAATATAAATTCGTAAAATTAAATTGTTATCCAAATGGCTAAGCAAATTTTCTTCGATATCGAAGCAAGAAATAAAATGAAAAAAGGCGTTGACACTTTAGCCAACGCAGTAAAAGTAACATTAGGCCCTAAAGGTCGCAATGTGGTAATTGAGAAAAAATTTGGCGCTCCTTCTGTAACTAAAGATGGTGTATCTGTAGCGAAAGAAATTGAACTAGAAGATGCAATCGAAAACATGGGTGCTCAAATGGTTAAAGAAGTAGCAAGCAAAACAGCTGATATTGCTGGTGATGGTACTACAACTGCAACTGTATTAGCACAAGCAATCATTTCTGAAGGTTTAAAAAACGTTGCTGCTGGTGCAAATCCAATGGATTTAAAGCGCGGTATTGACAAAGCTGTTGCGAAAGTGATCGAGAACTTAAGAACTCAATCTCAAGCGGTAGGTAACGATTCTAAAAAAATTGAACAAGTAGCTACCATTTCTGCAAACAGTGATAGTGAAATTGGTAAGTTAATTGCAACTGCAATGTCTAAAGTAGGCAAAGAAGGTGTAATTACTGTAGAAGAAGCAAAAGGTACTGATACAACTGTAGACGTTGTAGAAGGTATGCAATTTGATCGTGGATATATTTCTCCATACTTCGTTACGAACAGCGAAAAAATGGAAGCAGAAATCCAAAATCCATACATCTTAATTTATGACAAAAAGATTTCTGCAATGAAAGACATTCTTCATATTTTGGAGAAAGTAGCTCAAAGCGGTCGTCCTTTAGTTATCATCGCTGAAGATTTAGAAGGTGAAGCACTTGCTACACTTGTGGTTAATAAATTACGTGGCACTATTAAAGTGGCTGCTGTTAAAGCTCCAGGTTTTGGTGATCGTCGTAAAGAAATGTTAACCGACATTGCTATCTTAACTGCTGGAACTGTTATCAGTGAAGAGCAAGGCTTTAAATTAGAAAATGCAGACCTTACTTATTTAGGTCAAGCATCTTCTGTTACAATCGACAAAGACAACACTGTTATTGTTGGTGGTAAAGGTAAAAAAGCAGATATCACTGCTCGTGTAAACCAAATTAAAGCACAAATCGAAAACACAACTTCAGACTACGACCGCGAAAAATTACAAGAGCGTTTAGCGAAATTAAGTGGTGGTGTTGCAGTATTGTATGTAGGTGCTGCTACAGAAGTTGAAATGAAAGAAAAGAAAGACCGCGTAGACGATGCGCTTCACGCTACACGTGCAGCTGTTGAAGAAGGTATCGTACCTGGTGGTGGTGTTGCTTATATCCGTGCAGTAGAAAGTTTAGAAAAACTAAAAGGTGCAAACGAAGATGAAGCAACAGGTATTCAAATTGTAAAAAGAGCCATCGAAGAGCCACTACGTCAAATCGTTATCAACAGCGGTATTGAAGGTTCTATTGTTGTACAAAAAATTAAAGAAGGCAAAGGTGACTTTGGTTTCAATGCACGCACAGAGGTTTACGAAAACCTATTTAAAGCGGGTGTAATTGATCCAACTAAAGTAACACGTGTTGCATTAGAAAACGCTGCATCTATCGCTGCTATGTTGTTAACAACAGAGTGTGTAATTGCAGACAAACCAAAACCTGAAGCAGCTGCTGGCCATTCTCATGGTGCACCTGATATGGGTGGCATGGGTTACTAATACAATAACCTTACATCATAAAAAGTCTCGCATCTATTATGGGTGCGAGACTTTTTTTATGCTGATAAATCCTTTGGTTAAAAAATACTGAGCGCCAGCATAGGTAAACATTACCCCCAAATCCAATATGGGTAAATGCGCATAAAATTTATTGGTGGCTAGTAATGCATCACTAGTAACAAACAATAAAGCACCTGGCACAAATGTTTGAATCGCAAAATTTTTATAGGCAGGATTTGTTGTTGTATGAACTGCTAATGAAGCCATTAATGAAATAAAGAGCATGTACAATAATATGGGTACTTGATAAGCGCCAAGTGCGTTACGAAGAAAAATAAATAGCAATCCACAAACAACACTTAATCCAATAAGTGTTTTATAAAATACACCCGCCGTATCTTTTTTTACTGGAACTGTTTGAATAAAAAACAAACTATAATATACGTGGGCTGTAATAAATGCAATCATGCCCGATAAAAAAAAGTTAGGCCCCTCACCTATTAATAACACATCACCTACCCATGAAAAAAATAGGCCCAAATACGCGCGCCACATACCTTTTATAGGATTATTGCGTACTGGCGATTTGTACAAATACCACATTAAAATGGGCACTAAAATAAATTTACTATACACGCGCTGCTGAGGCCAGTTCATATAAATACAAAACAAATGAGCTATGGTTATAGCCCAAAAAAGCAAGGCGTAATTATATTTTTTCATTAAAAACATTTTTGAAGTGCTGCTACAAATGAGTGTGGAGCATACTCAAGCTCATTTACAGCTTTATCAATTTTTAAACCAGAGCGCTGGGCTCTTTTAACAGGTTCCGGAAATGTACTAGCTGTAACCGGTTCTATTAAACCCAAAGGCAGGTTTAAATGTTTGGCAACTGATACCGCCATATCGTATGGAGAAACAATATCTTTTCCTGCCAAATGAAAAACACCGGTCACCTGGTCTTCTATAATTTTTTGGATACCCCAACACAAATCACCAATATACGTGGGTGTGCGCGCCTGATCGGTAACAACTTTAATAGGCTCTGCTTTTTGTAATTTTCCAGCCACCCACTGTATAAAACTAGGCCGTAGGTTTTCCCATACGGGTCCGTACATAAAAACGGGTCTTACAATGGTGGTTTTTAAAGATGCGGCATGAACGAGCGCTTCAGCTTCCAATTTAGAAGCGCCATATAAGTTAAGTGGCGAAGGAATATCGTCCTCGGCGTGTGGGCCGTTTTCTCCAAAAATAAAATCGGTACTTAGGTATACAAAATGGTTGGTACCCACGTTGGTGGCAGCGTCTAATAAATGCTTGGTTGCGGTAATATTATTGGCCTTGCAAAGGTCAGGGTTTGCAGCACACTCGTCTGGCTTACTCATAGCAGCGGTGTGAATAACTGCAACCGGCTTTGTTAAATCAAACAAATTTTCAACATTCCTAACATCTGTTAGCTCACAATTATAGTAAGTTAAATTATTATATGATGGTAGTTTAGACTCATTTCGGGAGGTCGCAACAACTTCAAACCCTTTATTAACAAGGGTTTTAATTAAGTGCTGTCCAGTAAATCCATTGGCTCCAGTTACAAGTACTTTCATCTTACAAGTTTACACATTTTTAAGCCAACACGTATTGAATTGCAAAATAGATTTCAAATGCTTATTTTCGTACCTCGTCTTCGTTAGACACCCATTTACAACTGAGGCCCAGTAATTTAAGGCCAATAATAAAGCAGAGAAAATGTCTACTAAAAAAGTAACTAAAATTGGCGTATTAACTTCGGGAGGAGATGCTCCAGGTATGAATGCAGCTGTAAGAGCCGTTGTGAGAACCGCTTTATATCATGGTATCGAAGTATACGGTATTGTAAGAGGCTACAATGGTATGGTGGAAGGTGATATTTTTAAAATGGATTCAAAATCTGTGGCCAACATCATTCAGCGTGGTGGTACAATTTTAAAAACAGCCCGTAGCGCTGCATTTTTTGAACCTGAAGGCCGCAAAAAAGCATACGACAATCTTAAAAAATTTGGCATTGATGGTCTTGTAGTAATTGGTGGAGACGGAAGTTTTAAAGGAGCACAAAAATTTAGCAACGAATTTGATATCCCTTGTATTGGATTACCAGGCACGATCGATAAAGACATTGCAGGTACCGATTTTACCATTGGATTTGATACCGCAGTAAATACAGCTGTAGAAGCCATCGATAAAATTAGAGATACCGCAGATGCCCACGACCGCTTATTTGTAGTGGAAGTTATGGGTAGAGACGCCGGATACATTGCTCTACATAGTGGTATTGCTACAGGTGCCGAAAACATTTTAATTCCTGAAACCAAAACAGATATTGAAGAACTGATTGCTTCTTTAACCGAAAAAGAAAAGCGCAAAAAATTAGTGAATTTAATAGTGGTGGCAGAAGGTGATGAATTAGGTGGCGCCAATGAAATTGGAGCGATTATGAAAAATCGTTTACCCAACGCCGATATCAGAATTTGCATTCTAGGACATATTCAAAGAGGTGGTGCACCTAGTTGCTTAGACCGCCTAATAGCAAGCCGCATGGGCTTTCATGCTGTTGAGTGTTTAATAGAAGGTCGCAATAATGTAATGGTTGGTATTGTAAACAACAAAGTACATTACACCCCACTTGACAACGCAGTAAAAGCAAAACAAAAAATATCTCAAGACTGGTTTAAAATTGTAAAAATACTAGCTAGTTAATCTTGTATCATAAACTCACAATAAGCAATAAAAGCAATTAAGTAAGAAAAGAATATGTCAAAAAATTTAGAGAAATACCTACACAGAAACATGGATAAGCAAGCAGGTCTTGCACACATGGATCACCGCACAAAAATCGTTGCAACTGTAGGTCCAGCTTGTGATAAATATGATCAGCTATTGGCGCTTGTAAAGGCAGGTGTAAACGTTTTTCGTTTAAACTTTTCACATGGTAGTCATGAAGACAAAAAAACCATCATCGATCATATTCGCACCATCAATAAAACAGAACCATACAATATTGCCATTTTAGGGGACTTACAAGGACCTAAGTTAAGAGTGGGTGAAATAAAAGACAACGCCCTAGATGCAAAAGTGGGTGATATTCTAACGCTTACCAACGAAAAATGCATTGGTACCCACGAAAAAATTTATGTCTCCTACCCTAACCTTGCAGGTGATGTAGTAGTGGGTAATACCATTATGATTGATGATGGTAAAATTGAAGTGAAAGTATTATCGGTTGAACCAAACGGTGACGTTAAAGTAACCGTAACCCTTGGTGGCATTATCTCTTCTAAAAAAGGGTTGAACCTTCCAGATACAAAAATTTCATTACCTGCTTTAACAGAAAAAGATATTATTGATCTTGATTTCATGATCAAGGAAGAGTTAGATTGGATTGCACTAAGCTTTGTTAAAAGAGTAGCAGATATAGAAATGCTTAGAGGCATTTTAGATAAAAATAAAAGCAAGTCTAAAATCATTGCTAAAATTGAAATGCCGGAAGCGCTTACCAATATCAGAGATATCATTTTAGCTTCTGATGGTATCATGGTGGCTCGCGGAGACCTAGGTGTTGAACTTCCTGTTGAGCGAATCCCACTTATTCAAAAAGAACTTATCAGAAAGTGTATTCATAGAGGTAAACCAGTTATTGTAGCTACCCAAATGATGGAGAGCATGATTGACCGAGTTAAACCTAACAGAAGTGAAATCACTGACGTTGCCAACGCCGTATTAGAAGGTGCTGACGCCGTAATGCTCTCTGGTGAAACCGCTGCGGGTAATCACCCTGCACTTGTGGTAGAAACCATGTGTAAGATCATTAGAGAAGTAGAAAAAACAGAATACCGCTACAACCGCTCTGAAGATTTAAAGCCACAACCACAATCACCATCATTTCATAGTGACGCAGTTTGTTACAACGCGTGTAAAATTTCTGAAGACGTAAATGCGCACGCACTAGTGGGTATGACGCAAAGTGGTTATACTGGTTTTATGCTCAGTAGTTTTAGACCTTCTTCTCCATTATTTATATTTACCAAAGAAAGATCACTGGTAAATCAATTAAGTTTAAGCTGGGGGGTACGTGCATTCTACTACGCCGAAGAAGAAAGTTTAGATGATATTGTTGCAGATCAAATTGATATCTTAAAAGAGCGCGGTTTTGTGAAAGAAGGCGATGTGGTGGTAAATACAGGAAGTACTCCAATTGCAGACCACTTACCTACCAACGTAATTAAGCTCACAACGGTCAAATAATGACAAAATATTAATATTAATGCCTAAAAGATTCCTCAAAACGAGGAATCTTTTTTATTTTAGAGAATCAATAATTGCGTACCCTATGAAAAAAGTATTTACCACCCTTACCCTTTTAGTTTGCATGTTTGCAAATGCACAAGAAGTGAGTATTATTCCGCAGCCTACCAGCTTACAAGTAAATGAAGGCTCATTTAATATTTCTGCAAAAACAAACCTTCAAATTAAAAGTGCTGGACAACAAAAAGCAGCAAACTTTTTGAATAAGTATTTACAAGAATTTTACGGATTTCAATTAAAAGTTACAGTGGGTACTGGCGCAAAAAATGCAATTAGCTTAGTAAACACCAATGGCAATGCACCCAAAGGAACGTACACGCTAGTATCATCTAGTAATGGCGTTGCTATTAAAGGCGCCAATGAAGAAGGTGTATTTTATGGTGTACAATCGCTCATTCAATTATTACCAATTCAAAAATCTGCTTCTTTAAATATTCCTGCTGTTAGCATTCAAGATCAACCAAGATTTGTTTATAGAGGCATGCATTTAGACGAGGGTCGTCACTTTTTTGGTATGGACTTTGTAAAAAAGTATATCGACTTTATTGCCATGTATAAATTAAATACGTTTCACTGGCATTTAACCGAAGACCAAGGTTGGAGAATAGAAATTAAAAAATATCCGAAGCTAACCAGTGTAGGAGGTTTTCGTAACGCAAATATTATTGGTCGATACCCAGGTAAAGGAAGTAACAATACAAGATATGGGGGATATTACACTCAGGCACAAATCAAAGAGATTGTAAAATATGCTGCTGATAGATTTGTAACTATTATTCCTGAAATAGAAATGCCAGGTCATGCAAGCGCTGCTATTGCTGCCTATCCCGAGCTTAGTTGTTTTCCAAATGAATCAACACCAGCCATTCCAACGATGCATAGTGCTGCAACACTAGAAGCTTTAAAGAAGCCAGGCACTAAAATTGTACAAGAAACATGGGGCGTATTTGATGATGTATTTGTTCCTTCAGAAAATACTTTTACTTTTTTACAAAATGTTTTAGATGAAGTAATTGCATTATTTCCTTCTACCTATATTCATATTGGTGGTGATGAGTGTCCTAAAGAATCATGGAAAAGATCTGAGTTTTGCCAAAACTTAATTAAAGAAAAAGGCCTTAAAGATGAGCATGGTTTACAGAGCTACTTTATTGGCAGAATAGAAAAATATTTAAACAGCAAAGGCCGTCAAATTATTGGATGGGATGAAATTTTAGAAGGTGGCCTTGCGCCTAACGCAACCGTTATGAGCTGGCGTGGTGAAAAAGGTGGTATTGAGGCTGCTAAAGAAAAGCATACCGTAATTATGACTCCTGGCGGATGGATGTATTTTGACCACCAACAAAATAAAAAAGAAGATTCTGTAACGATTGGTGGTTATACTACTATCCAAAAAGTATATAGCTACGAACCACTTCCTAAAGAAATGGATCCTGCCGATCATAAATATGTTTTAGGTGCACAAGCCAATGTTTGGTCTGAGTATATGAATAATACAGCCAAAGTAGAATACATGGTATTCCCACGTATGAGTGCTTTAAGTGAAGTACTATGGACTTCTAAAGAAAATAAAAGCTGGCCTGCTTTTGAAAAGAAATTATTACATGAGTTTAAGCGTTACGATAATTTTAAAATCAATTATAGCAAGGCTTATTTTAACCCAGAGAATAACTAGTTTTTATAGCAATACCGAAAAGACATGATAGACGCATTTGAAAAAGTTCCAGTCCAAATTTTCCCTTCCCCAGCTGAAGGTTCTGCTTTTGTTGCACAGGAAATAGCTTCCCTTATTAAAGAAAAAGCAGCAGAAGGCAAAAACTGTGTGCTAGGTTTAGCAACGGGCTCTACTCCTATTAAATTATACAAAGAGCTGGTAAGGCTACACAAAGAAGAAGGACTGAGTTTTAAAAATGTGATCACTTTTAATTTAGATGAATATTTTCCGATAGAGCCGGATGCACCACAAAGCTATTGGAGCTTTATGCATCATCATTTGTTTAACCACATCGATATAGATCCAAAAAATATTCATATCCCTAGTGGTAAATGGCC